>JBGPIA010000017.1:0-111177 GCA_041484665.1 Candidatus Krumholzibacteriia bacterium
GTTGCGTTGCGCGGCCGTAAAGGCCCCCGGATACGGCGATCGCCGCAAGGCGATGCTCGAGGACATCGCGACCCTGACTGGCGGAAAGGCCATCACCGAGGACCTCGGGATCAAGCTCGAGAGCGTCACGCTGAAAGATCTGGGCACCGCCAAGCGCATCGTCATCGACAAGGACGATACGACCCTCGTGGAGGGTGCAGGCAAGAAGGTCGACATCCAGGGCCGCATCGCCCAGATCAAGGCCGAGATCGAGAAGACGACCAGCGACTACGACAAGGAGAAGCTGCAAGAGCGCCTGGCCAAGCTGGCCGCCGGCGTTGCCGTGATCAAGGTCGGTGCCGCCACCGAGACCGAGATGAAGGAGCGCAAGGCGCTGGTCGAGGACGCCCTGCACGCCACGCGCGCCGCGGTTGAGGAGGGCATCGTGCCCGGCGGCGGCGTTGCGCTGCTGCGCTGCCAGAAGGTGCTCGACACGACCGACCGCGAGGGCGACGAGCTGCTGGGTGTGCGCATCGTGCGTCGCGCGCTCGAGGAGCCGCTGCGCCGGATCGCCGAGAACGCCGGCCGCGAGGGCTCGGTTGTGGTCGAGAAGGTGCGCAACGGCAAGGGCGCGTTCGGCTACGATGCCCTGGCCGAGACGTACGGCGACCTGGTGACGGCCGGAATCGTCGATCCTACCAAGGTCACGCGCTCCGCGCTGCAGAACGCCTCGAGCATCGCGAGCCTGATGCTGACGACCGAGGCGATGGTGACCGACGTCAGGGAGCCCAAGAAGGCTGCAGCGGGCGGCGGGCCCGGCGGCGGCATGGGCGAGATGGACGACGACTACTGATCGGACCGCGGATCGAGTTGCACCGGAGGCGCCGGTCGTTCCACGGGGCGGCCGGCGCCGCGTTCCCCTGAGCAGATTGACGCGACGATGCAGCGGAGGGTCCCGCCCCTGGCGAAGCGGCGCTCGTCCCGATGCCCGGTGGCGAGCGCCGATTCAAGCTTGCGCCTTCGGCCGGCCCGGTCCGCGGGGGCGAAGTTGCGCCGCTTCGCAGTGCTCGCCGGACTGGCCGCACTCGCGCTCATGGTTGGCCTGGCGGGCGTCGCCGGCCCTGCCCGCGCGCAGCTCCCCGAGCACGTTGTCGTCGTCTTCCTCGATGGACCACGCTTCCACGAGACCATCGGCCAACCCGAGCACATTCCATGGCTATGGGGGCAGCTGCGCCCCGCCGGTGCGGTGCTGACGGAGTTCTACAACCTGGGCACCACCATGACCGTCTCCGGCCACGCCAGCGTCATGACTGGCACGTTGCAGGACCTGCGCAATGACGGCAGCGAGCGGCCCCACGCCCCCACGTTCTTCGAGCTGCTCCGCATGCAGTCCGGCCTGCCTGCGGAGTCGCTGTGGGTCGTCGCGGGCAAGCGCAAGCTCGCGGCGCTCTCGCACAGCGACTGCCCTGGGTACGGCGCAGACTTCGGTGCGCGGGACAGCGTGGAGCTGGGCCCTGATCCATCGACCTTCGCGGTGCTGGCATCGGTGCTCACAAACTGGCGGCCGCGTTTGACACTGGTGAACCTTGCGAGCATCGACCTGCGCGGGCATGACGGCGATTGGGATGGGTACCTCGCTGCGATCACCATCGCCGACTCGCTCCTTGGGCGAGTCTGGGAGGTCGTGCAAGCGGATCCACAGCTATCGGGAACGACCACGCTGCTGGTGACCTACGACCACGGCCGCCACGACAGCCTCCACGACCAGCCACACGACGGATTCGCAAACCATGGCTGCCCGTGCCACGGCTGCCGCCACATTGCGCTGTTCGCCCGCGGGCCGGGGATCCGCGCCGGCGTGCAGTCGCCGCTGCCACGTGACATGCGCGATCTGGGCGCGACGATCGCGCTGTTGCTGGGCGTGCAGGCGCCCACGATCCAGGGGCGTCCGATCGCGGAGATCCTCACCCTGCCCGGCATCAAGCCCGAGGGTCCTCCGCGCCCGGCGGCCTGCATCGCGAGCCTGGGCACCAACCGAGTGGCAGCCCAGCTCTCCATGACCGTGCAGCTTACGTCCGAGGCGTCCGTGGACCTGGGAGTCTACGATCTGCAGGGCGTCTGCGTCCGATCGTTGCAGACGGGCCGCTTGGCCGCGGGAGCGCGCGCCTTCGTGTGGGACGGGCGCACGCGGAATGGGCAGGAGGCCACCTCAGGCGTGTACACCGTACGCCTCTTCGCTCCTGGCTCGGTGGACGTGGCCCAGGGGCTGCTCGCGCGCTGAGGAGGCGCACAGCGCCATGCCCGGCGATCCCTCTTGGCTGCCGCCGGAGGAACGACTGTTCCTACCCGGTCCCGCCGGGCGCCTTTGCGCCCTCCACCGCGCCGTCGCGCCGAAGCCCGCGCCCCGCGTGGCCGCGCTGCTCTGCCACCCCCACCCGCTGCTCGGCGGGACGAT
The DNA here is from genome assembly GCA_041484665.1 of Candidatus Krumholzibacteriia bacterium. Lineage (GTDB taxonomy): Bacteria > Krumholzibacteriota > Krumholzibacteriia > JAJRXK01 > JAJRXK01 > JBGPIA01. The sequence continues at coordinate 2,435 of JBGPIA010000017.1, forward strand.
GGACAACAAGCTGCTGTACCGCCTCGCCAAGCGCCTGCCCGCCGCGCTCGGTGCCCCGGCGCTGCGGTTCAACTTCCGTGGGACGGGCCAGAGCGCCGGCGCCCATGACGGCGGCCGCGGTGAAGTGGACGACGCCACTGCCGCGCTGGACTGGCTGCAGGCGCGCTGGCCCGGCGTTCCGTTGGCGGTGGTGGGATATTCGTTCGGCGCAGTGGTGGGGCTGTGCGCGGGTGCGCGGCATCCGCAGGTGCGCTGGCTGATCGGCTTGGGGCTGCCGTTGCAACAGGAGTGGTCCCTGGAGTTCCTGCGCGAAACGCGCAGGCCCCGCCTGTTCGTCCACGGCGAGCACGACGAATTCGCCAACGGGGTGGAGCTGCTGGCCTTCGTGCGCGAGCTGCCGGGCCCGGTCAGCGTGCGGCTGATCCCGGGCGCCGACCACCTCTTCAAGGGCGTGGAGGACGAGGCCGTCGCCGCCGTGGTCCGCTACCTCGGCGACGTCACCGCTCCCGACGAGAACGACCTCGATGTGTAACCGGAGTGCGCCGATCGCGCAGGGCTCAGATCGGCTCGGCGATGTCCCAGCCGCGCTCGCGCTCCTCCGCCTGGATCTGCTCGAGTGTCCGGGCGCCCGGCAGGGGGCCGGTCCGCTCCGTGATATTGCGCCCCGCGGTGAACAGCTCGGCGTTCTTCGCCGTCCACTCCTTGTACTCAGCGGGCAGATCGTCCTCGGCCCAGATGGCGTGGATCGGACACTCCGCCACGCACAACGTGCAGTCGATGCAGGTGTCCGGATCGATCACCAGCATGGGTGGGTCGTCGGTCTCCCAGAAGCAGTCGACGGGGCACACCTCGACGCAGTCGGTGTAGCGGCACTTGACGCAGCGTGCGGTGACGATATGCGGCATCGGAGCTGCCTCCTTGGCGAAGGGGCACGGGGTCAAGGGTCGCGCCCGAGGGGCCGGTCCGGCCAATCCCAGGCCTGGCGAGGGCAGAGGTTATCCGGCACCCCACGCGGCGTCAACGGTCGCAGCGCCTGCAGGGCGCCGGGGCGGCCGGGGCCCCCCGACCGTGGGGCTTGAACGGCAACCCTACGCTGCTGCTATACTCTCCCCTAAGCGTTCACCTGCGCCAGCCCCCCCCCACGACACCCACATTTCGAGGCAGATCACGATGACGCACAGCAAGAAGACCCGGTCGCCGGCGGAACGTGCAGCCGCCGGGAACGGTGACGCCGTTTCCAATGCTCCATCCGACCCGTTCTTCTCCACCCTTTCAGACAGCTCCTTCACCTCCAGCGGCGGCGAAGCGACCGACGACGGCCGGGCCAGCGTGCCCGGGGGCGAGACTGCCGAGGGTTCGGAGGCGGACGTGGTGGAAGTGGAGATGGAGCCGGCACCTGCTGCGTCCACGGGTGACGCGGGAGCGGGCGACGGCGCGGAACCGGGAGCCGGGACCGGCGCACAAGCCCACGAGGAAGCCCTCGCGACGACCGGCGAGGTGGCGAGTACGGTCGCGGACGTCGGAGCCGCCGCAGGAGCCCCCGAGGAAGTGCCCATTGATCCGGCGATCGCGGCCGCGCTGCACGCGGCGACGGCTGCTGCCGGTGGACCGAGCCTCAGAGTCGGCAAGCGGCTGAAGGCGAAGATCGTCCAGATCGGCGAGACCGACTGCTTCCTCGACTTCGGCGGCCGCAGCGAGGGGACGCTGCCGCTCGCGGAGATGAAGGACGCGCAGGGTCAGCTCAAACATCAGGTGGGCGAGGAGCTGGAGGTCGCGGTCAAACAGCTGGGCGACGTGGTGCTGTTCACGCTGGCCCGCAAGGGCCCGCCCCCGATCCTGGGCAAGCTGCAGCAGTCCTTCGAGCAGGGTGCGCCGGTGCAAGGCCTCGTCCGCAAGACCAACAAGGGCGGATTCGACGTGAGCCTGCGCGGCGCCCGCGCGTTCTGCCCCATGTCGCAGATCGAGCTGGGGCACTGCACCAATCCCGAGCAGTACGTCGGGCAGAAACTGCAGTTCGCCATCATCACGTTCGAGCGCGGCGGCCGGAACATCGTGGTCAGCCACCGTAAGGTGCTCGAGGCGCAGGCCAAGGAGGCCGCGACGCGGACCCGCGAGCGGCTGGCGGTGGGCCAAGCGTTCGACGGGGTCGTGCGACGCATCCAGCCCTACGGGGCCTTCGTGGACATCGGTGGGCTGGACGGCTTGCTGCACGTCAGCGAGATCAGCCGCACCCGCATCATCAACCCCGCCGACGTGCTCAAGGTCGGACAGACGGTCCAGGTGAAGGTGATCCGCGTCGAGAGCCAGGGCACCGACAAGGAGCGAATCAGCCTCAGCATGAAGGACTTCGAGCCCGACCCCTGGTCCGACATCGCCAACCTGCTGAAGGAGGGTGAGGTCGTGAAGGGCCGCGTGGTGCGTCTGACCGACTTCGGGGCCTTCGTCCAGCTGAACGCCGGGATTGACGGGTTGATCCACATCTCGGAGATTTCCCGCCAGCGGATCATCCACCCCAAGGATGTGCTCGCGGTCGGCCAGGAGTTGGACGTGCGCGTCCTGAAGGTGGATCCGGAGAAGCAGCGGGTCTCGCTGTCGCTTCGCGGCCTGACCGAGGAGGAGCCGGAACCCGCCCCGCCGCCGCGTCGCGAGCTGCGCCCCCGCTCCGATCGCGGCGAGCAGGCGGAGAGCGGTCCGCGTCGGCGGCTCCATCGCGAGGAGTCCGAGAGCGACGGTGACGGATCGGTCGCGCAGCCGATGAACTACGACGAGAAGCTCGAGGCGCTCAAGCGCAAGTTCAACGTTCGCGCCTAGTGCGGGCGGGTCAGCGCCCAAAGCGTGCCTTGTCCGCACCTTGGACGCGCCGAGCCGACGTCGTTCCCGGCCACCGGCCGCCGTCGGCCTGCACACCTCCAGCAGAAAGGCATCGCACGTGAAGGTCGCAGCACGCGCTGCCAGTCCGTCGCGGCTGGCGCTCACGATTGTCGCTTGCGCCGCGTTCGCCCTGGCGGGGCTGGGCGCATGCTCGAAGAAGTCGGCAACGGATCAGCACACCCAGCAGTCCGCGCAGGCGCCGGCCGGCGGCATGCCGGGTGCGATGTCAGGCGGGGCGCAGGGTGGTGCGTCGGGCATGCTGGGTGGCGCGCCTCCCCACGCCCCCATGCTGCACTACAAGACACCGCAGGGCTGGATCCAGGAGCCGCCGGCAAGCCAGATGCGCCTGGCGCAGTACCGCCTGCCCCGCGCCGAGGGCGACCCCGAGAACGCCAGCCTCGCGCTGTTCTACTTCGGCCCCCAGGCGGGAGGCGGCACCCAGGCGAACATCGACCGCTGGATCTCCCAGATGTCCGGCGCGAATGGCGGCCCACCAACCAACCACGGCCTGACCCAGGCCGACGTGAACGGCTTGAAGGTCAGCACCGTGGACGTCAGCGGCACGTATGCGGGCGACAGCATGATGGGCGGCGCGCCCACGCCCAAGCCCAACTACCGCCTGCTGGCCTCGGTGGTCGAGACGCCTGCGGGCAACTACTATCTGAAGCTCACCGGGCCCGAGGCCACCGTGCAGAAGTGGCTCGCCGGATACCAGGAGATGCTGAAGAGCGTTTCGGTCGCCAGCAACTCCTGAGCTCGCCGCGCAGCTGACCGCGCCCCTTCGCGACGCTTGCCTGCGACGTCCCGCGGGTCCAGCCAGCGCGCCGCCGCGTCTCCTCGCAGCCCCGGCCGGCCTGCGCGCAGAACTCCGCGCCCCCCGGCCCTTTAGCCCGTCGCAGCGATCTCCGGTTGCTGCGGCACCTTGAGCTCGAGCATCAAGAGCGTGATGGCGATGGCCATGACGCTTCGCTGCGGGCCATGCGGCGATCGGTGGAGGAGAGACCGCACGTCAGGGGGCGTCGAGGTGGATCACCGTGAGGGGCCGTCCGGATGCTCGATGCGAAACTCCCGGTGGGGCGCGTAGAACGGATACGTGATGGGCTCAGCGACAACGCCCGCCGCCGCCAGCGCGACCCGCATCTCGGGCACGTCGGCGCAAGAAAGATAGAACAGCACGCCCTGCTGGCTCGCGATGATCGGCTCACGGGCCCGTGCCAGCCTGAGCTTCGCGCCGCCCGACTCCAGACAGGCCCAGGTCGGCTCGGCGTGGCCCTGCGGCGTGAAGGTGTTGCCCGCCGCGAACCCCCACCTGGGGCAGGCGCGACGTCGTTCTTCGAGACCCTGCGGAGCCCAAGCCGCGGGCGCAACGCAAGCGGCCTCCGCACGGGGAGTACGCGGAGGCCGCATTATGGATCGCGAGAGCTGAAACGCCGTCGATCCTAGTATCTCGACTTGATCATGCCCCACGTGGTCTGGTCGTCGGGAACACCTACGCAGCTGAAGCATTCCTCCTGCTCCACGATGACCTCTCCCTGAGGTCCCGTGAATTGCACGTGGTAGCAGCAGAGGACAGGGTTGTCCAGGATCATCGAGAAACCGCTCAGCGTCCCGCCCGTACCGACGCACGCCGTCGCGGCTGTCGCCACCCAGCTCGCTCCTCCGCTGGCATCGAGCTGGCAGGCCCAGTCCGCGGGCGCCTCGCAACCGCGCACCAGGCAGCCAGCCAGCGGCGGCTGGGGCTCTGGAATCAGATGCAGATCGCAGACCGGCACCGTCAGCGAGAAGTTCACCAGTGTGAACGTCACGCGCAGGGCGTCGGATCCCGGTATCCGCTCGCACGGGCCCTGGACCAGGGCTGCGTCGGCGAGCGCCAGGCTCGGCAAGAGTGTGACCGCCAAGATCGCAATCAACGCACTCGTAGAACGTTTGGACATGCGAACCTCCTCATCCGTGACATTCGGAAGAAGCCCTTCGCGCGGAGGGAGAGGCGCCGGTGGACCCCGTGCGCCCGACTTTGGCGCACGACGGACTGTACCAAGTGAACCCGGGCCCGTCGAGACCCAATCCTGGCGGGGTTCGCCGGATGCTCGCCCCGGGGATCGAGCCGGGCGCGCATGCTATCGCTCCGGGTGGGTGGGGGTTCCCGCCCGGGATCAGACGCGGACCCAGCTCGTGCCCCTCCGAGGCGTGGATTCGGCATCGAGATCAGCCCGTAGCTGACCGGAGCCTCCCCAGCGGTGGCGCGCCCAGGCCGTCACTCTCCGCTGGCCGTGAAAGCAGCCCAATGGAACGGGTGCGTGGAGCGGCCATCGTGACGCCTGGCGACCAGCACGGCACGGTTCGCGCAGCGCAGTGCCTGCCCGGCCGAGGTCGCGCCCGCGGCGCGGGCCGTGTAGAGCGCCCGCATCCACTCCCGCGCAGCGTCGCCCTCCACGGCCCACTGACTGGCGATCATGGTGCGTGCGCCTGCCAGGTGGAAGGCGCGGCGCATGCCGAGCGAACCGTCGCGGGACCAGCCTTGCGCCAAACCGGTGTGACAGGCCGAGAGCACCACCCAGTCGGTACCCTCGAGATCGAGGGTCACGACCTCTTCAGCGGTGAACAGCCCCTCGTTCTCATCCCAATCGTGGTCGCTCGCCTGGTTGGCGCCCGCGAGCGCGAGCCACACTCTCCGACCGACCCATGGGGAGATCCTGGACTCCGCGCCGGCCGACGCACTTGAAACGGGGCGTGCCGCCGGGCGCGCCGGCGGTGGCACCGGCGGGCCCGACGTGTGAATTTGCGCGATCGCCGAGACGCCACCGACGCCGCGCGTCCCCCTCAGGGCGGTTGCGCAGGTGTCGCGGGCGACCACGCCATGGGTTGCCAGATGCAGGACCGCGCGTCCCGGCGCCGCGCGTTGACGGCGGATTCGCTCGCCGCGGCACCGAGGAGGAGCACGGCCTCGCGCCCGCCGCGCCTGGCACGCCACTGGCGGGCCGCGTCCTGCGACTCGGCGCCGGTTTCGGGCAGCGGCGCCAGCGCGAAGCTCCCCGTCTGCAACGATGAACACGTCTCTCACGCTGTGAAGCGGTGGAGCGATTCGATCCCAAGTGAGCCTGCGAGCCTCGCGCCCGAGCCGCCGGCAGGCGTACTCCTGCGCGCCGTCCGGGGGCGCGGCCGCCCCCGGGGATGCGGCGAGTTGCTCCCGCCACGCGTCGAGGGCGGCCTGGAGCTTTGCCGAGGGACCGAGCTCGATGCGCGCGATGTCGTTGTGTCCACCGCGCGTGATGAACGCGATCACGCGCGCGGAATCGGACCGCGAGCTGATCTCGGCGAATGAGACGAGCGCCTGACCTGCGTACGCAGGCGCTCCCGCACCTCGGGCAGCCCCACCTCAGAGGGCGCGGACTCCAGGTTGCGGCTCGCGCGGGTCCGGGCGTAGACGCGCTCGGCCTCCTCGGCCGCGGCGCGCAATCCTTCCACCGCGGATCGCGCGGTGGAGTCCCGCGGCGTCCCCGCCGCGCTCACCAGACGCTGCGCTAAGCGGTGCTGCGCATCGACCCACCGCGAGTGGGTGCCGACGATGGTCGTGTCGGACCGCAGCGTGGTCGGCAGCCGCCGCCGCGCGAGCTCGGCGCGACCAGCCCGCGCGAGCGCACCAGGCGATCCCATGCGATCGCGAGACGCTGCGGGTCGCCGCCGCGCGAGAGATCCAGGACCAGGTCGAGGAAGCGGGACTGCCGACCCGCGAGCTCGCGAGCGCGCCGATCGGGGAGGGCCTGCGCGTTGAGATGCAGGAGCTCGCGCGAACTGCGGTCGGCCTCCAGCGCCTCCGTGAAGGCCTCCGCCGCGCGGCCCAGGCGGCGAGCCGCACGGGCGCTCCAGTAGTGGACGGTCGCCCGGGTCATCGTGGAGCCGCGCGCGTACGCGTCGGCCAGCTTTACGAGCTCCGCCCGCGTGCTGTCCAGGGCGGCCAGATCCCCGGTGGCTTCCAGCACCGACATCAGGAGGTAGTGGGCGGTGGCGAGCGTCACGCCCCATGGCCTGCGCGGCTTGCGCTCGGTCTGGATGGCCCGCTCGCACGCCTGCCGCGCGGACGCATCATGCCCCTGCAGGTGAAGCACCTCCCCCTGCTAGCGCAGCGTGATCGCCAAGGACGGATCGGGCGGGCCCGGTCGAGCTGCCAGCGTCGTCTCCGCTTCGCGCAGGTACCGCAGCGCGGCCGCCGTGTCCCCCACACCGGCGCTGGCGATTCCGAGCGACACCTTCACGGCGGTGGTCCGCGAGTGTTGGAGACCGTAGTGCGACTCGAAGATGGGCAGTACGCTGGTGTAGGTCGCGCGCGCGCCCTCGTAGTCACTGAACTCCATGAGCCGATTGCCCATGTTCGCGCGCAGCAACGCGATCTGCAGATCGTCCGGCGCGCGGTGCAAGCGCACGACGCGGATGGCTTCCTGGAGCAGATCGAGCGCGCGAGCCGAGTTCCCAGCCACGCCCTCGACCGTGGCAAGCTAGTTCAACGCTCCCTGCCGGCGGTAGGCGTCCCGCCCGAGCGCGCGAGTGTAGATGCCCACCGCGCGCTCCAGCAGTTGCCGCGCTTGGTCGAGATCGCCCAACTGCATCGTGCAGTTGCCGATCTCGGCGAGCAGGGCCGCCAGCGCGGGATCCTCCTCGCCGTGACGGCGCTCGCGGATGAACAGCGCGTGCCCGTAGGCCTCCAGCGCGGCACGGAAGTCCCTGCGGTTATGCTGAACACCAGCAAGTTGCGACCAGGTGTCGGCGACCAGCGTGTCATCCTGGGCCAGGCGCACCGTGCGGAGATCGAGCGCGCGCCGGACGTGGGTCAACGCGCTATCGGCGCGATCGGTCCCGGCCAGGATCCGGCCCATCAGTGCGTGCGCTGCTGCGACGTCAAGGTGATCGGCCCCGAGCTGCCGCTCGCGAATGCCCAGGCACCGCGCTGCGCAGCGCAACCCCACGCCGTCGGCGTACGAGGTGAGCTTCCAGCGTGCCTGGCCGATGCAAAAGAGCGCTTCCGCCATGGCGAGCGAGTCGGGCGCGGGGGCAGCCTCCAGCCGCGCCACGACTGCGCTGGCCACGCTATCGGTCGCAGCTCAGCGTTCCGCGGCCTGCAGGCGTCGTGCGGCCGCCAGCTCATCCGACACGCCGACGGCTGCCCCACTCCCGGACCCCACGGCAGCGCGCAGCGTGACCCATGCCGCGATCAACAGCGCGCCCGTGAGAGCGGCCAGCCGCTGCAGCGAACCCGTGCCGCGCGCCCGGCGCTGCTGCCAGGCCCACGCGACCCCCACCTCCAAGCTGCGCTTGAACAGCGTGCGCCCGCCCCGCAGGACCCGCTCGATCCGTTTCCGCTCGAACTCGGGCCTAGAGACCCGCCGGCCGTCCGAGCTCATCGGGTCCGCACCCATGGCTTCCTCCTGGAGGGGATCGAGTGTACCTCGAAGGAGCGCCCCGCCGAAACGGAGGTCAGATCACCGGCCGGTGCGCCTATCCTCCGACCTCGATGTGCATGCCCTGGAGCGCGAAGGGCGCGGTGGAGCTCACCTGGAAGTAGAAAGTTGCGCGCATCCCTTGCTCGCCGCGCACCGTCACCTGGAGGGCAATGGTCGTCTGCTGGGCCGACTCGACGACGACCCGTCCCAGGTCGTCGAACATTCGCCGGTAGTTCTTCAACCGCCGCTCCATCGGTGGAGCGTCGGGTCCGGCCTCGGCGTGCTCCTGAAGGAAACGCTGCATCACCGCCGGGTCGCCGCTGTTGAATGCCTCGAGGTACGCCGCGACCGTCCGGCCCTGCCCCGTGTCGGGGAGCGTGGCGCTTGCTTTGCCCCCGGTCAGGCTGCGCGGCCCGCCGTCGGGCGGCCCTGCGATCCCCAGCGCGGGCTGCAGCAGGCGCATCAACCGCTCCCCTTTCCAGTCGGCATGATTGCTCGCGATGAGCAGCTCCACCCCATTGCCGGGGAAGCGGCCGTAGAGGAAGAAGCAGACCAGGTCCGAGCCTGCGAGCACGCAAGGCTGGTCGGGAGGCAGCACCATCGCTCGGTGCGCGCGGTCACGCAGCAGGGTGGAATCGCCGAGCGCCTGGTAGAACCGGCGCATGTCGCGCACGGTGGAGACGTGGCCGCCATTGCCGCGCAGATTCCAGCCGTGGCCGTCCGGCAAGCGAGGCAGGTCGAGCATCGTACCCCGGTCCTCATCCTCGACGTAGCCGCGCGCCAAGCGAGCGGGGTCGAAGCGCGGCAGCAAGAGCCCCGTCTCACGCATGCCCGCCGGCCGGAAGATGGCCGAATCCACGTATGCGTCGAACGCTTGCCCGGTGAGCTGCTCGACGACGGCGGCCAGCAGCGCGAAGCCCGCGTTGGAGTATTGCTCGGAGGTGCCCGGCACGAACTGCAGAGGGCGCGCGAATAGCCGCTCCAGGAACTGCCCGCGGGTCAGTGGCTCCAAGTCGAGACCGACTGCCAGCGGGAAGCCCGCCCGATGCTCGAGCACCTGCTCCACGGTGATCGCGCGCTTGTCAGCCGGCACGTCTTGGAAGAAGTGATCCAGTGGGTCCGTCAGCCGCAGCCGGCCAGCCTCCACGAGCTGCAGGATCGCGACCTTGGTGAAGTCTTTGACGCAGGAACCGATCTGGACCACGGTCGAGGGCGTGAACCGCGCGCCGGTTGCGTGGTTCGCCATGCCGTAACCCTTCACCAGGATCTCATCATTCCCTTTCGCCACCAGCACCACACCATGGAAGCCCTGTTGCCCGGCGGCCTGGGCGATGGAGTCCAGGCGCGCCCCCAACTCTCCCCGCACCACGGATGATGCGGGGGACGGCAGCGCGCCAGCCGGCGCTTCGAGCGCGTGCGCGGTGAACGTGCCGGCCAGCGTGACGGCCAACGCGCACGCGGCGAGCTGCTGGGCGAAGGCGCCGTGCGGCCACCACCCGCGCCGCAGGATGGAAGCCTCAAGCATCCGGCACATCGCCATGATCCTCCAGTTCGAGCGCGCGGCGGAATGCCGCCGCTCAAGGAGTGTCTACGCTGGCATTGTTAGCGACCTGCAAGGACTTGCCGCGCAGTGGCAGGCGCACCGTCGGGTCCCATCAGGCGGTACCCGACACCGTAGATCGCCTCGATGCGCGCCACCAGCTCGCGGGGCGAGAACGGCTTGATGACGTAGTCGTCTGCCCCCAGCTCCAGCCCGCGTAGGATTTCCGCTTCGGTGCTGCGGGCGGTGAGCAGCAGGATGGGCACCACCGAGGGGGCCGGCAGCGCGCGGCAGAGATCCAGACCATCCCGACCGGGCAGGATGATCCCCCGCGGCATGGACCTTCCATTGGGTCTGCCGTGGGACCCCGGGGTCCAAGGCGTCCGTCAGGGCGCCGCGAGAGCGAACCTTAACGACAGGTGCCCCATTCCGGGCGGTTCGACCGCCGCGCACACGCTCTCGACGCCGCCGTGGGCGGGCGGGACACGAGGACGGTGCTTCCTCTTCGTGGAGACCCGCTGACCGTAAGCCGTCGTGCGGGGGAAGGCAAATGAGTGCCGGGCGCTCGATGGTTGATGTGGCGCCGAGCCTTCTCTGCGTTGCGATCGGCGGGCTGCTCCCGCCACGCTTCAGTCGGCGTGCAGCACGACCACGCGCAGCGAGCCGTCGAGCTCCGCGCGCAAGTCGGGGCGCTGGACGGCCTGCGTCTCGACCTGCTCGCGAGGCAGCACGAGGCTCTCGGCCAGGAACACGGCTGCGATGTCCGCGCGCCGCTGCGCCAGGGCCTGATCCTCAGCCACGACCACCATTTTCACCGGCGAGTACGGATGCTGGCGGATGGCATCGGCCGCCTTGGTCAGCCAGTCCTTGCCCGCGTCCGTGAGCTTGCTGTCCTCGCGCAGGAAGAGCTCGCCGCCGGCGACCTCGAGCACCCGGTCGTGTCCGTCGCGGTAGTCCAGGGCCGGCACTCGGAAACTGGTACCGGCATAGTTGTAGCGGTTGGTCCCCTTGTCGGTGATGCTGAAGACGTAGCTGTAGGGATACCCCACCTGCAGGATGTCGCCGCCGTCAGCGCGCCCGTCCCACGCCAGCGCGACGGCCGGGCTGCCCTTGCCCGCGTAGCGCCGGAATGGCGCGCCACGGAAGTCGGTGATCACCAGCTCCCAGTCCTTGACCGAGTGCCCCTCGGGCCGCTCGGGTGAGAAGAGGGCCACGGGCTGCGTGGACATGTCGCGCAGCCACAAATGCGGCGTCTGGTCGCTGTGCAAGGGCTCGAGGTTGTTGAGGTGCGGCTGCAGCCCACTCACGGGGCTCACCGCGAGGGCCTCCTGGTCCATGGCCGTCGCGAACGAGTCCACCAGAGCCGCCGTGAGCTTCAGCTCGAAGGTCCCCTTCTGGATCGGCTGGCGGACCTGGTTCTGCGCCTCCACCACCATCTCGGGCAGCTGCGCGCCGTTCTGCCCCGGCTGGGTGAACTCGGAATTGGCCTTTGGGCCGCCCTTCACGGCGGTGCTGTCGCTGCCGCCCTGGGCGAGCGCGACGCGCGCCGGCGCCGGCACGGCCATGCAAAGCGCCAGGCAGAGGGCCAGCCGCAGGCCCGGGCGCAGTCCGATGTGCAAGGCTGGGCAAAGGCCGATGCGCGAGTCCGCGCGAAGGGCCGCGCGATGGACCGGCAAAGCTGCCATCCCCAGCGGATGCATCCTCCAGGCATGATGGTTGTGGTGCGGTGCGCTCATGGTCTCGTGCCGGCCGCGAGCCGGCCCTCCGGTGGTTGCTGTGGCGCGGCGCGGACCACGGGTGGGTCGCCCGCGGCTCCTGTCCCTACTTCAAGCGGAAGACGATCGTGATGATTCCCCACTGCTCCACCGCCGCCTGACCGGGCGGCAGCGGCGCGAAGCGGAATTGGCGGATGGCCGCCATCGCCGACTGGTTCAGGTCGCGGTGCGCCGCGGTCTGGGTCAGCAGCAGGTTGTCCTTCACGCGGCCGTCGGGCAGCACAGTGAAGCGCACGGCGACCACGCCCTCCCAGCCATTCTTGCGCGCTGCCTGCGAGTACTCGGGCGTGACGCTGGACAGGATCTTGCGTCCCTGGATCTGGCCGGAGATCGTCATCGTGATCCCTTTGCCGCCCTGTACGCTCTCGGCGTCCTGCGGCATCTGGTCGCGGTTCTTCTGTGCGTCCTGCTCCTGCCGCACGATACTGCGCGCGTCGGGCGCATCCGCGATCGGCCTGCGGGCTCCGCTTGCGCCCGCCGACCCCGCGCCACCGCTGCCGGGACCTCCAGGGCCACCGCGGCTTCCATTGCCGCGGCCGTAGTCCAGCACGGTGCGCCACCCTTCCTGCTCGGTCCCGCCGGTGGAGGCCGGGCCCTCCACGTCGGCGATCCCCGCGCCCTGGCCGCCGCGGGACAGCGGTGCCACTTGCTGCAGCGCCGCCACCGGTCCCTGGTAGATCTTTTTGCCCGGCGCGAGTGTCCCCCCGGTGAGCCCGGGGTTGCCCTCGTCGCTGCCGCCGGTGGGGATCTGCAGGGCGAGCGCACTGCTACCGGCGCCGGCCTCCTGCACATCGAACTCCAGGTCACCGGCCGCAAGGCGGCTCTTGCGTCCCACCAGCACCTGCTCCTGCGGGTCGAACGCCTTCGCTTGCAGCCGAGCCGGGGCAGCCATGGCCGGCACCTCCGCCGAGCTGGCGAGATCCAGGGCGCGGTTCACGAAGTCGGCATCGAGCGCGGGCGCTTCGTTCTGCCGGAACGTCTTGCTATCGAGCTTGGGCGCGATGGATAGGGCCTGGGGCCGCTTGGCGTCGGGCAACGCGGGCGCCTTGACGTCGGCCAGGCCGGGCCGAGGCACGGGACTGGGTGGCGGCGCCTGCTGCTTGGTGGGCGCGAGCGCCGAGCGCGAGCTGAGCCCCTTGTCGCCCGGCTCCTTGACCACCGGCGCCGGATGCGTCTTGAGGAGCACCTTGGCCGCGATGTTCTCGCCATAGCGCGCCTGGATGTAGGAGATCTCGGTGAGCTCCTCGGGCAGGCGCACGGTGGGGCCGCGGCGCAGCATCGTCAGCGTCAGCAGCAGCAGCAGTGCGTGGATAGCGGTGCTGATGCCGAGGCTGCGCTGGGTGCTGGCGCGCCGGCTGATGGTGCGACGCATCATGGTCATGGGCGCGCGCCCCTCAGCGTGTCGTGCTGTCGGGTGGCGATGGCGATGCGCGGGGCCTTGGCTGCCTCCACCTCTGCGATCACTTTCTTCACGTCGCCGTACATCATGCCCCGGTCGGCCTTCACCACCGCGATCGCCTGCGGGTTCTGCTCGAAGAACGTCTGCAGCTGGGTGCGCAGGTCCTGCAGCGAGATCTGCTCCTCGCCGACGAAGATGCCGCCGTCCAACGTGCAGGTGATCTCGGCGCGTTCCGAGTCGCTGACGTCGCTCGCCCGGGCGGGCGGCAAGTCGACGCCGTGTGCCGTCGGGTTGAGGTGCGGCGCCATCACCATCAGTGCCAGGACGATGATCAGCGAGACGTCGATCAGCGGTGCAACGTTGGTCTTGCTCTGGTAGAGATAACCCTTCATGGTGCCCGCTCCTCCCTGCGGTCCAGCAGCGCCAGGTGCGAGGCGCCACTTGCCTTGGCGACGTCCAGCACGGCCACCACCTGGCCCAGCGCCACGTGGTCGCTGGGCACGACCACCACGGTCTTGTCGGCACGAGCGGCGAGCCGGCGCGCGAGCTCGTCTCCCAGTTCTTCCAACGTCACGGGCTGCCGGTTGAGGGTGAGTCCTTCGGGCGTGACGGCCACCGTCAGCAGCTGATCGTCATCGTCCTTGGGACGTTGCGTCACCACCTGCGCATTCGCGCGTGCCGTGGTGGCGTTCACCTGGATGCCCTTCCACAGCACGTCGGGCATGGTGACCAGGAACACCAGGATCAGCACCGTGCAGACATCCGCCAGCGGCGTGATATTGAACTCGTTGATCCCGTGGCTGAAACCGCCGCGCTTGAGACCGGTCATGGCTGTACCTAGCTCAGGAACCCGGCTGGAGCGGGCTCCTGCGTGGGCGCGCGCCGCGCCGGCTGGCTGTGCACCGGGCGCTCCGGGGCCGCGGTGCGCTGCGTCATCAGGCTGAAGAACTCTTCGCGCACGTCCTCCAGCTCGGCGATGCGCGTGCGGATCCGCCGCACGAAGACGTTGAAGAAGATGGTGGCGACCACGGCGATGACGATGCCCACGGCCGTAGTGATCAGGGCCTCGGCCACGCCCATCGCCACGACCGAGCTGCCGCCCGAGCCGGTGCGCGCGATGTCAGCGAAGGCGCGGATGATTCCGATCACCGTGCCGAACAGTCCGATCAGCGGACCGATGTTGCTGAGCGTGCCCAGCACACCGAGGTTGCGCTCCATCTCCACCTGCTCGAGCTCGATGGCGGTGTTGATGCGCTGCTGCAACTGGGGAATCGGCAGGTGGCGGTGCCCGATGGCCTGCTCCAGCACGCGCGCCGCGCTCCCCTTCTGCTTGCGGCTGATCTGCAGCGCCGCGTCGAACTCCCCGGCGAGGAGCTTCGGGGAAAGATCCTGCATGAGCCGACGCACGTTGATGGCGCTCGACCTGAAGTACAGGCCGCGCTCCAAAGCGAAGCCGAGCGTCACCACCGACGTGAGCAGCAGCACGCCCAACGTAGGCGAGACCCTCAACAGATCCATGAGTGACATGTCACCAAACATCGGCTTTCCTCTCCGTTGTGCTGGCCTAGTTGCCGGCCACCTGTTGGTCCTTGATGGCCGTGATGCGCCCCTGCGCCATCTCGGTCCACTCAGGCTTGCCGTGAGCATCGATGATGCGCTGGTAGGCGTTCGTCGCACCGGCCCAATCGCGGCGTGCCTCGAGGATCCTCCCGATCTGCGCCAGACTGGCGATCCGGTAGGGATCGGCGGCCGCGCCGCTGCCGGCCCCCTGCTCGTAGACGCGCAAGGCATCATCGAGCTTCTCTTGCTTCTCCCAACACTCGCCCTGCTTGAAGCGGATCTGCAGGAGCTGGCCCGGGTCCTGGGCGAGGGCCTTGTCGTAGGCCTCGATGGCGCGCGGGTAGTCGCCCAGCTCGTCCTGGTAAAGGGCGCCGACCTGGAGCCAGAGCCCCTTTGCCTTCTCGTGCTCGGGGTAGTCGGCCAGCACGCGCAGGAACCCGCCGATGGCCGAGGTCCAGTCCTCCACCTGCTGATAGGCCAATGCTGCGTTGTAGACCGCCAGCGGCGCGTACTGGCCCTTCGGGTACAGATCGGCCAGCGTCTCGAAGCTCTGCGCAGCCTGGCCGAAGCGCTCTAGCTTGAACAGCACCGTGCCCTCGCGGAAGTGCGCCAGTTCGGCCAGCTCGTGGTCCTTGTGGGTGGAGATGAAGTTGCGATACCCCGCCAGGGCCGGCTCGAGCTGATCCTGTTTGTAGTAGCTCTCGGCCAGGTAGAACAGCGCGCCCGGCCCGCTCTCGGAGCCCGGGTAGTCCAGCGTCACTTTCTCGAAGAAGCGCGCGGCGGTGGCGTAGTCGCCCTTGGCAAAGGACTCCTGCCCCTTGGACCAGTACACGTCGGCGGCCAGCGGGCTGTCGGGGCGGCGTGCCAGGTACTGCTCCATGTCCTTCCCGCTGCGGTAATAGCAGGACTGCACGCCCAGCTCGGCGTCCTGCGCGCGCGGGTCGTTGGGGTACGCCGCGAGGAACGCGTTGAAGGCGGCGATCGCCGCGTCGTCCTCCTTCAGGTTGTAGGCGCAGTTGGCCGTCCCGAAGCAGGCGTCGGCCGCGTGGGCCCCCTTGGGCCAGCCAAAGGAGAGCTGCTGGTAGGTGGCGCGCGCGTCCGCGAAACGGCCCAGGCCGAATTGGGTGTCGGCGATGTGGTACAGGGCGTCCTCGGCCTCGGGCGCCTTGGGGAAGCGCGCCAGCAGGTCCCGCCAGGTAGCAAGGGCCTGGTCGTAGTACTGCAGGCGGTAGCAGGCCATGCCCAGGTTGGCCATCGCCTTGGGCGCATCCGGAGAGTCCGGGTTCTTCTTCAGGAACTCGGTGAACTGGGCCAGGGCCTCCTCGTACTTGTGCTGGTTGAAGTAGATGGAGCCTACCGCCAGTGCGTTGGTCCCGCCGTCGCTGTCGGAGTTGGCCAGCGCCAGCAGGAAGCGCTCCTGCTCCTTGAGCGCCAGCTCGTAATCCCCAGCCTGGCTGAGGCTGGCCACCAGCCCCTGCAGAGCGGGCGCGGCCACGTTGCTCTTGGGGTAGCCCGTGAGCACTAGGCGGTACATGCCGCCCGCTTCCTGGTAGAGCCCCTGCGCGTAGTACGCTTCGCCCAGGTAGTAGTAGGTGCGGGCCCGCCATTGCGACGGCGTGGGCAGCAGCCGCTTGGCGATGTAGTGGTAGTTGGTGATCAGCCGGTCGTACTGCCCCCGCTGGTAGTAGGCCAGCGTAGAGAGGAACAGCGCGCGCTCCGCAACGTCGGTATTGACGTGCTTGTCCAGGACGTTTTGGAAGGCCAGGACCGCCTGATCGTGCTCGCCGAGCTCGGTGTGGCAGAAGCCCTCGAGAACCAGCACGCGCGCCGCCAGGACGTCGCCTGGATAACGCCGCAGGAACTCCTGCGCCATCTGGATCGCCTGCGCGTAGTTCCCATCCTGGGCGTAGGCAAACACGATCTTGTGCAGCGCGGCGCTGGCGACCTGGCTGTCGGCGAACTCGCGAACGACGCGCGTCCAGGCGAAGATGGCGTCGGCGCTGCGGCCCAGCGCGATGTTGCAGCTGCCGATCAGGTAGCTGGCATAAGCGCAGACCGGCTCCTTGGCGAAGGCGTCGCAGATCTCCGTTAGCTGCCGGATGCTCTCGTCGTAGTGCCCATCGTTGTAGGTGACGCAGGCCATCTTGTAGCGCGCGTTGGGCACGAAGGGGCTATCGACGTACCGTTCGATGAACTCCTTGTAGCTGCTCACCGCCACTGCGTTCTGCCCGCTGCGGTAGAACGCCTCGGCCACGCTGAAGGCCGCGTCGTCGGCCAGTGAGCTCTCCGGGTACTGGCGCAGCACCTGCTTGTAGCGCTGGATCGCCAGGATGTACTGCCCGGTGTCCTCCAGGCAGCGGCCCATGTAGTACAAGCCGCGGTCGGTGGGGACGCTCTCGAAGTGTTTCAAGGCCTCGTCGTAGGCCTTGTTGTGGTAGGCGAAGATCCCCAGCGCGAAGTGGACCTGGGGGAGGTCCTTGTAGCCCGGGCGCGCCTCCAGCAGTCGGCGATAGGCCGCTTCCAGCCGCAGCCAGTTGTCCTCGACGATGTAGGCCTGGCCGACCTCGTAGAGCGACTCGGCCAGCAGGAAGGTGTGCTCGTGCTCGTCGATCAGGCGCGTCCAGGCGGCGATGGACTCGGGGAAGCGCTTCAGGTTGAACAGACACTCGCCGCTGCGCAGCAGCACGCTGGCTTGTAGATGGGCATCGCGCCCCTTGAAGCCATCGACGCGCTCGAACTCCTTCAGCGCGGCTTCCCAGTCGCCGATGGCGAAGTAGCACTCGGCGAGCATGTACTGTGCGGACGCCGCCCGCGGGCTGCCTTTGTAGGTGGTGACGAACAACCGGTACTGCTGCATCGCGGCCGACTTGTCCTTGCCGGCGGCGAAGGCCTCGCCGGCCTGCCGCCACAGGACGTCTTCGGCCGGGATCGGGCCCTGGGGCTGCGCTGCGCGCGCGGGTGCAATCGACAACAGCGTCGCCAGCGCGGCCGGCGCGGCCAGCGTCGCCAACCCGGCCAGCGCGCCACGCCGCCCTGCCGGGCCGATCCAGGAGAGAGCGCTCATTGCTGCTTGCCCCCCGCGGCGTCCTGGTCGGCGCCGCTGACGTCGATCTTGATGGGTACCCGCGTGCGGTCGCGGAAGCCCAGCACCTCGACCGACGAGGTGTAGTCCCACGCCTCGCCCAGGTCGTCGAGAATGGTCACGGTGGCGATGTAGTTGCCATCGCCCACGAGCCGGCCCTTGTCGTCGTCGCCGGTCCAGGTCACCCCACCCGGTGGTGGGCCGTTGCCCGAGACGGTCTTCACCAGCTCGCCGCGGTGGTCGCGGATCTCCAGGCGCCAGCTCTCCACGCGGCCGCGCACGGCGGTCTTGATGTCGAAGGTGACGTCGCGCTCGTCGCCCGAGGGGCTGAACAGCGCGCGGTCACGGTGCACCTTCACCCCGTAGGGCACGCCGAAGCGCAGCGTGGCGCTGAGCACGTTGACCGCACCCAGCTCCTGGTTCACGAACGCGTAGTCGAGCTGCCAGTTCTCCCAGCGGAACCCGGCGCCGAAGCAAAGCTGCGCGCCCACCGTGTCGTAGCCGCCGCGCAGGCCCAGCGAGCGCGAGGGCCACACCTCCACGCCGCTCTGGAAGTCGACATCCATGCGCTCGGTCTTGGTCAGGTCGGACAGGAGCAGCAGGCGGTTGCCGAAGAAGCGCAGCGCGGTCCCCGCGCGCAGGCTGCGCGCCAGTCGCTCAGGCTGCTGATCCAGAGTGATCTCCGGGGCCAGGGCGTTCTGCACCGCGAAGCCCAGACTCACGCTGCGCAGCGGGCGCAGATACAGGCCCAGGTCGGCGCCCACGCCCGAGCCCTTGGCCTCGCCCAGCCGCTGCGACGCCGACTTCAGAGTGGCGCCGTAGCCCATGCGGCCGTTGCCGCGAGCGTAGCTCAGGGCAAAGACGCCCTCGCTCTCCGTGAAGGTCTCGCTCAGGTCCTCCAACAGGGTCGCCCGCTCGAAGCCGCCGCTGCGGGCGAAGGTGCCGCTGACGGCGAACGAGCCGGCGCTCTGCGTGGGGACGCCGAACGCGAAGAAGCTGTACTGCGTGTCCTCGAACAGGGTGGCACCCATGGCCGTGATCTCCATCGTGCGCAGCTGGGCCAGTCCGGCAGGATTCCAGTAGGAAGCCGCGGCGTCGTCAGCCAGCCCCATCACGGCGTTCCCCAACCCCATCGTTCGCGCGCTGCTGGCGAAGCGCAGAAATGCCCCCGGTGCGCCCGCGTCGTTGGCGGCCCGCGCCGGTGCCGCGCCCGCGAGCGCGGTCATCGCGAGCGCCAGACAAGAGGCCAAGGAATGGATGCGGCTCGTGCTGCTGCGTCTCATGGTGCCTACTTCACCACCGCGATCTTGCGGCGCAGGTCGATCCCGGCGCCGCTGACCCGGCAGATGTAGCCTCCGTTGGAAACCACGTCGCCGTTGCCGTTGCGGCCGTCCCATACGAACTGGGCCAGCTCGCCCGCCGTCACGCTGAGCTGGTGGCTGAACACCACGCCGCCGTAGAGGTCGTGGATCGTCAGGCTGACGCTGCCGGTTTGCCCCGGCGTGAACAGGATCACCGTGGGCTCGTCCCCGGCGCGGAAGGGATTGGGCCGGTTCGTGATGGGGCGGTCGGTCGTCAGCGTCGCCGACGTGTAGAGCTTCACCGAGCGCACGCTTTCGCGGACCAGCGACCGCTCCTCGGCGAAGAAGCGCAGCGTATGGACGCCGGGTTCGGCGAGCCCCAGGCCGGCGAGCGTGAACGCGCCGCCGTAGACCTGGCTGGGCACGGGCGGGTCGGCCACATCCACGTCGTAGTAGATGGCTTGGATCCCGCCGGCATCGCCGGTGGTCGCCGCCAGCTGGATGCGCGTGTCCGGCGAAAGGTAGTAGCCGCCCGCGTAGGAGACTGCCGGAGGCGTGAAGCTGAGGACCGTCACCGGCGGCCCGACCACGTCGACCAGGACCTCGTTGGACGACAGAGCACCCGCCCGCGCGACCAGCCGGATGTCCTGCGCTCCGAAGAGCGTCACGCGCAGGAAGACCTGCGCCAGCCCGCGGCTGTCCGAGGCCGCCGCCAGCTGGATCGCACCGGCGTCGCCCAGCGTGCCGTCACCCGCGAGCACCTGGAAGGTCACATCATTGCCCGGCACGGGGTTGCCCGCGGCATCGGTCAAGCGTACGGCCGCGCGGGCGCGGTCGCCCGAGCGCAGCGGCGTGGCCAGCGGCAAGCTGGTCAGGGGGTCCGCCGTCTGGTCGTACACCTGGAGCGCGGCCTGGCTCGCCCCCGCGGGCAGCACCACGACGTGGCCGCTGAACGCGGCCTCGCCGGTCAGCGTGTCGGTCACTGCCAGGTAGATCGTCTCGGCGCGGTCGTAGGAGACGCTCAGGCTCGCGACGCCGCCAGCGGTCGCGGCCGGGAGATAGTCCGGGCAGGTCACGTCGAGGCACCCGCGCGGGCCGTCGGTGAGCGGGTTCCACTGCGCCAGCGGGATGGGCCGCGGCGCGGAGAAGAGATCGTACGCCCGGAGCCGGAACCCGCGGTCGTCGTTGGTGACGAGCTGCCCGGTCACGATGTCCACGCGACGGACCTGTGCGGTCCAGCTCTGCCCGGCGCGCACCGTGTCCGGCGCCGTGACCGCGAACTGCACGCCTACGGGAACCACGGTGAGGACCTCGCTGAACGCCACGCGGCCGCGGGCATCACCCACGCGCAGGACGATCTGCTCGCTGACGCCGTAGGTCTCGCCGGCGATCACGGCCTCTCCGGCCACGAGCGTGCCCGAGACGATCGAGAGCGTGCCGGTGCCTGGACTGCGGTCGGGCTTGACCGCGGTGAGCGAGAACGTGTTGCCGGCGTTGATGCGCTGCCCGGTCTCGGGGTTGACCAGCCGCACCGTGACCTGGAAGGACGCGGGCGGGCCAGCCGTCACCACCGGCGGGGCGGGCACGATCACGCGATACTCGGCCTCGTTCAACGGGATGTCCACGCGGCCCGTCCCGAGCGCGGCGCGCGTCTGGTCGTTGGCGAACACCGCCACCAGGCCGGGGTTGCCGATCACGATCTGGAAGTCGCGGCTGCCGTTGATGAACGGCGCGTTCTGATCCACGGGATTGACGAGTGAGAGCGAGCTGCCCGAGCTCGACAGCACGATCACGCCGTCGTTGACGGTGTTCACCAGGTTGAAGTACTGGTCCACCGCCCGCACGCTGATGGTGAACGGCACCTCGGCCTGCTGCGTGATCGGCGTGCCGGTCTTGCCGCTGCCGGTGATGGCGCCCGCGTTCACAGTCTCGCCTGGGGCGACGATCTGGATGCGCTTGAAGCCATCCGGCTTCATGTGGCACGTGTTGCTGATCCCGTGCACGCCCGAGCTGTCGCTCACGTCCACGAACATGTCCTCGGCCCGCGAGTAGGTCTGGGAGATGCTGCGCACGCCCTGTGCGAGCAGCCCCTGGCGCACGCCGAGCACTCCGCCGCCCCCGAGCCCCGTGGTGGCGCTGAAGACCTGGACGTTGAACAGCCGGTCCTGGGTCGTGACGCGCTGGCCCGTGTTGCTGTCCATCAGCTGCACGTCCATGGTGAACGTGCTGGGACCGCCGACGACGGCGCTGTCGGGCAGCGCGACGGCATAGTAGAGACCGCCCGTTTGCATGTGGATGACGGAGCTGAACGCCTCGCGGCCGAAGCCGTCGCTGACGCGCAGAATGATGTCCTCGACGGTGCTGTAGCTCTGGTTGTTGAGCACGGTCACGCCGCCGATGAGCTGCGCCTGCGTAATCCCCAGCGTCCCGGTCGCCACCGCACGGTTGGGCTTGAGCGGCGTCATCGTGAAGCGGTGCTGCGCTGTGGGAACGACGTTGCCCGTGGTCGGGTCGATCAGCTTGACCGTCACCTGGAACCCCGGCACCGGACCGGTGGGAGCGGCCGCGGGCACCGTGATCTCGTACTGGTACGGCGGGTCGACCGGGATTCCCACGGACTGGAAGGGCTTGCCGGTGTCGTCGAGGTCGTAGACAGCGACGTCCACGACGCCCTCGTCGGTCAGGAAGCCGTTGAAGGTGCGCTTCCCGTTCACCAGCGGCACGTCGTTGACGGTGGGGTTGCCCGGCAGCCCGAAGGAGTTGTCGCTGGCAACCAAGTGGATGCGCCCGCCCGCCGCCGTGTCGTCCAGATTCCAGTACTGGTCCACGGCGCGCACCGTGATGGGGAACGGCTCCCCGGAGCGCTGGCGCAGCGGTGCGCCCGACTTGCCCGCCACGGCGAAGCCCGGATCGCCCGCCTCCACCACCTCTCCCGGCGCGACGATCTGCAGTTTCTTGTAGCCGTCGTTGTCCACCGCGAATACCGGGCTCGAGGCGGACAGGCCCGTGGAGTCGCTGACGGCGACGTAGACGTTTTCCGCCTTGGTGTAGCTCTGCGGGAAGGTGATGTGGCCGTGGTCCAGCCGCTGGCGCGTCGCGCCCGCCGCCCCCACGCCGGCCCCGCCCAGCGCGCTCGTCATGGTGATATCGAAGTTGCGATCGTCGTCGATGAGAGTGTGGGTCTCGGTGTCGCGCAGCACCACCGTCACGGGAAACGTCGCCGGCGGGCCGGCCTTGGGCTGCGGCACCGTGCCGACCGTCACCACGTACTGCAGGCCGTTGGGCTGCATGTGGATCGGGTTGCTGTAGCTGGCGCGGCCCGACGTATCGGAGATCTGCAGGACGATGTCCTCGACGGTGTCGTAGGCCTGCGTGTTGAGGGTGACCGTGCCCCCGTTGAGCTGCGCCTGCGTCACCTGCAACACGCCGCTGGAAGGTTCGAGGTTGCTCCGCAGCGCGCGCAGCGTGACCCAGTTGTTGGCTGCCGCGAGCGGCTGACCGCTGCTGTCCACCAGGCTGATCGACATGCTGAAGGCGCTGGGCGGGCCCACGCGCGCGCTGTCGGGTGTAGCGATCTGGTAGGCCGCCCCCTGCTGCACGTTGATCGTCACCGCCTGGCCGGTGAGGTCGGTGTTGTTCAGCGCCGAAGCCGCCAGCGTGATGTACCCCGTGTTGATCAGGAACAGCGGGAAGATGATCTCACCGTTGACCATCTGCTGATTGTTGTTCAGCGGATTGGTCGGCGTGATGGAGTTGTCGTCGCTGGCGATGTGGATGTGCTCGGTGCTGTTGTCCACCTGGTTCCAAAACTGGTCGACCGAGCGCACGCGCAGGTTGAAGGCCAGGCTGGCAGTCTGTGGCGCCGGGCTGCCTGTCTTGCCGTCGGCCTCGGGCCCCCCCGGCTGCGGCGTCTCGCCCGGCGGCAGGATCATCAGGCGTGCGAAGCTGTCCGGCCCGATCAGGATCCTGCTGGTGTCGGTGCGCGCCGGCCCGATCAGGTCGCTGACGGCCAGCCGCTGCAGCGTGGCCGTCCTGAAGAACAAATCGAAGTTCGAGGCCCCGCCGGGGTCCAGCGGCTGGTTGTTCGCCGAGATCATCTGGAAGAAGCTGCTGCTCTCGAAGTGCACCGCTGGCTGATTGGATACTGGGTTCCACCAGGCGTCGGTCGCCAGCACGCGGGCCACCACGGGGGTTCCCGCCGTGCGGGGCAGCGGTGTGCCCACCTTTCCCGGCACGATGCCGGGGGTGTGCGTCTCGCCGTTGAGCAGGATCAGCAGGTCGGCGTAGGGCCCGGCGAACACGGTGAACACGTTGCTGCTGTCGGTGCGCGCGAAGACGTCCTCACGGGCGAACAGGCGCACGCCGGCGCCCGCCTTCGTGATGCGGATCGGGCCGCGCCAGCAGCCCCGGTAATTGCCCGTCCCGAAGCCGTCGCCCATGGACACCCGCGTCGGTGTCAGCACGCCGGTGCCGTTGTTGACGTAGATGGTCACGCTGTCCTGGTAGTCGGCGACGTGGTTGTTGAAGATGTCGCGCGCGATCACGGTGACGTTGGGCAGGAACGAACCGGCCTGATGGTTGGGGATGGGCTGCAGCACGTCGGCCGGCGTGGGATTGGCGCGGTTGTTAATCCCGATGTCGAAGTGGTGGATGACCCCGGCCTTCAACGGGATGGTGGTGAAGGCAAAGACGGCACTGCCGTTGTGGTCGACGCGGATCGTCTGCTGGTTGGGGTCGGCCAGCGTGCGCAGCGTCACCAAGAACTGGGCGGTATTGTCGTTGAGGACCTGCGGGTTGGTGGGCAGCACCGCCGCCAGGTCGCTGCTGCTGAAGTCCGCCGAGAGCGGCAGCACGGGGTCGACATCCTGCACGGGGTTCCAGTAACCGTCCGTGGCGTAGACGTGCACGTTGAACGCCACGCCCGCATCCTGGATGGATGGCTGGCCGATCTTCCCGTCGTTCTCGATGGAGTCGAAGATGCCGGGTGCGAGCTGCTCCCCGGGCGCCTCCACCACCATACGGGCGAAGGCAGCGGGGGACACCAGCAGCGGACTGCTCAGATTGGGCGCCACGCCGCTGGCGGAGGCCTGCAGCAGCTGGTTCTGGTAGGTGCGAAAGATCACCTGCACGTCGACCGGATTGTTCAGCGTGATCAGGTTATTGGGGAACGCCGGCAGCTGGAAGTAGCCGGTCGGGCAGCTGATGGTGACGTTGCGCAGCCCGGGGACGATGTTGGCGTACTTGTCCACCGGCCGGATCGTCACCGGGAAGACCACCTGGCCGGCCGTCACACTGTTGGGCACGCCCAGGTTGCCGCTGAAGTTCTCGTCGTTGAGCCCCGGTACCCAGGTCTGCCCGGGATACGTGATCAGGATGCGGTGCAGAGGCCCCGAGTTGACCTGGAACGCCCCCGAGACGCCCACCACGCCCGAGTTGCTGTCGATGATCAGCCGAGCGATGAACGCGCGCTTAGTCACCTGGACGAGGGCGTTGAGCTGCCCGTTGACGAAGGTCCGCGTGTTTGCGATCAGGTAGTCTTCACTCTCGTCGGCAGCGCCGATGCGCACCCGCATGGTGACGGCGCCGTTGAACGGGAACGGGTTGTTGTTGATGTCCTCGGCGCGCACGCGCGCCTGGAACGGGATGGTGGTCACCTGGATGTCGGTGGTGTCCCACACCGCGTAGTCGAACACGAAGTGGTGCAAGCCCTCGGGGTTGATCACCACGTTGCTCTGGCTGCTGGTGTTGATGGGACCGCCGCCGGTGGCAGTCACGCGGCGCAGCCCGGCGGTGATCAGCGTCAGCGAGTTGTCCAGCGAGGCGTTGCCAGCCATGGGACCGGCCGCGGGCAGGATGACCCCGAGGCTGGGATCGTCGGTGGACCAGGAAAGCGTGGGAAAGGGCCCCGCCTCGACGGGGTTCCAGCGCTGGTCGGTGGCGTAGACGTTGACGCCGTTGAAGGCGTTCCCCGAGACGCGCGGCAAGGGGAGGCCGGTCTTGCCGGGGCTCACGCCAGGTGTGTGCGTCTCACCGGGCAGTAGCAGCAGCACTTTCGCCAACGGCCCCGGACGCAGTGGCGCGATCACGGCGCTGCCGGTGGCCGGCGTGGGTTGTCCGGGATAGGACCGCGTGTTGGTCGCGGTCAGCGTGTTGTCCCGGTTGACCGGATGCGTCCCCCAGAACACCACGGGCACGGTGACCTGGCCCAGGTTGAAGCTACTGCCCGCGACGGTGATCGTGGGCCCCACGTCGAAGTCACCGATCAGCGCATCCAGGACGACGTCATCGCGGAAGTTGAGGACGGTCTGTCCAGTCTGGTCGATGGCGGTGATCGTCGTCGGGACGCTCTGGTCCACGAACTTGTCGCCGGGCGGCACGCTGATCACGAACTGGCGGACGTAGTTGTAGCAGTCGA
Source organism: Candidatus Krumholzibacteriia bacterium (assembly GCA_041484665.1). GTDB lineage: Bacteria > Krumholzibacteriota > Krumholzibacteriia > JAJRXK01 > JAJRXK01 > JBGPIA01. The sequence goes on from JBGPIA010000017.1 coordinate 27,813, forward strand.
TCAGGATCTGGGCGTGAGGGACCGAGGCGTCGTCGAAGTCACGCACCTTGAGTCGCACGGGCTGGCCGGCCGCCAGGAAGCGCACGTTGTCGAACTGGTGCTCGCCGCTCTGCAAGTACTGGCGCGCGGGCAACACGGCCGGAACGTCGGGGGAGTAGAGCTCGGCGTGGACGAAGTCCGCGTTGACGTCGGTGGTGCCGTCCAGGTTGACGGCGCGCACCCGCACGCTGAAATCGACCTCCACGGTGGCCGTGGGCCTGCCCTGGACGATCTGGGGATTGACGACCGTGATCTCGAGATGGTCGAACGCGGCGGCCACCGAAGGGAGCGCAGCGGCGGGTGCGAGGGCCCACGCCAGCGCGATGAAGGTGCCGCGGCGAGACTGCCGGCGGAAGCGATCCATAGGGTCCCCACGCGGAGGGTGTCTGGCCTTCGATGCAACGCAGAGGGCGGTGGTGCGCGATCGCGGCTGCCGCCTGCGGGGAACGACCACGCTCGCTGCGCGACGTTCCCCACCGCGCGCGTTACAACGCAAAGCACATGCCACGGGCGTCTGCGGTGCCAGCGTGTCCGAAGAGGGCACCGACTTTCTGGCTCTCCCTGGACGAGGAGGCCCACTGCGCGCTTCTGCAAGGCGCAAGGCGGCACAAGAGCATCGCGGTCGGCGCAGGGGTACGCGCATTGGGATGAGGAGCGGGGTGGCGGCAGCGACGCTGCTCGTTGCCAGGGATTTCCCGCCGTCCTTCGGGCACGCTGCTGGCGAGTGGGTGGCGTGTGAGTCGCCGGCTGCGCTCCTCACCAAGCGCGAGAAGCGCGATCGGGTCCCGGGCGTCGATCTCGGGGCAGGAGGCCGTGCAGACGGATCCGCGTGAGGTCGGCGAGTGTCTCACGAGTCAGGGACCCCGTAACGGGGACCATGGACTCGTGCGGAAACCGATCGACGCTGCCGCCGCGCATTCGACACTTTGCTACGCGGTCAGCCCAGTGAGCGCAGCCTGCGGCAGGCCGGGGCTGCCCTTCCCCGCACCTTCCCACTTCGCAGCACCCCGGCGCAGCCGCCATTCTGGACTCTCAGATTCCGTTGGCTACGAACGCCGCCCAGTAGAAAGGATGCGTCGGCCGGCCCGATCGCCGGCGGTCCTGGAGCACGGTGCGGCTCGCTGTGCGCATCGCCGCGAAGGCTCGGGTCTCACCGCGGGCCCGCGCGCCGTAGAGCGCCCGCATCCACTCGCGCGTTGCCTCGTCCGCGATCGACCACTGACTGGCGATCACCGTGCGCGCGCCGGCGAGCCGGAACGCGCGCCGCATGCCAATCGACCCTTCGCGCGGCCATTGCTGGCCGACGCCCGACTGACAGGCCGACAGCACGACCCAGTCGACGCCGCCCAGATCGAGCGTCACCACCTCTTCCGCCGTGAGCAGCCCATCGTTCTCGTCGAGACCGCCCGACTGCGCGCGGTTTGCCCCCGCGAGCGCGAGCCACACCTGGCGACCCCGCCACGGTGACGTAGCGGGGGGCGGCGCCGACGGCGCGGCCTTCGCCGACGGGGCAGAACCCGACCCTGCACCCGGCTGCCCGGCAACCGGCTCGACTCCACCGACGCCCCGCGTTCCGGCGTGCACCGGCGCGCATGCATCGCCCCAGACGATGCCGTGCGTCGCGATGTGCAGCAGCTTGCACCCCGGCGCCTCGGCCTTGAAGGCCTCTTCCGAGGCTCCTGCGCCCACGCGTCGCTCGGCCGGTACGTCCGAGTGGGTGGCGTCCCAGGCTCGGGCGACCTCCTCGATTTCGCGCCGGGCGCCCGGCAGCGGCGGGAGCGCGAGGTGCTCGGGCGCACCGCAGTCCCCGAACGGCCCACGCATCGCCACGACCTGCACGCCAGCCGCGGGTGCGGGCCGGTCACCCGTCGCATTGAAATCGGGGTCGCCCATGGCCAGCAAGCCCCCACTGCGCTCCACAGCGGGCGCGAGCAGCTCGCGCTCGGCTCCGGGAAGCTGGATCGCGGGTCCGGTCTCCACGAGGTAGCCGTCGCGGCCGTCGGGCAGCGCCTGCCAGGGCAAGTCCGCCAGCGCGCCGTCGGCGACGAGGACCACCTCGCGCGCAGTGCCGATGGCCAGTCGGAACCGGTCCCAGGTGGCAGCACGCACTTCCTGACCGAGGCGCTGGCAGATCCGTTCCGCTTCCCGTTCGTGCCCGGGCGCTGGCGGCGCAGCCAGCGCCGTGCGCCATGCAGACAGCTTTGGACCAAGCTCGCTCGATCGCCCGAGGTCGATCCAATACAGCGCGCCCCGGGGACCGGTAGTCGCGAAGGCTACAAACCGGGCAGGATCGCCGCGCGAGGCCAGCTCCACCACAGAAATCAGTGCCTGATCCGCACGCAGCGCTGCGCGGACGTGCACAAAGTCCGCATCGCCCGTGCCTTGGGCAATGCCGCGCGCGGCGGTCAGCGCGACGTAGCGCCCCTCCGCTTCTTCCGCCGCTGTGCGAGCGCCCTCGAGACGGGCGGCCGCCACGGAATCGCCAGTCGCACCTCCGTTGGCGACTTCCAGGCGTGCGCTGCGCCCACGCGCCGCGAGCCAGCGCGAGTGCGCCGCAAACAGCGCGGTGTCCGCCGCGGCCCCGTGGGGCTGCCGGCGCCCCGTAACTTCTGCAGCCACCATGCCACGCCAGTGCACGAGGCGGTCCCAGGCGGTCGCGATGGCCTCGGGCCCGCCGGCGCGGGCCAGCGAGACCACCAGATCGAGGGGCTCGGCCAGGCCCTCAGCGAGCTCGAGCGCGCGCCGGTCGGCAAGCGCGCGGATGTTGAACAGCAATCGCGCGCGCTCGATTCGCTCGGCTTCCAGTGCGTCCCTCCACGCGAGATCATGCTCGCCTCGCCACGCTTCGGTCCGCGCGCGCATGCGGCAGTAATTGGCGTAGGGGATGGTGTTCCGCAGCGAAGGGTCACCGACCACCACGGCCATCTTGCGCAACGTGCTGTCGGCGCCCGCCGAGTCCCCCGCTGCGATCTGCACGGTGATCAATCCCTCGGTGAGGATCGACATGACGGGGAGCGTGGGACGGCCGCTCGCCTCCTCGCGCGCGAGCGCGACCTGGAGCACCTTTCGAGCCGCGGCGAGCTCACCGCGTTTCAGTAGCAGCTCTCCGTACCAACGATCGGCATAGTTCAGCGTGTGGCCGGCGTCGAGTGGCTTGCGGCCGAGCGCCTCGCGCGCCTTCGTCAGATGGATCATCGCTGCCGCGGTGTCCCCCATCATGGTGGACGCCAGGCCGATCTCCATGCGGATCGACTCCGTTCGCGTATTCCCGTCGCCGAAAGCCGCCCGCGCCGGCTCGAGCAACGCTTCGAACCGCGCTCGCGCGCCGGCGTAGTCCCCGAAATCGAAGAGACGCAGCGCGATGTTGTAGCGGAGCGGCACAATGCGCGCGCTGGTGGGACCCTCGTCTTTCTCGCGGATGGTGACCGCGCGCTCGAGCGTCTCGATCGACCCCGCGATGTCACCGCACAGATACTGCACGTTCGCCAGCTGGCTCAAGGGCGTCGTGAGTTCGGGCCGCATCGGGCCGAGCGATCGTTCGAGCAGCCCGATGGCACGCTCGAGGTGGGAGCGCGCATCGTCGACGCGGTCCATGACTGTGTAGGTGGCGCCCAACTCCGCGAGCGCGGAGGCCACCCGCGGGTGCTCAGGGCCGTTGCGGCGCTCCGCCAAGCGTCTCGCCGTTTCGAGGGCCACGAGCGCGGAGTCGGGCTGTCCGCTCCTGCGGAACGCGCGTCCCGTGACCATCCACAGGTCGAGCAGCATCGAGTCCGACCCGGCAACCGTAGGCAGGCACAGCCGACGCGCACGCTCGAAATGGACCAGCGCCGAATCCGACCGATCCTGCTCCATCAGCACGCGTCCGAGCAGCGTGTGCGTGGCGACCCACAACGCGGTATCGGGATGGGCAAGCCGCTGCAGGATCGCCAGACTGCGGGCGGCGCCCGTCGCCGCGAGCGAATCCCGGAACTGTGCCTGCGCAAGGCGCACGGCGCTGCGCAGCTCGAGCGCGCGCGCCATTGCGCTCGAATCCGGCGGCTGGGATCGCTCGGCGCGCTTGAGGACGATGACCGCCGCACTATCGCACGCGGACCAGCGGCCCGCGACCCACAGCCGCTTGGCTTCGCGGAGTGCCTCGGAGCTCGGCGTCTCCCGCGGCGGGGACGCCGCGATCGCCCACGCCGCGAGGGTGGCGAGGAACAGCGCACGGAAAGGCATTGCGGCAACCCGTCGCACGGTTCGCTCCGGTCCGAGGTCACCAGGGCGTGGACCGCATTTCAGCCCCCCAGCGTCCGGGGGCCGCGCGTCCCACCCGCGGATCGGCGGATACGGATTCTATCCGCCCGCCCTCCACGATACACCTCACCGGTCGCGGCGTCCCGAGGCCTGCGAGCGCCCCCAGGCCGGCGTTCTCGTGGGGCACGAACCTGGTTCAGCCGATTCCTTGGAGGATTGCCAGGGTGGCGCCCGTCGGATCGAGCAGAACTGCGGCCCGACCGACCTCCGGGATGTCCATCGGCGGCGCGGCGATCGTGCCTCCGAGCTGTTGCGCGCGCGCGGCCGTCCCCAGCGCGTCGTCAACGGCCACATAGGACAGCCACAGCGGTGGGTGGGGCGCGTCGGCAGGCATCTTCATGATTCCGGCGATCGCACCGTCGCCGCGCAGCAAAAGCGTGTACTTGCCTGCCGGCCCCCTGTCCCGCTCCTTGCTTCCCCAGCCGAAGAGCGAGGTGTAGAAGCTCTTCGCCCCGTGGACATCGTTGGTGAGAAGCTCGTCCCAGCAGAACACGCCCGCGCGCACCGGCGTCGCGGGCTCGGCAGGGGCGGCGCCTTTGGGAGTGAAGGGTGAGAAGAGCGCCTTTTGCGGGTCGTTCACCAGGGCGAAGCGTCCCGGCGGGATGTCAGTGGCGCCGAAGCATACGTCGCCTCCCAGCTCGTGGATCCGCTTGCAGCAGTCCTCGACACTCTCGACGTACACGTACGGCACCCAGTGCGACGGGTACCCGTGGCTCTTGTCGAACGGCATGATCGCGCCCAGGACCTGCGCCCCCACGGAAAGGCGCACGACGGTGAATCCCATTACCTTCAGTTGGCTCGTGTGCCATCCGAACAGCTCGCCGTAGAACCGGGTCCCGGCGGCGATGTCGGTACACATCAGGTCGTGACGGATGAAGCGGCCAGGTGAGGTGCCCATCGCTTCTCCTCGTAGCGGGGAATGTAGAGGCTACCATGGGAGCTTCCGCCGTCGCCACTGTCAGGCGCGAGCCCTTCACGATCGAGGAATCCCGCGCCCCTGGCTCGCCGTCCATCCCACCACAGCGCAGCAGACACGCACAGCCCCGACGCGGGCAGACGGCCGGCTGGTGGGCTATCATCCGGTCAGTCCTGGGCAGCCCGTGGCCCAGGCCACCCGCTCACCCACTCGCCCTCCCCGAGGTGTCGACATGCCCAAGGCGATGCGCATCCACAAGACAGGCGGCCCCGAGGCGCTGACCTGGGAAGAAGTCGAGCTGAAGGCGCCCGGGCCCGGCGAGGCGCTGCTGCGCCACACTGCCGTGGGCCTCAATTTCGTCGACGCCTATCACCGCAGCGGACTCTATCCAAATCCACTCCCGTTCATCGTCGGCGGCGAAGGTGCTGGCATCGTCGAGGCGGTGGGTCCTGGCGTCACGGAGGTGCAGGTCGGGGATCGCGTCGCGTACGGCAGTGCGCCGATCGGCTCGTATGCCGAGCAACGCCTCATCCCGGCGGGGCGCCTCGTCAAGCTGCCGGGCAGCATCTCCGATGAGCTGGCGGCCGCGATCATGCTCAAAGGCATGACCACCTGGTATCTGATCCGGCGGACCTATCCGGTCAAGGCGGGCGACACCATCCTCATGCACGCGGCGGCGGGCGGCGTGGGCCTGCTGCTGTGCCAGTGGGCCAAGGCACTGGGCGCTACCGTCATCGGCACCGTGGGCAGCCGCGAGAAGGCGAACCTCGCCCGGGAGCACGGCTGCGACCACGTGATCCTCTACCGTGAGCAAGATGTCCCCACCGAGGTGAAGATGCTCACCAAGGGCGCCGGCCTGCCGGTGGTCTATGACGGTGTCGGCAAGGACACCTTCATGGGTTCGCTCGACTGCCTCGCTCCGCGCGGCCTGATGGTGAGCTTCGGCAACGCATCCGGCGTGGTGCCTCCGTTCAGCATCGGAATCCTGTCGCAGAAGGGGTCGCTGTACCTGACGCGGCCCACGTTGCATAGCTACGTGGCGCGTCGAGAGGACCTGCTGGCGGCGGCGAGCGAGCTGTTCGAGGTCGTGGCCAGCGGCGCCGTCAAGGTCGAGGTCAACCAGTCCTACGCGCTGAAGGACGCGGCACAAGCGCACCGCGACCTCGAAGCCCGCAGGACCACCGGTTCGACGGTGCTGATCCCGTGAGGCCCGCGGCCTCCCGCAGGCTGCCTTCCAGCATCCCTTCCCGCGATGCACGGCTCTGGCGGAGCGCCGCAGGGTTCGCTGGCGCCGCTCTCCGCCACGCCGGATGCCACGATTCGGGATTCCGCCCGCGAATCGTTGCCTCCTGCCGCACGATCGTGTACAGTCCCCAGCGCTAGCCTGGTTCGCATGGGTCCGGTTCCAGCACCTGCATCCTGCCTGACATCCGACCACCGGCTGCGCTGCGGACCCAATCCGGCCGGGCCGATCCCGCGCAGTGGAGTCACGCTCCATCAGCTCTGCCGCGCTCAACTTCGGACATCGCTACGTTGGAGGTTCCACGATGAGGATCACGCGTCATCGCCTATCCAAGGTGTATGTCCTGCTCACGATCGCCGCGTTGCTCGTGCCGAGCGTATCGATGGGCACGGTGCTCTTCGGGCACGCGTACGCCATGTACTACAACCGGGTGCCGGCGACGCCCAACTTCGACACGGGCATCATCTACATGTGGAACGGGATGGTCTACGTCGGCTCGGCCACCATCCCGGGAATGGCCGCCGGCGGGCCCATCAATCTCGAGATCTGGGAGACGATACGCGAGGGCATGAACAACAGGAGGTTCACGATCCTGTTCACCAACGCCAACCCCATCAACGCGTGCCCCTTCTGCAACGATGGTTCGACGGGAGTCCTCGACGCCTTCGTGGTCACGATCTTCTAAGGCGTCCGAAATGCGCTGGCTCCACTCCTTTCTCGCCGGTGCGCGTGCGGGCGCGCCCGACCGGGGCCTGGCTCCGCAGGGCGTGGCCCTGCTGAGCGCGGCCGCATTGGCCATGGCACCGTCGGCCACCGCGCTCGTGTGCGGCTGCGGCTCACGCGAGCCGCAGGGCGCCGTGCAAAACGGCGCTCGCACTGCCACGCAAGCGACGTCACCGCACCCCTCCCAGGTGATGCCCGCCTTCTTCCCCGCCGACGCGCTGCGCCTGGACGGTCCGGGCGACGTCGTGCTCGTCGAGGGAAAGCACGGCATCCGGCTGACCGTGGGCGAGTACAACGCGCGCACCGAGGACGAGCGCATCATGAGCGGCCTGGACACGCTCGCGGCTCGCCAGTCGCTCCTGGACCGGCTGATCGACTTCAAGGTCGCCGCTGTCGAGGCGCGCCTGCGCGGGTACACCGCGACGGCGGCCGCCAACACGTTCGAGGAGGAGCGCGAGCTGGCGCAGCAAATCCTGCAGCGGTCCATCCAGGACGCCACCAGCATCGGTGACGAGGAGGCGCGCGCGTTCGCGCAGTCCCACGCCGACCGCCTTCCGCAGGCCACGCCGGAGCAGCTCTCAGACCCAGGGTTCCTGATGCACGTGAAGTACATCATGCAGGACCAGCGTCTGCGCGAGCGGCTTACGACCTGGCAAGCGCGTGAGGAGGTCACGGTCCGTCGCGACCGTTTCGAGGCGCTGGGGCGCGGCGCCCCGCCTTCCGCGCACGCGGCTGCGGCGGCCGACCCGAAACCCGAATCCACGAAGGAGCCTCGACCATGAGAGCCACACGAAGCCGCGCCCGGCCACTGCTGCTGCTGTTGGCAGTGCTGGCGGTGGCCGCGAGCGCCCTTGCCCTGGCGACGGGGCCGGATATCACGCCCCCACCGGGACTGCTCTATCGCCCGCACTTCATCGATCGCGAGGGGAACGTGCTCGTGCCTAGCCTCGAGCCACCCCCGGGCGTCGACACACGGACGGTGTTCATCGACCGCGACGGCACGGTGCGCGAAACCCTGCTGGTGCCACCCGCGGGCATCGACCAGCGACCGCTGTTCATCGACCGCGACGGCCACCTGACCCAGACGGAGCTGGATCCTCCGCCCGGGCTAGTGAGCGCTGGGCCGTTCATCAAGCGGGACGGGACCATTGACCGCACGCTGGCGGACTTGCTACCGGTGCCGCCGGGACTCGACCAGAGACCGCCCTTCATCGGCCGCGACGGAGAGCTCCTGCAGACCGGCAGCGCTGCGCCGCCGGCAGAGGGCAAGCTGCTGAAGCTGCAGTTGCAGGGGGTCTATCCGAACCCCTTCAACCCCGCCGTGGAAGTCAGCTTTCGTTTGCGCGCGCCCGCGCGGGTGCAGGTTGCCGTGCTGGATCCGCGCGGTCGCCTGATCCGCGTGTTGCAGGACGGCGCGCTGACGGCCGACCTGCACGTGCTGCGCTGGGACGGCCGCGATGCCGCAGGCCGACCGGTCGCGGCAGGGAGCTACCTGTTCCGGGTGCGCGCCGACGGCGAGGAGGTCGTCGGGCGCGGCGTCCTGGTGAAGTAGATGGACCCGACGATCTGGACGAAGCAGACGAACCCGACGACTCGGGCGAACTAGACGAGCCTGACGGACCAGGCAACGCAGACGAAACACACGAAGCCAACAAATCAGACGAAGCGGACAACTTCGTCAGCGGGGACGAAGCGGGAGCGCGCCATTCCGATGGCCGTGCGATCGCGCAAGAGAGAGCGCCCGGGCAAATGCCCGGGCGCTCTCCTGTGGAGTCTTTGACCCGCGCGACTGCGGCCCCTCGGTATCCCACGAGGAATGAAGCCACATCGGGCTCCTGTGTGGCCTTCGAGACGGCCCACAAACTGATCCCCTCGAGCGTCTGTGGGCCAGGTTCCGCGGACCCCCGGTGAAGTTCGGCGCGCGGTCCTTGAAGAATGCCTCGACATCGGCCCAGTGCGCCTCGGCGCAGAACGCCCAGCCCTCGAACGGGAGGTAGGCCCCGGAGTCGCGCGGGAACTTCGTTACGATGACGTCGAAGTTCTGCTCGACGAAGGCGTAGACGATCAGTCGGGACGTCTCGTCTTCGAGGTCGGCAAACAGCAGCGCGATTGCCTCCCGAGCGTCGAACTCGTCGGTCAAGAAGATCGCGAGCGCCTGCTTCTCGATCGTGGGGTTCCGGAACGAGCCCATCGCCGAGAGCAACTTGCCGCGATCCCGGCGCTCCGTCGCTTTGATTGCCTCGACGAGGTATAGATCGAAGAGCTCCTGCTCTCCCTGCGCGGCCGCCACGTTGAGCACGGTGCAGGCCATGTCGGCTGACACCGCCGTTCGATCCTTCAGCCACGTTCGAGCAAGCCGATCGGCTGCGGTCCGCAGCTGCGGGTCTTCTCCATTGTCCGCGACCAAACCCACCACCGTCTGACGCAGCAGCCGCGTGTCGTCGTCCTCCCCCCCGCTTGGCGATGTAGCCGAGCAAACGGGCCTTCTCTCCAAACATCTCCCGGATGAAGCGCGCGTAATTCGGCCCCAGCGCGGTCAACACGAGATGACCCCGGACGTAGCCGGCGATTCCGGCCATCGCGTCGACGATCTCGCGATTCGGGTCGTGGGCGAATCTCGGAACCAGAGCCGGCGCCTCGCCCATCGGGACGGCTCCACCCATCGCGAGCGCGCTGACATCGCGCAGGACACCCACCCTCTCCGGCAGACTGAGCGCCTTCCCGTCGTCTCGCAACGGATGCTGAAGCAGCTCGCCGCGATAGAGCGTCCGGTAGTAGCCCGCCTCGCCGTCATTCGCGAGAACCCAGTCACAACAGCCCGCCATTCCGTAGAGCTCGATCTCGGCGCTCTGTGCAACAACCAGCCGGCAGGTCCGATTCTCCTGGCCGCCGATGCTCCAGCGGATGCAAACCGGGATCTTCCAGAGCTGTTCCGCGGCGCCCTGCGAGCCCATCGGAAGGAACCGCTTCTGCGACACGACGAGACGCGCCGGCTGCTTGTCCGCGCAGCGAAGCTCGGACGAGACGACCGGTGCTCCCGCCTGATCGAGAAACGTCGAGAACGCGCGAGCGACTCCTGGACCACCTTCGGCTTTGAGCGCGCCGAGGAAATCCTCCGCCGTGGCGCTGCTGTGGGCGTGCGCCGTCAGGTACCGCTTCACACCGGTCTGGAACTTCTGCTCGCCCATCCACAACTCGAACATCCACCGGACCGTGGCGCCCTTCCCGTAGGTGATCCCGTCGAATGCGTTCTCGATGTCATGATTTGAGATGGTCGGCACCGGATCCTGCTGATTCCGGGCGGTAACATCTCTTCATGTGCTCCAGAACGATCTCAAGGTCCGCGCCTGGATCGTGGATCGCCCCTCAGAGATTCGCCAGGAGAGCCTGGAAGCGCGGTTCGTCGCGGATCGCCGCCAGGTCGGGATCGTTGGCGTAGGACCACTTTACGCGATAGCCAGCATCGGCGGCCTTGATTGCGGCGTCGATGGCCTTGTCGCGTTGCCCGGTCAGCGCATACTCACAGGCCAGATTGTAGAGCGCTTTCGCGCGCTGGGACGCTGTCTTCGCCGCTTCCTTGTTGGCGGCGATGGCCTCGTCATACCGCTTCAACCCATGCAACGCCCGGCCCAGGTTCAGCCAGGCTTCAGCATCGTCGTGATTCGACGCGAGGAGCGAACGGTAGACCGCGATCGCGGCCTCGGGATTGTGCTCGCGCAGGGAGATCGCGCCCTGCTGCAGAGCGCGCCCGCGATCGTCAAGCTGCGGATTCAGCTGGGTGTACTGTGATGACAGGAAGGATTCCGGCGACCACTTGTACTCCATGTACTCGGCGGTGCGGTCGGCGACGTAGCGCCCCAGGAGCCGGGCGACCAGATGGAGCGATCCGTCGATTCCCGCCGAGACACCCGCTGTGGTGATGATCTTCCCGTTGTCGATGAAGCGCCGCCCAGGTTGCACCCGTGTGTTGGGGAACTGCTTGGTCAGAGCTGGGATGGCGTTGTACCAGGTCGTCGCCTCGACGCCATCGAGGAGACCGGCCTTGCCGGCGATGAAGGCGCCCGTGCAGACCGTCAGGACGTGCTCGGCGTCGCGTCCGCAGGTCTTGACCCACTCCATCCAGGCCGCGTCATCGATCACGCTTTGTGAATTGCCGCCCGGCAAGACCAGTATGTCGGGCTTCGGGCTGTCGTCGATGGAGTAGTCGGGGGTGATGTCAAGGAACCCCTGACTGACCAGGGGAGATCGGCTGCGCGAGACCGTGAAGACGTTGAAGCCGTCCTGCGTTCCGTTCGAGCCGTAGCCCGACGCGGACTCGAATACCTCCGCGGGCCCGGCGAAGTCGAGAACCTCGACGCCCTCGTACAAGACGATCGCGACGTTCTTCGTGTACGGCTTCGATTCCGTCGTGGCGGACGCTCCAAAGGAGGCGAACGTAAAGAGGATCGCAGTGACGACGACCTTCTGGATCATGATCGTGCCCCTTTCACCGAGGACCATGTCGCGCCGTAGCACCCGTAGCATGCCACTCACCGCTTCCCCCAGGCCGTTACGGGGCAGGTCGATGGCCGCGCCGTGCGCTGCCCTACGTCGAAGGCCGCCTCTGGGTTGCGAGCCCACCTGCGTCGGCGGCCGCGGACCGCTCGGTCCGCCCGAACCCACGCCCCGCATGGGTCACAGGGAGGCTGGACGCGGCCGCCCGGAGACGGTGGCCACGGTGAGCGCCGGGGCCGATCTCAGCGCCAGTCGCCCGTCGCGATGAAAGCGGCCCAGTAGAACGGACGCGACGACGCTCCGCTGCGCCGCCGCGCCTGCAGCACGCGCAGGCTCGCCTCGCGCGCCGCCTCAGGCGTAGATTTCCCCTCCGCGAGACGCGCTTCATACGGCGCGTGCATCCACTGGCGCGCAGCTTCATCCTCCACGGACCACAAGCTCATGATGAGCGTACGCGCGCCGGCGACCGCGAAGGCACGGCGGAAGCCCAGCACGCCCTCACCCGCGCGCGTTACGCCAACGCCTGTGTCGCACGCCGAGGAGACCGCCCACTCCACCCCGCTGAGATCCAGTGCGGCCACCTCCTCGACGGTGAGGATCCCGTCCTCGTCATCGGGACCCGCCTCCCCGCGGTGGTTGGCGCCGGCGAACACCAGCTCGGAGAGCAGCAGCGGACTTTCCAGCCCAAGAGCCGCTCGCGCAGCCATCACCGTCGCCGGTGGCGCTGGGGTAGGCTCTGCCCCGGCCGCTGCCACGGCCATGGCAGGCGCCGACGACGACGGCTCCCCGATCAGGCCGCCGATCCCGCGCTCCCCGGCCGCCCGGATCGCGCATCCCTCGCCCAGGAAGAAGCCGTGCGTCGCCACGTACAGGGCGCGGTGGCCGGCCACCTGCGTCTTGAAGGCCGCCTCGCTCGCCCGCGCTCCGGTCAGCTGCAGGACTGAACCACCGGCGCCATGGGGCGGCTGCGGCGTTGTGTGGCTGCGCCCCGGTCCGTGCTTCTTCCACAGATGGGTGGCCTCCTCGATCTCGCGTCCCGTCTGGGGAAGGCGCGACCAGCGCACCTGCGCAAACAGAGCGCAGGGGACGCGCGGTCCCCGGGGCGAGCTCCACGCGGCCAGCAAGGGTGTTTGCGTGGACAGCGCAGACTAGGACGCGGCGGGTGGCGCGGCCGGGGACGCAGCGGGCGGCGAAAACGGGGACGCAGCGGGCTTTGCCGCGGCCAAGGCCCAGGCGGCGTCGTAGTCGGGATCGCCCACGGCCAGGAGTCCCTGACCCAATGGGTCCTGTGACAATGGAGGCACGAGGTCGCGCTCGGCGCTCAGATAGTGCATCAGGGGCCCGCGTTCGATGAGATAGCTCGTGGCGTCGGCGGGCAGCGCCGCCAAGTTCACCAGGTTGAGCTCGGAATCCGGAACCAGGAACGCGCGCTGCGCCCCGGCGACGAGGTCGGCCAGGGGGCTCCAGATCCGCTGCGCCAACGCTGCGCCGGCCTGCCGGCAGTCCGCCTCGGCGCTGGTGGCCTCACCTGCCACGGGGGGCTGCCCGCAGCGCTCACGCCATGCGCCCACCAGCGAGTCGATCGGCGCGGCATCCCCCAGCGGCACGGCGACGGGTTGCCCGTTCGCGCCGCGCAGCACGAACGCAACGTAGGAGGATGCTTCACCCGGCGCGGTGCCCGCGCGCGCCGTCGATGGCCGGAGTGGGTCGAAGCGCGCGTACGCCACCAGCACGTCAGCGGTCGAGAGCGTCGCGGCGACCTCCTTCAGCCCGATCGCGTGGCGTGCCGATTCGGCACGATACGCGGCGCTGGCCGAGAGCAGCGCCTGCTCGGCTGCCTCGGCCTCCGCGCGGGCCTCGTCCAGCAGGGCCCGGTACTGGTCCGCCGCAGATCCGTCGGGACCGCGCACCGCGAGGTTGGCCAGGCGTTGCTGAGCCCGCGCGTGGGCGGTGGACAGCTGGGCGAGCGCCGGGTCCGTGCCCGCCCGGGCCGCTCGGTGCCGGGTTGCCATCTCGTCGAGGGCCAGCGCGCGCGATCGGATGAGGGCGTCCCAGCCGCAACCACAGCTCTCCGCGTCCCCACGCAACGGTCCCGCGGCAAGTGCCAGCGCCGCGCTCAGCCCGGAGGCGCGCATCGCTGCGTACGCGAGCGCCTGTCTCTCGGGGAGCGAACGCGCGGTCAGGCGCAGACTCTCCCGCCCCACCTCCTCGGCGCGCAATGCCAGCCGCAACGCACCGGCTCCATCACCCAAGTCGCCGTAGGCCGCTGCCAGCTTTGCGAGGGACGCGGCCACCAGGGGGTAGTCCGGGCCGAATGTCTCCTCGCGGATCGCCAGAGCGCGTTCGATGAGTGGCTTGGCCCGCTCCGGCTCACCACGGTCGAGCCACAGGCCACCGAGGCCGTTGAGCACGAGCGCAACGTCCGGGTGCTTGGGCCTTTCGCTCTGCTCGAAGATGGTCAGGGCACGTTCGTAGAGCTCCTGTGCCTGGGCGAACTCGCCGAGCGCCTACGCCGCGTTGGCCAGGCTGTTGAGGCTGTTGGCGACCGCGACGTGCTTGGGGCCATACGTCTTCTCGCGGATGGCCAGCGCGCGCGCAAAGAGCGGCCGCGCCGCGCGCAGGTCGCCCATCTCGAAATCGAGGACGGCGAGGTTCATCATTGCCGCCGCCAGGCGCGGATGGTCGGGCCCCAGGTTCTTCTCCAAGATCGTTAGCGCGCGCTCGTAGAGGCCACGCGCTTGCGCCCGCTCACCCATCTCCGCGAGCACGTTTCCCAGATTGCCCAGCGTCAGCGCGATGTTCTTGTGCTCGGGCCCCAGCGTCTTCTCCGAAATGGCCAGCGCGCGCGCGCGAAGCGCTCGCGGGCCTTCGCAAAGTCCCCCGTGTTGTAGGAGATCGCGCCCAGGTTGCTCAAAAGCCCGGCGACCTGCGGCGACTCTGGCCCTTTCGTGCGCTTGCGGATGGAGAGCGCACGCAAGTACTGGCGCTCCGAGGCAACGAAGTCCCCCCTCCCCGTGAGCACGGCGACCAGGCTGTTCAGGCTGTAGGCCACCTCGTCATGGTCGGGTCCGTAGAGCTTCTCCTTGAGCGCGACGAGACGCTCCGCCAGCGCGCGGGCGGCCGCGGCGGCCGCTTCGCCACCCTGCCACAGGGCCTGCACGAGGGCGTCGAGTGCGGCGGCCACCTCAGCGCTCTGCGCACCCGTGGTGCGTTCGGTGTCCGCCAGCAGCGAGCGTGCCATGCCCTGTGCGTCAGGATAGCGCCCGTCCTTGATAAGAGCGCGAACACGCTCGAGCGTTGGGGACTCCTGCTGAGCATCCGGAGCGGGCGACTGCTGCGCGGACGAAGGCGTCGCAGACTGCGCGAGCGCGGGCGCCGGCGCTGCGAGCAGCGGGGCGGCAGCCACGAGGATGGTCAGCAGGATGCAGTTTCGCACCCGGGGGCCGACCGCCGCGGAAAGCCGCACGGCGGGCTTTGCGATGGTCACGCTTCCTTCGTTCCGGTGGATGCGTCCATTCTACTCGCAGCCCGTCCCACGTCGATACTGCCCGGCGCGGATCGTCATCCCGGAATCCGTCGCCGCGTCTTGCAGCAGGCTCCCGCTGATGAGGCGAAGGTGGGCGCGCTTGCGGCGGCGTGATATGGTCCGCGCATGAAGGCTGGTCATGCCGACGCCTGAACCAACCACGCCTGCGCGAACCCGGGATGATCCCGGCAACGAGGAACGACTCGTCGCCGGTCTGATCGCCGGGGACCGGAGCGCCATCGCCGAGTTCCTGGAACGGACCCACCACGCCGTCTACGGCCTGGCCATCCGAGTCGGTGGCGACCCGGAAACACGACGCGATTGGACGCACGAAGCGCTGCTCGGTCTGTTGGAGGACCTCCGCCGCGGCCGTTTCGTCTACCGGGGGCCGGGCAGCTTCTGGGCCTGGTTCCGCAAGCGTGCCTATTTCCGCGTGCTCGACGAGCGACGACGCTGCCGGCGGCGTCGGGAGCGCGAGGGGCACGCGGCGACCGACGAGGACGGCGACATCGATCTCGACGGCTACGCCGGGACGGAGGATCCCCTTCGCGAGCTCGAGCGCGTGGAGATCCGCGCCGCGATCGAGGCGTGTCTGGACAAGCTGCCGAGCGCCGATCAGCGCCGCGCCCTGTGGCTTCTCTACGCGGAAGCCAGGCCCTACCAGGACATCGCCGACACCATGGCCTCGTCACTGAACACGGTGCGCTCCTGGATCCGGCGCGGCCGCATCCTGCTGCGCAAGTGCCTGATGGTCACCCTCGATCTCGCCGCCCCGCCGGACGGTCTGGACGCCTGAGGCGGGTGCGGTGCAACTCTCGCGGCGGCGAGATCCGTTCTTGCTGCGCGGGCCGAACCAAGGACGGGGCAGGTGGAGCGAGAACACGATCGCTGGCGGGAGCTGATCCTCGCCCACGAGGACCTCGGAGTGGACGAGCGGGCCGCTGCGGACGACCACCTCGCCGCGTGCGAGGACTGTCGCGCGCTGTTGGCGCGTCTGCGCGAGCTGGAGAAGGCGGCGGCGCCGCGCGGGCAGCTCCCCCCGCTCGACACCGTCGCGCCGGCGCTCTCGCCACCGCTGCAAGCGGAGGCGGACGCGAGCCTGCATACGCTGCGGGCGCGCCTCGGCCTGGAGCAGGAGCGGACTGCGGCGCAGGGAGAGACCGCCCGGCACTCGGCCGGCCGGCGCGCTCCGCTGCGCCGTCTCGGCGTCCCGCTCGCGCTCGCAGCTGGCTTGGTCTTCGTCGCAGTGCTCGCCCGTACCGATCGCGAGCAATCAGTCGTGCGCGGCCTGCGGATCCTGCCGTTCTCGGCCGACCGGGGCGGGGCCCAGAGCACTGCCACCACGCCGCGCCCCGTCTGGCATACGGGGGACGCCTTCGTCCTGGCGTTCGATCTCACGACGGACTCGTACCCGGCGGTGTTCCACGTCGGCCCGTCGGGTGAGGTGTCGCTTCTCCATCCCATGGACGCGAGCGCGCCCCTGCCGCGTCTGGCCGCCGGTCGCGGCCGCGAGCTGCCGCTCGCCGGCGAGCGGTCGGTGTGGGCCCTCGAAGGGGCGCCTGGACCCGAGACCTTCCTGGTCGCCGCCGGGAAGCGCCCCGATCCGGGCCTGCCGGAGGTCCTCGCCGACGCGCAGACGCTGGCGCAGACGACGCCGCGGCGACAGGAGGTGCTGGCGGGGCTCGTCCGACTCCTCACCGTCCGGCTGGGGCCGGTGCAGACCGTCGAAGTCGAGCATCTGCCTTGAGCCGGGAGCGCGTCTATGGGACTCGCTCGCCCAGCAGCACGAACGGCGCCCAGGCGGCCGGCACGGACGAGCGCCCGTCCAGCGAACGCCGGCCGACACCGCGCGTCTGCGGGGCGAGTGGCTCCCCGGCGCCGCCGTCCGCCCCCTCCAGCGACCGCAGCGCGGCGGTCTTGGCCCCGCGCAGCGCCACGGCCGGAGGCTGGCCTTCGGCCAGTCGTCGGTAGAAGGCGGCCATGAAGCGCATGGTCGCGGCGTCGTCGACCTTCCAGAGGCTCACCACGAGGTTGCGCGCCCCCATCAGCCGGAAGGCCCGCGCGAGGCTCAGCAACCCTTCGCCACGCAACAGTCTCCCCGCGCCGGTCTCGCAGGCCGACAGCGTCACGAGCTGCAGATCCTGACTGTGCTCGGCGATCTCCTGCGCTTGCAGGATGCCGTCGTCGGTGCCATCACCCGCGGGATCCTTGGCAGGCGACAGCACGATGCCGGAGAACTCGGGGTGCCGGTCGTCCACGAACGCGTGGGCCGCCACGTGGACCATACCCGCACGGGCGGTCTCCTCCCAGAAGCGGCGCTCGGTTGCTTGCTCGCCTACGAACACGCGCGCGCCGGGGACCAGACCGGGCAGGGCCTCGACCTCCCGTCGCGCGTTCGGCAGCGGGCGCAGCGCCGGAAGCCCATCGCCCGACGCGACGCCGGGAGTGCCCGTTCCAGCCTCCCCAGCCACGAGGGCCGGGTCGCCGAACGCCACAAGCGGAGCAGTGTACGATTCGTCGCGGCCGGGCGCGGGCGGTCGCGCGGGATGAAGCAGCAGCGTGGCCGAGCTCGCGTAGACGACCGGCGCTCTCTCCAGCAGGCATACACGTCCGTCCCCTCGCCGGTCGCCGACCAGGAGCGCTTCGAACGGCAGCAGGTGCAGGGCGCCGTCCGGCAGGATGTAGAGTGCCCGATCGGTGGCTCCGGCCAGGGCCCTTCCCCCGAGCAGCGTGTCGGCGAGCGCGGCGGCCGCCGCTCGCCAGGCGTCGGCCGGACCGTCGCGCAGTGCGGCCACGAGGTCCGCCACGCGACGCCCCAGACGCGCTTCACCCCAGGGGATCTCCGCCACCGCCAGCTCCTTTGGCGCGACGGTGAAGACCAGCGTGGCATCCACGCCGACCAGGTAGGCGACCAGACGCTCACCGGGCCGCAGAGCCGCCTGGACCTCGCGCGCGCCGACCACCGGGAGACGGCCGACCTGGCACGCGAAGCCCGGTGCCTCGTGCTCCACGCGCAGAGCGAGGTCGCTCCAAACCGTCTTCAGCGAATCCACCCGGCGCTCCAGGCTGCCGAGCGCCGGGGAGCGGTCGGTCGTCTCCGGCGAGTGCTCTTCGCGCAGAGCGGACTGGAGCCCGGCCAGCTCCGTCTCGACCGCCCTGAGGCTCTCGCCCAGCACGCCCGGCACCCGGGCCCGTAGACCGGTGGCGCCCAGGGAGAGGGCCTCGCGCAGGCTACGTCCCCGCCCGCGCTCGAGTGCGGCGAACGCGGCCTCGGGTTGCCCGAGGGCAACGTGGGCGCGCGCGAGATCGGCGTAAGCGCTGTACCACGCTGCGGCGAACCCCGCGCGCTCGCCCGTGGCGGTGAAGGATGAGCGGATCTCCTCCAGTCCTCGCAGACCCGATTCGAGCTCGACGACGGCCTCCCGCTCGCGTCCGGCCGCGCGCAGGCAGCTGCCCAGGGCTAGTCGCGTTTGCGCGGTCTCCGCCGGGCCGTGCAGCTGCCGGAGGATGGCCAGGCTGCGCTGCAGCAGCGGCAGCGCCCGGGCCGGCTCGCCTGCGCTAGCCCGGATCTGGCCCTGCAGGCGCAGCGTGACCGCCAGCTCGAGCGTGTCCGGCATCGTGCCGAACAGGGCTGCCGTCGTGTCGAGAAGCGCCTCGGCCGCGGGTCGCCGGCCGAGGGCCTCGAGCAGGCCTGCCTCGCGGCGCATCAGGTCCCACTGCAGTTGAGGCACCCCCTCGTGCGCGAGCCTCCGCCCCGTGCGTGCCGCGTCGAGAGCGGCCTCGTCGCGCCCCAACTCCTGAAGCGCGCGCGACTGCAGGAGCAAGAGCGAGATCTGCTGGCGGCGATTGCTCGCGCCCGCCGCCGCGGCGATCCCCTCCTCCGCGACCGTCAGCGCGCGTTCCGGGTTGCCGGTGTCGAGGTGCAGCTGCGCCAGGTCGGCGAGGATGGCCGGCACCCGGATCTCCAGGCCGCGCGTGCGACAGACGGCCAGCGCCTCCTCGTACCGCAGGCGCGCGTCGCGATAGTTCCCCAGCCGGCACTCGGTGGAGGCCAGGCCGTCCAGGATCAGCGCCTGGAAGCCCGGATCACCCCCGGTCGGGCCGAGACCGCGCAGCCCCTCCGTGTAGGCTTCCTTCGCCTCCCGGTAGCGGCCCATGTCCCTCGCGAGATTCCCCAGGTCGCCGTAGCACCTGGCGAGGATGTCATTCTCGCGAAGCGCACGCGCCATGGCCACCGCCCGGATCTGCTGTTCGCGCGCCCGGCTCAGCGCTCCCTCGGCCCTGTCCAGATGCGCCAGGGCGCGCAGCGCCATCAACTCCTGGCGCTGATAGCCAAGGGACTGCGCCAGTTCGAGGGCGCGCGCGCCGTGGCGGCGCGCGGTCGTCAGATCACCGAGCGTCTTGTAGGCGTTGGAGAGCTGGCGGAGGCATTCGATGAGCTGATGACCGGGGGGCCGGTTGGAAAGCAGGGCCAGGGCCTCGATACGGGTCTGAAGGGCGGTCCGCGCGCTCTGCCGATATTCGATCTCGGCCCGAGTGAGCAGGACGTCGGCCAGGGCGTCCGGGTCGCCCAGCGCGCGCGCTGCGGCCTCGGCGTCCTGGAGATCACGCGTGATCTCCGGGACGACCTGGGACCCGCGTCGCAGAACCAACTTCCAGAAGAGCGCACGGCAGGCGTCGGACCGCCGGCCAGCCGCGGCGTAGGCATCGTGTGCACGTTGCAGGGACGTGCGCGCGCGCGCCACGTCGCCGCGCGCGAACAGCATGGTCGCCGCGGTCACTTGCACGCCCGCGCGGCCGGGCTCCTGTTCGGCTTGCGTCAACAGCTGCCGTCCCGCGGCAGAGTCGGCCGGGGTCGTGACGAGCAACTGACCGCGCAGCCACGCGGCAAGGAAGTGATCGGGATCCGCGCTCAGCCGACGTGACGCTGCCGCAGATGCGGAGTCTGGGCTTTCGCGCCACAGGTCGCGCAAGCGAACGTACTCGTCCCCAAAGCGGGGGGCCTGTGACTTCAGGACCGGCTCGGCGGGCAAGGTCGCGCCCGCAGCCAGGGCCATGAGCGCGCTTCCCAGGATCGCGGCCGTGGCAGCAAGGAGGCGCCGCAAGGGGACGGTTCCGCGGAAAACTCCCGCGCGTCGCGCACTTGACGGCCCCGCTGCGACTCGCGGGTAGATCCGGCCGGTCGGCGACATGGTCAGCCCCCTCCCGGTGTGGTGCGCCGCCTCAACCCCGAGCGACCGTGTTGCGATCCAGGATTGCCGAGACGCGGATCATAGCACGACCCGCAACTTTCCGCGCCACGACGGCCGTGTTCTCTCGCGTCCGTCCCCCGTCATGCCAGCCGGACCGCGCGAACGGCGATGATCCAGACCACACACCGGGAGGTCGAGTCGTGCCCAGCCAGTTGCGTCTCCGAAACATGATCGTCCTGCTCGCCGGCTCGCTGGCTCTGATCGGCACCGCCGGCGCAGCCACGGCTCAGGACGCCTTAGACCCGGCGGCGGCGCCGGACGCGGCGCTGACCGTGGCGCAGACACCAACTGCCCTGGCCCTGGAGCTCTCAGCCGTGCTGCAGGACGAAGCGGCGCGCCTGCGCGAGCTGGAGGCGAGCTTCGGCGCGGCCGCGGACGCGAGCAGCGCCCTCGCCGTGGAGCGGGAGATCGCAGCGGTCAAGTCGGTCACCGAGATCCGGCTCATGCGCGTGCAGGCACGCCACGCCCGCGAGGCGGGACGACTGGAGGCGGCCGTGCGGATCGAGGCTGCCATCGCCGAGCTCACGACGGCGAGCGCGCGGCCCGCGACACCGCCGCCGATCACCCCACGGGCCGAGCCGCGCGACGACGGACAGCGGCGCGAAGGAGGCCCGCGATGAGAAGCGTGCAAGTCTGTTCCCGATTGGGCGGCGCGCTGGCGCTGTTCATGGCGGTCGCGGGTGATGTGCTCGTGGCGCCGTCGCTCGCCGCGCCGCCGCCCGCGGCGTCGCTCGCGGCGCCGCTCTCCGCGGTCGGCGCCCCGGCCGCCATCGCCACCTCGGCCGGCGCCGGGATTGGCGCGACAGTGCCGCAGTCCCGCCACATCCGGATCCGCGGGAGGGCCATGACCCTGCGCCCGGATGGCCAGACGGTTCCGATCATGAAGGCGTCGGTCGACATGGAGGATGAGGACTGGGGACTGTTCTCCCCGACGTACGAACCTCTGAGTTGGACCTATACCGACGCCGACGGCTACTTCGACACGACATTCCTGTGGAACCCCGGGCTGTTCGATGACACCGAACCGGACATCGTGGTCACCATCTTGTCCACCTACTCCCCGCTTCCCAACCAGGTGACCATGGTGGATCCTGACGTCCACGCCGGTGATCTGGAGTGGTACACGCTCACGATTGCGACCATCGACGACTACTCAGGCACCGACCTGGATACCGGCACCATCCTGGCAGGCACGCAGCGCAAGCAGGAAGCGTTCTACGCCTACACGCAGATCATGCGGGCCCGGGAGTGGATCATCGACCACGTGGCGCCCTCCTTCCTCTCGGAGCGCCTGGTGATTTCCTACCCCACGAACCACTCCGGCGCCGAAATCCCAGCCTCGGACCTCCTGGAGATCCTGGAATCGGAGGCCTTCGACGACCACGCGGTGCTGCGCGAGCTCGCCCGCAAGTGGCACAGGGTCAACGGTCAGCATCTTACTCCCGACCTTGTCAACGGGGTTTGCGACGGGACCGGACACGGCTATTGCCTCTGGTGCGCCGAGAACGACCATGATGCCTGGGAGCAGGGCTTCTGCTACTGGTTCGCCGACGTGCTGGTCAACCAATTGGCGACGATCTACGGTGAGCCCCCGCTCTCCTCCGAGAATCTGGAATCGCTGGCCACCTGCTCGGGCGTGCTGAACGACCCCCTGACGACGGCCGGTTTCGTCGCGGCGCTGCTGCACGACATCCAGGACAGCGAGCAGGATGACCATCTGCAGTACGCCTCCGGGCTCGACGCGTTGTCCCTGGGCTACAACGAGATCCTCACCGTCGTCGACGCGGACGAGCCCGCCACGGTGGCGGAGTTCATCGACGCTTTCCACGCCCGCTATCCGCAGTGGTGCGAGGAACTGTGGCAGACGGCGAAGAACTGCGGCTACGACCGCGACGTGTCCGCCCCCGGCGCGCCGACAAGTCTGACATCGCCCAGCCACGCGCAGTTCAGCACCTCGCCCGACGCGACCGTCCAATTCACCTGGACCTCGCCATCGGACGACATGTCCTGCATCGATGGCTATGGATTCTCCGTCACTGCCGACGGCTTCGCGATCCCCACGGCCGTCAAGGACATGGAACAGGTCACCAGCTACACGACTGCGCCGCTGGCGCCGGGCACCTACTACTTCAATCTCCGCGCGGTCGACAATGCGGGGCGGTGGAGCGCGACCTACGCGACCTACGGGCCGTTCACGATTGCCGCGCCGGAGCCAGCCAACCTGGTCTACGAGCTCCCACTGGATTGGGCCAAAGTGCTCGTGCCGCGCGCCACCGGCGACGCGACGGCCAACAGCGTCACGGCGCCGACGACGCTGACGGGCAACGTGGCGGCTACGTACTGGAACGTGGCCGGCCGCAACGCGGGCGCGTTGGCGACCTCCAGCAGCTTCAGCGTGCGCCTCTACGTCGACGGCATTTTCAACAGCTCCACGACCGTTTCTTCCACGGCCGGGGGCGCTAGTTTCAACCGGATCAACCGCGGGCCGATGACCGTCAGAGGCGGGCGGCACACCTACGAGGCACTGCTGGACGGCGGGGAGCAGATCGCCGAGACGAGCGAGACCGACAACCGCTGGGCTGAGCAGTGGATCTGGACTCCCTTACCGCTGGCGGACGGCGTGCCGATCACGCGCAACGCCCCCCCCGATCGCACGGCCGGCTGGGACGCCATCGGCCCCGGGCCGGCGCTCTACTACAATTGCGACGGCCTGCGCCTGACGACCACGGGCTGGTGGAACGCCGTCACGGTCCATGCGCTCAACGACGCCGACGACTACGACTGCCGCCTGCACGCTGCCTCATCGTCTGCCCTGCCCGGCGCGGGAGGATTCGGCGCCAACGCGGGCTACTCCGCGCGCGGCGCGGGCGGCGTGGACGCCGTGCTGGTCAACCGCAACGTGACGGGCGCTGGCGACTGGGACGTGGGCGTGCTCAACAGCAGCGGCGGCGCCAGCCAGTACATCGCGCGACACGTGACCAGCCAAACCCACCCCTTCGGTACCCGCGTGACAGTGCCCATGGTGCAGGACCAGACGATCCTGCTGCGCGAATTCCATGTGGGCCCGACCGACGTCGGCTGGGTGGACATCCTCGTCGACGTGGCGCCGCAGGATGGCCCGGTCTCCGTGCTGTTCCTGGACGAGACCTTCTCCACCGGCGACCTGTTGGACTTCGACGGCTACCAGAAAACTGGCCTGACGGGCCAGGCGCGGCTGGAGACGAACATCTCCTCCGACGGCTACAACTGCGTCGCGGTATATCGCGATCCCAAGGACGGGACCGGTCCGATCAACGTGACAATCGAGATCGGCAAGACGCCTCCAGACTTCAGGCCCCACCTGAGCGCTGGATGGTACGCCCCTGTGGTGCCGCGCTCCGCCGGTGACGCCAACGCGGGCGCGACAGCGGCGCCGCTCACGCTCACCGGAAACGCCGCAACGACCTGGATGAACCTGGCCGTGATCAACGACAGCCCGGCCGGCGCCACGGCGACCCTCCCGGCACGTCTCTACCTGGACGGGACGCCGATCGAGGTCGGCAACTTCGGTATGCTCGCGGCCTACCAGATCAACCGTGCGAACAACGAAGGGCCCTACACCGTCGCGGGTGGGCGCCATACCCTGTACCTGCGCCTCGATCCCGATCTACTGCAGCGCGAGATCAGCGAGTCGAACAACGCCTACGGAGAGCAGTGGATCTGGTCGCCGCTGCAGCTGTCCCTCGACGCGCCGCAGTCGCGCCCGGCGCCGCCCTACGCAGAGGCAGGATTCGAGTACGTGCGCAGCGGTGAGCCGCTCTACTTCGACTGCGACGGGCTGCGCACCCCCGTCTTTGCCTCCAGCGGCGCCAACGGATACTGGGGCGCGGTCGCAGTGATGCCAGGGACGGCGAACAATGTGGATCTGCGCCTGCACCGGCTGTCGACCGGTCCCAAGGACGGCTTCGCGAGCAGCCTCGCGGAGTCCTTCTGGCCCACCGGCCAGAGCGACTTCGTGCTCGTGGACTTCAATAGCGTGCCCTTCGCCGCCTTCGACGCTGGTGTGCTGAATGGCATCGGCGCCGAGCCCTACACGGTGGAAGTCACAAGCTCCCATCACCTCGGCCTGTTCCCCAACGGGACCTTCGGGCCGTACACGATGGGGGCGAACCAGATCGTAGACGTGCACGAAGCGTGGCTCGCTCCGGGCGTCTACATCTGCCGGTTGGAGAACGTGAGCGGCAGCGTCGATTGGGGCTTCAGCCTCTATCCCACCGGGGTCGCCTACCACGCAAAATCCGATGTGGTTCAAGGCGGTGCGAGCTGGCTAGGCGGTCCGGGGGAGATGGAGCCGTTCCAGGTCCAGATCGGGCAGGCCGGTTACTACGCCTTCGCGGCCTGGAAGGTCCGCAGCGCGGATCTGGGCGCGGAAGGCAGCTACCAGCTGGTGATCCACAGTGGCGCCACTGACGTTCCGGAGGTCCATCCGGGCGTGCTGCGCACGGCGATCGCCTCGGTGTGCCCGAACCCCTTCAACCCGCGGACGACGATTGCCTACGAGCTGCAAAGTGCGAAGGAGGTCCAGGTCCGGATCGCCGATACGCGCGGCAAGATCGTGCGGACCCTGGCGCGGGGATACGAGACGGCAGGGCGGCACGAGCTCGTCTGGGACGGCACCGACGATGGAGGACGCGTCGTGGCCAGCGGCGTGTACGTCCTGCGGTTGACTGCCGGCGCGGTGGCGGACGCGCGCAAATTGATCCTCTTGAAATGATATGGGGCGGCTGGTGTCAACCGCCGCGGAGGCCTTTTTACCGGAGAATCGAGGCAAGGGCGGGAGATTCTGGAACAGCGACGTGCGCCTTGCGCTCTGCCCGGAGAATAGGGGACAATTGAAGCAAGGTTTCCGGGAGGTGACCGTCGATGACACCAGAGATGACAACTCTTGCTTGGAACAACGTCCGGCGCAACCCCGGCCGAGCACTCGTGACCATTGCAGCAACCGTAGCAGTCACAGCCACTTGGCTGGGCGCAGCGGGCCCGGCATGGGCAACGTCGCACTCCAGCCACAACCCCGCGATCGTCGGCTCATGGGCCGTCCATCTCGACGCCGCGGCGAGCGGTGCCAGATATGACAACGCGAGCAGCCCCGCTCTCGTTGGATTCTGGGGCGTGGGCAAGGGCAACAGCCCCGCTCGCAGATCCAATCCGGCGCTGGTCGGGGGTTGGGGCGCCGACTCGCCGAACGCGAGCGCGAGCCTGGCGCGGCGGGGCAATCCGGCGCTGATCGGAGGCTGGACGTTCGCGCACAGCGGCGAGCAGGTCGTTCACGGCGTGGATCCATCCGCGAAGATCGCCCCGGAAATCAGGGGCGAGGCGCGGTCTCTTCTGATCACCGAGCGACAGGCGGAGCGCCCGGACCTCGGGATGGAGTGTCTGCAGCGCATCTACTTCGACTCGGCCATGGCGCTACCCCGCCTCGGATCCGGACCCGCGCTGGACGAGGTCGGCCAGACCCTCACGCAGTCGCCGCAGATGAAGTTGGAGGTGGCGGGTCATGCCGACGGTCAAGGGAGCGACGCCTTCAACGACATTCTCTCCCGGGCGCGGGCCCAAGCGGCGCTGGACTATCTCACCGAGAAGTTCCCCCCCATCCGCCCCGACCGGGTTACCGTGTTCGGCTACGGCGAGAGCCAGCCCGTCGCCAGCAACGACACATACGCCGGCCGGGCACGCAACCGCCGGGTGGAGTTCAAGGTGCTCCACGCCGAGGTCTCCAGGAGGTAGCGCACCTCGCAGTAGCGGCCCACGCGGCCACCCGGTCGCGCAGCATGCAGAGGGCCTCCGTTCCACGCGGAGGCCCTCTTGGCGAGCCACTCTCTCCACGCCATCGCACGACAGAGGCGGCACAACGTCGTCAAGATCGACGCCTCTGCGAGATCCCTAATCCAGCAGGACCATCTTGCGTGTGGCCACCACGCCGGCGCATTCCAGCCGTGCGTAGTACACGCCAGAGGCGGCCGGCTCTCCCGAAGCGTCATGCGCGTTCCATCGCACGACATAACGGCCTGGCTCGCGATGCCCATCGACGAGCGTTGCGACGGCAGCACCACGAACGTCGTACACAGTCAGCCGTACGTCTCCCGCCAGGTCGACCTCGAACTCCAAGAGCGTAGCCGGATTGAACGGGTTTGGCCGCGCCGGATACAGCCGCGACCGAGCTCCCAGCGCAGGCGCCGCAGTCGACTGGGTGGGGACCGGGACCAGCTCGCGTACGAAACCATCCTGTTTGGTGGTGACGTAGAGGCGACCCGCGGCGTCGTTGCTGAAGCGCAGGTCCGCGCGCGGGATTCCGGGGTTGCCGAGCGCAGCGCGCACGACGTCGAGGAGCGTTGATTCCACGCCGCCGCGAAGTAGATGGAGTTGGTAGACGGCCGCGGTCGTGGCAGGGTTACCGTCGTTGGCCGCGAGCATCTCTGCCACGTCGGCATAGAACATACGCCCACTCACGATGTCGCCAAACACGAACTTCCCTAGCAGGGCGCTGGGCGGGCCTGCGCGCACGGCGAGCCCACCGGCAATCGCAGAGCCCTCGTCGTGGTCGTACTGCGCAACCGGATAGGTGAAGCCAAAACTCGAATCGTTTCCAGGCAGTGGGAGCACGGTCTCGGGGTCGACGCTCACGTCGAGCGCGAAGGTGCCCTCCCGCCGGGGCCAACCGTGGTTCGAGCCCGCCGTGGGCAGGTTCACCTCCTCGACGTTGCCCTGGCCGATTTCGGCGACGAACAGCGAGCCGACTCCACCCCGATCGAAGTGGAAGTTCTCGGGATTGCGGAAGCCGAACGCGAAGATCTCGCCGAAGGTATTCGGATCCCCGTCGTTGGCAAACGGGTTCGTGGGCGGAATGCCGTAGGGAAAACTAGTCCCACCGCGCACAAATGGCTCCCCCAACGGATCGATGCGCAGCAGACAGCCATAGACCGTGTCCAATCGCAGGAGCTGCCCCGGCTCGTTGCGCTCGATCGACCCGAAGTCCCCGGCCGCGATGTAGAGGAGCCCGTAGTCGGGATCGGTCGGCCTAAGGTTGGGATCGAATCCGATGTTGCCCAAGTTGTGGAACGAGTGCGGAGAGGCGATCCGCATCAGTTCGCGCGATGTTCCGCTGAAGACGTTTGCAGCCGGATCGCTCGCCTGCCACTCGGTCACGACCGCGTGGAGGATGATCGGCGCCGGGATCGCGGGCCCGAGGTTTGGAGGCGTCGCGCCCGCGTTCTCGCTGTGGGCGGTATAGAACCGGCCATTGCGCGCAAAGTCCGGGTGGAAGGCGAAGCTCATAAAGCCCAGCTGGAGGTTCCCACTATTGAGCGCCGGGCGTAGCACCCGCAAGTCCATGTAGGTCTGCACCGTTCCCCCCTGGATCACGAAAAGGGGGCCGCGCAGATCGTTGGCGAACAAGCGCCCCGAACCGTCCGGCGCCTCGCGCAGCATGGCCACACGGGCCCGGGGGGGCGAACCGGCTGTGGCCGGGAGTTGGATCACGTCCTGCAGTTCCGCCGCGACGCCTTCGTCACGGATCGGACCCGTGAGCGTTCCGGCCGACGCGTCGCTGGCGGCAAGGAGCAACGCCCACAGTATGGTGGCGCCCAGGACAGCCCTCGCGCACGGCTCCACGCCCCCCTCTGCTCTGGCTATCGCTTTTCGCACGCCGGGCTCCTTCGACTCAGCATCCGCCGAGGTGACCAGTTCGATCAGGGCAGACCTATGACACCAGTCCTTACTTGGAGACCGAGGCCTGGTTGATCTTCAGCGACTCGGCCAGCTGCTACTGCGTGAGCTCGCTGGCCTACCTCACCTGCACCACCCTGCCGCTGGCCGAGGCGCTGCCGTCGCCGCTGCTGACCCGCACCCAGTACACGCCGCTGGCCACACGCGCCCCGCCGGCATCGCTCCCGTCCCAAAGCAACGCGTGATCGCCCGCGCCCAGAGCGCCGGCACGCAGCTCGCGCACCAGCCGCCCGCGCAGATCGAAGACCGTCACCCAGGCCTCGCCCGCCGTAGGCAGCGAAAACTCCAGGCGGATCGGGCCCGCCGCCGGATTGGGGAAGGCCGTGATCGTGCGTGCGCCCGGCGGGCCCAACACCAGCGCGCCGGGCTCGACGCCGGTCGCGTTCGCCGGCAACGACACCAGCGCCAGCCCCTCCCAGCCGATGCTGTTGGTGAGCACGGCGACTGGCGTCGCCACCTGCGTCGCAGGATCGATAGAGTACAAGGTCGTGGTGGGGAAATTGGCGATCCCCAGCAGATGGCCCGAGGCGGGGTCGAAAGCGAGCCCGCGGATGTGCGGCAGATTGGCGGGTGGCAACAGCGTCTGCTGGCCGGTGTCGCGGTTGATGCGGACCAGCTCGGTTCCGCCAACCACGCCATAGATGAAGTGATCGACCGAGTCGAAGGCGATGTCCTCCAGGGGCGAGGTCTGGTTCGGCAACATCGACTCGTTGCCCGTGAGCGGATCGATCACGTGGATGCGGGCGCCGTTCACCACCTGCTCGGCGCCATAGAGCACGTCCCGGTCGGTGTCGTACGCCATCCCCCAGATGCCCACCGGGCCGGTGGCGTCGATCAGCGTCGCCTCGCCCAACAGCGGCGAGAACGCCCACAGTGTCCCCACGCTGAAGTCGTATCCGTAGACCCGGTTGTCGACCGTCCGGTAGTCGATTCCGAAGATCCCATTCGGAACGGTCCCCGTGCCCGGCGACAGGTCTTTCCATAGGGGAAGGTTGCACCCCGGCGTCGGCATCTGTAGATATGCCTGGTCGCTGCCGGTGCCCACCAGATACCCGGTCGCTGCCTGGCTGGGGATGCGCACCCACACCTGCGCTACGCCCTTGTCGTTGTCCATCAGGTAGAGGTTGCCCGTAGCGGGGTCGATGGACAGCCCCGCGAAGGCTGCGAGCTTCACCCCCGCAGGCAAGCCCTGCGTGCTCCAACGGAAACGGTCGACGAACGCGCCGTTGGAATCGACCACCTGGATCCCGCTGTGCTCGAGAGCGATCAGCAGCAGCCCCTGCGCGAAGGGGGCGCTCGGCGGCACCCACACGATGTCGTCGACCAGCGCGTCGGGATCGGCGTCGAGATGCGCCACCAGATCCGTGGACTTCGAGGACTTCACCGGGACACCGGTGCGGGTGAACTTGAACCACTCGTTGGAGGCTAGCGCGCCCGGGACCGGGCCGGCATCAACGACGTAGACGAACTGGGTGTCCACGGCGATCCCGCGCACCGACTCCAGCGTGTCGGGGCCCGAGCCGGGAACGTCGAACCGCAGCGGGATAGTGAAGACCGTGTCGACGAGCGCCGCTCCGTTCCAGCGGCGGACCACCCGGTCCCCGGTGATCTGCCAGTAGTAGCCCGACGTGGCATCCCACGCGAGGCCGGGATACTCGTCGGGACCGGCGGAGACGAAGTTCGCGCATAGGTCGTAGATCTTCGCCTGGCTGGCGATCTGCTGATGGACGGGATCGAACGCCACCGACTCGAAACCCGGGGCCCCCCGGCACACTGCGAACCGCTGCCCCATGAACTGCAGTACCGGACCGCCAGGGCTCACGGTGGGCGCTGCGGCGGGACCGCTGCGGAGTCCGGTGGTGGAGGCTGCCGCAGGGAGGCCGACGGCTGAGGTGGGTCCGGTCGAGCCCGTGGTCGCCAGGAGTGCTATGGAAAGGACGATCAGGGCCGCCGCATGCCCACGGCGACGCGGAGCGGATGGCATGGCGCGCAACCTCCAGGGGGCGAAAGGCGTGTCGTGCAAGCGAGGTGAGCGGGCGCGGATGGCGCAGAACCCCTGGATTCTAGCCCCCACGGCGGGGGAAAGTCCATGCCCTGGGTCGCCGGCGGACCTGCTCGCGCGTCAACTGCCGCGGCGGCGGCATCGGGCGCAAAGCACTCCCGCTCGCGCCGCGCCCTGCAACTGCGGCGCGCGTACCACGCGAAGTCACCCACCATGTGCTGGCGCAGAGACGGGATCTGCGACACCCGCAGGGCTCAGTGCGCGTGGCGGCGCGGCGCGGGGAGGTCGGCGATGTTCTCCACGCTCATCAGGCTGAACGATCGGAAGCTCGAGGAAAGCGTCAGGCGGGTGCCGTCGGGCGAGATGCCGAAGGACTCGGGGGCGACTCCGGGCTCCAGCTCTAACAGCGCCCGCCGCGAGGTGGAGGTGTCGGAGCCGGGCCGAAAATCCTGAGCGTAGATTCCGGGTTTCGTCTGGCGTTGCCAGTTGAAGGCAATCGAGTGGCCGTCAGGCATCCAGCGGCTGCGTCCGTTCGGGTTGTCACCACTCTCGATCTGGATCTCGAACGGCACCGGCTGGCCGTCATCTATCTGCGCCACCTTGACCAGGGTCACGCTCGCTCCGATCACGACCGTGAAGGCGGCGAAGCGTCCGTCGGGCGAAACCTCCGGCCATGCGCACGTTCCCGCTACCAGGCGCGTGGCCTGGGTACCGTCGGTCCGGATCTTCCAGATCCCGGTTTTCTGCGGGTTGGCCGAGTTGTAGATCAGCCACTGGCCGTCGGGGGTCGCGGTGGCATTCTCGGCATCGAAGCCATCGTGCGTCACCTGATGTGCTCCGGTACCGTCGGCGTTTGCCATCCAGATCTCGAAATTGCCTCCGCGGCGGGAGGTCCAGATGAGCTGCCGGCCATCGCGCGTGAAGGCGGGATCCCAGTCGTCCGCAACGTGGTCGGTGAGCCGCCGCAACTCCTCCGTGCGCAACGAGCGGGCCCAGATGTCCAGGTTTCCCGATCGGTTGGACGAGAACGCCACCCACTGCCCGTCCGGGGAGTAGGTCGGCTGACGGTCGATGCTGGCGCCTCTGGAGAGGAAAGCGCTGGCAACACCCGGCGCGTGTGTCACATCGAACTCCTGAAGGTTCTGTCGTCCGATCACCGCATCGAGCACGATGTGCCCCGGGCCCACGATGTCGATGGACTGGGTGAGCGTAGGCATCCAAAGAACGATGCGTGCCTCGCCGGTATCCACCCGCTGCCGCAGAATGCGGCTCGCGCTCTCGTTGACGACGGCCCCGCTCAGCGAGACGGTGCTGACCGATTCGCCTTGCGAATAGATGACCTCTTCGCCACCACCGATCCACGCAACCCCGCTCACGTCTCCACCCTCGACGGGCGGCCGGAGCTGTTTGGTCCCGGACCCGTCGGCCCGCACCAGGTGGATGAACTTGCCGGCGCTCTCCGACGCCCCGAATTGGCTCGCTGAGACCGCGATCCACGAACCGTCCGGTGACCAGCGCGGGCAGCCCATCGAAGCGTTCTTCACCGTATCGATGACCCGCTCGCCGCCGCCGTCGATCCCCACGACGCAGATGCTGGTCAACGCCGTGCCGGCGCTGATTCCCAGGCGCAGGAAAACTACGCGATCGCCGGCGGGCGACCAATCGCCATCGAAAGCGTCGGGCACCAGCTTACGCGGCTCTCCGCCGAAGGCCGCGACGCGATAGAGCGAGGTCTGGCCGCCATCGTCACGCGCGAAGAGCACCGTCGATCCGTCCGGGGAGATGCGCGGTCGCGTGTCGGGACCGGCCGTGAGCGGAACCTCGTTACCATCTACGAGCGACTTGAGCCAGATGCGCGAGAGCCCCTCGCGCGTCGAGGCGAACGCGAGCATGTGTCCGTCAGCCGATGCGGTGGGGAAAGCATCCTGACCGGAAAAGGTGATCGTGTGTAGCTTGGCGGGCTCGGACGATTTGGGCGCGAGCCGCAGCGCGATGCGCATGCCAAGCAGCACACCGAGCACGAGGCCCAGTACTCCCCACAGATAGGCTTTGGACCAGCGCAGTGCCCGGGGGCGGGCTGCGATGTCGGGCGCAGCCGCCTCGGATGTGATCTCGGACAGGTGCTCGCGCACGTTCCGCAGGTCGCGGGCCAGGTCCAGCGTCGAGGCGTAACGCTCCCGCGCGGACTTGGCCAGGCACCGGTCGAGGATCCAGGAGAGCGGACGGGGCAGGTCGGCCCGACTGCGGCCGATCGGCTCCGGCTCCTTCTCGATGATCGCCGCCATGGTCTGCGCGGCGCTGTCGCCGGCGAAGGGGCGCGCACCGGTGGCCATCTCGTACATGACGGAGCCCAGGGCGAACTGGTCGGATCGGAAATCGATCGGCTCGCCGCGCGCCTGCTCGGGCGACATGTACCCTACGGTCCCCAGGATCGCGCCCGGCGAAGTGAACGCGGGGCCGGTGGGCAAGTGGGCGCCGGCCTTCGACGTCGCGACCAATTTGGCCAGGCCGAAGTCGAGGATCTTGACGACGCCATCGTCCCGGACCATGACGTTCTCGGGCTTGAGGTCCCGGTGCACGATCCCGGCCGCATGGGCGGCGGCGAGCCCTGCGGCAAGCTGCTCGGCGATCTGCAGGAATCGCCGCAGGGGGAGCGGCCCCTTGGCCAGCAGCTCGCGCAGCGTGCTCCCCTGCACGAGCTCGAGCACCTGATACCCGGTCGAACCGTCACGGCCGACGTGATAGAGGGTCACGATGTTCGGGTGATTGAGAGCGGAGGCTGTGCGCGCCTCGTGGTCGAAGCGCGCCATGCGGTCCGGGTCGTCGGCCAGCTCCTGGGGCAGGACCTTGACCGCGACGGAACGGCCGAGCGCCGTGTCGCGGGCCTGGTAAACCTCTCCCATTCCGCCGGTCCCCAGCGGACCGACGATTTCGAGAGTGCCACCGAGCCGCATCCCGGGCATGAGCATGGGGACGACCGTACGGTCAGGCCTCGCTACGGTCAAGTCGGCTCACCTGGCGCCGCTGCGCGGGTTTCCCCGGGAAGTTTCGCAGCCGGCGGCGCCCGCGCGACAGACGAGAGCGTCCGTGGATCAAGCGGGCCGTTGGCGTGCGAGCGTCGCGCGCATGATGACGAGGTGCCCCCTGGCTGGACACCAGACCCTTCTGGAGCCGGTCCACTCCGGCCGGCGACGACGGGAGCCCTCTGGGAACCCCCGCAGAGTGTTAGAATGAAGCGAATCGTGCCCCACGCGGCCGGCCGCGTTAGCCGGTCGTGCAAGGGCATCCGGGGTCAGTTACCCTTCGCGCCTGGCTGTGCGTCTGCCTGCAGCCGGTCCTGGATGAACTGCGTCACGCGCCTGACCCGCGCCGCGTGAGCATCGTTGGAGTCCTTCGACACGATAGGATCGTGCGTTGCCGTTGTCCGTCGAATTGTGATGCTCCGCTACCGTTGCGGGGTTTGCTCGCGTGCGCCAGTCGCGCCCGCTGGTGCTCTGGGATCGCCAGGTGAGAGGGCCATGGGGGCTGTCATTTCGGAGGGATCGCCCCGGCGGCGGGCCAGCTGGTATCACCCGCTCGAGTGAGATTCATCTCGAAGAAACGGACGGGATCCTTGCCTTCCATGATCCGGTCGCCGACCTCCCGCCACGCGCCACCCTTGATGACCGCCGTGTAACGGATGGTCGTGGGGCCCGCTGGGATCTCCCAGAAGTAGCCGTCAGCCGTCGGCGTGAGGACGAAATCGCCGACGTTCCCCATTGCATACGAGTGCAGCGTGTAGGCGCGCGTCGCCGGGCTGTACGAGATGGTGCCGAACGCATTGAAGCCGACCTTGCCATCTGCATCGTAACCCCGGCCTTCGATGACCTTGATCGACCCGTCCAGGAATGGCCCGATCCGCTCGGTCTGCGTGATGTTGTGCTTCTCGCCGGAGGGCAGGATGGTCCAGGCGGGGCCTCTCCAGACCCCGTCCATGTTCGCAAGTCGCGCCATGCCCTCGCGCTGAGCCGCGATCAGCGTCGCCGGGTCCGGGCGTTCTTGCCCCGAGGCAACCGACGACACGGCCACCGTCGTGATCAAGACCGCAAGCACCGGGAGTCGATGTCGGAGCATTTCCAGTCCTCCTCAAGTGGATCCTTCGCTGGGTGTCAGGTCGGGGCAAGTCCCGGGTGATCCAGGCTCCAGGCACTCGCCCGCGTCCCCGATGCCCGCACTTCGGGAATGGGGGCGTCAGCCCCCACCTCAGACGATACACTCTGCACGGATACGTGTCTGCCCTCCAGCACCCGCTTGCGACGACCTCGAGCCAATCACCGAGCTCTGGGCGTGGAGCGCGGATGACGCCTCTGCCGGCTTTCGTCAGGCCTCCTCGGTCCTTGTCAGCCTTCGCCCGCGTGCGTCGGCCCCGTCCGCTACTGCGCGCCTGCGCCCGCGACGAGCCCTCGTTCACCCGCGAGCCTAGTCGTGGCGCGCGCCTTCGGAGATCCAGATCCTGAGCTCGGAGTTGAAGGTCGGGTCGGACGCCACGCCTTTCGGCATCCGCTCCCCGCCGCCGCGCACGGCTGCGCGAGGTGATGAAGGGCGAGGACTACGCGAAGGCGGGCATCGTCGCCGGCCAGTGGGCCGCAAGCAAATGCCGGCCGATCCCAAAATCGAGTTCGACTGAGCAACCCGGCGGACAATGGCGCGGGTCCACGGGCGTCCGCATTACCAGTGCCCGGTGGTTTCCCACACAGCGTCCGGTGCCTGCGGAGCCGGCGAGCGGGGGGGCGGCAGGATCGGCGCCTCAACGCTCGCATTCCACGTCGGCCCTTGACGCAGCGTGGACGAGCAGCCAGTCGTTCACGGTTCTGCTGAGCCCGGCGATCTTCGCGCGATACTCGCGCGTGGGGTACATCCCGGCACGCAGATCGACGCGCACCGGGGGGAGGGCGGCGAGATTGCGGGAGAGAAAGCCGGCGATCCAGGGATAGCGCAGGGTTCTGTCGCTGGGCTATAGTCCGAGCGTCGATTCCTGCCAGGCCGATTGTTCCGCATGCTGCGCCTTCGGACACGATCGGCGGCTGGGCCAACTCGGTCTGCCACTTGGAGCGATCCCCCTGCGTCCTGGCCGATTGGACGGACCCGGAGCGACAACAGCAGGGACCGATCTCAGGCCAGTACCGCACCGTTGCGGGTGGCCGGCAGAGCGGCCTCCATCGGTGCACCCGCCGTGTCCTCTAACTGGGGGATGCCGCCGCTCCATTTCGTCGCCCGGCTCCGTCGATAGGGTCGAGCCCCGCTCCGGCATGCTTCGCTCTGACACGCCAACTTCACCCTCAGAGGTCACACCATGATGGAGCTCGCCGTCCCATCGCAGCTCGATCGAGAGGCCGTCGCGTGCGCGCTGCGGCCGAGCTCCCGCTGCCGGATCCTCCTCCTGCTTCTCGTGGCCCCTTGGCTTCCAATGGTTGCTTCTCCCCACCCTGCCTCCGCTCAAGGAGTGTGCGTGCCGACCCCCGCCGCAAAGTGGTGCCCGGTGGGTGGCAGCGTCGACATCGCGGTGTACTTCCACCCGAGCATTCCCCACAGCATCCTCAACAAGGACTACGCAGCCTTCTCGGCCGCGATCCAGGAATGGAACCTCGAGAACCTCGGCACCGGCTACCACCTGGTGGACATGGGAGCTTGCTCAGGACCCTGCGACGGCGAAGGGGACGGCGACTTTCCTGCGCGTGGGATCGTCATCAAACTGGCCCCGCTTGGGATCGCCACGTGCACGGGGATCGGCGGGCGCACCACGCTCATTCCGGGAGACCGTGCGCCCGGGGCAGTCATCGATCCGATCGTCAAGGCCTATGTCCGGTTGAACTCGCAGATGGATTGGAGCGCGAACGATCGGCTGACCACGGCGCGCCATGAGCTCGGACATGCCCTGGGCATGGGTCACCTGGACGGGTGCCCGACCACCCTCCTCATGACGGAAGGAAGACCCTGCGGCACCTCGTACACCCTCGATTCCTCGACGTCGAGCGGTATCGCCTGCCTGTACGGGACCTCCGAGGGGGATTGTGCCTCCCGGCGCGGGGTGAGGGTCGTAGTCCGTATCCCCGATGTGCGCTTTTTCCTCGAGAGCTGTCCGTGTGGCGCTGGGTGTGCTGCGGCGGCCAAGCCGGCCCGAGCTCCCACGGCGGTCACCTACGAGCTCGCAATCAACGAGAACGGCGGGCCCTATGCGGTGTTCACCAATCTGGACGATTCCGATTGGGTGAATGGTAGCTACGACTTCACGTTCCCGCGCAGCTACTCCCAGGCGCTGATCCGGATGCGGGTGTTCGAGAACGGCGTATTCACGGAAGAGTCCTACTCGCTCGAGCCGGTGGACATCGTCGTTGCGACGGACGTGCCCGCGGGAGTCTCCGCGGTTGCGGCGACGCGCATCTTTCCCAACCCTCTGTCTCCGGCGACGTATCTGGAGTTTGGGCTCGCGGACGAGTCGGCGGTCGAGGTTTCGGTCTACGACCCTGCGGGCCGCCGTGTGATGACGTCGAACTTCGGCACGCTGGCTGCGGGCGCGCACCGCATCCCCCTCGATCGGCGCACGCTGGAGAAGAACGGTGCCCGCAGCGGTGTCTACTTCTACACCTTGCGCATCGGAAGCCGCACCGAGCGGGGCAAGCTCCTGCTCATCAGATAACGTACCGTCAACGACCCGGTCGCCGTCGTGTTCGCGAGCTGTCCGACCAGGCACGAGCAGCCGCTGACGGAGGAAACCCAGCGCGCGCTCCTGGGCTGGGTGCGCGCGGGGTTCTCGGTTCCACGTGGGCCCGCAGATCCTGTGCGACGCCAGCGAGAGCCTCGCGCACCTGGCGCGCTACCGGAACTGCCCCTTGATCGACGACCAGGTCATAGGCTCGATTGCCACTTGCCCACAGTGGGGAACATCCGCGGTTCGGGTACCCGTCGACGTGAACTCCTGGCAGGTATCCGGGAAGAGGCCCCCGCACCCGGCCGAGTACTGGGTGGTGATCGTCACCACCGTTTGCTCGGAGTCGCCGGTTCGCGTTGCCACGCCCGCGAAGGTGACCGTTGCGGTGCATTGCCCGAACACCACCTCCGTGCTGCTGCACGTCCAGTCGAAGTGCGTGTCGGTCGCGGTCCCCGAGCAGGTCAGCCCCAGACCTCCGCCCCTGAAGATCGGCTGCCCGGCGCACAGGGTGTCGAGTTGGGACTCCTGATTGACGATCGCCGGATTCCCGCAGACGCGCTCGATGGTGGTGGTATTCCAGACGCCCTGCCAGGCGGCCGGGATCGTCGGGCCATCCGCCTCCACGCGTGCGGCAAACAGGCCGATCGCCATGCCCGTGAGCACAGCGGCCGGCAGCAGACGGCGCACCGAGGCGTGACGGTGCGGGATCACACTTGCAATGGGGTTCATGAGGGCCTCGACGGTTGGGGGGTCCGACGGAGCGCGCGCCACGATTCTGCGCCACTCGCTCGCTTTAGCTTATCACGAGTGGGCGCTTCGGGACACGCCTCCCCAGAGCCCCTCCCCAGAGCCCCGGATGCGACGGGGAACCCGGCGGCGTCTCCGCGTACAGCGTCCCGCAGGGACACACGCCGCCGGTCGACACCGCCACGTGGCAGATCCACGCGAGCCGCCGTTCGCCCCTCTCCCGCACCTGGGACCCCGAAAGCCGGGCTGCATCCGTCAGACCCTGCGATCGCGCAACCTTCGGATTACAGCCGCGTAGACTGCGCAATCTCCTGGGTCTCGCCGCCTTCCGCATTGGGGGACACGCGATGAAGCGCATGGCATGCGCCGCATTGTTGCGGGTTGGCGCCACCCCTTCGCGCGCCCAGACCACGTTCCACGGCAACCTTGCGCGCACGGGGGTCTACCCGTCGGCGGGACCGACGCGCTTCGGGAGGGTGAAGTGGGCCTTCAAGACCGGCAGCGCGATCGTGACCTCGCCCGCCATTGCCGACGGAGTCGTCTACATCGGCTCCCTCGACGGGCACCTCCACGTCGTCGCGCAGGAGACGGGCAAGGAGAAGTGGAAGTTCAAGTCGAGGATGCCGATCGCGTCGTCGCCGGCCGTGGCCGGGGGCACGCTCTACTTTGTGTCCTCGACCGGCGCTCTGGCCGCGCTCGACGTCGCCACCGGCACGCCGAAGTGGGTGTTCGCGGCTGAGTACGAGCGGAAGTTCGAGTCGAAGAATCTCCACGGCTACGTGTACGCGGTGGATGCCGCGAGCGGGCGCAAGAAGTGGGACTATCCGACCAGCAAGTCCTGGGTGATCGGCACGCCCGCGGTGCGCGAAGGCTTGGTGTACGTAGGCACCTCGGACAGCGCGCGCTTCATGGCGCTGGACGCGCGGACTGGGCGGCTGCGGTTCACCTTCGATGCCAAGGCCTACGTCTTCTCCTCCGCGGCCGTCGCCGGGGACTTGGTCTGCTTCGGCTCCCACAATGGGAAGCTGTATGCGATCGACGCGCGCACCGGAACGCTGGCCTGGGAATTCCAGACCGAGGCGTCGAAGAGCGACGCGCTGAAGGTGCTGAATCCGGATGGGAGTCTGAACCAGGAGGCGTTCGCGCCGGTGTTCGGCGACTTCGAGGACATGTACGTCGACTTCTACCGCTTCGGCTCTATCGGAGCGGTGATGTCGTCGCCGGTCGTCGACAGTAAAGTGGTGTACTTCGGATGCATGGGCGGCAGTCTCTACGCGATCCAGTGAAGGAACGGTTCCCAGCTTGCGCGCAAGGAGCGGATTCCCGATCTCGCCCACCCCGCTGCTGGCCTTCGCCCCCCGCAGTGGCCCGAACCTCGTCTGCCTCTCCGCCACCCG
Organism: Candidatus Krumholzibacteriia bacterium; assembly: GCA_041484665.1. Lineage (GTDB taxonomy): Bacteria > Krumholzibacteriota > Krumholzibacteriia > JAJRXK01 > JAJRXK01 > JBGPIA01. The sequence continues at coordinate 66,900 of JBGPIA010000017.1, forward strand.
CCCGCACGCCACGCCATACCGGCATGCAGCAGATCCCAACTCCGGCACGGTGTTTCATCCACGCGGGTACGCCGGTGGCAGGCGGGGCTGTTCCGTCAGGCGCCCAGGCGGTAGGTGAAGTAGATCGCGCACCCGGCGTTTGCCAGCAAGGTCACCACCCAGGCGCTTTCCGCGATCGCGGAGCGCAGGTCGCGACCGCCGCCCGCCGGACGGCAGACGATTCGAAAGCAGGTGACTGCGGCAAACGCGCTCACGATCCACGGCGTGAGCAGAAAACGCGAAGTAGAGAACGCCAGGCCCACCGCGGTTGTCCAACCGAGCACCAGCAGCAGAAGAAATGCCGTCGCCCCGTCCGGCGGGGCAAGTAGACGCGTGAGATCGCGCACGCGACGCGCGCGCACGCTGACGAGCGTTGCGAGCGTCGCCAGGCCGGTCAAAGCTGCAAGGACAACCGGCACGACCCCTCCAACTCGACGCGCGAGATAGGGAGGAAACACGCCCGCCGTCATCGAAACGAGGCGGATCCCGCCCAGCACCGTCTCCTTGGCCCAGTGTGAGAAGAAGAGCTGGGGCTCGCTCCGCACGATGGCGGTCAGCGACAGATCCCGGTCCTTGGGCCACTGGCTCCAGTCCATGCCGCCGTGGAGCCCGAACCAGACATTCTTCGCCTGGGTCTGGTGAAACAGCTCTCCCGTCGCGCGCCACGAGATCATCATCTGAGGCGCATAGACGATCAGGCCTCCGGCCACGGCCAGGGCGGCAAGGCCCAGCGACCGGCGGCGTTCGCGTCGTCGCAGTCCGTTCCACGACACCGCGATCAGGAAAGCCGGGAGCAGAACCAGAGCCGTCTGGCGCACGAGCGCCGCCGCCCCTGCCCAGGCCCCCCCGACCAGGGCGCGTCGCGCGGTCGACTCCCGCAACGTCGTCGCCAGTGATCTCACCGCCAACACCGCGAGCAACGAGGCGAGTTGATCGGTGCCGACCAGCAGAGCCGTTTCGTAGAAGTACCAGTTCAGAGCGAGATAGACCTGCCCGGTGAACGCCGTCTCCGCGGCGGCGAAGTCCCGGACGAGCCCGTGGGCCACGCGCAGCGACAGGCCGGCGGCCAGGACGGCGATGATCCTCGCGGCAACGAATGGATCGCTCGTGAGCAGCGTGGCGAGCCGCAGCACCAGCGGATAGCCGAACGGGAGCAGGCCGTTCAGCGTGAAGACAGTCCGCCACGTCGCGGCGCTGGCAGCGTGACTGACGAAATCGGTCTCCACCGTGTGGAGGATCGGATCGCGGTGGAAGAACTGCACCACGGCACCGGCGATCACGAACAGAACAGGGACGAGCCACGGAGACCGCGTGGCTGCGCCGGGCGCTGGTGGCTGTCGGTCCGGCGGCGGCCGCTTCATGGAGGCGCAGCATGGACCCGACGGGTCGGGAAATCAACCCGTGGGGGGAGTGATCGTCTCGGTGACGGGGGCCGTTCGCCGAATCGCCACGACGTGCCACGTGCTGGGTGTCTCCGCCTGCGGCGACCATGCGTGGCGGAGTCCCGCTCATCGGCCGGGTGACGCGCCCCGCTCGCGCGAACGTCTCGAACGCCGTGCGCCCCCACCTCCCAGAACAGCGACATCAGGGTCAGATGTCGCGCCCGACCCCCAGCCAAGCGCGTGGCGCTGTACGCCGCTTCGCGTTTCCCCTGGTGGGATGCTGCGCTATGATGGTGGTCGCACTTGGTCCGTGACGCTTTCGACCAGACTCGAAGAACCCTCGACCCGCATCACCTCGCGGTGTCGGGCAGAAAGGCACGACCCGACCATGGCCGCAGCCAAGAGCCTTGAGATCCGCGATGGCCTGGATCGGGAGTACAGCGACGTCCTGACGCCCGCCGCACTGGCCGCGCTCTCGGCCCTCGCTCCTTTCAACCGCGAGCGGCGGGCGCTCATGGCGGCGCGCATGCACCGCCGGCTCGAGCGTACACGTGACGCCAAGTGCATCGACTTCCTGGACCCCTCCTCGATCATCCCGCGCACGCAGATCCGCGTACAGGACGCCCGGGAGGGGAACTTCGAGGGGAGCGGGATTCCCGCCGATCTGCAGCGCCAGTGGATCCAGGGGACCGGTCCCGCGACCAAGCCCCGCGCGAGCATCGAGAGCAGCATCCGCAACATCGCCTACGCACTCTTGGCGGGCGCGGATGGCTGGATGTTCGACGGTGAGGATGCCCTGGGGCAGATCCAGACCATGTCGCTGGACAACCAGCGCAATCTGAAGCTGGCCATCGCCAGGGATCCCATCTTCCTGAAGACCGCCGAAACCGTGGCAGATGAGATGAACGCTTGGGCGGACGGCTTCCTCGGCCGCACGATCATCGGCGACTGGAAGCGCCAGCTCGACTTCACCACGAAGATCTTCCGCGCCCGCGGGCTACATCTGGACGATCGCCACGTACGCGAGGGCGACGTCACCGGCTTCTCGGCCTCCATCGTGGACATGACGCTCTACGTGGTGAACAACCACCAGCGGCTGAGCGACGCCGGCTCATCGATCGTGCTCTATCTGCCGAAGATCCAGACGGCGGAAGAAGCCGCGCTGTGGAACGACATGATCACCGCTCTCGAGCAGCACCTTGCGCTGCCGCGGGGAACCATCAAGGTCTACGTGCTGGTCGAGCAGCTCGAAGCCTCGTTCCAGTTGATGGAGATCCGCGCCGCTCTTGGACCCCACTTCGTCGGTTACAACACGGGGCGTTGGGACTACATCAACAGCGTGGCCGACGCACTGGCGTGGGATCCCGCCTTCGTGAATCCGAACATCGACGCCATCGGCATGACCTATGGGTACATGCGCAACTACGAGGATCGGGTACGGCGGGCCGTCAACACACCCGACAAGGCAGGCCGCTGTGCCCTGTGGCAGGGGGGCATGGAGCCGAACATTCCGGTGGGCTCGCCGACCGGTGTCGCCGCTTCCATGAAGCGGGCGATCGCCGGCGCGCAACGGGAGCAACGCGAGGGGGCCAGCGGCAAGTGGGTCGCCCACTGGAAGATGGTCCACATCGTCCGCCCGGTGTGGGAGAAGGCCGGCGAGGCCAACCAGTTGGGGCACTCGTTCCCGCGCCTGACCTATACCAAGAATGACGCGGACGGGCTGATGCTGCTTCAGCCCGCGCCGCGGACGATCCGCGGTGCCCGCGACCTGATCAGCGTCGCCCTGCAGTACGGCAACGCTTTCGGCCAGGGCTTCCAGGCCGCGGCGTTGAAGCCGGCTGATTCTTTCGGCAGCGACGAGGTGCTCTACCTCATGGAGGACATGGCCACCGGGGAGATCCGCCTCAGCATTCTCTGGGAGTGGCTGCACAAGGCCGCGCGGCTCACCGAGGACGACCCGACATCCGGCGCCAAGGCGCAAGCCACGTTCACCCGGGAGCTCTTCGAGCGGTTGCTGCGCGAGGAGTACGAGAAGCTGCGCCAGGCGAGCAATCGCGACGTCCACGACGCCTCCAAGGACACGACGCTGCCCATCGCGCGCGAGATCGTCCAGACCTACATGGCGAACCAGGCCAAGCCGCCCTGGTACATCGACCTCTTGAACCTCAATCTCGACAACCACGACCTGGCGAAGGCGCAGCAGCGCGTAGGCAGGTACATGACGGCGTTTTGCGCCGACGGCACCCGCATCACCGAGAACCTGGACTTCGACCCCAGCCGCAGGAGTTGACCATGACCGCGTTCGATCACGAGGTGCGCGCAACCCAGGAGTGGTTCGACGGCCCCCGCTTCCGTGGGCTCGTCCGGCTGTACTCGGCCCGTCAGGTGGTGGAGCAGCGCGGCACCATCCGCATCGACTACGCGGTGGCCCGCGGCGCGGCGGAAGCGTTCTACCACCGACTGCGCGAGCTATTCGTCCAGCGCAAGAGCATCACCACGTTCGGTCCCTACTCGCCGGGGCACGCTGTAACGATGAAGCGGATGGGGATCGAGGGGATCTATCTGGGCGGCTGGGCCACCTCGGCCAAGGGCTCGGTCACCGAAGACCCGGGGCCGGACCTCGCCAGCTATCCGCTGAGCCAGGTACCGGACGAGGCGGCTGTGCTGGTGCGGGCTCTGTTGACCGCCGACCGCAATCAGCAGTACCTGCGCTCCCGCATGACGGCAGACAAGCAAGCAGTGACGCCGCAGGTCGACTATCGACCGTTCATCATCTGCGACGCGGACACCGGCCATGGTGGCGATCCCCACGTGCGCAACCTCGTGCGGCGCTTTGTGGAGGTCGGCATTCCCGGATACCACATCGAGGATCAGCGCCCAGGCACCAAGAAGTGCGGACACCAGGGAGGCAAGGTGCTGGTGGCCGTTGACGAGCAGATCAAGCGGCTGAACTCCGCGCGGTTCCAGCTCGACGTCATGGAGGTGGCGGGCATCCTCGTGGCCCGTACCGACGCCGAGGCAGCCACGCTGCTCGAGACACGGGGGGACGAGCGGGACCAACCCTTCATCCTCGGTGCCACGAACGTGCATGTCCCGACCTTCAAGACTGCCTACCTGGCGATGCTCAAGAGCTTCTACGAAGCTGGCGTGACCGAGCTCAACGGCCACCTGCTCTACGCTATTTCCGACGAGGAATACGCGCCGGCCGTGGACTGGTTGAAGCGAAGCAACGTGCTGAGCCTGCTCCACGACCGAGCGCATGCGCACCTGAAGGGCGGAAAGTTGACGGTGGACGCCGCCTTCGACGAAGTGGCGAACCGGCTCCTGGAAGTCTGGGAGGACGAAGCGGGGCTGGAGACCTACGGCGGAGCCATCGCCGACGCGTTGGAGTTCCTCGCTAGCGAGGGCGAAGAGCTTCCCATCACCGTCGACGAGTGGAGAGCCTTCGCGAAGACGGCATCCCACCCGCGCGCCCAGGAGAAGGCGCGAGCGCTGGGCCTCAACGTCACCTGGGACTGCGAGCTGGCCAAGACACCCGAGGGCTACTACCAGATCCGTGGGGGCATCGACTACGCCATCGCCAAGTCGCTGGCCGCCGCGCCGTTCGCCGACATCCTGTGGATGGAGACGAAGACCGCCGATCTCGAGGACGCGCGCACGTTCGCCAGTGCCATCCACGCCGAGTTCCCCGACAAGATGCTGGCTTACAACCTGTCCCCCTCGTTCAGTTGGGACACGACCGGCATGACCGACGACCAGATGCGCCATTTTCCCGAAGCGCTGGGCAAGCTGGGCTTCGTCTTCAACTTCATCACCTACGGCGGGCATCAGATCGACGGCGTGGCGGCCGAGGAGTTCGCCACGGCGCTCAAGCAGGACGGGATGCTGGCGCTCGCCAGGCTGCAGCGCAAGATCCGGCTGGTGGAGTCCCCCTATAAGACGCCCCAGACACTGGTGGGCGGGCCGCGCCTCGACGGCGCCCTGGTGGCCTCCTCGGGACGCACCGCCATGACCGGTGCCATGGGCAAGGGCTCGACGCAGCACCAGCACCTGGTGCAGACCGAGGTTCCCACCAGGCTGTTGGAGGAGTGGCTCGGTCTGTGGCACGACCACTACGCTCTGAAGCCGCAACTGCGGGTTCGCCTGCGTCCCCACCGCGCCGGGTCGGAGCTGCTGGAGCTGGGGATCTACGGGCAGACGGACGAGAAGCTGGCGAACGTGATCTTCGCTCCCATCCAGGATCGCCGGGGGCGCAACATCCTCTCGGTGCGCGATCAGAACACGTTCGAGCAGTCGCTGCGCAAGAAGCGGCTGATGACGCTCATCCACCTCTTCCTAGTGCATCGTTACAAGACCGATTCGGTGCACTACGTGAGCCCCACGGAAGACAACCAGTACCAGACACAGAAGATGAAGGCCCACGGCATCTTCGCAGACGTGCACACCGAGGTGGGGCAGATCATCGTGGCCGCCGTGAATGCGGCGCGCATCACCGAGCTGTTGAATCCGGATCGGGAAGCGCTGAGGCGGTTGATCCGCAAAGAAAGCTGAGCATGGCGATCTGCACGACCAACGCCAACGAGTCGATCAGCGCGCAGCTCTGCAAGGCGACCAAGAGCCGCGACGCTTTCCCGGGTGCAGACGGGGGAAGCGGCCTCAGGCGGGCGGGCTGGGGCTCAGGAGGCCGGGCCCGGAGAGGCGGTTCCGAGAGCGCACGCGACAAGACCGCCGATTGGCTCGAGCGCCCTGCGCGGACTCACTTTGGTGGGCGAGCCGCCCGGAGCGCTGGGCGATCGTGGCGGGGTCACACATCCAGAATCACACAATAGCGTCCGCGAACACACAATCAGTGTTGACGCCGCCACTGCACGGCCGAGTCTTACGCAAGAGGGTGGAGTGATCTGCCGCTCCGCCGCACGACTGCACGCCGAGCCCTCCACTCCACCTCGTCCTTGACCCCGCGGCAGAGGCGAACGCCACCTCCTTTGCCCCGCGCCGCTCTGTTCCCGTTGCGCTCTCGCGCGAAGGTCAGGGGCGATCATTCCCGGTCGGTTTGAGGAGGTTCCGACCATGAAACGTAGAATCGCTCTGATGTGCATCGGATTGGGTGCGGTCGTGGGGCTCTTGGGCTGTGGCGAGACCGAGGAGACTCTTGGGCCGGCCGAGCCGGCGATCGCTAATTCGGCCATGAACGTGAGCAACACCGGCACCGGCCCAGAGCCGGTGACCGTGCTCCTGATCGCTGGTGCGATGACGAGAGTCGGAAGCGTCGGGTGCTGGATCGAGGGAGGCAGCTTGTACGTCAGGTACTCCGTCGAGGGAGGATGGTACCTCAGGGCGACCGACCTGGCGGTGGCGGCGAGCCTGAGCGGCATCCCCATACACCCCTCCGGCAAGCCTGCGCTGAGGCGGTTTCCGCTGAGGGCATCGCACCTGCCTCGCGTTGCCGAGTACACCTACCTGCTGAACCTGACTCAGTTCGGCCTGAGCCAGGCCGCGACGATCACGTTTGCCGCCCACGCCGAGGTCGTGCGCATCAACACGGCGGGGTGGGTAGTCGGCAAGAAGGACGCGTGGGGGCAGGGGCAGCGGTTCCCCCGCGACACGCGCGGCAGGCATCCTGACGCGGCCGCTAACGTGACTGCCAACGAAACCGATGACGCGACGGCTGACCTGATCGGGCGAAGGGCCACGTACTTCGTCCTGGATACCCTGCAACTCAAGGGGTTGATCCTCTGGAACAGGCTGGGGTCAGCCGTCGAGATCACCGGGAGTGCCTATGGTCCGGATGGCGTCATCACCGGTGTTCTGGACTACCTCCCCTGCGCGTACGGCAATGGGTTTAAGGCCCACCCACGCGCGGGCGATCACAACATCCCAGACAACTTCGTGGACTTCGGCGGCCTGGGTCTCCAGCAGCGAGGGTGCCTGGAGTTCTGGTACCGCGCGAATTGGAACGACCCCTCCGTGGGGCACGTCGTTGACCAACTCCAGTACGGCTCCCCGGGGAAGGGCACCATCTACAACCTCGCGATGCAGTTCAATGACTGGCAGGATTTGCTGAACATCGCGTGGGAAGATGATCCACTGTTGGGCACCGTCTGGGTGCAAGTCAGTTGCCAGCCGTCTGGGATACCGGAGTGGTCCACCACGCAACCGATGCACTTCGCAATCGTCTGGGACGGCACGCAGCCAGTGGTGACCCAGCGCCTCAGGGTCTTCATCAATGGACAGGACGTCGCCACGCTGGGGGCGACATACTATTATGGCCGGCGACCCACGCATGGCCAACCATCCCGGCGACGACGTGCTGCGGTTGGCCAGCCGTCTCAACCCCGGTGATTGGGATCGCCATCCCTGGGTTGCGGACCACGACATCTACGACAACCTGAAGATCTGGAACTACCCGAAGGCCGACTTCTCGGACCGGTTCCAGGAGTAGCGCGATGCGCGGGGCGGAGAGGGGGTCTTATCGCGCGCGCCAAACCACCTCTCCGCGCCCGGCGTTCGGAGCCCCCCACCGAGCCCCCGACCGCCTGCCTCACGGCCCTTTTTCCATCGCTGCTTCTCGCGACGACTCGGCGCATCCAGCCGTTGCTGTGAGCGCCGCTGACGCTGCTCGCCGCGCCTTCGCCGTCTCAGATCCCCTTATTGCCCTCCCAGCCGCCGCAGCCCCTCGGCGGCCGCCTGTGCCTCTTCGGACCGCTGAGACGCGCGCGCCAGACACCGCCCGTACTCGGCACGGGCGCTGTCCGCCAGCCCCTCACTCTCGTAGTACTTCCCCAGCTCGAGCCGGATCACCGACTCATAATACGGTGTCTGTGGGAGCTGGGGAGAGCGCTCCGCGCTTTCGAGCAGACTACGCGCCTGTTGCGCATCGCCCCGCTGCTGCAGGAACTTCGCGAATTCATAGGCGAGCTCGGGATTGGCGTGCGAGACCCCCATCCCGAGCTCGAACTGGCGCCGTGCCTCATCATCGTGTCCAAGCTGGGCGTGCGCGCGAGCGGTCAGCACGTAGGTCCAGGCCCACTCGTAACGCTCCCGCACCAGCGGCTCGAGAACCTCCAGGCACTGCTGATAGCGCTTCGCGGTGTAGTAGCCGCGTCCCAGTAGATACGTGAAGAAGCGATTCTCGGGATAGAGCCCCCTCAGCTCCGTCGCGACGCGGATGATCTGCTCGGGATCGAGTGAGACAACAGCCGCGATGAGATCCAGCTGGAGCCCCTCGCGCCGGCTGGCTCGATTGCGCAGTCGGTGTCCTGCCTGGAGGCTGCCATTGAGCTGCGTTTCGTCCTCCAGGTTCCAGTAGCAGCCGGTCAGGTCGATGCGGGCGGCGACGAAGGTGCTGTCGAGCCCCAGCGTTTGCTCGTAGTACCGAGCGGCCTCCGCCCAGTGCGACGCAACGAACGCCTGACGACCGCTGAGGAAGAGCCGGTAGGCATCGACTGAGGAAGTGGTGATTTCACGCAGCCACTGATCTCCGGTCTCGAGGCCGATCAGATCGACCTCCAGCGCGGTTTGCAAGCCCTTGATCAGGCCTCCCGCCAGCCGGAATAGGTCGTCCCCCACCCCGCCTTCAACCCATTCGGAATGCAGAACGCGACCACTCTTCACTTCGATCACGCGACCCTGGATCCGCAGGCGGCCACCGGAACGCACTACACTCCCCACCACGGCGCGCCCGATGCCGGAGCGCTTCAACGACTCGAATGAGGCCGCTCGATTGGACCTGTCGCCGGCCGTGGGCCGGAGGTTGGCGAGGCGCTGCGGGTCATACACATCCAGATCCTCGGAGCGCGACAGCGCGGTGCCAAGCAGCTCGGCGAGCCCGCGTTCCATCCAGTCGAACGAGGCATCTCCCGTGACGTTCTCGAACTCCAGCACCGCGACGGAGTGCTCGCGCTGCTGCGCCGGGGCCGTCGCGGCCCGCTGACGCACAAGACGGGAAGCTCCCAGCGCGAGGATGGCCAGTGCCGAAACGAGAAGCACGATCCGCACCCGACGCGCGACGCTCAGCGCACCGGCTCGCTTTGGCACAGCGCTCCCGGCAGTTGCGTCTCTTGACGTGAGTACAGCTGCCACTGCCCCGGCATCAGGAAAACGGCGAGCGGGGTCCTTCTCCAGGCACCTGCGCACCACCGTTTCGAGGCTCCGGCTCGCGGGAGGGAGCGTCCCCGGGAACGGCGGCGGCTCCTCGTTGAGGATTGCGTGCAACGTCGCGGCGGGCGTGGGTCGCTCAAATGGCAGGCGGCCGGTCAACGACTCGTAGAGCACGACCCCAAGCGAGAACAGATCCGATCGCGCGTTGGCCGGTGCCCCCCGCAGCACCTCGGGCGCCATGTAGGCGAGCGTTCCCACCGTGGCCTCGCCGAAGCGGGTGACCCGCGTGTCCTGTTCGCGCAGGGCCAGCCCGAAGTCCACGAGTCGCGGGACGTCGTTCTTGCCCACCAGGATGTTGCTGCTCTTGACGTCGCGGTGGACGATCCCACGCTCGTGGGCGGCGCCGAGCCCCTCGGCGATACGTGGTAGCAGCACCGCGGCCCGGCTCGGCGGGAGCGGTCCCTCCCTGAGGATTGCCGCGAGGGAGGGCCCCTCCACGAAGGCCAGCACCATAAAGTGCTGTCCTTCGTCTTCCTCGAGCCCATGCACGATGCCGACGTAGGGGTGATCGAGCGCCGCGAGCGAGCGCGCCTCGCGCTCGAAGCGGCGCCGTATCTCGGGGTCGCCGAGCAGCTCGCCCCGGATGAACTTGAGAGCAACGGTGCGACCGAGCTTCAGGTCGTCGGCGCGGTACACCTCGCCCATGCCACCCGCACCGAGTTTCCCGGTGATCCGGTAGTTCCCGAGTGTCTTGCCGATCACTGGGGCGTCATCCTCGCGAGCGGCGAGTCTCACAAGTCATGAGACGGTCCCTTCCTGAGACGGTCCCTCGTGGAGGCATCCTATCAGCGGACAGCCCATTCTATCCATGCCGCATCGACGATACTCCCCGCGCGGTGTCGTCGTGTATGCACCCGCCGGCGAGCCGGTGCGGCCAGGCGCAACCGCCCTTGGTGGAGATCGACACGTCAGCCCGTTTGGCAGCGGACCATGCGAGCTGGGCCCTGGCTGTGGCTCGTCGGCGACCACGCCCACGCGCACCGGCTGGGCATCCATTTCTACGGTGTGCCGCTGACGCAGGACAGCGCCTCGCCGGTGTTCCACGGCTGTCGAGGATGGGCGTGCACCCGGGCGAGCTCGCAGTCGACGAGTCCGTCGCGACCGGCGAAGCGTTTCAGTCGAAGTGGCGGTCCATCGCGGAGCCGATACCGCGCGCACGGCCGATCAACTCGAGCAGGCGGGCGACTCTTGGGGACTGGCCTCGCCGCTGCATCGAACGACGAACGACGGGCCCGGCTGCGAGACAACGACCCTGCGCTTCTTCGCTCCGATTTCCGAAAGCGAAAGGGCCAGCGAGCCCGATCCGGCAGAAGCTACTGTCGTCATCCATGGCCCTCGCGACTGCGTGCGGACTGGTCGCTCATCTTCTGGAAGGGCCTGATGTGGAGGTCCGTCGTTTCCGCCGTCCTGGGTGCGACGAGAGCGGTCAGGATGGCGTCGGAGATGTCGGACGGCTGCAGGAGCCGCTCGGGATAGTACGCACGCGACTCCCAACGGTGAATGGCCTCCTGCATGGGAGTCGCGGTGCGACCGGGGTAGACGGAGATGACCCGGATGCCTTGGCGGTTGACCTCTTCCCGCAGGCAGTCGGCCAGCGCCCTGAGGCCGGCTTTCGACGACGCGTAGGGACCGGTGTTCGGAGTGGGGCGATTGGCCGCGCCGGAGTTGATGAAGACGATCTGTCCACGAGCAGCCTCCAGAAGTGGCAGCAGCCCCCGGGTGAGGAGGAACGGAGCCCTGACGTTGACCCGCATCTGGGCGTCGAACTCCTCGATTGTCGTGTGCTCGATCCGCGCGTGGCCGATGACGCCGGCGGAGTGGATCAGCAGATCCAGTGACGATAGGTTGCTCGTGAGCTCCTCGAGTAGCTTGGAGATCCGATCGTCGTCCCGGAGATCCACGCGATGTCGATGAACCGGCGTCTTCGATGCTTCTGCGAGCCTCTCAAGCTCGGGCAGGGGATCGGTCCTTCTGCCCAACAGATGGAGGGTCACGCCTCGGCGGAGAAGGTCCACCGCAACGGCATGACCGATCCCGCTGCTCGCCCCGGTGACGACTGCAATCTTGCCCTGGAGGTCCATAGTCTTCCAAGCGTGTCGGCCCCTGGACCTCACTTTCGAAATGCGCGTTCTATCGATGTTCGGCTCATGGAGTCTAGACGATTCATCCCCCTGCAAGCCAGGCGATTCGGGGCCTGCCCCGCCCGCACAGCCCACCGCCGGACTCGCAGTCGCGAGAGCGGGTCGGTGACGATGGCGCGCGCGTGAGCATGGAAGTTGGCGCCATGGCTGCTCAAGGTCTGTAGGGCGGCCACCATTCCCACCGACAGCCGTGGATCGTCGAACTGCGCGGGGACCGTCCGCTGCACGCGGGCGTGGGCGCAGCGGCTCCGAAGCGAGAGCAACCGCCGCTCGCGCGCGAATCGCCCCCGCAGCGCTTGGCACGCGGCAGCGCCCCGGCCTGCCGGCGCGGGAGCGCTCTCGTCCACCGTAGGAGGTCAGAACGCGTATTCCAACTACCCACCCTGGAAGTAGCGCGTTGGAGTCGTGCCCAGTTGCTTGCGGAACATGGATATGAACGCGCTCGTGCTGTTGTAGCCCGCGTCCAGCGCGGCTCCCGTCACTTTCTCCCCGGACGCGAGTTTCTGCATGGCATACAGCAGCCGCAACTGCTGGCGCCACTTCCCGAAACTCATCTTCGTTTCCGCCAGGAAGAGCCGCTCGATGGTTCTCTTGCTCGCTCCACAGTCCTTCGCGAGTGTCTCAAGAGTCCTTCGGTCGGCAGGATCGGCCAGCAGGGCTCGGGCGACTCCCATGGCCCTCGGATCGGACGGGTGCGGCAGCTGCAGGGGAACGGAATGCGCCGCTTCCAATTGATCGAGGATGATCCCCATGATCCTGCTGTGCGCGGGTGTCTTCCGGTTCAACTTCGGGAACCTGCAGGCATGCAGGATCAGCTCCTTCAGCAACGGCGATACGTTCAGGACCGAGCACTTCCCAGGGAGGTTTCGCACCAGCCGGGGCAGGAAGTACAGCGTCCTCATCGAAACGGCGCCCGACATTGCCACCGAGTGCGGCGTTCTGGCCGGAATCCACACCGCCCGCAGGGGCGGCACGACCCAGATGCCTTGTTGCGTGCTGACCGTCATCACGCCTCTCGAAGCAAAGACCAGTTGATCCTCCGGATGGTAATGCTCGGGGATCATGTGTCCGTCCTCGCAGTCGAACGACACGCTGGCAATCTGGGACAGCACGCGGCCCCGCCCGTCGAGAAGGATGCTGTGGCACTTGTGCGACATTTCTTGTCACAATAGCGAGAGAAAGAGGGCCGAGCAAGTGCTACTCCTCGAGGACGCCAATCGTCGAAACCATCGGAGGCTCTATGATCCGCTCGCTGGTCCTCGGCACGATCCTGGGTGGCCTCACCGCCTTTCTCTGGAGCACCATCTCCTGGGAGCTGCTGCGCTGGCACGAGAAATCGCTGCTCACCTTCCGGAATGAAGATGAGGTTGCGGCCGTTGTTGCGTCCCACATCAAGCAGTCCGGCGTCTACCTCCTTCCCGCCGGCCCAGAGCAGGACGGCATGGCGCCCGGCCAGAAGAAGGCCGCCCAGGCCGCGCTCATGCAGAAGATGCGAACGGGGCCGATCCTGTTTGCCGCCGTGCGGCGCGGGGGTTTCGGGTCCTTCGCGCGGGGCCTGGTGATCCAGCTCTTGTCCCTGATGGCCGCCGCCTTCCTGCTCACGTGGCTCCTCCTGCAGACAAGCGGCCTGCGGTACGCACGGCGCGCCCTCTTCCTTGGTGTGGCCGGACTGGCCGCAAGCGTCATCGTCGATCTCCCCAACTGGAACTGGTGGGGCTTCTCCGGCGCCTACACCGCCATGAATCTCGTCGATTTCACGCTCACCTGGCTCTTCGCCGGGCTGATCATCGCCAAGGTCGCCAAGCCCCGAACCGTCTGACGGGGGCCGACCCTCACCCAGGGAGGATGGAATGCTCAAGTTGAAGAATGTCGTGGCGTTTCTCGTGACCGCGAAGCCCGAGCAAGCGATCGCGTTCTACCGCGACACCCTCCGCTTCAATTTCTTGAACGACGATGGCTTCTCGTTGGTCTTCGATGCCCATGGCACCCTGCTGCGCATCGGCAAGGCCGCGGCGCACACGCCGCCCCAGAACACGGTCCTGGGGTGGGAGGTCGCGGACATCTACGATGCGATCTCACAGTTGCGTCAGTGGGGCGCCAGCTTCGAACGCCATCCGCATATGCCCCAGGACGAGAGTGGCGTCTGGACCGCCCCCAACGGCGACAAGGTTGCCTGGTTCAAAGACCCCGCTGGGAACTTCCTCTCCCTCTCCCAACACCACTATGGGAAGGAGTGACACGTTCATCCAGCGGGGCGACCCGTGCGCTCTCGCGCGGACGCGCGTGGATCGAATGCCCCCTCAGACCACCCCGCATTGGACCTGCTCCCGAACGCTGGTCGGCGCAGGTCGCCCCACAGGGGCCACCCTACCGGACGCGCTGCAGCTTGGCGGTTTCGTGGCGCTCTCCTGCGTCCAGACGGCAAAAGTAGACGCCCGCAGCCAGCCGCGCGCCATCGCGGCCACGACTGTCCCACGCGACGCTCTGCAGCCCAGGCGCCATCCAAGCCTCCAGCAGCGTGGCGACCAGCCGCCCGCGAAGATCGTACACCGCGAGGTGCACCCCCGCGGGCTCACGCATCTCGAATTGCAGGGAGGTAACGCCATCGAATGGATTGGGGAAGCTCGACAGCGAAACCGGCGGGGGAGCGCTCGGCGTGGCTTGCACCGCACCGGTCGCACCCGGTGTACCGAAGCGGTAGACCGTCCGCCCGACCGCGTAGGCGAGGTCGGGGCGCAAGACCCGGATGCGATTCAGCTCGGTCGCAAACCCGTTCAGCGCCCACCTGATTCCGCCGTCCACAGTTCGGTACGTGGGGTTTCCCGAGCCTCCCAGCCAGCCCAGCTGCTCGGTGACAAAGCCAATCCCCTGCTCGTTTGCGTTGGGGCATGGCATCTCCACCCAGGCGAGACCTCCGTCGGTCGTCTTGAGGAACCGCTTGGGGCCGCTCGCGCGCTCCACCGAGACGAAGCCAACCAAGTTGGACGGAAATGAGATCTTCCAGCACCACTCACCGGTCCGCGACGACGTATGGCGTGTTTCCCACGTCCTGCCACCGTCCATGGTTTGCAGGACGACGGCCCGGCAGGCGGTGGGAAAGGGCCCGACGCTGCCAACGACGAAACCGATCTGCGCAGACCGGAACCAACAGTCCACCAATGTGCCCGCGTACGCGGAGACATCCATGAAGCTCCAGGTGACGCCGCCATCGTCGGTTTTCAGTGCGCCGGCAGGGCTGTTGTAACGCCCCACTGCGTACACGACCTGCGGGCTCACCGCCCACATCCCGCAGATGCCGGCGGGCATCTGCGCGGGCAGTCCGTGTACCGGCGACCAGTGGGCCCCGCCGTCATTGGTCTCGTACATGCGCTCGGGCGCGAAGAGCGTGCCAACCCAGCCGCGTTGTGCCGAAGCGAACGTGACCGCCCGGTTGTAGACGCCGGTTTCGAACTGAAGCTGCCAGGAATCGCCGCCGTCGGACGTGTGCCAGATCTCTCCACCACCGTTGACGACCCATCCAGTGAAGTCGTCTGCGAACCAGACATCGTCGTGGCGCGAGTTGGCGTGCACGGGGGCCGTGGGCAACGTCTGCCAGTGCGGTTGCGCGAGCGCAGTTCCGACGCCAGGGACAGGGAACCACGCGGTGAGCGTGGCGAGTGCGGTGAGGGCGGCGAGTTCGGGGAACACGGCAACCGCGGCGAGCACGGTGGAGTCTCGCCGGGCTGGGGCTGCCAGGAGACAGGGCGGGGGTCCGGGAGGCCAAACTGGACGGTGAAAACGGGGCCGGCGCACGGCACTCTCCTGCGGGGGTGACGCGCTCAATGTGCGGAACCGGCGCGTGCCCGCACAAGCCTGCGGACAGGGGGTCGGCGGCGGCAGGTCCGCGCCTGCAGACCGCAGTGCGCGCACCGATCTTCAGAAGACGCGGGCGCAGCGGCTCGACCTGGGCAGGGCCCAGCGCCGTGCAGCCCAGCGGGTGACGGAGCTTCTGCAGCAGGACGTGGGCCGCCGCCGTCAGCGCGAGCGGCACTCGGGCTTTCGGCCGGTCGACCCTGGTCCCGGCGCGGGTGGGGGTAAGGAATCCGCTGCGCCGTGATGCATCTCAGGCTGGCTCAGGACCCGCGCGCGGATCGCGAGATTCCTCGTGACGAGTGCCGGCCTGCGGAGTCTTCCCCATAGCCAATGGCCTAGCCCCAAAACAAGCGAGTGGGGGGAGTACGTGAGGTGAGCCGAGGGCTGCGGCGCGTGTTCTCGTTGGGGCATGCGCGTCTATCGATCGGGCGCCCCGCGCCGACCGGCTCCACCTTCCCAGCTCTGTCCTTTCTTTCCTCTCCCCGTCGCGTTGCAGTCACCCTCGCCTCGTTCGCGCCTCGTCCCCACCGCCTCCCTGGTTCGCTGCCGTCAGGCGCTGCTGAGCCGCGCCGTCGCCTGCATGCTCTGCAGCAGGTAGTGCGCGCGGTCCGTCCAGGCCAGCAGTCGCAGCTCCAAGCCGCGCGCAGCACGCACCACCTGGCATGCAATCCGGATCACCGCGTAGTAGAATCGCTTGAACTCCATCCGCAGCACGTCACGCTGCGCCTCCGGCTCCAGCAGCCTCATCCCAAACCACGCCTTCAGCGTCCACGCCAACGACGCGATCACCATGTACGCCCAGTTCGACACCAAGTCGTTCACCGGCGTCCGCAGCGCGTACACGCCGTTCTTCAGCTGCTCGATCACGTTCTCCTGGTCGCACCGCCCATTGGCCAGTGCCACGATCTCGTCGGGTCGCAGGTCAGCGTCGTTGGTGACATAGAAGAAGTACCGGATGTCGTCGAACAGCTGCCGCTCCCCCTTCAACACCGACAGGTTCTTCCGTACCACGATCATCCGGTACGGCCGCCTGCACTTCCCGGGCTGGTAGAAGAACTCCGCCTCCCACTCCGACCGCAGCTTGATGTTGGTAAACCCGCTCTCGACGACGATCTGCTCCTTGACGTTGTCGCGCTTCTCGCGCTGTGTCAGCGCGCGACGTGCCCGGCGCGGCAGGGACACCCAGGCCGTTTCCTGCAGGTTTTCAGCCGCTTCCACCAGACCGGGGATCGCGTCGTAACCGAAGACAAACCGCACCCCCTCTGCATCTCAGCGATCAAACTCCCCCGTCAACGAAAAGTCTGTGTCTCCTCGCAGCAGGACCTCCTCGTATGCCCGCCTGCACAGCCGGATGGCCTTGTCGAAGTACTTCACAGCCCCCTCGTGGCTGGGGCGGTTGCCAGGGCGGTTCACCACAAACAGGGGCTCACCCGTGTTCGCCAGCGTGATCACCAAGGGGTGGTTCCCCCAGATCCCCTTGTACGACAGCCCCATCCCCTCCTTCTTCTCCCCTCAGGTCGGCGTGATCGTCCCGTCTCCGTCGACGATCGCACACGTCCGGTCTCGCTTTGGCTGCCGCCGCCACACCTCCACCCGCACCCGATTGATCGCATCCATCAGACCGTCCACGCGGTGACGCTGACGAAACCGCCGCAAGAAGTCCCCGGCGGTGGTCGGATCCGGAATGCGCTCGGTGCCCAGCAGGTCCATGTACCCCGCGTCCTGCCGCAGCACCTCGAGGTCCTCCAACTTCGTTCCGCCCGCGATCAGGTTGTAGGCGATGTTGAGCACGTGGTCCGACTCCTGGTAGGGCACGTGCCGCTTCAGCAAGTGCAGCGCCTGGTCGATGGCGCGATCCAGGCCCAGCTCTCGCACCATCGTGTGGACCGCCCCGATCCCACCCACGGCCGTGGCGGTGGCCCGGTCGGACACCGTGTACACCGGGCGAGGCCCGCGGAACATCGGCAACGGGCGGTCCGCGCCCGCCTCGTGCCGAAGCCGCTCCAGGATTTCGTGCTTGCGTCGACGCAGAGATTCGTGGTTAGACTTCTTCACTCGAAATGCCCTCCTGAGTGGCGTCGAGTTTTTCTTATTACACCTCCTCAATAGTCGCTTTTGCAGGGCATTTCGAGCTTGTTCTTCTGCACCAGCCCCAGCAATCAGCCGGGGCTCGCGTTTTCTGGGGCTAGCAGCGCCGTTGGGGAGCGCGGGACATGATGTGGCTGCGGCAGTTGCGCTGCGACGATGCCTCGAGCGGTATCGAGGCAACGGACGAAGGTCGGCACGATCCGGAGGAGGCCCGACTCCGATATGCGATGCGGAGGCATCACCTCCCGAACTCGCGATGCCAGGGAGCGGACCCTCCCGACGGATCACAGTCATGCGGCTCGGCCCGGGACGCCGGTGCATCCCGCGAATATCAGCGTGGCCCGTCGTCGACGCGCCCGGCCTTCTGCGTTGTCTCGAGCGGCACGAACCCAGAAACCTGGCGGCCACCCCAGAGGGTGGCCGCCATGAAGAAAGTGCCTTGACGGATGGTCGTTCCAAATCATCGGACGAGCGCCATGCGCTGCGTCTGCACGAAGCCGGACGTCTCGAGTCGGTAGAAGTAGACACCGCTCGCTGCCGGCAGCCCGCTGTCGTCCAGGGCGTCCCAGACGGCTTCGTGCCAGGCCGGACCGTCGCGGAGCCCATCGACCAGCACGCGCACCTGGCGGCCCTGGACGTCGAAGATCCGCAACGTCACGTGCGCGAGTGCGGGCAGCGCGTACGCGATCGTCGTCCGCGGATTGAAGGGGTTGGGCACGTTGTTCAACAGCGCATGCGCGGTCACCGGCGGCCGGTCGTTCGCTACGGCCGTCGCGGCCACGATCTCGAAGGTGGCATCGCTCGTGTCGCTGGCTGCGTTGCCGGCGAGGTCCAAGGCCACGACCTTGAGGCGCGCGTCCGCCGACGCAGCGGCGGGGATGGTCCAATCGTAGGACACGTCTGTCGTGACGACGTTTGCGAGCGGCAGGAAGCTGGCCCCACCGTCGGTGGAGTAGAGGAGCGCGACCGACGCCAGACCCGACGTCGCATCGGAAGCCGTCCAGCGGACGCTCTGCGTCGTGCCCTCCGCCCACGTCTCGCCCCCGTTGGGCGAGGTCACAGTGACTGCCGGAGGCGTGGCGTCGATCCAGAACGGTCCCAGATGTTTCACGTCGGTCTCGACGCTCCCGTTCCCGGCACCGTCGACGGGCCGCACGTGGAAGTAGTGCGCGATGCCATCGGGCTGCGGCGGGCTGGTGAGCGCCAGCCCGGCCGTCTCGATGGCGGCGTCGGGGATGGACGTGGCGAGCTGATCCCACAGCACCGAGTAGCCGGCGTTGCCGCAGGCGTCGCCGGATGGCGCGGTCCAACTGACGTCGATCGTGGGATCGGCCGACCAGCTGGACGCCACGTGGCTGGCGCTCTGCACGTTGCCGGCTGCGCCGGGTGGGGTGGTGTCGCCGGTGCCCCGGAAGCAGGCGCTCCACGGTCCGATCGCCCCGCACCCGGCTCCGGCTCGGACCCGCCAGAAGAACGGCCCGGGGGGGATCCCGTAGGTCGTGAGATCCAGCCGGCTCTCTGGGATCATCACCGAGAGCCCGCCACCCGCCCCACATACGAGATTGAGCTCCACTTGGTAGACGGCCGCCCCGGCGACATCGCTCCAATCCAGAACGGTCCCGGGGCCCAGGCACGTGGCGCCGTTGGCAGGAGCCTGCAGCACCGGCACGCCAGGCGCCACGGGTGCGGTCGTGAATGAGAAGCACGGCGACCAGCTTCCCAGCACTCCGCACGAGTTCTCGCCGCGCACGCGCCAGTAGTACGTGGTGGCGGCCGCGAGGCCCGCGGCGTCGTAGTCGGAGAAGTTCCGCGAGACGATCGACCCCAACCCGCACGCCGTCCCGATCTGCACGTCGTAGCGCACCGCGTTGGCGATGGGCAGCCAGTTCAGGGTGACCGCCGTGGCCACACAGGTCTGCTGGTCGTCGGGATCCTGCAACGTGACTGCCCCGGTCGCGGCCGGGGCCGTGGTGAACGTCCGGCACGGAGTCCACAGGCTGTAGTTGCCGCAGTCGTTCTTGGCGATCACGCGCCAGAAGTACGTGGTGTTCGGCGTCAGGCTGCCCGCGTAGAACAGGCGTACCGAGCCGACGGGGATGTCGTACACCGTGCCCGCGCCGCAGGCGTCGCCAACTTGCAACGAGTACCCGTCCGCGCTGGCGTTATCGCTCCAGTCCAGCCGGACGGGGAAATCAAGGCAGGTTGCGGCGTTGGCCGGCGAGAGCAATCCCGGTTCGGCCAGCGGAGCGCAGTAGTCCACGGTCAGCGGCGCCGCGTCCTGGCCGTCGGTGTCGTTGTTGCCCGTGGCGGCGTCGGCAACGTCCAGGATGACCCCGACGAAGTAATCGCCCGAAGCCGTTGCGGCTGGAATCAGAGGGAGCACCGCGTCGATGCTCACCGACAGACGTATCCCGATGCTCACGTTCACCGAACCGCTGGCCAGCAGCACGTCCGTCGTGGAGATGTTGTTGTTCGTGGACAGGTAGATATCGTAGCCCAGCAGGCCGTTGAAGCCGGCATCCCCGTAGTTGTGGACGACAAAATCGAGGTCGGTCAGCCGGCGGCCCGACGTGATCGTGCCCGGCGAGAGCGTAACGGTCAGAGGGACCAGGTCGGCAGCCGCGGGTCGGTCGGTGTTGATCCAGCTCTGGATGTCGCTGAATTTGTCCGACGTGATGCGGACGTCCCAGGTGGTGCTGTTGGTCCCGTTGGACAGCACGGCGCGCACGATGTCGGCGCGGACCGCCCCGGACCCAGACTGCCCGCCGTAGGAGAGGCGGTCGTAGCTGACCTCGTTGCCGTACCAGAGGCCGAAGATGGGATCGGTCTCGCAGTCGTCGAAGTCGCCGGTCTGCGTGTACATGAACTGCCCACTGTAGGGGCCCTCCGCCGGGTAGCCGTCGTGCTCCCAGGTGCCTCCCGTGAAGTACGAGCAGTCATCGTGATAGCCGTAGCCACGCCACCCGGTCAGCGCTCCCACGGGCCGGTCGAGGTCGACCAGGGCGACGTCGTGGTCGAAGTCCTCGTCGGACGTCCAGCCCGACCACGAGTGGAGCTGGAGCGCGCCGGCATCGCCGAACGGCTTGGCGCCGTTGTTGTACGCCGGCACCACGGTGACAGTCGTGGCCCACCCGCCGCGAGAATTATCGTGGACGCAGTGCCCGACGGTGACCACGTGCAGGGGATCGATCAGCGTTCCGGAGCCCACCGTATTACTGCCATTGGGCCACGCGGTGAAGAGCTTCACGTGGTTGGGATAGTTCCCCGCGGTGGGATCGGCCACCAGCGATAGGCCGCTGAAGTTCTCCGGAAGCAGCTCGCCGCCGGGCGCTCCCTTGTCGGACACGCCGCCGCTGCCTGGTACCTCGCCGCTGGGCGGCAGGACGCTCTTCGGCAGGGTCGCCGGCTGGCCGAGCGTCTCGACGCGCGCCCGCAGGTCGAAGGTCTCCAGACGTCCGCGCGGGCGGGGCGCGGCTCCCTTGGGGCGATCGATATGTCGCGGCAGCGGCATTGGCTGGTACGCCGACGGATCGAACGGGGCTACGGTCACATCGGGATCGTCGTCGCCGCGCGGAGCTTGGTCCGCAGCGAGCGCGTGGGGCGCCAGCGGCCCGACACGAAGCGCGAGGACGGCCAGGGGAACCGCTACCGAGACCAGATTGCGCAAGCTGAGCCGGGACATCGGCCTCACCTCCATGCAGCTCCGGTGGTGCGCAGGGGTTGGGCGTGTGCGAACCCGAGGCCCGCGGCCCGGGACCATTGGGCTGCGGCGATTCGCCGCCCGGTAGGGAATGGGGGCGCACTCCGGGCTGCAACGTGGTCTTTTCCCGACTCCGGGGTTTCATGCACGCGGGGAACACACTGGTTCGCACAGGGCACGGGACACGCGGGGTGCTCGGCGTGCGGCGGGGGGTGGTCGGCGTGCCGCGCAGGGTGCGCGCCGCGCGGCCCGCGCTGAGCCCGTGCCTATTGCCAGTCGCCAGTGGGAACGAAGGCCGCCCAGTGAAAGGGTGAAGCCGCCTGCCCTCGCGCGCGGTAGTCCCGCAGCACAGCCAGGCTGGCGGCCCGCGCCGCCTCGGCCGTCGGGGCTCCGCGCGAGAAGCGCTCGACGTACAGCTCCTGCATCCAGCGCAGGGCGTCCGTGTCGTCCACAGACCACAGGCTGGCGATGAGCGTGCGGGCGCCTGCCACCGCGAAGGCCCGGCGCAGCCCCAAGATCCCCTCCCCGGCGGCAATCTCGCCCAGACCCGTGTCGCAAGCGGAAAGTACGACCCACTCGGCGCCGCTCAGATCGAGCCCGGCGATTTCTTCTCCGGTCAGGATGCCGTCGTCTCGGTCAGGCCCTGCATCGCCGCGGTGATTGGCTCCGGCCAGCGCCAGTCCGGCGCGCAGCAGCGGGTTCTCCACAAGCGGACCGGCGGCCAGCTCGTCGGTGGAGGCGATCGACCACGCCGGCACGGCGCTCTCCAGGCTCGATGCGCACGCGCCACCGAGGACGAAGCCGTGGGTCGCGAGGTGCAAAACGCGCCGGCCCTGCGCCGCGCGCTTGAATGCAGTTTCGGTGGCGCCGCCGCCGGTGAGCACCATCACGTCCGCTCGCGGCACCCGCTGCCGGTAGATCCCCGCGACCGTCGAGGCTTCGAGCGCTGCGCCAGGCAACGCGGGGAACCGCAGCTCGGCCGGCTCGTCGCACGCCGAGCGAGCGCCGCGGAGGGCCAGCGCGGCCACCGCGCCCACCGGAGCCGGCCCGCGAGCCACCAGGTCGGCCGGGTCCGCATCGAAGTCGGGTCCGCCGACGGCCAGCAGGTCCGCGCTCTGGCCCGCCGCGGTCGCGGGGCGCCAGCCCGCGGCTGGCCGCGCGAACCGCCCAGGCCGCACCAGGTCGCGCTCGGTCGTGAGCACGTGCAACAACGGGCCCGTCTCCAGCAGGTAGCGGCCGTCGCCGGTGGGCAGCGCAGCGAAGGCGACCAGATGCAGCGCACCCTCCGGCACCAGGAAGACCGTGCGCGCTCCCTTCAGGTGCGGCAGCAGCGGATCCCACACGGCACGCCGCAGCTGCTCGCCGGCAGCGCGGCAGGCGCTCTCGGCCTGCTCCGCCGCGGGACCCTCGGGCGCGACGCCTTCGGCGATCGCAGCGCGCCAGTCCGCGACGAGGCTGTCGACGCGCCCGCAGGCCCCCAGCGGGACGGCGGCCATCCGTCGCGGCCCCGTGCGCAGCACGAGCGCGCACAGCCCGCACCGCGATTGCGGCGCCTCGGTGCGAGCGTAGGCCACCAGAGCCGAGCCCGCTGGCAACGCACGCGCGACCGCTGCGATCCCCACGCTGTCACCCGCCGCCTGGCGCGCCAGCGCCGAAACGTGCCGCGCGACCTCTCGCTCCACGCGCTCTTTTTCGCGCAGGGCCAAGGCGAGCGCATCGGCATTGCGCTGGGCGGGGGCCTCTGGCTCGCGCACGGCCAGCCGGGCCAGCCGCGCGCGGGCGGACTGTAGGCCGGCGCATAGCGCCGCCACGGTGCTGTCGCCGCTGGCCGCTAGAAGCGACCGGCGTGCTGCGATCTCATCGAGCACCAGCGCCCGCGAGCGCACCAGAGCGTCCCACGCCGCCTCGATGCGCGCAGGCCGGGGTGCAGCAAGCGCGGCGGCCAGCGCGATCGCGCAACCCGCGGGGCGCACCCGGGCGTAGCGCAGCGCCTGGCGATCGGGCAGCCCGCGCGCCATGACGCGTAACCGCTCGCGGCCGATCTGCTCCGCGCGCAGGGCCGCGGCCAGCGAGCCTTCGAAGTCCCCACTCTGCAAGCGCACGCGCGCCAGATCCTGCAGCGCCAATCCTACCTCGGGATTGCCGGGGCCCCAACTCGCCGTAACCACGGCCACGGCTCGCTCGAGGTTCGCCTGGGCTCCCGACCGGTCGCCCTGGCGCGCGAGCAGGTTTCCCAGGCTGCGCAGGCTGCGGCCGACGTAGGGATGCTCTGGCCCCAGCGTGCTCGTACGCAGCGCCAGCGCGCGCTCGAGATCCGAGCGCGCGGCGTCGAGTTGGCCCAGCCCGGCGAGCACCTCGCCATGCAGATCGAACGCCCGGGCTAGCACCGTGGTCTCGGCGCCCTCTCCGCCCTGCATGAGCGCCAGCCCTCGCTCCAGCGTCGTTCGCGCCCGTTCGAGATCGCTCGTCCCCAACAGCGCGGCTCCCAAGTTGGTCAGCACCCGTCCCAGCTTGGGGCTGTCCGAGCCGTACGTGGCCTCGGCAATGGCGAGGGCGCGCTCGAAGCAGCGCAGCGCCTCCCCGTAGTCCCCGCTCTCCGAGTGGACGGTGCCGAGGTTGTTGTAGGTGTCGCCCACGCGCGGATGCTGCGGGCCGAGGTTGGTCTGCACGCGGGCGAGAACCAGCTCCCACAGGCGGATCGCCTCGGTGTAGTCGCCGGCGTCGTAGGCCGCGATGCCCAGGTTGCTCATTGTGGCGGTGACCCGCGGGTGGTCCGGCCCGTGCAACATCCGCACGATCTCGAGCGCGCGCTCGAGCAGCGCGCGCCCCGCTTCGTACTCTCCGAGGTCCACCGTCACGATGCCGAGGCTGTTCAGCACGTCGGCCACAGGCGAGCTGGCGGGCCCGAAGACCTTTTGGCGGATGGCGAGCGCGCGCTGGTAGGAGGATCGGGCGGCCTCGAGGTCCCCCCTGGAGTTGAGCACGCGCCCCTGGATGGTCAGCGTGCTGGCCAGGCGGGGCGAATCCGGCTCCCCCGCATCGACGAGGATGCGCAGCGCGCGCTCGATGACCGCCAGGGCTGCGTCGAGACGATCCGTGACCCGGTGGAGCTCGGCGAGATCGGTCAGGACGGGTACGATCGACGGGTCCGCCGGGTCGCGGCTGCGCTCGAGGATGGCGATCGCTCGCTCATAGTCCTCGCGCGCGGACTCGAACTCCCCCTGCTGCTGCCGGATCCAGCCGCGATCGTGCAGGCTCGGCGCCACGTCCGGGTGGTCGACGCCCAGCGCGCGCTGCTTGATCGCCAGCGCCCGCTCGAACGCCGCGCGGCAGCCGGCCCACTCGCCGGCGACCCGCAGGAGCCACCCCAGATTGGTGGCGCTCACCGCCAACTCGAGGTCGTCTTTGCCCAGCGCGTGCTCCTTGATGGCCAGCGCGCGCTCGGCCAGCGCCCGGTCCGCAGGGTCAGCGGTCTTACGCTGGCGCCAGACCGCCTCGACGACCAGGTCGATGGCGCGGGCGGCTTGCAGGCTCTGCGGGCCTTGCACGCGCTCGGCAGCGGCCAGTCGCTCGCGGGCCAGCGCCTCGGCGCGCGCGGTTTCGCCGGCATCCAACAGGGCCCGGATGTCGTCGGATGCGGCCGTGGCGTTGGCGGTGGGAGGCGTTGCAGTTGGCGCGGACTGCGCGGTGGCGGTGGAGGTCTCCTGGGAGGCACCGCTCCCCGGGCCGGCACGACCGAGCCCCACGACCACGCCGGCGAGGGCAAGTAGCGCGGGCAGGGCGCGCGCGGGGGCACACCCTGGCGATCGGAGAGTCAGCGCTCGGCCTGGTGGTTGCATGGGACCCCGCTGCGGAAGCCTGCGCAGGGGCGGTAGCTTCGTCGCCCCGACTCTGCGCCCTCGGCATCCAGTTGCCAAGAGGCTGCCGCGGCGGGTGGTGGGTCAATTCGAGCCCGGACTTCATCGCTCGGCAGGGAGGCACACAGCGATGCTCGGCGGCGACACTCTGCGAATCTGACCATCCGATGGTCAGATTCGCAGAAGGTCAAGGCAACTGACCCACCACGCACCGGCCCGCGGCCCGAGCGGGGCCGCGCGCGGCTCATGGCTGGCTCCGCGCCTTCTCGTTTCGGGTTGGATCGACCGTGCCGAGCATCACCTTGCACCGCCCGGCTGCTCGATCTGCACGCGGAAGCTCCACTCGTACGCTGCAGCGCCTGCCCCGTCCAAGCCGCCGCCGCGCAGACGCACGCGGTACGTGCCAGAGCGCAGGGGAACGGGCGCCTCGAGCACGACGAGTAGCGTGCTACGCCCAAGCTCCGATGGCGCCACGGGGATCGGAGGCATCGGACTGCCGGCGGGACCGGTCACCTCGATGGTCACCGGTTGCGAGCGATCCAGCGGCGCGGGGACGGCCAGCATGAGCACGAGCGAGCGCGAGCCGGCCGTCAGCGTCACGCTGCCCGACGCCCCGCGGACATTTGTCGGCGCCACCCACGGCGCGATCCAACCCGATTGGCCGGAGGCGGCTGGAGACGTCGTCGCCATCTGAGGCCGCAGTAGCAGCAGCGCGGCGATCGCCATCACACCCGCTCCGGCCAATCCCCCCATGAGCCACGGCAGCCACGCTTGCCGCCCCGCCGCCACACGTAATCCGCGGGAGCGCGCCGCAGCCTGCGCCGGGTCGCGCAAGGCTCGCAGCGCACGTTGGCGGTCTGCGCGCAGGGCGGCCATGGCCGGTGCGGCGCTCTCGAGCGCTTCGAAGCAGAGGTTGCATTGCAGGGCATGGTCCTCGAGCGCCTGTCGCTGTGGGTCCGGGAGCGTCCCCAGCTCGTAGAAGGGGAGCAGCCGGGAGAGCTCATCGTGATCGCGCGCGGTGCCTT
This sequence comes from Candidatus Krumholzibacteriia bacterium, assembly GCA_041484665.1. Taxonomy (GTDB): domain Bacteria; phylum Krumholzibacteriota; class Krumholzibacteriia; order JAJRXK01; family JAJRXK01; genus JBGPIA01. Next base: position 93,144 of record JBGPIA010000017.1, read on the forward strand.
GCGCGTCTTCGTCCATCACCCGCCGCCCTCCTTGTGCAGCTCCTGGAGGTCGCGCAGGAGCTTGGCCCGACACCGTGAGACCCGGCTGTCGATTGTGCCCGCCGGCTCTGGGGCGAATGAGCGGTGGATCTCCTCGCGGGTCGCCCCTTCCAGCAGCATCCGGAAGATGGCGCGGCAGGGAGGCGCGGTCAGCGCCAGCGCCTTCTCGAGCGAGTCCATCAGCTCAGCCTGGCCGGTCCCATCGTCGATCGCCGCACCAGCCGCCACGCCCACCGTGTCCCAGTCCAGCGTCGCCTCGGACACCGACACGTGCCGGCGTTGCTGGCGCTGCCGTTTCAGGTGGTTGCCGATCTTGTGGTGCAGGATCGTGAAGATCCAGGGGAGGAAGCCCCGGGGAAGCTCGGCATCCCGATATTTTTCGTACGCCGTACGCAGGGTGTCCTGGGCGAGATCCTCGGCGGCCTCTTGGTCCCAGACCTTCCTTTTCGCCAGCGCGTGAATCCTTGCGTGGAGCCGCTCGAACAGCAGACGCTCGGCCTCGCGGTCGCCTGCCCTGGCGCGCGCGACCAGGCCCTCGGACACGTCGCCAAATGGCTGGGGGTCGGGCATGCGGTGATCCCCGTGGGCGTGGGGGGCCAGCGCGGTGGGCGCGCGGGCGGCGGATCGCGCGAGTGCGCCCGCGAAGGTACACGCTGCCGGGGGTAGTGTCTGCCTTGGCGCGCCGGGAGGGGAGGGTGAGTCCCACGGCGATCGGGCGCCAGGGGTCGGGTGGGTTCGGTCATTGCGGCCTGGACCGCCGGATCGAACCGCTGGTTCCACCCGCGAGTCGCTGTGAGCGACGCCTCGGAACGCAGCTCCACGTCGGAGGTGCGCAGGCTGAGGCCGTCGGGGGACACCCCCCGGGTCCCTCTTAAACTATTGTGTCACGTGGACTTGCCATGGATCGCTGGGTGGGGCAAGCCTGCGAGAGGCAGTGATCTCACCGCGGATCCTGCGCAATGTGGTTCCCTGCACACGCTCGAAAGCGTCCCCGAACTTCATCGACGAGGCAAGGCTTCTGGCGATTCTCATCTGCTCGTGGTCCAGGCGAGCGCCGTATACTCACCACCAACACGCTCGAGTCACGGCCCTGACGTCAGGGGCTTCGCTTTTCGCATGCGCAGCCCGACCCAGGACCCTGCCCGTCTGTTCGCTCATCAAGATTGGGGCGTATGGAGGGGTACACACGGCCCCGCGGACCGGGGTGACCGTCGCGATCCACGGCGCGAACCCGGCCAGGTCCGCTCGCACGGCCCACGTAAGCTGCGAGGAGACCGATCATGAACGCCCGAGTGCTGGCGACCTTCCTGGTGCTGAACTTCCTGCTGCCCGCCGCTCGAGCGCACGCCCAGTGCGCCAGTTGGGTGCCAGGCCCCCTGGACAATGGACTGGACCCCAACGGCGCCAACAACACCATCTACGCGGCCATTTCCTGGGATCCAGACGACACCGGCCCGCTGGCGCCAAGGCTGGTTGTGGGTGGCACTTTCACCAGCATCGAAAACGTGGCCGCCCTGCACATCGCCCAGCGCGATCCGGCAACCGGCCTGTGGTCGCCGGTAGGCACCGGGCTCAACATGAACGTCTATTCCCTGGCGATCTACAACGGCCAGCTCGTCGCCGGCGGCGACGGCGATAACAACGTGGGCACCTTCGACCAGACCGTCCGGCGGTGGGACGGCTCTGCCTGGCAGAACTTCGCCGCGACCAATACGGGCGATGTACTTGTGATGGAGGTGTACAACGGCTCCCTCTATATCGGGGGCACCTTCATGACCCACTTCGTTCCCCAGACAAGCAATGACGCCTTCTTCATCGCGCGCTGGAATCCCGTCGCCAACTTGTGGGATGCCGTAGATCTAGCAGGATTCGGCAGCCAGACGAACACCGCCGTATCCGCCCTCGCGGTCTATGGCGGCGACCTCTACGTCGGCGGTTGGATCAAGAACGCCAGCAGCCCTAGCGGGAGCGTGCTTCGGATCTCCCATGGAAACGCGGGCGGCTGGGCGGCGATCACCAATGGAACCGATGTCGGTGGGATCAACGATTTCGGCGTATTCGGCGGCGAGCTGATCGTCGCCGGCGGATACAACACCATCAACGGAGTGGCGATCAACAACATCGCCGGTTGGAACGGCTCCTCGTTCCACGCATTCAGCACTGGCACCGCCGGATCGCCATTTGGTGGTGGGGTCTACAGCGTGACCGTGCACAACGGGATTGTGATCGCTGGCGTGTTCATTACGGCCAGTGGGCTGACGACCAACCATGTTGCATTCTGGCCTCCCGGCGGCTCCTCCTGGCAGCCGATGGGCGGTGGAACGGATAATTCGGTCCTCGATGTGGTCTCCTACGGCGGCGAGCTGGTTGCCGTCGGGGGCTTCACGGTGGCCGAGCGGACGGCCAACTACATCGCCCACTGGGACGGCTATCAGTGGGGCTCATTCGGAGGAGGCACAGGGAATTACGTGTTGGCCATGGCGACCTTCAACGGACGCGTGGTGGCTGGGGGCGATTTCCACCAGTCCACACCCTCCCTGTCCAGCGCCCACAACATCGCATCCTGGAACGGCGGCGCGGCCCGCGTGTTCGGGGTGGGCATGAACGGGTCGGTCATGGCGCTGAAGGCGTTCAAGTATCCGGGCATCAACGGGTCCAATGAGCTCATCGCTGGCGGCGTGTTCAGCCGAGCTGGTGGAATTGCAGTCAATAACATCACGCGGTGGAACGAGAGCTTCATCGTGTTCCCGCCCTCCGCGTGGGCAGCAATGGGTAGCGGGTTCAACAACGCGGTCTACGCCATCGAGCGTTACAACAACATCACGTATGCCGGCGGGGCATTCACCGCCTCGGGCGCGACCGGCCTCAACCGCATCGCGAAGTGGAATGAGACCACGGACGTATGGGAGCCCATGAGCTCCGGGATGAACGGCTTCGTCTATGCCATGAAGGTCTACAACGGCAATCTCTACGTGGGCGGCAATTTCACGACGGCAGGTGGCGTTGTGACCGGTGGGCTCGCGCGCTGGAACGGCAGCGCCTGGAGCTCGCTCGGTGGGCCCTCGCTGGGGGGCGTGCTGTCGCTGGAGGTGTACAACAATCTGCTGGTGATCGGGGGCCAGTTCTCGGGCATCAGCGGCTCCCCCAACCTGATCGTGTATGACGGCGTCAACTTCTCGACACTCGGGACCGGCGGCGCGAACAACAACGTGCGTGCCCTGAAGGCCTTCGGCACCCGCCTCTACGCCGGGGGTGATTTCACCTCGATCGGCGGTGTCGCCGCCAATCGCATCGCGTACTGGGACGGCACGTGGCACGACCTCCACTACGGTACGGACAATATTGTCTTCGCGCTGGGCTCGTACACCAATGAGATCCACGTGGGGGGGAGCTTCCAGAACGTCGATTTCGGCGGCCCCATCCGGGCCACCGGCTCCCCCTTCTGGGGGCGGTACGACGAGACCGGATTGCCGTGGTTCTCCGCGAACCCTTCGTCGGTCACCGCGCAGCTGGGGGACAACGTTTCGTTCACTGCCCAGCTCGCCACCGGGTTCTTGGCGAGCTTTCAGTGGTATCACAACGACCTCCCGCTCTCGAACGGGCCGACCGGGAACGGCTCGACCATCGGCGGGGCCACCGCCTTGAGCCTCAGTATTACGAGTGCCGTCTGGACCGACCACGGGAGCTACCGGGTCGAGGCCACCAACAGCTGTGGCAGCACGAGCAGTTTCGCGGCCACCCTCGACTTCACCGGGGTGACCGCCGCGCCCTCGCCGGGAACGGTCGGGACCACCGTATTCGAGGCCCTGGGACCCAACCCCAGCGGGGGCGCGACGCAGCTCGCGTTCTCGCTGGCGAGCGATGCGGCGGTGCGCGTCCGCATCTATGACCTGGCGGGCCGATTGGTGCGTCACGTCGACCTGGGACGCCTGCCGGCGGGGCGCCATCTGGCGAGCTGGGACGCGCGCGACAACCACGGCCGGAAGGTGGCCGGCGGTTCCTACTTCGTGGGCGTGGACGTCGACGGCCGCTCGATCGGCGCCAAGCGCCTCACCGTCCTTCACTGAGCAGAGACGCCGCGGTCGGGGGGCTCGCGGGAGCCCCTCCGACCGTCCGATCGTCGCCGCCCCACGATCAGCCCGAGGGCGTCAACTTCTACCGCGGCGCGATGTGCCCCGCTCGCGCCGTCGGTGGCGCCCTGCCCTACCCCACCTGCGTAAAGGGGTCGTTGCCACCCGTGAGTTCTACGTGACGCAGGATGCAGTCTAAGCGGATGCGCTACACTGCGGGCCCCGCCGGTCGCAGGAGACCACCACGCATCTCCAACGTCGCCCCGGGAGCCGCGCCCCGTGAGCGCTTCCCGTACGCCACCCATCTCGATATCCTCCATGGCCCGCTTGAGGTCGTGGACGTCCAGTTGCTCGTCGATGCGTGCACGGACTGCTGGTACTACCAGACTCTTTGCCAGGTGAACGACTCGGTCTTGCGCCTGGGCGTCGTCCAGCGCGAGTACTACTGGCACGAGCATGAGGCTCTCGACGAGTTCTTCTACGTCGTGGAGGGCCACCTGCTGGTGGACGTGGGAGGTCGCACGGTCGACCTGGCCGAGCGCCCGGATTTCCTGGTGCCCAAGGGGATGATGCACCGCACGCGCGCGCCGCAGCGCACGGTGATCCTCATGATCGAGGAGTCCGCGATCGTCCCGACCGGTGATGAGGGATAGGACGGGGCCGGTGGCGGCGGCGAAGCCTGCCCTGGACTTGCCTCCCCCCGCAGCGGGGTATGCCCGAGCCTGCCGCGCGCTGTTTCCCACCGGAACGGCAGCGCTACTGGACGGCCCCACCGCTCCCTCGAGACCGCGCTGTACCTCCGGCGCCGTCGCGATCCGCCGCGAGAGGCCCGCCGGCCTGACCTCGAAGGAGGGAAAGATAGGCCATTGACTTCCTCTGAGGTTCCGCAGTAATAAGAGCCCAGGCGTCGTCGCGGCAGCGTCTCTGCACGGTTCAGGGGGACGTCGCCTCTGGCTGGTTCTTACGCCCATGTCCATCCGCGCCCATATTCGATGGCCCGCCGTTTTCCCAGCGCTGGCCGCCGGTCTGACGGCGGCGGCCATTCGCGGCGCGTTCGATCTCTCCAGAGCCCGATCCCTCGAAGCGGACCTTCGCCAGCGCGTGCCGGAGAGTCGCGAAGTGTGGAGTCGGACCTTCGGGCGAATTCTCGAGCGGGTCGCGGACGATCCCCCGTTGCTCGCCGATGGCGATCGACTGCGCGGCTATCCTGGCCCCGGCCGGCAGGCTGATCTCGGCCGGGCGTTACGTCGGGGCCGTTCCCACCGCGTGCCGGCCACCCGATTTCTACCAGGCTCGGTAGGTCGACGAGCCTGGTCGGGAAAACTGGCGCGCCGCAGCCGCCGGGCCGCTTGTTCCCTGGGTGCAGCCCCCGGACACGTTGGGCCACCCCCACTAGCTGAACGCTGCAGACCCACAGCAAGAGTGGGGATCCGTTTTGCCCGGGCGGCCCAAGGCCCTCATGGTGCGCGCCGACCACGCCCTGGGGCCCGGGAGTGCACGCCGATCCGGGGGCTCGCCCAGCGAGTCGCGGGCCGTCTCCCGCCCTGGCGACACCTCGTGCCCCGGCGGCGTGACCGATCGACGGCCCCGGGGGCTCCTCGAGGACTGGTGTCGGGACGTGCCGTTGATCGTCGTGAGGGGTACGCTGGCTGGCCAGCTCACGGTCGGGACGCTCGAATGCGGGGAAATGGACTGCGTCCTGACGATGCAGCTCGCGCGCCCGGCCCCGGCAGTAGAGCACGGGAGGAAAGGACGCGGCGGATCCGCGATCGCGCTCGGGCTCAGACCGCCTTGCGGGAGGGCCGGCACGAAGTGGAGTGACGCTAAACCAAAACGGTCGGGCGCGAACCGGGCGGGCCCGAGTCTTGTGAAGTTGTGTTCGATGCGCCGTGGGGCTTGCTTACGAATCGACGGCGGCGCCTTGCTGGCATGCGGCGTGGCTGGCCTGCGCGGCAGGCAACATGTGGCGGCGCGGCTGCAGGTCCCACGTTCGCGTCGAGGGACTCGATCCCGGCCCGCAGGCACCGGGCGGCTGCGAGCAAGGGGGGGGAGGAGGGAGTTTGCGATGTCCAGTCATCGATCGACGGGGCGGGTCGCGCGGCAGGAGGAACGCTCGAGCTCAGGTGGCGAGGCGCGATGCCGGGAGGGTCCAGCGGCGGACACCGCAGGCGACGAATCCCGGAATACCAACGCCGACCTGATCCACCGAGAGAGCTCGCCGCTCAGCGTCATGACCGATCGGAGACAGTCCCATCAGCATCCGCAGTCCATCCAGGCACAGCTGAGCCAGTCCGCGGAAATGAGCGCCGTAATCCAGTTGGCGAATGGCATCGCGAACGAGGTGGTGAATCCGCTGAGCATCGTGCAGCAGGGGCTCAGCTATATTCGTCAGAGCGACAGTGTGGGCCCTGAGCAGTTGGACGAGACGCTCGCCATGCTGGAACATGCGGTGGTGCGCGTGGATCGGATCATCCGCGGACTCCTCACGTTCGCCCGGCGAGCACCGCTGCGTCTGGCCGCCGCTGACTTGAATGCCGTGGTGCAAGCTGCCATCGCGCTGGTCGAGGAGCAGATCCACCTCCACGGCGTGGCGGTCAAACAGGAGCTGGCCAGCGATCTTCCGGCACTGACAATCGATCAGAATCAGATGGAGCAGGTCCTGATCAACGTGATCACAAATGCGTATCACGCGATGCCCACCGGTGGAACGCTGACCCTTCGTACGGCGGTGGAGCCATTCCAGGGCACGGTTGGCGCTACGTCCGAGCGGGTACCCGGAGCCATGGACTCCGATCAGTCAGTTGTGGTCTGCGAAGTGAAGGACACCGGTGTCGGGATTGCCCCCGAGCTGGTCGGCCGGGTATTCGACCCCTTCTTCACGACCAAGCCGCAGGGAAACGGCGCCGGACTAGGGCTGTCAATCGCGCAGGCGATCGTCGGCGCGCACCATGGGGTCATCAGCCTCGCGAGCGACGTCGGGTTGGGCACTACCGTAAGCATCGTCCTGCCGTTGAGTCAAAGCGAGGGTGGATGAGCAAGCGTAGAATCCTGGTGATCGACGACGAGATCGATCTCTGCAAGATCGTCAAACTGAACCTGGAGCGTACGCAGGAGTTCGAGGTCGTCATGGCCTTTTCGGGTGAAGATGGGATCCGGGAGGCACAGGCCTCGGAATTCGACCTCGTAATCACGGACTTCAACCTTCCCGGGATCAACGGTGGTGCGGTCGTCACCGCAATGAAGGCGATGAAGCCCGACAGTCCCGTTGTGCTTTGTACCGTCTACTACGATGACCCGGACACGATCGGCCCGGACGTACTGAAGAAAGTCGATGGCGTGATCACGAAGCCGTGCACGCACGACGAGATGTACCGGGTCGTGAAGAGCGCGCTCGAGAGGGGGCGGCGGGGAACGGTCGAGCCGTGAGGATCGCGGGTCGGCCGCGTGTGCCACGGCTTCATGCAGACCAGGCGCGACGGTAGCAGCGCAGGGTTCTTCCCCGTCGCCCCCGCAAGCGCCGGTGTCTGGTTCGAGACGGTTCCCGGCCGGGTCTGCTTGGACGATTTCGTCACCAAGGAGCGTCACGATCGTCCGAAAACGGGCTTCCGGTTTCGGCCGAACGACGGCGACACCCGGGGGCGGCCGTCCATGCCGTTCCCCGATTCTCCGACCCTCGCCCGGCATGCCAGCCCTGGGGTCACCCCCAGAGAATTCGCAATGCGGCCGGCGACGCCGCACCGGGGCGGCGCGATGGCACGCTCCCACCGCAACGGCGCCCTGGCATTGCCTATCTCAGCATCGCGCGATCGCCGATGGTGTGCTTCACACACGACAGCAGCACGTGATTGTCCACCGGCTTCTGGAAGAAGGCTCGGGCACCTGCCCTCGTCGCGCGCTCGCGATTGCCTTCCACCTCACGCCCTGTGATCACGATGATCGGCACCGTCGCTGTACTGCTGAGCTTCTGCATCCGGTCCATCACAACGAATCCGTCCCCACCCGGGAGCCCGATATCGAGCAGGACAAGGTCCGGCACATTCCTGCGCGCCATCGCGAGCGCCATGACTCCATCCGCCGCCGACGCTACCTCGTACCCGTTCGCCCGCAGCCGAAGCTCCAGATATCGCATCGTAACAGAGTCGTCCTCCACGACGAGGATTCTCCGTCCGTTCATGCCCGTTCCTCCTTTTTTCCCAAACGAGAGGCGATCAACTCCTGGATTCGCCGCGGCACCTGTCCCATCAGCTCGTCGACGTTCGCCGCTCCAGAGGTGGTCGGAAGGTCGACCATCTCCCATTCCACGACCGGGAACACGCCCAACGCTACCAACTCATCGCAGGAGGCGAGCCGTTGCTCGATTCTCCGGGCCATGACCTCCGCACCTCCCTCATCGACACAGGCGACGATGAACTCCCATACCGCGTAGTTGGCACAGGGCGTCTTGGGCAGGAGGATATCCGTCTCCGGGCGCATCGCACCCTTCAGGACGGAATCGACGGCTCGCAGTATCTCTTCGGCTGCGACGGGTGAAGCGTCCAGACGCGCGGGACGCAGTGCGATCGCGATCAAGGCCAAGGTGCCTTTCCGAAGCGCGGCTCCGCTCACCAGCGGCAGCAGCACGTCGTGCATCGAGCAGATAGGCAACGTGAACAGGAAGCATGCCCCCTTCCCGGGCTCGCTCTCCAACCAGATGCGACCCCCGTGTGACTCGATGAGCTGCCGTGCGATGAACAGGCCAAGCCCCATGCCCGATCGACTCGACTCCTGGGTGTCTTCGATCTGATAGAGCCGCTCGAACACCCGGTGCAGGAGATCAGCCGCAACCCCCGGTCCGTTGTCCGCTACGACCACCCGCACGAAGCCCGGTTCCTCCGGTGCCTCGAACGCGCGGACCGTGATCTCGCCGCCGGGCGGTGTGAACTTCACGGCATTGTCAAGGAGGTTCATGAGTACCTGGAGGATGCGTGGGTTGTCCGCGTAGACGTCAGGAGGCGTCGCTGGCGAGTCCTCCCTCAACGTAATCGACTTGTGAGCTGCTCCCACACGCACGTTGTCGATTGCCTCTCCGATCAATGCCCGCACGCTCGTACGGTGCGCCGTCAGCGGCGTCCGGCGGGTGGCGGCATCGGCGCGAGTCAGCACAAGGACGTCGTCGACCATGCTGCGGAGATGGCGGACATTCCGCACGATGATCTCGAGATACTCCCGCTGCTCCGCCGCTAGATCGCCCGCCAGACCGTCCAGCAGAAGCGTCGCGAATCCATAGATCGCGGTCATGGGAGCCCGGAACTCGTGCGACACATGGGAAAGGCAACGGTCTTTCATCGCAAGTTGGTTTTCGCGGTACGCTTCCAACTCGAGGAGAATCCGTTGCCGCTCGATCGCGTAGCGGAGGGCGCGGGACAGCCCGCTCGCCGATTGGACTCCCTTCACGAGATAGTCTTGGGCGCCTTGATGGAGCGCTTTGACGGCTGTCGCCTCGTCGTCAACGCCGGTGAGGACGATTACAGGGACGCGGGGGGCATGAGTTCGTGCCTCGGCCAGCGTCTCGAGGCCCTCACTATCCGGCAACCAGAGATCGAGCAGGATCGCGTCGACTTGCGTCTTGCCCAGCAACTCGATGGCCGTTGAGAGACTGCTCGCAGTGTGGAGCCGCCAGTGCGCGGGCTGTCCCTCCGTCACGAGCTGGTGGATAGCCCGTGCATCATCGGGGTTGTCCTCGACCAGAAGGACCGCCATCGACTCATTGGGTCGGGCGGCGGCTCGCTTCCCAGCCGCCCTCGTCCCTGAAGCTCGATGGCTGTCACGAGACCGCTTCGTCGGTTTCGAATGCGTGTCGGGCGAAGCTACAAGATGGGGCATGGTTTCTGGATCTCGTTTCTCGACGGGTAAGATCGTCACGCAGCAATCGCTGCGCGCGTTGGAACCGTGAAGTAGAACGATGATCCTCGCCCGGGCAAGGAGTCCACCCAGATGCACCCGCCATGCCGCTCTACGATGCGCTTGCAGATCGCCAACCCGACCCCGTTGCCGGCTCGGTGGCCTCCCCCGTGCAGGCGTTGGAACATCTGGAAACAGCGCCGGAGATCCTCCTCCGCGATGCCGATCCCGTTGTCGCGGATGCAAAAGGTGGACTGACAGCTCGCCACCGTGGCGGAGATATCGATGCACGGTGGCGCATCACCTTGGAACTTGATGGCGTTCGAGATGAGGTTTTGGAAAAGGACCTTGAGTTGCCACGGATACCCACGGACTGTCGGCAGCGGGCCGTAGGAGAGTACGGCACGGGAGTCCAGGATGCTCGGCCAGAGGCCCGCCGCAACTTCGGCGACGAGAGCTGCGCAATCGACCGCTTCGGTTTGGGGCGCGTTCTTCGTGATGCGGGAGTAGGTAAGCAAGTCGCGGATCAGACGTTCCATCTGCCCGGCGCCGTCTACGGCCAGCCGCAGGAACTCCTGCCCCTCCGGGTCGAGGCACGGTTCCCGGCGGGCAGCGACGAGTTGGATCTGCCTCGTCATCGAGCGGAGCGGGTCCTGAAGCTCATGGGCGATCAGGATGGCGAAGCGCTCGAGCTGGGCGTTCACGCGCCTGAGTACGCGCACTTTGCGGGTGGCGACGCGCAGGCTCACGCGGGCCTCCGTCCTGTCCTGGACCATGGCGTAAACTACGTCTTCCTCTGGGAAGTACGCTGTGTTCCAGCTCAACCAACGGTGCGTGAGGTCGGGACAGCGCCAGCGCGTCTCGAACGTGAGGGAGTCCTCACCGTTGCGGTGTGTCGCGAACACTCGCTGTACCAGTTCTTGGTCGCCCGGATGCAGATACTCGCACAGCTGTCGATCGTGGAGCTGGGTAGACGGGGCGCCGATGAGCCTTTCCCACTCGCCGTTGACCCGGAGGAAGCGCCCATCGGTATCGAGGATGCATATCAGGGTCGGCGATAATGAGAAGAAGCCATCGAGGCTCCCGCGGGCTTCGATTCGCGCGGTCATTGCGTGCCTACCTCCCTGCAGGCGCGAATGGCCACGGGCTTGGAGCTGGGGCACTGCTGTACGGGCACGCCCGCAACCAACGGTTGATGTCAGAGAAAAACGTAAGCAGCCCGGCGGAGTCGCTTTGGGCGGACACCGCGTGCGGGACGACTCGGGGGTTTCGCCCCGCATGGCGTCATTCTCGTGTCGAAGGCGCCGCCGCGCCTCCGCAGGCCGCGGATCGCTCACCACGGCGCGTCGCAGGCGCAACGTGGTTGCGGCCTGGATTGCGGAGAATCGGGTCTCGCCGGCCTGCGGGCCGTCCGCTTCCGGCGATCGATCCCGCCGCCGCCCGAATGGCGACGTACGATCCGGAGCTGCCCAAAGAGCCCGACGATCCGGGGAGCCCCCAGCCGCTACCTCCCCACCGTTTCCAGGCGCCGGCGCACTGGCCACCAGAGAAGATCTGAGCGACGTAGGGGAAGGGCCTAAGAGACTGCGTTTCGCGATCGATACTCGCCCTTCAAGCCGGTCTTTCCTCGCGGGGCACTGCTGCGCAGTTCGCACCGCCGCCCCTTCTACCGCTAGTGCATTTGTGCACTGTCGTCGTGAGGAGGGCTCCATATGACATCCAGCGATGGAGGTGGGGGTTGGCGAGTGTGCGCCGATTTGGGGCGGTTTTGCTGGCGCGATAGTAGCAATAAACATGCCAGTTGAATGTGGCAGCTGCTCCAGCGGTCGGACTCTTGTCGGCGAGTTGGCCGCTGTCGGAACTCCATTACCGAATGTGGGACCGCACGGACTCACTGCGTCATTGCGCGTAATAAAACGGCAACGCGCCGCGATCCAGCGCGGGGAAGTGCGCAGCGGGAATGACCTGATTCCTCGATCGAATCGGGCGTCCTCGGTCATGTACGAGGGCAGTAGCGGTGATTACGTGTGTGGAATGCGTTGTGAACGGGGCCCCGCACCGGCACGGAGTCTCGCTCTTGCGTCGGCGGCGAACTCCGGGCGCACCGCCCGCACAACGGTGTCAAGTGCAGCCGTTTCCGGCCGATAATCCCGGCGATCCGGCGGGGCGCTGGCTTGCAGTGGCGGCGGGGATTCCGGGGGGCGCTTCGATCCGGCCACATGCTCGCAGGGCGGCGCCAGCGCGGAATCGACGGTCCCTGTGCCACGCCCCGCGCATCGAGATCTCCTGAACGGAGGGGCGGAACTCGGCCATGCCGCCCGGATCCTCTGGCTGCTCGCATTGATCAAGTACGCGCCAGCCCCACTCCCGCACACCTGGTTGAGTCTGAAGATCACGTTGGCGATGGTCGGGCTGCTGTTGTCGGGGTAGAGGCCTGCACCACTTGCTCGCTCGCCCGCAGTGACGGTGAAACCGTCGAGGACCGCCGTTGCCGTGACGACGTGGTAGGTGTTCTCGCCGTTGCCGCAGAACCCACCGAATCCTGGCGCGCCGAGGTCGCCGCTCGGCGTCGTCTCGTTCGCGACCCAGTCACGTTCGGCCAGGTCGGTTTCATCTCCGCGAAAGCCACCGTAGAGGGCCACACCGCTCATGAGCCGGAATATCGCCGTGCGGTCGTTGCCGGTGGTCGGCTTGTAGGTCCGCGCATTCACCCAGATGGCGTCGCCCGCATGCGCTCTTCCCAGCGCGGTCTGCAGGCTGGCATGGGGTTTCGGCCACGAGGAGCCGCCGTTCGTGCCCGTGGCGGCAGAGTCGACGTAGATCGTGGCGGCGCGGACCTAGGGGTGAGGCAGGAGGACGGCCAGAAGCGCCGCGGCGACCGAGCCGAGCGTCGTGGCGTGCGCGCGCATCGTGCCTCTCCGTGAATTCGCCATTGCAGAACCGTTCATCCAGAGGGATAGAGTGCCCATGCAAGCGTGTCAACGTCACAAGTATACGCGCGTCGCGCAGCGGGGACCATTCTTCGAGGGGTTGTGCCGCGACCTAGACGTGGCGCGCACGGTCGACTGCATCGGCGACGTCCGCAGACTGACCATGGTGATCCCGTGCGATCGGGGGAGAAGGTGCACCTCGATGGTGCAGTAGCGGTGGGCGTACTGCAAAACGGTGCGGCTCGACTCCTCAAGTCGCGGTGATCTTGCCCGCGCCCACCTTGGTCAGTGCCAGAACCGTCTCATTCAACACCGCGCCCAGCGCGTCGAGGTCTTCATCGACGGCGATCTAGCCCGCCTTTCCGCGCCGCTCGAGGCGAGCGCAGAGCGACGCCATCTTCCCGGTGCCGACCGATCCCGAGCTATCCTTGAGGCGATGGGCTGCTTCCGCGAGGGCTGCTGCGTCGACTTGCTGGACTGCGCCGCGCAGCCGCTACAGGGTGGCCGCGGCGTCGCTCGTGAATCGCTCGATGAGCTTGTTCACGAACGCGTCGGCCTCGGGCCCACCATCCCCGCGCAGCACATCGAGGACCGCTCGATCGATCTGGTCTTCTGCGTTCACCCGCCCGTCGGCGGCCGCGCCGCCCGCCGCCGCTTTCGTCGGCGCAGGCGCCGGCGCGTGGATCGCCCGGTGGATGGCGGCTTCGAGTTCCTCCCGCCGGATCGGTTTGGATACGTAATCGTCCATTCCGGCCTCGAGACACTTCTCGCGGTCGCCTTGCATGACGTTGGCGGTCATCGCGATGATCGGCGTGTGGATCCCCTTCGCTTCCTCGGCCCTGCGAATTCGGCGCGTCGCCTCCAGGCCGTCTAGCTCCGGCATCTGAGAGTCCATCAGGATCGCGTCGAACTTCCAGTGCGCGTGGGCATCGATGGCCTCGCGACCGTTGGCGGCGACTTCGACCCTGTATCCGAGCCTCTCCAAGAGGCGTACCGCCACGGTCTGGTTCACCTCGTTGTCCTCGGCTACCAGGATGCGGGCGCGGTTTCGCACCTCCCTCGCCCGAAGGCTGTGCGTGGTGACGAGGTGCTCGTCCTGCGCGCCGCTCGCCTGGGGATTCAGAGCCATGAGCGTCCGAAGCGCGTCGTAGAGCTGCGACCGCCGCACCGGCTTGTTGAGGTAGCCCTGGAAGCCCGCGCGCCGCGATGCCTCTCCTTGGCCGACCTGCGCTGAGGATGTGAGAAGAATCACCCGGAGCGGGGCGAGGGCGGCGTCGGCAAGGATGGTGCGCCCCAGCTCGAGGCCGTCCATCCCCGGCATCATCATGTCGAGGATGGCGATGTCGTAGGGAGCGGTCCCCCGCCGCGAGCGCAGCATCTCGAGGGCCTGCGCACCGTCCGCGACGACGTCGGAGATCATCCCCCAGGCGGCAGTTTGCAGCTTCAAGACCTCCCGATTCGTCGTGTTGTCATCGACGATGAGCACGCGGACTCCCCGCAGGTCTTCCCGAGGCGCGGGCAGCGCCAACGCCGACTCGCTGGCCCTCCCGAAGAACGCGGTGAACCAGAACGTGCTCCCCTTCCCCAAGGCACTGTCCACCCCGATCTCGCCCCCCATGAGCTCGGCGAGCTGCTTGCAGATCGCCAGTCCCAGACCCGTGCCGCCGTACTTCCTGGTCGTGGAGGCATCGGCCTGCGAGAAGGGTTGGAAGAGCTGGCAAGTGACCTCCGGCGCGATCCCGATGCCGGTGTCTGAGACCTCGAAGCGGATCCGCGTCCCCCCGTCACCCTGCTCGACCAGCCGCGCCCGCACGACCACCTCGCCGCTCGCCGTGAACTTGATCGCGTTGCCGGCGAGGTTCATCAGGATCTGGTGGAGCCGTCCGGGGTCCCCGCGCAGCGCGTGGGGGACGTCGTGATGGACGATGCCGACCAGCTCAAGCTGCTTCGCGTGCGCTCGCTCGGCGACCAGGTCCAGCACTTCCTCGAACGTCGTCTGCAGGTCGAAGTCCACGGCCTCCATGTGGAGCTTTCCGGCCTCGATCTTGGAGTAATCCAGGATGTCGTTGATGAGCGTCAAGAGAGACTGCCCACAGCTCTGGATCGTCTTCCCGAACTGACGCTGCTCGGTGGTCATCTCGGTGTCGAGCAGGAGCTCCGTCATACCGATGACGCCGCTCATCGGCGTGCGGATCTCGTGGCTCATGGTGGCGAGGAACGCCGACTTAGTGTGGGTCGCCGCCTCGGCGGCCTCCTTGGCGGCCCGCAGGGCCTCCTCGGTCTGCCGGCGCGCCGTGATGTCCTCCGTCGTTCCCACGTGACCGACGAATTCGCCGGCGCCATTGCGCAGAGTGGAGGATCGCGCGTGCACCCATCGACTGTCCCCCGATGGGCTCCGCAGCCGGAACTCACGGTCGAAGTCACGCCCGGAGGCAGTGGCGTTCCCCCACTCGCGAAGGGTCTCCGCTGCGTCGTCAGGATGCAGCGCGTGGCTCCAGCCATCCCCGAGGCTTTGCTCGATGGTCAGCCCGGTGATTGCCTGCCAGGAAGGGTTGGTGTACAGGCATCGGCCGGCATGATCCGTCTGGAAGATGCCGATCGGCGAGGACGCGCAGAGAGATCGGAAGCGGTCCTCGCTCGCCTGGAGCGCGGCGGTGCGCTCGAGAATCTGGAGCTCGATGTTCGCGTTCACCGGCTCCAGCTCGGCCCGCCTGTGCGCCGCTTCCCACAGGTCGCTCACGCCCTGCCGGCAGGCCGTGATGAGGAACACGTCGCAGAAGACGACCCATCCGGCGTGCTCGAACGAGCGCCAGACGGTGGGCACGAGCACCCCGTAGACCGATTGCGGCCAGAACAGTCCGCGGGCGAGGTGATCCACCGCCACCACGATCGACGCCGAGATCAATACCGGCCAGTCGCGGTAGAACGCCAGGAAGGCCAGCGAGCCGAAGATAATGAAGTGCGTTTCGATCCGGCCGCCGGTGATCTGGATCAGCAGCCCGCCCATGAGCATCTGGCCCACGGCCACCGAGTGGCGCGTGAATCGATGCCCCGGCCGCAACAGGGCGCAGGCTACCGGGAACGCGACGATGATCGTGCCCAGGATCGTCGCCGCCCAGACGTGGGGATGCGTCGCGCTCCGTCCGCCGCTCTACGTCTTGGGGGAAATCCAGAGCGCGCCTGCGATACCGGCCAGCCATTCGAAGATCTTCAAGCCCGCAAACAGCCGGTCGGTGCGTTGCGTGAGGCAGTCCTTGCTCTCGGTGAAGAGAGCCATCGCGCGTGCGCCGGTCGGCGGGTCGATGGCCGGACGCGAGCTCATCGTGTGCATATCGTGTCGCCCATCGCGCAGGATCCAGGATCGAAGAGAGAGCAGCCATAAGCGAGCGTCGCGTGGGTCGGCGGGGCCTGTGCGCGGGCCAGCGCAACGATCGCGTCCTGTCCGGCGTTGCCGCCGACATGACCGCGGGAGGGCGTGATACCGCCGCTGAACGCGAGCACGCCGCGCTGGTCGTACAGGAACACCTGGCCGGACGTGAAGGCGTGGAAGCGCCTTGCCTCGGCGCCGCCCGCATCCACCGAAACCTCGAGCCCCGGGATTGACGCCGCCTTGCGCCATGAGGCGGTCTGGGCCCACTCGCACGCCGTTCCCGGAGGGGTGACGAAAACGACTCGAGCCTCGAGGCGCCGCCGGCAGCGGGCCATGATGAGTTCCAGCTCGCTCAGGCTCGCCCTGGTGCAGGGGCAACGCGGGTGCGCCATCATGACCAGCGTCAGCTTGTCGTGCGAGGCCTCCCGAATGCTCGTGCCGTCCGGCCATCGCGCGGGCGCGCGGCCCGAGATACCAGGGCGCGCGTCGTAGCGCATGAGGAGCGAGATGCCCAGCACGACACACAGCAGCCAGACGCCTGCGAGGAGTCGGCGACGTCCGCGGCCGAGGTCGGTGAGACGAAATCGTCCTCGCGCGTGGATTCCTGACCGCCCTTCCCCGAATCGTCGCCGTATCGGAGCGCAATTGCCGGGTTTCCATCGACATCGGCACCGGGGCGCCGAGACTTGAGGGCGAAGCGTCGCGGGTGTGCCGCGTCGTCCACATCCGTCCCATCTCAAGCGGCCGGTGTTTCGGTGCTGGTGAATTCGTATCGGACGAGGAGCTCGCGCGTGTCGGCGTGGACCCGCGTGCCAGCCCGGCGGTAGTGGTGAATGAATACGCGCAGGGGGCGGACTCCGCAGTCGGGCACGACCACCCACGCTCCCGGCCGGCCCCGGACCGCAAGGCTGGCGGGCGCGGGGTGCGCCACCGGAAGGCGTGCCCCGGCGGCTGGGCCGTCGACGAGGTGTGCGGTCCACCGGATTGCTGGTTGGTCCGTCACTGCGTGGATTCTTCCCAGGGGGGATCGCGGGCTCGGCGTGCGGGGTGGGTACCGCAGGGCGGCTCCGCGCCGAGAGGGCGCTTGCGGATAGGCCGTTTCATCCGCGCACGCTCGACGAACCACGTCTCCGGGCCCGGCCTCCTGAGCCCCCGACCGCCTGTCTGACGCCCCTTCCCCCATCGCCTCTCTTGCAAACGCCTCGGCGCAGCCAGCCGGCGTCAATGGAGCGCCTCCGTGCTGCCTGTCGCGGTGAATCCTGGGACCCAAGCCTGCCTCGCCCGCACAGCCCGGCCCCGCCCTCGCCGTAGCGAGCGCCGGGAGGCTGCTCGGCTGCCCTTCGGAGCACCGCAAACAATGGATCGTCGAAATGCACGCGGACCGCCCGCTGCATGCAGTCGTGCGCGCAGCGGCTGAACAGCGACAACAGCCGCCGCTCCCGCACGAACAGTCCACGCAGCGCTTTGGGGATGGTGAACACCACGTGGCGGTGCGGGACCGGCTCGAGCACCGTCGTGACCAGCAGCTCTCCCAGCAACGCCGCGCGCTTGGCTTGGCAGCTGGGGCAGAAGTTGCGGGTCCGGCAGGAGAATGCCAGCAGGTGCTCCGCGCCTGTTGCAAGGACTTGACACGGGAAACCTGTAGTGGATCTCCGCGCTATGCTCGTCGACCACGACGCGCTCGATCAGCTTGCGGCAGAGCTCCATCCTCTGTCTCTTGCGCATCCTCTCCAGTCCGGTCGCAA
>JBGPIA010000018.1:0-96544 GCA_041484665.1 Candidatus Krumholzibacteriia bacterium
CATCGCGCTCAAGTCGTTCAAGTATCCCGGATTGTTCGGAGACTCCGAGCTCATCGCCGGCGGCCTGTTCACCCACGCCGGCGGGGTCGCGGCCAACCGCATCGCCCGGTGGGATCAAGACCCGTTGATCGCGTTCCCGCCTCCAGCATGGCAGGCGATGGGAAGCGGCTTCAACAGCGGCGTGTACGCGATCGAACGCTACAACAGCGCGACCTACGCCGGCGGCCCCTTCACCTTCTCCACCTCCACGGTGAACCACATCGCCCGCTGGAACGAGACGACCAAGCTCTGGGAGGCGGTAGGTACCGGCATGAACGGCGCCGTGCGCGCCCTCAAGACCTTTGGATCCTATCTCTACGCCGGTGGCGATTTCACGACCGCCGGCGGGGTCTCGACCGGCGGGTTGGCGCGCTGGGACGGCACGAGCTGGAGCCAGGTCGGTGGTGTCTTCAACGGTACCGTGTACGCGCTGGAGGTCCACAACGGCCTGTTGGTGATCGGGGGTCTGTACCCAGGCATCAACAGCTCCCCCAACCTCGCCTATTACACCGGCTCCTTCTATTCCACCTTCGCCACTGGCGGCACGAATGGCGCGGTGCGTTCGCTGCGCTCCACCGGGACACGGCTCTACATCGGAGGAACGTTCAGCACCGCCGGCGGCGTGTCCGCGAGCAACGTTGCGTACTGGGACGGTTTCTGGCACGAAGTCGCGGGGGGCGCGAACGATGTCGTCTACGCCTTGGCGGCCTTCAACGGCGAGATCCATGCTGGCGGAGTGTTCACCGCCGTCGACAACGGCGCACTCGCATCGCCCCGCTGGGCCAAGTTCACCCCGACCGGCGTGCCTTGGTTTGTCTCCCAGCCCTTTTCTCAAACCATTCAGGTGGGTGACAACGTCTCCTTCACGGCACAGCCCGCGCCCGGGTACCCCGGAGTCAGCTTCCAGTGGAATCGCAACGGCGTACCGCTCCTGGACGGACTGACGCCAGGCGGCTCTACGCTCAGCGGCGCGACCACGCCGACGCTGACCCTCACCAGCGCGGTCTTTGCCGACAACGGAGGCTATCAGATGGTGCTCATGAGTCCCTGCGGCAACGACTCCAGTGTTGTCGCCACGCTGGACTTTACCGGGGTCACCGGGGTGGCGCCTCCTGGACCGACCGGGGCGACCGTCTTCGAGACGGCCGGCCCCAATCCGACGCGCGGCCCCTCACAGCTCGCGTTCTCCCTGGCCGTGGAAGCCCAGACACGGTTCCGGGTCTACGACCTGGCGGGGCGGTTGGTGCGCGTCATCGACATGGGGCGCCTGCCCGCTGGGCCCCATCAGGGGACGTGGGATGCGCGTGACAGCAACGGACAGCGCGTCCATGCGGGGCTGTACTTCGTGAGTCTCGAGGTCGATGGCCAGCGTTTGGGTGACAAGCGCCTGACCGTCCTGCATTGATCGAAGCTTTGGGTCGGGGGGGCCTAGAGTCCCCCCGACTCGGCGTATCGGCCGCCGCCGGTGCCCGCGCTCGTGTTCAGTGGTACGGATTCAGCTCTACTCGAGCGAGTGGGTCGCGAACATTCGCGTCGGGCGGCAGGGGATCCGCTCCTCCGTGGCGCCCCCCCCACTTCTCCCACGAGCGAGGGGGTCTGTTGAGCACCTCACCCGCCATATGGAGCCTCCACGCGACCGCCCTGACTGCCTGGACCATGGCGGTCATGATTCGGGAAACCTGGGCTCGCGCTCCGACGCCAACGCCCAGCTGGGCGAGTTCCTGGCCAGCCACGGGTACGTCGCGCCACGGTGCCCCAGCCCAGACCATCCGCGGCCGAGCTGGCTCTCGGTGGCTCACCTCCGAGATTGACCGGCTGGCGCCACCGAACGTCCCGGGCGCCAACCGGGGACGGCGGTCAGCGTCCCGGGAGGAGCACGAGCTTGCGGGTGAGGGCGCGATTACCGAACCTCAGCCGGGCCACCGAGACGCCCTGAGCGGCAGGCACCCCCGATGGGGGAGCAGCGGGGATCCGGCGGACGGCCTGGCAATCAGGTCCGCGCGGTCATCGCGCAACCCTTCGGACTCGGCTGCTGTGGCGTCGTTCAACGGACCCTGCCCCCGACGGGCAACCTCTGAGCAGAGCACGTTGCGGTGCGAGGCGCATGTTCGAGGGCGCCCGGATCGAATGCCTGGTCTGCGGGGCCCGCTGTCTCTTGCGTCCGGCTCGCGAGCCCTTGCGCCCCGTACCTTTCACAACTACCTTGCTTGCGACCTCTGTTTGTGATGCCCGCAAGGTGACCCACCGATTTCGCAGAGCCGGCCGAGCTGGGCCGATCCTGACCCTTCGAGTCGGCAACACATCGGGGCAAATCCCACCCAGAGAACGCTGGCGGAGTCGGGGAATCTCCCCGCGGGCGCCCGTTTGCCCGGTTACGACAGGATTTCGGCTTCTGCCCCGCCTGTTCCGAACTTGGCACATGCGATCTAGGATTGGCCCAAAGAGCCGATCCAGCACAATGGCAGAAGGAGATCCTGAAGTTATGATGAATATCTACGTCGGCAACCTGTCCTTCACCGCGACCGAGGGCGACCTGCGCGGGGCCTTCGAGACCCATGGCCAGGTCAACCGCGCTTCCATCGTCATGGACAAGGAAACCAGCCGTTCGCGCGGATTCGGTTTCGTCGAAATGGAGGACCGCACCGCCGGCCTCAAGGCCGTCGACGCCGTCAACGGCAAGATGATTGCCGGCCGCGAGGTGAAGGTCAACGAGGCCAAGCCGCGCGAGGAGCGAAACGGCAACCGTGGCACGGGCTACGCCGGCTAGGCTTCGACTGGTGACCATCGCCAGCTGAGAGCGATTGGTTGAATCCGGCCCGGCCCCCATTTGGAGCCGGGCGGAGCTCTGTTTTCGCCTCCGAGCTCCGTCGCCCTCGCCGCGGACAGAGCTGCCGATCGTTTTATCGTACTATTACAGCATGTCGATCCGAAGTCGGATGCCTGCGGATGCGCATCACACCGAGACAAAGGGAGGACGCACGATGGACGCCAGAGAGCTCGACGAGCTGCAACACCGCCTCGCGACCATGTTCGGGCGCGCCCCGGTTCGCACCCCCGGCGCCAAGGAAGAGGCCCTGACCGTCGCGGAGTGGGCCCCGCTGGTGGATATCGTTGAACATGACAACGAGTACCTCATCAAGGCCGAGCTGCCCGAGGTCAAGAAGGACGACGTCAAAGTGACGGTCCAAGACGAGGTGCTCACGATCACCGGGGAGCGAACTTTCGAGAAGGAAGAGAAGGGCAGAAAGTATCATCGCGTAGAGCGGGCGTACGGCCGTTTTGCCCGGAGCTTCTCGCTGCCGGAAGACGCGGATGGCAACGCGGTAGCGGCCGAGTTCAAGGACGGGGTGCTCAAGGTCCACCTCCCGAAGTCGGAGCGGGCTAAGCCCAAGTCCATCGAGGTGAAGATCGGATAGTGATCCATGCGATAGAAGTGCTGATCGGGCTCGCCGCCTCCTTCCCGCAGCAGCGTTACGAGCTCAATCTCTTCCGAGGCCGATGAGGGCTGCGCCCGAATTGTTGAGCCAATCGTCGCAATCCCGGGGTCGCCGCCGAGACCGGCGGACCACGTGCTTCTCCTCATTCAACTCGAGACCTGGATCCACGCTGAGCAGGCTGCGCGCGTCCGGTAAACGCTCGCAGCGACTTCAAGGTTTTCCCTCATCCAACGAACGACTCGATCGAATCTCTGCTAGGGGGTCTCGCTCTTCACTTGCACCCTCACTAAGTGCGCGCAACGCGCGTCCCCTCTCGCGCGAACGGGTCCTCGCCTCGGATGTGCGTCTGGTGGCGAAGGATGCGATCGACGGTGCGCCGCTGTTGGATCAGGCCCACGATCCCCATCTCCACTCTCACGCAGCGACAACGGCGGGTCGACTCCGTGAATTCACCGCCATGGCCGCCCCCAACCGGGCTTCCTGCGCGGCCGCGCGGACCGTCCACGCGTCGGAGGCGGTCGAAGATCGCAGGCCGAACCACGACCGCCCGAGCGGCCTGGATGGCGGCGACTCGAACGACCGCCGCCGCTGGCGTGGTTTCCAACTGCCTAACGAATCGCCACGACACCTGGTGCGATCATCGGGAATCGCGTCAGAACCTGGGGGTCGTGGCCAGGGACCACCAGCCGGAGCGAGCCCGCGAGCCGCCGCATGCGATCCTGGGCGGCCAAGTTGGACAGCGTGTCGAAGGTGGCGGTGATCGGCCGGCGGCGGTCGAGATTCTCGTAGAGGTACAGATTGTCGGAGGCCAGCACGACCGTCCCCGAAGCCGTGGGCACACTCACGTACTGCGATTCCCAAGTGTGCCGGCCGCCGACATATACGAACACGCCCGGTGCCACCGCCTGCGAATCGCCGTCGACCATCTGGAACCTGCCGTCGGCAGCGATGCGGTCGAGCATCGCGATGTCGACCGGGAACACCCCGCTGTCGACCTGGTTCTTGGGGTCGCGGTAGTGCTCCATTTCGCGGCGCTGAACCCAGACCTTGGCGCGCGGAAAGAGATCGGCGCCATCGGTGTGATCCCAATGGAGGTGCGAGAGCACGATGTCGGTTACCTCCTCTGGTTTGATGCCGAGCTTGGCCACCGCCTCGGACGGCTTGACAAAGTCCTTGATCTTCCACGCCTTGCGGAACTCTTCGCGGTAGAATCCAGCGTCCACGAGGAGAATGCGCCCGCCTCCCCGCGCGACCCAGAACATCATTGAGGCGTCAATCGTCTTGGTGCTATCAGCGCCGAGCACGAGGTTCATCATGGGATAGCCGACGAGCACGCCGTACTGGACCGCGTAGACTTGATATGCTGGCGTAGCAACGGATAATGTCGTCGCTGCGATGCCCGCGACGAGGCCCGCCGTCAGGGCAACTCCTATCAGAGTGCGTCGCATGGGGTCTCCTTGAAGAGGAACGGATCAGGGACCGGATCCGCCCCGTTCGACGCTACACCTCAGAGCGCGCCGTGTCTCCTCCCGGCGAACCGCTCCGTGCACCCCCGATCCGTTACTCCTGCGAATTCGCTCCCCCTGCGCGCCGCCTGCGTGGGCCCACCCGACCCCGTCCGTGCCGCGCCTGGAGTCGTGTGGGTGCGCCTCCTCGGCCGCCTTTTCGCGCGCATGCTTCCCCTCGCCGGCCTCGCCGTCGGCCACCTCGGCCCCGGGTGTGCCTCTACGAGAAGCCCCCCTGGGCGGTGAGTCCCTCCCCTGCCTCCTGCTTGCTCCCGGCTGGGCACAGGCTCTCCGTCGCGCTGGATTGGGCGAGGCCACGTCGGCTCGATGCCCCCTGTTCGCTCCTCGGCGTTCGGACGTAGGAAGGGTGTCGGCGATCCTTCCCCGCCCTTCCGGAGGCGCCACCATGAGAGGTCCAGTTCTACCGCGCCTGGCGAGGCCCTGCTGCGCGCTGACGTTGGTTCTCCTGCTTCTCGCCGCTTTGCCAGCCCCGGCGGGGGCGCTGATCTTCTACTTCTGGCAATCGCCCGTCAGCGGTTCCGCAGACGAGGTCGCCAAGTGGAACCCCGACGGCCTCCCCACCGCGCAGGACGACATGCTTTTCAACGTGGCTGGGACCTATACGGTGACGTTCCCGGGCACAGTGCCTGCTTCGACCCAGATCAGCTGCGGCGGTGGCACCCCAACCTGGAGCGTGGCGAGCCCCCACACCACGGGCCTGCTGCTGGTCGGGGCCAACTCGGGCCAGCCGACGCTAACCGTGTCTCAAGGCACGATCAACACCGACCTGCTGATTCTGGGAGGCGCCGGGAGCTTCAGCAAGTTGACTCTTACAAATGGAGGGCAGTTCGGGTCAAGGGCCGTGGTCCATTCCAAGTCGCGCTACAACGCGGTTTACGGGAGTGGTGATGAGATCGGCCGTGATGGAGTCTCCGAGATGACGGTGAACGGAGGCGCGCAGTATTACTGCGATATCGTCGAGGCCGACAGCCAACCCCTGGTGATGGGCGAGATCCAGTTTGCGGCAACTACGCTGTTCATTGCCGGCTCCAGCCCGCCGCCCCGCATCTACAGCGGTGTTCATGTGACGCATTCCATCCCGGGGTCGGTTCCGGCGCTGATCGTTGGCCACATCGGCGTGGCGAATCTCTTTGCATACAACGGCGGCTACCTGGATGTCATCGGAGGAATGGTGATTGGTGCGATTCTCGGTTCCGCTGGTTACGTGACGATCGGGCCCGTTTCCGGACTCGGCACCTCCTCGCTGCACGTCCAAGATCATCTGTCGATTGGGCTCAACGCTTACCCGCTCCAGCTGGGCGGGCACGGGGAACTCACCGTGGAGAATGGCGCCTGGGTGCAGGTGGACCATGGCTGTGAGGTCGGGGATCCAGACGGCGATACGGGCAGCGTGCTTCGAGTGAAGCAGGGAGGGAACTTTCGCGTCCTGGCCGAGGGGCTCACGATTTGGCCGACCGCCGGACCCGGGCTCGACGTTCGCGGCGGAGTGGTCCGCGTCAACGGCGGGCTCACAATCTGGCGGAGCACCGGGCCGGGCTTCGACTTTCGCGACGGCCTGATCCACGTCATGCGCGGAGCGTTCGTGTGGCCGGCGGGGAGGTATCTCTCCATCAGCAGCCAGGTTGGCGCCCCGGAGCTCAGGATTAGCGGCGGGGTCACGACCACGGGCCCGAACACGCCCGTCGGCTCCCCTCAGCTCCTTGTGGGCCGCGGTGGAACGGGGATCCTGCGGATCACCCAGTCCGACACACAGTTCTCCATGGGCGCCGGCGTTACAACGCTTGGAGACTCCCTCGGCGGGGTCGGCACAATCCTGGCGGACTCATCAGCGGCCATTTTGGGCGGCGGGCCGGTCAATGTAGGACTTCGCGGCAGGGGTGAACTGGACCTACAGCACTTTTCCTCCACACACCTCGGAACCTTAGCCATCGGCGTGACGGCGAGTGGAGTCGGCAACGTACGAGTGAGCGATTATGCGCAACTCGGCGTTCTCGACAACCTGTGGGTGGGTGGTGGGTTCGGTCTGGCGGGCGGCAGTGGCTCTCTCGTGGCGGACTCATTCGCCTGGGTCCGCGTCGAACATGGCACGGGAGCGGGGCCACCGCTGACGGCCATCTATTCACCAGGCGGCTCTCTGACGCTGGCAGGCGGAGCGCTACTCAGCTCTCCGGGAATCGTCGACGACATGGGGAACGTGATCCTCCGGGACGGACAAATCCAGGTTCCGACCGTGTCCGTTGAGGGCAGCGGCAGTCTTGGCGGTTGGGGACTTGTCTGGGGCGGCCTGTTCAACCATGGCCGCATCGATCCATACTCTGCGAGCAATGCCTTTGGGAGGCTGTCAGTGCGCGGCAACCTGACGCAGTCCCCCTTGGGCCACTACGTCGTGGACCTGGGCGCATTGCGGTGCGATTCGCTGGCGGTGAACGGCGCGATCGTGCTCTCCGGCGCGCTCGATCTGCGCCTCGACCCCGAGTTCGTGTACTCGGGGTCCAACACTTTTACAATCCTCACCGCTACTTCGCGCGCGGGCGTATTCGATGCCGTGACCTGGAACGGCAGCCCTTTGGCGGGTCAAGCGAGCGTCGTCTACTTGCCCACAGCCGTGCAGGTCGTGGTCACCGGAGGCGTCACCGGCGTGGACCCCGCAGCAGATTCGGCGGCGGCAACCAGCTTGTGCTTCGCACCAGCGGGCGGACTCGCAAGCCTGGCCTTTGAGCTCGAGCTGCCGGCGAGGGCCGAGGTGCAGGTCAAACTCTACAACGTCTCGGGGCGACAGGTCGCCACACTCTATACTGGAACACTCGAGCCAGGTCCGCATCGCCTGGAGCCTCAGGGAGCTGGCGTCAGTCGCTTGCCGAGCGGCGCGTACTTTGCCCGAGCGGTGATCCAATCCGGCGGCCAGACAACGGTGCGCTCGGCCCGGTCGATCGTTGTGCACTGAACGTTGAGGTGCGCGGGCCCTGGCGGCGCTGCGGCGTGCAGCTGCGGAGCGTGGACGTGACCCGGGGCGCACGCGTTCGGCCCGGCACTGTCGCGCGTGCGAACCGCCCGCCCGAGAGCCACCATTCGCATTGTGGGCCCGCTCCCGACGCCAACCGTGGTTCCGGCAAACGCCCAGCCCGAGGGGACCCCCTGCGACTGGCGCGGTCCGGGGATGTCGCGATCGAGGTTTCATGGACCCACGTTCCGTCGCCCCCGTCCTCTCCGACATCGCCGCGACCGCGTCCGAGACCTTGGAGCTCCAGGACGTCTTCGACCGGGTGGCAACCTCCGTCCGCGAGCTCATTCCGCTGGACAACATGGGGGTCGTTCAATTCTTCGATTGGTGCGTAATCGCTTCGACGATCGCTCCGTGTGTGTGGGCATGGTCGCCGCGCTGCAGACCTTCGGCAGCTAGGCCGCCAACTTCCACCCCCACGTGGAGGCCATCGTAATGGAGAGAGCGCAAACGCTCATTGCTGGACGGCGCATTCGCCCGTGATGGCGGTTTCGAGCGGCTGTTTTCTGAGACCAGACCGCGCTCACCGAGCTCTACCGCCGGTCCGTGATCGCAAAGCGCAAGCAGGGTAGGCCCTGCGAGGTGGGCCGTGCTGACCCGTCTGCCATGCTAGGCTCGACACACTGGATCGAGCGCTCAACGAGCGGACACCCCCAGGGGATTCGCCGGCACCCAGCAGATTGGTCAAGCCCGCGACCAAGTTGGCGTTCGCGTCCAAGCCGTGGCGGGAACCGATCGGACCTCGAGGTCCGAGGCTCCGCTGGTCGACGCAGGCCGAACCCCGCCTCGCGACCGCCGCGTTCGCATTGATCGGACCACTTCCAGCCGTTTGTCGGGAAGCCGCACCACGGGCTGGCATGAGGGCACTCCCCCTTGCGCGTGGCGGTCCGTGTCCTTAGGTTGGCATCATTCGCCCTCCAGCAGCCGGCATCGTTCGTACCCGCCACGCCGGTCCGTCCCCTACTCTCGGCCCGCTGCATTCCAAGGGAGGCGTGTATGCCCAAGACTCTCCAATCGCTGCATCTCCGGACACGCTCTGGCTCGGGAACCGCCACGCACGTCGGCCGGCGCCCCGCCGTGTTTCTTGGCTGCGCCCTGATGCTCTTGCTGGGCCAGACCGCCCTGGTGGCCCGTTGCTCTGCTGCTTTTGTCCATCCCGGTGCACTGGTTACCCGCGCGGAGCTCGACTTCGCCCGCGCGAAGGTCGCCGCGGGCCAGCAACCATGGACGGGCGCACTCAGCTGGATGCAAAGCCGCTCCGACGCCAGCCTCAGTTACACGCCCGCCCCCGTGCCCGATGTCTCCCAGGACGCCTATGGTACGAACGATGTCGGTGGCTGGGACATGATGTACGACGCCCGGGCAGCGTATCTCCACGCCTTGCTCTGGGCGGTCACGGACAATGCCGCCAACGCGCAGAAGAGCATCCAGATTCTGAATGCGTGGTCTTCTACCCTCAGATCGATTGGCGGCGTCAATGGAAAGCTGATTGGCGCAGGTGCTCTGACCGGCTTCGAGAATGCGGCCGAGCTTCTCAAGCACGGCAACGCCGGCTGGAGCGCCAGCGATCAAGCCAAGTTTGTCACCATGCTCCGCAC
Source organism: Candidatus Krumholzibacteriia bacterium (assembly GCA_041484665.1). Taxonomy (GTDB): domain Bacteria; phylum Krumholzibacteriota; class Krumholzibacteriia; order JAJRXK01; family JAJRXK01; genus JBGPIA01. The sequence goes on from JBGPIA010000018.1 coordinate 9,602, forward strand.
GATCGGCTATCCGCTGATCCAGGACTTCCAACCCGGCTACAACGGCAACTGGGACGCCATCATCACCCATTCCATGATGGATATGGGTGTTTTCCTGGACGATCAGGCCATCTTCGATCGCGCGGCCAACTACTATAGGAACGGCGTCGGGAACGGCTCGCTTCCCAACTACGTCAGCCCCGATGGGACCACCCAGGAGACCGCGCGCGATTGCGAGCACGAGACCATGGGAATCTCCGGGCTCGTCGGCTCGGCCGAGACCGCGTGGCATCAGGGGATCGATCTGTTCGGTCACCTGAACAATCTCCTGTTCGCGGGGGTGGAGGGGGTGGCCAGCAGAGCCTACAACTGCGGGCTGATGCCAACCCCCTATCCTTGCTGGGAAATGGCCTACAACCACTTCCACGACACGCTGGGCCTTCCGATGCCCAATACCGCCCTGGTTCTGGCGAAGATCGGGGTGCGACCCGAAGGCTATGGGCCGATGACAGGCATCGGGTACGGCACGCTGACGTCCTTCGCGACTGCGGTTCCCGCGAGCAGCGGCGCGCCGCCTGCGCCGCAGGCGTGGATCGCCCGCTTGGAGCAGAACGTCCCCAACCCGTTCAACCCCAGCACGACGATCCACTACACGCTGCGCGAGGGCACGCACGCACGCGTGGACATTTACGACGTCGCCGGGAAGCGCGTGCGCACGCTGGTCGACGAGCTCCAGTCAGGCGGGCCGCATGCCGTGTCGTGGGGCGGCCGCGACGAGATGGACAATCCTGTCCCCTCCGGCGTCTACTACTATCGGCTGTGCGCGGGGGACTACACCGGAACCCATCGTCTGATTCTGCTGAAGTGATATGGAACGGCTGCTGTCGACCGCCGTTTGGCGATCAAAGCGGAGGGCATTCCCGACGATCTTCAGACTGATATCGGCGGGTTGGATGCCGCACTCACGCAGGCTCGTCCGGAGCTGTCCCTGTCGAGCAACGCTGGTTACGGCATAGCCGGTACCGCATACTTCAGACGAGGATCCTCCTACCGGAGCCCTCCTCTCGAACTCGACTCGAGCCGCGCCCCAGCCTAGCTGCGGCGCGGCTCGCATCATCGCCCACACGAAGCCCCACACCTCCAGCCCCACGGCCGTCATTGCGACGTTCACGTGCTTACGGTTGTGGAGCCTGACAAACTTCCTCCCCAGGCGGCGCTGGGCCTTGACCGCGATCGCCACGACTTCTGGCAGCTGCCCCTCCCGCCGACGCGACAGCATCAGATCCGCGCCGACGCGGTGCCGGTTGTTCCACGCTCACCCCCGACGATGCGTCCGGGCCCCGACAACATCCCTGATCTGCTCGCCCGCTACAATGTCCCGTCGAGCATCACAGAGGCTAGGAACGGCGCTGGCCGGCCATCAGCAGTGCGACGCCGCCCACCAGCACAACCACACCGACGACTGCCGGGACTGGAATGCTCTTGTGCTCCGTGGCCGTAACGCTCATCGAACCGATCTGAACGACCGTCCGGTTCTTGTTGTAGTTGATCCCCCCGTAGACTAGCGCGAGGACTCCAACGACCACGAGCACAATTCCAATGGTTCTCATTTCTCTTGCCCTTTCCTGTCTATGCGCCGCCTACACGTGCCCCCAGCCCGAGTCAGGCGGAAGAACGAGACAGCCACGGCGATGACGAACAGCAGGTCGATGTGACCACCACACCACTCCTGATCAGCGGAGGCACAAAGCGATGCCGACGCCCGCACAGGTAAAAGGCTGGTCGTTCAGCCCGATGCCGATCTCGCCGACCAGGCCAACTGCGTGGCACAGGCCGTACTCGCTTCCGGGCACCACGTGCAATCTCGTGAACGTGTCGCCCACCCCTGTCGGGGCAGCCTTGATCCACTCGAACGAGGCATCCAGCGCGCCGCACGGCTCTATGCTCTTGTCCATCTGCCCGCTCAACAGCGGTGTGACCTCGAACCGCGTGGTATCGCAATCCCCCGCCCTGCCGAACATCCAGTGGACGACTCTCGCCAACCAGCACTCCGGGCCGGCATTCTTGTCCTTACCCTTCAGGATCCGCTACTCGTCACGCGCGTTCATGAACGTCGTCTTCACGACCAAGCCCGGCTTGGCCTCGGCGGCGAAGTGGTTCGGACTCCATACCCGTCACGAGCTGCGACCGCACACTCGTCATCTGCTTCGTTCTTGCCGTATGCCATGACCGGAGCACCCACGGGCTTGAAGGCGCCGCGGTCGAGTGTCTCGGCGGACTGCAAGACACCGATGCGCGGAGCTGCGGCCGCTAGCCCAAAGCACACGCCGCGATCTAAAGCACGAACGCTTCGACAGATCCTTCTGCCATATGCTCTTGGCTAGAGAGACAATAGTCGGCCGATCGAAAGTCTCCCAACCAGCCATTGCTCATTGGCGGATGTGCATGCGCCACATCAGGAGCGTGATGCCGCCGAGCTCCCGAAAGAAGCCGGGTCGACGACGCCACGAACCACGAGCGGGATGCCAGTGAGCTCCACGTCCCATGCCACTTCTGGCCGAAGCGCGTTTACAGCACTTTTCGCCCCTGAATGACGCGGAGCAGCACGACGATGACGGCGATCACGAGCAGAACATGGATGAAGCCGTGCATGGTAAAGGACGTAACAAGGCCGAGCAGCCACAGAACGATCAGCACGACTGCGATTGTCCACAACATGTAACACCTCCTACTCTACGGCCCGGAAGCGAGAGGAACGGCGCCAACCAAGGTTGTCCCTCTTCGCCGAGAGGCTTAGTGGGGAAACGTCCAACCGATCGTAAACTTGGCGTCCGGGACGTCGTTCAGGCTGAACTTGGCCTCGATGAAGAACCGGTCACCGTTGGTGAGTCCCTTCTCGATGCCGCCGAGCAAATTGACGCCCAGGTCGGTGTGCGAGTTGCTGTGTCCCCCGTTGTCGATGCTCTTGATGTTCGCGCCAAGGCCGCCCCCGAGGTACGGAGTCCACACGTCCCAGGTGGAGCTGAAGCGATACGCCGCCTCGGCGTTGACCGTGAAGAGCTTCAGGTTGTCGCCGAAGCCCGCCTCCAGGTTGGGCTGAAAGCGGACGTGCTGGGCGAAGTTGCCGAAATCGAGGTGCGCGCCGAAGTGGACCTGGTCGGGGTCGAGCGACAGGCCGACCCGCGGCCCCCAGCCGCGGAAACCGACGTCGGTGTCAGGACCCGCTAGAGCATGGGCGGGACCCAGGGCTAGGGCCAGCGCAGCTGTAAGCAGAAACATTCGAGAGCTCTTCATCTCGTTCTCCTCTTATTGCCTGCGGCTGCAGTCTGAATCGCCGGAGCCCGCTCTGCTGCCATCCCTCACTGGTCGGATCTGGTCTTCCGATGGAGTCCGATCGATGGTACCGGCCAGCGATGGGTTCCGGATCATTTTTGAGCCACGACCTGAATGCTCGTCGAGGACGTCATATGGACGTTCAGCCTTTGACCTGCTTCGAGCTCCACCTCGTCACCCTTGGTCGCGAGCATGATGACGGTCCCGGCGCCCGCTCCGGCGCCTGCCCCGATCGCTGCGCCCTTCCCTCCACCTGCAATCCCGCCGATGATCGCGCCGAGGACGCCCCCTGCCGCGATTTTCTCAACGTCGCTCGCCGTGGCGGAGGCCGCCTGCAGCGTGAGCGGTAGTGCGGAGATCGTGTGGGTTTTGCCCTGCGAGTCGACGATCGACTCGTACGTGAGCGTCATCCGAGCGCGGCCCTTGATCCGACCGGATGCCTGGACGTCGCGCACCACTCCGTGGATCCGTGCGCCGGCCGGAACGGCTGTCTTTCCGCCCACGATGATCGCTTCGGTTGTCGTGGCGCCGAAGGGATCGCCGGTGTGGATCGTTTCCGTGGAGAGCGGCGTGTCGAGTGACGCGACGACATTGGTTTCATCTGGGATGACGAGTGTCTCAAAGCGCGGCTTCTGTGCCGCCGTGGTTGGCGCGGCCGCCGCGTTCCGGACGCTTGCTTGATCCTTCGTGCATCCCACCGTGATCGCCACGGCGAGCAGCATGAGGGTGCCAATGCTGGCTGAAAGTCGTTTCATGGTGAGTAACCTCTCCTTCTGGAATCGAGCGAGGGAGTACCCCCTCGTCAACGCTCTTGAATCTTCTCTCCTCGAAAACCGACCGAATCAGCCATCCGCCTCGTTCGCAGTTTTCGCCGCTTACGGTGATGGCTTCGGGTTCTTGAACGCGGCAGCGAGTTCGTTCCAGGCGCTCTTCATCTCGACCTTGAGGTGCACCCGCTCCGTGTCTCCCGCTGCCCTGAACTGGTCGACCTTGGACAGCGCTATCGCGTGCAAGGCCTTCAGTTCGTCGATGTACATGAGGGCATCGAAACCAGCCTGGACGCCGGGCATCTGGGTCTTGGCCGCGAGATTGTCTATCTTCATGCTCCAAAGCCTGAGCTGTGCCTCTAACTTCTCCACGGGAGCTTCCATGATGTTCTCGTTCCGATGCCGATCGCGTCTCGCGTCCGGGGGGGTATCCAGGCGGTCTCAACTTCCCGCAGCTCCAGTTCGCACAAGCCCCCCGTCAATTGGCGGCCAGGCGTTTCTTGGCGGGGCCGCGATCCCTGATGAATTGCCACTGTCAGGGGCCAGCACAGTCGATTAGCCACTTTCATGCCCTTGCGTAAGTGCTTGATGTCAAAGGAGTTCAACAAAAGATGGTGCTTGAAAGCCCCATCAAAACGAGGTAGGGTCAATCAAAGTGAAGGAGCGGGCCATGCGCGTCGAAGACCTGAACATCAGCGAATTGGTGGAGTTCGACTCTGAGGACGGCGTGGTCCGCTTCGCAGGTCAGCGCGCGCTCATTATCGACGCAACGGCGAAAGGAAACCTGCGCAAGGAGCTGGTCAACCACTTCGGCCTCAGCACCGCGCGCGCTGTCCTTACCCGGTTTGGCTTTGTACAGGGCTGGCGCATGGCCGAGGCGATGCAGGACCTCTTCCAATGGGAGAGCGAGGACGACTGGCACCACGCGTGCGGGCGCCTCCACATGCTCGAAGGCATGTACCGCCTAGGGCCGGGCACCCCTGGTTCGTTGACGAAGGAGGGTCTGACGCTCGTCGGCTCGTACGAGGCGGAGCAGCACATCGCCCACCTTGGGCGTAGCGACACCTCCGTGTGCTGGACAATCTGCGGTCTCACCAGCGGCTACCTGAGTCGGGCAATGGGCAAGGAGATTTACGTTCTCGAGGAACGCTGCATCGGACGGGGCGACGCCGTTTGCCACCTCCTCGGTCGGACACTCGAGGAGTGGGGCGACGATCGGGCTGATGAGCTCCGCTTCTACCGCGTCGAGAACCTCAAGGAATGGCTCGAGCCCTCGCTCCACCGAATCACCGAGAACCTCAAGGAGGCCGAAAGGAAGCTCCGCCAGAAGAAGCGCGTGCTCGCCCGCGCGGCCCCCGAGGTCGAGGATCCACTCGGGATGATCGCCCGGAGTGCCGCCATGCGGCGTCTCGTCGACCTCGCCCGGCGGATCGCGAAGGTGGACTCCACCGTCCTCATCACGGGCGAGAGCGGAACGGGCAAAGAGCTCATCGCGCACTTGGTGCACGATGAGTCCACCCGCGCACCGGGTCCGTTCATCGCAGTCAACTGCGGTGCGATCACCGAGTCTCTCCTCGAGAGCGAACTCTTTGGCCACGCGCGCGGTGCGTTCACAGGCGCTGCGCAGGACCGGGTCGGCCTGTTCGAGGCGGCAAACGGCGGAACGCTGCTACTCGACGAGATCGGCGACGTCTCGCCCGGCATGCAGGTCAAGCTGCTGCGGGTCCTCCAGGAGCGCGAAATCCGCCGCGTCGGCGAGAACAAGAGCCGGCCCGTAAACGTGCGGGTAATGGCCGCGACCAACCGCGAGCTCGCCGCGGACATTGCAGCGGGCCGCTTCCGCAAGGATCTGTACTACCGGCTGAACGTGGTTCAGCTGCACGTACCGTCGCTCCGGAATCGGCGGGAGGACATCCTGCCGCTCGCGCGCGTGCTGCTAGCCGATGCGGCCGCGCGGTTCAAGCGCCCGGTCACCGGGCTATCACCGCGCGCCGCGGACCAGCTTTTGCGGTACGACTGGCCGGGCAACGTGCGCGAACTGGAGAACGCCATGGAACGTGCCGTCGCGCTCGGCCGCGCCAACCTCATGGAACTCGACGATCTGCCCGAGGAGGTCCGGCGGGCGATCCCGACACCGTCGGTTGCAGGTCCAGTGAGGGCGCTCGACGAGATTGAGAAGGACTACATCATGGCGGTGCTCGACCTCAACGGCGGAAACCAGACCCGCACGGCCGAACAACTCGGCATCGGTTCGGCAACGCTTTACAGGAAGCTCAAGAGCTACGGCGTCGTTCGTCGAACTCGCACCGCGGGAGGTGGGGATTCTGCCCCGCGCTGAGGTCGACCTGACTCAGGGGATCTCCCAGCCGATGGAGACGGCCGAGTTTCCATCATCGAACCCGCGGGCCGCATCGATCCGAAGCTGACCCTTCATGCCCAGACCCCGCAACCGGAGGCCCGTTCCGCCATCCACCTGCCACGGGATTCGGCTGGCCCGCCCCGTATCCCATGGCTTGGCCCCGTCGACGAAGAGGGCCCAGCCGAGTTGCAGGGGCCCCAGTTTCCATGGCCACGCCTGCCTCTCGATCGTCCCGTGGACGAGCGTACGCCCAAAGACACGGCCCGCAACGACGCCCCCGTTCAGCAAGGGGTGAGCCCGCAGGAGTGGGGCACGCCCGTATCCAGTTCCCGCTCCGGACCAGAGAGCCAGAGGAGCTTCGGAAGTCGTACTGGATATCCCCAAACGGCCTCGCCACGCGTCGCATCGTTCCAGACCGCTTGAGCACCATTTGAGGGACAGGCCACCGGCCCCGAACGGAGCACCGTTCTTAAGGCTCATCCACGTCGCCGCCTCCGCTCCCAGCGCCAAGCGGTCGCGTGCCCATCGTGTTTCGACGCTTCCCTCTAGTGAGAGATGGGCTCCCCGGTCGGCCCACTCATCCAACGCCGCACCGACCTTGAGGCGGAGATCCGGTCCGAGCCAATCTGAGAAGGAGAGCGCGGCGCGTCGGCGCTCCTCCCGGCTCACCCCCGCGCGGGTCGTATCGCTCGAGTCCGAAAGAGTCCGAGGCGCATAGGCCTGTCGTTCCCAGAAGCCATCCACGCGCCAGATCCCGGGCCGGCCTCCGGCTGCCGGAACCGTCAGCGCCAGCGAGACGCGTGGTCGTTCCTCCCACCATCTCCACCCGGCGGTCCACAGCTCCCCATTCCCAGTGGGGCTCGCCACATCGAAGGTGACCTCACGCCCTAGGAAAGCCTTGATGCCTGCTCTCCCAACGTCCCACGGGCCTTCGAACACGCGTGGGCGCTCCAGCAGAGTCACGTTCACTTGAGCGTTTCCATCCGACAAGGGCCTCAAGCTCAGCCGGAACTCCGACTGGGCGGGCATTTCGGCCAGGCGCCGGCGCGCTTGACGGAAGGCGTGCGGTGTGAGAAGCCGCCCTGGCGGCAGATTGAGCTGGCCGGCCACGGCGGAAAAGCGGATGCGCGTCAGACCATCGATGCGCGTCAAGTCGGTCCTCGGTTCGGACACGTGGTTCCAGGCACAGAGCGCGCCCTCCACATCCCCAGCCAGGAAGCAGCTGCCAGCCAGAAGTCGCCAGGTGTGGGCATCGCTCGCATCGAGAGCCAGGGCACGCTCCGCCAGCCGGCTCGCGCCCGCCCAGTCCTCGGCGCGAAACTGTAACCCCGCGCGTTCCCGGAGTGGGGCGGCGGATGTAGGACACAGGGACTGGGCCGCCAGGAACTTGAGCTCCGCTGCCGCGGTGTCTCCTCGCTGCGCCAAGAGGATTCCCGCCTCCACCATGGCGCCACATCCATCTGGGGCGGCAGGCGATGGGGGGTCGGCCGCCGCGGGATCCGGTGCGCCCTGCTCCTTCGTTCCCCGCGGAGGAAGGACCAAGAGTGCCCAGCCTCCACTCCCGGACCAGGCGGTATTAAACTCTCCTTCGCGAATGGCACGGAACGGCCCCACGTTTGGGTCATGGATGATCACCCACCCGTTGGCCCAGGCCACGAGCACCACGTAGTGATAGGAGCCTGAGCCCGCCCGGATCAGTGCGATGACTGGGCGACCCTGGGCAAGATGGCTCTCAACCTCGGTCGGAGTTTCCGGCAAGGGAAACGCGGTCCACCCGTCGGCCTCGACGGCCTTCACGAGGGCGCCGGTTCGTATACCGGACTGTCCCGGCTCCACCAGTGCAGCGAAGTCCTCGGCCAGGACCCCGGGCTTCCCCCAGTAACGTAGAACCATGGCGAGAGCGGCCCCGCCACACAGTGCTCCGCTCTGGGGGACATACGGCACGTCGAGAAGCTGCACATTCTCCGGAGCGCTCCTCTCATCCGAGGGCGTTCCGGCGGCCGCGGGGGCGGACCAAGCAAGAGCGGCCGCCGCCACGCAGACGCCAACTGCACGCCACGATCTCACGAACGGAAGCGCTCAGCGCGCAAGAAGAATGAGGATCAGCAGAATAATGATGATCGCAGTCGCGGAGATTACGATTTTTTCATCTCCACCGGCGAGGCCGGCGTTGACCTCTCTGGCCTGCGCAGCCATCTTCTCGAGTGAGGGTCCCGACAGGACCGCGGCGGCGGCGTTGGCCCGCTCGAGATCCAGGCCGGCAGATCCGGCAATCTGGCGGACATCCGCCCGCTGCAACATGATCTGAATCGCCTCTCGGTCGGCTTCGGCCTGGCCGATTTGCTGATCGATCCTGGCCTGGATCTCATTCTCGCCGACTACGTGACGTTGCGGCTCACCGGCCAGGCTGGCTCCCGCCGCGCCGACAGCGATCACGCCCACGGCAAAGACAGCTAGGGCGAATCTCTTGTACATTGTCATGACATGCTCCTATTCGTCTACTGGACCGAAGTTTTACCCGAGCCGGCTATCTCGCGATGCCTTTGAAGTGTACGACCCGGTCCGCTTTGGGCCGACCTCCCTCATGTTGATCCGGTTCAAGTCACGCATCCAACGTGCCGCTGCGGGATTGTCACGTAACTGCTTGATTCCATGTCACCTGGCAGCACCAGATCTCTGGAGACTTTCGATCATATTGAATTCACATCCATCACTATGATGAGAGAATGATCCGCGCTTCCTTCGGATCGAGGACTCCCTGCGGGCCACTTCACCACCATCCCCGATCCCTCCCAACACCATCCACTTGAGCTTCTAGGGCTCAGGTTTCAACTGAACTGAGACATGACGATCCCCGCATCGCAATGATGTGCCACCCATCGTTTTGATGGGGTCCGCGCGAACCTATTTTCTGTTAGATGGTTGAATCATAGTCAGTTACGCCATCCCCGAGACGGCATGCGAGTTGCGCTATCGAACCGTTGTACGGGGAGACAGGAGCAGGGGGAGTTAGGCCTGCGACTGATCGAAGCAGCGTGCAAACGGGTGCACCGGTCTTGTGAACGGTCACTGAAGGGAGAATCTCATGCGACGAGACATCCACGATGGTTGCAGAGGAACAGCTGTGAGGTCGAAACCCGCTCTGGTCCTGTTGGTCATGTTCAGCATGGTTAGTCTCGCGCCCCAAGCTTTCGGGGCGGGGAGACTCGGAAGCTACTTGGCGCTCAAAGGCGGCATCCATTCACCTAGCGCGTCCTTCAACCTCAGCAATGTCGACATCCAGACCACCTTCGACGGCGAGACAAAGACAGGAGTCGCCGGTGAGATTGCGATCGGTCACTACTTCCTTCCCACGCTCGCCCTTGAGCTGGGTATGGGATACTTCAAGGGAAAGGCTTCCTTCGAAGCAGAAGGTGTGACAGCAGCTCGCCGCCAGGCGGATTTCAACGTCATCCCGGTCATCGTGTCCGCCAAGGCTCTCATTCCGGTCGGGCCAGTCGATCCATACGGTGAGTTGGGGATCGGCGCTTACTTCACGAAATTCAACGTGAGCGACAATCTCAACACCTTCAGTGGAACCACGACCTTCGGGCTTCATACCGGAGCTGGAATGAACGTCAATATCACGCAGAACGCTTTTATAGGGGTAGAGGGGAGATACGTCTGGGCGAATCCGTCATTCGGTGGCCAGAAGATCAAGCTGAACGATACCGAGTATGCCCTGAACGGATTCAAGCTGAACGGATTCACCACGACGTTGGCCTTGGGCTTCAGCTTCTGAAGTCGGAATACGTCGTCCCCCGACCGAGGCCGTGCTAGGGTATCGACGACATCGCCAGGGGAAGATCCCCCAGGGAGGAAACGAACATGTCTGACCGGAACCCGAATGCCGATCGTTTGACGTATCTTCTGATTGGAGCTGGAATTGGCGCGACGCTCGCCCTCCTGTTCGCCCCAAAATCGGGCAAGGAGCTGCGCAAGGACATCGCCGACGTCTCCCGTACGGGCATCCAGAAGGGCAGTCAGGCCGCCCATACCATCGGGGACAGGGTCTCCGAGCGCGCCGAGGGCGTCCGCGAAGCCGTCGAGAGGCAAAAGACCTCCCTCGCCAGTGCGATCGAGGCCGGCAAGACCGCCTATCGCGAAGAGCGCTCGCGGAGCGACTCCTAGCCCCCATCCCGGGAGGGATTCTTGAGCGGATTCGAAGGCCTCCTGGCCGCGATCATTATCATCCAGGCCACCGTACAGGTAGTCGTCCTCTACCTGCTCTACCGCGTGGTCGCCAAGCTCGCGGACCGGACGGACAAGCTCCTCACCCGGATTGAACCGGAGATGGATGACCTGGCGATGGGCATCCGGGCGATCCGCAAAGCGGTGGAGTTCTCGACGACCGAGATCCGCGCCACGATGGCCGCGGTCCGAGGCACCACCGAGGAGTTGGATCGCTTCACCCGGAGCGAGGCGACCGAAATCGGGCGGGTCGTGGGCAGGGCCACGGCCATGGCCGAACGGCAGATCGATGAGATGGATCGGGCACTCGATGCGGCGCGCGGTCGTCTGCTCGAGATCGGAAAGGGATTCGACCGGACGCTCCTTGAGCCGGCCCGGACCGTTCTCGCTGTGGCGACCGCGGTCAAGCGCGCGATTGGAGCCATGGTTACTCCGCGGGCTCGCGTTCCCATCGATGTGGAGCGGTACGAGCCCGGGCTGACCCGCGCATCGGATCCCTCGTCCGATCCTGCCGATGTTGGATCTGCGTGATCAGCTCCGCAAAACCGGACTGATTTCCGACAAACAGGTCCGCCTATCCGATACAGCCTCGGTACGTCGGTTGGCACTCCAACCGCGCTCGAGGGGCGAGACGGACGCGGCGCAGCCTCGCAGCCAGCCGCGCCGCGGCGCCGGCCTGCGGCGCAGGCCGTGCAGGCCGTGCAGACGCCCCCGACACACCAGAGCAGCGCGCGCGACGGCACAGCCGGGGGAGATTGTCACGGCGCATCTACGAGGTCGACCCGCTGTTGTGCCTGCGCTGCCATGTAGCGATCAAGATCGTCGCGGTGCTCCCGCAGCTCGACGTGGTCCACTGCATCCTGCGCCACGTGGCACGCACCGGCGGCGACGACCCGTTCGAGCAGACCGGGCCGCGGGCCCCTCCGGCGGCGTGAAGGGCGCTCAGCACGAGAGCCTGCGGGTGTTCGCTACGGCGAGCCCGGGGCCGGGGTACGTGCGCAAGGAGCCGTGAGGCTCGTGGGGACGGCGCCAGAGGTGGGGGGCAGGGGGGCCCGGCAATCTCTCCAACGGCTCGCCGGGGCAGCAGACGCACGAACGTGGCAATTGGGGCGAGCGCCGAGCCGTGCGGGGGAGCCGACACGGCGCAGAGGAGGGTGTACCGCCGAGGGCGTGGCGATCGAACACCCTATCCGCGACCATGCCACCAGCGAGGGGCGCGCCAACAACCGCCGCGTCGAGATCGCCCTTGAACGCTAGGACAAGATGTAAACCACGACGAAGGATTGCGGCGGTCATCGAGGCGCCTAGGGCGAAGGGTAAACAGGGGTCCGGTGCGGCACCGCCCGCTTCGATGAGTCCCGTACTGCCTGATCTTACTTTTTCCGATCTTATCGAAACCTCGAAGAGGTGGGATACTCTCACCAGCTGTCGGATGCGGACGGCAAGAAACCGCGGACAGATCGGAGGCTTCGATCGTGAGCATCCCGAGAGAACAACAGCGCGCCTTGCTGCTGCGCGTGGCGCGGCAGGAAATGCTCCAACGCGGACTCGAACCTGACTTTCCGGCCCCGGCGCTGGCCGAGGTTGAGCGTCTCGCTGCCCCGGGAGCGCCCTTTGAAGCCGGGGTGCGTGATCTGAGGGACCTCGGCTGGTGCTCGATCGACAACGACGACTCGCGTGACCTCGACCAGCTCACCGTGGCCTCGGAGCTCCCCGGTGGCAGCGTGAGGGTGATGGTGGCCGTGGCCGACGTCAGCATGTTGGTGGCATTGGGCTCGGCGGTGGATGCGCACGCCGCTGCCAACACGACCTCGATCTACACACCGCCCCAGATCTTCCCCATGCTACCCGAGCGGCTGAGCACGGACCTCACCTCGCTAGGCCTTGGCGAGGACCGACTGGCCGTGGTCGTCGAAACGGCTGTCGATGGGAATGGCGGGACCGGCGCGTCAAGCGTCTACCGTGCGGTCGTGCGCAACCAAGCCAAGCTCGCCTATTCGAGCGTGGGCGCCTGGCTCGAGGGAAAGGGCGGGATACCCGCGGCAGCCGGCGCCGTCCCCGGTCTGGCCGACTGCCTCCGCCTTCAGGACCAGGCGGCCCAGCGCTTGAAATCCTATCGCCATGAGCATGGGGCGCTGGAACTCGAGACCATCGAGGTGCGGGCCCAGTTCGACGGGGACGCGGTTAGCGGGCTCATGGCCGAGGCTCGCAACCGGGCGAAGGAGATCATCGAGGACTTCATGATCGCCGCCAACGGAGCCATCGCCCGTTTCCTGGATGGGCACGGCTTCCCGGTCATGCGCCGGGTGGTGCGCTCGCCCGAGCGTTGGCAGCGTATCGTCGACATCGCCCTCGCGCACGGAGACCGGCTTCCTGCCGAGCCCGAGGCGAAGGCCCTGCACGCCTTTTTGGTCCGGCGCCGCGCGGCGGATCCGCTGCGTTTCCCCGACCTCTCGCTCTCGGTCATCAAGCTGCTTGGCCGGGGCGAGTACGTGGCCAGCTTCCCGGGCGCGGATGTGACCGGCCACTTCGGTCTCGCGGTGAGCGACTACACCCACTCGACCGCGCCCAACCGGCGGTACCCGGATCTCATCACGCAAAGGCTGCTCAAGGCGGCACTGGCGGGGCGCCCGGCCCCGTACGGGCGCGAGCAACTGGAGACGCTCGCATCCCACTGCACCCAGAAGGAGGACGATGCCCAGAAAGTGGAGCGCTTGCTGCGCAAAGCGGCGGCAGCCTGCCTGCTCAACGGCCAGATCGGGCGCGAGTTCGACGGCATCGTCACCGGCGCCTCTCCCAAGGGGACGTGGGCGCGCATCTTCGATCCCCCGGTCGAGGGCCGCATTACCCAAGGATCGCAGGGGCTCGACGTCGGGGATCGGGTGCGGCTGAAGCTCATCCACACGGACCCGGAGCGCGGCTTCATCGATTTCGCCCGCACCGACCACTCCGAAGTGGGCCGCCGCCGTTGAGCGGGAGTACGATCGCCATGGCGGCATTCCACCGGCGGTGCTGTCGGGGTTCCTGCTGGAGGTCGGACACGAACAGCGACGAGGAAGAAAAGGGCTACCGCCCCGAATCGGACGCCATGGGTGAAGTGCGGCTCCCCCTCGGTGTCTACTGGGGGGCCCAAACGCAATGGGCGATCGGGAACTTCGGCGCGCCCGAAACGCGCATTCCCGTCGCTCTGATCGAAGCTCTTGGACTGATCAAGCGCTGTCGTGCAAAGACCAATGCCAAGCTCGGACTGCTGGATCGCAGGTCCGCCGAGGCAGTCATCCGCGCTGCCGACGAGGTGGTCTCCGAATCGCGGTTCGGGCCCCTCGAGGACATCCTCGGAACATTCCACATCGGCAGGTAATGCCAGTGACGGCAGGGCCGGCGGAAGAGCGGCCTACGGCCGCAGCGGCGCGTTCATCGCGGCCACGAGCTCGGGCAGGACGCTCCCGATGCCGCGGATGATGAACTGCATGGAGACGGCGGCGAGGACCAGGCCCATAAGCCGCGTCTTGATGTTGAGGCCAGAGGGCCCCAGGAACTTCTGGAGCCGGGCGGCGTTGCGCAGCATCACGAAGACGATGACCTTGGCCACGACGATCGCCAGGAAGAGGATCGCGATGTGGGGGTGGCGCGGGCCTCGCCGGAGAGGACGATGACCGTGGTGATCGAGCCCGGCCCGGAGACCATTGGGATCGCCAGGGGGACGACGGCGATGTCGTCACGGCTCATCGCCTCCTCCATCTCCTCGGGCGTATGTCGTCCGGTGGAAGCGTTCGACAAAGCCGTTGCTCTGTGGGCGGCCTACACGCGTGGACTTGTGCTGGATCCCTTCCAGCTGCGGGAAGAGCTCGTAGGGGTGGCTGTCGGGGGCGACCGCACTACTCCCGGCCGATGTCGCTGAGGATCCCGCGGACCTGCGCATCACGGGCCTCGAAGAAGGGCAGCACGTCCTCGTTCAGCACGTGCACCGCGGTGATCGGCAGCTTCGTGGTGTACAGACACCCCCAGCCGTAGTGGCTGTGAAAGTCCAGGACGCTTTGCATGTAGACCTTGCCCACGCCCTTGAGGGTGCCGACGAAGAGGGTGTCGACAGCCACCGGGTCGCCTACACCGTTGGTCTGGATGTGGCGCTCCCGGAATCATGTGCACGCCATCGTCAGCGACGGCGCATTCGCCCGCGCTGCCGGGTGGAGCTGAAGCTCGTCGCGGTCATCCCCAAGGTCGCCGTCGTTGACCCCATCCTGCGCCATCACGCGTGCACGGGGAGTCGTGATCTGTTCGAGGCGCAGGGGTCCCGGTCCCCACGGGCGGCGTGGAGACACCCCCGCAGCGAGCCTCCCGGCGAATGCGGCGGAAACGTGGAGGTCGGCGTGTGCGCGCAGCGGCGGTAGCGACGCGTCGAGGCGCGTTCCGGAGCGAGAGCGGGACCCTGGAGCGCGTGTCGAAGCGCTGCGTGGCGGTGTCGGCTGGGCCCCAAGTGGCCCGGCGCGCTCGCCGAACCCCCGCAACGGCGACCACGCACCGCGGCAGGAGGAGTAGACTTCCGCGGGCGCCGAGCGGATCCTCCATCCCTGCGCCACGGCCCTGGCACCTCGCGGGGACTTCGACTAAGCTATGCCTGCGCTACTGCCCTTCGATTCGCGAAGGCAGATGCGCCAACCCGCGAAAACGAATGGTCGGCAAAACGTGGCTACCAAGATCCACGTCAGCAATCTCTCCTCCAGCACCGCCGAGAACGCGCTGCGCACCCTGTTCGAAGGTGACAGCCGCACGGTCGAGAGAGTGGCAATCGCTACCGATCGCGAGACCGGCGAGCGACGCGGGTTCGCCCTCGTCCAGATGACCACCCCCGAGGATGCCAAGGCCGCGATCGATGCGCTCAACGGCCGCGAGGTGGATGGCAACGCGCTCGCCGTCCGCCTGGCGCGCATCAAGCCCGCCAGCCCGGCCGCCAGCATCGTTGACGCTCGTCGCTAGCGGCGACGGGCCGCCGCGGCGAGTCGTCCGCACCAGCGCGGGCGCACCTGCCCGCGCGCGATCTCCGGCGGTTGGTGCTGGGCTGGAGGGGCCATGCATCCCACGACCACGACCGGAGCGATCCGCAGGATCGCCTTGCTTGGCAACCACCTGCCGCGCGAGTGCGGCATTGCCACCTTCACGACCGACCTCGCCGACGCAATTGCCGCGCAATTCACGGAGCTCGATTGCTTCGTGCTCGCCATGAACGACACCGGCAGGCGTCACGTGTACCCGCCACAGGTGCGCTTCGAGCTGGCCGAGGGTGACATTGCGGCGTACCGGAGGGCGGCGGACTTCCTGAACGTCAACGCCGTCGACGTCTTGTCCGTCCAACACGAGTACGGGATCTTCGGTGGCCGAGCTGGAAGCCACGTTCTCCTGCTATTGCGTGAGCTCCGCATGCCGATCGTGACGACCCTTCACACCATCCTGGCCGAACCCAATCCGCTGCAGCGCTCTGTGATGGACGAGCTCGGCCGGGTCTCGGAACGTCTCGTGGTCATGAGCGAGCAGGGCGCCGAGCTGCTCCGTCGTGTCCACGGTGTGCCGGACCGCAAGATCGATCTCATCCCCCACGGGATCCCCAACGTGCCGTTCGCGGGTGGCAGCAAGGACAGCCTGGGGCTCGAAGGCAAGTCGGTCATCCTGACCTTCGGACTGCTGTCGCCGGACAAGGGCATCGAGTACGTCATCGACGCGCTGCCGGCGATCCTCGAGCGCTTCCCCGACGTGGTCTACATGGTGTTGGGTGCTACCCACCCCCACGTCAGGGAGCGCCATGGCGAGACCTACCGCCTCATGCTCGAGAACCGCGCGCGACGGCTCGGCGTGGATTCGAGCATGATCTTCCACAACCGCTTCGTGAGTCGCGACGAGCTCACCGGGTTCCTCGCCGCCGCCGATATCTACGTCACGCCGTATCTCAACCCGGAGCAGATCACGTCGGGAACGCTGGCTTACGCGCTGGGCGCCGGCAAGGCCGTCATTTCCACGCCCTACCTCTACGCCCGCGAGCTGCTGGCCGAGGGGCGCGGGATCCTGGTGCCCTGGCGGGACCCCCAGTCGATCTCCGAGGCGGTTGTCGACCTTCTGGGCGATGATGCCAAGCGGCTCGCCCTCCGCGAACGTGCGGCGGCGCACGGCCGCAGCATGCTGTGGCCCGAGGTCTCGCGTCGCTACCTGGACAGCTTCGAGCACGCCCGCGTCGAGCACGCCGATGGGCTCCGGACGTCCTTCCACGCGCAGACGCTCGCGAAGCGGCCGGCTGGGCTGCCCGAGGTGAACCTCGCGCATCTCCGCCTCATGACAGACGCCACGGGCGTGCTCCAGCACGCGGCTTTCAGCATCCCCCGCTACGACCACGGCTACTGCCTCGACGACAACGCGCGAGCGTTGCTCTTGATGGCTCTGGTCGAGGACGCCGGCACGGAGGACGGCAGGGACATACGCGCACTCGCTGCGCACTACCTGGCTTTCGTCAGCCACGCCTTCGACCAGGCGCACGGACGGTTCAGGAATTTCATGTCGTACTCCAGGCAGTGGATCGACGAGTGCGGATCGGAGGACTGTCACGGGCGTGGGCTCTGGGCAGTGGGGGCGGTCGTCGGTCGCTCCACCGATCCGGGCAGGAAGAGCCTTGCGGGCGATCTCTTCCATGGTGGGCTGCCCGCGGTCTCGAGCTTCACGAGTCCGCGCGCCTGGTCGTACGCCCTCCTGGGAATTGACGAGTACCTTCGCGCCTTCCAGGGCGACAGCAGCGTACAATCGGTGCGCAAGGGGCTCGCGGAGCGCCTCCTCGACCTCTTCCGGCGGGCCAGCGGACCCGCGTGGCCGTGGTTCGAGGACCGCGTCACCTACTGCAACGCGCGATTGCCGCAAGCACTGCTCGTGTCCGGTGCCTGGATGCAGCGCGAGGATATGACTGCCGCGGGCCTCCAGTCGCTCGAGTGGCTGGCCTCGATCCAACGCTCGAAGGACGGATACTTCGCACCGATCGGCTCCAACGGCTTCTACCGGAAAGGCGCGGCCACCGCCGCGTTCGACCAGCAGCCGGTGGAGGCGTGCGCAATGGTCTCAGCATGCCTGGAGGCATACCGTATCACCGGAGACCGGCGCTGGACCGATCGCGCCCATCTGGCGTTCGACTGGTTCCTGGGGCAGAATCAGTTGCAGCAGTCGGTCTACGATCCCACCACGGGTGGCTGCCGTGACGGGCTCCACGCCGATCGCGTCAACGAGAACCAGGGCGCCGAATCGACGCTTTCCTTCCTGCTTGCCCTGCTGGAGATGCGTTCGGCCGACCGCGCCGACGTCACAAAGCCCCAGGCGCGGGAGGCCGTGTCATGACGGTGCAGGCACGCGGCCACGAGACGCTCTTCCATCGATACCCAGGGAACCCGATCCTGACCGCTGCGATGTGGCCCTATCCAGTTCACACGGTGTTCAACGCGGGCGCCACGCGGCTGCAGGACGGCACGACGCTGTTGCTGTGCAGGGTCGAAGACCGCACGGGTCTCTCCCATCTGTGCGCAGCTC
Organism: Candidatus Krumholzibacteriia bacterium; assembly: GCA_041484665.1. GTDB lineage: Bacteria > Krumholzibacteriota > Krumholzibacteriia > JAJRXK01 > JAJRXK01 > JBGPIA01. Next base: position 27,824 of record JBGPIA010000018.1, read on the forward strand.
GATCGGCCGACGGCGCGGGAGGGTGGATCATCGACCCGCAGCCAACGCTGTGGCCGGACCCGGCGAGCTACCCGGAGGAGCTGTGGGGAATCGAGGACCCGCGCATCACGTTCGTGGAGGAGCTCGGAAAATACGCGATCGCCTACACCGCATTCAGCAAGGGCGGACCCGGCGTGGCGCTGGCGCTCACCGCGGACTTTCGCGCCTTCGAGCGTTACGGTCTCATTATGCAGCCGGACGACAAGGACGCGGCCCTGCTCCCGCGACGCATCGGCGGGCGCTTCGCCCTGCTCCATCGCCCGATGACGGACACAGGTGCGCACATCTGGATCTCGTACTCGCCAGATCTCCGGAACTGGGGAGGCCACAAACTGGTCCTGCAGGCACGCCGGGGCGCCTGCTGGGATGCGAACAAAGTGGGGCTCTCTCCGCCACTGGTCGAGACGCCCCGCGGCTGGCTGATGCTGTACCACGGCGTCCGGCAGACGGCCGCGGGGTGTCTCTACCGGCTCGGGCTCGCGCTCTTCGCCCTCGACGAGCCCGAACGCTGCCTGCTGCGTGGCGATGCGTGGGTCTTCGGTCCGGAAGCGACCTACGAGCGCGAGGGAGACGTGGGCAACGTGACGTTCCCCTGCGGCTACACGCTCGGCGCCGACGGTGATGCAATCAATCTCTACTACGGTGCCGCGGATTCCAGCGTGGCTCTCGCGTCAGGGAGCGTCCGCCATCTGCTGCGCTGGCTCGACGAGCATGGCCACGCCGCGTGACGCCGGTTCCCTCCCACCCCCCGGTGGCCCCGCACAGGGTTCTCGCTCCTGCCGCGACCCCGGCACCGGGGCCCCCCCGAACGCGGCACGCCCCGTCATTCCTTCGGCGTGTACACAACGACGCGGTCGCGACCGCCTTGCTTGGCGGCATACAACGCCTCGTCTGCCGCACGGAGCAGCTCCCGAGCGGTGAGACCGTGGCCACACGCACCGGCCACGCCTCCCGACATAGTGATTCCGCCCAGTTCTTGCTCCCTATCCTGAACTCGCAGCGCCTTCACCAGCAAGCGGAGCTCCTCGACACGCTCCCAGGTGTCTGCCAAGGATGAATCCGGCAGAACCAGCACGAACTCCTCGCCCCCGTATCGGCACGAGATGTCGCTCTTGCGCAGGTGCTCCCGGAGCAGCTGCCCCATCTCCCGCAGCAGCGCATCGCCGGCATCGTGTCCGTAGCTGTCATTGAACCCCTTGAAGTGATCCAGGTCGATCATCGCCACGCACAGCTCGGCATTCGCGCGCCGCGCACGATGCAGCTCACGCGAAAGGACGTTTTCCAGGTAGCGCCGATTGAACAGCCCCGTCAGCGGATCCTGGACCGCCTGTTCACGTAGCCGCTCGCGCAGCCGCAGGTTCGACAAGGACAGCTTGATGGTCTCACCCAAACTCACCCCCAGTTGATACTGGCCAACTTGGTGCTCACTCGCCCTCCCAGCGACGCCCATGAGACACAGCAGCCCGAGTGTCTCGCCTTGGACTGTCAGGGGCACGCACAGGTAGCCACTCTTCGGATGTTCGACAAGATGGCGGCAGAGCAAGCTCTCTGCCGGATCGATGACCTCATGAGGCTGCCCCCGCCGCATCGCCCAACAGTCTTCCAATGAAAAGGCGTCCTCCAACACCTTCCCATCGCCCCAGGACGCGACCGTCTCCAGATACTGATCCGACGCCTGCGTGATCGCCAGACTGCCGGGCTGCCCCACGAAGACCTCCCCTGCCATCAGGGCAATCACCTTGCAGACTTCCTCCTGCGTCGTGCACGCCTGGAGCAGCGCGTTCATGCGGTTGAGGACCTTCATCTGACTGTCGCGCCTCTGCAGCTCGAACACCAATGCCAACAACTCGTCGCTTGCCTTCCGAGAGCTGTCCTCCGCCCGTTTCCGGTCGGTGATGTCGCGGACGTTGCACTGGATCACGGGCTTCCCGTCGACGGAGTAGACATTGCTGATGAACTCTACGTGCTTCTGCTGATGTGCTTTCGTCTCCAAGGGTAGATTCTCGTACCGGATGTACTCCTGGGTCTGCAATCGACGGAAGGTGTCCTGGCTGGCGGCGATGTCCGCAAAGAGCCCGATCTCCCACAGGGACTTGCCCAACAGCTCCGTGTGGGAAAAGCCCAAGAGCTCCTGAAGGAAGGGGTTGGCGTCGGCGATGGTGCCGGTGTCCGCGTCGAGGATGAGGATGCCGTCCTTCGCGGTCTCGAAGAGTCCCCGGTAGCGAATCTCGGAAGCCTTCATGGCCCGCTCGATCCGCGTGCGTTCGGTGATATTCTCGACCGTCCCGGCCATGCGGAAAGGCGTGTTGTTCGCGCCGAACTGCGGCTCGCCCTGCGAGATCACGGTGGTGACGGAACCGTCGCCGCAAAGGATGCGGCTCTCGGTACGGAACGGAGCACCGGTCACCAGCGATTCCCGCAGCGAGCCCTCGTGGAGCTTTCGGTCGTCAGGGTGGAACTGCTGGAGCAGCAGCTCGTAGGTGGGCTCCTCGCTTCCAGGCGTCAGCCCGAAGATGCGATACAGTTCGGCGGACCAGGTCATCTGTCCGGTGAGGATGTCCCAATCCCAGCTGCCCGTGGGAGAGCTGGGTACGGGCAGCGGGGTGGCTGTCCGGGGGCGCCGGGAGAGTCTCGCCGCGGGAGAGAAGTCGACCGACTCGTTCGCAGCATGCGCCCTTGGAGCGGGCGTCCGCTCTGCGAGCCCCCGCTCCAACTGGGCCAGACGCGCCCGCAGAGCGGCATTCTCTTCGATCAGCTGGCCCTTCGGCTTGGATGCCATCGTCACCCTCCCCTGGCGGCGGTTCGTCCTCTGCCCTGTTCCCGATTCCGGCCGAGCCGTGTCGGAGGTGCGGACGGGCAGCGCCTTGCCTCGTGGTGGAAGTCGCGGTGGACGTGGTCGGAGGAGGACGCCTCCGGGGTGTGGGTGCTGTGGCCGTGACGCCGCGGGGTGGCAGCCCCGTCCACCGCGGCCGACCCCGAGCCGGGAAGGCACGGGCGACTTGGCGCTGCGCCCTGGGATGGACGCCCCATCATGGGTCCCTTCGCGAACCGGGAGCTTTGCGACAGGCGCGGGTGCCGTGACCACCGCCCAGCATGGAGAGGCTCGCGGTCACACAGCCACACGCGGCTCACGTGTCCGCGCCGAACCTGCCGCATCTTGGCGTCCGCTCGTCGCGAGCACGGGGGACATAGTAAGGCGAACGGATCGAGGACCGCCAGCTCGACGCGATCGGGATCGGTCTGCGAACTGTCCGGGGGATGCCCCAGCCCGGCGTGCTCTTTGCCTCGTGCGTTCCGATGCCACCCTTCGGCAGCTACGCCCCCAACTCCCACCCCCACGTGCACGCCATCGTCAGCCACGGCGCGGGACGGCACACGATTCCCGGAACCGTGATGGACGACCGGCCCGATCGACGCGCGAGCCGGGCGAATCGGCGCTCGTGCGACGCTTTCGGGGTGTGGTAGCATCCACTCGTCCCCGGTCGTTTCCCTGCACGTTGGAGGATCTCGAGATGCGACATCCGCGAGTGCGAATCGTCATGGTCGCCGCTTTCGCGCTGCTGGCGGCACTTGCTGACCCCGGCTTCGCACAGGAGCCCACGCGCATCTACACCCTCCCCGACACCGTGATGGTCATCGGGGAGCGGGTGAGCGTCGACCCGTTGCAGGTGCCCATGGCCGCCACGTTGGTCCAGGCCAGCGAGTGGCAGGATTCGCGAATGGTCGGCCTGAGCGAGCCGCTGAGCTTTGTCCCCGGCGTCCTGGCGCAGAGCCGCGCCGGCTCGACCGACGTGCGCATCACGTCGCGCGGGTTCGGCGCACGCGGCGCGGGGGAGCGGTCCAACTCCGGCACGACCCGCGGCATCCGCATCACGCTGGATGGCTTCCCGCTCACCGAGCCCGACGGTCGCACCAGCCTCGACTTCGCCGACCCGGCCCTGCTGGCGCGCATCCGCGTGATCCGCTCGAACACGTCCACGCTGTTCGGGCCGTTCTCGGGCGGGCTCATCGACCTGCAGACGACCCGGGCATTCGATCGCCCCTACGGCCAGGTGCGCGCGGAGTTCGGCAGCTTCTCCTACTCCCGCCAGGTGCTGGATGCCGGATTCGTCTCAGGAAGTGCCCGCATCCAGGTGGCTGGCTCCACCGGCCTGTTTGAGGGGTTCCGGGAGCACAGCCGCGGGACGCAGAGCACGCTCTTCACCTCGGTCGTGTCCGAGCCGTCCCCGACGACTACGCTGGGGCTGTACCTGGCCGGCACGCACACCGTCCAGCACTACGCCGGGGCGCTCACGCAGGGCGAGTTCGACGCCGACCCCAAGCAGGCCGATCCCGCCTACGTGGCGCAGGACGCGCGCCGGGACAACCACATCGGGCGCATCGGCGCCAAGCTCGACCACGTGCTGGGCGCGGGATACTCGATGAAGCTGGGCGTGTTCGCCGAGCCGAAGTCGCTGCATCGCTCGGAGCGCAACCGCTACCGCGACTTTCAGCGCGTGCACACCGGCGGTTACGCCCTCTTCAACGGCCCGCTGTCGAGCGACCGCCTGCGGTTCACCGCCGGACTCGACGAGGCCTGGCAGGACGGCAGCGTGCTCTTCTACGACCTGGACAACGGCAACCGCGGCACGACCCAGGTGGCCGACCAGCGCGAGGGGATCAACGACTTCGGCGTGTTCGGCGAGGTACAGGCCGAACTGGCGCTGCGGTGGACGGCTGCGGCCGGCGCGCGTCTGGACTACGTGCACTACATCAGCGAGAACCACCAGGACCCCACGGTCGACGACCAGCGCACGCTCGACCACGTGTCGCCGCGGGTCTCGCTCTCGTTCAGGCCCAACCCTGATCACACGCTGTACGCGGCTGTCAACGGAGGGATCGAAACGCCGGCCTTCAACGAGATCGACCCACCCCCGCCGTTCGACGCCCAGACTTCGCTCAACCCGTTCCTGGACCCCTCATACAGCCTCACCTTCGAGGTGGGGGCCAAGGGAGAGCATCGCCTCGGCGACCGCTTCGACCGCGTCGGCTACGACCTGGCGCTGTACACGCTGGAAGTCCGCAACGACATCATCCCGTGGGACGGAGGCGCCTACTATCGGACGGCGGGCAAGTCGCGGCGCAGCGGCATCGAGCTGGGCCTCACCGGGGGCATGGACAACGGCTTCTCGGTGCGCCTGGCCGGGACGTTCAGCCGCAATCGCTACATCGACTACGAGACGGGCGCCCCCGACGCGAACGACGTGCTGGTCGCGGTGCGCTACGACGACAACGAGACCGCCGGCATCCCGTCGACGGCCGTGCGGGCCGCCGTGCGATACGAGCACCAGCGGGGCCCCTTCGCCGAGCTGGAGGGGCAGCGGGTGGGGAAGTACTGGGCCAACGACGCGAACACCGACCGCGTCGCAGCGTACACGCTGCTCGACGCCACGGTGGGAAGCACGATCCACGTCGCCGGGCGCAGCGCGCGCGTGTTCGTCTCGGGCCGAAACCTGACCGACGAGAAGTACGCGGCGTCGGTCTACATCAACGGCGTCAACGGCCGCTACCTGGAGCCGGGCATGGAGCGCAATGTGTTGGCGGGGATCACACTCGGCACGGAGTAGGCCGGCGCGCTGAGCGCCGCTCGACGACGCGGCGTGGCCCCTCGACCACGCCGCGGGCATTTCACGCCCACAGGCCCGCCGTGGCCGCCAGCGCCGCGGCCCACATCGCCGTCTCCCGCAGCCCCAGGAGCGGCAGCAGGATCAGGCCTCCGATCACCGCGGCCACGCTCCCGCCCAGCAGGTCGGCCCCATATAGCAGCCTGGCGGCTTGGGGCCTGTCTTCCAGCGCGCGCGCCACGCTGGCGAACGTGGCACCCGCCCCCGTCAGCCACAGATTCCACGCGATCCCCGTGCGCATGCAGAATGCCGTCGTCGCGGCCACGGCGACCAGGGTCGCAAGCGCCGCGAGAATGCGCCGGCGATCCGGCGCCCTCCCACCCACGTGCGCCCCAAGCGCCAGGCCCGCCATGAACGCCATCAACAGGGCACCGAGATCCTGGTACAGGACGCCGTTGCTGGCCTGGTACGCCAGTAACAGCCAGGGCCTTCACCTCTGGTGCTCGATCCAGGCCCAGGATGCGCCCCAGATTCTCGGGTGGGTGCTCCTTGAACCCCTCGGGTCGCTTGATCCGCAGCAGAGCCATCAGCAGCAGGGCGACGATCGTGGTGCGCAGGCCGTAGAACGCTGGGCCGATGCTGCCGTAGATCTCGCGGACACAGTCGAGCGCGCCGCTTTCCAGCAGAGGCGAGATGGCCAGCAGCACCCCCGCGCCCGGCACGCGCACGCCAGGTCGGAACAGGGGCGCTGCGTCATCGAGCCCTGCGAGATAGGTCATCAGCCGGTCGAGGCGTCGGTCGGAGGGATCGGTGTCCATCGAGGGCACCGGCGACGGCTCCGGCGATGAAAAAGCGGACAGGTTTGGGTCCGCACCCTGCATGGGCAATGGCGGGGCCAGCGACGGCTGCGGCCGCGTCCACCCCAGTCGCCGCAGCGTCTTGCGAACGGCCTTCTCGCTGACACCCAGCCGGACGGCGATCTGGCGATTGGACAGCCCCTGCGTCTTCAGCCGAGTCACCTGGCGCGTGCGCGACGCAAGCGCGCGCGGATGGCCCTTCGGATATCCGCCGTCGCGGCCCAGCGCCGCCAAGCCGCCCTCTGCGAAGCGCTCCTGGTGGCGCCGCAGCGTCCTGGCGGAGTAGCCGAACGCGCGGGCGACGTCATTCTGGTCGGCCCAGCCCTGCTCGATGAGCATGACCATGACGTGTGCCTCGGCCATGCGATCGCCGAGCCCGTACTGCGCACGAGGGACGCCGGCGACGAGCACCAACCGGTGCGCATCCTGAGTGCGTACCAGGCACCGCTCGTTGACGAAGACGGTGCCCTGGGGCGTGTCGGATGGACGGAAGAGCTCCCCGGGCGGCGTGGTCGCGGCCATGGGGGAGACGATAGGCCAGCCGCCGAAAAAGCGGACAGGTTTGGGTCCGCACCCCTGGCAGCCCAGGGACGCGGCTTCAGAGCCAAAAACCCGGGAAACCGCGAGGCCCTATGTCAGGAGATCTGGAGTCGTTTCCGGCGACGGGTGTGTTTTCTGTTCGCGCACTACGGCACCGTGGAATCGCGCGGGGCAGCGTGAGCATCGTAGGATCCTCCTCGCAGCGGGACTCCATCGCACGATCACCGATCCATTCGGACCCTGCGGTGCTACTGCTTGCGACAAGCGGTCTGCGCAGGCGGACCGCAGCCTGGCCGGACCGAACGCGATGGGCTCATCGGCGTGTCATCGGCGAGGCGCGGCTCAGCGTATCAGCACGAGTGAGCGCTCCAGCACGGCTCGATCGGACCGCAGCCGCACGCGGTAGACGCCCGTGGCGACCCTCTCGCCGGCGGCATCCCTGCCGTCCCAGAGCCAGGCATGCCGCCCGACCCCAAGGTCGCCATCGAAGATCCGACACACACGGCGGCCGCGCAGGTCGAACACGGCTAGCTCAACGGGCTGCGCGAGGCCGGCGATGGTCTGGAACACCGCATGCGTACGTGCGGGATTGGAGCCGGCCAGTACGAGCCGCAGGCCCCCGGACAAAGAGCCTTCCCGCGCCGCGGACCCGAGGGCGTCCGGCGAGCCGGGGTCCACACCCGTGCCATCGCCAAAGAGCGTCCCCACCAAGGACACGCGCTGCGCGTAGATATCGTTCACGGCACCGGGGCGCGCGTCGGTCCAAGCCAGGGTTGCCCCGCCACGGAGGTCGGGCTCGAGCACCACCTCGGACTGCTGGCCTGGCGCGGTGCACACGGCGACGCCGCCGGCGTCCCACAGGGCGCCGCCCCCTGAGTCCAGCTTCTGGATGTAGACGTCTCCCGGGCCCGCGCGCAGGTCCTGCCACGCGCACAACCATCCCCCACCCACGGCAGGCACGACTGCGGGGGCCACCTGGAACTGCGCGGCCTGGCACACCGCGCTGCCCCCGACTCCCCACAGGCCCGCGCCGGAGGCATCCACGCGCTGCGCATAGATGTCGCTGTCGGTGGACCCGCCGCGGAAGTCCCGCCAGACCAGGACGCAGCCGGTGGCGCCGTCCACGGTCATCGCGGGGGTATCCTGCGTCCCGGCCGCAGTGCAGATCCCGGCTCCGTTCGTCCCCCACTGGGGTGCTCCCGTAACGGACAGTCGCTGGGCGTAGATGTCCTCGGGGGTGCTGCGCAGATCGGTCCACGCAACGATGACACCGCCGGCGCCGTCGGGGGCCATGACGGGGTCCTTCTGCGTGCCGGGCGCGGGGCAAGCCACGGTGCCGTCCGAGCCCCATTGGCGCGCGCCGTTGGCGCCCACCCGCTGGACTCGCAGGTCGTACCCTCCGCTGCCGGTGAAGCTCATGGCGCAGAAAGCCCCGCCTGCGCCGTCGCCGACGACTGGAAACGGCTTGAATCTGGGCGCGGACCAACTGAGTCCCACGCTGAGCTCGAGGCCATCCGCGGCCCACTGGCGCTGGCCGGTGCCGTTCAAGCGCTGCCCGTACAAGTCGTAGTGCGGGAATCGCCGATCGATCCACGTAACGATCACTCCCCCCGCCCCGTCGCCGCAAATGCTCGGGAAGAGCACGATGGTCGGCGAAGAGGTCGCGACCGGCACGCCGGCCGGATCCCAGAGCGGCTGCCCGTCGGCGCCCAGGCGCTGCGCGTAGATGTCGCCGAGCGCGTCGCTGCGCAGGTCGGTCCAAGCCACGAATACGCCACCCTGCTCATCGGCGAGCACGCTGGGGTCGATCTGGTCGTTGGCCGCGCTGCAGACGGGTACGCCGTCCGCCGCCCACAGGGGGTTTCCCGCCGAATCGACCCGCTGGGCGTAGATGTCGGTCTTCGCGCCGGCCGCTCGTTGGTCGACCCACACCACGATCCAGCCTCCCAGTCCGTCCGCCACGATGCGAGGCGACGACTGGTTGTGGAACTCGCTGCACAGGGGGAGGTTCACCAGCGGGTCGGTCGACCAGCTCGCGTGGGCCGGCGGCGGAGCCATGCCGAACACGAGTGCCACCATCGACGCCAGCACGATCGACACCAGCGTGAACAGCCCGGCGCGCACAGCGGTGCGCGAACTCTGGCCAGCGGTGGATGGCATGGGACGGCCTCCGAGGGTATGCGGCAGCGCGTGAATAGGAAGATCCGTTGGGGGGGCGGGTGTCACACGCGGCGGCGTGAATTGCTCGAACCCGGGTCGAATCCCGGCGCCGCGGGGGGAACCGTTCTAGCCCTGAAACAAGCGAGTGGGGGGGACACGTGATGTAGATGAGCTGGTGAGAAGCGGACGCCGCGAAGGGCAATGCACCGTAGCCGATCGGCCGCGCCACCCCGATCGTCCCCCCTTCCCGCCGCCATCCGTGTCCTGCGCTCCCCGTCTCTTTGCGATCGTCCTTGCCTCGTCCGCTCCTCGTCCCCACCGCTTCCCCGTTCACTGCGGTCACGCGCTGCTGAGTCGCGCCGTCACCTGCATGCTCTGCAGCAAATAGTGCGCGCGGTCCGTCCAGGCCAACAGCCGCAGCTCCAAGCCACGCGCGGTGCGTACCACCTGGCACGGAATCCGGATCACCGCATGGTAGAAGCGCTTGAATTCCATCCGCAACACGTCTGCCTTCGCCTCCGGCTCCGGCAGCCTCATCCCAAACCACGCCTTCAGCGTCCACGCCAAGGAAGCGATCACCATGTACGCCCAGTTCGACTGCAAGTCGTACGCAGGCACCCGCAGCGCATTCACGCCGTTCTTCAGCTGCTCGATCACGTTCTCCTGGTCGCAGCGGCCGTTGGCCAGAGCCACGATCTCCCGCGCCGTGAGGTCCCCGTCGTTGGTGATGTAGAAGAAGTAGCGCAGGTCGTCGAACAGCACCTGGTCGCCCCGCTCCACCGACAGGTTCTTGCGTACGACCACCATCCGGTACGCACGCTTGCACTTGCCCGGCCGGTAGGGGAACTGCGCCACCCACTCCGCCTTCAGCTTGATGTTCACGTACCCGTTCTCCACCACGATCTGCTCTTTGACGTTCTCGCGCTTGGTCCGTCGTTCCCTGCTGCGGTCCCGTCGACGCTCCAGCGGTTCCCACGCCTTTTGCGGCAGATTCGCCGCAAATTCCACCAGCTTGGGCGCCGCGTCGTAGCCGAATACGAAGTGCACTCCGCGCTCGTCCCAACGATCCAGCTCCGTCGTCAGCGAAAAATCCGTGTCGCCGCGCAGCACCACCCGCTCAAACTCCGGCTGGCACAGATCCAGCGCCTTGTCGATCCACTTCGCCGCGCCATCGTGGCTCGGCCGGTTGCCAGGACGATTCACCACGAACAGCGGCTCACGGGTGTTGGCCAACGTCACCAGCAACGGGGCATACCCCCAGATCCCCTTGTAGGAGATCCCCATCCCACGCTTCTTCTGCCCCACCGTCGGCGCCAGCGTCCCGTCCACGTCGATGAGCGCGCAACGACGAAAGTCCTCAGGTTGATCCCGCCATACCTGCACCCGCGTTTCGTTGGTCAGGTCCATCAGCCGCTCCACGTCCCGCGCTCCCAACCGCCGCACGAAGTCGCCGGCCGTCGTCGGATCTGGGATGCGCTCGGCGCCCAGCAGGTCCATGTACCCCTCGTCCTGCCGCAATACCTCCAGATCCTCCAGCTTCGTCCCCCCGGCCATCAGGTTGTAGGCGATGTTGAGCACGTGGTCCGACTCGTGGTAGGGCAAGTGGCGCTTCAGCAAGTGCAGGGCCTCGTCGATGGCACGGTCCAGGCCCAGCTCCCGCACCATCGTGTGGATCGCTCCGATCCCGCCCACCGCCGTAGCCGTCGCACGGTCCGAGACCGTGTACACCGGGCGCGGCCCGCGGAACATGGGCACCGGGCGATCCGCGCCCGCCTCGTGCCGCAGCCGCTCCTGGATTCTCTGCTTGCGTCGGCGCAGCGATGCGTGGTTAAACTTCTTCACTCGAAATGCCCTCCTTGGCGGTCGGGAGTATGCTTATTACACCTCCTCAATAGCCGCTTTCGTAGGGCATTTCGAGCTTTTTCTTATCCCTTCACACCACATTCCGCCCGGGGCTCGCTTTTTCTGGGGCTGGCCCCCTGGCCTACTCCGGATCAACGGGGCCGCCCCACTTTCTCATGGAAAGTATGCTGCAGCGCCCGTCTGCGCTGCGAACCCCGACCGGGCTGGTGCGCTTACTTCAGGAGCACCAGCCGCTGCACCTGGCCCACGACGTTCCCCTCCAGCGAGAGCCTCGCGAAGTAGACGCCGCTGGCCACGGTGCGGCCGGCCGCATCCAGGCCGTGCCAGGCGATCTCGTGCGTGCCCGCCTCGAGGCGGACGCTGCCCAGCAACTCCGTCACGCGCCGCCCGCGGACGTCGTACACCGCCAGCGCCGCCTTCCCCGGCTGCGCCAGGTCAAAGCGCAGCACGGTGGACGGGTTGAAGGGGTTGGGCGCGGGGGCATAAAGCCGCGTGCTCGCCGGAGGGGGCGGCGGCTGCACGGCGGTCAACACCGGCGCACACGGCGGGCCGTCGATGCCGATGATCGCGATGCTGCACATCGCAGCCGGGTGCAAGAGCGGGGAGTCGTCCCGCAGCGCGTAGTTGAACCCCAGTGGCTGACAGTAGCGCGGGTCCACCATCATCACGCCGGTGGTATCCATCAGTCCGCCGGCCAGGGAGATCGGCTGGGCGTTGCCGAACAGTGCGCCGCAGATGAACGACACGTGCCCGGTCGCCTCGGCCGCCAGCGGCGGACCGTTGGGGCCATTGGTGGCCGTCACGAAAAACACGTCGAACGAAGTCCCGGCGCTGTGGATGGCGCTCGCCCCCAGACCCCAGGTGACGTTGCGGTCGAAGACGCACTGCTGGACCACAGAGGAGCCCGAACCACCACCGTACACCGCCCCCCCGCGCGCGCCCGCGTCGTTGAGCACGAACAGACTGCGCTCCACGTCCAGCGCGCCGCCCAACAGCGCGATCGCTCCGCCGTCGAGCAGCGCGCCGTTCTCCAGGAAGAAACAGCCGTCGATGGTCGGCCCGCCGCCGGTCACCGCAATGGCCCCCCCGCGCTGCGTGGCCCGGTTGCTCTCAAACCGTACATTGCGCACGTGCGGCGTACCGTTGTTGCTGACCAGCAGACCCGCGCCGTTGGCCGCGCTGCCGCCCCGCACGGTGACCCCAGCCAGCACCGCGCTCGCATCCACACCGTTGGCGGTCACGATCGGATTGCCGCCGGCGCCACCGGTGATGACGATGGAAGCAGGATTGCCGCCCGCACCGACGATCTCGACTCCGTTTCTCAATGCAATGGACTCATTGTAGGTGCCTGGACGCACCAGCACGCGCGTGCCCGATGCCACAGCCGCCAGCGCTGCGTTGATGGTCAGGTAATTGCCCCCACCGCTCTTGTCCACGACGACCTGCGCAACGCCGGGCTGCGCGTTGGGCTCACCCGGCGTGCGGGGACCGTACACCAGCACATTACCGCCGCCGCACTCGGGCCAGTTCGCGCCTTTGTTGCCCAGATAGACCGCCAGGCCGTCGGGGACGCGCGTCAGCGCGTCGTTGGGCGCCGGAGGTGGAACGGGACCTCCGCTCCAACCCACCTGGTCGACGCGCTGGTACTGGCCGTCGGACGTGATCTTGTACAGGTACAGCAGGTTGGAGTTGATGTTCTGGGTGAACGATCCGGCCGCGCCCTGCTGCAACAGGCGGATCTGCCCCGGTCCCAGATTCAGCCCGCCGCCCAAGGTCGTCAGGAAGTTCACGCCATCGCTGAGCGCGAACTGGCTGAGCACGACCGTGCTGCCCAGCGGGTTGTACAATTCCACGTAGTCACTGCCGGAGCTGCTGGTGTACAGCACCTCGTTGAGCAGGATCGACTGCCCCAAGGCCGGCGCTGGCACCGTGTTGGTTTGGGCCAGTGTCTGGGCGCTGGCCTCGAAGCTGCTTTGGTCGGAGGCGTCACGGCCGGTGCCCTCGACGCGACTGACCGTGAATCCGGCCGGAACGGTCGGCGCTCCGCCCTGCGAGCCGTAACCGACGATGTCGAGGGTGAACCCCGTGCCCGCCGGCGGCAGCAGCTCCAGCGTCCCGCCCTCGTTGGGCAGGTCGATCACCGTGAGTGTGTGCACGAGCAGCCCGCCGCCAGGAATGACGCCCGAGAGCGACTCCTCGTCCGGCGACGGGGCACCCGGGCCGTTGCTTAGCCGGAACCCGGTCAAGTCGAGAGCGGTGCTGGACAGATTGCGGATCTCGACCGCCTCGCCAACCTTGGCGACCCCGGCAGCAGCGGAGCCGCCCAGCTTGGGCACGCCGCCTGACGGCGCGAACTCGTTGATCAGCAGATTGGGGAAGGCAAACGCCGGACCGGCAAACAGCGTGGTCACCGTGTGCGTCTTGGCGACACCGATGGCCCGCACCCCATAGTAGTAGGCCGTGAAGTCGGTGGCGGTGGGGTCCACGTACGTCGCGGGCGCGGTGCCCGAGACCGTGGCGATGGGCGCCAACGCTGCGTCCGTCAGCTCGCACGGATCCTTCGAGCGCAGGATCTCGTATTGCGCCACCGGCTCGGCCGGCACGTAGGCGCTCCAGTCCAGCCGCACGTGCCCGCCGCCATCTTGAGGGAGGTCGACAGCGGTGAGCTCCGGAGTGGCGGTCACGCACGGGTACATGGCCAGCCCCTGGCCATAGGTACCCGTAGCCGTCAAGAGTGAGTGGCCGTCGACGATCGATCCGGTCAGGGGGTCGATCCGCTGCACCGCGTTCAATTCGGTCCCCATGGCCCACAGCTCATCGCCGAAGAACTCCATATCGTCGAATGCCCAGGCAGCGCCGCTCGTTTGGCCGATGAATGTAACTTGCAGAGTGTTCGCGTTGATTCGGTAGAGACCCTGATCGCTCGGCGAGGTTGTGAGGCCGTAGAGCAGTCCCGAGGGCGAGAACGCCAGCGTTACGATGCTCGTGTGGGGTTGGGCCGCGAACTGCAGCGTGCCCAACGACGCAAACGTCCCGGTCGCCGCGTCGATCCGGCCCAGCTGCTGCGCTCCGGTGGGTCCGCGCAGTGTGTAGAGGCCAGTGCCGAACGGGTCCAGCGCAAGGCCATTCAGCGGATTCCATGCGGATACGTCCACGTTATCCACCAATGTCGACGGGCCTACGGGCCCATTGTCGATGGTGAGAAGCCGCTGGGCGGAGGGTTGTCCCGGCGGGGCCACGAGGGCGAACACGCGTGACCGCAGCGGGTCCGACGTGACCGACGGCGACGCGAAGCACCCAATGGACCCCCGAGCCACGCCCAGGTCCAGGTGCAGGTCGATCTGCCACGTCTCGAAGCAAGCTTGGGCGTTGCCAAAGGTGAGACCGTTCATCAGCGCTGACGAGTTGGAGATGCTGAAATCGGCGTCGCTGGCATCCACCGTGGACTTGTTGGCGATGTCGCGGGCCCGCACGCGGATCTTCGCGACCGTGGCCACTGGCCCACTGACCGTCCAGACGAACGATCCGCTGTTGGGAATCCCCTGCGCCAGCGCTTCGATGAAGTTCACGCCGTCACGGGCTAACTCGACGTCCACCGAGGTCACGACGTTGTCGTCGGAAGCCGTCCACTGGATGGTGACGTTGCGGCCGATCACCAGATGGTCGCAGCAATTGGGATAGATCAGGGTGACCGCCGGAGCGGACGTATCGGTGAGATAGGCCCAGCGCAGATTGGAGGCCGTTTGATCGTAGTAGGCGATGGCCGGCAGCCCGGCCGGCCGATGCGTGATGTCCGCGTAGCGCCCGCGCCCAGCCGTGGTGTCGGCGAACTGGACGGTCCACCGGTACCCATCGAAGTATGCCGTCTTGAGCTTTGTGGTCAGCTGATCGTAGTACGCGACGCGGGGATGGCCTCCGGCGTCCACGTTGAGGGACGTGTAGAGCGCGTCGCAGCTGCTGTCGACGAGATCCTTGGCCCAGTTGTTGGGGCCGAGGCGGCGGGCGTGCCACAGGAACCCCGTCGCGGCGTCGCGGTAGCAGACGTGGCGGACCAGGTCGGACCCGATCCCAAGACCGCAGTACTGGCCGATGGGCAGGGCGGCGGTACCCGCGTCGATGGTCTCGCTGATCCAACTGGGGGGAATTCCCGGGGTCGCCTGCTTCAGCGCTCCATTGGTGGCGTCGAAATAAACCACAACCGGGTTGTTGCCGCTGAGGGCGAGGGAAGCGAAACGGCCCACGTCGCCGGTGGTCGCCACGTTCGCCGTCGTCCAGCCGGACACGGAGTTGCCACCGGCGATTCGGCAATCCGCCCCTCCAACGTCGTAGTAGGTGACGTAGATCGTGCCCGTCGCGGTGATCGCCGTCGACGTGTAGTAGCCGGTGTTGCCGCCGGGCGGGTCGTCGACGCTATCGGTAGCCCACACGCCGCCCGGGAATCCGCTGACCAAGAGACGCTGCCCGGATGCATCGTAGAAGCTGATGACCGTGAGGCCGCTCAGCACGCGGGTCGAACAGAACGCACCGACGGTCCCGGTCTGGGGATGCAGGGCCGTGGTCCACACGTTCCCTGCGCTCGCCGAACCGTAGTAGAGGCGCCGGCCGCTGGAGTTGTAGTAGGCGATGGCCGTCTGGCTGCCTGAACCGGGGGCGATCGAGATCGAGCGCTCGGTTCCCCCCGCCCCGGTGGTCGCGTCGACGATCGCATTGTTCCAGCCCGAGATCGCGGGAGTAACGATCGCCAACAGCCATCCCGCCAGCGCGAGCGCTTTGAGCAGACCGACCGGGGGCCGGAGCGGCTTCCTTGGATCCATGGGTACACTTCCAGTCCAATGATCCGCGGGAGTGAACGCTGGGACTGCGGAACGGGGCTCCGGGCGCACCGGTAACGATCTTACCATGTCCGCACCCGCGATCGGCGCAGCTGCCCGATGCCCAGGCGCCCGCCATTGCCGAATCGTCCCGCCGCCGAGACTCCTACCGGTGACGCGGCGCGCGGGGCTGCGTTCAAGAGCACGAGCATGCGACGCACGCGCCAACACGATCGGTTCGCGGGTTGTCGATATAAAGCACTGCGCTCAAACAAGATACAACTCTGATGTTGCAAGTGCTGCGCCGGGGATTGGCCGCTAGAACTGGCGGTCCCGTCCCGGACGCGGATTCAACGTGATGTGCGCGCTGCGAGGCCCACACTGACATCCTACGATGCACACGCAGCGGACGAACAACCGCGCCGCCTTCGCCCGCCCTCCAGGACGAGCGCGGCCCCGCTGACCCGCACCCATGGGCTCGCGCGATCGGGCCTTCGCCGCCGAGACGGTCTACGGGTGCCTGCGCCGCGCGCGGACGCTGGAGCATGTCCTCGCGTCGGGTGCACCCCGCCCTGGCGACTACGTGGCGGCCTATCCACTCCCCTCGCCAGCCTCGCCGCCGGCCACCTCGGGCCCGGGCGTGCCCGTGGTGGCCGGGGCGCAGCACACGATCTCAACGGGGCTCTGGGCGGCGCACCACCCTGCGGCCCGGCGGTCACGTGGGACCAACGCGCTGGGGAGCCCAGCCGCGGTCCTACTGGTAGCTGGCCTTCAGGGCCCCCCAGGTCGACGGGCCCTCCGGAACCGGCCCGCCGCCCGGAGTCCACTGCAAGAGCAGGTGGGTGAACGGCCCGACCAACGGGGCCGTAACCACTTGCGTGCCTCCGACGACCGTCGGCCGGAAGTTGCTGCTGCAGCTGGGATGTTGGAGGGTGGCGGGCCCGCTGTGGCTCCAGGGAATATCGACCTCGAAGAAGACGTCGAAGAAGCTAGAGGCGCCGAAGTCCATCACGCGGGGTGGCTCGGGCTGCGGCTGCACCTTGTTGAACGTAAAGAGCGGCTGAACGTAGAACTGCGAGTCGAATGTCCCGCCCACCGGATCGGTGTGACGCGGGGTCATCGACCCTGATGGCGGAGGCGGCCCGGTGGACGAGAGTTCCATCTTGACGTTCCACTGCTGCGGGTTCTGGCCGCCGTTGTAGGTGACGACGATCGGCTCGATGCTGACCAGCGAGAGCGCCACGATCTCGATGGGGACCGTGTCGGTGGCCGGCGGCACGGGCAGCTGTGCGGACAGCGGGCGCCGCATCAACACCGCGGTGTTGCCCAGCGGCTCGGGGCAGCTGGGCTGCGGGGCCAAAGGTAGGCCACTCAAGTTCACGGTCCCCACGAACGGATCCGATCCCGGTCCGAAGAAATCTGCTGGGATCGCGTAGGGGCCTCCAAACGTGTGGCTGCTTCCGGGCTGGATCTCGAACAGGTCATCTCCCGGGAGCACATTGTCGGCGGTGGCGGGTCGGGCGCACAAGAGGGCCGCACCGACCAGCAGGACGGTGGCCGTGGGACGCATGGCGTCCTCCTTCCTTATCGGGTGGCGTTGCGCCGCGGTGCTCGCAACGGGCGTGGCGAGGGGTTCCGCGGCGGCAGGACCAGGCTAGCCCCCTGGCCTACTCCGGGTCAACGGGGCCGCCCCACTTTCTCATGGAGCGGGTGCCGCAAGCCCATCTGCGCTGCGGGCCCCGTCCGGGGATGGTGGCGCTAAGGCTGCGGGGACAGGCTGATCGCCACCTGCACACGCTGCCCCAGCTTCAGGGGCGTCGGGAGGTCGAGGGCGACCTTCACCAGCAGCACGCGCGTGTCGGTGGGGCGGCCTGGGTCCTGCGGCTTCAGCGCTCGGTGGGTGACCGCCTCGGGGATCTCCTCGACGTGCCCGCGCCAGGTCCGGCCCTCGTATCCTTCGGCCGTGACCTCGACCGGCGCGCCCAGTGCCACGCGATCGGCGTCGAACTCGTCGACCTCGGCCTCGATGCGCAGGTGCGCCAGGTCCGCGATCGTCAGAATCGGATCGCCACGCTCCAGGGTCTCGCCGGCATCGGCCTGGCGCTCCACGACGGCCCCGTCGATCGGCGCGACGATCCGGGTCTTCTCCAGGAGCGCGTTCAGTCGCGCGATCGAAGCGACCGCCGTGTCGTGGCGCGCCTGCGCCGCGTCGCGGTCGCGCAGGCGCCGGTCCAGCTCCTGACTCGGCGTTACGCCGGCGTCGACCAGCTTGCGCGCTCGATCGATCTCGATCGCGGCGAGCTTTAGCTCGGCGTCGGATTCGGCCAGCCGCGCACGCGACTCCTGCCATTCGGCGCGGAGATCGTCGGCAAGGATCGATGCCAACGGCTGCCCGCGTCGGACCCTGTCGCGCTCCTGGACGGCCACGTTGGTCAGGGTGCCGGCAATGTCGGTGCCGACAGCGACCTCGCCGCCCGGATAGGTCACGACCCGCCCCTCGGCGTGAAGGGCGCGTGCGTCCGCACCGCCGGGGCCGGCGGTGGGGGCGACACCCGCGGCACTGGTAGCACCTGCACTACCAGCAGCCCCAATGGCACCAGCGGCGCTCGAGGCGGCGGCGGTCGCTTCGGCCCCCGGATCGCGTGCCGAGGAGGCGCGGCGTGTCTGGGCCACCAGCGCTGCAGTCAGCGCCAGGCTGAGCATTGGAAGCGCGATGCGAAAGATCACATTGCGATTCACGGCAGACTCCTTCTTTCCCCTGCTCTGCGTAGTGTGCTGGATCTCGCGCGCGTCAAGCCGCCAAACGGCCGTCGCGGATCGCCAGCACGCGATCGGAGATGTCGCGGACCTTGGGATCGTGGGTGACGATGAGCACGGCGCGGTCCTCGCGCTTGGCCAGATCGCGAAACAGATCGAGTGCCTGCGCTCCCACCTGCGAGTCGAGGTTGGCCGTCGGCTCATCCGCCAGCACGATGGGCGGCCGCCCCGCCAGGGCGCGCGCCAGCGCCACACGTTGTTTCTGGCCGCCGGACAGGTCGCGTGGCAGGAAGTGCTTGCGGTCGCCCATGCCCACCGCCTCCAGCACGCGCTCGGCCTCGCGCCGCGCCGCAGTCTTGCGCGCGCCCTTGACCTGCAAGGCGTAGGCGACGTTCTCGAGCGCGGTCAGCGACGGGAACAGATTGAACTGCTGGAATACGAACCCGATCGACCGGCGGCGCACCTCCCGCAGGCGCGCCTCGCTGCGACCGTCCACGGGTTTGCCCTCGATCAGCACGTCGCCCGTCGAGGGCGACAATATACAGCCCAGGATCGAGAGCAGCGTCGTCTTGCCCGAGCCCGACGGCCCCTCCAGAGCCACGATCTCGCCCGGCACCACGCTCAGCGAGACGCCGCGCAGCACCGGGACGGGTTCGCTGCCCTCGCGGAAGGTCTTCGTTACGTTGCGTGCTTCCAGGACTTCCATGGTTCTCCCCTCCTTCGCGGCGCTCAAGTGCGGAACACCAGCGCCGGGTCAATCCGTGCGATGCGGCGAAAGCTCACCATGGCCGAGGCCAGGCACAGCGCCAGCGCTCCGGCGAACACCCACGCGTTCAGCGCTCGTGGGATCACCAGCCTCAGATCCATGTGCGCCAGGAGTTCCCGCGTCGCGTACGCCATCCCCGCTCCCAGCGCGAAGCCCGCCACGGCGGCGATCGCCGCCTGCTTGGCTAGGATGGCGTAGATGTCGCCGTTGCTGCCGCCGATCGCCTTGACCGTGCCGAACTCCTTGAGGTGCTCCATCGTGGACGTGTAGAGCGTCTGTGCCACGACCACGATGCCGACCAGGCAACCCAGGAATACCGTCAGGCCCATGTTGATCCCCAGGCCGGTGCTGACGATCCAGTAGGTGCGCGAGCGGCGGGCCCATTCCTCGCGCGTGAACACGTCATTGTGAGGCAGGCGGCGGGCGATCTCGGCGCGGACTGCTTCGCGATCGGCGCCCGGCGCCAGCTTGACGAGGATGTAGCTGGTGCGCGAACGGGCATCGGCGGACATCAGGGCCTGCGCCTGCTCGTAGTCCATGAAGGCCAGCGGCGTGGTCGTGAACGACCGCGCGCCGTGCGTGATCCCGACGATCTGCAGGCGCCGGCCGTTGACCTCGCGGTAATCGCCGGCCTGGAAGGGGCCGAAGCGCTTGGCGGCCGAGGCGTCCAGGAAGAAGTACGGGCCGCGGCGGAGATCATCGACGTTCCCCTGGTCGATGTTCCAGGGCAGGCCCCACGCGGTGAGGTCTTCCGCCGCGTAGGTCACCATCGACTCCTCGGCGCCGCTGGGCAGGGCCACTTGCAGGAATGCCACGATGAGGTTGTCCGCTCGCTGCACCCCGGGCACGGCGCGCACGCGCTGCACGTAGCCTTCGGGGAAGAGCCGGGCGAAATCCACGTTGGGCGTATTGCGCGTCGTCACCCACAGGTCGGCCGTGGCCTTCTCGATGCTGATCGAGGCGTTGCCCAAGAGCCCGAGGAACAGGCCCACCTGCACGAACACCAGCGTCACCGCGAACGCAACACCGGATACGGTGATGGCAAAGCGGAGCTTGTCGTGCAACAGGCTCTTGAGCGCGAGGTCGGTCATGGCCGGGGCCTCGGGGACCGCGAGGACCGCGGCGACTTGCGGACCGGCCCGCCCGTCTTGGCCGCAGCGACCGGTGGGGCCTTGCCGGCGTGGGCGTCCGCGGCGCCCGGTGCGGCCGCGCCTTCCCGGCGGATTCCGCGCATCAGGGCCTGCGTCATGTGGGTGGCCAGCACGTCGGGGTCGTGCATCTGGATCCAGGATTCCTTGCGGTCGATGCAGAGGGCGGCCACCCCATGCACACCTGCCCACAGCGTCTGCGCGAGCAGGTCCGCGTCGTGGAGGTCGTCGCGCACCTGGCCGGCGGCGATGGCCTCCGCGCACGAGGCGCGCAGAAACGCGTAGGCATCCTTCTCGGGGTCACCCTTCGTGCACTGCTGCTGATCGTCGAGCGGCACGTCTGGGTGCTCGGTCATGAACATAAATCGGTAGTGATTAGGGTGCTCGACGGCGAAGCGCACGTACGCCTCGCCCATGCGCCGGATGCGCTCCAGCGGATCGCGCACGGGCGCCAGCTCGTTGAGGTGGAGGGCCAGCCCGGCGAAGTCGCTACGGCACAGCTCCCGGAACAGTGACTCCTTGTCGGGGAAATGGAGGTAGAGGGCTGTCGGGGAGTACTCGATGCGCTCGGCGATGCGGCGCATCGAGACCGCCTCGATCCCCTCCTTGGCGAACAGCTCGCGGGCCGCGTCGAGGATCTTCGTCCTGCGCTCGTGGCGCTCTCGCTCCCGGCGTTCCTGCGTTCCCATAACGGCACACTCTTTCTGAACAGTGTTAAGTATATGCTGACTGTTCTGTGATGTCAAGGGGGGGACTCGAGAATCGCCGGTGTGGGCGGCCGGTCGAACCGTCAACTGATTCTATCTACGGTTTGAGCTCGCAAGGGCTGACGCGGGTTGGGGTTGGCTGGGATGGGGCCCCTCGCGATCTACGACGTGCGCGGACAGTTGGTGGCGACGCTGGCAAGCGGCGCGCTGGCGGCGGGGCCGCATTTCGAAATGAGAGCGCAAAGGGCGGGAGCGATTCCGGCCAGCCGCTTTGCGGGACCGGTCACCCGGCGGTCCGGACCGAATAGGAACGGGTCGTGTCAATGGACGGACCCGCCGGAGACCGGATCGCCGCTACTTCGCGAGCACGAGCGTTTGGCTCTGCATCGCCTCACCGGCGAGCAGTCTCGCCACGTACACCCCGGATGAGACCCGCAGTCCGCTCGCGTCTCGACCGTCCCAGAATACGGACCCCTCCCCGGGCGGAAGCATCCGATCGACCAGGGTCGCCACCCAGCGGCCGCGCACGTCGTGGACCGTCAGGCGCACCGGACCTGCGAGCGGAGTGGAGTAGCGGATCGTCGTCCCGGGGTTGAAGGGGTTCGGGAACGCACCCCTCAGAAGGAGTCGGACCCGCGGGGCCGCCTCCGCCACAGCGGTCGAGATGTCGAGCAGCGACACCTCCACGACGAGGCGGGCCGGCACGAACGCGCTGCAAGTATAGAGCTGGACGTCGCCCGATCCCGTCGAGGTGGCCTCCATCCTGAAACGAGCGCTGATCGTGATCTCGTCGCCGACGTGACGGCTCGGCAGCAGGACGGTGTTGCCGACGCCGGCGGGGAACGCGACGTAGCGCGACGCGCTCAGCTGGCGCACCAGCGAGTCCTCCGCGACGGTCGCCCCGTTCAGCCGGACAGAATAGCGAGCCTCGATCCGAGCTGCGGCCGTACCTCCGGAAGCCTCGACGATCGCGTTGCAGCACACGCTCGGAGCGATGCGGACGTCGAAGACGAGGGGGAGCTGATCCGACGCCTCGGGGTCGATCCGGAAGACGAACGGGTTGGTCTCCCCATCCAGCTCCGCCCATGCATGGCCAAAGGTGCAGAAGCTCGAGATCGCCGATACCTGCTGGATGTAGGTGAGACCGGGCGTAGGCGTGACGGACCAGTTGAGGCTGCCGCCCATGCCGGCTGAGCTCCCGCAACCTATGCCCGTGATGAGGCCGCCGACGGATGCCTGGTCGATGCAACAACTGAAGTCGGCGCAGCTGCTGGAGACCGTCCCCGAGCCCGTGGTGACCACCTGCTCCCAAGCGCCGGTCAGATGGGCACCGCTGCCGCTGCCGACCAGCGTGAAGGTCAGGGCGCTGGCGGGAGTGGCGAGAGCGGCGAGAGCGGCGACCAGCGCCACCGAGGCATTCGGGATTTTCAGCGGGCCGCCGGACAAACCGCAAGAGCGGATCCTGCGGCAGAGATGCGACAGTTGGATCATGGTGACCGACCTCACGATCTTACAGCGGTGGGCCCCTGAAATGGTGTCGTGCAGCATCGCACGGCGGCCGGTCGCCGTCAAATCGTGGATCAGGGCGCTGCGCCGCTGGACCCCCAGCTTCGAGCGGATGGGGCATTGGGTTTTGCCGCTGCCCTCAGCGAGCGGCACCACGCTGGGATCGCTGGAGGAGCATGCCGGCACGATGCAGGTCGTGATCGTGCTACACATGGATCGCTCGGCCAACCGACCGGCGCCATTGCACACAGGCGCACCGCTCGTCATCTCTCTGAGACTTTTCCCTGCGATTTACAAGACCACGCAACGGCTCGAGCCGACGGACCCGAGCCAGCGGACCCAACTCCGGAGGATGCTTCATGAACCCACAGATCTGCGCACGGCTGACTCGGCCATGCGGGTCCGCTCCCGGTGATTTGACTCCTGAGGGGCAAAAGGTGTCGAATTGCAGGAATTTTGACCCCAGCGGAGGGTCGCGCGCTCAATTGGAGCACCCCCAGGGCGCCGTCGTGCGGTAGATTCTCGGGGCTCGCAAAACAACTCGGGCGCCAATCACCTTTTCGCAGCACCCGACCGCGGACTCTTCCGAAGGAGCTGTTCCATGCGCTTCCCGCTGACGTTTCCAACGATGCCCCGCACCACCGAGAGCGCGTTCGTCGGCACCGAGTCGCGCGTCCTCCCCCAGACAGGGACCCCCCGGGCGCGGGAGCGCGCGGGGCTTGGCCTGCTGACGGTTGCGTGCCTGCTCTTTGGCCTGGCGCCAATGAGCCGTGCGCAGTGCGTCGGCCTGAGCATCGACGCCAGCCGCTGGTGCTCACCGTTGGACATTAACTTCTATTGGGCAGAGGGACTGAATGCCTGCGGGACATCCACGCAGTGCACGGCCTTCCAGGGCGCAATTCGGGCCGCCGTGCTAGAGTTCAACCTGACCGCGGTCAGCGAGCTGACCGCCCCGATCTTCCTCCTGGAGGCGGGGCCGATCGGGCCCAGCGATCCGCAGCCGGCCAGGGGTATCGTGTTCGCACTCCTGGCGGCGACGCCGCTCAGCTGCGCTGACACCACCGCCACGACGCAGGAAATGATCGGCGCAACACACACGTTCTACGCCGAGCAGACGGGATCGCCGCTGTTGGCAATCGGCGGCGCCAACGTAGGATTCAATGCATCGGTCCCGTGGGGGAACAATCAGGCGGGCCGGTTCGACCGCAAGACAGCCGCGCTCCACGAGCTCTTGCACGCCTTGGGTGTGGGGCACGCCTCCGGGGATTGCTTGATGGCCACCACCGTCTCCTGCGGCCAGACGCACGACCTCGATGGCGACGCCCTGCTCGCGCT
Source organism: Candidatus Krumholzibacteriia bacterium (assembly GCA_041484665.1). Taxonomy (GTDB): domain Bacteria; phylum Krumholzibacteriota; class Krumholzibacteriia; order JAJRXK01; family JAJRXK01; genus JBGPIA01. The sequence goes on from JBGPIA010000018.1 coordinate 51,916, forward strand.
CCAGTGCCTGTACGGCGACCCGAACGGCGGGTGCTTCCCGATGATCGGGATCTTCATCGAGGCCAGCGTGGACGGTGCCGTCACGACCTACTTCGGTCAGTGCGATTGCTCCGGCGGAGGTTGCATGCCCAAAGTGGCGCATGCTTCCAGCCCCGCCGCTTTCGATTACGAATTCGCCGTGAGCGAGTCGGGTGGGCCGTACACCGTTTTCGCGCTTTTGCAGGAGAGCAATTTGCTGGATCACCGGTATACCCATCAATTCACACAGGCGTACTCGTCGGCGCTGATCCGCCTGCGCGTCCTCAGTGGCGCCGATGTCGTGGACGAGGCCTTCGCGCGGACCCCAATCGCCATCCAGCCCACGTCCACTGCAGGCCCTCCGGCCTTGCAGCCGCAGCAGCCGCTGCGGGTGCTGACTGCCCCCAACCCCTTCACGGGCCAGACGGCGATCTCCTTCAAGCTTGCCGTGGAGCAGAGTGTCGAACTGGCAGTGTACGACGTGGCCGGGCGCCGCGTGGCCACGTTGCACGACGGCTTGCTGGGGGCCGGCGAGCACCGGATCGTCTGGGACGGCCGGACCTCGGCGGGCGGCCCCGCGGCGAGCGGGATCTACCACTGCGTCGTGCGGGTGGCCGGGGTCATCGCCAGCAGCACGCTGGCAAAGGTGCGCTGATGGCGGGTCGAGCCCGCGCGCGCCTGCGCGGACCCCTCAGGCGAGCCGCTTCTCCAGGCACAGGACAGGCGCCGGTCGGAAGCCCTCGCTGCCCAGGAAGCCGATCAGGTCCAAGAGCTGCCAGTCCACCTGGGTCTGGACCACCTCGATGCCCACGGCCCGGAGATTCATCTCGAGCTGGCGCAGCATGGCCTTGCCCACGTGTCGGCCGCGCAGCTCGGGCTCCACGCCGATCGTGTCGATGATCGCCGTGGGCTCGGGCAGGCCGAACTCGCCGTAGTACAAACGGCCCAGCAAGAACCCGGCGAACGTCCCAGCGCTCTCGGCGGCGAGCGAGACGCGGATCCCCGACTCGCGGGTCGCCTCGTCGATCTTGCGGCGGAAGTACTCATGGCGCGGCCGGCCGCTCAGGCGCGCGTCGATGCGCACGACCGCATCGAGATCGCGGGGATCCAGCTCGCGCACGAGCACGTGCTCCAGCCCGGTCAGCCCGGGCTCACGGAAGAGGTCGTCGGCATCGGAAGCCATGGGTCACCTCGGTGGGTTGCTCCAGCGCCAACGATGTGACGCCGCTCGGCACGCCGCAACGTCGGTTGCGGCATGGCTCTGGGAGCGGGCTGCCGTGGCGGGAGCGGGCAGAGCGGACGGGACAGGGCGCCCGTGATCGCCCTCAACGTGGGCCATCCGATCTCGAACCGGTGGAGGAGCGCAATGGGGATCCCGCGTTCATGCGTGATCCGGTCCCAGCCGGCGCCGCGCTTGTCACAAGCGTGGCCGCGGGCGCGGTCGACGAGAATCCGGCGCATGAGGCGCGCCGCGATGGCAAAGAAGTGCGAACGGTCCTGCCACTCAATGCGCGTCTGGTCCACCAGGCGCAGATAGGCCTCGTGGACCAGAGCGGTGGGCTGAAGCGTGTGGTCGCTGCGCTCGGATCGCATCAAACGCGACGCGATCTGGTGTAGTTCCTGGTAGACGGCCGCAATCAGTTCCTCGCGCGCGGCGTCGGCCGACTGCGGGGACGCTCTGAGCTGCTGGAGCAGTACCGTGATGTCCGGGCGCGAGGCATCTGCCAAGGACGCACCGTCCTACGCTGGGCCGCCGGGGACGCGACGACGAATCACCCTGGAGATTGTACCAAATAAGTCCGCTCGGGGAGCGACGTGAGCGTGATGGTACTACTTGATTAGAGCCACGCGGATGTGATCGTTCCCGGTCTCGCTGTGCATCTGCACGAGATACACCCCGCTCGACACCGGGTGATCCTCACCGTCACGGCCGTCCCATTCCGCCGCCCCTCGGCCGGCCGTGTGCGACCCGAGATCCATCTCCCGGATCAGCCGCCCCGCGAGGTCGTAAATCCCCAGGGTGATCCGTCCGGCCCTCGCGAGCTGGTACTCCAACCGGGTCGATGGATTGAACGGATTTGGAACCGCGCTGATAAGATGGGATCGACCGAGGACGCTTCGGACCACCTCCACCACGACTTCCGGTGAACTGAGCTGTACCCGAAGGATCTGCCCCACCAACCGGTAGCGGAACCGTCCCCCCGTGAGAGCATCCGCGTCCAGCCACGAGCCGGCCGCAGCGGTCTGGGCGCCGACCCAGTTCGCCACCGCCAACTCCTGCCCTCGCGCATCACCGCGCAGGATGGTCAGTCGATCGAGGGACTTCGCACCGTGGATGTCCCACTTCAGCCGCACGCCCTCGACCGTCAGCTCGGCCTCCAAATTCGCAGCGAGCGCCGGCACCGGAAAGTCCTGAGCGGAGATCGCAGCGATGCCGCGCGCGGGAGTCTCACCCATCCCAGAGAAATAGCCCCCCGCGTACACCGTCGTCGGGCTCACGGCAAAACTGGTGACGAGGTCGTTCGAATTCGGGTCCCAGCCTGTCGCCAGGCCGGTCGCCGCATCCAGGGCGGCGATCCGGTTGCGTGGCTGCCCGCCGATGTGGATGAAGAACCCCCCCGCATAGATCATCGATCCGCTCACCGCCAGGGCGTCGATCGAACCGAATCCCGCATCCGGGTCCCAGCCTGTCGCCAGGCCGGTCGCCGCATCCAGGGCGGCGATGCTATTCGTGACTGCCCACCGACGTCGAAGAAGAACCCACCGACGTAGACCGTCGTCCCGCTCAACGCGATTGCATTGATCGAGCCGCCCGCATCCGGGTCCCAGATCGTCGCCAGGCCGGTCGCCGCATCGAGTGCCGCCAGCCCGCCGCGCGACTGCCCGCCGATGCTCGTGAAGTCCCCGGCGGCGTACACCGTCGCCCCGCTCACCGCCAGGACGCGGATGATGCTGTAAAGACCTGGGCTCGCATCCCAACCGGTCGCCAGCCCCGTCGCCGCGTCCAGTGCGGCAACGCCGACGCGCGCCTGGCCACCGATACTGGAGAAGTCCCCGCTCGCGTAGATGATCGTCCCGCTGGTCGCCAAGGCGTGGACCCAGGTCGCAAACCCACCGCTCGGATTCGGATCCCAAGCGGTAGCATTCCCCGTGGTGCAATCGAGCGCGGCGAGGCCAGAGCGGGGCTGCCCACCGATGCTGGTGAACAGCCCGCCCGCGTATACGGTCGCGCCATCGACGGCGATCGCGGAGACCGCGCCGTTCGCGTCGGGATTCCAACTATCCAGAGCGCCGGTCGTGGCGTTGAGTGCGGCAATACCGTTGCGCACCTGACCGCCCACACTCGACAGGTCGCCACCAGTAACGACGGTTGGGCCATCGATCGCCAGGACGGAGACTCCACCGAACGAGTACGGGTCCCAGCTCGTCGCAAGGCCGGTTGTCGCGTCGATTGCGGCGAGATTGTTGCGCGGTTGGCCACCCATCCCGGTGAAGTACCCACCCGCGTAGACGGTCGACCCGCCCACGGCCAGCGCGTTGACACCGCCGAAGTACGAGACCGTATTGGGGTCCCAGCTCGTCGCCGCGCCCGTGGTCGCATCCAGCGCTGCGATCTGGCTGCGTGGTTGGCCACCGATCGTGGAGAACTGACCCCCGGCATACACGGTCGACCCACTCATCGCGAGGGCCAGGACCCGGTTGTCCGGACTCGGGTCGAAGCTCGTCGCGAGTCCCGTCGTTGCATCGACCGCGGCGAGACTGAAGCGGGTCTGTCCGCCGGCGGCGTAGAAGCTCCCTCCCATGTAGACGGTCGGCCCGTCCAATGCCAGCGCATAGACGCCGTCGTAACCGCCCAGCTGCGCATCCCAGCTGGTCGGCATGCCGGTCGTGGCATCGAGAGCGGCGATCAGGGTGCGGGCGTTACCGCCGACGTCGGAGAAGGCTCCGCCCGCGTACACCGTAGTTCCGCTCACGGCCAGAGCATACACCGCAGAGTTGGGCTGCGGGTTCCAACTCGTCGCCAAGCCCGTGCTCGCATCGAGCGCAGCGAGGTACGCGCGAGCCTGGCCGCCAGCCTGACTGAAATACCCGCCCGCGTAGACGGTCGTTCCGCTCACCGCCACGGCGAGCACGTAGCTGTCTGTCCCCGGGTTCCACGCATCGAGGGAGTGATCGGCGAGGATGTGCGCGAGGTTGTTTCTCGGCAACCCGCCCACACCGGTGAAGAACCCGCCCACGTACCAACCGCCCGCGCCGTCGGAGGCCACCGCGCGCACCGAGCCATTCACTTTGGGCCAGCCGGGAAGGACGCCTCCGCTGGTGGCATGGATCGGCACGAAGTTGCCGGTCTGCGGCCCCACGTGGGTGAAGGGCCCGCCGATGTAGAGCGTGTTCCCCGACAGAGTGGTGACCGTCACGATACCATCCGTGACAGAGAAGTCCGGATCCACCTCCTGCGCTCGCACGGAGACGGTCGCCACCATCAGCAGCGCGAGGAATGCCGTGCCGGTGGTGGCGGAATGGGAACGGGCGGGCAACGCGGTGCAACGCGTCAACTCCGCAAAATGGCGTGCACAAGACCACATGAGTTGGGACCTCCAGCGAGTTGCAGAGCCCACCTGCTTCCGGGTCGGTGGATGGGCGCCATCCGGCCGACCGCGACAGTACACAATTTTGGGCCCGGCGTCTTCAAGCTGCCGACTGCTTCCGTTTCGTAACCGTGAGTACCTCGCCCGCGTTCGGTACCGCCGCGTGTCGTGGTTGGAAACCTCCCTCAGCCACGTCTGGAAAACCACCGAGTCCGCGGCCCAAGCTCGCGAGTGGCACGACGGGATCACACCGAGTCGAATCACGTTTGCGCGGCGGATTGCGTGTACAATGACATGGAAACTCCGGCGGTGCTTCAACGGTCCCGACGATGGAGGCGCGATGAAGGCGCTCTGCGGTTTGGCCCTCTGTGGGGCGTTGCTCGTGGGTCCTTCTCTGGCCCCCGCCGCTGCGATCCAGGGTGTCGACACAGGTACCGCAGGCTTCGTCGGCATGTCGGAGTACGGCCCTCTCGATCAGCCGGTGTTCGTGGGGAGTTTCGCGGAATTCCTGGCGGCCTTCGGCAGTTCGACTGCCGGACTCCCCCACCCCTACCTTGCCTCGTCGGTCGCCGCCTTCTTCGCGAACGGCGGGCAGCGCCTCTACGTGGTGCGCGTGGCCGGCGGCGACGATGCCTCTTTCATCGGCGTAGACGGTGGGGCGCTCGGTCTGCGGACCGGACTGCAAGCGCTTCGAGACGTCGATGAGGTCAGCGTGGTCGCTATCCCGGGGGCGGTCTCCGGGGCCGGTCCAAGCCGCCATGATCTCGCAGTGCGAGGCCATGCGCGATCGTATGGCGGTGCTCGACCCGGCCACCGCGGTCGACATCGATGGGGTCCTGCAGCAGCGTGCAAGCCTGACCTCCACGCTGGGGCACGCTGCTCTCTACTTCCCCTGGATCCAGGCCGCGCCGATGGGTGTCTCGCTGCTGTTGCCGCCCAGCGGCTTTGTCGCCGGCGCGTACGCGCGCACGGCCCCCCCACAGTCCCCGGCTGGCAACGTGGTGACGGCCACAGGCGTGAGCGTCAATCTCACGACCCAGCAGCTGGACACGCTCAATCTGGCGGGGGTCGACGCCATCCGGACCTTTGTCGGACTCGGGGTCCAGATCTGGGGCGTACGCACCATCTCGAGCGACAGCGACTGGAGATACGTCTTGGTCCGGCGTATGGGTCTGTTTCTCGAGGAGTCCATCTACGAGGGAACGCAGTGGGCGGTGCTCGAGCCGAACGACGCGATCCTGTGGTCGAGCCTACAACAGTGCGTGGAGAGTTTCATGTACGGGCTCTTCCAGGGTGGCTGGTTCCAGGGCACGACGCCGCAGCAAACGTTCTTCGTCCGGGTGGACCAGACGACCATGACCCAGCAAGACATCGACGAGGGGCGCACGATCATTGTGGTGGGCTTCGCGCCGGTGCGACCTGGCGAGTTCGTCATCCTCCAGATCGTGCAGCAGCGGAACTCCAGCACGGGCGCCCCCCCGAGCGCCCCGCAGTCCTACAGCCTGTATCCAGCGGCCCCCAATCCGTTCAATCCGAGCACGTCCATCCGGTTCGACCTTTCCGAGGCTGGGCGTGTCGATCTTCGGATCTACGACGTTGCCGGACGCCTGCTCGCAACGCTGCAGCGCAGCGATCGCATGGAGGCCGGAGCTCATCGGGTGGTCTGGGATGGCCGCGATGGCGAGGGCGCACCGGTGGCTTCGGGCGTGTACCTCTATCGGCTCGACGCCGGCCCCTTCGCAGAGACGCGCCGGATGACGCTTCTAAAATGAAGGAGTTCGCTGTCCCTACCGGACCGCCGGTCGGAGAGTCTGCGGCAGGCGTGATGCCGGCCACACCCGGCCGTACGCATGGGGAATCTCCGCGGCGATCAGACATGGGGCTGGCCGCGGGTTTCCAACGGTGGCCTCAGCCGGTCGCTTCGGTCAATTGCTTCCGACCACGCCCGCAAGGCGATCGTTCCCGACGATCGCTGCGGGCGATGGGCTCACCAGCGTGCAGCCTTCTTGCGCGACCGCGGCCGCGCCGGCGCTAACTTGGGCGGGTTTGGGGTCGGACGCCTCGGCCGCTGTTTGGCGGACACCGACTTGATCACGGTATAGCCCTTCCCGCTGGCAAGCAGCGGGGTCTTGCCCTGCGCAATGGCCGCGCGAAGCAGAGACGCGACCGCCGGCTCGTCGAGCTGGGCGATGCTCTCGAGCCGGATGAAGCGCCCCTGGTTGCCGCTTCCCTCCAGCAGCTTGTGGGGATCGGGGAGCTTGGCCCCCTGCATGAAGTAGAGACTGATCCCCCTGGCGAAGACGGCCAGCGAGACGAAGGCCTCGGATGTCCGCTCGTTGGGCCCAAAGCCAATGGCGAGGGCGTTATAGTTGTCGTAGACCAGCTCGACTGCGGTCGGGAATCGTCTGCGCAAGACCGCGCGCGCCGAGCGCACCAGCCTCCCGATGGACGGGTCGAATTTGGCGATGAACCCTGCCAGCTGCTTGGCTGGCGACTCCGGCCGATCCGACTTGGGTGATTTTTGCGTCATGAAGATCTCCATCAGGGGGCTTACCGGTTCGGCTCCGTTGCTGCCGTGTCAGGTCTGCGGTGCCGGCGCTGCCGTGTCAGGTTTCCGGTGCAGGCCCCGCGGCGTCGGCTTCAGCGTGACGACACCGCGGCGCGCGCCGGATTCCCGCGGCCACCGGAATTCGCAGCTGCGCGCCATCCATTGCGTGTAGAGTTCGCGCGGCGGGCGGCGCCAGAGCGACTCAGTCGAACTCACGCCGCGCGGCAGCCTGCTCACGCCCAACGCGCCCGGGCTTGATCTCGGCGATGAAGTAGTTCTCGCCCCGTACGGGCGCTGCGGCCATCCGCCGCAGCATCGCGATCTGCCCGACGTGCGTTAACGCGTCTGCGACCGGACCCTGGAACAGCTCCTCTGGCGAGGCCACCAAGGGCTCCTGCGACGCCAGATAGGCGTCGAACCGCTCGAGCCCGCCGAAGAACCGCTCTACCTCCTGCTCCCATGTTCGGGTCGAAGTCTCTGGCCAGCGCTGCCGCCCTTGGGCCAGCGAGAGCGCCCACTCGAGCAGATCGCCGATGTGTCCGAGGATCTCGCGCGGCGTTCGCGTGGTCTCGCCGACTCGAAGCGCTCCGAAGTCGGGCGGCGCGTCCCGCAGCACCTTACCCCCGCGATAGGCGAGGGTCGCGATGGTATGCTGGAGCAACTCACGCTTTGGATCTGGATCCTGTCGTGCCATGAGAAGTCCCCTGCGTCCCGTCACCGCGGCTAGACTGCGCCCAGACCACAGTCCTACCGCACTCGGACCGCCAAAGGCCGCCCGCCGCCGATCGTCGCTGGCCGCCAGACACCGGTACCGGCCAGGATCCTCGTCCGTCCGAGCTCGGTCCACCCTGCCGCGGCCACACTTCTTGGCCCCCCACTACGCGGGCGGTCATGATACTGGCCCTGATACTACGCTCCCGGGTAGCGAGACTCCAGACCCGCCACGTTGCGCGCGGGCCTCCCGGATTTCGTCGCCTCCCCACCCTTGACATGGCTCACGTATGGCCACTCGTTGGCCAACCCGCGCGCGACCTGGATTTCGGGATCCCCGAGGGGGTCGCCATTGAGGATGTCGGCCAGCACGCTCCATTCCACCCAACTCTTGCCATGATCCTCGCTGCGCAGGACGGCCCACGCGCTGGAGGGCAGCGCCATGGCGGACAGGAACAGCCGCTAGAGCACGAGCACCGCGAGGTGACGCATGACGAAAGACCTCCGGGAAGATTTGGGCTTGTCCGAGGATGTGTTGATGGGAGCCGTTGACGGCGCATGAAAAAAGGGGTTCACCCTCCGGTTGTTGCACAAGCCGAGAGGAGGAACCCCCATGGACGGGCAAAGGCGACTCGTGGTCACCCTCGCCACTACGATCACGATACCCCCCGGCGATCTCGATTTCAACTCGCTCATCGCAGCATTCCGGCAGTTCGGCGAGTTGAGCATCGGCCGGCTCTTCGAGGTGACCCTGGGCGCCTTCGAGCAGCGGCTGGGCGAGGAGTTCATCGCCTCGCAGCCCGGCCGCTTTGTCTGGTTTGGTCGCCCGGGGAGCAAGCCGAAGGAGTGGGCGCTGGGGGTCCTGCTGTACGAGCTGCTGGCGGGGCGGCGTCCGTTCACGCTGGCGGGTCGTTCCCGCAGCGAGATCGATCGCATCGTCCAGCATGAGGAGGCTGTTCTGCCCAGCGCGGTTGCTTGTACGCCGGAGGTCGCGCGCGTGCTGCGCGGCGACCTCGACCGTATCGTGCAGAAGGCGCTCCGCAAGGAGCCCGAACGCCGCTACGGCTCGGCGGACGACCTGGCGGAGGACGTCGACCGCTGGTTGGGGGGCCTGCCGGTGCACGCGACGCCCGACTCATTCCGGTACCGTTTGCACAAGTTCGTGCGCCGTAATCGTGCGGACCTGGCGGTCGCGGCAACTCTGTCGGTGTTGATCGTGGCATTCGCTGCAACGTCTGCATGGCAGGCGCGCCGCGTCGCGCACGAGCGCGACAACGCAGTGGCTGAGCGCCAGGACGCGGAGGCCGCCATTGCCATGCTCGTGGACGTGTTCCGTGTCGCCGACCCGCAGACGACCCCCGGTGGCGATACGCTTCGTGTCAAGGATCTGGTGCGGATCGCCGAATCCAGGATCGAGTCGACGCGCGACCATCCCCGCATCGAGGCCAAGCTCTGGCAGACGATGGCAGCGATCCGCGGTGCGCGCAGCCACTACGACGAGCAGCGCCATGCTCTGGATCGTGCGCTCGCCGATGCCGAGCGAGCGGGACTGACCGACGAGCTGCTGAGCCTCTCGCACGAGCGGGGAAGGCTCCTCTTGAGGCTGGACGGGCCACGCGCGGTGGAGCCGCTGTTCCGCGAATCGCTGGCGCGCCACGAGGCCCGATTTCGACCCAACGTCGCGGACGTTGCCATCGCGTGCCAGGACCTCTCGATCGTCGTTGAGGACGAGGCAGAACGCGAGCGTCTGCTCGAACGGGCGCTGCAGATTCGCCGCTCTCTAATGGCCGGCGGTGCGGACGCCGACTCGGTGGGATTCGCAGGGCTGCTCAACGCGCTGGGCTCGTTCCATTGGGCCCGGGGCGAGTGGAGTGCCGCGCAGGCCAACTTTGCAGAGGGCCTGGCAATCCTGGGAAGGCCGCTTCCGCGGGACCACCCCAACGTCCTCTCCATGCGCTCCAACCTGGCGGTCTCGCTCCAGGTGACGGGAAGATTTGCCGAGGCGGAGCGGATGCACCGCGCTCTCCTCGAATCGCGCCGGCGCATTCTGGGAGAGGATTCGGAATCGGTCGCGGGAAGCCTGATGAACATCGGCGTGTCCCTCGTGAACGAGGGGCCACTCGACGAGGGGGTGGAGTCGCTGCGGAAGTCCTTCGCCCTGGCCCAGAAGATCTATGGTCCCCAGCACACCGAGACGCTGGCGATTGGCCGGGATCTAGGGCTCGCGCTGGTGCGCTCGGGCCGCGCGCAGGAGGGCCTTGCGCTCCTGGATCGCGCCCGCGACGCTGCGGCGGCAGGAGGGTCCGACCTCCGCGTCCGTGGCGGACGAGGACGTCAGCCGTGCCGGCGCCGAGCTCGCGATCGGGCGCCACGTGTCCCTCGATTCATTGCGGACGTACGTGGCCCACATCCGCACGCGGAGTCCCGACAAATCCGCGCAACTCGCGCATGCCCTCTCCGTCCTTTAGGTGGCCGCGCTGGCGTCCCCCCAGGAGGCCCAAGCCGCCGAGGCCGAGGACACCCTCAGCGAGGCCGTCCAACTCCTGCGCAAGTCGGAGACCAACCAGCATCCCAATTCTGCATTCGTCCGCTGCGCGCTGCACGTCGCGCGGGGGGCCGCGCGACAGCCGATCGATCGCGCGGAGCTGGCGGAAGTGCTGCATGCGTGTGAAGGCTGGGGGCTGGCGGACCCCTCCATCGTACGCCGCGCACGGGAGCTGCTGACCGCCGCCCGCTGAATTCCGCCCGCTGAATGTCCGCGGGCCCGGGATGTCCGGTGGCCCGGGATGTCCGCGGGCCCGGGATGTCCGCTGGCGCGCCTGTTCGTCGCCATTGTCCTGCGGAGCCGAGCCACGACGACGACCTGGAACCGGGCCCGTGGTGTCCACCGGGCTGAGCTTCGCGCCCGCGGGTGGCGCCCAGCGCCTACGGCTTCGGCTCGCGCAGCTGGATCCCCGCGCTCTGCAGCTGGTGCTCGAGCGTGGCGAGCCGGCGGCGCTCGAACTCCCGCCAGCGGGCCTGCGCGCGGCCGAGCCGTCCCTGCGCGTCGGCCAGCAGGCTGCGCTGCGGCGCGGTGGGCGCGACGTCCGCGCGCTCGAGTTGGGTGGCGAGCGAGGTGAGATCGCCCGCGATCGTCGCGGGCGTTTCGCCGTTGGGTCCACGCGCAGCGTCGAGGGCGGTGCGGGCGCTCTCGATCGATCGGCGTAGCCCCTTCGCTCGGGGATCCGCCGTGAGCGCGCTCAGCCGCTCACGGAGCGAGTCCTGGCTCTGCGCGAGCGGAACTGCGCGGGCGAGCGTCTCTCCCAGCTCGGTCTGGAAAGCGAGCAGGGCGGACAGATCATCCGTGGAAACGGTGGCGCGCGGATCCATCGCTACGTCCAGCGTCCGCGAGACCGTGCGGGATCCAACCGTCAGCCGCAGCTCGTAGCGGCCCGGCAGCACGAATGCGCCTTGAGGCAGCGTTGGCGTCGGGCGTCCCGGAACGGCGGCGATCGAGTACTCGGACCGCAGCGTCGGCGGCTCCGGATACCGCAGATCCCATACGAAGCGGTGGTGGCCAGCACCCGCTCGCAGCGACGGTGGATCACCCAGCCACAGGTCGGCGAAGTAGACCTCCGCTTTGGCCCGCGCGGGCTTCTCGTTGCTGGAGATGCGGCGGACGAGTCTGCCGCCGGAATCGACGATCTCGAGCACGACGGGCGGCGCGGTCTCGGCGCTTGCCGCCCCCACGGCACCGCCGGCACTCCTGGCTTCTCCGGCGGCGCCAGCCGCTGGCGCGCCGGCGCTGCCGAGCACGTAGTCGATGATCGCTCCCACCGGCGGATTCTCGCCGCGCGGCTCCTCGGGGGGCAACGGCGTGTCCCGGTTCTGGTTCGGGCGAAGCCTGTACGCGATCGGGGGCGGCACGAGGAGGATTCCGGCCCCGAGCTCCTCCGCTGCGAAGTGGCGCAAGGGCTCGATGGCATCGAGCACCCAGATCGCTCGTCCCTGCGTTGCCGCGATCAGGTCGCCGTGGTGGACCAGCAGGTCATTGATGCCGGTAGTCGGCAGGTTCAACTGCAGGCTCTGCCAGTGGTCGCCATCATCGAAGGAGACGTGAACGCCGCGGCTCGTGCCAGCGAACAGTAGGCCCGCCCGTTGCGGGTCCTGGCGCACGACGCCGACCCAGCCGCCGCCGGGCAAACCGTGGCCGATCTCGGCCCAGGTCTTCCCGCAGTCGTGCGTGCGCCAGGCGAGCGGCCGTGCGTCGTCGAGACGATTGCGATCGGCGGCGACGTAGGCGGTCGCTGGGTCGCTTTGCGATGGGTCGATGGTGTTGACCTTGGTCCAGTCGGCGAGGTCGGGAGGCGTCACGTTCGTCCACGATACGCCGTCGTCGCGGGTGACCTGCACGCGCCCGTTGTCGGTGCCCACCCACACCAGACCATCGGCCGCGGCGGACGGCGAGATGGCGAAGATCGTCCCCCATCCGCAGGCGGTGGCGCGCTCGACCGCAACGTCCCCCTCGCAGCGACGCGCGCCCTCCACGGCTCCAGTCAGATCCGGGCTCACGGTCTGCCAGCTCTGGCCGCCGTCGAGGGAGCGGAAGAGCACCTGGGCGCCCAGATAGATCGCGTGCGACGGACGCTTGGAGATCGCCAGCGGCGTGATCCAGTCGTAGCGGTAGCGGGCGGTGCCCGGCCGAGCAGCGTAGCTCGATACCGGCCACGGCGAGACGTCCTGCGTCTGGCCGGTGCGCGCGTTCCACTTCGACAGCTGTCCGCCCAGGCCCGCGCCGTACACGACATCCGGGTCGACGGGGTCGGGCACGTCGCCGTCGCGCTCCTCTCCGCCCACCGGGTGCCAATCGCGAAACGTGATCTGGCCATAGTCGCTACGGGACGCGATGGCCATCGTGCCGCTGTCCTGCTGCCCACCGTAGATCCAATACGGGAAGCGATCGTCGGCAGCCAGCCGGTAGAATTGCCCCGTGGGTTGGTTGTACCAGCTGCTCCACGTGCGGCCGCCGTTGAGCGTCAGGACCGCGCCCTGGTCGGAGCCCGTGATCATCCGGTCCCGATCGGTCGGGTCGATCCACAGGAAGTGGTAATCGTCGCCTCCGGGAGAGCTGCGCACGTACGCGAAGCTCGCTCCGCCGTCGGTCGAGCGGCGCAGCCCCCGTCCCACCACCCAGACGACGTCGCGGTCGCGCGGATCGGGCGTGATCCCGCACGTGTAGCTCGACCCCAGGCTCGCGTCGGTGTTGACCCGGGTCCAGGAGCTCCCGCCATCGTCGGTCCGGTACAGGCCGCCGACCTCCGGCGCGTCGATGGCTGCCCACACCCGCCGCGCTTGCGTTGCGGGTGCCACCGCGAGCTCGATGCGTCCCAAGGGTCGCTGCGGCAGGCCGTCGCCCGCGACCGCCGACCAGGAGCGCCCGCCGTCGTTGGACTTGTAGATTCCACTGCCCGGCCCGATGGGTGGCTGGAAGTAGTCGAGCCACGGGTGCCGGCGGACCTGCCAGAGCGATGCGTACAGCACATCAGGAAACGCCGGATCACCGGTGACGTCTGCAGCACCGGTGTCGGCGTCGCGGTACAGCACGCTCGACCAGCTACGGCCCGCGTCCTCAGTGCGCAAGAGACCGCGCTCGTCGTTGGGCCCGAACACGTGACCGAGAGCGGCCACGATCGCGATGTCTGCGTTGCGGGGGTCGACCCAGATGGCTCCAATGTGCCGGGTGTCGGCGAGGCCCACGTGCGCCCAGGTCCCGCCGCCGTCGGTCGAGCGGTAGACACCGTCCCCTGAGACGATGTCCCATCGCTGGTGGATCTGACCGGTGCCCACCCAGATCACGCGCGGGTCGGACGGGGCCAGCGCCAGGGCACCGATCGAGGCGCTGCCCTGGCGATCGAACAGAGGCTGCCAGGTGACGCCCGCATCTCGCGTCCTCCAGACGCCGCCGTCCGCTGCGCCGAGGTAGAAGATGCGCGGGTCGCCGGGCACGCCGGCCGTGACCGTGGCCCAACCGGCCCGGAATGGACCCACGAGCCGCCAGCGCAGGTCGCCGTACGCCGATTCCGGCACCGCGGCGGCGGACGCATCTTGCGGCGTGACCGCAATGACCAGCGTGGCCAGCGCCCAGGCCATGACGATCGGGAGAGCAGTGCTTCGCAGCGACACCGGGGTAGTTCGCAGACGCTTGGGGGAGCGCGCAGCTTAGGGCCGCGTGTGGCGCGCGTCAACGCGAAGAGGTAGTCTTCGCTCCGCGAGCGCAACGCAGGCCGGCCTCGACGCCGCGCACGCACCCGTCCGATCGGTTCAGAATCGAAAGAGAGCGCCGTCAGCTTGGGGGGCCCATGAGGAAGATCGTGCGCATGAGCGTCACCGCGCAGAGCCTGCTGGCGCTCGCCTGCTGCTGCGCCGCCGTGTCAGCTAGGGCGGCCACGCAGACACCGTCCGCCGCGAGCACCCCTTCCAAGGCGACCGTTCCAACGTTCTATCAGGAGATCTCGTGGTCTCCCGACGGCAAACGGCTGGCCGTCACGGCGCACCGAGGCGGGCGCCAGTCGGTGTATCTCAGCGCGCTCGCGAGATCGGGCATGACGAAGCTGACCGCTGACACGACCGGCGACGACGGATGGACCTCCTGGTCCCCGGACGGCACAAGGATCGCCTTCAATTCAACGCGGGATGGCAACGGCGAGATCTACGTCATCCGCCCCGACGGCACCGCAGAGACGCGGCTCACCACGCATCCCGCCCGCGACTGGGCGCCGTCCTGGTCGCCCGATGGCTCCCGGATCGCATTCACCTCGAACCGGAACTCCCGGGGACAGATCTTCGTCATGAACGCGGACGGGTCGGGCCAGAAGGCGATCACCGACAGCGCGCTGGTCGCCTCCACCCCGGTCTGGTCGCCGCACGGGTCGCGCATCGTGTTCTACGCGAAGCGCCACGGACGCAAGGATGACGTCTATACGATCAGTGCCGATGGATCGGACCGCGAGCGCCTGACCAGTGATGGCTCCTCCAACATCTATCCCGGATGGTCCGCCGATGGATCGCGGATCATCTTCTCGTCGGATCGCACCGGCGACCAGAGCATCTTCACCATGGCCGCGGACGGGTCGGGTCCGGCGAAGCTGGGTCCGGCCGGGTTCTTCGCCCGGTGGTCGCCCGACGGTTCGGGGATCGCGGTGATCCGGGGAGGCTGGCCAGCCTCCGAGGTCGTGCTCGTCAAACCGGACGGATCGGGCGGGAGGCGCCTGCTCGGTCAGTGATCCAGACCGCGGCGAGCGGCGCCAGATTCCGGGTGGTGCCGGTCACCGCCACGCCCACGGGCTCCGTTTGCCGGCAGGAGCCTCCTCACCTGCGCATCCGGGCACGGCGCGCGTACGCCGCCGCGCCCGCCAGCGCGGCCAGCACCAACAACGCGGCGACCACGTGACGCTTGCGCAGGCGTGGCGGCGGGGGCTGTGCCTCGCGGGGGCGCGGCTGCGCGCGCTGGGTGTCCGCGAAGTCTGCGACCGCTGGCGCGCAGGCCAGGGCGAACGC
Source organism: Candidatus Krumholzibacteriia bacterium (assembly GCA_041484665.1). Taxonomy (GTDB): domain Bacteria; phylum Krumholzibacteriota; class Krumholzibacteriia; order JAJRXK01; family JAJRXK01; genus JBGPIA01. The sequence continues at coordinate 67,318 of JBGPIA010000018.1, forward strand.
GCGGGCCAGGCGCAGGTGCTCCGCGACGGCTTCGCCCGGCTGCCAGACCGCATCGAGCGCGTCGAACGCCTGCGGCAGCGCTTCCGCCGGCAGCACGTCCTCGTGCAGCAGCTGCCGCGCGTCGTCCACGGCCTGCCGCGCCGGAGCCGGGAGCGGGGACGGCGCGGCCTGCTCGGCGAGCAGCAGATGACGATCCGCCGTCATCCAGGACATGGTCACGCGCGCCAACGCCTGGCTGCAGATGGCGCTCACGTCCTGAGCAGTGCGCCAGTAGTGCCCGCGCTTGCGTGAATCGATCCTCACGCGGCCGTCGCGGCGCAGCGCGATGCGGCACGGCATCAGCTGCACGGGCGCTCCGGGCAGGCTCAGCGCGAGGGCGCACGCGTCGTCCAGGTTGGGGATGTAGGGCGCGTTGGGGTCGAGTCCCTGCCCGTAGAGCATGTAGAGCTCCTGCAGGGCGCGCACCAATGGCGTTGGCATCGCCCAGTAGCGGGCGCGCTCCTCGTAGGTCAGGTACGGCCGCTTTGCCCCGGCGCCGAGCATGTAGACCACCACGCCCGATGAGAGCAGCGCGCGCGCGGCGGCAGGGTCCAGCTCGATGGTGCGCGTACCCTCGTCGGGGCTGCCGCCCGTGAACGCCACGTACCGCACGCCGCGTACGAACTCGTCGCGCTTCCCCTCGCGCTTGGCCAACTCGAGAGCGGCCGCGAAGTTGGTGGCGGGGCCCGTGATCAGGATGGCGATCCGACCGGGCTGCCGCAGCACCTGGTCGACCAGGAACCGCGGCGCGGGCTCGGTTGCGGGCGGCAGCCCCGTGAAGGGCTCCCCCCACCCGGCCAATGCCGAGAGATCGTCGTGCGGGTTGGGCGGCGCAAGACCCAGGCACACCGGTACCTCGGGGCGCCCGGCGAGCCAGAGGATGCGGCGCGCGACGCGCGAGCGTAGCTCGTTGTGCTGGCCGGCGATGGTGATCCCGACCAGCTCCACGTCGGTGCTGTTGGCCGCCATCATGACCAGCACGCAGTCGTCGTAGCCCGCGCCGATGTCGCAATCGATGATGATCGGTCCCGGCTGTCCGGCCGGGGCCGCAGTTGCCGCCGGGGCGAAGGCCACCGCAGCCAGAGCGGCGGCCGCCGCGACGCCGATGCCCTTGCCGCTGCGCTCGTGGCACAGCGCCGCGCCGGCCGCGAACGCGAGCATACCGGCGGCAACGGTGCTACAGCGCATGGCGGCCTCTCGTGCAACGGATGCCGCGCGCCGCGTCACGCGCAGGGCGCCTCAGGCGGGCGGCGCTCCATCAGATAGAGGCGGCGGGTCGATCCAGGAAGCGCCACGGCCTCCCGCAGGTCGTAACGTCGCGCGAACGCGCGCTCGAACCCGTCGCGCGTATAGCCGGGGAACACGTCGGCGCGCGTGGCGAGCAGCCGCTGCACCTGCGGGTCGTCCTTGGGCACGAACTCCATGATGAGCCAGCGTCCCGCGTCGGCCATGAACTCCGTGACGCGCTCGAGGGGAACGTTGTTGCTGATGGCCAGGTGGTGGAGCAGCGCCAGCGCCAGCACCAGGTCGGCGGGACCGCGCTCCAGGAGCGCCGTGCGCTCCCGATGGTGCCAGCCCAGGCCCGGGCTCGGATTGGCCAGATCCAGCACCAGCGGCAGCACCTGCGTCTCCTTCTGCCGCACCACCTCGCGGTAGTTCTTCTCCACCGCCGCGGGGTCCACGTCGAAGGAGATCACCTCCGCGCCCTGGCGCGCGGCGATCCGGCTGAACGCGCCGGTGTTGGCACCCAGGTCCCACACCGTCGCCGGCCGCACGCGGGCGAGCATGTCCTCCACCACGCGCTGCTTCTGCTGCAGGGCTGCCGGCGCGTAGCTCTCCTCCTTGGAGTAATCGCCCCACTCGGTTCCTGCCGGCTGCCAGCGCAACCCGGCCACCGCCCCGCGCAGGTTGTCCAGCAGGCCCAGCAATGCCGTCCTGCTCATGGCGCGGCCTGCCAAACGGACCGGCTTGCCGGCGTAGCGCTGCTGGCTGCGGGCGTGCAGGTGGACGTGCGTCGCCAACGCGAAGCTCAGGCGGGTGCGCCACGGCAGCAGCCGAGCCGCCAGGTCCAGCGGAATGCCGTCGATGTGTACGCGCAGCAGCTGTCCAAGGCGGACGTCGCGCCTGCTCATCAGCGCCAGCGGCGCCAGGAAGTGGGTGCAGAACTGCCGGTAGGCCACCCAGGGCCTAGCTTGCGGCGCTCGCTCGAAGGAGAGCGTGTCCAGGAGCACCGGGCGTCCGCGCGCGAATTGGATGTTGTAGGCGCTGGCGTCCTTGAGCGACATGCCGCGATCGAGCGCCATGCGCTGGATCGCGAGCGTGGCCAGCGCTGCGTCCCGCAGCTGGCTGAAGCACCACTCGTAGGGGTACGAGATGAACGGCACCCGCTGCGGAACGAGGACCTTGTACGCCACCGCGGGATCCTCGGGCGCCACGTCGGTCTCTCGGTGCGCAACGAGCAGGCCGGCCTCCGCCAGGTCGGCGTAGAGGCCACAAGACATCAGGTGGTCGTAGTCGGCCCGGTAGACCTGGTTGACCTGGCGGTAGACCACCCCGTCCCGGGCGAACACGAACCCGCTGGGATCGCGGAAAGAAGCGGGAAGTTGGCCCACCTACTCTCCCGGGCCGGTGGGTCGACGCCCGTTTGATCGCCGGAAGACCGCAACGATGCGGGCCCAGAAGGTCTTCACGGTGAAAAGCGCGCCCAGCAGCCCGGCAACGATCAGCTGCAGGACGTAACTCCCCGTCCCCGGGTCGAGATAGGCCCAGGCATTGGTGGGGGTCAGGAGCGCGAGGGACGCGAGGAGAAGCAACAGCTTGGACTTGGAGCCAGACCTCATGCGAACTCCGTCGTGGGCCGGAGGTGACGTTGGTTCGGTCGCTGGTCGTCGCTACGAGGGGCTACGTGTCGGTCAACGGTTCGGTTGTCGCCAGAACGGCTGGGGGTCGGTGAACCGGTCGTCCGTCGCGATGCGGGCGGGGGGTCGGTCAACGAGCCGATCGCCAGTAGAGGATTTGATCGGTGCATCGGGGGTCGGAGTATCGGCACGGTCGCTGGGGGCGGCCGGTATCAGAGAAGCGCCCAGGCCCCGTCCCGCCGGTCCCTGGACACGAGGCAGCCCATTGACAAGGGGCGGTCCGATGGGCCATTTTTGATCCTAGCACAGTCAGGGCCGCGGCGGGAACCTTCCGTCGCGGGGCTGACCGGGTTCTGGCGGCCCGGGAAGCTTGGCAGGTTGGGTCCTGCCCCTCAGGTTGGGCACGCCTGGAAGGAGGTGATCCAGTGGGTTTATCTGATTTCTACGGTCTGGTGGAGGTGACGTACCCCTAGAGGGGCTTCCTTCCAAGCGTGCTCGTGGCGCTCGACAAGGGTTGACCCGCTGAAGAGGGGTGACCCAACGCCACCAGAGACCGACCGTATGGGCCCTGATCCCCACCGTGGGGTCAGGGCCCTCTGTTTTTCGGCCGGCGCGTGTGGCGTGCAGCCTCGCAGCCTGGCGATCACGTCGCAACGGTAGCCCTCCAGCGTCCTTCCGTTCACGAACTGGACGATGAGGTCGGGCGGAGTGGAGGGCGTCCCAGGCGTGCTTGCGCGACTCAGACCGCATCGATGGACTCGCGGCTGGCAGTGATACTGGCCTGGAAGTACGGATTGAGCACTGAGTCGGCTGTGACGAGTTCGACCGGTCGGACAAATAGCGTCTCCAACCCCTCCAGCAAGCCAAAGCAGGCGTCCGCGAATGCAGTCGGAGGCATCGGCTCGAACTCGACGAGAAAACCGAGGTCGCTGCTCTGCGGATCGAAGCGATCCTGCGTGGCCGATCCGAACACGTCCAGACGCTGCACTTGGTACGGGCGGCACAGTTTAGCCACCTCGGCACTTTTCGCCTGGATCATCGGCAACATCGCGCTCGCCCCTGTCGAAGCGTCACTGGCTCTCGCGACCGTTCGTATCGTCGAGCCGGCCTCGCGATTTCGTCCCTTCTCTACTCCGCCGGAGCCCCCCGGCTCAAGGGCCCGACCACTGGAAGGGCGGCCGGCGGGGCCGACGACGGGTGAGCGCCGCCGCGCCCCGTGCCGGCGGCTTCGGCCGGCGGGCCACCACCGGTGCCCGGCACCAGCGCGTCCGGCGCCAGGACGTCCAGCGCCAGGCGCGCCAGCTCGCCCACCGACCAGGCCTGAAAGAGGCAGCCGCGCGGCGTGTGGGGCGGCTCCGCGTCGGCGATCTCGGGCAAGTGGCCCAGACCCGCCATGCCAAGCTGTGCGAGCAACGGCTCGACGAAGCGCGCTCGCGCCTCCTGGATGGCGGCCGGCGTCGTTCCGCGCACGCGCAGCCACGCCTCGACGAACGGACCGGCCAGCCAGGGCCAGACCGTCCCCTGGTGGTAGGCCGCATCGCGCGCGCGCATGTCGCCCTCGTAGTGGGGCGCGTAGCCCGACTCCCCCGGGGCGAGCGACCGCAAACCCATGGGCGTCCAGAGTCGCTGCTCGACCACATCCACCACGCGGCGTGCGCGCTCGCCCTCCAGCAGCGCAAACGGCAGTCCACCGACGGCGAGGATCTGGTTGGGTCGGACCGTGGCGTCGACGGTGCCGCTGCGATGGTCGACGTCGATCACGTCGAAGAGGCAGGTCGTGGCCTCGTTCCAGAAGCGCTCCTGCAGGCTGCGCAGCCCCAGAGCGTAGCGCTCCTGCCAGCGCTGCGCGCGCTCGGCAGAGCCGCTGAGCGTGGCGCCGATGCGCAAGGCATTGAGCCAGAGGGCCTGGACCTCCACGGGCTTGCCGATGCGTGGGGTAACCACCCAGTCGCCGATCTTGGCGTCCATCCACGTGAGCTGGACGCCGGGCTGACCCGCGGCGAGCAGCCCGTCGCCATCCATATGGATATTGAAGCGCGTGCCGCGTGCGAAGCCCTCGAGGATGCGCTCGACCGCCGTGACCAGCCGGGCGCGGTCGGCCGCGGTCAGCAGGTCGTTGCGCGCTGCCTTCAGCGCGTCAAAACGACGCGCCGGCCGGGGACGCTTGTGCGCCTCCAGGAAATCGTGGACGGCGATCACGTACCACAGGGACGCGTCCACCGCGTTGAACTCCGGTGTCCCGCCCTGCTCGACGAAGCGATTGGGCAACATCCCTTCGGAGACCGCGTCGGCCCAGGCCAGCAGGATCTCGCGCGCGTCCCGCAGGCGGCCCGTGGCCAGTGTGAGCCCGCGCATCGCGATGAAGGTGTCGCGCCCCCAGTCGGTGAACCACGGATAGCCGGCCACGATGGTGCGACCCGCGCCGCGCGCCACGATGTAGTCGTCGGCCGCGCGGTGCAGGGGGGTGGGAAAGGACTCGCGGCGGCGCCGCTCGGCGTGCGCCAGCTCGGCCGCCAGCGGGCGGGCAGCCGCGCTGGCCAGCGCTGCGAGTGTCTGCTCGTTGCGGGCGGCGAGGATCAGCACGGACTCGCCTTCGGACAGAGCGAACCGGAATTCCCCGGGCGAGGCCAGATCCTCCAGGAAGTCGAGCCCGCGGGCGCGCTCCTCCTCGTAGAGGAAGTTGCGGTACCACGCGGTGCCCTGCGCGTAGGTCCCGTTGCTGCACGCGACCACCGCAGGCAGGTCGGCGTAGGGGCGCCACGTCACGCGCTCGCCGTCGGTTTGGGAATCGAAGCGAAAGGCCCCGTTTTCGTGGTGCAACGAATGGGTGTCGCGGCCCGACAGGAATGGCCGGACCGTGAGCGTCACCTGCACGATGGGCGCGAGAAGCCGCCAGCGGACCACCGTCAGCGGCAGGCCGTGGCGCACGAAGATCTCTTGCTGTACGCGGGTGCCGTCCTCCAGGCGGAAGCACCAGGTGGGCCAGGGCCCGACCGTGAACGACTCGATCCAGCGTTCTCCGTCCGGGTGCGTGACGTCCGGCGCGTAGCGTTGCGCGCTGAGGGCGAAGCTGCCGCCGGGAGTCTGCACCGTTGCGTCGAGCCCGTTCACCAGCGCCATTCGGCCGGCCGGCGGCTGGGTCGCGGTCAGCAGCAACGCGTGGTAGCGGCGCGTGCGGACGAGCCGTTCGGTCCCGCTGGCGAAGCCACCCAGACCGTCGGTCTCCAACCACTCCCGTCGCACAGGCATGGCGCTCGTCGTTCGGTTGCGATCGGACGATTCAGACCCGAGTCGCGCGCCGCCGGGGGGCGGCGGCCTGCGGCGCCACAGTTCGCTGGCCGGGCGCCACGGTCTTCGCACCGGGCGCCACGGTTCGCTGGCCGGGCGCCCCGATCTTCGCATCGGACGCCGACTTCTCGATGCAGCGGGTCACCAGCGCGGTCCAGCCCGTCTGGTGGCTGGCTCCCACGCCGCGCCCGGTGTCGCCGTCGAAGGACTCGTAGAACAGCACGAGCTCGTTGTAATTCGGATCGAGCGCGTAGCGCTGGTCGTCGCCGTGCACGGGCCGGCGCCCCTGCACGGGCAGAAAGATCCGCGCCAGGCGCCGGGATAGCTCCTGGGCCACCTCGCGCAGGTTCATCAGGCGTCCCGAGCCGGCCGGGCACTCCACCTTCAGGCTGTCGCCGTAGAAGTGGTGGTAGCGCTCCAGCGCCTCGATCAGCAGGTAGTTCACCGGGAACCACACCGGGCCACGCCAGTTGGAGTTGCCGCCGAACAACCCGGTGTTCGATTCGGCCGGCTGGTAGTCCACGGAGTAGTTCAGCCCGTTGACGGGAAACACGTAGGGCTTGTCCTTGTGCACGCGCGAGAGCGCGCGGATGCCGTGGGGCGACAGGAACTCGTCTTCGGCCAGCAGGTAGCCCAGCACGCGCTCCAGCCGCTCGCGGGATGGAATGGCCAGCAGCCGTCGGTCCTGGCCGCCGTTCATGCTCGCCATGTAGGCGATGTTGCGCGCGAGATCCTGGCGGTTCTCCAGGAACCAGCGCATGCGCCGCGCGAAGCCGGGCAGCTTCTCGATCACCCGCTGCTCCAGGATTTCGCAAGCGAACAGCGGGATGAGTCCCACCATCGAGCGCACGCGCAGCGGGATGTGCTGATTGTCGACGTGGAGCTGGTCGTAGTAGAAGCCGTCCTGCTCGTCCCACAGGCCGCTGCCGCCCAGGGTGTTCATCGCGTCGACGATGGCCACGAAGTGCTCGAAGAACTTGCTCGCCACGTCCTCGTACGCCGGATCCTCCTTGGCCAACTCCAGGGCAATGGAGAGCATCGTGCCGCAGTAGAACGCCATCCAGGCGGTTCCGTCGGCCTGCTCGAGATGCCCTCCGGTCGGCAGCGGGCTGGAGCGGTCGAACACCCCCACGTTGTCCAGACCCAGGAAGCCACCGCCGAAGACGTTGTTGCCGTCCTCGTCCTTGCGGTTGACCCACCACGTGAAATTAATCAGGAGCTTCTGGAACATTCGCTTCAGGAAGAGCCGGTCACGCTGGCCGCGCTCGCCGGTGATCTTGTACACGCGCCACGCCGCCCAGGCGTGCACCGGTGGGTTGACGTCGCCCAGGGCCCACTCGTAGGCCGGGATCTGTCCGTTGGGATGCATGTACCACTCGCGCAGCAGCAACAGCAGCTGTTCCTTGGCGAACGTGGGGTCGATCTTGGCGAAGGGGATCATGTGGAATGCCAGGTCCCATGCCGCATACCACGGGTACTCCCACTTGTCGGGCATCGAGATCACGTCACGATTGTACAGGTGCCCCCACTCGCGGTTGCGCCCGCGCTTGCGATCCGGCGGCGGCTCGGGCTGCTCGGGATCGCCCTCCAGCCAGCGCTTGACCGCGTAGTGGTAGAACTGCTTGCTCCACAAGAGACCCGCATAGGCCTGCCGCGCGGCGGTGCGCTCCTCTACGCTCACGCCGGCAGGGATCACGCCCCGGTAGAACTCGTCGGCCTCGCGCATGCGCTTTGCGAAGATCGCGTCGAAGGCGCCCCCGAAGAGCGTCGCACTTGCCTTGGTGGAGCCCTCCTCCCGCAGCAGGCGCAATCGCACCGTGAGCGTGCCGCGCGCCGGCACGGCGAGCACGTAGTGGAACGCGGCCTTGGTCCCGACCCTGGCTGGGTTGACGGCTGCGGCCCGGTTTCCAATCACGTAGTCGTGGAAGGCGTCCTTGACGTAGGGGCCCCGGTTGGGCGCGCCCCACAGCGACTGCGCGTTGCTCTCGTTCTCGGTGAACAGCAAGGTCGGCGCGGCACCCGCAGCCTGCGTTTCGGCGGCGAGGCGGAAGCGCTCCAACGTGGGGTGCTCCGCAGCGATCGCGTCCGTCCCGGCCGCCCGCAGCGTGGGCTTGCCCTCGCCGGCTGCAGCGGACGGTTCCCACGACCAGGTGTTGCGGAACCACAGGGTCGGCAGAAGATGGAGCGTGGCGGCCTGAAGTCCCCGGTTGGCGACCGTGATGCGGATGAGTATGTCGTCCGGGCCGGCCTTGGCGTACTCGACCATCACGTCGAAGTAGCGGTCCTGCGCGAAGACGCCCGCGTCGGCCAGCTCGAACTCGGGTCTGCCGACGCCGCGCTGGCGTGCCTCCTCCACCAGGCGCGCGTAGGGATACTCCGCCTGCGGGTACTTGTAGAGCGCCTTCATATACGAGTGGGTGGGCGTGGAGTCGAGATAGTAATACTCCTCCTTCACGTCCTCCCCGTGATTGCCCTCGGGGCCCGTGAGCCCGAACAGGCGCTCCTTCAGGATGGGATCGCGCCCGTTCCACAGCGCCACGGAGAAGCAGAGCCGGCACTCGCGGTCGCAGATGCCCAGCAAGCCGTCCTCCCCCCAGCGGTAGGTCCGACGCCGCGCGTGATCGTGGGGGAAATAGTCCCAAGCGGTCCCGTTGGGCGAGTAGTCCTCGCGTACGGTTCCCCACTGCCGTTCCGACAGGTAGGGGCCCCACCGCTTCCAATTGGCCTGACGGCGGTCGTCCTGAGAGAGCCTCTGCGCCTCCGCTCCTCGCATCATCGCCCTCCCTGGGCCTGTGCCGCATGCTCGACCTGCGCCTGCGCCAGTTCGGGGACCCCCAGCTCGAAGTACTCGCGGTTGGCGTTGACCGTCCCCACCATCACCTTGTTCCCCTGCACGAACTCGAGGTTGATGCGGTCGGGGGGCACCTCGACCTTCCGATTGCCGCTGGTGACGCTGGCCAGCAGCAGGACGCCGTTCTTGCCCAGGGACTGCAGCGCCTCGAACACCAGCGGGGAGAACTCGGTCCCTTCGAACATCACGTCAAACGGTCCAAGGTCTTTGCCGCCGCCAGCAACGACATCTCCTGCGTTGACACGTAGCGCGCGCCGAGCGCCTTGATCGCGCTGGGCGTGATCGGCGGCGCGTTGATCAGCCACCTGACCAAGCGAAGGATCGTCGTGAAGGACGACTTGAGGGCTGCTGTTCGGCCTGGCGGTCACGACTCTCGTGGCCAGCGCGCTGGTGCTGCTCATCCGGCGCTGCGAGATCCCGATCATCGGGGAGAAGCTCTTCTGACGCTGCCGGCGGCGCACGCCCTGCCGACACACCCGACCGGATCCGGCCGGATCAGCCCCACAGGAGCCGCCGCAGGCTCTCGTCCGCCATCGCCTTGAACGGCGACCAATACAGGCCCAGCAGCACCACCGGCAACGCCAGCAGCACGAGGATCACGATGTGGGCGCGCGCCAGGCCGAGGCCGCCGGTCTCCTGCGTGGAGGCGAAGTACATGGCCTTGGGGATCCGCATATAGTAGTAGAGCGAGATGACGCTGTTCATCACGCCCAGCAGCGCCAGCCACCACATTCCGCTCTTCACCACGGCGGCGAACAGGTAGAACTTCCCGATAAAGCCCGCCGTCGGCGGCAGCCCGGTGAGGCTCAGCAGGAAGATGGTCATCGCCACGGCGACCAGGGGCTCGCGCGAGCTCAGCCCGGCGTAGTCATCGATGTCCTCGCTGCCCACGCGGTTGTTCAACGCGATCACCACCAGGAACGCCCCCAGGTTCATGATAGCGTAGACGATCAGGTAGAACAGGATCGCCTGCAGCCCCGCCTCGGTCAGCAGCACGAAACCCATCAGCAGATAGCCCACATGGGCGATGGAGCTGTAGGCGAGCATGCGCTTGATGTTCTGCTGGCGCAGCGCCGCCAGGTTGCCGTAGGTCATCGTTACAGCGCTCATGAGCGCCAGGAGCCACGGCCACTGGATCTGCTCGACAACGCGCAGGCCCTCCACGCCGTGGGTCTGCTGCACGAGGGTCGTATAAAAGAAGCGGATGAGCAGGGCGAACCCCGCGGCCTTGGGCCCGGCTGCGAACAGCGCGGTGATCGGCGTGGGCGAGCCCTCGTAGACGTCGGGCGTCCAGAAGTGGAACGGCACGGCGGAGATCTTGTAGCCGATCCCCGCCAGCACGAACAGGGTCGCCACCAGCAGGGCCAGCCCGGTCTGCTGCGCCGGCAACGCGGCGAGCTTGGCGCTGATGGCCACGAACCCGGTCTGCCCCGTCAGCCCGAAGAAGATGGCGGCGCCGAACAGCATCACGCCGCTGGAGACGGAGCCGTAGAGCACGTACTTGAGCGAGGCTTCGGTGCTGCGCAGGCTGAACCGAGCGTAGCCGGCCATGATGTAGCTGATGACGCTCACCAGCTCGATGGAGAGCACCAGCATCAGCAAGTCGGTCGACTCGGCCATCACCATCATGCCAAAGCACAGCGCCGCCAGGAAGCTGTAGTACTCCCCTTTGTGCTCGCGGTCCTCGCCCATGATCTCACGGCTGCTGTAGCTCATGGCGGTCACCAGCATGGTGACGATCAGGAACAAAACCCGGAAGAAGTGCGCAAACGGGTCGACCACGACCATTTGACCGAAGATGGGGTGGCTGCCACGCGGCGGGTCGGCCAGGGCCAGCGCCAACGACAGCACGGTCCCCGACCACAGCGCGAGCACGGTCAGCCTGTTGCGGCGGCCCCGCGCAATGATGTCCAGCACGACGCACACGACGAACGTGAGCGCCATCACTGCCTCGGGGAGGAAGTAGACCGTGTCCGACCAGCGCAAGTTCACGCCCGCCTCCTCGCCCGCTCAGGCCGGGATGTGCCGCAGCAGGTTCACCAGCGAAACCTTGATCATGTCGATGATCGGCGGCGGGTAAACCCCCAGCAGCACCACGATGACTGCGATGGGCACCGCCGAGAGCATCTCGCGCAGGCTGATGTCCGGGAGCTTTTCGTACTTGGGGTTCAGGGGGCCCAGGAATACGCGCTGCAGCATCCACAGCACGTACGCTGCGCCGATGATGATCCCCAGGCCACTGATGATGGTCACCGTCTGGTAGACCCGGAACGCGCCGACGAACACCAGCGCCTCACCCACGAAGCCCGACAGCCCGGGCAGGCCCAGCGCTGCGAACAGCGCCAGGCTGAACAGCGACGAGTAACGCGGCATCTTCATCATCAGCCCGCCGAATCCACTGATCTCACGGTGGTGGGTCCGGTCGTAGATCACGCCCACCATCAAGAAGAGCATGGCTGTGATGCAGCCGTGGTTGAACATCTGCATCATCGCGCCGGTGAAACCGGCCTCGTTGAACACGGCCATCCCCAGGCAGACGTACCCCATGTGGCTCACCGAGCTGTAGGCCACCAGCTTCTTCATGTCCGTCTGGGCCATGGCCACGCACGCGCCGTAGACGATGTTGATCGCTCCCAGGATCGCCAGCGGCACCGAGAACCAGCGCGCGGCGTCGGGCAGCATCGGGTAGCAGACGCGGAAGATCCCGTAGGTGCCCATCTTCAGGAGCACCCCCGCCAGGATCACGCTGACCGCCGTCGGGGCCTCCACGTGGGCGTCGGGCAACCAGGTGTGGAACGGGAAGATGGGTACCTTGATGGCGAACCCGACGAACAGGCCCAAGAACAGGATGTGGCGGACGCCGGAGTTGAGCAGCCACGCGCTGTGGTTCGCCTGGTTCATCATGGCGAGCATGTTGAACGTGTGGCCACCGGTCACCGGGTCCTTCACGTTGAAGTACAGCGCGATCAGCGCCAGCAGCATCAGCACCGAGCCAAACAGCGTGTACAGGAAGAACTTGATCGCGGCGTACTCGCGCCGCGGTCCGCCCCAGATGCCGATCAGGAAGTACATCGGCAAGAGCATCACTTCCCAGAACACGTAGAACAGGAAGAAGTCCAGGGAGATGAAGACGCCCAGCATCCCGGTCTCCAGCAGCAGGAACAGCGCGAAGTAGCCCTTGGTCGCCTTCTCGATCCCCCAGCTCGCGATGATGCACAAAAACGACAGCAGGGCCGTCAGCAGCACCATCGTGACCGAGATGCCGTCGACCCCAACGAAGTACTGGATGTTGAAGCTCTTGATCCACTCGGCCTGCGTCGAGAACTGGATACCAGGGGTGGCGCGGTCGAAGGTCAGGAAGAGCTGGATCGCCAGCAGCAGGGGCACCGCGGCGGTCGTAAGCGCCACCCAGCGGTGCGCGCCGCGACTGGCGCGCGGCAAAGCGATGATAGCCGCGGCGCCGATCAGCGGAACGAACGCCATCCAGGTGAGCAGCGAGCTGCGACTGACGATTTCTAGCCCTGGCATCGTACCGGTCTCCTTCAGTTGCCCGCACGCGGCGCCCGCCAAAGCGGTTGCGTCCGCGCAGCCGGTCAAGGCATGAGCACGGCCTTGTAGAGGATGATGAGGAGCACGAGCCCCGAGATGACTCCCAGGAAGTAGGTCTGGATGCGCCCGGTCTGCGCCTGGCGCGCCAAGGAGCCGAACTGCCGGATCAGCTCGCCGGTCCCGTTCACCAGCCCGTCGACGAAGTAGCGGTCGTACATCCCAAAGAGCCACGAGATGCCCCGCGTGGCGTAGCCTGCCCCGTTCACCAGCCCATCGATCACGTGCTTGTCGAAGGCAGCCAGGGCGGCGTTCCACAGGAACAGTCCCCGCCCGACCACGACCCCGTAGAACTCGTCGAAGTAGTACTTGCGGTTCAGGAGCTGGTAGACGCGCGGCAGCGCGGCCTGAGCGCCCGCGCTGGAGATCGACCGGCGCAGATAGGTCAACGTCGACAGCAGGATCCCCGTACCCGCCACCAGCAGCGAGAGCAGCATCGCGCGGCGGTGCGCGGTGTGGCGGATGTGCGCGGCGTGCGCGGCGTGCTCGGCGGCATCAGCGGTGGCGGCGCCCGCGGCCGGCGCGGCCTCACCCATCATCGTGTGGCCCTCATGGCCCGCGTGCTCGGAGCCCGTCGCTGGCGCCGCTGAGGTTGGCGCGCCGGATGTCGCGTCCGTCGCCAGCGCTGGAGCCGGCGACGGCGATGCGGGCATCTCGTGCATCCCGCCCATTCCGCTCGTCCCGCCCATTCCGCTCATCCCATGCATCCCGCCCATCGCGCCCATGCTGTGCGCCGCGTGGTCGATCACCACGGGCCCGGGCTTGGCGACGAAGCGGCCGAACCAGCCGCCCCAGCCCGCGCAGACCGAAAGCATGGCCAGCACGATCAGCGGCCCGGTGATGGCCCACGAGCCCTCGTGGGCGTGCTCGTACTTGTGCTGGTCGCGCGGCTTCCCCGCGAACGTCAGGTAGACCATCCGGAACATGTAGAATGCCGTGAGCGCCGCGGCGAGCAGCGCCAGCACGAACGGCAGGAAGTGTTGCGGCTTCTCCATGGCGAACGCCAGCGCGTCGCCCAGGATGGCATCCTTGGAGAAAAAGCCCGCGAACGGCGGCACACCGGCGATCGCCAGTGTGCCGAGCGTGAACGTGATGAAGGTGATCGGCAGCTTGCGCCGCAGGCCACCCATCTCGGGCATCTCCTGCGTGTGTACGGCGTGGATCACGGAGCCCGAGCCTAGGAACAGCAGCGCCTTGAACGCGGCGTGGGTCGTGAGGTGGAACATGCCAGAGACGACGCCGCCCACACCCACGGCCATCACCATGTAGCCCAGCTGGCTGATCGTGGAATAGGCCAGCCCCTTCTTGATGTCGGTGGCCACCAGGGCGATGGTGGCGGCGAAGAACGCGGTGATGGCCCCCACGTAGGCGATCACCAGCAGCGCCGTGGGGGAGAACAGCGGAAACAGCCGCGCCGTCATGTAGACGCCGGCGGCCACCATGGTCGCGGCGTGGATCAGGGCCGAGACCGGCGTGGGGCCCTCCATGGCGTCGGGCAGCCACACGTGCAGCGGCACCTGGGCGCTCTTGCCGACGCACCCCATGAACAACAGCACCCCGGCGATGGTGAGCGTCTTGCCGGCGAGCATCCCGGAGGCAACGCCGGTGAAGAGATCCAGGTAGCGGAAGCTCCCCACCGCGGTGAAGAAGAACAGGATCCCCAACCAGAAGCCGAAGTCGCCCACGCGGTTGGTCAAGAAGGCCTTCTTGTTGGCGGCCGCGGCGCTGGGCTTGTGGAACCAGAAGCCGATGAGCAGGTAGCTGGCCAGCCCCACCAGCTCCCAGAACACGTACAGGAAGAACAGGCTGTTGCTCAGCACGATTCCCAGCATGGAGAACGTGAACCAGCCCAGGAAGGCGAAGTAACGGGAGTAACGCCGGTCGCCGTGCATGTAGCTGGTGCTGAACACGTGCACCAGGAAGCTGACCAGGGTCACCACCACGAGCATCACCGCCGTCATGCCGTCGATGAGGATGCCGGCGTCGATGTGGAGGCGGTCGATGGAGAGCCAGGTCCAGCCCTGCTCGATGCGGTAGGTCGGATCGTGCCGGCCCCAGAAGTGGCCGAAGATCACGAGCGCCAGGAGCAGGCAGACGCCCAGCGCCCCCACGCCCACCCAGTCGCCGCGCCGCGGCAACCGCTCCCCGAAGAAGAACAGCACCACGAAGCTGAGCAGCGGCAAGAGCAGGATGACCAGCGCTGTCGAGATGATGGGGTCCATGGTCTCCTGCTTCCCTACTTGCGCAGGCGGTCTACCTGGTTGACGTGCACCGTCTGGAAGTTGCGGAAGATCGCCAGCACGATGGCCAGGGCCACGGCCGCTTCGGCGGCCGCGACCACCACCACGAACACCGCCACCAGCTGGCCCACGATGCCGGTGGTGACGTACCGGCTGAACGCCACGAAGCTGAGCGCGGCCGCGTTGAGGATGAGCTCGACGCCCATCAGGATGACGACGGCGTTGCGGCGGCTGATCACGGTGAACACGCCTGCCGACAGCAGCAGCGCCGCCAGGGTCAGATAGTGCCGCAGGCCGATCTCGAGCATGGCGCTACGCCCCTCCCTGCGCTTGGCCGGACGCACCGCCCGGCAAGCCTGTAGCGGGACCGCCCGGCAAGCCTGCAGCGGAGCCACCCGGCAAGCCTGCAGCGGGACCGCCCGGCACCTCTGCAGCAGAGTCGCCCGGCGAGGCCTCGCGCGGCTTGCGGTCGCGGATGATCATGGCCGCTCCCATCATCGCCACCAGCAACAGCACCGAGGCGAACTCGAAGGGGAATAGGAAGGTGGTGAGGAACTCGCGGCCGATCTGCGCCGTGGTGGGGGCAGGTTCGTGCCCGGCAGCCAGCGGCCAGGCCGTGCGGTGGACGACTAGCAGGATGAGGGCGAGCACCAGCAGGGCGGTGCCCAGGGCGGCGAAGGGCTGGATCAGCTCCTCGCGCAGCCGCACTGCCTGGACCTTGTGGGTCATCATGACCGCGAACAGCACGAGCACCAGGATGCCGCCCACGTAGACGATCATCTGAGTGGCGGCCAGGAAATCCGCGCCCAGGAACGCGTACATGGCGCCGACGCCCAGCAGGGTGAAGAGCAGGGCGAAGCCACAGTGCACGACGTTCTTGTTGGCGGCGACCACGACGGCCGAGGCGCCGGCCATGACGGCGAACAGATACCAGATCATGCCCCCCATCACGCCTCCTCCCCTTCGGCAGCCTTGCCCTTCTTGGGCTCCCTGTACGGCACCACGGGCTCGTCGACGAACTCGTAGACCAGCTTCTCGCGGAAGTAGAGGGCGTGGTCGTAGTCGTGGCTCATCGTGATGCAGTTGGTGGGGCAGGGCTCGGTGCACAACGAGCACCAGATGCACTTGTTGTAGTCGATGGCGAACCGCGTCATCAGACGGTCCTTGCCCTTGCCCTCGGTCACGATGTAGATGCAGTCCACGGGGCAGACCTTGGCGCACAGCAGGCACGCCGTGCAGCGCGGCACGTCGTTGTGCACGAAGCCGCGGTAGCGGTCGGGGAGCGCCCAGCGCTCCTGGGGGTACTGCTGCGTCACCGGGCGCTTGCCCAGGTACTTGAAGGTGATCCTCATCCCCTTCATTACCGAGCGCACGGTGTCGAAGATCTCGTGCACGTGCTGCACGCTACCTGCCTCGCCGCACGCGCCCCCGAGTGCCGGCGGCCGCGCCGGGGGCGATTGGGTAGATTGCCGCGCCGCTGTGGTGCATCGGCCGCTCAGATCACGCTTCGAATCAAGCCGTAGAGGAGCAGATTGCCCAACGCAATCGGGATGAAGATCTTCCAGCACAGGTGCATTAGTTGGTCGACGCGCAGACGCGGCAGCGTCCAGCGCAGCCACATCATGATGAACACCAGCGCCACGGCCTTCACGGTGAAAATGACCGGGGCGGGCACGAAGTGGTCGACCCGCGGGATCCCCGTCCACCAGCCGCCCAGGAAGACTGCCGTGGCGATCGTCGCGACCAGGAACATGTCGGCGTACTCGCCCAGCATCATGAACGCGAACTTCATTCCCGTGTACTCGGTGTGGTAGCCCGCCACCAGCTCCGACTCCGATTCGGGCAGGTCGAAGGGGATGCGGTTCACCTCGGCCATCGCGCTCACGAAGTACAGCACGAAGCTGATGGCGAACAGTGGGTTGAACACGTTCCAGTTCCACAGGAAGCCGGCCTGGCGCTGGACGATGCTGCCCATGTTGAGCGTGCCCGCGCCCATGATCACCGGCAGCACGGCCAGCCCCAGCGGGATCTCGTAGCTGATCACCTGGGCCGCGCCGCGCATGGCGCCGTACAGGGACCATTTGTTGTTGCTGCCCCAGCCGGCCATGATGATGCCCATCACCACGAGGCTGCTGGTGGCAAAGGCGTAGAACAGCCCCATGTCGAGCTTGGCGCCGACGAAGCTGGGTCCCCAGGGGATCACGGCGTAGCCCATGAAGGCGCCCGTGAACACCGCGATGGGCGCCGCCCGCCACAACAGCTTGTCGGCCGCCGCCGGCGCGATGTCCTCCTTGAGCAGGAACTTGATCCCGTCGGCCAGCGGTTGGAGGATCCCGTGCCAGCCGCCGACGTACATGGGGCCGTAGCGCGACTGCATGAAGCCGGCGACCTTGCGCTCGGCCAGGCTGAAGACCATGACCGCCAGCGCCACGATCACGAGCACCACCGCGCCGTAGACCCCCATGGCCAGTCCGGCCTGGGCCGAATACGGCAGCCCGCCCAGGAGCGGCAGCGTGGAGAAGTGCGCCAGCAGCCAGTCCAAGGGCGGCGCTCCTAGCGGTCGATCTCGCCCAGCACGAGGTCCAGCGACCCGACCGTGGCCACCAGGTCGCTGATCATCAGCCCCGGCGCGACCCGCTCGAGCACGTGCAGGTTGTGGAAGGCGGGGCTGCGCGTCTTGCAGCGGAACGGCACTGCGCCGCCGTCGCTGATGATGTAGAAGCCGAGCTCGCCCTTGGGATTCTCGGCACGGAAGTAGAGCTCCCCCACCGGCGCCTTGAGATTCTTGGGCAAGGCTGCCATGACCTCGCCGCGCGCAGGCAATTTGTCCACGGCCTGCACGATGATGCGCCAGGACTGCTCCATCTCCCTCATGCGGACCATGTAACGGTCCCAGCAGTCCCCCAGAGTCCCTTTCTCGCCCCGGCCCAAGCACACCTTCCAGTCGAAGCGGTCGTAGATCGAGTAGGGCTCGTGGCGGCGCACGTCCCAGTCCACCCCGGCAGCGCGCAGCACCGGGCCGGTGCATCCGAACGCCAGCGCCGTCTGGGCGTCGATCACGCCCACGTTGGCTGCGCGCTCGATGAAGATCGTGTTCTCCGACAAGAGCGTGTTGTACTCGTCGAGCTTGCGCTCGAACATCGCGCAGAACCGCTTGATGTCCTCCAGCGCCTCGTCGGGGATGTCCCACTTCACGCCGCCGACGTCGTAGTAGCTGTACATCAGCCGCGCGCCGCACACCTGCTCGAAGATATTGAGGATGACCTCGCGCTCGCGCAGGGCGTGGAAGAACGGAGTCATCGCGCCGAGGTCCAGTCCGTAGGTCCCGAACGCGATCAGGTGGCTGGCGATGCGGTTGAGCTCGCCGATGATCACGCGCACGTATTCGGCATATTCGGGGATCTCCACCTTCATACCGCCCGCGCGCAGCAGTGCCTCCACCGCCAAGCAGTACGTCCAGTTGCAGTTCATCGCTGCGAGGTAGTCCATGCGGTCGGTGTAGATCACGTACTGGTGGTAGGTGTTGCCCTCGGCGATCTTCTCGGCGCAGCGGTGCAGGTAGCCGATGTAGGGGATGGCGCTGCTGACGATCTCGCCGTCGGTGGTGATGAACAGGCGCAGCACGCCGTGGGTGGACGGGTGCTGCGGCCCCATGTTGATGTGCAGAAGCTCGCTCTTGAGCGTGCGCGCGATGTCGTCGTCGCGCTCCAGCCCCACGCCGGAGCCGGCGCGGGGAGGCGCCGGGGTCTGCCGCTGGATCATCGCTTGAACCCTTCGCTATAGCCGAGTCCCTCCAGCGGAATGTCTCGGTAGCGGGAGGGCATCTGGTAGTCCTTGCGTAGGGGCCAGCCCTCCCAGTCCTCCGGCAGCAGGATGCGCCGCAAGTCCGGGTGCCCCAGGAACTCGATGCCGAACATGTCGTAGGTCTCGCGCTCGCCCCATAGCGCGGTGGGCCACACCGCCCCCACGGAGGCCACCTGGGGCTTGGCGCGCGGCACGCGCACCTTGAGCGCCAGCTTGTGGCGGTGCGCGAGCGACTCGAGGTGGTAGACGACGCCCAGGTCGGCGCTGGCCGTGAAGTCCACCGGACGGACCGTACCGTTCTCCTCGTACTGGTTGATCTCGCGGTGCTTGCCCTTACCGGCGGCGTCGTATCCCTCGTAGTCGACGCCGCTGATGCAGAGCGAGCGCTCGAACGCAAGGTCGTGCTCGTCGCGCAGGAAACGGGCAATCTCGTCCAGGCTCTGCGGGTCCACCAGGATCCATGGCTGGGCGATCCCGTCCTTGCTGTCCAGGATCGCGGCGCCGAATCGTTGCGCAAGTCGCTGATGGATCTGCTCGTGCGTCATGGCGTTGTCCGCGTCAGGGCCTGGGGAGCGAGGCCGGCCGCCGGGCCGCCAGCCACTGCGTGACTTGGGAGATCACTTGGGGATGAGGCTGAGGTAGTCCGTGATCCACTTGGGCGTGCGCAGCTTGCCGCGTTTGCCGCGGATCTTGTCCTGCAGGCGCAACAGGCCGTCCAGCAGCACCTCGGGGCGCGGCGGGCAGCCCGGCACGTACACGTCGACCGGGACGACCAGGTCGACGCCCTTGACGACGTGGTAGCCGTACTTGAAGTACGGTCCGCCGCCGATGGCGCAGCTGCCCATGGCGATGACCCACTTGGGCTCGGGCATCTGGTCGTAGAGGCGCTTGATGCGGATGGCCATCTTGGCCGTCACCGTGCCCGACACGATCATCATATCGGTCTGGCGCGGGCTGCCGCGCATGGCCCCGGCGCCGAAGCGGTCCATGTCGTAGCGCGTGCCGGCCGCGGACATCATCTCGATGGCGCAGCAGGCCAGCCCGAAGGTCATGGGCCACAGGCTGGAGAGCTGCGCCCAGCGGAACAGCTCGTCCACCTTGGCCAGGATTACATTATCGGGCTGCGGGCGCGAGACCTTGGCCAGGTCCTCGTCAACGTGGAAGTCGAGCATGTGCTCGCGCTCGACGCGCGAGTCGGGCTTCTTGCCCTGCAGCCAGACCGGGGAGTTGCTAGGGTGCTCCGACAAGCTCCGTGGCCTCCCTTCGCGTGGGCTGCACCGAGCCGGGCGAGCTGAGCCGCGACAGCGGCTGCAAGTCCGCCTCCTCGCGCACGGCCAGCTCCTTGACCCAGTCCAGGTCGCCCTTGGCCCACACGTAGGCCAGCCCCACGACCAGGATGACCACGAACACGGCCATCTCGACGAAGGCCAACGCGCCGATCGTCTGGCGCATCTCGTTGAACGCCACGGCCCAGGGGAGCATGAAGATGATCTCGACGTCGAACACGATGAAGAACAGCGCGATCAGGTAGAAGCGCACGTTGAACTGGATCCAGGTCGTCCCCTCGGCTTCCTCCCCGCACTCGTAGGTAGCCTCTTTGGCGGCGTACGGATGCTTGGGCCGCAGCAACCACGACACGGAGAGGCTGATGACAGCGAAGCCTACGGCCAGCGCCAGGAAGACGAACACCGTCGCGAACTGGAGATGCACGCGGAGCTCCTGGGGCGACCCGAGCGGACCGGCGCGAGGCGTCGCCGCCGTCCGGGAATCCTGCGGGAAGGGCTAGCTATAAGAACGACCCGTCCTAGGCCGTGTCAAGAAGCGTCCTGGGACGAGCCCCGCAGGGGGCGCCCGCCCGCGGTGGCCAGGTCTTGCGCACTCCATGGATCTATGGTTTGATAACTGTAGAAATGTAAAATCGATGGGCCCGGGCCCGGCCGTCGCTTCCGCTGCCGGATCGACGAGTTCCTTGCCTGGCCCAGCGTCCACGGACCGGCCCGGCGTCCGCGACCCAACCGCTGCGCCGGCTGCCCAACTGCTGCGTCGGCCGCCCACCCGCCGCGTTCGCGACCCGACCAAAGCGTCGGCCGCCGCGCTCGCCGCCCGGCCCCGCGCCTTGGAGGTCAGCCATCATGGAGGCTTCCGCTCCGTCCATCCTGGCGCTCGCGACGACGTTCAAAGCCCTCGGCGACGAGAGTCGGCTGCAGATCGTGGGGCTGCTGGCCCGCCGGCCGCACTACGCCGAGGAGCTCGCCGATCTGTTGGAGCTGGCGCCACCCACCATCTCGCACCATCTGCGCGTCCTGGCGCACGCGGGCCTCGTGCGCCGGCGCAAGGACCCTCCCTACATCCGGTGCTCGCTCGATCTGGCGCGGGTGCGCTCCCTGGCCCAGGAGCTGGGCGATGTCCGGCTGCTGGCCGAGCGCCTCGAGTTACCGGGCGAGGAGAGCGCCTCGGCGCGCATCCTGCGCGAGTTGCTCGACGAGGATGGGCGCCTGAAGACTGTTCCGGTGCGCAAGCGCCCGCTGGCGGTGCTGTTGCGCTGGCTGGCACAGCGCTTCCAGTCCGGCCACATCTACCCCGAGCGGGAGGTCAACCGGATCCTGATGGAGGTCTACGACGACGTGCCCCTGCTACGGCAGCTGCTGCTCGAGCATGGCTGGATGCAGCGCGAAGGGGGAGTTTTCCGGCGCATCGAAGAGGTCGAAGCGCTGTGATCCGGCTGTTGGCGGTGGGCAAGCTGCGCTCGACGGCGTTGCGCGCGGCGGCCGACGACTATGCCACTCGGATCGGCCGGTTCGCGAAGCTGCAGGTGCTGGAGGTCGACGACGACACACGCCAGGCCGAGGCGAAGGCGATCCTCGCGCGCCTGCAGGGCTCGCCCGTGATCGCCTGCGACCTGGGGGGTCGCGGCTGCGGGAGTGAGCAGTTTGCCGCGCTGCTCGGGCGCCAGGGCAGCCCGTGTTTCGTGATCGGGGGTCCGCAGGGGCTGGACGAGAGCGTGCGGCAGCGCGCCGACTCGCTGCTGCGCCTGAGCGACTTCACCCTGCCCCACGAGCTTGCGCGGGTGGTGCTGTTGGAGCAGATCTACCGGGCGCTGACCCTTCTCCACGGCCACCCGTACCACCGTTAGGGGCGTTCCGGCCGTCGAGCTGGGTCGGGCCGCGGCCGGCGCGCGGAGCCCCTGCCCGGGACCGCTGTGAGGGGCATTCACCCGACGCCTTGCGGGCCGGCGGGCGGGGGCTACCCTTACCCCAACGCCGACCTGCCCGCAGCTGCTGTAGAGGCGCCCACCCACGCCATGGACTGCCCGTACCGATATCACGTGCTGCCCTGCTCGGGCCCGCATTGCACGCCCGAGAAGGGGGAGGCGTTCAAGAGAGCGCTGAAGGATCTCCTGCCCGACCGCAAGGCTCTGGGGGTGCGGGTGAGCACCACCAGCTGCCAGGGGATGTGCGAGCGCGGCCCAAACGTGACCGTGTACCCCGAGGGGATCGCCTACCACCGGGTCACCCTCGAGGACCTGCCGCGGATCGTCGACGAGCACTTGCGTCATGGCTGTCCGGTGCGCGAGATCGCCGATCGGACCCTGGACGAGCAGCTGCCCGAACTGGACTGACGCGCGGCTGACGGCGTCATCGACCGGCGGGACCGACGGGCACGACCAGTCCGTGCGACCGGCAGGCGCTTCACTTGTCCCCAATTCGTCCCCACGCGCACGCCGGATCGGGGGGCAAACATGGGGAAAACCTGCGGGCGTTGACGGCCGAGGGTGCAACGTAACGCATTAAAGATCAATTACTTGAGTCGTTATCCCCAGATGGGGACTGTGGCAACAGCACCGTCGGTCGCGAATCATCCGCCGGTCTTACCCATCTCGCGCAGCCGCTCGAACGTGAAGATCCCCGTATCGTGACCATCGGCCCAGCGGGGCTGGACCGCGTAGTGCCCGATGAACTCCCAGCCCGTCGGCTGGAAGCTGCGGTCGGTCAGCGCCGCGCGCTGATCGAGCACGTGCAGCCGGCCGGTCACGTCCACCTCCCCGGCACAGCGGGCGCAGGGGCAAGCGCGTCGCAGCTCCTGCAACGAGATGACGCTCTCCTCGCCGTCGTCCCAGCGGATGGCCAGGAAAGACCCAACCACCTCGATTCGCTCTGGTCGCACGCATCCTCCTTTGGACCGTTCCTTGCACGACGCGCCCGATTGGGCTCGCCCCCTGGCGGCGGCAGCGCGCGGGCCGGGCTGCCGGCCGCCGTGCAGCTGGGTCCGGGCGCGACGTTCGCCGCCGGGAGCAGGGTCCGCACGCGACCTCCGCCGCTGCCCGTGCAGGGCGCAGGACGAAGTAAGCGTATTTTGCACGAATCGCAGGGCCAGATCTCGCCTGCATCGTCCCGGCAGGCTCTTGCGATGAACAAAGCACGACTTTACCGAGGCCTCGGCCGCACCGCCCACGGCGGCGCCGCAGCGGCGCGCGCGCGGCGCGGCGCAGCGCCGTCGGCTCTGGCGGTGTCCGCTTGGGCGATCTTCGCTCTCGCGTTGTCTGCGCTGCCCGGGTGCTACGGTCGCCACGACAACCCCCCGCCCGAGGCGCGGGAGATCCCGCGCAACGGCGGCTCGTTCCGGATGGCCCAGAGCTCCCCCGGGCACCTCGACCCGGCGTGCCTCGACGACGTGTACGAGGCGACTCTGGTCAACCAACTGTTCGACGGCCTGCTCAGCTTCGACGCCAATCTGAACGTGGTTCCCTGCCTCGCCGAGAGCTGGCAGATCTCTCGCGACGGCACGGTGTACACCTTCCACCTCAAGCACGGTGTCCTCTTCCACGACGGCAGCGAGGTGACGGCCGACGACTTCGTCTATTCGTTCACGCGCGTCTTCG
The DNA here is from genome assembly GCA_041484665.1 of Candidatus Krumholzibacteriia bacterium. Classification (GTDB taxonomy): domain Bacteria; phylum Krumholzibacteriota; class Krumholzibacteriia; order JAJRXK01; family JAJRXK01; genus JBGPIA01. The sequence goes on from JBGPIA010000018.1 coordinate 90,883, forward strand.
ATCTCGATCCCCAGCTGACCAACTTGGCGCGCGAGTACCTCCGCCACATCCAGGGCACCGAGGAGTATGCCGCCAAGAAGGTGCCCCGCATCACAGGACTGGAGCCGATCTCGCCTTACGAGCTGCGCATCACCCTTGAGCGACCGTACGCATCGTTCCTGGCGGTCCTGGCCATGGAGATGTCGCGCGTCGTGCCCAAAGGCTACATCGAGCGGGTCGGCAGCGAGACGTTCTCGCGATCGCCCATCGGCTGCGGCCCGTTCCGGCTGGCCACCTGGGAGCCCGGCTCGCGCATCGTGCTCACGGCGTTCGAGAACTACCACCTGGGGCGGGCGCACCTGGACTCGCTGGTCTTCGAGCTGCCCAGCGACGATGCCCGCGACTACGCCGTCACGGGGTTCCTCAAGCACCGACTCGACGCGGCCGTGGTGCCCGAGGGACGGCTGCAGATGTTCCAGCGTCTCCCAACCGCCCGTGTGCTCACCCGTCAGGAGCTCAGCCTGACCTTCTTCGGCCTGAACCTGCAGCGCCCACCTTGCGACAACGTGCGCGTGCGCCGCGCGTTCGCCATGGCCATCGACCGGGCCCGGCTGGCGGTGGTCAGCGGGGAGAAGCTGGTGCTGCCGACGGGGATCATCCCGCCGGGGATGCCGGGGTACGCTCCGGAGCTGCGGCTGCTCCCCTACGATCCGGTCGGGGCGCGCAAGCTGCTGGCCGACGCCGGCTATGGCCCCGGCAAGCGCAAGCTCTCCACCATCGTGCATACGACGTCCAACGAGTCGGAGACGGGCCGGCGCATCTACGACGAGATCGCCCGGCAGCTGGCCGAGGTCGGCATCGAGCTGCGAACCGAGTACATGGGCTGGCTGGAGTTCGACCGGCACCTGCGCGCCTTCGAGCTGCAGTGCTTCTCGCTCACGTGGGTCGCCGACATCCCCGACCCCGACTCGTTCCTGTTCCCCCTGTTCTACACCGGGGGCCCCGCCAATTTCGTCTACTACGACAATCCGGCGGTGAACGACCTGCTCAAGCAGGGTCGCCGCGTGCGCAGCACGCTGGAGCGGTGGGAGATCTACCGCGACGCGGAGCGGCGCATCCTGGAGGACGCGTCCGTGGTCCCGTTGTTCCATCCCCAGAGCGTGATCGCCGTCCAGGACGGCATCCGCGACTTCAACATCACCCCGATGGGAGTGGGGAATCTGGCGATGGAGCACGTGTGGCTGCAGGCCCCCGCCCGGGAAAGGACCCGCTAGGAACCCATGTCATCGGCGACCCTGGACTGGCTGTATCGAGGACGGCGCGGGGCGCGCCTCCAGACGCGCTTCATGGTGTCGATCGGCGTCATCGTGGTCACGCTGATGACCATGGTGATCCTGCTGGTGGAGAAGCGCCAGTCGACCACCATGCTGACCCAGACCGAGGGCCGCGGCGTCGCCGTGGCGCAGTCGATCGCGGCCGTGGTCAAGAACGCGCTGTACAGCTACGACTACGTTTGGCTGCAGCAGGCGGCCGAGACCGCCGTGAGCGACGAGGGCGTCCTCTACGTCGTGATCTACGACAAGGAGGGCGCGATCGCTGGCTACAGCGGCCGCCCCGAGCGCCAGGGGGAGTCGCCCTCCGACCCCGTGACCATGGACATCCTCAAGACCGCGCGGATCAGCGTGCGTCGCCAGAGCAGGCTGCCCGACGAGGGGATGCCCGGCCCGTACCTGGACGTGGCCGTGCCGGTGAACGTCGAGACCGTGAAGTGGGGCACGATCCGGGTCGGTCTCTCCCTGCAGTCGATGCGCTCCGAGCTGGCCGCGACGCGCCGGCTGCTCGGGCTGCTGGGCGTGGTGGCCGTGGGGATCGTGCTCCTGTCGGCCCGCTTCCTCTCGCGCATGATCACCCAGCCCCTGGAGGGGCTGGCGCGGGCCACGGCGGTGATCGCCAGCGGCGACCTCGACCACGCTGTCTCCGAGAACCTGCCCGGCGAGCTGGGCGACCTGGCGCGCAGCTTCAACAAGATGACCAACGACCTCAAGCGCAGCCGCGACGCCATCAAGTACCAGAACCAACATCTGGAGAACATGGTGCAGGAGCGCACCGCCGCGCTGCGGGAGAAGGCTCGCGAGCTGGAGCGGGCCAACGCCGAGCTGAAGGAGCTCGACCGGCTCAAGAGCGATTTCTTGAGCAACGTGAGCCATGAGCTGCGTACCCCCCTGACCTCGATCCGCAGCTTCACCGAGATCATGCTCGATGCGGGCGTGGAGCTGGAGGACGTGCAGCGACGGGAGTTCCTGCAGATCGTTGCCGGACAGGCGGAGCGCCTCACGCGCTTGATCAGCGACCTGCTCGACCTGTCCAAGATCGAGGCCGGCGAGTTCCACTGCCAGCTGGAGCCGATGCACGTCGAGGACGTCATCGGGCCCTGCGTGGAGACCCTCAGGAAGCTGGCCGCCGACAAGGGCGTCATCTTGCGCGCGACCGTGGTCGACCGGCTGCCGCCGATCCTGGCCGACTCCGATCGCATCAGCCAGGTGCTCACCAACCTCATCGACAATGCCGTGAAATTCACGTCGTCGGGAGGCACCGTCGGGGTCTCGACCCTGCTCAGCGCGCACCGCCGCAGCGCTCCGGGGCTCTCGGGGGGCTTCGCCGGCATGGAGGCGGACACGCCCGAGTCGGGGGAGTACCTGGTGGTCGCCGTCCGCGACAGCGGCATGGGCATCCGCCCGGAGGACCAACAGCGCATTTTCGAGAAATTCGGCCAGGTGGGCAACGTGCTCACAGAGAAGCCCCAGGGCACCGGGCTGGGGCTGACCATCTCCGGCACGATCATGGTGCAGCACGGGGGAGCGCTCTGGGTGGAGAGCACCCCGGGCAGTGGGTCGACGTTCGTCTTCTCGATTCCGGTGGCGAGTCGCGCGTACCAGCTTACCCCCGAGCGGGGGCATCCGAACGCGAACATGGCGGCGAGCGCAGGGGCGGGGGGGGCGGCTGGAGCGGGCGGGGCGGTCCGCGCGAACGGGGCGGCGCGCAGCGGCGGGGCGGCCCGCTCGGGCAGTACGGCCCACGCGGCCGGTGTGGCCGGCCCCGGGCACTCCGCGGACGATCTGGTCGACGTGCTGGAGAGAACCGCGGGCGGCAAGCGGATTCTCGTGGTCGATGACGAGCCGTCCATCGTCGCGGCGATCACCGAGCTCTTGGAGCCCATGGGCTTCCGCACCGTCGGTTGCACGTCGGGCAGCCAGGCGGTGGGCAAGGCGCGGGAGCTGCACCCCGACGCCGTGATCCTGGACATCATGATGCCCGAGATCAACGGCTTCGACGTGTTGCGCCTGCTCAAGGGGGACGCAGAGACCGCGGGGATCCCAGTGATCGTCCTCTCCGTGCTCGAGGACTCCCAGAAGGCCTTCGAGCTTGGGGCGACCGAGTACATCTCCAAGCCGTTCGACAGCTCCGTGCTTCTGGAGAACGTGAGGGCGCTGGTATGAGCCACGCCGAGCCCTACATCCTCGTTGCCGACGACGACGCGTTGGTCTTGAAGTCAATGCTGTTCATCCTGAGGGCAGCCGGTTACCGCGTGGTCACCGTGGCCGACGGTGCTGCGGCCCTGGACCAGATCCACATGGAGAAGCCCAGACTCGCCCTGCTGGACGTCATGATGCCACGGCTCAACGGCCTGGACCTCTGCCGGACGATCAAGGCAGACGACGACCTCAAGGACATCAAGGTCTTCCTGGTCACCGCCCGGGCCATGGCCCAGGAGCGCGCGAGGGGCCTGCAGGCCGGAGCGGACGAGTACATCACCAAGCCTTTCTCCAATAAGGACCTGGTCGCCAAAGTTCAGGCGGCGTTTGCCGCTGTGCCCAACGCTTGAGCGGTCGCTCCGCGTGCCCCTATGGCCTAGAGCTCTTCAAAGCGTTGTATCATAACAAATTGTGAGTTTACTAAATGGTGAACTACTAAGTAGCGCTCCTCTAGTTAGAATATTTGTGGTTTCTGGTTTGACATAGCGCCATCGACTCACCGACCAGTTCCTGGGCGGATGGCACCTCTCCCTTGACTTTGTGCGGCTCGGGACAAATCCTTGCGCGGGAGGGCACCAGGCTGCTTTGACACTGGGTTCTGGGGATCCCGCATCGAGCTGCTGCAGGTTCACCAACCCTTCCAGCTGCGCCAGCACCCGAGCGTCCTTGCGCGCCAGCTGACCGGTTTTCCGACCCGCCGAAGACCCGGCTTGCCTCGGGAGTCCTGCCATGCGCCGACCGGTCACGTTGATCACGGGCGCCTCGGGTGAGATGGGCCACGGGCTCATCCAGCGCCTCAGCGAGCAGAACAACCACGCGATCGTGACCCTGGACGTCAAACCCATTGAGCCGCAGCTGGCTCGTTTCGTAACCCGGTCGGTGACCGGTTCGATCCTCGACCAGGGTCTGCTGGATCCCTTGCTGGCGGAGTACAAAGTCACACGGATCTACCACCTGGCCGCGCTGCTCTCCACCCGCAGCGAGTTCACCCCGGTGACGGCGCACCAGGTCAACGTCGAGGGGACCCTCAAGCTGCTCGAGTTTGCCCAGAGCGAGGGGCGCAGTCATGGCGAGACGGTCGTATTCTTCTACCCGAGCTCCATCGCCTGTTACGGCCTCCCGGATCTCGGGACGAAGGTCGGCGCGGGGAAGGTGCGCGAAGACGCCTGGAACATCCCCATCACCATGTACGGGTGCAATAAGCTCAGCTGCGAGCTGCTGGGGCGGTACTATCAACAGCACTACCGGCAGCTCGACGCGGTCCCTCAGGCCGGTAAGGTGGACTTCCGGGTCATCCGCTTTCCGGGCTTGATCAGTGCGGTCACGGTCCCCTCGGGCGGCACCAGCGATTACGCCCCCGAGATGCTCCACGCGGCGGCGCAGGGCCACCCATACGCCTGCTTCGTGCGGCCGGATACCCGGATCCCGTTCATGGCGATGCCGGACGCCGTCGACGCAGTCCTGCAGCTCGTGGAAGCGGAACGCTCGCGCCTGACGCAGACGGTGTACAACATCACCGCGTTCAATCCCTCGGCGGATGAGATCCGCGGGCTCGTGCTCAGGGCCTTCCCGAAAGCCGACATCACGTTTGCGCCGGACTTCAAGCGGCAGGCGATCGTGGATTCCTGGCCGGCGGACGTCGACGACTCGGCAGCGCGCCGGGACTGGGGTTTCTCGGCACAGCATGGCCTGCAGAGATGCTTCGAGGAGTACTTGATCCCCACGATCCGGGCCCGCTACCGCACTTGAGCGCCGGGCGCGCGCGCCCAGCGAGCGCGCGTGGGTCGGATGGGCCCGGAGTAATCCCGCAGAAGTAGGGCTCGCGTCGGACCGCTGCGTGGCCGGTGAACCCGTCAACAGCGGCCGCGCCGAGCGGGCGTCAGCGCGCGTCGTGCGCGGCAAGCGCCACCTCCTGCCGCTGCTCTCGCCCATCGCCTTGCAGGATCGTTTCCGGTCGTAGCTCTCGCCCATCGCCTTGCAGGATCGTGCCCGGCCGTTGCCGGCGCCCGTCGCCCACCAGCACATGGTCGCCGCGGTACACCCGCGCCGGCCGCCCCCGCGGGTCCAGACCCATCTCCCACACCAGCGCCGTGGCGTCGGGCAGGGCGCGACCGCGCACGCGCAGCGTTCCACCGTGCTCGCCCAGCCGG
>JBGPIA010000019.1:0-81492 GCA_041484665.1 Candidatus Krumholzibacteriia bacterium
ATCTGCTGCCCGACGCCTGGGCTGCTCAGCAAGCGGCGTCGCTACCCGCCCAGAATCAAGCCGCTGCCTGACCCATCGAGCGCGCTACCCCGCCGCGCGTGACGTCGTATCCTGGGGATGGGATCGCCGGATGGATACTCTCCACGTGCCAGACACCGAGGGCCCGGAGGTCATTTCTCCGGGCCCTCACTACGTCGGGTCCAACCGGCAGGACGACTACCCTACCCCGCCCCTCACCGCTTGGGAATCATCCGCCCAGACGATCCGGTTCAGGCGCTTCTGCGTGAGCGGCGACATTCTGGTGGAAGCGACCGCCATGTGCAGCAATGCGTCGCGCGGAGCGCGGGCGGGACGGCGTGCTCCGCTTTCGAGTGGCGTTCCGTATGAGCTGGAGCGTGTTGATGAAAGTGAACAACGGTGAAGTGTTTGCAACCGGGGGCATGGGGATCCGCTACTTGGCGTGGAGTGAGTGGGTGATTGGCTACGTGCTATACTATGCGCTTGTGCTGGCTCTCTCGGCTCGATACCCGGTGATTCATGACTTCTTGAGCTTACGTTGAGATGAAGCGACTGGAGGAATGAATCTGCGGATAAGCGAACGGCCGCGTCGGAAGGCGCTTGGTCTTAGCGGCCGGATGCGATGGGATCCGGAACGAGGAGGACGCTGGTGACAGAAGGGCGGGTACCGCTAGAAGATGTGCGGGAGTATGCGTGCCGAAAGTGCACGCGCAAGGCCTCGACGCGTGGCATGTCGGAGCGGGACTGGTACGTCGTCTTCAACCGCGGCCTCTGCGAGCACTGTTTCCTCGAGAAGGTGAGGTTCGATGTTCGAGGCGCCCTCGAACCCGAAGCCGAGGACGAATGGCCGCCGGAGCCAGGGCCGCACTCCCGTCTACGTGAGGTCCATGCACTGGACATCTCGTACTGGGACCCCCGCGAGTTCCACCACGGCGGGCGGTCCGCCCGTACGTGCGCCGACCCCGCCGATCCCCTGGCAAGACGCCTCCAGGCTCTTACTGTCCCCGGCAGCCTCTTCTACGCGGGTCTTTGCCTGCTGGGCGATGGGCTCGCCGAGTACTCCCGCCCGAGATCCCCTGGCTGGGGGACGTTTCGCTACCTCCCATCCGCCCTCATTTCCTTCTGCGCAGCGTTCGAAGCGCTTGTACGCCTCCAATGCGAGATGCTAGTAGCGATGATTCCCGCGGTGCCGCCGCCCGTACGCCTGGCTCTGCTCGAGGGGAGCGAGGTGGTCGATGATCGCGGGGAAGTCCGCGCCCGGGTGGCCCGGAGGCCCGCATTGGATCGCTACCTGATGCTCTTGCGGTACGGGTATGGAGTTGAGGTCAACAGGGGCGACACGTGGTGGCAGAATGGGCGACTCGCGTTTGATGCCCGTGACGCCGTTGCCCACTACGACGTTCGACAGCTCCCCGCGCTGAGCATCGAGCAAGGTATGCAGCACTTGGAGGCGATGCTCCTGCTCCTGATCGTGCCATCGGTTCAAGTCGGCAGGACGGTGTTCTGGGAGCAGTTCGGGCTCCATGGAACCCTGGCGGAGCTGATGACGCTCCGAGACACCTACGAAATCGCCTTCGAGGAACGGCCACTCCACAAGGACTGGCCATCTGCCCCCTTCACCTTTCCGTGCGCGCTTCTAGGTGTCGACGAATCCCGGTATCCGCAGGGCTGAGCACCGTGCTCCCCATCGCCGGATCCCGGGCGTGGCGGGTGGATGCTATGCTGGCACTTCGAACGCTAGGACGGTCAGCACGAGCTCGCGCTCCGGGTCATCGCGGTGGTGCAACACGTACCGGAACCCGGTTTCCGTCGCGCACTGCAGCACCCGAAGGAACTCGGGGCGGCGCTGCACGACCCCCGGGATGGCGTTCAGGACGGTCGTCAGCCTCCGGCTTCGATTGAAGAGGAGTATCGCAGTCTTCGTATCGCGCCAACTCGCGTAGCCGAGGAGCTGCGTGATCGCGTCGTCAAGGGATTGTGGTCCGCTCCAGAACTTGCACTCGGCGATGAAGATATTCTTGCCCTCGAGTCGAACGAGGATGTCCGTCTTGCCTTCGAAGTTGAAGGTTTCGCCGGTCGCCTGACCCTCGTATTGGCCGTTGAGTTGCACAAGAAAGTGTTGGCGCAAGGCCTCTTCGTCCATGGTGCGGAACGCGGCTGGGCTGCGCTCCATCACCAGAACCATGTTGGCGATGACCGAGAGAATGTGCTCGTACTCTTCAAGCGCAAGTGCGGGCTCGAGTGGTGCAGCGGCGTCGGCGAGTGGCTTCGGTGAGGTCGGCGCTTTGCGTCGAACCTCGGGTACGGCGTACGTCTTGGGTGCGTCGCTGCGCCGCCGGAGGGGGTAGCCCAGAGACCGGGCGGTCTCGTGGCTGGCGACGAGGCGGGCGCGGCGTCGTGCGATCGCCGCCTGCGCTTTTCCCGGCAAGGCCTCGTTGAATTCACGGACATCGCGAGCGATCCATGCCAAGTGACTGTTCACGCTCGCAAGCGCCTGCTCGAACTGCCCCTTCAGATCGACCGTCTTGTCATGCGGGCAGACGAAGACAAGCTCAAGCTCACCGCTGCGCAGCGCAGCGCGTGGGGGATTGAATGAGACGGTCGACGCCGTGCACTGAAACAGGCTCCCATCGCCCGTGAACGGAACATGGTAGGTGTACCGAGTCGCGGGTATGGAAAACGGCCGGCTGCGGTCATGGATGATACGATCGTGGTCATGGCTGACATCCAACGTGGCCTCTTCGTGGCTGACTTCGGTCGCATCCTGTCGTAGGACGGGCGCGTTGAGGGAGTACTTCCGAGCCAGGGAGCCGACCAGCGCATCCTCAGCGCTCCCGAGGAGGTCGACCGCTGGTACCGCGTCGATCTCCTCCGACATGGCGTATTCGCGCTGCACGAAAACACCGCGAAGCGGCCAGCTGGAAAAGAGGAGATCTTGCCGAGTCATAGGCAGCGGACGCAATGGAAGGTGTTCAACACGCCGGGCAATGCACCACGATCGTCTGGTGTTCCGCACGCAACGTACCACAGGCAGGCGATCCAAGCCAATGCCGCGCGTACCTCATCGACAAGCGACTGTGCAGCGCAGCCGCGCCGCACTTGTGCTCACCCGAGGTCCGCGCCAGGCAGGTACTCCTCAGGAGAGTACGCGCGCCCTCCGCAGGCGGGGAAGCAAAGAACGACCCCGGGCTTTTGGGGGCGACTGCTCGTAGACACCCGTGTCGGGTAGGGCCGCTCATGCTCCAACGTGCATCTGGAAATCCAGGGATTCGAGCGGGATGCCGAGCTAGTCGCACAAGGCACCGCGCTCGAGGGTCTCGGGGGGCGTCACCGCGGAATACTCGAGGAATCCCACTGCACGCGCTGAAGCGAGCAACGGACAGCGGGGCACGACAGGTGTAGACGGTACGCCGCACCACATGCGTGCTTCGACGGCCCGTAAGCGCAGCGGGCACTACGGAACGGGAGTCCACGTGTACCAGTCCCGCACTCCCAGGCGGGACGCCCAGACGTCCGTCAATGCCCGATCGCCCACGTGACCGTCGACGGGGACATGCTGCAGGAGGCCGTCAAGCTGCACGCCAAGCTCGTAGTGCGGAGACGCGCGCACCACCGAATCCACGTCCGCCCCCGTGAGCGCACTTGCTTCAAGGGCGAGGGCGACGTTCATCGCCGTGCTGGCCGCGTACACCCGCGGCGGCGTCGCGGCCTGGATACTGGGGGAGAAGTGCGGGACGACGTCGGCGACTTGCCGCGCCAAGTACCGCTCCTGCTCCACGCGGTGCTCCGGCAAGGCGTGGTGTAGCGCGCGTTCGACGCGTAAGTCCAACGGCATGCTCGTCACCTGCCGGACCAAGCCCTGGTAGAGAAACACGGACAAGTCCCGGAACACGCGGTCTGGCAATTCCGGGAAGCGCGCGCGCAACTCAGCCTCGTCAGACCACGGCAGCCCACGATCAGCAGCACTTGCCGGTACGAGGCGCTCCGCGGGCGGCGCGGCCCACAAGCGCAGGACCTTGTACGACGCGCTGACGAGGAAGTGCAGCCAGTACGCACGGTACTCCGGCACGAACGCCAAGTCATGCCAGGGCTGGTCGGGGGACGCCATGCGGAGCAGGAAGTCGTACCCCAGCCCGTCACGCTCGCACAGCACGACAGGGTACCCGGTCTTGTCCGCGGCACGCGCGACGAGGCGCGCCGCGTACACGGGCAAGACCTCCCCAGCCCTCACCAGACGCATCCACGCCTGGAAGCATTCGTGGCTTATAAGGCTTGCACCGAAGAACACCTCCCGGGACGCGTGGGAACGTCAAGGGCCGGGCAGCGCAGCGGCGGTGACGCGCGCGCTCTTGCTCCTTCACGCCACAAGCGGCAAATCGTCCCGGTACGCCCCCGGCGGGTCGCCGTAACGGTCCTGCGCATCAGCGACGCGGCGTCGCGGCGGTACAGGTGTGCGTGCGGCACCAACGCCTTGGCCTGCGAGCATACCCGCCGGCGCGCCCGCGCCGGGCGGACGCCTCCACGCGGGCGGAGCTGGCGCGGGCTGCACGAGCACGCCGGGAGGCTGCACGGCGCCCCGCGGGAATGCGTGCTGCGACGGTGCTGGTGCGTTCAGCAACGCACCAGGGTACGCGGCCATTCGGCTTGCGATGACGCCGGGCGCCGCGACATTAGGATTCGCCGGGGCGTCCGACGCAGGCGCCAGCGCGCTGCCCAGCGGCCACGCCGCGTCAAGAACGGGGAGGACCGGCGCCGGTGGAATGGGGGCGCGCGTCGCGGTAGGGGTGTAGTCCCGGGCGGTGTCGTACTCGTCAAGTCCTCCCTGGTCGATGTAGTGCTGCGGCATGCTGCTCGTCATGCTCCACCCGAACCGTCTGCAGAGCCGGTAGTGCGGCAACCGATTAGCCCAATACGTCGCCGAAGAATGCCGGAACAAGTGTGGGTAGACGCGCTTGCCGAGGGCCTTCCGGCCGAGGCGTGCGATGAAGTGCTGCACGCAGGCCACGCTCACCGGGAAAAGCAAGGCGTGCGGGTCAGCCGCGTCGAGCGTCCCGTCAGGCAGCAGGGTGGGCTTGGCGGGGTGGTCTTCGAGCCAGTACGCGAGCCACTTCGTGCTCGCCGGCATCGGCAAGGCCACCGTGCGGGGCAGCGTCTTGCTGACCGGGCAGCGGATGAAGTAACACGCCCGCTCCGGGTCGGCGGGGTCGTACCGGACTAGGCGAACGTGGTGGAGTCGGACATTGAGGAGCTCACCGATGCGAAACCCGCTGTCAAAGAGCACTTGGAGTAGCGCGCGCTCGACGGGGCGGCGGGCGCAATCGATGAGCGTCGCGACTTCGGCCTCGGTGAGTGCGGGCGTTTCTACGTGGGGTTGGTGCGTGTCCAGCCACGCGACGAGGGCAGGGATGGTGCGGTTCTCCCCGTGGAGCCACTTGTAGAATTTCCTGATGCTGATCTTCACGCTCCGCTGATACGAAAGTGAGAGAGGCGTGTCGAGGGCCCGGTGGCCCCCGCCTGGCTGCCAGCGTGGTGAGTGTGACGTGATTCTCCCGGATTCGAGGGCGAGGATGAAGTCCTCCATGCCCGCCTGGTCGAGCACGTCCAGGTCCCGCCCGGTGTGCGTGATGAGGAGGCGGAGGTGGTTGAGCACGGCCGTGCACTGGCCCGCGCCGATCTTCTTCTTCGTACGGCCGAGCACAGTCTTGCCCAGCGCGCAGTCGCGTAGATACGACTCGACGAGCGCCTTGTTACGCGTGCTGACGTTCTCGTCGGCGTGGAAGCGCGCGCGTAGGCGTTCGTAGCGTCCTTGCGTGTTTCGTGTGTCGATGATCTCGTCGAATCCCATTCCCCTTGTTCACCCCGTTGTTCTTCTTGACCGAAAGGCTTATGAACTTTCCCCCGATTTCCCACGCGCAAGACCAGGAGCACGTGCGTGCCAGCCTGGCGGCTAGGCTGATGGGCGGGCAGCGGCGGGGGTGGCCGTCGGGGCGAGGCCAGGGTGATGGGAATCCAGTCCCAGCCATCGAAGCGGAAGAATCCCAACTCGGTCCCCGCGTACAGCGTGCCCGCCGAGTCGACTACTGCCGTGAAGACGAAGACGCCGGGGGGATGGAGCCGGGCGTCCGCGCGCAGGGCTGACACCCAGCGCGCTGAACCAGCGGCGCGCGCGGCGACCCCCACCACGAGTACGGTAGCGAGCACGCACAGGACGGGCGCCCACGTGGAGCGGGCTCTTGACCCAAGATTCGACGACGAGAACCGGCGCGCAGCGAGACCTCCCGTCGACCACACCATCCTAGAGCCACACCGCAGGCGCTGCGCAGGCCGCGGGTGCCACAAACGCCCCAGCTCCTTGCGCGTTGGTGAGGACGCCAGTGAGCACGCAGCCGTGCCTGGTCGACTTGCGGTAGGCCAGCTCAAGACACCAGAGTCATGCACTCCAGCGCGGCCAGCGGCGAGCATCCCGCAGCGCGGCCCCGTACCCGTAGAGACGCAAACCCGCCCCGCTTCCCCCCAAGGATTTTTCGCCGCCGATCGGATGGGGCGCTCGCCGAGGCCGCGGAGGCCGCTGGCATGTCGATTACGACGTGGCGTCCGTTTCGCGATTGATGATGGGCGCGTCGGGCGTACTCAAGTCCGCTCGAGCGCCGGGGTCTCAATAACGGAGCCTCAACTCCAGTGAGTCTTGGCGCGCTGCCGGAATCACACTTGACGGCGCCCGGGTGAGCGCGCACGCTTCGCCTGCTAGGCTCCAGCTGCCGCGGACGCCGCCTGAGGGGTCCGCCGAGGAGTAGCGGTGCGCCAGTCGCACGCCGGAGCCTGCAGCACTTCCCCGCGCTCAACGCGCAGGGCACGCCCGCCTTGCGCTGCACCCCGGCTTCTTCGTCCATCCGGCGCGGCTGCGCCGCCGCTCCCCGTCAGGCGCGCACAGCTGAGTAGCCCAGCAGCAGTGGCGCTCGCAGCGAGCCTGCCACCGCCAACCTCTCCAGCGTCCCCCGAATCCATCGAGATTGAGTGAGGTACCGTCATGCCACGATTGCCCGGACTCTCTTCCCTCTGGATTGCCCCGCTCCTGCTCTGCGCGGGGAGTGCGAGCGCCGAGACCATCAACCTCGACTTGGCGCGGGTGCATACGCTGACCCAGACCGTCCCGGCCGGCGACCACGTGATCAGCGCCTCCAACCTGATGCCCAAGCAGACCTACCGGCGGAGCGTTCTCCGCGAGGCACGACTCAACCAAGCGCTAGTAGAACTAAACGCGTTCGCAGAACCCGCACCCGCCCCCGGGATGCGTATGACAAACGTGCCATCTGCCTGCGATTCCGAAGTCACACGGTTTTCGGCAGATCTCGCGAAAGCCACATCCGAGAAGGACATCGCACAACTCCTGAAGAACGCCTACGAACGGCTCGCCCAGGCAGACTGCCCGCCCGCACGCGTGCAGCGAACCCTGGCTGACGTAGACCCCATCGTTGCATAAACCTCGCGGAGCCCCTACCAGCAGCCGTCGAAATGCCCCGGAGAACGAAGCCCCAGAGACTTCCGGCCTGGCCGACGATGCTGTTCGCGCGGACTTCACCCTCGGTGACTTCCAGTAGTTGAAGGTGCGCGACGACGATCTGCCGGGGAGAAGGCTGCGATCGCAAACTCCGCTGGCTTCTTTATGCAACAGTGGGGTAGACTGAAGGGCCTGTCACACACGCCACCTCCTCGAGCTGCAGATCGAGCCTCCGGGCCGCACCCGGGCAGGGCTTCTACACTATCGCGCCCCTCCGGAGGCGTTCAGAGGTCGGAGTCACCCTGGGAGGCGAACGTGCTCGTCGCGGGTCTTGCATTTGGTGTCTGCGCAGTCATTGCTACGGCACTCTTCTGGAGCGCGGAGCGTACAGCGAAGGACGCCCCCGGCCGTCCTGCACGGCGGCATCTCCAAGATCTCGGACGTGCCTGGGCTACTCTCGCCATCTATTACTTTGTCTCACTGCTCTTCGGCATGCTCGTCTGGGGGAACGAGGCAGGAAGGCGCGTGCTCGACGAGGCCAATCCCTATCCCTACTTCTGGTTTCATACGCTCGCAATGGTTGCCTGCACGATTACGAACATCATTCTCCTGCGAGCAATTGTACAGTTGGATATACCACTGCCAGGACCAGCCGCGTCGAAGCTCCCAAACGCTGCCTTGGAACGACAGTACCCTGCTACGGCTGGTGCGATCGCACTTACCGGTGTCGCCTCACTTGTCGTGCTTTGGATCGGCGGCAACGTGCCCGCCATTCAGGCCAAGCGGCTGGTCATAGTTCTTGCGTACGCACCACAGATGCTAATCAGCAGCGGCCTTTTCGTGTGGCTTGCGTACACGTACCGTGCCGTGACGCGCGCAACACCGCTCTTTGTGGCGACAGCGGCGTATGGGGTCCTGCAGCTCTTATACCCCTGGTTGCATCTCTACAAGGAGAGCCAGCTTTATGGTGCCGCGCTGCTTGGTAGCAAGCTCGTGCTTGCGCTGATGACGGTGAGCTACGCACCGCGCTTTCGAGATAGGCTTGCGGACCGCGGTGGTGCCGAGGACGCCCTACATGTCGCGGGCGTCAATCAGGCGCGACTTGCGGCGACACGCCGCGCGCTACGCGTGTGGGCCGGCGGCGTCGTTGCACTTGCCTTCACATGCTTGGCGATGATGGGATATGCGTGGGTGGTCGCCTGGTGCGAGGCAGAGCGCTGGGAGCGCACCGGCACCATCGCGGTGCGAGTGGCGTTCGTCCCTGTCCTCTGGCTTGGCGGACAAGCGCTGGGATACCTCACGGTCAGGCGGTTTGCACACGCCGTTCCATGGGCCCGGATGGCCGCGGGCGAGCTGGAATCGAGGATCACGTGCACACCAGCGAGCGATGGTGTGGGATGCTGGCGATCGCTCGCAGTGCGTCCTCGCGTTCCGCAACCTGGAGTGCGTGAGGATGAGATTGTCTTGGTGCATGGCATCCTGAGTTCCGGCCCGTGTTGCTGGGGACTGTTGCCGGCGATGCTTGCTGAGAGCCCGGGAGTCGCCGCGGTGCACGTATTGTCTTACAGACACTCTCTTTGGTCGCTTGGCGCCCATCTGGATGGGCTCCCCAGGGAGCTTGCTGAGACCCTCTTAAGAATCTCGGGAGCGCAGCGCGACACCTTATTCTCAGGCGTGGGCCCGCGCGACGCGGAGAAGCGCCTAGTGGTCATGGCGCACAGCCTTGGGGCGTTGGTCATGATCCGCGCCCTTGCAGACCCCGATAAGGGTCCGCGGCTGCGCCAAGCTGTGCGGCATCTGGTTTGCGTTGGCGCGCCGCTCGCAGGATCGCGATGGGCGTTCCTGGGCTGGCCGTGGGCGTGGCCCCGAGCGCTGCGCGTAGGATCGAAGTTCGTGGTGAACACGATGGAGGCATACCACGAGGTGTTGCCGCAAGCAGGTCACCGTATCGGCGAAGGACGCGGCAACTGCACAGTATCGTTCCTGCACGGTACGCGCGACAGCGTGGTTGGGCCGATTGTACGGATGTTTCATCTTCCTGGTGCGGAGGATACACCCGGTCCGCACGACCTGATGAAGGAGGTCTACGTTCCAGGAGGAGAGCATGCGGGACGGTTCGTTCGCGAACTCAACCGGAGTTCGCGCGACGCGGATCGGATGCGCTTGGTAGGTGCAAATCTGGCCGCGGGCCGGGTGTGCATCACCGCGTGTGTCTGGGAGTGCCCAACGACCGAGGTCAACATCGGGATTGCGGTTGTGAGCGAGATGATCCCCACCGAGCACGGCATGACGGTCCCGAGTTCGCGCATCTGCGATGCCGCGAAGCACAGGCCGCTGTTGGAAGTGATTGCAGAAGCTTACGCGAGAGACATAGCGCGGAGGCTCGAGCAGGGGGAGGACCACCCTATAGAACCGTGGGGTACCTTCGAAGCACTGCTCCGCCGGGGCGCAGCCAATGCTATCGAGGACGGCGGGCTGTTGCAGCTTCCATGGCAAAATGACTCGACGCTCTATCTGATCAGCGCGGGCGGCGCGGGAGTAGTGATCGTTGTCCGGGAGCGGAGAATGCGGCTAATGCCCGCCCTTCGCGCGAGCGGGAACTGATGCTGGTAGAGAGCGTGGCGCTGCGGCGGGAGAGATCAGCGGTCGGGGGCGCGCCATCAGAAGGGCTCAAGGGCGACGCCGAGGCGATACAGCGCGCAGGGTTCCGGGGACAGGAGGCCTTCAAGGCGGCGGCGAAGCTGCGTGACGTCCTCGGCCGCACCAGTTAAGAGAAGCCGAAGAGTGCTTCGAGCCAGGACGTCCGAGGGGCGGCAGCCGAGATCTTCGAACTCGTAGTAGAGCAGAGCATGCCCGAACTGAAGACATGCGAGGGCGTAATGCCGGGCTGGCGGTGGACCGCGAGCAGGGGGAAGTCCTTGAAGCCCTCGCGTGACGATTACGGAAGATGGCCCAAGCGCCTCGAGAATTTCGCAGAAGTGCTCGGGCAAGTAGCTCCCGAATTCCGCGCGCCTCTGCCACAGAAAGCCAACCTCGACGAGAGTAGACCGCAAGACCGCACCACTGCAACCCGCAGGAGCGAGGAGACACAACGCTAGTATATTAAGCTTGTGATATCCGGATTCCACGGGCTTCCGGCCACCCTTCGGGCTGTGCTGCCTCCGCGGCTGCGCGGGATTCGTGGCAGTGGACGCGGGCCGACGAAGCGTTGCTTTGGCACGCCCCAAGGAGATGCGTTGCGGCCAGAGAGTCGCAGGGTAAACGGCATTCTCCAGGGGGCGACGGGAACAAACGCCGACAACGTACGGCGTTCTGCTGGACAGCCCTCAGGTTGGGCAGTAACCTGCGCTGCGTCGATTGACCGTGCAGCTTTGCGGGTGGCTGGAGGATGTGCCGATTGGATCCACGCTCCCGGCTCGGAACCGTGGAGGCAGAAGAACGGAGTAGCGATGGCTCAGGTCAAGACCATCGAACGGCAGATCTACCGCATCGAATCGTTCAACGTGGTGATCTACAGTCCAGAGGGGCGCAAGGTGCGGCGTGACCGACGGGGCTTTCCAGCCTACGACTATGCAAGAGCGGCCAAGGGTGCGATGACCGTGGCCCGATGGAAGAGGGAGCGGTTCTCGCGGACATACCCTGGCTTCACGGTGGACGTCCTCGATGGCGCCGGAGCAGAAGCGCAAGGCAATGCGCGACTGTTGACCGTGAGACAATCCTACGTCGAAGGTTGACGAGACGCCCCCACGAAATCCCACGAGGAACTTCAGCAGCCGAAGGGCGGGTGTGCAGCGCGCCTGGCTGGGCCCCATCAGCCGCGCGATATCGGCCGGATCCTTGTCTACCACGCGTCAATCAGGCGTCACCATCGGGAGGTTGGACACGGAACGCATGCAAGGCGCGTCCCTGTCACCCGCTGGGACGGGCGGGGAGCGGGAGGGTCCGAGTTGCAGCGAACGCAGCGATGCATTCCTCAACCGTCACACACTGGAATGAGGCGACGAACGATGGCCGGTCTTGGCGGAGCCGTTGGTAGCATGCGTCTGACGTGCACATGACCAGATCGCCCCGAGTCCGCGTCAGCGCCACATAGGCGATCCGGCGTTCTTCGCGGTGCTTTGCGGCCGAGGACCACCAGATGACTGAAGGGCAGCGACTCGGCTGTGTCGGATCCGGGCACACAAAGAGGGTGACGTCGTGGGTCTGTCCCTTCACCCCATGCACCGTTTGCACCGGAGCATCGACGTCTGTTCGGGCCGCCGTGTCTTCGGTCGGAAGCAGCTCGCCAACTGCTCGGTCGTGGCCATCGCGTCTCTGCGGCTTGAGCTTGCCTCCTTGGAATCCAAGTGAGGGCGGAAGAGCAAATGATCCCAACTCGGCGTCGATGATCTTTCCCGCCGCTTTCTGCCAGTCGTAGAGAGTGTCGGTCATCGCGAGCGCGTTGCATCGGAACAGGCAGCGGATCGCAAGCGCTTTCCACCGACTTGGCTCAATCGCATGTTCCGCGAGCTGCTCATCGGTAAGCCCTTCCCGGCCAAACGCGGCCAGGTCAAGAGAGGCGCGAGCGGCAGCCAGTGCCTTGACGTTGCGCCCTTGCCGGAATGCCCTTACCGCGCGATACACATGGTCGAGTGTGGGGCAGTGGAGAGACTTCGCCTCGTTGGCGCATCGAGAAGTCAATTCCTCGACAACCTTGCCCTGGCGTGCTACCACCTTGAAGTCTGCGTCGGGGAGCGCCTGTCGGATTGCGCGGACGAGCCGTTGAGTATCCGGGACCATGTTGGCATACCGCACCAGAAAGGCGCGGCCTGCCGGGCCGTCGACAGGCAGCAGTTGGCCAGGCGTGTCCTTTAGGTGTGAGGCGCACGCGGTGGCAGACGTAGGGCATCGCAGACTCCTTGCTAATGGCAGCGAGGCCGCACCGGAGATCGCCTCAAACCCTGCGAAGAGGTCGGGACGGGCGCCATTGAACTCATAGATTGCTTGATCCGGATCGCCGACCAGAACGCCACGGACGTCCAACGCGCTCAAGATAAGGCGAATGCTCGTACCAAGGAAGTAGCCGGTATCCTGTAGTTCATCGACAATCAGTAGCCGAAACCGCCGCGTTAGCACGGTCTTGATGACTTTACGGTGTGTTGCGTCGGCGAGCAGCTCGGCGGCGAGGAAGGCCGAATCGGCGTGAGTGATCCAACCCAGTCGTTGCCAGGCCTCCCTCTTTGCCGCGAGCAGTCCGGCGCGATCGCTAGACGCGATTGCCTCGATGCCATGGTACGGGCGTGGGCGAGCCAGTACCGGTCCAGCAGCGTCCTCGTCGACAAAGCAAATCTCGAACAGTCGGTATTCTTGGGCTCCTGCTCCGCCGCTTCCTCGATGGGTTAACGGCATTCCACCTGGCCCCTTGCGCCAGTGTTCGGGCGACCAGTCGGCGGGGATCAAGCGTGGAGCTGCATGATTCGGTCGAGCCCGCTGCAGGAAGGGGCGAACCACATACCGGAAAAGGAAGGCGTCGATTGTGCCCACGAAATGCGGGTGCGCCAGGTCGTAGCCCACGGCCTTGCGAATCTCTTCTCCCCCAACTCGTGTAAACGACAAGGCCACAATCCCCCCGCCGTTGCGCGGCCAAGACTCCAGTTCCTTCCGGAGCAACTCGGCGACCAGCCAGGTCTTTCCGCTCCCGGGGGCGGCCCGCACGACCCGAACGCGCGCGGAGCTGTCCAGTACCACCTGTTGTTCGTGGGTCGGCCGTCTCATCGCCCTCTACGTCAAGTCGTGCGGCTACTCGGCTTGAGCGCATCCACGACGCACTCGATCGCTCCTTCGATGTATGGCGGCACAGCGAAGACATGTCGCGCCTCGCCAGCTGCATCCTTTTCGGCAAGTTTGGCGGCAAGACGATGCGCGAACGCGGCCTTGCTGCCCGAGTGATCCGCGCGGCAAATGCCGCGCCACGTGGCAAGGGCCTTGCTCTCCCGGCTCATGTCCTCGCCCGCTAGCTTTGCGGCGTTGAACGTGCCCGGTGTGCCGGCAAAGCACGACTCCCACACTTGCGCCATGAGCGCCGCATTGTCGTCCCCAGCCTCGGCAAGGTCGTACTCCAGCGTCACCTTCGAATGGAAGATCTTCACGCTTGCGTGACCAGCGAACAGATCGAGCAACTTCTTCATCCGGTCGCAGATGGCGAACCCGGTCTCTCCCTTCTTAGGGGTGTCGCTCTCCCAATTGCTCCCACGCGTCACTGGGGGGTCTGCATCGCTCACGATCGCCACGGGGATGCCGAGTCCAGTGGGGCCCAGGAGCTTCTTGAAGGTGCCGAACGCCACGCCGCAAATAGGGATGACCGAGATGTGCTCTCTTGCCAAATCGTGGCCGAGCCGCCTAGCCAGTACCGGAATCAGGAGCAGTTCCGAGATGCCTTCCACGAGGATGGCCGCCTTGGCGAAGTACATCATCGCCCGGGTGATGTCCATCATTCTTTGGAGCTCATCCTGCTCCGTGCCATCCATGTCGACCTTCGCCAGGCTGTTGCATCGAGGCTTGTGGTCCTGTGGTTCGTCGAACAGTACATGGACTCGACTCGGGGGCACGTTCGCGGCGAGGGTCGGCGAGTGCGTGGTCACGAGCGTTTGCGGCGTGCGGTCTCCCGGAGTCTCCGTCGCCAAGTAGTCAGCGAGGAGCATCGTGAGTTGGGGGTGAAGGTGCGCTTCGGGTTCCTCCACTAGCAGTAACGACGACTCGTCGGGATTGTCGCCCTTGAGATGTTCGAGCACGACCGCGATGTAGAGGAGGTTGTTCAAGCCCAACCCGTTGGCGGACAGCGATCCGATTGGCGCGTCTGTCATCTGCACCTGTAGGGTGCGAAGGATCTTCTCGAACTCTGCGTCGGCGGCGCTGATTGTGGATGGGACGTGATCCGTACCTGCGATCCTCTTGGTGCGTGACGTTAGCGAAGCGGCAGTTTCGCTGACCAGTGGTAGCGCTATGAGGCCCTCGTTCGCCTTGGAGAAGATATCGAGGACCTGGTCTTTGAGATCAGGGTCACTGCGCTCGGCAATGTCTCGCAAGAGCATCGCTAAGCGACTGCGATGGCCCGGTGCAAGGCCGGCTTCCGCGTCTCTCAGTGCGGGCAAGAAGGTGATGGGGAGCGACTCAAGTAGCTTGGTTGGCACCTCTGGTGCCTCGAGCGTAAGCGGTCCGCCCGTCCGCTTTATTGATGCCTGCTTCTTGCCTTTCGGCCAGGATGCTTCGAAGCGGATGATTGCCTTCGAGTTGTCAAGGTTGGCGAGGTCGAACTCGACTATTTCGTAGAAGTGGGCCCGCTGAGCCTCCGAGAGCCCCATGAACGTGAGCGTGATGGACATCGTGGTGGTGGGCTCGGCAGTTGCCGATGCTCGGTAGAAGTCGTCTCGTTCAAGCCACAGGGAATCTCCGCGCGAAGCCGATGGTCCCAGCGCGTGGCGGATTGCGTGCAGCAGGCTTGTCTTGCCCGTGTTATTGCGGCCGACAAGCACGTTGAGGCCCGGTTGGAGCTCGACGCGGAGTTCTTGAAGGGAGCGGAAGTTCTCGATGTCGACGGAGGCAAGGTACATCGGCTTAGAGCACATCCGTTTTGCCCGATGGCGTGGTCCTCATTCTGTCTTCAGGATATACCGCGGAGACTCTTGAGCACAAACACGGAGTTTCATGATGACTCCCCGTAATTGCCCATCCGCGTGGCTTCTCATCACTGGTTCAGGCGTGGTGGGAAACGGCGAGGTGTGGTAGCGTCAAAGCTGGCCGGCGCTCGTGAAGCCGACTCACAGAAACCCTGGTGGACCGTAGCTTCTTCATCGTCGTCAACGGCAAGTGGCTCCTAGAAGGCCCCTCGAACGCTAAGCGGCTCAGCGTGCAGGCGCTCCGAAAAGCGGCTGCAAGCGTCCTGCTCCTCCGGATCCGTGAGGGCCCCGGGAGGATAACTTCCCAGGGCTACCCGGCAACGCTTGGCGAATCCTGAGCTGCACCCTTCCCGACGCTCGGGTCGCAGCGGTCGGGGTTACCGCGGTTGCTATACGCAGAAGCAACGGCCTGACAG
Source organism: Candidatus Krumholzibacteriia bacterium (assembly GCA_041484665.1). Classification (GTDB taxonomy): domain Bacteria; phylum Krumholzibacteriota; class Krumholzibacteriia; order JAJRXK01; family JAJRXK01; genus JBGPIA01. Next base: position 15,588 of record JBGPIA010000019.1, read on the forward strand.
CGAGACATGCCGCCCACATCGGAATCACTCGCCATCTTGGACGCGCGTCAGCTGGCGCGGATCGAAGCCACACACAGGGGTTTTCTCTACCAGCATCTGTACGCAGCCGGATGTCTTCTGCTTGCCGCGAGCGCGGGCGCAGTATCCGTCTTAGTTGAGCGCGATGAGGATGTCGAGATCAAGCTCCCCGACCGCTGCGTGTACGTGCAGGTCAAGACGCGCACCCGCCCGCTCACGCAGAATGACGTGAAGGGCGCTCTGTCACGGTTCAAGACGCTTCGCGCAACTCATGCCTCCGGCGCCCGACCCGGCAAGGCTTCCTTCTGGATCCTGAGCAACACCGCATGTGGACCGGCGCTCCTTGCGGAGATCCGCAGTGGCTACTGGCCGGTCGACGTGACGGTGCGGTGGCCGGGACACAATGGGCAACTGGACGCCGCGCTTCCTCCAGCGTGGGTCGACGCGGCGGAAGCGGTAGCCTGGTGCGCAGCGCTAGCCGCGTCACTGCCACTTGCGGCGCTCGTTCCCGAGACCCTTGTCTGGAAGCTCGCCGGGTTAGTCACGCTGGCATCGTCAGGTACGGCGCCATACGAAAACCACGCGTTTCACGCCGAGGCACTGCCCGACGTGTTCGAGCAAGTTGTGCTGCAACTGCACGAGTTCCCAACAGTGCCAACATGTTACCGGCCGCAAGCAGGTGAACCTAACCTCATCACGAACCAGCGGGTGCGCGTCATCTCGGGATTCTCAGGCGCGGGGAAGACGGCGTGGGCGTCGCAGGCTGCGCTCCACTGCGCGCTGCCGGCGGCATATTTCGATGCGGGTGACGTCCCCGGCACTGCACTAGCCACTGCACTCGGCCGGGAACTCCTCGCACGGTTGCTGGGGGCAAGCAAGGGAGGACTGGGGCAGGTTCTCCTGCCCGGCGCGACCGGCACCGAGCTGCTGCGCGTGTTGGACCGGCGACTGCAGCGTGACGGCATCGACGCGGTCGTCTTCGTGGACAACGCGCATCAAGTACCTGGAGACGCGCTGAGGAGCGTAATCCAAGCGACGAGCCGCCTCCGCTTCGTGCTCCTGTGTCAACCTGGACAGACTGTCGTTGACCTCACGGCGACACTTGGGATCCCCGAAGAGCGCCTGTCCGGCTGGACGGTGGACACCATCGCGGAAGAAGTCGCGGCGTCAGGCGGCCGCGCGGATTACGCGACATGCCAGCGCCTCCGCGAGACCACGGGAGGGCTGCCCCTCTACGTGCAGAGCGCCCTCCAAGCCGCGTCGACAGTGTACGGAGGCGACGTCGCCGCGCTCTGCACGGACATTCGAGCCCAGACGCACGTAGTCCAGACTGCGCAGGAAGCCATTCTGGCACGCATGTACGACGCCCTCTCACCAGCAGCAAAAGCTGCGGTGGCACTGCTCAGCGTCGCCGAGTGCCCCCTCACACGAGACGAACTCGCGTCCCTCGCCCAAGCCCTCCTCGGCGTGCAGGACGCGGCGCTGTTCCCAGCCATCCGCAGCCTCGCAGCAACAGGCATCATCCAAGTGGTTGGACGCGACCGCCTGCAAGTCCACGATGCCGTCCGCATGCTCGGCCGTGCACGACTCGGCCAATATGGCGGCGTCACCTTGGGTGCCGCACAAGCAACGCTCAAGGGCATCCTTTCATCATCCCTCCAGCAACAGCCGGACATCGCGCGGTTTCCCGCATTCGTGCGGCTCCTTGGAGCCACGGGTGACGTTGATACCCTAGTAGACCTTGCAGGTCACGAGCTCTTTCACGAGTTCGGCGTCGCAGACGACATCCTTTCCGTCCTGGAAGGCGCAGCCGGGAACGCGAACCTCCCTGCGTCGCAGCGGTTTTGGGCCCTCGACGCACTGGTGTTCGCCGAACTCACGCAGAGCGCGTCGACGACAGTCTCAGAACATCTCGCATTGATGACGCGCCTCCTGTGCGATGGTGGCCTTGGGAAGAAGGAGCAGTTAGCGCTCTGCATGAAGCGTATGCTGGCCGCAGCGCATCACGGCAGGGCAGCGGACGTGCAGGCGGCCCTTGAAGAGCTGGCCACGCTTACGCCGGACGAACCCACGTTCTTGCGGGTGGCGAAGCACAACGCAGCGTGCTCGTTCTACTTCCTTGGCAACTACCAGCATGCGATGGAACTAGCTGAGGCGCTGATCCGCGAGTACTACGACCATCTCGGCATCCATCCAGGCGATGTCCTCGCCAGGAACCCGAAGGACATCTGGCCGCTCCTGCGCGACACGGAGCGGGTTCAGGACGACCTAAAGCACCTCGCAGACGAACTCGACTTGTACGCGCGGTGCTGCTCCGAACTCCGCGTGGAGTCCCGCCTCGCTCGTATTCACGCATTCAAGTTCTACACGATGGCAAACGCGCTCGAATCTGCCATCAAAGTTGGACAAGACGCGGTCGACGAGGTCCTCGACCGCGACGATCCCATCGGAGCCAGGCAGCTTCTCGAGGACTTGTTGCTGCCAGTGGTCTACAGCGCAGACCTCGCAGACCGCGTCATCCCCGTACGCAGCCAGTACGCCGTCGTCCTCGCGTACTGCGGCGATTTCGCAGGCGCGGACGCAGAAATGCTACGGCTTACCCCGTACGAGTCAGGCCTAACTGACGATGGCAGGAAGGAACTACGCATACAGCGACGCCTCGTCGACAGACTCCGCGAAGCCCACGTAGAGAAGCGACTCATCGCATCGACGGACAGGAAAGGCGCGCAGAAGGTCGGGCGCAACGAGCCGTGCCCGTGCGGCTCGGGGAGAAAGTACAAGAAGTGCCACGGGGCGGGGAGCCGATGAACCGCGCGTTGCCTCGAGGTCTGAAGGGAGACATTCAGTGCTCTGAGATGCCGGCTACCTCGCATGGGAGGTGCTCCAAAGGTCCTTGGATTGTCAGACGACCGGGGAGGGTGCCTGTTCCACGGAATCCGACCAGTCAGTCCACTCGAAATCGATCACCCATTCCACGGAAATCGGGCCACCCCCCTGGGGGCTGAACCGATCCCCTGATCGGAGCGTCGAGGCGGGACAGCCCACGGCCACCCTGCCGCCGGGAGGAGGGCGGTGGTGCCGCGCTCGAGGTTGACCATGCGGAAGATCCGCGAAGTCCCGCGCTTGACCCACGAGTGCGGGCTGAGCACCCGGCAGGTCGCCCTCGGATTGTCTCTGGCCCCCTACAAGGTGCGCGAGCGCTTGGAATGCGCGGCGTCAGCCGGCATTGGCCCGAGGGCACTGCTGGACGGGCTCGTCTGCTCGTACGCCCGTTCTGAGCCCATTCTGAGGACAAGCACGTCACTCCCAGTGTCGAGCGCTGCAACGTGGGCTGCAACGTGCCGGTCCAGGAACGCCTGATCCACCGCGTCAGGTTTGAGAATCCAGTGCTCGCGAATCGTCGTGGCGAACCGCCCAAGCACTAAGACCCACTCCCCAGCCGCAGCGCCTGAAATGAAAGTAGGGACGCCGCCAAGATCGATGACAGTCGCAATCACGAACCCACCGAGGCGGGCCCCGAGCAGGTACACGATGTGCGCGAACTTCGCGGACGGTGGACTGCCACTGCCTGACGTGAAGGTCGCGCGGAACTCCCGCTGAGGCTTGGACGGGTCCAAGAGCAGTGCCAGCTGCCGGAGATGGGCAGACGCACAGTACAGGTCGTGAGGAGTCATAGCGGTGTCCTGCGGTAGCTCGAACGCCGCTGCGACTTGCGTTGCGTACGCGATTACCTCCGCGAGCTCCCGCGCGCTCCGTACGACGGGCGCGGCGGGGTCAGGCACTTCGAAGCCGGTGAGGCGCCCGAATCCGTCGAGATCAATGAAAAGGCCATCTTCGGATCCTCGCGTGATAAGCCGGAGAACCTTCCCTATCTCCGCAAGCTGGGCCAGGGTGTAGCGGTGCGCTGGGGTGGGCAAGACGAAAGTGATCGTCGCGCCTTGGCGCTTTGGGTCCGCAATAATCTCAAGCAAGTCCGACTGCATGCGCACGCGCCGATACTCGGGGGGAAGAAACGGAAAAACGCCCGCCGCCGCTCGTACGCTGCACTGATGTCTTGCGATGACGCTCCTGTTGTTGTTGGTGAGCGTGAGGACCGCAGGGCGAGGTTGCGGGCGGTCCGGCGTGATGAGCTCGGCGATGGCTTCCTCTGAGATCGGGAGCGGCACGGGGATGCCAAAGCGTACTTCCTCGAGCGCGACGGGACGGGCCTGGAGAGTCTGGCGTAAGCCAATCGCGAAGTCCGCAAGGATGTCATTCGCGTCCACACCCGCAGGGAACTCGAACTGCAGCTGAAACCGGTGGTGAAGCTCCCCAAGCTGCGGACCTGTGCGCCATTGCTCCTTGCACGCGATGTACTCGGCAAAACTCGGTCCAACGTATCGACGAATCGCTGCGGCGAGCCCGGCACCACTGTCGTGATCGAGGCGGTCCACCTCTCGGAGCGGGACAGTCAGCGTCCGCCCGCTAAGGCGTCGCGTGCCCTGGGCACGAAGTTCTCGGATGCGTCTGAGGGTGCGCTCAACGAGTGCTTCGTCGAAGTGAACGAGGTAGAACCCCACCTGGTGCGGTCCTGCCTGGAACACGAGCGCTGCGAGGAAGGCGGGATGGTACGCGTACGCCAGACGCTGCGCGCCAGCGAGGGATAGCCGAACCGACCTCTCGCGTTTCCGTGTCGCCTTCACCTGCACGAACGCGACGATCTCGGGCGAGACGTCGATCGGGGCCAGAGAGCTTCCCGCATTGGCGTCTGCGGGCGGCACTTCGAGGAGGTAGTCCCAGCCACCGCGGTCCCGGTCCGGCCGGCTCGCGCGTATCCTTGTCTGCGCGCACACGAGCGCGAAGGCCTTCTCGGCAAGATACCCGAGATCATCTGACTCCCGGCTCATGGTGACGAAGTCTACACCACGCACGTGCAAACGTGCACGGACCCATGCGGCGTAGGCGGCGCGGCACTTGGAGTTCGGCTCGCCCGATCGAACGGCGGCTTGCCCCGCTGGGGTTCGACAGGCCTTGGAGGCCGACGTAATCTGCCGGGGGCGACGGCGCTGGGCGGATGAAAACACTAGAAGACGAGGCAACTCCAACTCGGTGGTCCGGAAGCGAGTAGTGCGGATGGCGGGTGAGCATGACGCCGGGCGCTGCCCCGATGGGACGGACCGCGCTTGCTACGGTGGGCGCAACCCCGCGACCGTGGATCCGCCATGGAGGGCGATAGAAGTGGATGCGACCGGGCGAGACCGCGGACGAAAGCGCACATCAGAAACTCAGGCGTGCGCACCAGACGCTATGGAGCGCATCTGCCTGCTTCGCCCGTTCGAAGCCTGGCTCTCGTGCGAACTGACGACCTCATTCATCGACGAGCCCGTGTAGGGGCGAGCCGGTCGGTGCGCTCTGTCGATTGTCCCGTCGACGCACTAATTCCAAGGGGCTCGCCAGGACAGGGCCCAGAACGCGGCTTGAGCGCGCCCCCGCGGTCGTGGGGAAGTCAGACCCAAGGGGTGTACAACTGGCGAGCTTGGTATGAGATGGCGGTGTGTGGTAGCGTGAAGTCCAGCTGGCGCTCGTGAAGCCGACTTACAGGAACCCCGGTGGACCGTAGCTTCTTCATCGTCGTCAACGGCGAGTGGCTGCTGGACGGACCCTCGCATGCCAAACGCCTGAGCACGCAGGCCCTCTGCCCACTCGCGGACACCCTCGGCCACCTACGCGACGGCTGCCTGCTCCTCGTCAAATTCCGGGACCCTGGAGGCGGCCTGAGCGTCGACCCCTCGGCGCACCTCACGACACTGGGCGACGCGTTCCACATCAAATCCGAACCCCTCGCCGCTGCGCTGCTCCGCGACCCGCTACGAGGTGCGCTGGTCGCCTTCTTCTTTGAGGGGACCGACTCCGAGGCGCGATGCATCGTAGACGTGTGGAGTCACGAATTCCTCGCGGACGTCGAGCGCGCCGACCCGACCCTGCGACTGGAGGCATTCGATCTCCCCCCGCGCCGCTCGACCACGGTGGATGCGGAAGGCCTCATCCGTGCACTCTATCGGGCGGCGGGGACGCGCGATGCGGAGCTCTTCGCCGTGCACGCCTCGAGGTTCCTCGATTCCCCCCACATCATCACGGCGCTCTTCTCGCATCTCTTCTCCATCCGCTCGGACGACAACCTCCGATTCCCCATCCAAGTCAAGAAGATCGCGGAACAACTCCGCATCCTCCTGGACGATCCCAAGTCCGCCGTGCGGATCGGCCACGTCCGCAAATCCCACCTGGACCTCTGGGCCGAAGCGCAAGGCCTACGCTTCGCGTTCTTGGACGGCGGGCAGGCACGTATCCCCGCGCTGCCTGGACTAGAGCCCATGGCCCTGCGGGTTGGCATCTACTCCGTCCGTCCAGGCGTCCCCCAGGGCGGGGATCGCGAGCGGTGGAGCATGACGCCCTTCGTGCTGGGCGACCTCATCGATCGCGCGCGCCGAGTGTCCGAGCGACCTGACGCGCGCCGATTCACGGAAGCCGCGCGGTACGTTCTCGAGCCCCTCGTTGGGTTGGAGCACCTGCGCAGCGCACCCGACACCCGAGTCCTGCTCGTCCACGGCCCGCTTATCAACCAATTCGTCCAGTACGACGAAGGCCCGCCGCACTTCATCCCCTTCATCGCGCCCACGTTCCTGCAGCGGTACGGCATCGACGAGCCGTCAGTCGCGCGCGTCGTTGCTGACGTACCCAGCGATACGTCAGGACAGCCGATGTGGAACCAGTTCATGGCGATCTACGCGTACGTCATGCACGCCATCCACGCCTCAACCACGCCTATCGTCGGGGTCGTGGAGCGCGCGACTGGGCGCGCCGTCACGAGTGCCGTCCTGGCCCGCCTGAAGTTGGACCGCGTCGTAACCGCAGCTTACGTGGAGCGACTCGATCGCGAGCTAGAACAATACGAAATCACGGACGATTTTCTCTTCGGCTGCGTCCTGCGCGCCGGGGAATACCTCACCCCCGTGCCGATCCAGAAGAACCCGCCCCGGCGCGCGCAGGATCGCTGGGCGCCCGTCGTGCGTCGGTACCCGCAGCCCACAGCACTCCTGCTAAAGACCGAGGAAGCCAACTTCCCCTTCAGAGTGGAAATGAACGCGGCGGCCGCTGCCGAGCATTCCTTCCTCGTCCGCTTTCTTTTCCACACGGCGCGGCTGCTCCCGCGCTACGCGTTCCCGGTCGGACTGGACATCGTCGATAAGTACGCAAAAGTCCCTGACTGGATCTCGCGCGGCGTTTCCACGGAGCTCTCCGCGACGATGCTGCGCCGAGCGATGCGCACGGGTGACGCGAACATCGTCATGCAAATGCGACTCCTCTTGGCCAAGGGGCCGCGGGACTTCTTCTACCGGCCCGACGCACGAGGACTCTGAGCGGAGGAACGATTACTATGCCTATCCCGGGCATCCAGGTGGGAACAGTCGTCGGGAACACGTCCCCGCAGGAGTACCGGTTCTTCCTGCGCAGCTTCGCGGCGAAGCTCGGCGATCTCGTCTGCGTGGAAATGCCGGTGCCCAAAGCCGCTGCCGCACGCGAGACACGTGAGACCGAGGCCGTCGTAGTCTGGGGACGCATCGTCGAACTCGCGCGGTTCAACCCGTTCCTGCCCGCGGAAGCCGGCCAAGAACTCGCCGAGGAGGGCATCGAGCTGCGGGACACCGTGCTTTCTCTCTCGCGCGACCAGGTGGACGGGCGCGTGCTCGTCTTGGGAATGACCGCTGCGGACGACGTCACTCGACTGCGCCCATTAGGCTACCCAGTCAGCCCGGGCGCGGAGGTCTTGCTGCCCCCACCCGAAGCCGTAAGGCGGATCCTCACGGGGGACGAGGACGCGCCACGCCTGCGCCTGGGAAGCCTCATTGGGCGAACGAACGTCGATGTCCACATCAAAACGAACGCGATCGTAGCCCGCCACATGGCCATTCTCGCCATGACAGGCGGGGGCAAGACCGTGGCGGCGCGTCGCATCATCCGCGAGCTCGCAACGATCGGGTATCCGCTGCTCATCCTCGACCCGCATGGAGACTACCTCGGACTCTACACGAGGCGGGACCTCTTCCCCGGCCGCACCGTGAAGCTCTACTACCCAAATCTCGTAGTCAAGCAAGCCAACCGTGATCTCGTGGGCTACCTCGTCTCACGCATGACGCAAGGCTTCACGGATCCCCAGCGGGAAAAGTACGACGAGGCCCTCGACAAAGTCGCCATCACCGACCAGGTGGACATCACACGCTTCATCGAACTCCTAGTACAAAAGCTCGACGAGGTGCAACGGGCCGGTCACGCAGGGACGATCCCGGCCGTGAAGCGCGGCCTGCGCATCGTGCGCACGTACATCGAGGCGATGGAGAAGTCGAACGAGCGTCTCCGCAAGCGGGCCTCGCTGAGAGACTTTCCCTTCGAACCGATGCCGGACCCCCTCACCGAGCCGGCACGGTTCGTCCGGCCGAATCAGGTGAGCGTCCTCTACCTGGGCGGGTACGATCATCTCACGCAGTCGACCATCGTGGCGATCGTGCTCCGGCAACTGTTCGACCATCGCGCGTCGATGTCCAATGCCATCCCGCCGTTCCTAGCCGTGATCGAGGAAGCCCACAATTTCATTCCCTCCCACGGGGAGGGTCAGGTGGACACGCCCTCGGTCGAGGTGATCCGCAAAGTGATCACGGAAGGACGCAAGTTCGGCACGGGACTCCTCCTAGTGAGCCAGCGCCCGAGTCGGCTCGACGAGACGGCGCTTTCGCAGTGCAATACCTTCCTGATCTTCCGGTTGGTCAATCCGCGCGACCAAAGCTTTGTCGAGAAGGTCATGGAAAACCTGAGCCGAGACGACAGCCGACTCCTGCCCGGCTTTGGACCCGGACAGGGCATCATCAGCGGGCAGGCCGTCCGCTTCCCCTTGATCATCCAAGTCGACCACGACCGTGAACTCGAAACATCGGCGATCGGGGACGAGAACTTCCTCGACGCGGCCGCCCAATGGGCGCACAGCCCGGAATCAGCGCTCGCGGCCCGCACCGAAACGCTAATCGCCGAGTTGGATCGTGACGGACCCCAGCCTCCAGCCGCGTGATTCACACCCGAACTGGAACCGCCGCGGGAGAGCTGTCGCTCCGAACCGTCAGCTCCGCCCGCGGCTCTTGCGGTGGCGCGAGCTTCGGGCAACCCCAGCCCGGGTGTCCCGACGTCCGCGGCCCTCGAGCTGCCGGGACGAATTGGCCCTGACGGTCTTGGCGATGCGCGCGATGCAATCGTCGAGGTCGCGCGTTACCTCGTGCTGCCACAATCGAATAACGCGCCAGCCGGCGGCTCGTAGCTTGCGGAAGTTCCGCTGATCCCGCACGCGATTGCCTCGGAGCTTGGCCTTCCAGAACGGGGAGAGCCGGTGCTCCCACGTCGGCAAGCGATAGCCGTGCCAGAAGTCGCCGTCCACGAAAACGGCGACGCGGGCCGATGGGAAGACGATATCCGGCCGTCCCGGGAGTGCTTTGGCGTGAGTGCGGAAGCGCAGTCCCCGCCGATGCAACGCCGACCCTACGAGCCGCTCAAGGTCGGTGTTACGGCTCTTGACGCGGGACATGCAGTAGCTGCGTTGCGCTGGCGTCAAGTTGTCTACCATAGCCGGGGGCGTCCTCAGCGGCTGGCGCGGTACGCTCGTGCCGCCTGCATCCCGCAGAATTCGCGGAAATCGCACTCGGCGCAGCGCGTCCGCTTCGTCGCGTCGCGCGGTCCTTTCGTCGGGTCCGAGTGGAATTCTCGTCCTCTGATGCGCCGCGTGGTCTCCACAATCGTGCGGTGCGCCGCGGCGAGGGCTCCGTCGCTGAGCGGTATGCTCAATTCCTGGGACGCCGGGTCGACTTCGCCGAGATAGCGTACGAGTCCGCGGTCGGGTTCGTATTCCAGCTCGCGCTTCGCCGCGAGGCCGTACAAGCTGATTTGAAGGCGCATCTCGTCCTCATCGAGCTTGGTCGCGGCGTCGGACTCCGCGTCGCCGGACTTGAAGTCGATCAGCGTGACGCGTGGGGGGTCGTCGAGCCGGATCACGTCGATCGCGCCGGAAACAAGGGTATCTTCTTCCGGCAAGAGGGTCTCGAACTCCCGCTCGGGCTCAAAGTGCAAGCGCTGCAGTTCGGGTGCGTATCGGGCGATGTAGTCGGTCACGACTGCGAGGGCTTTGGCCTCCATGTTCGCTCGTGGGTCGCCGGTGGTGTAGCGGAGGTAGAAGAGGCCACGGCGGATGAGGTCCTGGATTGCGTCTCTGAGGGCGCGTGGGTCCTGCGCGAGTGCCGCCCAGTGCGTCGGATTCGTGTGGATTGCGCGCATGAGATTGTGCACGCCGCGGCCGTATCCGAAGGCTTGATCGATGGTGGGCGCAAAGCCGAGGACTTTGCGGAGGTAGAAGTCGTGAGGGCATTCCAAGTAGTAGCGCAGATCGGTGAAGGAGGTGATGAGTCGGATCTTCTCCTTGCCCGGTTCGCTGCGTCGATGCGTGACATTGCCGGGGATGCCTGCGGGATCGGACAGTGCCGCGCCCCCCACTGCTGGGATGAGGCGTGCAAGTTCTTTAAAGAACTTGGAGTGCCGATTCCCCGAGGAGGAGACGAAGGCGTAGCGTTCCGCCCGTGTGAGCGCGACGTACATGAGGCGGCGCTCGTCGTCGTTGTTCTCGTTGTCCGCCAAATCGGCGGGGTTGATGACGTCGCGAAACGCGCCGCTGAACGGCAGTGCCGGGGGCGTGCGCGCGCGGCTGTTGGGGAACCGCTGTGCGCAGACGTCGGCGAGGAAGACGGCGGCGTATTCGAGTCCTTTCGCGGCGTGCACGGTGCTGATGGTCACGGCGTCCGGCTGCACGAGGAGGGGGGCCTCGTTGGTTCTGGCGTTTCGCGCCCCCCAGAGGCACAGCGCGATGATCTGGTACTTGAAATCAGCGGGACTGGTCCAGCCGGGGGTCTCGATGCCTTTGACGAGGTTGCTGAGCTGGCCGAGGTGGAACATCGCGGCGATACCGCGTGGTCCGAGAGCGTCCCACTCCTGGATGCCGGCCTCCGCGAGCAGCCAATGGTAGATCGCCTGCGGAAATACCCGTCGGAGTTGATCGGGTCGGCCGAGCCATTCTGCGAGTGATCGGGTCCGCACCTGGCCGCGCTCGTGCGCGTCGACGGGCTCCCCCTGTAGGCGCGTCGCAATGAGGCACGCGGCTCGAATGATGCGCTGGTCGGCGTCAGCGTCGAGGGGTAGGCCCGCGTCGGTCAACGCCTGGCAAGCGGTTCGAACGACATCCTCGGGGACGGGCTGACAGCCCAGTACGGTGCGAATCTGGTTGGGGAAGCTAGGACCGTGCTCTGCGCCGAGGAATTCTCCGAGGTCCACCGCGCGGCCGAGCGCGCCTGCGAAGAGGAGGACTTCGGGTTGTGTGAATAGGTCGGGGCCTGCGCGGAAGATGGCCGGGATGCCGGCTCGTTGCAGGGCTGTCATGTACTCTCGGGCGTTAGTGGAGCTGCGGAGCAGTATGGCGATGTCCGAGTAGGTCAGGCCGCGCTCTCCCTCCGCGGAAGTGTCGTGGTACGCCCCCTCTTGGGTTGAGGGTTGGATGAGGGTTTGGATCGTCCGGGTGATCCACGCGGCTTCGTCCGCTCGGGTCTGCAAGCTCAGCAATGCCGTGTGGGTCGGGTCCTGATCTGTCCGGTGCATCCTGCCGTGCTCCATCGCCGGGCTGGGGAGGCTCGGGATCGCGTTGATGGTCGCGGCCCATCGATTCGCGATGCTCACGATGCGCGGGGTGGAGCGGTAGTTGTGCGTGAGGTCGTAGACGGCCCCGTCTGCGTCCTGCTGCAGCTGCGCGGCGAGTTCGCTCATGATCGTGACCCTGCTGCCGCGGAAGCGGTAGATCGCTTGACGGTGGTCTCCCACGGCGGTCAGCGTCCCCGCTTGCCCGATGAGCAAGATGATGAGGGCATTCTGGATGGGGTTGACGTCTTGTACTTCGTCGACGACCAGATGGGTTGTGCTGCGGCGGAGCCGGTCGAGCGCGTCCGGGTGGGCGGCGAGCTTGCGGACGAGTTCGGATTGGGATGTGCTGAAGTCCAAGAAGCGGCGGCACAACAGGTAGGCGTAGTAGCGCGCGGCCGCGGTCGCGAACGCGCGGGCTGCCTCATCATCCCCGATCTCGGTGCGGAGCGCGGCTTGCGTGCACCACTCCCTTTCCGCCTCGATCGTGTGTGGGGTATCTTCCGGGGCGAGCGCCACGTCGAGTTGGTTGTATTCGTTCAGAAGGTCGTAGGCCGCGCTGAAGCTGTCGATCGCCTGGAGCTGTCCCGTGCCGAGTGCGTCCTGAAATGATCGCAGTCCGAGGATGCCGTGGTAACCACGGTAGATCAGGGCGTGGCGTGCCGTCTCGTCGATGACGTCGAAGTTGTGGTAGTGATCCGGGAATAGCTCGCGCAGCATCTTGAGACAGAAGGCGTGGATAGTGCCGACGTACATGCCCCCCAGGGTTGCGTCCTCACCTGTCGGGGTGATGGCCTGCAGGTGGCGTCGAATGCGGAATTTCATCTCTTCCGCGGCCCGGTCGGTGAAGGTGAAGGCGACGATGCGCTCTTTCGGGATTCCGGTGACCCCGACCCAGAGTGCGATGCGCCGCGCGATCACCTCGGTCTTCCCTGACCCTGCGCCAGCGATGATCAGCGTGCGGCGCTCGGACGCTTCGACTGCCATGCGTTGTTTGTCATTCAGACCTTCGACCAGGCGCTGTCGGATCTCCGTCGGAGGCGTCACGGACGTACACCCTTCGAGTAGTGTGTTGGGCGCGTGGCGAGCGCCCGGCGGATTCGGTTGGCGTGTCGACGGACGAATTCGGGGGGGAGCGCGTTGCCGATCATGAGGGCGATGGCGCACTTGTGCTGCAGTGTAGGGAATTCATACCAGCGCGGGAAACTCTGGAGGAGGGCGGCCTCGCGCATGGTGATCGCCCGGTTCTGGGTCGGGTGCAGGAAGCGGCCTTTGGAGGGGTTGAAGCACCCGCTCGTGATGGTGGGCGCGTGCTCATGCCAGGCCATCCGGCCGTACACGTCGTGGAATCCGTGGCAGCGGCGGTGGCAGCGTAACTGTTCCGTCTTGGGAAGGTCGGTGCGGCTACCGCCGTCTTTGGGAATGCGCTTGATCAGGGCGCGCACATGTGGTGCGCGCTGCTCGGGAAGGTCATGGAGGGGGTCGCCGCTGCGTCCCGGTCGGGGGAGCCGCCCGATGGCATCACGGACGGTTCTCCTCGACTTTGCTCGTGCTGCGAGGGGGATGGAGTATCCGTGGCCAGCGACGTAGATGAGTCGGCGCCGGCGCTGCGGAACGCCGTACTCGGCCGCGTCGAGCACGCCGTACGTGCCGACGTAGCCGAGCGCGGTCATGCGTGCACAGAAGGCGTCGAAGCGCCTGTTCGAGGCGAGGCCGGGCACGTTCTCAAGCATGATTGCCCTGGGGCTGAGTCCTAGGACGAATCGCGTAAAGTCTCGGAGGAGATCGTTGCGCGGGTCGCGTATCAGCCGCGAGCCGTTGAGCGTGCGCATGCTTGAGAAGCCCTGACATGGAGGACACCCGGCGAGCAGGTCGAGCTCGCCCTTGCGGAGGTTGAGCGCGCGTTTCAGCGAGCGCACAGCGAGCTCTCGAATGTCGGCTTCCCAGAGGTAGACCTCCGGATGGTTCGCGGCGTACGTGACCACGGATAGCGGCTCATTGTCGACCGCGCCTAGCACGTCGAAGCCGGCCTGCTTCAACCCGAGCGTTAGGCCGCCGCAGCCGCTGAACAGGTCGACCGCCGTCAGCCGCCGCCCCGATCGCCCTCGCCTTAGCACCACGCTGTCACCTCACGAAGCGAGAGCGACCCTGAGTTTAAATAGCTTGCCCCAGCACGTCGCTCAGCAAGAACGCCGGTCCTCGTCGGTGGGACATGCGAGATCGAACGACACCCATTTTCTTCTACCTCTGTCGCAGACCTGCGTCAACGTGAATCGCACCAAGGGGTTGACTCACGTGTACACGTCTGAGTGGGGGGCAGCGACGACCCCCGATGTCTGCTGCCCTGCAAAGCACAGCGGGCACTTCACGCGCCAAGGGGCCTCAGAGGCCACTGCATTTACGCCCTGAAGATGACGGGGATTTGGACCGGATCCCCGTCACACTATGGAAGTGGGACCCACTCGTACCACTCCCGCACTCCGAGCAGCTCCGCCCAGGAGTTTGTGATGGCGCGGTCACCCACGTGGCCATGCTCGGTGGCGTCGCGCAGGAGGTCGTCAAGGCGCACTCCAAGCTCATAGCTTCCTGACGCACGAATCACCGGCGCAAGTGGCGCACCGGTGAGCAAGCTGGCCTCCAGAGCGAGGGCGACGTTCATCCCCGTACTCGCCGCGTACACCCCCGGGGGCGCCGCGGCCGCAATTCGGGGGGCGAAGTGCGGGACGACATCGCGCACCTGACGCACCAGATACCGCTGCTGCTCCTCGCGGTGCTCAGGCACGTCGCGGGCGAGGGCGCGCTCCACGAGTAAGTCCAAGGGCATGCTGGTGACCTGCCGGACGAGGCCGTGGTAGAGAAACACGGATAAGTCCCGGAACACGCGGTGCGGCAACTCCGGAAAGCGCGCACGCAGCTCCGCCTCCTCAGAGGGGGGAAGCCCACGATCAGCAGGACTCGCCGGCACGAGGCGCTTCTCGGGTGGGGCAGGCCACAGACGCAGCACCTTGTACGACGCGCTCACCAGGAAGTGCAGCCAGAACGCAGGGTACTCCGGCACGAACGCAAGATCATGCCACGGCCGGTCTGTGGCGGCCATGCGCAGCAGGAAGTCGTACCCGAGGCCCTCGCGCTCCGATAGCACGACGGGGTACCCGGTCTTGTCCGCGGCACGCGTGACCAAACGCGCCGCGTACACCGGCATGACCTCCCCGGCCCTCACCAGTCGCATCCACGCCCGGAAGCACTCGTGGCTTATAAGGCTTGCACCGAAGAACACCACCCCGAAACGTGCACGGGCGGCGAGTGCTGGGCAACGCATCGTCGGTGACGGGCGTGCAGTTGATCCTCATGCCGCGAGCGACTGATCATCACGCCGCTGTCCCGCATCGTCACCGGAGCTGTCCCACGGATCACGTGCGCGGCGTCGCGGTGCTACGGGCGTGCCTGCGGCAAGAAGTTCTTGGCCTGTGAGCATGCTCGGCGGCACGCCCACGGGAGGCGTCCATGCGGGGGCAGGCGCGGGCTGCACGAGCACGCCGGGCGGACGCAGTGCGCCCCGCGGGAAAGCGTGCTCCAACGCTGCCCGTCTGCCCGCAAGCGCTGCAGGGTACGCGGCGCTGCGGCTCAAGCCCATGCTGTCGGGCGTTGCGTCGTGAGGGTTCGCGGGAACGTTCCACACGAGAGTTGACGCGTCGGGCGGCCGCCACGCCGCATCAGGACCCGGGAGGGCGGGCACAGGCGCAAGGCTGGCGCGAGTGTTCGTGGGGGCGTAGCCTCGGGCGGTGTCGTACTCGTCGAGTCCTCCTTGGTCGATGTAGTGCTGCGGCATGCTGCTCGTCATGCTCCACCCGAAGCGCTTGCACAACCGATAATGCGGTAAGCGGTTCGCCCAGTACGTCGCACTTGAGTGCCGCAGGAGGTGCGGGTACACCCGCTTGGCGAGCGCGCGTGCGCCGAGGCGGTGCAGTACTCGGCGCGCCGCGTCCGCGCTGATGGGGAAGAGGACCGCGTTCACGTCGTCCGCGTTGAGCGTGCCGTCACTCAGCACCTTGGGGCGTGCGGGGTGGTCTTCCAGCCAGTACGTGAGCCACTTCGTCGTCGCCGGCATGGGCAGGGCGACGGTGCGGGGGAGGGTCTTGCTGACCGGGCAGCGCATGAAAAAGCAGGCACGCTCCGGGTCTGTGGGGTCGTAGCGGACGAGGCAGACGTGGTGGAGTCTGACGTTGAGGGCTTCTCCGATGCGGAAGCCCCCGTCGTACAGGACCTGGATGAGCGCACGCTCGACTGGGCGGCGGGCGCGCTCGATCATCGTCCCGACTTCTGCTTCGGTGAGTGCGGGGGTCTCCACGTGCGGTTGGCGCGTGTCAAGCCAGGATACGAGTGGGGGGACGGTCCGGCCGTCGCCGTGGAGCCACGTGTAGAATTTGCGGATGCTGACCTTCACGCTCCGCTGATAGGAGAGTGAGAGCGGGGTGCCGGCGACGCGCTGCGTGTGCTGGTCGACCCACCGCGTGGCGCGTGAGGTGATCCTACCGCCTTCGAGTGCGAGTACGAAGTCCTCGAGGTCGGCCTGCGTGATCGCGCCGAGGTCCTTGCCGGTGTGCCGCATGAGGTGGCCGAGGTGCGCGAGGACGAGAAGGCACTGCCCCGCGCCGATCTGCTTCTTTGAGCGGCCGAATACCGTCTTGCCCAGCGCGCAGTCGCGCAGGTAGCGTGTGACGACTTCCTTGTTCTGCATGCTGACAGCAGGGTTCGTCGTGAAGCGCGTCAGCGCGTGCGCGTACGTCTGCGGTGTGTTGCGCGTGTCGATGTACTCATACCCCATGCCTCTCATTCCTCCACTCCGTCTTGACCGAAAGGCTTAACTACTTTCACCCATCTTCCCCCCGCAACCGCACGTGCAGGCATGTGCGCGCGCTACCGGCCGGTAGCCCACGCACCGCAGTGCCGTGGCTAGCATCGTCGGGAATCAGCGCGCTCCCAAAGCGCGCTCCGACGAGCAACCACTCCCGGCATGTGCGGGACGAACCCACACGGACGCCCGCGGCATGTGCGTGGATTCCGTCGGGAAAGCCCCGTAGGCTCTCCGTCGAGAAAACACGAGTTTACCGTCGGTGGTTTTCCGGGCGCCTGATGTGGCGTGCCTCTCGACCCGGGTCGTGGAAGTGGTGGTGGTATTTATATTTTGCGGTTCCAGGTGGCCAGTGGAGCGCCGCGCTGATCCTGCGGGCCGGCTGTTGAGAAGGAGTCAGCGAGTCGAGAGTCGGGTCAGCTTGGATCTGATGCCCGAGGTAGCCTACCTCGGGCCGTGCCTCTCCCCCGCACTTTCCTGGGGGGCCTTGTGTCAGTTATCCTCCGGCCAGCTCGCAATCGAAGGAGGGTGGCCAACATGCGCAAGACGTCGACGCGCGACGCCACGGGCAGTACGGCTCCCGGGGTGTGGAGGGCGCGCAGGACAATGGTTCGGTACCGGCTGCTCGTCCCATTCGTGTGGTGCGAGTGGGCCATGGAATGGGTCGTATACTGGATCAGACAGTGGGCGATCGTGGACTTTCTTGAATACGCCGGACGATTCTCGGTGGTCGTTGCCGTGGTACTCTACGTGGGCGGCCGTCATGATCGTCTGAAGCAGAAGCATTATCAGGCATGGCAAGTCGTGAACGCCGCGCAGGGGAAGCCAGGCACCGGCGGCCGCATCGACGCGTTACAAGACCTGAACGGCGATCGAGTGTCGCTCGCTGGCGTTGACCTCTCACGCGGAGCATACTTGCCCAAGATACACCTGGAGGGCGCCGACCTCCGCGGCGCAGAGCTCTCAGACGCCGTGCTCGACAGCGCCGACCTCGACGCCGCGCAGCTACCGGGCGCCAAACTCCAGGGAACGGACCTGCGCTGGGCGACCCTCCGCAACGCTGATCTGACTGGCGCGGACCTCTATCTTGCAAACCTCCTCGGAGCAAATCTACAAGGCGCAATCCTGGCGGCGGGAGCAAGCCTGAAAAAATGCGTCCTCGCGAAGGCGAATCTCCGAGATGTCCAATTCTGGGGAGCCGACCTTGCCGAAGCCGACCTCCAAGGGGCGAACCTAACGGGGGCCATCCAACTCTCAGCAGCGCAGCTACTCAGTGCGGCCGACTGGCGTGGCGCAACCCTCCCAGGCTACCTCAAGGAACTCGAGATCTCCGCGAACGCTTCGCCACAAGATGTTGAAGCATTCAAACGGAGGGCGTCTGCCGTGCCGCGCTGACGACCGATCAGGGTCTAGACGTGACATAGGCCCTGCGCGTGCCCGCGCCGCGCGGCGCATCTGGCGTCCGAAACTGGTGCGGGCAGCCTGATACGATGGAGCCAGAGACGGTGCGTGAATCCGGGTCCCGCAGAGCAGTGCTGCGCATGACGTACCAACAGGCAAGCCGCAGGCGCGGCTGGCCGAATGGCGCGGAGGAGTCGTGGGAACCAAGCGCAAGGCAAAGCCGCGCCTGCTGACCTACAAGGCGGTCCTCGACCCGTGTACGGGGGAGCAGCCGCATCTGCTGTTCGGCAAGGGCTTTCGCCGTGCGTGCCGCTAGGACATCTTCGCGTATGCCGCGCTCTTCGACCGCGCAGACTTCGCGCAATGCTCCCCGAACGCGCGCGCAGCCTTCGCCGCCCGGAATGACTGAGATTTGGAGAAGCCAACGTGTGCAACTAAAGGGACACCCGGTCGCAGGCAGGGACACAACGCCCAGAGTCCCACAAGCGGTCAACCCGGAGGGCGTGACCAGGAGGGGTGCTCGGCAGTCCTGAGCACCTTCGTCGGTGCGCCCCTGGCTACGACGACTCGGCGCAGCTTCGGCGTGTGCCCCTCTTCCCGCAACCACCGGCCCAAGGTCTGGCCGGTCACGCCCAGCTCGCGGGCGACCTCCTCCAGGCTGGCGCCACCCCCGCGCCGCCGCAGCGCATGGGCGACCATCCGGCTGCGCAGCTCGGCGGGGTAGCGGTAACGGGTGGGAGGGTGACCAGATTGCTGCCGCCGGGCAGCGGCCAAGTGCGAGCGAGCTCGATCGTGCATCGTGGACCTCCTTGCGGGGAGGTCACGATGCCCGAACCAGCGATTACAGGCTAGACGGGGCGCGGCGAGTACTTACGGCGAAGGGGGGCAGTCTGCGCGTGCAGCGTCCAGGCCGCAGGGGAAAGCCGTGTATGCGACATCCACCCTCGATGAGGCGTGGCTCCTGACCGAGCAACAGAAGCGGTACGAGCAAAGTACTCGGGTGGCTGCGGCCACCTCGCTTCGCCATCGCGGATGGAGAGCCCGGTGCGTAACGAAAGGCGCACGCCGGGATCGGTGAGGGGCGCTCGGAAACGGACCCGGCGACGAGCCGAGCACCGCGCCGGGCGCCCACTGTACGATACCGGAACAAGGCGGCGTGGGAGGCAGCGCGGCGGTGAGCCGAGGCGGCGCCAGCCATCAGAACCCCAACCACCACAACAATATGGTCCGGTTCAGTTCCGCAGTTGACCACTCGCGTGTGGAGGGAGAATCGCCCCCTTTCGCAGATCACATCTTCGGAACCCAGGCAACACGATTGCATCTTGACATCCGCGAGCACCGCGCCCTAGATTGACACGCAACTCGCTGAGAACCGGCCATCTCGCGCACCGCTCCCTTGGCCAGGCTCCCACCGAACACCCCAGCGAGTCCGTAGCCGGCTGAGTAGCCTGCTCGTCGATTGTCGGCTTCCGAGCGATCTGCCCGCGTAGTTGCACCCAGACCGCGTGTCGTGCACGGAGGGTCTGAGGTAGCGGGACGGACGGGCGTTCTGGCGAACGCCGGGACCTCGTCGGCGTCCGCCCACTTCGACCCGCAGGCAAGAAAGTCACGCTCATGCCGAGCTACCGCGAGGGACTTAGAGTCACGGACGACAAGCGAATCATTGACCTCACCATTTCTAGCCGATCACACCCAGGAGGGTACGACGACCCTCAAGGCAAGCCACGGCGACGTCGTAAAGGAGCGGCAGGGTCCGCTCGCGGCACTGATCGGCCACGCCGCGGAGCTAATGTCAGCGGCAGGCTCTCGCGGACCAGCGAACGGCGCGTCTGGAAGGCTGTGCGCGGGGAGCGGAGGATCAGCGTGAGCAAGGCCGCCGTGTTGGTTGGTGATTCTTGGCGACGGAGCTTGGTGCAACTCTCTCTTCTCGATCGTGGCCCTCCTTTGTTCTTGGCGCCGAAACGCCATGGCTCTCATTGGGTTGAGGACCGCCGTCAACTTTCCATGCTTCGAGGGGCAACGCCCCTACGACCGAAGCGGATTGCGATCCTCAGCCGAGGCATACGCTCCGATCGGCTGAATGTTCACAGAATTGTTAGACGTACCGCTTGCAAATCAACGCCCGCCGGCCTCGCCGAACAGTCAGAGGCTCCCACGTTCGCGGGGAACGTGCGTGCGCTGGCACGAACCAAACGGTTCGAGCGCGATCAGGGTCTAGGCGACGATGCTTCCATTGGTTGGTCCGTGTGCTGTTCAAGTAATCGACTCGCGGAAATGCCCGCGGGCTTAAGTCGCCCGCGGGCCCGCCGAGCGTGAGATCCGTCTTGGCGAAAGGACTGAATTCGCCGTACGCGGCAGTCGTCCTAGTTGGCTTCAACGCAGGGAGTGTGCCATGTACGTTACACGATCCGTGAAGCGAGGCCTCAAACCCTCGAGAAACTCCTCTTCGCGATGTGCAAGCATCGTTGCGACGCTGATTTGTCTCCTATGCGTTGCGCCGAAGGCAGCGCTCGCGCAGAGTGACCCGGAAGGTGACGGGGAATGGGCAGGCCCGTGCGACAGCAGCCCCGCCCCTGACCCCCCTGAGCAGTCCATTCATGCTGCCTTGACCCACCTCGGGCAGGTCATCACGTGGACGTTCAACACTCAGCTGAACTCACTGAGGCGTGTCCATGCCTGGCAGTTCGACGCATCGGTGGATCCATGCAATCCGAATAGCATTACGTCCTTCGCCTACCCCCCCAAGCACTCAGGGTGGCCGGGCACGAGCGTTGATGGGGATGGCCACACGTGTCAATTCCCGAGTGATCCGAGCCTCACGCACGAGATTGCATGCGCGGGCCAGACGTTCCTGGCGAACGGCGACCTTCTCTTGGTGGGGGGTGGCGAGATCGGCCAAACGCCGACCCAAATCCATGGTGCCGTGTGGCGTCTCAACCCGTCGACGCTCACGTTCTCAGAGGAACAGGCACTGCATCATGGGCGATACTATCCAACGCCCCGACTGGACGCCTATGGAAACGTATTCGCCATCTCCGGTGAGGAATGCGAGCCGGGCGCGTATCCACGCCTCACGATTGTTCACGAGTTCATTCGTGATACTGATCTGCAGGGCAGCGCGCCATGGGTTCAACTCCCCAACGGGCCAAATTTCGATTCAGACTACCCGTTCATCAACTTCCTGACGTGGCCCAGCACGTTGAATGGAAGCTTGTCCCTCATCGGAAAGCTTCCCGATCACAACTGCGTGATCCGACAACACACCAATCCCGTGCACTACCCGAATACGTTTCCCGGGCTGGAGCCGAAGCACTTTCGCCTTGACTTCGATATCAACACCCCCGCCAATTCGGTATGGAGCGAATTCGCAGACTGGCCGGAACCCGACTTCGCCGCGCACATGGAATCGGCGACAGCAGTTCCTCTCGTGTACCACGCCCCCGGCGTCACACCCCCTTCCGATCCCGCATCCCGCGAGCTGCGCAACGGCAGCATTCTCGTCTTTGGTGCTGGGCGCAAGTACGAGACGCCGTACGTTCGAATGTGGCTCGCACCCCTTGCCACGGATAACCAGAACCTCAACAGCAACGGTAATGGTACGTGGATCAGCTCCCTTGACACTGGAAACCCGATACCAGCAACCACGTACGCCCGCAACGAAGCGAACGCCGTCATCCTACCCAATGGACGCTACCTGGTGATCGGGGGCGGTATTCACCGAATCGGAATCGACCCATGCCCATGCAGTTGCCCTACACTCACCGGCGCGCCTGACCAGTATGTGCAATACTACAGGTCGTGTGCTGCAGTGCGGCCCGAAATGTACGATCCGGTCACAGGGCAAGTGACGGTGCTCGCAGCATCGCCGACGCAGACGCCCCGTCTACACCACTCTGAGGCGCTCCTCCTGCCAGACGGCCGGATATTCGTGGCGGGCGGTGAGTACAAGGACGTCAGCAATCCCCCCCCGCCCCCCACCACGTACACGCAAACGACGTTTGAGATCTTCGCGCCGCCATACATCTTCAAACCCAACCGCCTTAGTATCGTCTCTGCGCCCACAGAGTTTCACTACGGCTATGAGGCTGGGTTTCGAGTCTCGGGGGCGCTAACGGGGGACATTCGGGTATTGCTGATCAGGCCCGGATCGGCGACGCATGGCCGCAACTTCGACCAGCGAGCCGTGCAACTGAAGATCAACTGTATCGGGAGCGCGTCAGGTGGCTCGACGCCGATCAGGGTACAGGTCCCGGCCCAAAGCACCGGGCTATTGCCGCCAGGATACTACATGCTCTGGATCACGAAGCGGGACGCGAGTGGCGAAGACGTCCCGTGCGTTCGCGCAGCGTTCGTTCAGGTAACGGCGAACCTCGAAAGTACGGGAGAGGCCTGCACTGCCGGCGGGTGTCCATTCGTCTGGGGATGGGATGGGAAAGAGATGCGTATCGCGAACAGCATTCTCGGGCAGTCCGAGCGCGATGCGCTGAGCGATCGCTGGGTTAAGGACGTCTATCAGCTCCCCGAATGGGTCAAGCCAGACAACGAACGGATCGTCATGGAAATTCGGGAGGATGAAGAGGAGGTGTCCTATATCAAGAGTGCGCGATTGATGTACATCGACACGGATGCCAACGCCGAGCTAATTGTTGGAAGCAATGGGAACGTAGCCGCCTACCACCAGTTGACAGCACCTGCGCGAAGCTACATGGGGACAATTGACCGATCCGTAGAAGACCTGCTCGAGAACCGCGACGGTCGCGCGGTCCAAGGGAAGATGGGTGAGAGAGTTGTGGTCGAGTTTGCCCGCGCAAGCGCGGGGTCGGGGCCAGTGATCATCCGACCCTTTAGCAAGCCGAATCCGAATGGCGGCTTGCGCCTAGAGGCGCGGCGCGGCGCGGGGTGGAAGCTCGTGGACGTCATCACCCCGCGGGAGTTCGCCCAGGACGAACTCGCGTCGTTGGAGGGCGTGGGAACGGATGCAGAGGAGCCACTCGTGCTCCGGTTGTCATGGGAGGGATCTCACGGAGTAGACTTCGTGGGCCGAGCAGCAGGTGTCCCGACAGCCTGGACCGCCGAAGAGCGGAGCCCATCGCTAGCGAGACACAGCGTACTGGGCGACGTGCGCTTGCAGATAGAACGCGTCGACGGGAGGGGGGTCGAAGTGCGACGTGGTCAGGCCTTGCGCCTCGAATTCCCCCGGATCGACACCGCAGTAGGTAAGCGCCAAGTTCTGGCGCTCGTTGTGGAGGGACGTTACTTCCACGAGGAATCCGGAAGTTCGCTGCCGGAGATTCTTCCACCATCGGCCCTCGTGCTCAGTGATATGCGACCGAACCCTGCGGTGGCCGACGTGCGAGTAGCCTTTGCGACGGAACGGGCTGGGCGAGTAACAGTGACAGTTTTCAACGTCCGTGGCGAGAGGGTGGCCACCGTTCTTGACTCGCAGTTACAGGCGGGCGATCACGAAGCGGTGTGGGACGGAAGGACTGTGACCGGCCAGACCGCGGCCGCAGCCGTCTACGTCGTGCAAGTGAAAGGGTTCGGACAAACGCTCACACGGAAGGTGGCACACCTACGCTGAGCGAGTGAAACTCCGGGGTAGGGGGTCCGAGCGCGGCGCGGCGGGATTCTTTCGCGGAGTGAGGATGTGTGCGCCCAGGGTATTCAGGCGGATATCCACCATCTGTAGACGAAGGTGGGATCAAAGCTAACAGAGCGTCGAATACCGCGAGTGGCAGAACGGCCCAGGAGTGAGACCCCGCAGTTGCCCGGGCGCCTATTGACAGCGCCCGGGCGACGTTCCGTGTAATCTCGTCAGAAGCGCTGCGCGAGATGCCCAGGATGGCGTGAGCGGCGCCGGCCACTCATGGTCTGGCCCTCGGGTGCGCCGCGCAGACAGCATCCCGTTCGGACTGCGTAGGCAGGCTCGCGGATATCCTCAGTTTCGTGGCACGACGTCGTGCGCTCGTGCTGGGTCGTGGGGTGGGAACGCTCGACCAGCGATTGCGCCGCAGCCGCTCGCGACGCGCCCTCATGAGATGGATTGTTGCCAGGATCTTGTCACGTGTTCTGCGGAAGCGCGACCGAAGTGGCACCTGGGAGTCAGGTGGCAACGTCGCGGATGTACGCCAACCTCCTGGAGATCTTCGCGACTCTTGAAATCTGGGACGCGCCTGGACACCGCGCACCTGGGCGTAGCCAAGGCCGGTCAAATCCCGCAGCACCGGGGGCGCGTCGCACCCTCATCCGTGAACGATTCCTGCGTGTGGGTGCGCCAGGGGAACCTTCTTCTCCGCAGCTTCATCGCGTTTACTCTGCGCGGGCCCTCACACTGCGACTCTCGGGATGGGCAGGAGTCTAGACGGAGCATGTCGCTCACCCTAAGCTCGGCACAGGTACGGAGCACCGGGGCGGCGAATGAGCGGAGAAGGGATCGCGGGCTTTCAGCGCCGTAGCGTATCGCTTGGGACCGACGAGAGGGCCAGCGTCCATCGGGGCGAAGATTGCGTGCCACAGACCTTCACTCCGAGGTTAGCTGAGCGGGATTGGCAGTGTTCCCCCCGCCTGCACGTTGGCGGGACCGGCGGCGGACATCAGACGCACCCCTCCGCTCCACTGCGATTCGCAGCGTGCGAACCACCCGAGGAGGGACAAGTGTGTTGGAGAAGCAGCAAGATACGTCGTTCCACGCCGTAATGTGGGCACGTTGCGGCTCTAGAGCAAGCGCCCCGGGGGTGGTTTGCGAACGGAGATCTGGTCACGAAAACTGGGCTGGTAGGGGTAGATTCGAGCCAGTACGCTTGTCGCATTGCCGCGTTACGGCTGGGCCGCCGAGGGCGCATGGGAGCTGGAGATGAAGATCCGTGGGGATGGGAGTCCGCGCCTGCGCAGGGCAGCCCCGTCTGCGCTGATCGTCTTGCTGACCATCGCGGTCCGTCTGGCCTATCTGTCCATAGCGCCGGCCAATCTGAACGAGTACCCGCTGCGCATCGACTACTGGGCCGACATTGGTCACGAGCTGTCGGAAGGGCATGGCTTCAGCATGCCTGGGCCGGCGGGCCCACAGCCCACTGCCAGCCGCGTGCCGTTGTACCCGTTACTGCTCTCCGCGATCTACCGGCTCACGGGAGGATCAGACTGGGCAGCCCAGATCCTGCAGTGCTGCCTGGATGGCTGCACCGCTCTGTTGCTGCTGCTGCTGGGCCGGCGCATCGGACAGCCGCGCGCAGGCATGTTGGCGGCGTTGGGATGGGCGCTGTATCCTCCGCAGTGGCGTATGTCCCAGCGCTTGTGGGCCGAGCCATTCTACGCCGTTGTCAGCATGGGGCTCCTGCTTGCCGCTGAAGCCGTGAGCAGGGCACCGACGCGCCGGCGCGTGTTCGTGCTTGGCATTTTGGGAGGGGCGCTCACGCTGAGCCGGCCCATCGGACTGTTCGTGTTCCTGCTTTCGTTGATCTGGCTGGCCTCGCAATCTCCGCAGGCAGGGCGACGCGTCGGTCTAGCAGTGGTCGCGTTCACCCTGGTCCTTCTGCCGTGGGTGGGACGCAACGCCGTACGCCTGAATGCTTTTGTCCCTCTGGACACCACCGGCGGCTTCAATCTCTATGTTGGTACGCTGGGCGTGCAGTATTACGTGCCAGTGAGCGAATTCGAACCAGAGCTGCGCGCACGCTTGGAGGGGCGCAGCTGGCCGGAGACAGATCGGATTCTACGAGAAACCGCGATCAAGCGGATCCTTGCGGATCCCGCGGGGCACGTCCGACGGATGGGACGCAAGGTTTTGATGTTCTTTTTCGGCTTCCGGGATCCAGAGCGGGATCGCTTCCCCACTCTTGAAACCCTTGCGGCCGGGCTCGCGCTATACTCATTTGCGATCTGGGGCTGGTGGCGGCTTCGCCGACGGGGGATAGCCATTGCCAACTTGCTGCTGACCCTCCCAGTAATGATGGCGCTGGTGCACGCGCAAATCGTCTCACAGATGCGCATGATGTTGCCCGTCCTCCCGTGTCTTCTTCTGCTAGCAGGCGCGGGTGCGCTGACGCTGCGCAGCGGGTTCCCGGGGAAGCGCACTGGCCTCACAGGAAGACTTCCTGACATCCCGTCGGGCAATCTGAATCGGCCAGATTCTGGACGGCAATGACCCGCAGCCGGCGTGAGAAACGTGGAACGGGTTCGTGGGCTTCGAGCCGATCGCGCCGGGACCGACTCAGACCGGCCCGGCCAGTCTCGGAGACTTGAAGGGGCGGTTTCGTCGGGCACCGCTAGACGAGTAGGGGGTACCGACGCGACCTTCAACAGCCCGCCTTTCCCACCGGTCAACGGGCGAGCCGAGAACAGTTCGACTACCGTCCAACCCGGCGAGCCAGTTCGCGTAAAGGCCGTTGGAAGCAACTCCAGCGGCCTGTTCAGGGTTGACGTAAGCCGCGCCAAGAAGCTTCCCCTCCTGTCGCGCCCGTCCTATGCTTGCCGCAGGCTCCCCTCAGCTCAACCCCTTGGAGATCCTGTGCGGCCCCATCCTGCGGCAGTCGGCGTCAGTTTTCTTCTTGCTGCGTTGCGTTCGACAGCCACGAAGGGTGCTCCTGCAATCCTGCTGGCCGCCGCTCGGGCCGGGAGCACGGGCGCCGCCACGATCACCATCAGCGCGGACAACATCTACGAGCTTTAAGTGAATGACGTGTTCATCGGCTCGGACACTGACCCCAACTCATCCTCGAAGTCGCCTGAGACGTGGAGCCCCGATCTCCTCCGGGTTGGCGTGAACGCAGTCGCGGCATACACATGGGACGAACGCTGCAACAGCGGCATTGGCCTCATCGCGACCGTGAGAACCGACCAAGGCAAGGCGGCCGTGACCGACGGAAGGGTGGTGCGAACGGCGCCGGCCGCGCGCACACCGGACGCTGGGCCCTCCGCGGGAAACCGTCAGTCGTGGCCGACCACGGTCCTCGAGCGCGTGGATCGTCGGCGGCGCCGCCTGGCCGGGCTCGCGCTGGTCGTCCGAAACCACGACACATGAAACCGCGCGGTGAAATGACCCGCCCCGCGCTGGCAACCGCTGGCCGGGCGCGCGCGCGATGGGGGCTCGCCGCGCTGGCCACGCTGGTGGGGCTCCTCGCGGGGGAGGCGGCACTGCGCGTGCTGGGCGTCTCGCATCCGGCGTTCGGCCGGCCCGATCCTGACCTCGGGTGGGGGTACGTCCCGGGCGCCGAGGGCCGGGCCGACGATGAAGGCCAGGCCTGGGTGCGCATTAACCGCCTCGGCTATCGCGACATCGATCACTCCCCCAGCAAACCGCCCGGCACCTTCCGGGTGGCGCTGCTGGGGGATTCCTTCACGGCCGCGTTTGAGGTTCCCTTCGAGGAATCCTGGGGCGCCCTGCTGCAACAGGAGCTCTCGGCTTGTCCGCAGCTACACGGCCGCAGCGTCGAGACGCTCAACTTCGGGGTGAGCGGCTACGGTACCGCCCAGGAGCTGCTCTGCCTGCGCCGAGACGTCTGGCAGTTCTCACCCGACCTGGTGGTTGTGGCGTTCTGTGCGGGAAACGACCTGCGTGACAACACCCGCGCCCTGAGCGGCCCGAAGGCCCGGCCATGGTTCACTCTGGAATCAGGCCCGGTGGACAGCCTCGTGCTGGACGATTCGTTCGCGCGGGCCACGGCCTACGCGCTCAACGCGAGCGCTCCGGCGCGCCTGCTACGCGCTGCCGTTTCCCACAGCCGGCTCTTGCAGACCGCGCGCGAGGTGAAGAACCGTCTGCGCGCGCAAGTGAGGCATGCGCGGGCGCGCGCACGGGAAGGTACGCCCACAGGCGAGGCGGCCCTGGCTACTGAGTTGGGAACCGACATCTGGATCTACGCGCCGCCGCGACAGGAGGCGTGGCAAGAGGCGTGGCGGATCACTGAACGGCTGTTGCGTGCAATTGCAAGCGAGGTGCGCGGCCATGGGGCGTCGCTCCTCGTGGTCACGACCACAAGCGGAGCCCAGGTGGCCCCGGACCTGCGCGCGCGCGCCGCGTTCCTGAGCCGCCTGCGACAGACGCTGGCGGCTTCCGATCTGCTCTACGCCGAGCGCCGGCTGGCCGCGTTCGGCGAGCGGGAACGGATAGCGGTGCTCCCTTTGGCGCCGCTCTTCCAGGAACGATCGGAACGCGACGGGACGGTCCTCCACGGGTTCGCGCGCAGCGGAACGCTGGGTGCCGGGCATTGGAACCAGGCCGGGCACCGCTTGGCGGCGGAGGTCGTGGCCCACTGGATCTGCGCGTTCCAGAGCCCCCGGACAATTGCTAGGTAAGAATTGACTTACCGCAGGGGCCCGCCTGACCTCTTCCCTTTGCGCAAGCAGTGTTCCGGGCTCGGTTGCAGGCTCCCGCCTCAGCTCAACTCACTTCAGGTGCTCGCCATGCGGATTGCTCTCGTTCTGGTCAGCGCCTGTTTCACGGCGCTCTTGCCTGCCGCGTCCCCGGGCAACGAGATCATGTTCCAAGCGGGCTTCGAGCCTGAGTTCACCGACGCGGGCTGGAGCCTGACCAAGAACAACGGCGGCGGCTCGTGGGGCGTGGATACGGGCGTGTACCATGCCGCGCCAGGATCGCTCAGGCCGGATGGCCGTGCGGGAAACCGGTCCTGAGTCACGACATGGGCCAGCCGATGTCGGACATGGTCTTCGAGGCGTGGTTGCACATTGGGTTGGACCCGACCAAAGAGACCTTCGTGTTGGTCTCCCCGGATCCTTCGTACGAGAGCAGGATCACCTGGCACCCGAAGATCGGCACGTCCCGCTTGAACGAACTGGTCTTCTGCTCTTGTTTGGCTACCACACTGAGGGCCTTCCGGCTGGCCGGACCCCGGCTTTTGTGGTAGCCTCATTCGCCGGATGAACTGGCAGAGGATAGCTCCGCCGCTCGATCAAGGACGAAGCGATACCGATGGCGGTCCGGCAGGTTCGCTTCCGCCGGTCGCAATACCTACGAGGTCGCACCGCCTTCGGGTTGGGCCTTGCCGTCCATTATACAAGCAATCCAACAACATCGGCACCTCGGCAGAATCTACTCAGCACGTTTCTTGTAGAAGCGTGCGAAAGGAACGGCAGGGATGGGCAAGGGAGTTCTGGACGACCGCCTGCACATGCGCGACCTGCTGCGCTCCGACATCAATCATGAACGGCCAGACAAGGGAGGGAAGGCACTCTTTGACCTCGTTGGCGATCTGCGAGGCAAGACGATCCTCGACCTGGGCTGCGGCCTGGCCCCGTATCGATCGGTGATTGAAGAGAAAGGAGCTACTTGGGTGGGGTGCGACCTCACCGGAGGTGTCTGCACCGTGATCGCCGATGCGGGCCGACTTCCGTTTCGCAGTGAAAGTTTCGATGGAGTCCTCTCCGCCGCCGTCCTCGAGCATCTTCCGGAACCAGGATGGTCATTGGACGAGGTGCGTCGCGTGCTCCGTCCTTCAGGAAAGCTGTTCGGTTACGTTGCCTTCCTCGAACCGTTGCACGGGATGTCATACTTTCACATGTCGCACTTGGGTCTGGAGTACTTGCTGCTCAGACATGGGTTCCGTGTTGAGCGGCTTTACCCGTCCCATAACGTGCTTTCCTACCAGCTTGAGCAGATTCTCTTCCCCAAGCCGCTGCCGGTGATCCAACCCCTGGTGAGAGCCATCGCCCGCGTCTGGGCACAGGGCCTGCTCTTCCTGAACCGAGTTGGCCGGGGGGTCCTAATGGTTCTACGCCGGGTGCCGCGCGAACGGCGCCGGGAGGAGGCTAGGGAGTACCGGATGCTTCAGGCGATGCGCTTTGCAATTGGTTTCAATTTCATCTCGGTGCGGAGCGATCCGATGGTGGTCGCCCAGGCTGGCTATCGCGCCCTGCTCAAAGGCGATCAGACGTGGCACGTCAGTTCGCCCGGGACGAGAGCGATGGCGAAAAGCGCACGCCAGGGGGCGTGATTCCACGGTGATGAGGAACGACCTTGCCTATGTGGCCTTGCGGCGAGGTCCGGCCCTCATCAGCGCCCGCGGCCACAAGTACCGCCGTGTCATCTGACGAGCCGGCGTCCTGGAGCTGGCGGGCGAATCCGCGCCGCACCTACGCGTCGTGCCGATCGACACCCAGCGTGAACCCACGACCACGGCGCTGGCCGACCGCATCCTCGCCGCGCTGAAGGCTGCCGCCGCGTCCCTGGGTCGGGACGCTCTACGCCGGAGGACGTGCACACGCAGCGCAAGGCTTGGCGAGGCGCTGGCGCGCCTGCGCGCCGAGGACCGCATCGAGCGCCGCGACGGAGGCTTCGCGCCCGAGCAGCCCATACCCGTACGCACTACTACGCTGAGGCCGGAACGGAACAGGGAAGTATCCCTTCGGGCAACCCATGTTGAGGTGAGGCTGCGCGCCTGAGACTGTCGGGCACCCCTACGAGGAGGTGTCCGATGAGCTCGAGGAAGTCGTCGCTGGCCGGACGCACCCGATCACCCACCTGCGGGCGGGGCGGGCAAGGCCGGTAACGCTGCCCGGGAGGCGTCAGGAAGAAGACCTTGGCTCCTACGCCTGCGGCCGTGACGCTCCAATGCGTCGAGCCCTGCAGGGGTGAGGCCTGGCTGAGTGCGGTGAGTGCGTGGTGAGCCTCGCTCCCGGTTCGTCCTCGTCGTTCGCGTCGGTCGCATTCCTCCGGGGGCTGGGCTGCACGGTCCCTCCCTCAAGGGTGAGGAGGGCCCGGCCAGCCCGGACGCCTCCTCGGAGGAAACACTATGGACGCAAACGACGCGAGAAGACTTACCGAGCAGGCATTCGAGGAACTACGCACCGCACTCGCTGCTGGACGCAGTGACGCGCTCACGCGCGTGCTCGCCGCGATGGCGCGCTTTCACCGCTACAGCGCGCGCAACGTGGTGCTGATACTCGCCCAGCAGCCCGCGGCGACGCAGGTCGCGGGGTTTTCCACGTGGCGCAAGCTAGGACGGACCGTGAGGCGCGGGGAGCGCGGGATCGCGATTCTCGCACCCCTACGCTACCGGCACCCGGCGGGGCGCGCTGGCGCGGACGGGAATGTGCCCGAGGGTGCTCGGGCGCCGCCCGGAAGCGTACGTGATGAAGACGCTGGCGCGAGCCTTGTCGAAGCGTGCAACGAGAGCGTGGCGGTCGCGGACGTGGAGCGCCCGGGTGGGTTCCGGGTCGCGTACGTCTTCGACGTATTGCAGACGGACGGCGCGCCCTTGCCGGCGATGGTGCAGGTCGCGGGTGATCCCGGCGCGTACACGCAGGCGCTCAAGAGCGTTCTTGCGCGTTGTGGCATACGCCTCGAGTACACGCCGGCCGCGTTGTACGGTGCGCTGGGCACGTCCCGTGGCGGCGCCATCACCGTCATGGCTGGGCAGACGTCGGCTGCCGAGTTCAGCGTGCTCGTGCACGAGCTCGCGCATGAACTCCTCCACCACGCGGCCGACTCGCCCAAGAACCGCACGGTCGTAGAAACCGAGGCGGAAGCCGTGGCGCACGTCGTCTGCACCGCCCTCGGCCTGAGCGTGGGCACGGCCAGCAGCGACTACATCAACCTCTACCACGGAATCGCGGACACGCTGGCCGCGTCGCTCGCGCGCATCCAATCAACGGCCGCGCAGCTTCTCCGCGAACTCGAACTGGGCGACGACGTTCGCGGCTTGCCGGCGCGAAGCGGGGAGGGGTGTGCCCCGCGCAACGTGCGAGGCCGGGACGCCCGGGTACCGGTCCCGACGTGAGCCGGACGGAGCGAAGCGCGCGGCGACCTCGCTGGCAGCGCGTCAAGCGCTGCGCGCCCCATGCCGAGTCAGCGCTGCTCCGTCTGGAAACGCCGCGCCCCGGCCAGCAAAGCCGACCGGGGCGGGAGCCACTCTTCTCATTCCTGCGCCACGGCGCGATATGCCCGGGGCCAAGACGTCCAACCAATCCTAGTGGCATAGGCCGATCCCCTACCCGCGACTCCACGAACATGTGAATCCCTCGGGCTGGCATGCAGTGCGAACAAATTCTGGGGGGAAGCCAGTCGCGGATTGCGTCTCTGCTGTTGGGAGTCGTTCGCGAACCCGGACTGCGCGACAGTCAGCGCGCGAAGCCTCGACCGCTGAGCGCCGGGAGTGCAGCAGGGTCGCGGCTACACTGACGGAAGGGAGAGGCATGCCGTCGCGACCCCCGCCACCGGCGCCGCCCGCACCTGTCCGCGGCCACTACGGACCCCCGCGCGTGCACGCGCTCGTACACGCAGGCGAGCGCAACCCGTCGCTTCCTCGAGGGGTACGCACGTCGCGTGAGCGCGCACCCCCAGGACCTCACGAATCCTCCATCGAGGACGAGCCATCAAGCAGACCACTGCTCGCACGTAGTGCGGAACGGCCGACTGACGTTCCTCGCCGCTGTCGCGCCTCCAGCACGAAGCCCCATCGCACTGGGCCAGGCCACCGAAAGCTATATGAAGTCGTGACGCGCGCACGTCCTGCAGTGGACACGACGCATAGGCTTGGTAACGGGCAGCACGCCGCTCGCGCGCGTCAGACGCTTACGCACCTCCGCAGACGCGGCGGAGCAAGTCGGTGCGGGCGTCGGGCGACGGCTCGTGTTCCGGACGTCACACGCCTCGCGGCCGTGCGGTCGGAAACCGTGTCAGCGGCGGTCGAGGCTGCGCGTTGGCAGGAGGAGCCATCACGCAGACCAGCACCCTGGAAAACCGGCGCGTGCGCGCGCCCATCAGCCACCCGCAACTCTACGGAGGACTAAGATGTCACGAACTTCAGTCCACCATGCTTGGCGCGTCCTACACGGCAGCCTCACGCTCGCCTGTGTGGGCTTAGCGCTCCCACTGTGTGCGATGGCGACGCATTCCCACGTGGGCAGTTCACCCTTCCCACCCCCGGATCAGGAAGACACCCGGTTCATCCGGGACGTCAGCCCCGGCCTGGACCGCGGCTGCACGTACCGAGACTTCGGCCCACGCATCATCCAAGTAGGCATCACCCGGTACGTCGGCATGGTCGACGGTAACGGCAACCTCCAGAACGCCCAGCAGCTCAGAGACAATGGCGTTGTCTCCGCGAAGGCGACGATTCGCCTCCCAGCGTTCGACATCGATGAGCACGCCAATCCCCCGGGGCTGGCACCTGAGCAAGACCGCATCACGTTCAACGGGCATGACCTCGGCTTTCTCTCAGGCGACAACAACGTGTGGAAGCTCAACGAGTTCGAGGTACCTATCGAATGGGTGAAGTTCCCCGCACGCGGCGCAGACGGGGCACTCCCCTCCGAAACCTTGAACGAGGTGCGCATCGACATCGACGTGGGCAATGCCGCATCGGGACAGTTCGTGTGGTGCATGGACGTCGACTGGGTTGAAATCGAATTCCAAGCCATGGCACCCCTTCTCTTGGTGCATGGCACGGCTGCGCAGTCAGACTCGTGGGACGGCGCCGTCGTGAACCGCCTCGAGAATCAGCGAATCCCGTACAGCCGCGCCATCAACATGCCCCAAGGCGGGAACGGGACGATCGACGGGAACGCACAATTCCTCCGCGGTCGCGTCGAAGCACTCGCGAAGAGCTTCGGCGCGAAGAAGATACACCTCGTCTGCCACAGCAAGGGCGGCCTGGACAGCAGGCGCTTCCTCGGCACCCACGCTGGAGGCTTGGACGTGGAAATCCTATCTCTCTATACGATCGACACACCGCATGGAGGCACGGTGGTGTCGGACCTGGCAGTAGCGCGGCGCAACCTCAACGACCCGCACACGGTGGATCCCGTCATCCAAGACTTCTGGAACGCTGACCGACTCGCCGGGATTGTCGACATCTTCCTGAACCTACCACACGACCCAGCACTCAGCGAGCAGACCGTGGCGCACATGGCAGACTTCAACGACGACAACCCATACACTAGCAGCGCGTTGTTCTACAACTTCGCAGCCGACGCCGACCTAAACGGGAACCGCCACATCGAAGCAGCCGAGGCCTCCCCCACGATTCGCGTGTTCTCGGAACGCATCGGCTCGCTGATGTACCGGGTCCTGGGCACCATGGCAGGCGTCAGCGTCGTGCGCCGCACGAACCTGTGGGGACTGAACGAATGGCACGACGTCACCGCCATCCCGACGACGAGCTTCCAGGAGAATGACCTCGTCGTCACCACCCGGAGCGC
Source organism: Candidatus Krumholzibacteriia bacterium (assembly GCA_041484665.1). Lineage (GTDB taxonomy): Bacteria > Krumholzibacteriota > Krumholzibacteriia > JAJRXK01 > JAJRXK01 > JBGPIA01. Next base: position 49,762 of record JBGPIA010000019.1, read on the forward strand.
ACGACACGCCGCAGGCTCCCTCCTGGGAGGAGTGCAGGACGCGAATCACAGCAGCATCAAGAACACCGAGGTGACGGACATGATCCTCACCCGGATCCGCGCGGACTTCCCCGTGCGTGAGTAGGAACGCTCCCTGTGCGCCACGTCTCCCGGAGAAAGCGGATCCTTGTCGTGGGCTGCATCCTCGGATTCATCCTCGTCCTGCTGTACAAGGTGAACCATGAGGGGTGCTTCCGTACGACGCAGGGCGGCGTGATAAGCGTCGATACAACGCAAATCGGCGCGAGCATCACTCCACCACGCGTCTACTACGCCAATGACGAGACGCGCCACGTGCTGATAACCAACAGCAGACCTGATGCGCCTGGTGAAGCAGTGCTGGCCCTAGAAGTAGCCCTCCAGACCGGTGGCACACGCACGTTACAGGTGGACCCGGAGACACGCGGCGGTGTGAAGGTAACTGCCGACGGCCAGCGCAGCGAGCGTGACGGGAACACCCAGACGTTGACTGACGGAACCGGGAGAAGTGTGGCACGGCAGGAATTCACAGGCGTGCACGTACGGTGGCCCGTCTACTACGTGTTGAGCTTCCCGGAACCACGCGCGACAGGGTGGGCGTGGGTGGACCGCTATACGGGGACCATTCGCGTATCACTCGGTGGGGCGAAGGACGCTACAATGGCAACCATCCAGCGCCACGTGGTCAACGCGCGCTACGTCCCGGCACTCTCTGACATCGGAGCCTGGACGCCCGACGGGGAGTACTTCATCGTGCGCGATTCTGGGAAGGGTTGTTCTACCGTGCTGGTCCTCCAGCACGCCACAAGCGAAGGAGAATCGCAATGACACGCACACTGCGCACTACGTGCGCATTACTCGTCACAGCCCTCGCCTGCTCGGCTGGCGGGGCGACGCCTGCGACTGCTCGGGAAGCGTCGCTGCAGCTCGAGCTGCTCCCCGTCCAGTCCTTCAGCGCCGTCCTCACACCAGCCCAGCCCGTCGCCACCGTACCGATTACGGTGGACGCGAATGCCCTGGTCGTCGTGTCGTCCACGTCACGTGAGCTTCAGCCCGCCCTCGTCAGTCCAACGGGTGAGCGCTTCGCCTTCGGAGAGCCGCTTCGGCGGGGCGTGGCATCAGAGGCGATCCCAGACCCTGCCCAGCCCGGAATCACGGGGGTGAACTACTACTTCACGTTGGAAGGGGCGGAATCCGGGAACTGGGCGATCGAGGTTAGCCAGCAAGGCGGCGTGCAGGCCAACGTGGAGCTCTCTTGCGACGTCATCTACGAGAGCGCGCGTGCGGCAAGTCTCCTGGGTACGGGAGAAACGTACCCTGTCGGCGCGAACGTAAACCTCGGCTTCGTCCTCACGAACGGCACAAGCCTGGCCACCGGGCTCAACCCCACCGGTCGCTTGTTCAAGATCGACGACCCCACCTTTCCAGACACGGAAGTCGCATTCGCGGACGCAGACGGGGACGCCGTGTACACCCTCACCTTCGTGCCGGCCCAGCCGGGCGAGTACCAAGTGAACGCGCGCGCAACCGCGACCGACGCAGGAGTGCCGTACGCTCGTACAGCAGGCGGGCGCTTCCTTGTCGTAAGCCAAGCAGGAACGCTCGATGGCAGCTTCCATGACCGCAGCATCGACGACGACGCAGACACCCGCATCGACCGTATCGGCGTCGCGCCGGGAGCAAGCGTGATTGAACCTGGAACGTTCCTCGTCACCCTCATCCTGACAGGCGGGAACGGCCGCCAACTGCAAGCAACCGTCGCGCAGGACCTCAGTGCCGGCACGTCATTCCCCGAGGTGCACTTCGACGCGCGCGAAGTAGGACGCGTCCTAGGTGACGGCCCGTACGCAGTATCCGTCGCGCGCCTAGAACGGAAACGAAGTGACGGAGCGGTCGTGCAGGACGAGAAATACGACCTCGGCCTGACCGCCGCGTACCGCGCAGCAGACTTCGCCCGCGACCCTATCATCCTCGTCGGGAATCCGGACGCGTTCGGAACGGACGTAAATGCAAACCAGCGCTTCGACCTCCTCTCAGTGCAGCTGCACCTTGACCTCCTCACCAGTGCCGGTTACTCGTGGAGCGCGCGCCTAGTCGACCCGCACGGGACCGAACTGGGCTTCACAACCGGTAGCGCGTCCCTGACTGCGGGCAGCCAGACCATCGCGCTCAACTTCCCGGGGGAGCCGATCGGCGCGAACGGGGTCGACGGCCCGTACGACATCCGCAGTTTCATCATCTTCGGCGGCGGGGAGTCCCTCATCGCGAATTCCGCCGGCTTCACCCCATTCTTCAGCGCGTCACAATTCGAGGGATTCGTCAACCCCGACGTGACACCGCCGGTACTAGCCGTAACGCTGAGCCCCACCGAGTTGTGGCCGCCCAACCACGGACTCGTCGAGATCACTCCGACCGTCGTGGTCGTGGACGACTTCGACCCCCACCCTGCCGTCGCGCTCGAAGCAATCCAGAGCAGCGAAGGCGATGACATGACAGGGGACGGGCACACCACGAACGACATCCAGGTCGACCCGCAAGGACGCATCTTCCTGCGCGCCGAGCGTGCCGGGGGAGCCACCGGACGCGTGTACACGCTCACCTACCGCGCGTCAGACGCGACCGGGAACGCGACGACCGTCGACGCGCGCGTCATGGTTCCCCACGACCGCAAAGGCGGAGGCGGAAGGAGTACGACCAGGAAGCAGACCGGGGACGAAGGGATGCTCGCCGTTGCAGCGACAAGCGCAAGCTTCGTACACACGGGAGACCTGGTGAGCGTGCGGTGGGCCACCGCGCACACGGTGGGGCGCGTGAGCGCCAACGCACGACTGCGCGACCAGAAATCAGGGGCAGAAACCCCCGTCGCCGCGGAGGCTGAAGGTCAGGACTGGGAAACGTGGGCGATGCAGGAGCTTCCGGGAGGCGTGTACGACGTGCTAGTCAGCATCCACGACGATCGCCCCGGCCCGCCCACGGAGGTCGTGGCGGGCGCGCTGCGCCTCCAGGGAGGCAAAGAGGGAACAGGCGTGCCAGGAGCGACGCTCCTACACGGACCGTTCCCAAACCCCTTCAACCCCCAAACCACGCTGGAACTCGCACTCGCAGCCGACGCGGACGTAACGCTCGTCGTGTACGACGTGGCAGGCCGCGTCGTGCGCCATCTCACGTCCGGACGGCTGCCTGCGGGAACGCACACCGTGGTGTGGGACGGCAGTGACGATACGGGCACACCAGTGTCCTCGGGCACCTACATCACCAGGCTCACCCTTGACGGGAAGGCGGTACGCGGTGCCGAACGACGACTCGTACTTGTCAGGTAGTCCAGGCCGGGACGAAGAATCCACGCACGCAGACCGCCGACGTGCTGGGGATTATGGTGGGGACACCCGCCCGTACTGCTGGCACGCCACGGGCTTGCCTGGGCGGGGGGTTGTGCCCAGCCCGAACGGCGTAGGCTCGGCAGTGTCATGCCGTACTCCTTCGAAGCAACCCTCGGCACGTGCGTGGTGCGCCTGCAGTCGTGGGAGGCGCCTGCCGCGTGGCTACGGCCCGCGTCGAGCGCGGACTGGTACGCGTGGACGCCGGACCTGGACGTCGTGGCGTGGCTTGACGGACATGGAGCAGAATCACTCGGCCAGAATGTCGAGGGGATTACTCCAGGCGCTGGGGAGGATGCCTTCGCCGCGTTCGCCCGCAGCATCCCGGAGCCCGTCCGGAAGGCGGTGGGCGTGTTCCCGGAGCGCCAATTCCACCTCGTACGCCTCACCGCGATCATCCCTGAGCTCGCCGACATCGCACGCAGCAATCCGTGCCTCGCCTTCATGCTCACGCTGCCCGCGTACTTCACGGGGACGCCTCGTCATGCCTGGTGGGCGCGCGCGCACGACGCGCACCTCGACGTCGAATGCGTGCGTGGGCTCGTGCGAAGACGCCAGCGCACCACCCTCACCAACTTGGGATTCCCCGCTGAGGGTTCGGTGGGCGTCGTGCGTAAAGTCGTGCCTGCAGCGCTTACGCTGCAGCGCTGTCGGGCTCTGCGGGCCGCGCTGCACCGCCGCGGCGTCCGGGAGCGCCTCGTGCACCTTCCCCGCGTGAATGCGGGCGTCCTCGCCTTGGTCTCTGAGGAGCTTGAGGCGCACACGACCGCTGGCTTCCTCGAAGCCGTCGCGCTGGACGCCGGGCAGGACCGGGAAGCGACGACCGCGGCTCTGGTGCGTGACGCGGTCAGCCTCGCCCGGCAGGTCGGACGCGACCTCCGTGGACTGGTCTTCCGCTCAGGTGAGCATGTCTGCGCGGTGCATGACGAACTCGTGCAGGAGTGGCAGGCCCAGCACCTTGAGCGCCGCCCACATGCGCGCCGACAAGCCGACCCGCGTCCAGGCACGGACACGCCCAGCGTGGAAAGGCCGTTCCCCAGCCCACCAATCCCGGGGACGGACGCGATCATCCCGATCACGACGCCCGCACTCCTCCGCGAGGAAGCACAACGCATGAAAAACTGCTGCGCAACCTACGCCGCGCGGATTCGGCGGCGTAAGTGCTACGTGTACCGCGTCCTCGAGCCCGAGCGCGCAACGCTGAGCATCACACGCACGAACGACGAGTGGGCGATCGAAGAACTACGCCGCGCCACGAACAAAGACGCGAATGCAGAGACGTGGACGGCGATCCGCGCGTGGCTCGCGACCGCCCCACGTGCCCACCTGCTACGACGCCGACGAGGCCGACACAAGGGCCAACAACTGGCCCTGCCGATCCACTGATAGCCCTCTCAAACGCACCAGGCCCGGCAAGGGGGGCGGCTTGATCTCGTCACGCGCTGGTGTCCGCGACACTGGCGGAGGCCCGGCGACTCCGAGGCGGCCAAGCGACGGGAAGGCCGACGCGTACACTCCACGCACAAATAGAACTTCCAGCAAGTCGGGCTGGCAGGATAACCGCGGGGGACCAACTCGCGTCGCTTTGGCGAACGGCAGGACTCCAACGACCCGTCGTGCGCAGTCCCTCGCCTGAAAGCCCCGCAAACCAGGCCGGCGATTGGGCCGCAAACCTACGTGCGTACGATGATCCCCTACACCACGCCGACGCCCTGGTCGCGCGTGCATCGCAACCGGGCAGGCGACGCAGCGAGCCGTGCGGGCAGAGTGCCAGCATCGGCCTTGGAACATTCCGGGGGGAAGCTTCTGCCGCTTTGCGTCTCTTCTAATGCCGGGTGCGACGTGCTGCTCCCCGCAGTGAGCGGATCGGACGCGCGGGCGTCGCGTCCTGAAGGGACGAGACCACTCCGCGACCTGATCGCAGCGGCGAGAAACCAGTGGGCCGCATGATGGCCTGCCGCGGCGGCTGGCGGGTCCGGCGGAGTCCCGAGCCTGTGGACTTCAACGAGGGCGCTGTACACACGAGACTGGCACACCCAAGACGACTGGGGGGGAGAGCGATGGAGAACGGCCTTCGCGCGCTCGGGTGGCTGCCCGACGTGCCCAGCATCAAGGACTACACGGACACTCATGACGAAATCGGCGCGCTCCTCACCAAGACCGCACTTGGGAAGCCGGCGCGGGGCGCACGGTCGACCGCGGGGGCTCCTGGCGCGCTGCCGGCGAAGGTCGACTTGCGGTCAGACTTCTCGCCCCTGGAGGATCAGGGCTCCCTGGGCTCCTGCACCGCGCAAGCCGCCGTCGGGCTCCTCGAGTACTTCGGGCACAAGACCACGGGGGCCTTCATCGACGCCTCCCGCCTCTTCGTCTACAAGGCGACGCGCGACCTCTTGGGCTGGACAGGCGACACAGGCGCGTACATCCGCTCGGCCATGGGCGCCCTCGTGCTCTTCGGCGCACCCCCCGAGCGGTACTGGCCATACGACGCCCGGCCAGCAGCGAGCAACGCTCGCTACGATGCCGAGCCCACCGCGTTCTGCTACGCGTACGCCGCGGACTTCAAGGCCCTGAAGTACTTCCGCCTCGACCCCAACGGAGCCACGCCCCAGGAATCCCTCCAAAACGTCAAACGATACATCGCCGAGGGGTTTCCGAGCATGTTCGGATTCCCCGTGTACAACGAGTTCGACGCCCCGCTGCCCGGAGGCCTCGTCCCGTATCCAAGCCCGACTAGCCACCTGCGCGGCGGCCACGCGATCGTCGCGCTCGGGTACGATGACAACCTGCAAGTGGGCGCTGATACCGGAGCACTCCTCATCCGCAACTCATGGGGCACAACCTGGGGAGACGGCGGGTACGGGTGGCTCTCCTACCGGTACGTCACGGACGCACTCGCCATGGACTGGTGGACCCTCATCAAAGCCGCATGGGTCGACACGGGAAAGTTCTAAGCATGTCGACCCAGACAAACGCTGCCCGGGGCAAGCCGTGCGGGAGGGCGCGAAGATGACCTAGGAGCGGACGAGGGCGACGAGGGGACGAGCGCACTCGCGACCTGACGCACGCGCAGGTGGGTGCGCGAAGTACGGTGTGACACGGGAGTTCGGGGACGGCCCCCGCCAAGGCTCCGCGGGGGCCGCAGCCCACGGAGGAACACGCCGTTGAACCCAACACTCCAGCATGGCCACCGGAAGCGCACCGCACCCCGGCTTGAGCCACCGCGGGCCACTGATGGCCGGATGCCAGAACGAATTGTTGACGTACGGCGCACAGGGGCAGCGTTGACTGCCAGGCTGGGACCCGGTGAGGACGAGGCCGACGAAGCCGTAAGGTGGGGGGCGTAACGGCGAGTGCACCAAAGGGTCGAGCGAGTAGGAACAGCGAGGACTGATTCCGGCGCACGACCGCGCGGCACCGGTGCTCACGGTGAAGGGAGTTGCACATGACGCCCGAACTAACACGCGCCTTGGAAGGAGCGGCGGGCGCAATACTCGGACTGCTCGTCTTCCAGACCGCCCTCGTGCGTCGCGCCCGTCGAAAGAATCCGACGGTGACCTTCTGGGATCTGGTGGTCACAAGCGAGGACAACAAGTACAGCCTTTCGCGCTTGCAGTTCTACCTCTGGACCGTCGCAATCGTGGTCTCCTACGTCGCGCTGTGCGCGGCAGCTAAGAGGAGATGTGGCATTCCCGAGAGTCTCTATCTCCTCATGGGGGTCAACGCGGCATCCGCCGTGACGTCCACCGCGATCACCGTATCGCAAGACCTCGTCCCGAAGAGCACAAAAGCCGACAAGCCGAATTTTGTTGCGGATATCTTCCTCGATTCCATGCGGAGTCTTGATCTACCACGCACGCAAATGTTCGTCTGGACGGTCCTCACACTCGGCGGCTACCTCCTCGCGGTGGCACACCGCATTGACGGCACGTACCTCAAAAGCCCCGGCCCCGACGAGGGAGCGATCCTAGTAGGGCGCGCGAAGGGTGTGCAGGATGATGACACGCTGCTGCGACGCGTGACCTTTGTGCCGGGCGACGTGAGACACCAAGGCGATGGGGTCGACGTGGACGGATCTGCGGAGCTGCGCGGGCAGTTCTTCCTGCCGCTCCGGAAAATGGGGAATGGGGACGTCGTGTTTCTGGTAGTGCGACCGAAGGTACCGCACGTGTCGAGGCTTGGGGTCCTGGCGTTTATCGTTGGAGTGGTGTGTACGGGGATTGCGGTGGCTTGCATTGCGTACGGACGGCGATGGGGCGAACGCCTGGCGGGGCATGAGGCGGCGGGCGCTGTAATTAATGCGCTTCAAGTGGGGGTACTGCTTGAGAACGAAAACGGCGTAGTCGTTGGAGCCAATCAGCGGGCGGAGGAGATCCTGAAGCGACGGCTACCGCGTTTCGGAGAAATTCAGATTGGGGAGCCGACCTCTGTTCAAGCCGACGGCTTGCTGGAAGACATGATTGTTGCGGCTGACACGACAGGCCGCCCGCAGGGAGTGGCGGCACGGTACGCGGAGGTCATTCCGGGACTACGGGCGGCCGGAGATCCGTCGATGTACTATGGAAGGCCGCGGAAAGGGAAGGGATGGGTGCGCGTTTCCGGAAGCCCTCTCCCGAAGGAGCAACAGCGGGGAACCGGCGTACCTACAGTCGCGGTTGTTGAGCCTTTGTGGGGCGTGACGGTAGGTGAGCTGGACGGCCTGTACCACAGGCATACGGGGGAGGCTTGAAATGGATGAGATTACGGTGTTTATCGCCGCGATGGTGCTGGGAACGGGAGCTGCAATTCTGGCGCGTGAGGTGACGCGCTACGCCATTGGTATGTGGGTACGGAGGAATCCGCACGGGGAGGGCCGCGAGCGGGTCGTCGTACACTTGCGGAACCGAGAACGAGTGTCAGTGGAAGGCCGGGTCGCAGTCACACTGCGTGTGCGAACTGCGAACGGGAGGATTTGCTCGGAGCCGCGAATGCTCGCGGGCCCGTTAAGGGTGACGGGCCGGTGGGTTGGTGAGGAAGGGCAACAGTTCGTGTTCGAGTGCGAGGGCTTCCAGGCGCTGACCGCATGGCGTGTCGAGTGCGTGGTAGAAGCGGGAACGCGCTTAGGGGTGGCCGTTGAGGGAAGCGAGAGTGGCGAGGGTGACGCTGCGCCTGAGCGATTTGCAGTGCGTCAGGTGAAGGACGGGGCGCGCCGCCCGCAGTCGCCGCGGTGGGGGGTATGGTGGCTGACCGTGGCGGGGGCGATCGGCGCGTACCTCTTCCCTTTTGCGTTTCGCGATACCTGGATGGTTCCATTCGGCAGCCGTCTACCCGCTCCCGAGTTTGGCGTTGATGGACTGGCATGCCTTGGAATAGCAGGGGGCAGCTGGGTGCTGTTCGTCGCGTGCCGGCGGAAGGTTCCGCCCATTATTCAGGGCTACACGGGGTGGGAGGCGCTTGCCGATACCTCTGCTGCCAAGGCCGGCAGGTAGGAACACCTGAGGAAACTGTGTGTAGAACCGCGGCGAAGGCTCGGGATTGAAGCATCAGTCTACCCCACTGTTGCATAAAGCGCGCTGGAGTTTGTGATGTCACGCGGCCATTGCACGTCGGAGGAGTTGCTCGAAGTGACCCTGGACGGTCTGGTTTGCGCTCATCGTGAGGACCGCCGTTCCGCTGTTGTTGGTGAGGCGACCAGCACGCCGAATCAGCAGGGCGCGCAGCGTCGAGAGCTTCTGGAAGGTCCACAGCGCGGCGCGTCCCGCAGTCGTCGCAGGCCGGGGGGTCAGCGAGCGCATCTGAAGTTCCCGCGTGAGGTTGTGAGCCACCACGGCGGCGTAGAGGTACATCCGGTTCGCGACCCACGTGCGGGCGGGGATGTAACCCAGCTGGCAGTCCTGCTTGACCTCGCCGAACACCCCCTCCTGCGCGCCGCGCCCGTGATGGAAAGCCAGCACCTTCTTGGCCGACTGGCGCTTGTTGGTCAGCACCGCCGTGTACTCGTAGCCCACGACGCTGGGACAGAAGAGGTCCAACTGCAGCGGGCCCTTCTGCCGCTCCTTCACCTTCTGCCGGACGATCAGCAGTCGGCGCGGCTTCAGCCAGCAGCGCGGACCCCAGGAAAGCTCGAAGTACGACCAGGTGTCATCAAGACGGTGCCAGCGCTGGCGAGCTTCGACCAGCTGCTTGAGGTGGGCGAGGCGGTCGAAGGGGACGCTGATGGCGTACTGGACCTCGACGCTCTCCAGCAGAAGCACGGTATTTTCGCTGAAGAACGCGCTGTCCAGCCGCGACTCGACGGTGACCTGCCCCAGCCGCTCGGCCGTCCCCATCACGCAAGCTTCGATGAAGTCGCCCGCTCCGTTGGAGTCATGGACGTTCCCCGACCGATGCAGCACGTCGAGGATCTGTCCGGTCTGCGCCACGGTGCACAGCAGCGGGTAGTAGCTGCGCTCTCCCTTGCGTGCCCGGTTGAAGCCCACGGCCGTACCCTCTGCGTGGCGGCGGGAAGTCAGAACGCTGCCGTCGAAGTCCAGCGTCACCCGGCCCAGTCTCTCGTCAATCAGACGGCCCAACACGATGTCGCGGTTGAGACGTGCGACCTCGCCACACGCCCGCAGATCCATAGTCGCGAGGCGCCGGGAGTAGGTCGAGACATCGGGCAGGTGTTGCCACCCCAGCATACGCAGCACCATGGGGTCGTCCCGGTAGTACGCCATCTCCCGGAGGTTGCGGTGTCCGAGCAGGATGTGCACCACCAAACTCAGGAAGAGGTCCACGTGGGCATAGATCGGCCACTGCACGAGGTGCTTGAAGCACCCGAGCAACCGCGCGCGCAGGTTGAGCGACTGGAAGAGCGCTTCGTACAGGACGAGCCCGGCCGAGGAGGTGAGGGCCTGGTCCTCGAACCGGCACTCGGGAAGCCTATGGACACGACGCCGAATCTCTGCTCTACTGAACTTCACTGGAAGTGGCCTCTGCTTCGTGGGGAGTTGGGTGTAATGTTCAACCCCTTTTTCCCATGACGGAGGCCACTTTTCAATTCATTACATCAAGTTATGCCCAGCTTTTTCTGCAACAGTGGGGTCTATAGTACAGGGCAGTGCTGAGGGAATCCGATCGTTTCCTTGAGGAGTGCTGCCACGGGTGGTGGGTACCGGTGGTACGTTACCAGACGCGGATTGTAGTCCTCTTGTAAGAGAAAGGAGGCAATTGCGGGAACGTGCATCGCCCCACAGACAATTCCCACAGGACCCGCGGCCGAAGCGCGTAGGCCCGCGCGTGCCATGACGCGTTCGCGACGGCGATCAGTCGACTCGACCCAGGAATCAGGATAGCGTGGCGGCCAGACGAGCTGATCCAAGAGGCAGAGTCGCCGCGCCTGCTCATGGTCATACGCCGAAAAGATAGCGTGGGACACGTGGGAGTTGAGGGCACGCTCATAGTCCAGCGCGCCCGTGGGGGCTGGTCGCTGCTTCCGCTGACGAGCTGAGATAACGCGAAGCGTACCATAGAGGAGGAAGAGTGGTGACCAGCCGTTGCACCGGGGCCCGAGTAGGGCGTCATCGCCAGCGGGACTGCCCCGGCGAAGGTACGAGTAAAGACCATCTTCCACGACGAGAATGTCGACAAGGCGCTCCAAGGCGACGACCTCGTCGGTATAGGCATCCTTGAGTGCTCGAGGAAGGAGTGTCGAACGCCCATCGTGCAGGAGACCAAGGATGTAATACGGCCGGGCACCAGAGGTTACGCGCAGGATAGAAGTATCGAGGAGGGGCTCGGAACACGTCGACCTCGGCGCTGACGGCTGGTCTTCAGGAGTCCGGATTGGAGGGCCCCGCAGCACGTCCATGCTATGTATGAGGGCAGGCCAGTCGACAGCAGTGGCAAGGCCCTGCCAGAGATGGTACCGCAAACGGTGGTCTCTGGGCAGGCGCATGCCTTGGTACTCCAGCCACCACTTGCGCGTCACATGCACGGGGTACAGTATCCGCCAACAAATAGAGGGGCATCATGGCGCAAGGGAAAGTGAGGCCGGTTTAAATGTGTTGCGGAGGATGCGAAGACAAGCAAGGAGGTAGTAGTACTCAACGGGATGACGTGGGGACAGTTGGCCGCGGGTAACATGCCACGCATGTGGTGTTACTCGGCGAAGTAAACGGCCCGAACGCGCAGAAACACGCTCAGAGGTATCCTCGTTCGCGGAGGCTGACGTACGCGTCAGGCGCGATGACGAGGTGGTCCAAGAGCCGGATGCCGATGACTTCGCCGGCGCTTGCGATGCGACGTGTCAGACGGCGGTCATCGTCGGACGGCTCCGGATCGCCCGACGGGTGATTATGGGCGAGGACGATTGAGGCGCTGTTCGCGTGGATCGCTGCCTTGTAGACCTCGCGGGGTTCCACGCCCGCCGCATTTAGGCTGCCTACGCTCGTGAGGTCGACGCCGAGGACTTGGTTCCGCGCGCCCAGGAGCAGGGTGGCGAGGTTCTCTCGATCAGCGAACGCCAAACCCCGCAGGAGCGCATACGCGTCGGCGGGCCCATTCACATAATGCGGCTCCCTGGGCGCGCCGGGCACGTGCTCCAAGCGTAGACGTACCAGCCACGGCTCGTATGAGAGCTCCGGAGTGGAGGGCGTAGTCGCGGTTTCCGCAGTGGTGGCGTAGGGGAGTGTGCGCAGCAGGAGGCCGTCTTCGAGGCGCTGGACGGTGTACTGCGTACCTTGACGGAACCCCGCGTCCTCCAACCACCGGCCGGCGAGCTGCACGCGCGCCACCAGACTCGACTGCCCGCGCCGAGCGCCGACGGTGTGGAGCTTCGGCGCCGCCCACGCGGGCTTGCGCTTCGTCATGGCCGCCGCGCCGGCATGACGCGCCGGTCGTCAGGGGCCAAGTCCCGGCCCGCGCATGTTTCGCTGCAGTACACCGTTGCTTCTTCCAACGGCACAATCCCGTTGGGCCCGAGCACCGCGTGCTGCACCGCGACCACGTTGAGCCCCTCACGCAACACCTTGCGACACCCCGCGCACTCCATGAACCACCACCACCGGAAGCAGAACCGCTTCCACGAAGCACGTGGTGCCGGGGATTGAAGAGTCTTGAACCGACGAACCACACGTACAGGGACCAGGCGCGGCTTGTTGAAGCGGGCGTTGCGGCGCTTGACCGAGGACTTCCTGCACCTGATGGTGGGTGTGGTTCCTGTCGCATTGTTGGGGGGTGCAATGCTGCGCGGCGAGGCGGAGCACGCGGCGATCGGCGCGTATCGAGGGATCCTCGAGGGCGTCGCCCTTCGGGCTGACAAACTCGGGGAGCGGGTGGTCGCGTCCCACTGGCCGTTCGTCGGCACGGACTACCGGCGCATCCTCATCGTGGGACAGGCACTCGCGGGCTGGGATGACAAGACGTCTCCGGCCCTGTGGCCAGTGGTGCGCGCGTGCACCCCGTCGGGGCGGCTTGACCTGCTCGAGGCGACCCGGGCGTGGGCGAGGAGGCAGCCGGAGCCGATGTGGGAGGTGCTCCGGCACGGCAAGCGCGCGGGGTCAGCCTTCTGGACCCTGTCAGAGCACGTCGTTCTTGCCCTCGACCCCAACGGCGACGGGCCGTGGTACAGCCGTCACGCGTGGTGGAACCTCTTCCCACTGGGCTGGGGAGACACCGAGGCGGGCCCGGTACCCGGTGACGCGCTCTGGGAAGCACAACTCCCACACGTCGCGACGTTATTCCGCGCGCTTGCTCGGCCTGGACGACTTGAAGCCCCTTCCGTGCCCGCTCGTTGCAGGCGGCGTGCGTGATGGCCGCGCCATCGTCTGGACATACCACCCCGGCGCCAGGCTCAAAGGCGTCACGCGCCACGACTTCGCGACGACAATTGTGCGGGCACTCGGAGGACTCGACGAAGCGCGGTAAGCCAGCAGCGCGCCCCCGAGAGGGCCGCGACGTTCAGCGCACGCAGGAACGCGATGTCACCCCGTGATCACGCGGTCGAGGCGACGGGTATAGACGGGCGTGGCCGCTGGATTCGGGCGGGTTCGGTCCGGCCGGTGCGGCCTGCAGGGTGTGGGTGGTTGTTCAGTTCAGAGCATTTATAGACCAAGAGCTTCCCAAACCCGGGGGTTGCGTCCCAATCGCGGGACGAAACTGCCGGTTCGTGAGGGGTGGGGGGCCTGGTGTGCGCAGACGGAGGGGACCGAAGGACTCAAGCAGGTGCAGGCATGACCTTCGACGGGGAGGACGCGGAGGCCGCGTGGTACTGGCTCGTACGTGGTGAGCGACGACAGACCATTCTGGAGGCGCTGCGTCAGCCGCTGACCGGCACGCAGCTCACCAAGAAGACGGGGATGAACGGCCGAGGCGTCGAAGCAGGACTGGCGGAACTGCGAGTCTACAACCTCGTCACCTGCCTGAACCCCAATGCGTGCCGCAGCCGCGTGTACGGCCTCACAGACCTGGGGGTGGCGTTTCAGGAACGCCTGGCTGCCCTGACGGGTCGGACGTGGATGCCCCCGATTCTCGCCGGAGGCCTTGACTGGGGGTTGTATGGGTGGTGCTGCTACCGCCACCGTAGCGCAATGCTGCTGGCATTCGACGAGCCAGGACAACCAGCCGCGATCAGGCGTGTGGCGCACAGCCGTGATCCGAACCTGCGGATGAGCTCCAACAACGCACGCGACGTCGTACGACTCCTACGCCAGCAAGGACTCGTCGTACCCCTCGTCGAACGGAAACGACGGTACCCACGCTACGCACTCACCCCCACCGGCGCGGTCATGCAGCACCTCCTGCAAGGCGCCACGTGAACAACCACGAAGAGGACGGGCCGGCGTGGGGGGCGACTCCAGCCGAAGACGAGATCACGAAGAAGTCTGACGGTTGGGAGTCAATGGCGAGCCTGCGCCATCAGGAGCGCATGGATACGGACGGTGCTGCGTGAAGCGGTCGACCACCGCGGAGGAATGCGCATGCGGCTGACGACCGTCCACGACGACCACGAGCAACGCGCCGAACGGTGGCGAAGCGTTGCTGGCGGCTTGGAGGACGAAGCACGCAGCGCGCTCCACGAAGCCTCCCCGAATGGGGGGAACGGGATGACGCTGCCCTCCGTATGGGTCACCCGGGAGCTTGCATTCGTGCTTGACACCTTGGACTCCTGGCGCGCCCACCACGCAAGCCAACTCGGCGAACTTGCCGAGCTCGAACAAGCACTCGGCAGCGCCGTCTTGAATCTGCCGCCGTACGAAAACCCCCAATGCAAGGGGGTCTGGGAGTGGCGCGAGAAACTCAACGACCGCCTTCTGACGTTGCACGCGAACAGGCGCAGCCTCGCAGAGCGGCACGCGGAACGCGAAGCAGCACTCCACGAACGACTCTTCACCCTCCTGCAGCGGCACGCGGTGCTCCGGCCGCTCATGCAGAACGGACTCCAGAATGGAACTTGAGCCGATCGCACGCAAACTCGAACCACTACGACCACGGCTGGTCGCGTACTGGCGGCACGCACGCGAAACAGCACCGCCCGATCTCAAAGCACTCCTGGACACCCAGCTGCTCATCACCGCACGACGCGTCTTGGGCAACCACGAGCACGACATCCTCCTCTCACTACCACCCGAAAAGACCGCGAAAGGCCGATTCCACCTCGGCACGATCCAGTACGCCGGGGAGCGGTGGCCCCTCGGCTTGCAAGCAGGCGAACTCCTCCAAGGGACAGCGGTCTTCGGGCGGAGTGGCGCGGGGAAGACGAACCTCGTATTCCACCTCCTCGGACAACTCGTCGAAGAAGGAATCCCGTGGCTCTTCCTCGACTGGAAGAGAACCGTACGCCACCTCCTCCCGTACCTGCACGCGCGCATCCGCGTGTACACGCCCGGCAGGATGGTGAGCCCGTTCCCCTTCAACCCCTTCGCTCCACCCCCGGGCTTGGAGGCGCAGGTGTACTGGCACCATGTCACCGACGTACTCGCCGACGCGTACACGCTCGGCGACGCTGCGACAAGCCTGATTGAGAAAGCACTCCGCGCATGCGCGGAAGAACACGAACACGCGCCGACAGTCCAGCAGGTTCGGGCAGCAGTGGAGCGGGTTCCCGACCGGGAACGCGTCCGCGGCTGGAAGAGCACCGCGTTACGCGCCCTCGAAAGCCTGGAAACGTCACACCTCACGGCGGGGGACGCGCACGAACAAGCACGCACGATGAACGCGCTCACGCGACAATCCACCGTGCTCGAACTTGACGGCCTGTCAACTAGCGGGAAGGCCTTCCTCATACCGCTCTTGTGTCTGTGGGTGTACTACACCAAACTTGCCAGCAGAACACGCGAGGAGCTATCGCTCGTGATTGTGGTCGAAGAGGCTCACCACGTGCTGTACACGAGAGCAGGTCGGGAGACTATCCTCGAGATGCTGCTGCGGCAGTGCCGGGAACTCGGCATCGCCCTTATCGTCGTCGACCAGCACCCAAGCCTGATAAGCCCCGCGGCGCTGGGGAACTGCTATACGAGCGTGTGCTTGAACCTGAAGGATCCGACCGACGCGCGGAAGGCAGCACAGCTGTCGACCGTCCCTGACGAGACCACGTTCACCCGCCTACTCATAGGCACAGGGGTCGTGAAGCTGCAGAACCGGTGGCACCAACCCATCCTCGTACGATTCCCCCACGTGCAGCACGAGAAGGGACGCATCACCGACGCCGACCTCCAACAACTCGCAGCGGGCCTGGGAGCGGGTTCGGGCACCGTAGGGCATGGCAGCGAAGAATACGGGCAGGTTTGGCAGGGTCTCACCAGCGAAGCCCCACTCAGGGAAGACGCACTCCGAATGCTCATGGATGTAGGCCAGCATCCCTGGGACGGGGTGAAAGCACGCTACCAACGCCTCAACCTCAGCGCACACCGCGGCACGAAACTCGTACGCCACCTTGTCAGGACGGGATGGCTCGAAACCGCCACGATTCCGATTGATACGAGCCGAAAGGTCGTCCTCCGACCCACGAAGCAAGCAGCCACGCTGCTCGGCACCAACCCCCGCGCCCGGGAGAGCATCGCGCACGAGTACTGGAAGCACCACTACGCAGAAGCGTACCGACGCGCAGGATGGCACGTCACCTTGGAGGCCCCACTCGGCGGCGGGCGCATCGACGTACTTGCGGTGGCGAACAAAACGCGCGTGGGCATCGAGATCGAGACCGGCTCGTCCGACATCGTTGGAAACGTACGCCGCTGCCTGCGCGCCGGCATCGACCAGGTCTTCGTGGCGGCAACAACCAATGCTGCCCTCACGCGGGTCGAGGTAGCCCTCGGCGCGGCCGGACTCCTCACCCCTGGCCGGGTCATCACCATGCTCCCAGATGCACACACCGCGATTCCCGCATCCGCGGTGTCCAGCTACGCGGGACTTCGTCCAAGCCGGCGGAGGGTCCGCAAGGTGATCGAATAGCGATGGCGCCGCACGGGGGGCACTTGGTGCTGCCACTCCCACCGGCTCGCCGCGCGCATAACGAGCAAGGAGCGTGGCGGCAAGGTAACGGCGTGCGTGGCTCGCCCCGAGTTACCGCGCCGGAACTGCATGACCGCCGGGCCGAGCAGGGAGATCGTGAACACGGGTTCACCGAACACCGGCGCGTCAGCGTGCCAGCCAATCCCGGCACCCACCGGGTAGTCGGCGATGATGACCTGCTCGACGGCGGACAACGCCACGCCCGCGTGCTGAGCACAGCGCTCCCGGACGCCAAGCAACGGCGGCGGGATGGGCGGCGCCGGGGTCAGCTTCCGACTGAGCGTGACATAGTTGCGCCCATAACAGATCATCCGGCGCTTCGCCACCTGGCCACGCATCCGGATTACGCCCCACGCACCCTCCAGGCTGGCAATGAACTCCAGGAGGAGCGTCTCATCTTCGCGCGTGATGACACCGGGAACGAGCTGAAGCCCGGGAATCCGGGCGCAGGCCGCACCGTCGGGGAGCATCGCGTCAAACCTCCAACAGTCCTCCGCCATCCACTGATTCCGAGCCGAAGATGGCGCACCCGAGGTCGGAACCCGGACGTCACCGTGCGCCGTAGAGGAATTCAAGGATCACGTCAGCATGGCAGGGCACGTCCAAAGGGCAGAAGCAACCAAGGTTGTAGCCGCGCAGAGGTTCTAGGAAGCGAGGGTCATGCTTCAACTGCTGCTGCAGCCACCCCCGGTAGAGCGCCACAGATTGCTCACGCCCGTACTCTTCGAGTTTGTAGGGATTCCCCCACCGCGCCGGCCGGTGAACCGCTTTGTATCCCCGGGACCGTCGCGCCACGACACGACGCGGAACCCCCGCCTGGCGCGATTTCGTGCGCGTGCTCATCGCACCATCCTGCCGTGAAATGCCCTCGCCAGCTGTGCACTCGTTTTGTGCAGACCGTCCGGCTCACGATGTCAGGCCGCGCTTCTGCGTAATCCCTGGATTCGTTGGACAACCGGGGGCAACGCGACATCCTCGTGACTGACCCACCAGTTGAGTATGCGCTCCTCCTTGATCGTGCCCGCGACCGCGCCCCCCGCCTCGAGCAAGTAGGTTCGTAGCGCGTCGAAGCTCTGCGCGATCGGACCTCGGTCGCCTTGCACCGTGAGCACCACCGCCGTGCCGTACGGCTTGGGCAGATACGCAGCGAACATCCCAGTCCCGCAGAGGCGCTCGATGAGGCGTGGGTCAGAGCGATCTCGGTCCATCGTGATATGGATCTCCGTCTGGCGAAACTGTCCGGCGGGCAGGGGCGCGAGCTCGAACGCCAAGGCGAGCGGGACGCGCGTGTCGAAGGGGCTTTCCGGGATGTGCCAGTCCGCTATTACGACTTCGCCCTCAAGATAGCCGCGCATTGAAGTCGAGGAGAGAAAGTCCACAGCTCGGCTGAACCTGTGCCGGAACTCGCGCCCCTCTTCGCACTTGAGGGTGAGATGATGCGCGGGCTCGAAGTGGTGGATTCCCGGTGGGTGGCCGCAGAAGTTCGTCTCCCGGAAGCCGTGGTCATGCGTCAGCGTCTCGAGGACGTCACCGTCGAGCGAAGTTGCGTCGACGTGGATGTGGAAATCAGTTAGGCCCATGCTGGTTTCCTCCAAAAAACGACGCGGCGTTCTGCGAGCGCCACGAGGCCGAAGAAGGCCAAGCCGGCAAGCGCGGTGCACGTGATTGCCGCGAACATGAGAGGGGTGTCGAGGTAGTACGAGCTCACAGTGATGAGGTGCCCGACGCCGCGCTTCGCTCCCGTGAACTCTCCGATCACGGCGCCGACGACCGCGAGGGTGCTTGCGACGCGCAAGCCCGAGAAGACCGCGGGCAGCGATGCTGGCGCGCGCAGGCGCCATAGGACGGTCCACCGGCTGGCGTCCACGCTTCGCGCGAGATCAAGAATCTCGTCGTCGAGGGCTGCTAGTCCTTGGACGGCGTTGACGAGCACGGGGAAGAAGGCAACCATGGCAGCCATGACAACCTTGGAGAGCATGCCGTTGCCGGCCCACAGGACGATGAACGGCGCCAGTGCGATGATCGGGGTGGACTTCAGGACGATCGCGTACGGGTACAGGGTCTCGCGTACGGGGCGGGAGTACAGGAAGGCGATGGCGAGCGCGAGCGCGCCGAAGGTGGCGAGCGCGAAGCCCAGGAGTGCTTCGAGCATGGTGATCGCGGTGTTCTCAAGGAGGCGTGGGGCATTCGCAATGCCCGCAGAAACGACGGCGGATGGGGCTGGCAGGACGATCGGGTTCACGAGGCGCGTTCGGGCCATGGCTTCCCAGGCCAGCGCGACGACGGCGGTGAATGCGAGTGGGAGTGGTGTGTGCTTCATGCGAGTGCCTCTCGTACGTCGCGCACGCGCGCGAGGAATTCAGGGGCGCGTCGGAGGACGGCCGTGCGGGGGTGCGGAAACGGCACCGGGAGGGTCTGCCGAATGCTTCCTGGACGCGGCGACATCACGATAACGTCGTCGGCAAGGTACACGGCTTCGGTCACGTTGTGAGTGACGAGGACGCACCCGAACCCGACGGCGGATCGCGTCTGAGCGAGAACGTCGTCGAGCGTCTCGCGAGTGAGGTCGTCGAGGGCGCCGAACGGTTCGTCGAGGAGGACGTACCGGGGTGCCACGCTCAGGGCGCGTGCCAGGGAGGCGCGCTGCCGCATCCCGCCGGACAACTCGTTCGGGTACCGGCTTTCGAATCCCGCCAGGCCGACGACGCGGAGGAGGTCGGACGCCGGGATACGCTGCGGCTGGCGCGCGAGCTTGGGCAACAGCTGCACGTTCTGCAGGATTGTCAGCCAGGGCAGGAGGACCGGGTTCTGGAAGCCGTAGGTGAAGTGCTGGCGTCGGCGCGCCTCATCAGGTGGCAGTCCGTCGACACGCACGCAGCCCCCGGTCGGCTGCTCGAGGCCTCCGATGAGCTTGAGAAGGGTGGTCTTCCCGCACCCGCTTGGCCCGACAACTGCCGTGACTCGGCCGGGGTGGACGCGGAGGGTGACGCCGTGCAGGGCCTGGACGTCGTGGCTGATGCCTCGGCTGAAGGTCTTGGATGCGTCCTGGACGTCAATGCCCTGGGGGTTCATTGGCGCGCGCTTCGTCCAGGAATCGGGTCGTGTAGACGTCCGTGACGTTGAAGGGGGTGGTCAACACTCCCAGGTCCGCAAGTCGGCGGTACGTGTCCTCAAACATGGCGGCGTTCATGAACCCTGCTGGGTACTCCGCGGAGGCGCTCGTGACCGCGTTGTACTTGAGTTGTCGTGCGAGGTTGAGGGTGCGGTCGAGCTTGGGATCGCGCCTGAGCAGGGCGTCAGTTGCTGCTTCGGGGGATGCTACTGCGTCACGCACGCCTGCGAGGGAGGCGCGCAGGAATGCTGTGACGAGTGTGGGGTCGCGCTCGGCGAGCTGGTCGGTGGTGAAGATCGTATAGCCGTGCGTGATGATCCCGTAGTCCGCGGGACTGATGATGTTGACCGCGACGCCCTTGGCAGGCAGGTCAAGACCCGCGGTCACCGTAAACGCCCACTGAGCATCTAGCCGGCCAGAGAGGAACTGGCTGTAGTCGAACCCGACGTCCACTTCCTCCGGGTGCACGCCCACCTGCTTGAACAATGCTCGGAGCACGTCCGTGCTGATGTGTCCGTAGTAGAAACCGACCTGCTTCTTGTCGAGCTGCTCGACCCGCGTGATGCCGCTGGCCTTGAGCGTGAGCAAGCAGGAGAAATTGGAGTTCCGGTGGAGCACCGCCAGCGCCTTGACGGGTTGGCTCTTCGAGCGCGCGACGATCAACGCGTCGGGTCCTCCGATAATCCCGAACGCGTCCGTACCGGCGACGACGGTCTTGATCGGGTTGAGCTCCTTCGACCCCATCTGCCAGGTGATCTTCAGACCCTCGCGCGCGTAGTATCCACGATCCTCCCCGAGGTAGAAGCTGGCCTGCCCGGACTCAACGATCGGGATAGGAAAACGGACGGAGACCTCTCGCAGCGCCGTTGCGGGGGATGCTCGACGGTCCCGGGGATGGTCGCTGGCGTCGTGGCCACACCCTGCCAGGAGAAAAGCGATCGCTATCAGGACGAGTCCCGGGCGGGGCAAGTGAATCCTAGTGGTTGGACGCGTGCTAGACATGGTCACTTCTTCCGCATAGGCCTAAAGGAATCGATCGCTTGGAAGAACCGGGTGAGCACATTGAAAAGCGCCTCGCACTCCGCAGCTCCCAAGAAATGGAACGCCGCCTGTTCATCCCCATCCGGAGAAGTCCGGGTCGCGCGAAGACTTATGCTCGCCAACCGCGAGAAGCCAACGACTTCATGGTGATAAGCCACGAGCGTCCCAAGCGGAACGTAGTGCTGGAGCAGCTGCTTTTTGAGATCTGGGTTGAGTTGCTGCTGCAGGATCCACTCATTGGCAGGGAGACCGGCAGACTTGCAGGCGTTGAAACCCGCAAGATTGGAATCGTAGACGGAATCGTCGGGTCGGTCCAACAAGCGGAGCCCATAGTGAATGATCCTGCCTGCGGACTTCGAACGACGCTGCGAAACCGCGGTGCCGATCGCGCGAAAGCGGTGGGTGACCCGCTGGATCGCCCCCGGGTCGAGCAAGCACAAGAACCAGAGAATGGCATAGTTGGTTCCCGCGAGGAGATTGCTGGTCCACGTCTCCTCGACACTAGCGGAGTCGAGCACAGGCAAGTGCTCCGGTCCGATGAAGCACACCTTCACCTTGTTCCGCGCGCTGCCCAAGGACTCGAGATAAGCCTGCTGCTGCCGGAGGTAGCCAGCAAGGGAGAGGATCCGAGACGGCCGAGGCACCACGGCGGCCGCTGCGGCCTCCGCCTCGACATCCTTCGGATCGAGATGGAGGACCTTCGCCAACGGGCCCCGGTGCTTCCTCGTAGGGATCTGA
The DNA here is from genome assembly GCA_041484665.1 of Candidatus Krumholzibacteriia bacterium. Lineage (GTDB taxonomy): Bacteria > Krumholzibacteriota > Krumholzibacteriia > JAJRXK01 > JAJRXK01 > JBGPIA01. The sequence goes on from JBGPIA010000019.1 coordinate 71,515, forward strand.
GTCCCGTTCTCCCACGCGCTGACGGTACCCTGCGCGACATTCAGCTGCTCCGCCAGCTCCTCTTGCGAAAGCCCTTGTTGCTCTCGGCTAGTCGTTAGAAGGAGCCTCAGCGACATCTGCAACCTCCCATCTCGGCCCGACCCCCGTCGGAACCCATTCTATCGCAACCCTTGCACATTGCAATATCGTTCTTAGGATGTAGATATCTGGACAGATAACTGAGATTTCACAGATATATTGAGTATTACTTTCTGGAAGATTCCAATGGACACGAGCGGCCGCGCGGGCGTAGTATCCCCGTGTCCCGGGCAGCTTGCGGAGCGAAAGGCTCTTAAAGGGAGCTCTGTTTCTGTCCGTATGAAGTCCTCAGAACACAGAGCAGCGTGGGAGCGGCTCCTTGAGAGTTACTCCGCGCGCGGCCTCTCATGGACGGAGGCATCCGAACGGATTGGCCGCGCATTTGGGATATGTGGCCGGACGGTGCGACGCCTTCTCGACTCCGCGCAGACGGACGGCTTCGTGGCCGTGCGGCGCAGCGAGATCGAGAGTGTGCGCAACAGCGCCAACGCTATAGGAGACCAGATGTCAGGGCGCAAGAGCTGGCGCGTCAGGCAGCACGCTACGACCTCTTGAGCCATCTCGACATATACATCGAGGATCTTGTCGAGGAAGGAGAGGTGATCGAGCCAGATGACTTGCTGGAGCGCCTGAAGCAACGGACGGGAGTGCGAATTCTGCCCTCGACACTCAGCGCCCGCTTGCGCGCGTATGTGACGAGGTACGGCGCGGCGCCCCTGGAGAGTTCGGGCGTTGGCTACGTTCGGAACCCGAGGTACAGGCGCGACAACTGAGCTGCTCGTCCCGGGACACGTAGAAGGAACGCTCGGCGACGAGTTGCTTAGCCCGGTCGAGATGAAATGAATAGGCCGTCGGCGAGCTTTTCGAGGGTTCAACCGACGGCCCAGGTGTCACGCGAGGAAGCAAGCCCCGCGGACCCCTCAAGGGTCGCACGAACAGCGCAACCCAGCAAGGGGTCGAATGCAGTGGCGTGCTTCCGCGCGCAAAGCGCACCCCGCAGCGCGGGGAGAAGGAGCACGCCATGTCCACCGACGCACTACCGGGCGAGCGGCCGCGGCCGCTCGGCATCCACTTCGATCCTCAGACTGACGCGGCGCTGCGGCGCTTCGAACGCACGAGCCTCGCGCGCTCCACGGCCGCCGCGCAGAAGAATCACACGGCGATCATCACAATCGCCGCAACCAGCACGCATCTCGCAACCACGCTCCCACTGGTGTGGCTCACGGTCCCCCTCGCATGGCTGCTCATCGCACGCCACCAACGCGCGCTCGAAAACCTGACCCACGAGGCCGTCCATAGCAACTGGCACCGCGGGCGCGGCCGCCGGGGGATGCGCGTGAACGACCTGCTCGCAAACGTGCTCGCCGCCTATCCAACATTCTCAAGCGTCGCCGGGATGCGGGCGGGGCACCTCCTGCACCACTACTGGTTCGGCACCACCCGCGACCCCGACCTGCAACGCTACAACGCCCTCGGCATTGAGCGGCTCGACCGCGCGAATCCCTTGGCCTTCATCCGCGCAACGGCGCGACGCATTGTGCCCTACGCGCTGAGCTGGATCCGCGCGATCGGGACGAACCCCAAGATCCTCATGGCGTCGGTCGCGTGGCATGCCCTCGCCCTGGTCATCCCGCTCGCCTTCATCGTGGGATTGCGCAGTGCTGTTGGGCTCTGGGCGTGCTACTGGCTGCTCCCCTTCGTGCTGGTGCTGCCGTGGCTGCGCTTTGCCGCGGAGTCCGCAAAGCACCAGTATGAGAAAACGTCGACCGTCTTCGATGCCACGATCAGCAATCTGGGGCGACTGCACCGGTGGTACTTCCATCCAGAAGGGGACGGGTACCACGTCCTGCACCACGTGCGCCCGCGGATCCCGCACCACCAGCTCCGGCGCGCACACGCCTTCCTGAGCGCAAACGACGCGGCGTACGCGGGGCGCGCGCGGCAGCGCACGCGCGTATTCCAAAGCCCCGGCCGAGTCGCGCGCGCTGATCGTGCAGGACAGGAGATGGGGGTGCGAGCTGTCGTGCCGGGCGCTTGGGAGCCTAAGACGGATGCCTCCGCGGCGCAGCCCGCCTCCGTTGGCTCGAAAGGAGAATCATGAGCGTGGTGACGATGCGTATCGCCGCCGACGTCGGCGTTCGGTACCCGGACCTCCTCGTTGGGGGCTTCTGCGCGACGAACCTGGCCGGTGTCGACGTGGCGCTGCTGCGGGCACGCACACGCTTCACCGAAGCGCGCGCAGCGCTCCAGGCCAGGTACGCGACAACTGATGCGCTGGTCGCTGACGAACGGATCCGGGCATGGCGGGACGCGATTCGCTCGTGCGGGCTGAAGCCGTCCGAGTACCGCAGCAGCGTCGAGCAACTCTGCAGACGATTGATCGCTGGCCGTCTCGCCGAAGGACAATTGCCGCTGGTCGATGCGTACTGCTACGCCTCCGCCGTGCACCGCGCGCCGCTGGGCGCGTACGACACCGCCCGGCTGCCCGGACCCATGATCGAGCTCCGGTACTGCCAGCCGGCAACCGACCGCTTCGTCCCCCTCGGCGGATCAGCATCCCCGATGCCACTTCAGCCGAGCGTGGTCGTCTACGCGTGCACCCACCGCGTCCTGTGCTACGCGTTTAACCACCGGGACTCCGCAGAGACCTGCCTCACTCCACGCACGAACGACGCGGTCTTCATCGCAGAAGCCATAACTCCCGCGCAGCACGCAGGAGCCCGGAACGCGCTCATCGAGCTCGCTGCACTCTTTAGGGGGGCTGGCGCGCTCGTGGAGGAACCAGCGTTCGCGACCCCCGCCGATCCCACGCTTCGACTTGTCACGCGCACCGGCGGACCACCCGCCTGAGAAAGACACGCCGAGACCGACGGCGAATGCACGCCCGAACCACCTAGGGAGGTCCCCGAGATGAGAACTACAAGTGAATGCGCAGGGTTGGTAGCGATCTTCGGCCCACCGCTCAGCAAAGTGGCAGTGGATGAGCGCGGCTTCGCCTTCGCCGAGCTTGCCAATCCCCTCAACTCCGACCAGCCCTTCGCGCTCTTCGTCGAGCCCGTCTGGGCCGATCAGCACGGTAGGAGGGACGCACGAGGACCTGGTGTTCTTCGCGTGCACGTGCCCTGCCTGACGCCATTGCGCGGGCAGCACCTCGAGAGAGTCCTGCTCGTGATCAACGGATTGGTCCTGCTTGGCAGCACGGGATTGGACCGAGACGGAGACCCATTCTTCCAAGTCCACCACGCCTGCGTGGAGGGACCAGACCCTACACCCGCCGTATTCGACCGACTCCTCAAGGCCACAATCACGGAGGTGCACAATATCACACGGTTTCTCCTGCGCGCACGAATGCTGGCCGCTGGCGTGTCTCGCGACCGCGTCGACGCCACCCGCAAAGACCTCGAGCACGTGGCGAGCACGACTGCGCCAGCAGCGGCAACGGGTGCGATCACCGACGCAGAGACCGCGGAGTTCCGGGCGAGGCTAGACCAGGGCCGCGTCACCCCGCGTGACCTCCTACCCAAACAACGCAAGCACACGAAGGAAGACCACGATTGAAGCAAACCCACGGCCGGCACACGAGTTCCGCACAGCACGGCACGAGGAAGGTGGAACGGTCGAGGAGAAAGGCGCCCCGCAATCACGCGGGCCGCCAGGACGAAGACCAAACAGCAGAAGGAAAAAGCGCGATGAGTACCACCGCCCAGGCCACGAGCACGGACAAGACCGTGTACGTAGTGGCGAATCAGAACACGTACCCCGTCACCCTGAATCCCGGCATGACGACCAGGGACGTCCTCGCACGCCTCGGCCTGCCCGCCGGGTTCTGGCTGTCGGGCAACGACGGCGCACGCTTCGGCGACGACGAAGACCTCTACCCCGCCGTGCACGACGGGGAGAAACTCCAAGCAAGCCCCGAAGCAGGAGTCGCACACGACACCGCCCCGGGGGCGGGCCTCGTCGGCCTGCTCCGCGGCCTCCTCACGAACCCGTCCCCCACTGCCCGCACGGGTGGTGGGGGGCGCATCCTGCCCGAGCGGCGACCCTACTGGCAGGAACGACGCTGGCGCCAGCACGGCGCGGACCTACACGGGTACTACCGCACACGCCACGGCGCGTACGCCGGCCGGATCGAAGACGCCTTCTCCCCGCTGCCCCGCTTCTACATCACCCGCGCACCCACGGCCCTGCTCACTGGCCCGCACCGGTACTGCTTCCGCAGCGTGCGCAAGGACGAGTACGCCGTGCACTTCCACCCCACACCCGTGGACGTGAACACGGGCATCCGCACCGTCGAGCACGCTCTCGTGGAGGTCCTGCAATGACACCCGACCACCAACTACTCGTCGCTGGGGACGAACTCGTGGCGCGCCTTGCGGGCGTCCGGCACGACGTGGAAGCCGACCAGCACGCACTCGCAACCATCCTCCACCACGCCATTATCAGTCCCACGGGGGGGGACGTGGAGGAGCTCGCGCGACGACTCCACCTCACCGCACGCACGCTCAGTGTTCTCACCGCACTCACCCCGCAGACGACAGCGGGAGTCGTGGAGTACTGGCTCTCCACGAGACTCCTGCGCGAGTCCTGCGCGGCATGCACAGGAGACGACGCGGAAAGCCTGCACCTCCTCACCGGATTCCGCGTCGGGAACACCGCCGTGCCCCTCGCCGTGGAAGTACCCACGCTGGCCTCGCGGGGCCGCGCGCACGCCAAGGCCACGCACGAGAGCACCCACCACGCCACCATCCGCGCCGTCCTGGACGGGCACTGCGTCCTTGGCATCCTGCACAACCACCCCGGGAAGGGCGCAGCCGCGACGCACCCCTCCCACGAAGACCTCCACACCCAACGCTTGTGGGAGCACACCGGCTTCGTACTCGGCGGCATCTGGACCAGGGACGGGTACGTCCGCTTCTTTACGGCCAAACAAGACTACGCGATACGCATCGCTGGGGAGGGGGTGGACCATGTGGAAGGAAGCCTCTACCACCTCACCAACGCGGCGTGACCGGCAGAACACAGCTCGCCGGGCGCTCCGCGGCGTGCGGGACGCGTGGAACGCGTGTCGCACGCGCGTGTCCCGGTGGGGTGCGTTCCGCGCGCGACTACGCGGCCGGAAGGTTCCCGTGCGGGAGTACCGGTGCCCAGTCCTACGCGGCGTGCTCCGCGTATCCGACCGGCAGGAACGACTCGAACGCTGGGACCAGGGCCAACTCGCCCGCGCAACCGTCGTCGTCGCCGGCGGGGGCGGCGTCGGCGGGGAAGTCGCCGAAGGCCTCGCCCGCAAAGGAGTCGGACGGGTGATCGTGGCTGACCCGGACACGGTGGCAGCCACGGACTTGAACCGGCAGAAGTTCACGCGCCACGACCTGTACCGGCCAAAGGCGGAAGCGCTCGCAAGGCTGCTCAGCCGGCAAGCCTGCCTCGGCTCAGTGCTGGTTCCCCACGTCGGGTTGGTGCAGGACCTCGACCTCGCCGCACTACAACCGGATGCCCTCGTGTGCTGCGTCGACCAGAAAAAACCCGGCACACGCGGCTGGCTCGCACGCACCTGCCGGGAGCTCCAGATCCCCGTGGTGTTTGCCGCGGTGAGCACGGACGCGGACTGGGGATACACCTTCATACAAGAAAGCACCTCAGGAACGGCGTGCTGGAACTGCGCATTCAAGACCGAATACGACCAGCACACCATCCCGGAGCCGACAGCCCACTGCCCCGGCACGCCTGCTGCGATCGACATCCTCAAACTCACCGCGGCCTGGGCACTCTACGGCGTGGACTCACTCATCATGAAGAGGCCGCGGGACTGGAACTACCGCAGCGCGAGCCTCAGCCAACGCGAATTCGGCAGCACCATCCTCGTCGCGCAACGGGCGGGGTGCGTGGCGTGCAACACGCACACCGACTCGCGTGATAGCGAGTGAGTGGTCGTGCCGCTCCTCAACCGCACATCACCACCGCCCGACCCGGTGAATACGTGGCCGGCGCCGCGACCCGCACCACGGCCCGCAGGGTGCCTGGCAGCATTGAGCGGCGTGCAGGCGTTCCTGCGCCTCGCCACCGGCGTGTTCCTGTTGGGCATGGCGCTCATCAGCGCAAGCGTGCTGCTCTACCTCGTCGCACGCCTCGCGTGGAAGCTCAAACTCTGGATCGACGGCATCCCCTAACGATCGGGAAGGGGGGTGGTGTCGTGGGTGAACCCGTACGCGGCGTCGCACAGCAAGTACGCGTGTACACCGCGGACGCGATCCCACTCGTCGGCTTCGGGACGACCGAGCTCACCACGCGGGAACCTAACGGCGGCCTGGGAACCGTGTTCCAAGTCAGGTGCTTCGTCCTCGCGTGTGGGTGCCTGGTGGACGAACCCCAACGCGTCGCACCCCCCTGCACCGCGTGCCTTGACGCCGTGCTTGCAAGCCCACCGCCCGCCATCACACCCGCGGGCCTCGTGTTCCTCGCCATGCCGTGCGTGAACCACTACCGCCGCTGCCAAGCACCCTACTGCCCAACCGCCGGCGGGTGCACGCGCCACGTCGCGCCGGGTCCTGACGGGTTGTACTACTGCGAACCCCACCACGAAGCCGTAAGCCGCGCGGCCGACGTCGCCGCCGTCGAAGCCGCGCAGGGACCGCTGGCAAGCCGCGTATACGCGGCCTTGCAATCCTTCTTTCACCTGTGAACGAGCCCGACCGGCGGCGGTGGTTATGAACCCCGTTGAGAACCTCCTTACGCGCATCAAGCGCCTCCCCCTCACCCCGGACGAACTCGGGATGACGCTCGAACTCGCCCTGCTCGAGGACAGCATCCAGCGCGGCCGGCCCGACACGTACCTGTACAGCCTCCTCAACGAGAAAATCACCGAGGCAGAGCACGGACTCCGCGCCAACCCGTTCCTCGAACCACCACGCGACGCCGGGCTTGACGCGGGGGACGTCCGGGTACTCACCACGCCCGGCGGGCAGTGCCTGGGATTCAGCTTCGGACCAGGACGCGAGAACCCCGTCGGGCACGCCGCGCTCCTCGGACCCACCGGGGCGGGGAAAACAGTGCTTCTCTGCCTCGTGCTCGCGGCCGCGGCGCGCTCCGGCTTACGCGTCCTCCTGGTGTCCACGAACCCGTCAGTACTGGGCTTGGACGCCCTGCGGGGCTTCGTCGTCGTCCTGGGTGCGGACGCGCAGTTCAATCCGTACCACGCCCCGCGAGGCGTGGACGTGCGGGTGTGGGATCAGCACGTCACCAGCACGCTGAGCCGCCTGCTCGAGCTGCAGTGGGGGGAGCTCGAGATCGGCGAAATCGTCGCCGCGCTCCGCGCGCGTGGCGTCGTACCGACCATCCCACGAATCCTCGCAGGTCTCGAAGCCCGACAGCGGGGCTCCTGGTCCCGCCGGCACCAGTACCGGGACAGTGCGATCCTCACGCTGCGCGGACTGCACCACGCTACGGCGGGTGCGTTCAGTAACGAGGGCGTCGACCCCCGCCTCCTCTTCAATGGCCGGGTCATCCTGCTCCTGCCCTTCGCGCCCCGCTACGCGGGCCTCGTCCAGCAAGTACTCCTCGTCGTCGCCTGGCTCCTCGGCACGGTTGGTGGCGGGCTTGGCGGGCACGTCGTCTTCGGCGTGGACGAGGCGCAAGCGCTCGGCACCGACCGGGACGCGCCCGGGCTCCTTCTCGGCCTGCGCCACGCGGGGGTGTCCTGGGTGGGGTGCTGGCAGAACGCCCAAGCACTCCCACCACTCGTCCTGGGGAACATGGACCTCCTCGTCAGCTTCAGGGCAACGGACACCCGCGACCGCACCGTCGTCGCCGGCGCTTTGAGTCTCACGCGCGATCAGGCGGACGCGCTGGGCGTGCTCGGACCCCGGGAAGTCGTTGTCTTCTCGCCACGCTGGCCCTGGAAGCGCGCCAGCAAAGCGCTCGTACCCGCCGTCAGCGTGCACCGCGTGACGGACGCGGACGTGCAGGCGCGCTCCGCGCCGTGGCGGGACGCAGCCGCACGCGCAGCAGACGACAACGAGCGGCGGGGAGACGCCGCGTGGGGCGCTGGTGCGGGCGGGGAGGCCGAACACCCCGAACCCGTGGACGGACGCGCTGGCAGCGCCCGGGGAGAGGCGTCGGGTCGCACGGGACCGAACGCAGGGAGGCGCGCAGCACGCGCCGAAGCGGCGGGAGCGGGCGCTGAAGGTGTGAGCCGGCCGGGAGCGGATGACAGGAAGCGCGGGGAGGGGTCAGGGGCGGGCGGGTCGGAAGGGGCGGGAGTGGGCTTGGACCGCCGCGTCCTGGACGGCGGGTTATTCCGCTTCATGGTGAACGTGACCACGGAGAGTCACGAGTACAACGCGCTCACGATGCGGATGGAGGCAGCAGGGATCAGGAGTGCGGAGCTGCAGCAACGCGTCCTGAAGCGCGCGGTAACGGAAGGCCTGGTCACGGTGTGCGAGCTCGCCGTCGGCCGCGGCCGGCCGATCAAACTCGTCGAAGCAACGGAAACAGGGTTCGCCTGGACGAACGCGAAGCCGTGGGCGAAGACGCGCGGGACGCTCGCCACGCGAGCAGCAAGCCACCTCGTACACGAGAAGCTGCGCAAGCTCGCAGGCTGGACCGTCGTGAGAGAGGGGTTCGTCGCGGGCAAGCAAGTCGACCTCGTATGCCGAGACACGGAGGGGCGGCTCGTGACGGTGGAGATCGCCGGTGCCGCGGGAGCGGCGCATGAGGCGCATAACGCGTTGCACTGTCTGGCCCAGCCGGAGGTCTGGAAGCACGTGGTTGTCGGGGTCTCGCTGAACGTCGTGGATGGCGTGCGTAAGAAGTTTGCCGGGTTCGAAAAGCTGCGTGCGGGGGAGCGACTCGCGGTCGAGCCGTTGACGCGGGTGCTGCGGGAAGACTGGAAGCCATGAACACGGTGCGGCGTGGTGGGTTGGTCAGGCCGGCGGGTATGGTTGGCTGGAGCGTCGGGGCGGCGTCGCCCGGCGGCGGGCGTGGGGAGCGTAGGCGTAGGCATCCCAGGCGTGGAAGTCCACGTGGAGTGGAGCGCGGGTGCTGCCGGGGGGGACGCGGAGTGGGTGCGGTGACGGCGTGTTCGGGCGGTGGCTGCATGGGAAGCGGCAGCTGGGGTGGTCGTGCTGGTGTGCTGGGACCGCGGTGCGAGTGGCAGTGGTGCTTGGTGATGCGGCGTCGTGCGTGGTCGTGCGCTGTGCAGGCTGCGTGGGGGATCGCTGGAGCGGTGCACTTGGTGCGTGGCGTCATGGCTGGTGGGAGTGCGTGGACTGGGGCTGGTGACCGTGAACGGGATGATCGGTCGTGAGCTCGGGATGGTTCGGTGGTCTCGCGGTGAGCGTGGGCGGACCTGCGCGTGGTGTGGTGCGTTGTGACTGGTGCGCGGGGGCGCGGTTGTGGGTGTGGTGAGCAGTGGTTGGCGGTGGCGAGCTGGCGTGTGCTCCGGTGGTAGTGGTAGGGCCTGCGCGGTGACCGCTGGTGGGTAGTCTTTGGTGACCGTTGTCAGGGCAGTGTCGGATCGACGCGCGTGGAGGTCGCGGTCGTGTCTGGGCAACGGTGGTCTCCCCGGAGTGCGGGGCGTTGGAGGCGCGGTTGGTGACGCACGGGGGAAGGCGTCGGACGCGGTCCTGGACGGTGGTGGTGGACGCGTGGGGCGGATGCGTGGGTTGGCCCGTCGCGGCCCGCTGCGGGCGGCCGGGAGGACGGTCGTAGGGGGTTGCAGGCGCCCGTGGGGGCGTCGTGGTGGGTTGGTGGTGTGGTGCTGTGTTGCCTATCGCGGACTTCCGCTGAAATCTGGACCCCTGGCCGGCGAATCGGTGAGCACTGCCAAAGCGTGCGTACCGCATTCCGTTCCAGAGCATCTCTGAGAGGGTGGGAATGGGAACGGATGCGCGGAGGGCCGGG
>JBGPIA010000020.1:0-68065 GCA_041484665.1 Candidatus Krumholzibacteriia bacterium
AGCGCTTGCTTCCAGCGAGAACGAAAGTGTTGTGCTGGGATTGAACGGGTTCGGGGCGTTGGGCGACAAGTGCACCTTCGAGGCCACCACCGGTACCTCCGGAGCCTCGGTCGGGCAGGTGAGCAGGCCGTCGCGCACCAGATCCCGGAACAGCTCGGGGGCTGCGTTGAACACGCGTCCGTTCTCGAGGGCCGCCCCGTTCACGAACGCGCCGAACACGTAGTCGTCGTGGGTCAACACCGCTTGTCCGCCGCAGTTAGGTAGGCTCACCCAGCCGGCCACGGACACAAAGTCCTGGCAGCTGGGGAAACACAGCGTGTAGCCGCCCGGCTTCCACGCCAGGTGGGTGTTGTTCCAGTAACTGGGGGCTGCGTCCGGGATGCCCAGATTGGCGGCCTCCTGGTAGACGATGTCGTGCAAGCTGATGGTGAACCACCACTGGCTCGCCGGCGGGGTGGTGTCACTCTGCATCAGGCTGTACAGCGTGGTGCGCGTCGCCGGATCGAAGATGCTCCCGTTGGCGATCCGCTCGTAGAGCATCCCGGCATCCTGCAGCGTCAGCTGGTTGGGACGCGCGACGGCCGGGAGAGCGCACCCGATCGGCGTGTGGTTGATGCGGGTGTTGGTCATCAGCCCGACCGTGGCCGCCGTGTTGTTGATATTCGCAACCCCATAGCGATTGCACAGACCGTAGGTCGCGGCGTTGTCCGAGTACCACATCATATCGCGCATCGTGAGCGCGAGCGACTGTGTCGCGTTGGGGGGACCTGCAATGGGACACGTTCCGTTGTAGTTCACCGAGTACGTGACGTTGTTGTTGAGATTGTCCAGCCCCAGCATCACCTGGCGCATGCCATGGGTGAGTACCGTGATCTTGATGCTGCTGGCCGGCTCGAATACGAACGCTTGATCGAGCGAGGCCAGCACGGGTCCGCCGACCTGTTTGAGGTACAGCCCACTGGTCCCATCGCTGCCGTACTGGAGGATGTTGGCGATGTGCGTGGTCAGGGCGTTGGAGTTGTTGACCAGCACGGCGGCGAAGCGCCGGGTGCCGAGGCCGTCGACCCATGTCTCCAGGTCGACGATCCGCGCGCCATCCTGATTGATGTATGCGCTCAGCTCGGCGGCGGTCACGCCGTAATACCACCACCAGTTGACGGCAGAGGCTCCGGTGTTGGAGATCATCACGGCGTCGTAGGTTCCGGCAGCCGCGTCGTGCACGCTCAGATCGATGAGCCTGGCAGAGTTCGTATCGAGATAGTACACGAGCGTGGTGGCATCGACGTTGTAGTAGTGCCACCAGGCCGAGGCGTCGGCCCCCGTGTTCGAGATCATGATCACGTCGTAGTTGCCGGTGGAGGGAACGCGCTGGATGTCCACCGGGCGGGCGTTGTTGGCGGCGCACAGGTTGACGATGTTCGCGACGCTCTGGTCGTAGTAGTACCACCAGCTCTTGGCCGCCGTGCCGGTATTGCGCACCATGACGATGACGAATCGATCCTGCCCCAAGACGGGATCGAAGTAGCGCGTGAGGTCGATCAATCGCCCGTTGTTGGCCGCCAGCAGATTGCTGACGTCGGTCGAGGTGGCGTTGGTGTACCACCACCAGGTACGGGCATAGTCGCCCGTGTTGGAAACGAAGGTCACGGCATAGCGGAGCGGATTCGTGCTGGAGACGTCGATGTCGATCACCCGAGCGTTGTTGGCGGCCGTGAACGTGTTGATGTCGGATTCGCTGACGCCATAGAGCCACCACCAACCCGTGGGTGTGGTGAGGGTCCGCTCCTCGTCGGCGATCGCCGGACGGGCGCCGATGGCCGCTACCAGCGTGACGCCCACCGTGATGCCTACGATGAAGGTGCGGAGCAGCCGCCAAGTCCGGGGTCGGGCGGTGGGCATGCGCGTCTCCTTCGCGGGGGGCGGGTCGAGGGGGTTCCGACCAGCCGCCGCATCGTGTGATTCTACCGGACGCAATGAGCGGGCCGGCGTAAAACGCACGGGCGAAACGCCGGCAACGCCCTCGCCGCCCGCCGTGGCCGGTTCGGCGCCGACGTCCGGTGAATCGCAACCAATTGAAAATCAAGAGCTTGATGATGGCGCGGGGCCTGGGGACTCGGCCGGGGGCGCCCGCCGGGGGGCCAGGAAAGGCCGGGCCGGCGCGAGGACGGCCGCCCCGGACCGGTCGGGCCCGGGGCGGCGTTACGGGCGCGCTATTGCGCCAGGACCATCTTGCGGGTGGCGCTCATGCCCAAGGCCTCGAGCTTCGCCACGTAGACACCGCTGGCGACGCTCGCACCCAGATCATCGCGCCCGTCCCACACCGACTCGTGCCGGCCGGCGGGCCGCTCCTCGTTGACGAGCATCCGCACCAGCTCGCCGCGTACGTTGTACACGCCCAGCCGCACGTGACCCTCGTGCGCCACCTCGAAGGCGATGGTGGTGTGCGGGTTGAACGGGTTGGGGTGGATGGAGGTCAGCCCAGCGGCCACCAACGTCGGAGGGGCACCGCCCACCACGTCGGTCGCATGCGCGCGGATCTCGATCGTGTACGTTCCGTTCACAGCCAGGCTTGCCGTCACGGCCTTCCACACGGCCAGGCAGTAGTAGCCCGCTTGGCTCAGGTTGACCGTGAACGTCTCGTCCAGACCGGCGGCCTGCTGCCACGCCACTCCGGCGGGCACGATCGCCGCCTTCACCGAGTAGGGTACGAGACCGTTGTAGAGGCTGGTCCCCCAGTCCACCGTTGCGGTCCCGCTGTGCAGGACGACCGTCCACTGACCTGGATCGAGAAACAGCTCGTAGAGATCCACGATCTGGTTTGCGTCGAGCACCTGCGCCAGCTGGAAGCCGATGGGATCGACGCCCAGGAACGTGGAGCTCGCCACGTGCGCTCGGTAGCTCTCCGTGCCGTCGGTCGCCTCGCGCAGCACGCCGACGTCGAATGCCCGCGGCGCCGTCGCGCGGAAATTCACCAGCACGAAGTCCGATTGGCCCGCCCCCCAGTCCGAGGTCACGATGCTGGTCTTGAAGCCATCCTTGACTCCGCTGACCACCTCGTGGATGCGCACGTCCACATCGCTGCTCGCGCCCGGCATGACCGCGATGGCCGACCATTTCCCCGTGTCGCCCACGATGACCGGCGTAGGCATGCGCAGGCCATCGCAGTCGAAGTACGCGGGCAGCCCCAGCGTGACGTCCCCGAAACCGGCGTCGCGCGCGGGTGGCGCGTTGCGCAGTACCGTGGCTCCCGCGCTGACCGTCAGCGGCGACCAGACCCACTGCTCGCCGTAGACGTTGTTGGTCTCGGAAATCTCCTCGATGGCGTTCTGGCTCTCCGCGCGCAGCGACAGGGTATGGCGCCCGCCGGCCACGGTGATGGGACCGCTGGTGCCCAGCAGCGTGATTGTGTTGCCCGCAGTCAGGCCGGCGTCGCTGATGGTCCTGACCTGGACGCCATCCACCCGCATGGCGTGTTGAGCGGGCGGCGAGGAGACCGGTCCGATGTTCTTCGCGGTGCCGCTCAGGTAGGTACTCGCCACGTTTCCGGCGAGCGCCGTGGGGGCCGGCGTCGAGGCGATCAACGCGTCGGGCGCGGGCCGCGGCACGATCGGCGCGTACCAGCCAGCGCGCGTGAACGGAATCAGGTCGGGCGGTGTCGGGCCGACCTCGAACACGATACTGGCCGTCGGCGCGACTTTCGGAACCGGGACATCGATGGGATCGCGCCAGATCAGCGCGCAGTACGTGCCCGCCGTGCTGGCGGTGACGTCCAGTCGCGCCTTGCCGCCGGCATCGGTGGCGGCTTGGGTCAGCACATCCTCCAGGTCGCCCGTGTTGAACGACGGCGTGAGCCATCCCAGGTGCATCTTCCCCAGACTGGGATCCACCTGGATGCTCACGCTCACCGGGCCGAGATTCGGCGCGGCAATGTCGATCGCTTGCAGCCGCAAGTACCGATCCTGCCCCAGCACGACGATCAGGGAGTCGCCAAACGTGAACGGTGAGCTGGTCACTTTGAACAGCGCGCAATCGCTGGCGCCGTTATTGGCGTTGATCACACCCACGTCCCAATTGGCGTTGCCAGCCACCGCCTGATTCACCAGCACCGCGTCGATGAGCCCGGCGGCGCGCGATGAGTAGCCCACCGACGTCGAAGTGAACCCGGTGGTCACGCTCGTGGACGGGGAGTGCATGCGGCAGTCGTAGTCGTCGGCGTCGTCGAGCGCGTGGGTCATCATTGCGGTCCACGGGCTGCTGCTGGCGAAGCGCAGCCCGTCGCAGTTGAAGTACTTGGTGACCGCAACCGGGATCGAAGGCCACCCGCCATCGGCCTGGGGCGGCGCGCTGCGCGTGACCTGCGCGGTGGTGGAGATGGTCAACGGCGACCAGATCCACTGCTTCGCCCATCCGTTGTCTGTCTCGATGGTTTCGGGCACGAGCTCGTTGGCGTCGTGGAACGCCTCAAAGGTATGGCGTCCGCCCGTGACGATCATCGGCCCCAGGTTGACCCCCGAGTAGCCGCTTCCGCCCTGGATGGGCAGGATGGCGGGCGGGCTCACGCGCACCACGCCGTCCACCAGCACGTCCACCGTGAAGCCCACCGCTGTGGTCGCCTCGCCGGAATTCACGCCGGCCAGGTTGGCGAACGTCGAATTCGCATTCCCGGTGAGCGCGGTTGGGTCGGGGCAGATCGAGTGCGTTGCGTCGGCGGCCGGTCTCGGCACCACCGGTTCGCCCCAGCCGGCCGGCTGATTGGCCTGGAGGTTCGCCAGCCCCGCGGCGCGAATCGTGAACGGCCCGTACGAGGCGCGGCTGCTGCTCCAGTTGCCGGCCCGGTCCAACGCGCGGATGTTGAAGAAGTAGGTCCCGGGCGCCAGCACCGTGTGGGTGTACTGCACGACGTTGCCGATGTCTTGCGTCTGGTCGGGCATGGCCGGGGCTCCGGCTGTCACCGAGACGCTGTAGCCCACCACTCCCGAGAAGCTGTCGGTCGCGCGCGTCCAGGTAAAGGTGGGGGTCGCATCGGGCGAGTCGCCCACCAGCGGATGATCGGGCGACGTCAGTGCGGTCACCGTTCCCGGCCCGGTCGTGTCGAGGTCGAAGAAGCTGTTGGCCGCGGTGGCCCAGAACGGCACATCTTGGGTGGGAAAGCGGTTGCGAAACGCGGTGATGAACTCCTGCGGCGTGGACGGGAGGTCGAGGGTGGTCACCTGGAAGACAGGCGTGGGCCCCAACGCCAGCTCGTCCCCCGCGTTGGGGTTGGGAGCGAGAGTGTCGTGCTCGTTCTCACCGTCGTCGATGTCGCGCAACAGCGCGGCCAGGAAGCCCTCCGTGGTGAGCGGATCGTGGAACTCCCCGTCGTCCTGGCAGGTCAGCGCCTCCTCCAAGCTCCACTGGATGAGGAGCGTGTTTTGCTCGGCGATCCCGTAGCGGAACTCGAACGAGCGGATCATGTGCTCGCCAAACCAGTCCGCCCACCCCTCGGCCCAGGCGACCGCCGTCGACTCGCTGCAGAAGAGGCAGTGGGTGCAGGCGAACGGCGGGTTGGGGTCGCAGAAGCCGTTGCAGTAGGCGATGTTGTCCTGCGCCCCGAAGTGGTTGATGAAGTGGTGCCCGTACTCGTGGCTGTGCACGAACGAGTCCCATCCAGCATCCTGATTCATCCCGATGACCTGCGTGACCGGGTTGTACGCGCTGGTGCCACTGACCGGCCAGTCGATCTCGATCTTGGGGATGTTGAAGCCCTGGTCCTGATTGAACACCCGCCAGGCGCGCGTCTCGTTGGTCTGGATGTGGATCGCCGGGTTGTCGTCCTCGCTCGTGGGCGTGAGCGTTCCCACATTGAGGTCCGTCCCGGTGAAATCGTTGCTGGTCTTGCTACGGAAGCTGTAGGGCGGCGCCAGGAACCCGCCGTTCACCTCGACGTTGGCGCTCTTGGTCTCCAGGCGCACGTAGATGTCGGGTTGCGTTTCGCAGATTCCACACGGGTTCCACGTGAAGGTGACGTCGAAGCTCCCATCGGCAGCGGTGACGCCGGTCCCCAGCTCGCTGTCGAAGATGTCCTGCTCCATCACGTGCGCGGTGAGCCCGTCCGCGCCGATGATCACGCCATCCTCTCGCGTATAGACCAGCTTGCCGTGCACGCGGATGTTGCGCGCCGCGCGCTGCGGGCTGGCGCCCGTGCTTGACTTGGGCTGCGGCGCCGCACCCGCGCCCTCGGTCTGTGCCAGGGACGGCGCGATCGGTGGCGCGGCCGGCGGCTTGGCGTAGCGGTCCGGCGGAAGCCCAAGCCGCTGGATTGCGACGCCCGCGGGTAGCTCGACCAGTTGGCTGGCCGGCCGGTCCGCCATCGCGGAGCGCGGAGCGAGATCCAGGAGCTGCTCTACGGGCTCGCCGTTCTGCAGAAAGGTCAGGCGCAGCGGGCGGCGCGCGTCGCGTGGTGTCGCCACGATGCGGATGGTCACGGCAGCCATGGCTTTCAGCTCGGCTTGGGCGGGAGCCTCCAACGACTCTACGCTCCAGCCGTCACCTTCGAGCGCGAATTTCTCAAGCGTGGCATCGATGCCCGAGATCACTTCGATCGAGCCCTGCCAGCGCTGCCCGTCTTTGGCGAGCACGAAGCCTCCGGTTGGGCGCACGCCCACCGGTGGCGTTACCGTTGCGCCCGCGGGGGGCGCGAAGAGCATCGCCAGTGTGATCGCCAGCGCAAGGGCCAGCGTGCAGGCGGCAGCACGTGTGGGCGCGCCCTTGAGCGCGCGCGCGGCGGCGCCAGGATCAGCCGTGCTCCAGCGGTGGTGTCGTGGATGGGTACGATTCCCGGTGTGGGTTGTAGAAGCTGGCATCATGGCCGTCACTCCTGCGGCCCGGGTGACTTCTGCTCGGCCGGCGCGGCCGACAGGGGGGTCGTTGCTGCCGGAGCCGCCACGTTGGAAGCGCCCTCGATCGCGCTCAGGAGCTGGGCGACAACGGCCTCGAGCTCGGTGGCGGTCTGCTCGTAGCCAGCCTGGCGCGCGTAACGGGCCTGGATGCGCAGGGTCCCGATCTCGGCGTCCTGCTTCACGCGATCGATCTGCTGTTGGATCGCCAGCGCCTCGGCCTCTGTGGCAGCGCTGGAGAAGCGGGCCTGCAGCTCGGCCAGCGTGGCCCTCTCGGCCGCGAAGGTGGCTGCGATCTCCTGGTTCATGGAAGCGGAAGGGCGCGGGGTTTGGCTCGAGGCGGAGTTGGTGGCAGATTCCTGGGCCGGATCGCCAACGATCACATCGCCGGTCTGCGGATTCGCAGCGTCGACGCTGCGCGGGGGGGGCGGTGCAGCGTCGGGCGCCGTAGCGTGCACCGCGGAGCCCGGGGCGGCGCCCGCGGCAATGCCCGCCATCGCACCCGCAGCGAGGGCGCAGCTGACCAGCAGGCAGAGGCCGTACAGTATCGATCCAACGTAACCGGACCAGCGCGAAGGGCGTGTCATTACAAGACCTCCAGAAACGGCGACGGGGGTGGGGACGGTTGAACGGTTGCAGCCCGGGCGCCAGGGTGCCCGTCTCCCACTGGGGGGAGGCGGGCGCAGCGCGTGCGACGGGCACCAAGCGCCTGGCGCGCAGGTGCGCGCCCTCTCGGTGCCGGACCTGTTTGGCAAGTGGGCGGATCTCTCGCGGAGAGCATTCTCGCGGTCGTCGGCCGCAGGGAGCCCAAGGCGCGAAAGCCGGCGCCGCAACCCGCGTCTCCTTGGTTGCTTGACGGCGTCGCTTGACGGCGGGTGAGCCCCGCGCGCAGTGTCCTGGCGATTCCAGCGGGCCTCGCGCGCCCGAGAGCGCGGCCCACCCAGCCCCCCACGAGCCGCCCAGCGCCCCCGCGAGCCAGCGTTCCCGAGCCGACCCTGTCAGCCGGCCGCGCTACGGACGGACCGCCATGAGCCCTGCCAGCTCCCAGCCCACCTTGTTCACGCGGATCATCAATCGTGAGATCCCGGCGACGTTCGTGCACGAGGACGAGCGCTGTATCGCGATCCGAGACATCAACCCGCAGGCGCCGACCCACGTGCTGATCATCCCGCGCAAGCCGCTGGTGGGTGTACAGGAGGCCACCGATGAGGACGCGGCGCTGCTGGGCCACCTACTGTTGGTGGGGCACCAGCTCGCCGCACGGCTGGGGGTGGCGGCCGCAGGCTATCGGTTGGTGCTCAACGCCGGGGATGATGGAGGGCAGACCGTCCCGCACCTCCACGTGCATCTGCTGGGCGGCCGGAGGATGACCTGGCCGCCAGGCTGACTGCGGCCGCGCCATCCGGCTTGCGCTTCCACCGGCAGCGCCAGCGCGCCCTCCAAACATCGCATCCTCCAGGCGTAGCGCGTACGGGCCACAAGGCCGCGCCTCCCGCGGTCGCCCCGATCGTCTCCCCCATCGCCGCTGCCATCGTCCCCTCCGCCCGATTCGGCGGCGCGGGAGATTCTCTCCGCTCGCCAAACAGGTAGAGCGCTAACCAGCTCCGCTGCGGTCGCCACGAAGGGCGCCCTTTCCCCTTTCGGCATCCCCAGATGAGCCCTGACGCCTTCACCCCCAGGAGGTGGCCTCGAATGAGGATTTCCCCTCTGTGGCTCGCAGCCTCGGCGGTCGCGCTCAGCGCGTCGCTGGCTGGAGCCGTCACACAGCTATCGCGCGGCGTCATCGGGTCGGGCGCGGGCACGGCCTCGGGGCCGGCTCACGCCATCGCGCACACGCTCGGTCAAACGGTGGCCGGCCAGGCGCACTCGGCGACGGCGCTCATCGGGTCTGGCTTCTGGCTCGTTCCGCCCGCCACGAGCACGGGCGTGGGCGACGGGCCGACTCCGCTGATCCCGGCGGCGTTCAGCCTCCACCAGAACCTGCCCAATCCATTCAATCCCCGCACGTCGATCCAGTTCGACCTGTCCCAACCCGCTTCGAGGGTGTCCCTGCGCATCTACGACCTGAGCGGCCGGCTGGTGGCCACCCTCGCGCAGGGTGACTTGCCCGCGGGACGGCACAGCGTCATCTGGGCCGGCGATGACGATCGGGGGCGCTCGGTGGCCTCGGGCATCTACGTCTACGTGCTCGAGACGCCGACCGATCGTGCAACCAGGAAGCTGGCCATCGTCCGCTGACGGCTGCTGGCACGCGAACTCCACGAGGCCCACCGCGGCCTCCCGACGACACACCACGACCCAGGGAGATTTCTCATGAAGCGAATCCACTCAACCGCACGCGCCGCGTCTGCCGCGCTGGCGGTGTTGCTGCTGGCCCTGGCCTGGGGCGCGGCGTCCGCGCAGCCCTCCACGGTCAGCTTCCAGGGGCAGCTCAGCGTCAGCGGTACGCCCTTCACCGGCACCGCGAACTTCAAGTTCGCCATCCTCTGCGGCGCTTCGAGCCCCTGGTCCAACGATGGCACCAGCGCCAGCGGCAGCGAGCCGACCGCTGCGGTGGCTCTCCCCGTGCAGGCGGGAATCTTCAGCGTCCTGCTGGGAGATCCGGCGCTGTCCATGGTCGCCTTGACGGCCGATCTCATCGAGAGCTGCAGCGCCCCCAAGCTGCGCATCTGGGTGGATACGGGCGGCGGTTTCGAGCAGCTGAGCGATCAGCCGCTAGCGAGCAGCCCCTTCGCCTTGCAGAGCGACGTCGCCGGACGATCCATCGGCAGTTTCCTGGTCCAGAACGGCTCAGTGCGGGTGTCCAACGGGTCGGGGACGACCACCATCGCGCTCTTCGGCGCCAACGGCGAGGTCTCGCTCTCGTCCATCCGCTTTGCGGATAACTCGGTGCAGACGACGGCAGCCGGCGCCGGCGGACCCGACAACGACTGGATCATCAACGGCGCCAATATGACCTCCGGCGTCGCCGGCAATGTGGGCATCGGGGTCGCCGTGCCTGCGGTCAAGCTGCACGTCGTGGGGGACCTGCGGGTGGACGGCGCCAACGGGGTCGGCATCGATGCGCGCAACCCCAACGCCACGTCGGCGATCGCGCGGTTTGGCTGGCTCAACGATGTGGCGCGCATCCGCGTCGGCGGCAACGGGGTTGGAGCGCTCAATGGGTTCGACTTCGAGGGGATCAACGATGTCAGCTGGTTGCGCATTCTCAACAACGGCAACGTCGGCATCGGTATGGTGACGCCCTCGCAGCGCTTGGAGGTGGCCGGCAACGCGGTCATCCAGGGCGACCTGACCATCCAGGGTGGCATCACCGTGACGGGCGGAAGCCCCACGACGCGGTTCCTTGCCATCCCCCCCGATGCCTTCCAGGCGGGGGACAATACGATGGCGTTCCACCGCAGCAGCGTTCTCCTCAACGGGACCACTGCGGGAGGGGGCATGACCTTCGAGGCCCCGGTCTATCTGCCGCACGGCTCGACGATTACGGAGTTCACCATCTTCGTCACCGACTCCGATGGCACCGGCGCCAGCGGGAGCAACATCCAGACATTCCTGCTCCGGGAGCCGCTGGGCGTGGGGGCTGGTGCGATCATCGGCAACCTCAACAGCGCCGCGGGCGCCGGCGCGCCGGGGTTCGTGACGGTCACGCAGACGGGCCTGTCGCACGTCGTCGACAACCAGAACAACTCCTACGTGGTGACCGCCAACTGGAAGACCCCCGTCGCGCCGCTCGCGGTCACGGCTCTGCAGGTGAACGGGATGCGGATCACGTACACGGTGACCCCCTCGACGCCGTAGGACCCACAGACGAGGCGAGGGGTTCGCGCATGCGCGCTGGGCGCTCGTGACCATCGCCGAGCCAGGTGGCCCGGCCAGCCCCCAGCCCGCCCCCCGCTCCCCGCCCCCTTGGCGGAGAGCCGAAGAGGGCCCTGCTTACGAGGCAGGGCCCTTTCGCATCCCACCACGGGCCTCGCCCAATCCACCGGCCTCGGTCGCCGCCTCCAAGTCGGCGCTCGCCTCGGCGCGCCCAATCCCGTAGGATCCGGCGTGGGAGGGACCCCGCGTGCTCACGGCCGAGTACCCGACCCGAGCCGGGCAGCTCCGGTTCGTGTCCTTCGAAAGTAAGCTATTGAGTGGCAATCGCTTCGGCGATCCGACGCTCAGGCATCACCCTGTCTACCTGCCTGCTGGATATGCCCGCTCGCCCCAGAGCTGCTACCCCGTCGTCTATGCCCTGGCCGGCTACGGCAACAGCGGGCTCGGGCTGTTCGCGCCGGGGACCTTCACCGAGCCGCTCCACGACCGCCTCGACCGTCTGATCGCCGACGGCATGCCCGAGGTCATCGTGGTCGGCCTGGAGTGCATGACCTCCCTGGGTGGCAGTCAGTATGTCAACGGCGCCGGTGGCCCGTACGAGGACTACGTCGTAGAGGAGGTCCTGCCCGCCGTCGAGGCGGAGCTGCGCACGACCGCAGCCGAGGCGGGCCGCGGGCTGCTGGGCAAGAGCAGTGGCGGGTTCGGCGTGCTGGTGCTGGCGATGCGCCATCCCGAGCTGTTCAGCGCCGTCGCCTGCCACAGCGGCGACATGGGCTTCGAGCAGACCTTCATCCCCGAGATTCCCGGGGTGATCGCCGAGCTCGACCGCTTTCCGGGCGATGAGGACGCGAAAGTCGCCGCATTCCTCGACCTGTTCCGGCTCTCGCCCAGACGGACGCCCGCCCAGGGGCATGCCCTGATGATGTTGGCGTGCTCGGCGGCGTACTCGCCCGACCCGCAGCGGCGCGTGGGGTTCGTGCTGCCGTTCGACCCGGCGACCGGCGAGCTGCGCGCGGAGGTCTGGGAGCGGTGGCTCGCAATGGACCCCCTGCGCCTGGCTTCGCAGCCGGCGCACGCCCAGGCGTTGCGCGAGCTCCGGTTGCTCTTCGTCGATTGCGGCAGCCGCGATCCGTACGGGCTGCACCTGGGCGCGCGCCGGCTGCGCCACCTGCTGAACCAGCTGGGCGTGCGACACGACTACGAAGAATTCGACGACGGTCACTCCGGCGTGCACTACCGCTACGACGTCTCGTTGCCGAAGCTGGCGGCGGCGCTCGTCGCGGCCGGGCCCTGAGGCGTAGCGGCTGGTTGATGGAGGCGATGATGCAGTTCCCAGGATTCCGCCCCGAGGCCTTCCAGTTCTTCAAGGATCTGGCCCAAAACAACAACCACGCCTGGTTCGCCGAGCACAAGGCGGACTACGACCAGCTGGTTGTGGAGCCGATGCGCGGGCTGATGGAAGAGATGCGTCCGTTCGTGGCCGAGTTCGCGCCGCTCCTGCGCCCGCACCGGAGTGTCGACGAGCATTTCAGCAAGATCGAGTGGGGCGCGCAACAGCCGCCCGACACGCCGCCCTACAAGACCAGCTTCTACTGCTTCTTCTGGAACACGCGCATGCAGCGCCTGCACGACGCCTGGCTCTACGCGGGGCTCAGCTCCGACGGCGTGACGCTGGGATTCTCGATCTACGATTCCGGCCGGCTGGGGCGGGGCCGACTGCAGGAGGTCTTCCTGCCGCGCATCGCCACCGACCTGGAGCTGTTGGACAGCTACATCAAGGCGAGCTACCTGCGGCGCGGCTTCGAGTTCCATCGCTACGAGCGGGCTCCCGGGCGGCTGGGGCTGCGGGAGGTCGATTCGTTCCCGAGCAAGCCCGCTGCGTGGGGGGAGACGCTGGGCTGGGTGGTGAGCCGGCAGATCGGGCCGGCGAGCGGGCGGCTGGGGGCCGCGACGTTTCTGTCGGAGTGCCACGAGACGTTTCGGCGGCTCTACCCGCTGTACGGCTTCGCAAGCGACGTCGAGAGCGGGTGGAAGGCCAAGCTCGCTGCCGCGCAGTGACCGATGCTCGTCCCCACCCGCCGTCACGCCTGGATCGCGACGGCTCGCTGACGCAAGCCGTTGCCCGGACCCATGGACACCACTGTTCTGCTCGTCTTCGCCTTCGTCTACCTGGGCATGATGCTCGGGGAGATCCCCGGTCTCGCCCTCGACCGTACCGGGGTAGCGCTGCTGGGGGCCATCGCGCTGATGGCGTTCGGCCGCGTTACGACCGAGCAGGCCTGGCGCGCCGTGGACGTGCCCACCCTCGGTCTGCTGTTCGGATTGATGGTGGTGTCGGCCCAGCTGCGGCTGGGTGGCTTCTACACCGCCATCACCGCCCGCATCGCCGAGGCGCCGGTCTCGCCCGCGGCGTTGCTGGGGATCCTGATCGTGACGGCGGGCGCGCTGTCGGCGATCCTGGCCAACGACATCGTCTGCCTGGCCATGGCCCCCGTGCTCGCCCGGGGCTGCGCGCGCCGCGGGCTCGATCCCGTTCCTTATCTACTGGCACTCGCCGCGGCCGCGAACGTCGGCTCGGCCGCGACGCTCATCGGCAATCCCCAGAACATGCTCATCGGGCAGACGCTGCGCTTGTCGTTTTCGGGCTACCTGCTCGACGCGGCCGTTCCATCCGTGCTGGGGTTGGTCGTGGTGTGGGGCGTGATCTGGCTGCGGGCGCGCGGACGGTGGCACCGGGAAGCGCAGAGGCTGCCAGGCGATGCCGGCGATACGGGCACCCCGCGCGACCTCGACCGCTGGCAGACGGCCAAGGGGCTGTTGGTGACGGCGGGCCTGATGGTGGTGTTCCTGGCCGCCCCCTGGCCGCGCGAGGCGGTGGCGCTCACTGCCGCTGGAATCCTGCTGCTGAGCCGGCGCATGGCGTCCCGCGCCATGATCGGACTGGTGGATTGGCCATTGCTGGTGTTGTTCACGGGACTGTTCATCATCAACCACGCGTTGGCGGCCTCAGGCATGCTGGACTCCGCGCTGCGGGGGATCGCGCGCTCCGGCTTCAACCCGTCATCGCCGGGACATCTGTTCTGGCTCACCGTCGTGCTGTCCAATCTCGTGTCCAACGTCCCGGCCGTGATGCTGCTGTTGCCGGCTGCCACCCATCCGCAGGCGGGACCGATCCTGGCCCTGGCGAGCACGCTCGCCGGCAACCTGATCATCGTGGGTAGCATCGCGAACATCATCGTGGTGGATCAGGCGGCGCTGCTGGGGATCCGCATCGGCTGGCGCGAGCACGCGCGGGTCGGCGTGCCCATCACCTTGGGGACCCTCGCGCTGGCAGCCGGGTGGCTGGCGGTGCGCTGAGGCCGGTCGCAGGACGGGCCCCCGCAGGCAGGACGGGCCCCCGCAGGACCGTGCGCGGTGTGGACCGCAGGGTGGGCGCCGGCGACCCCACGCGCAGGCCGGCCGCCTTCCATGGCGGACCGGGGGGGACCCCCGTGGCCTACCCCATGCAGTACCTTGGAGCATGGCGACCTCCCGTCAACGGCAGCTCCGCATCCTGCCCGGCGACTCCACGTCGTGCCCCGCGCGGCAGCGGCTGGTCTGGCCGCTGCGTGCAGCCTGCACCGCTCTGGCGATGCTGCTTGCAGGCCTAGGCGCCTGCTCGCAAACGCCGTCGGAGGCTGATCCGCCTCCGTACGTCCCGCACTCTGCGCCGCAGCTGCCCACGACCGCGATCCCCGAGCCCGCGCTGCCCATGCAGTGGTGGCACGACACCACGCTCAACCTCTCGCAGTACACGCCTGCGCGCATGGACACCATCGCGCAGTGCGCGGTGGCTGCGTTCCAGCTGCGCCTGGTCCTGTCGCCGGAGGGTGCTCCGCGCATCGCCGAGCTGCGGGCGCGCAATCCCAAGATCGTGATCGTCGGGATCCAGGAAGTACTCTCCTGCCCGGAGGTCTGGAGCCAAGCCGGCCAACGCGAGCGCTTTCCGCTGAGCGGTGCGCTGTACGACGTGCTGTCCCCGCACCGGGCGATGCGCACCGACGGGCAGCTGGCGACCATGTGGCTCAACGCTCCGATGGTGAACCCGTGGTCGTCTTCCGGCTACAACCTCGACCTGCTGCGCCAGATGATGGACGTCATCAGCGATTACGCGAGCCTCTATCCAGGCACCCTGGATGCGGTGTTCCACGACTACACGTCGTCGCGGCCGTGGATCTATCCCACGCCCGCCGACCGCAGCATCGACGTCGACCTCGACGGCGACGGCGTGGGCGCGGCCCATGACCCCGACGACACCGCCGCCTGGGTCGGCTGGCAGCACAAGTTGGTGGAGGAGTGGCAGAACCGCTGTGGTGCAGGCCTCATCCAGATCGCCAACGGCTCGCTGCCGCACAGCGACGCCATCTTCGCCCACAAGGTCGCCGGCATCCACTACGAGGAGTTCCCCTCGACCGTGTGGTACTACAGCGATCTGGCGGGCATGGACCTGATGCTGGGCCACCTCGCGCCGGGTTACCTGACCCCGCGGCGCGGCCGCGTCTGGAGCGAGGTCATGAGCAAGTACCCGCAATACCAGGACCTCTGCCGGCTGACGAGCATGCTGGCCGGCGTGGGCTACTCATACTGGACCCCGGACAACCGTCCGATGGCCGACACCATCGCCGTCGACCCCGGCCTGCCGCTGGGCTCGATGCAGCGCATCCAGCAGCCGGACAACACCGTGCGTTTCCAGCGCCCCTTCGAGCGCGGTCAGGTGCTGGTGGACATGTGGAGCTGGGGGACCATGCGCTCGGCGGAGTTCGTGGGGAACTGAACCTCGGGTCCTCGAGCGGCTCGACCGGTCTCGCGACCGCGCCTCCTACCCCACTGCGTCGGGCTCGACGGGTCCCAGCGCCGACTCCAGCCAGACATCGCGCAGCAGGCCGGCAATCAGCGCATCGAGCTCTGCGGCGTCCAGCTCGGGCGCGCGCGTGGGCGCCTCGTTCAGGAAGCGGCGCACACCCTTGACCAGCACGCTGGCCAGCTCGGGCGGATACCAATACACGGACCCGCTGAGCTCCCAGCGGTCGCCGATGGGGATCGGACGCACCGCGAGGAGATCGCCCTTTGTGAAAACGCCCGGGGCCGCGCGGCTCACGACGCGTACGATGGGTTGCGTGAGATCGGCCTGGGGCTTGAGCGCCATCTCCGCGCCCGGCTGCACGTCGATGACCTCGTACAAACGCAATGCGTGCTCGGTGAGGCTGCGCAGGTAGCTGCGCTCGCCAACGGTGAGCGACGGGCCGCCCGGCTGCAGGACGAGGTCCATGGCCAGCGTGCCTTCCTCGTCATCGTCGTTGCGGGCCGGCTTCGCACGGTCGCTGCGCCCATCGCGTTCCGCTCGTTGCGCGCGTTCTCCGCGTTCTCCGCGTTCTCCGCGTTCGCTTCTCGCTCCACGCGCACCGTGGTCCGCGTGGTCGGCACGATCCGCCTTCTTCTTGCGCTCCCCACCGTCGCCGGGGCGGGCCTTGCCGCTGGCTTTCTCCTCGACCCGCTGGAATGTCCCCTCGGCGAGCAGCCACTCCAGCGCGTTGAGCTGCAAGAGCTCCTGCACTTCCTCGGGCAGGCCCTCGAGGAGCTCCGTCCAGTGCTTGCTCTCGGCGCTGTGCTCGCCGAAGAAGCCCTCGGCGATCGCCGCGTCAGCCAAGGACTCGTGGTTGTCGAGGAGCCAGTCGAGGGCGATCTGCACCGCCGTGCGACGCGTGGCCTCGCTCTCGGCCAGCCGCTCGTCGCGAGCGAGACAGCAGTCCTTGTACTTGCGACCGCTGCCGCAGAAGCAGGGATCGTTGGGGCGACGCTTGGCCACGGGAGAACCCCTTCTGTGGTCGGGCAAAGGCGGGACGAGGGGCCCGCCGACCCATCAAGAGCGTACCCCGAAAACGACTCGAGCGCAGCCTCCCGGCGGGGGCCGCGGCACTGGCGGCGGGGCGGGCCAGTCTGCCGACGCCGGCCGCGGGCCGACCTGGCGTTCCAGACGTCGCGCCCGCCTACGGCCGCCCTGCGGCGCGGCGGACCGAGGCCGCCGTGCGCATCGCGAGCACGTAGAGCAGCGTGAGCGCGGCGGCCACGACCGCGCCCAGCGCGAATCCCGCGACCACGCGGCCGGCCAGCTCGCCGTACGCCAGCCCCAGCAGCGATCCATACAGCGTCGCCATCGCCACCTGTCGCGCGGCGCTCCATCCCGGCGCGGGCAGCAGCCACCGCTTGAGTCGCTCGCCCGTGCGCCCCAGGCGCCGCGAGCGCTGCCCCATGTCCACGAGCATCCGCCCGCCGACCTCCTGCCGCCAGTTCTCATGGAAGCCGCACGCGCGGTAGCAGGCCAGGGCCACCGGGTTGTCCTCGAAGGCGGCGATGCGCACGGAGCGCGCCCGCAGCAGCGCAAACCCATGGCGCGTGAGGCTGGCCACCATGCGCTTGCCGATGCCTTGCGCGCGCACGTCGGTGCGCACGATCAAGTGACCGATCCAGTATGCGCGGCTCGCTTGCGGCTCGGGATTCAGCTCTCCATACGCGAGGATCTCGCCGCGGTCCTCCAAGACGTAGCCCGAGCGGCCCTCGCGGCCCAGCCAGCGCAGCACGTCCTGGGTCTGCAGTGGGTAGACGTCGCTGGGCGCGGCCTGGCGCACGTCCTCGGCGCTGGAGGCGAGGACTGCGACCGCCGAGGCGTCGGCAAAGGTCGCAGGGCGGATGATCCAGTCGTCAGGAGGCATGGCACCGGCCAAAGTGGCGGGCCCGGGACCCGCGCGCCGCAGGCCCTCAGGAACGGTGGGCCGGGTCGAGGACCGACCCTGGCATCGAGAGCACACCCCTGCATTGTGGGCCTTTGCCGGACCGGCATCAATACGAGAACCCCAACCCGATGCCGATGCGGCGCGTGAGCTCGAAGCGCGGGGGCTGGCGGCCCACCTCGGCGCTCGCAGCGAGGGACAGCCCGCTGCCCAGCGGCACGGCGAGTGCTGCCTTCACGTATCCTTCGCTGCTTGGATCATCGAACAGCAGCCAGCCGGTTGCCTCGAGATCGAAGCTGGCCTCGTCACGATCGGAGGCGGTCGTG
This sequence comes from Candidatus Krumholzibacteriia bacterium, assembly GCA_041484665.1. Taxonomy (GTDB): domain Bacteria; phylum Krumholzibacteriota; class Krumholzibacteriia; order JAJRXK01; family JAJRXK01; genus JBGPIA01. The sequence continues at coordinate 17,788 of JBGPIA010000020.1, forward strand.
GAAGAGGCGACGGCGGCGGACGCGGCACCGGTGGGGGTGCGGGTGGGAGCGCTGGTGGCGGCACCGGTGCGGACACCGGCGGGGGCGCCGGCGGGGGCGCCGGCGGGCGCGCTGCCAGAGGTACCGGCAGCAGCGGCGTTGCTGCGCCCGGGAACGAAGTGCAGCTCGAGGCGGGCCAGGCCCCGCCAGAAGCCGGAGGCCTCGCGGTCGGCGTCCGGATCATCGGTGGAAAACACGTTCCCGTAGTTGACGCCGATCCATGGGCGCCACCGCAGCCGGAACGATGGCCGCATCCAAACACCCAACCCCGGCAAGCCACCCACCGGCGTGACCTCGGTGCCGATCACGCCCTTCTGTACGTCGAAGCCGCCGTCGGCCTCGTACTCGCCGCTGGTGGCAACGATGACCGGATCGTAGTGCTTCCACGCGCGCAGGATGCTGCCGTACACGCGCTGTGACTGCCGGCGTGCGGAGCCCGCGCTCGCGCGCACGCCGAAGTCGAATCCGCCGTTCCACTGCCAGGGCCCCTCGATGAGCATGCCGACATCGAGCTGCGTGAGCGCGGGGCGGCCAAGGTCGGCGCTTACGACGAACGTGGCGGGCTGGCGCAGCGCGCTTACCGAGGAGTAGGAGTGGCCGAAGTGGAGCTGCCACGGGGCTGGGGGAGCGGGGGGTTGCGGGGAGGCGGCGGATACGGGGGCGGAGGTCGGTGCGGGGGAGGCAGATGCAAGGGAGGCAGGCGCGGGGGAGGTGGAGACCAGCGCAGCGGGGGAGGTGGAGGCGCGGGCGGCGGGGGCGGCCCCTGCGGCGGGGGCGGCCCGTGCGGCGGCCGCCGCCGTCGCGAGTGCACCAGCGGCCACCCACAGTGGCAGCAGGAGCATCGCCCGAACGCGCGTCACGACACGTCCTCCATCCTGGACCAAACGTAGTCGATCAGGTCACCCACCTTCTTAATGTCCTTCACGACGGCGTCGGCGAGCGTCTCGTGCAGGCGAGCACGGACCGGCTTGACGACCCGGAGCTTGTACCAGTCGTCCCAGCCCAGATCATTCCCGAAGCGGGTCGAGCGCGAGATCGAAGCAGGATCCGCACCCGGCGTGAGCTTGGCCACGATGGCAATGATCTCGGTCTCGACTTGCTGCAGGGTCCAGATCACGCCGCTGTCGTCGCGACGGGGCGCGGGCGGAGCCGCCGAAGGCGATGTTGCTTCCGCGCTCGCAGCGGTAGCGGCTCGGGCAGTCCTTGCGTTGCGGCGGGCCGGCGAGCGGCGGCGCACTTTGCGTCGGTCTTGGGTCATCGATGCACTCTCCCACGGCGGTGGATGGGGACCATCACGGAAGCAGAGAAGGCCGCCATTGCGTGACGGGCTGAGACGACGACAGAACAACCGGCCGGAACCTGGCCAGCGATTCCATCGCTGGAATCACAGCGCGTGGAACTCCCCAGAATCCTCGATCTGCACCGGATAGCCCTCGATCTCGCGCGGGAGGCGCCGGACCAGAGACGCGGTGCGTTTGGCCACGTACACCTTAATGCACGGGCGGCCGTCGTCGGCCTGTCCGTCGCCGATCCCGACGACACCTTCGACGCCGAGCAGCTCGGCATCGTGCCGCAGCCGCACGGCAGCGAGCCCTCTGCGAGAGAGTCTCCGAGCAGCCATAGCGGTCTCCGATGTGGACTGCGGCGTGCGCCCGGGGACCTGCCGTGCGGCCGCCCGCGGAGCATAGGCGCGGCCGGGGTAGCCGGCAAGGCCGCCCCGGAATCCACGCGCTGCGTTGCCCAGCGCCGCGCCACGCCGTACTGCACCGCGTTGCCCACCGCCGCACCACGCCGTGCAGCGCTGCACCGTGCCGGGCTGCGCCCTGCCGCGCTGCACGATACGGCGCCGCGCCCTGCCGCTCCGCAGGATGCGGCGCCGTACCGCTCATACAACGATGGTCACACCCAGGTCGGCGAGAACGCGGGCGATCGGATTGGCGATCGTGTAGCCGCTGGTCTCGCTGCCGGCGAACAGCAGTCCCACGGGCTTGTTGCCCGCCTGGGTCATGATCAGCGAGCCCGAGTCGCCGCCCGCGCTGAACGGTACCTTGCCCTGCGCCCGGACGATGAACTGTTGGGCGAACGTCGCCGTGCCCGCCGTGCCGTAGCCGACCCGGCCGGTGAAGTTCACATCGGTGATGCGGCCGCGCGTGGCCTGCGTCGTGCGGCCGGCCTTCTTCACAAGCAGGTTCACCTTCGGAGCGACAGGGGTGGCGCCGAGCTTCCCGTAGGCGATGTTGCGGGGTGCGCCCGCGCCGGCGTCGAGTTCAGCAATCGCGCAGTCGACGTAGTTGAGGGTGCCCCCGAACTGGATCGGGACGAACTTCGACAGCCGGGCGATCGCGTCGCGGGGGTTCTGGCCCCCGTCGTAGGAGCCTGGCTGGAGGATCGGATCGCCAGTGCTCCCCGCGTTGGAGTCGGCCAGGACGTGGTTGTTGCTCAGCATGAACTGAGTACGGCCGCTGCGGACCAGGCAGCCGAGCGTGCCGGCGGTGATCTTGAAGTGCCCCACCGAGACGCCTCCCGGCGCGGGCCGGTAGCGCCCGCGGTAGGGCTGCGCGTGAAGCTCGCCTATCGCCACCACGTCGGTGGGGACACCGTCCACCTGCTTGGGGATCAGCGCTTCGCGCGCCACCGCCTTGCGCGGAGCCTTGGCGACGACGTAGACCGTGACGCCGAGCTCCGTGGTCGACTTGCTGCCGACGGTCTTGCGGCTGATCCCCACGCCCACGATGTTCTCGAACCCGTAGGCGTGCGTGCCCGCCTCGGCAGCCATGGCCAGTGAATGCACATCGATCAGGAAGCGGCGGACCAGCTCAGCGTGAGCGGCCAGGACGTCTCCGGGCGGGCCGCTCGCGGCGGGGCTCCTGCGCTGCAGGGGTCGCTTGCGTGGCATGGACATGGCTCCTTTCGGGGGGGCACTGCGCGCCGGTCGGGCACCGGCTCTTCGGTTTCCAGGGCCGAGCATCCGGGGGACAAGAATCGAAGGGACGAGAATCGGGGGGACGAGATTCCAGGGGGAGGATGAACCAGGATTGCGTCTGTAGGAAGAGGATGTCATGCGATATCGTGCGTCACCATCGCTGCCGCCGGGCGCGGTGCTTGGCGACACTGGCTACCGGCTTGGCCCGCAGCGGCGGGCGCCGGGGGGCGCCCGGGGGGTGAACGGTGATCGCCCGGAGCGCGAGTCGACGCGAGCAGGAAAGACACCGTCGCAATGACCAGACCGCAGCGGCGGGCTGAGGATGCCGAAAGGAGATACCGACGTGAATCGCAACATCGTCAGGCGGCGTGACGTCGGGAGGTGGCAGGCACGCGGCGCGGGCGCGGCGCCACCGGGCAGGGCTCCCGAGGGGCCAGCGGGGGGTCCGCCTGAGCGACCCCGCGAGGAACGCGCGGGAGAAGCTCCCGGCAAGGCCCCGGCGCCGGACGTCTACTTCGGGCGCGTGCTCAAGCTGATCCCTGGCGAGGTCGTTGGGCTGTTCATTGCGGCCCAGAGCCTGATCGCGGCGCAGTATTCCGGGCGCGGCGGGCGCGGGCTTCTCTGGGGCGTGTTCGGGTTCGGAGTGCTCGCGACCCCGGTGTATCTGTGGCGGGTCATGAAGGTGCGCGCGCGGCTCCAGTTGGCGCTCTCCACGCTCGCCTTCGGCGTGTGGGTTTGCGCGCTGCAGGGGGGACCGTTCGAGCTGCAGTTCGGGGACAAGGCGCCCTTCTGGGGCGCACTGCTGATCCTGGCCGTCTCGTTCCTCGCCCCGGTGTTCCTGGGCTGAGGCTCGAAGGTGCCGCTGTTCCTGTGCCGCAGGGGTGCAAGTGGATCACATCGCCGGCCATGGGCGGGCTGGAAGAGTTCGCCGCGTCGCGCGCAGGCGGCGGCGCACACGCCCGCTTCAGCACTGGCCCGAGCGCGGCAGCCCGCCATGCTCTCGCTCAGGCGAACTTCGCCAGCAGTTTGATCGCGGGTCCCGCAAGGCTGTCGATGTTGCTCACGAGCAGGTTGATCTTTTCGCGTTCGGCGGTCGACGCGCGCACGATCTTCATCAGCTCCGCGAGCCTCTCGACATCTGCGGGCGTGGGAAAGAGGCTCTTGATCTCGTCGTCCGTCAGCCGCGTGACGGATGAAATGCGTGCGGCCAGCAGGTCGTCGGTCTTCTTGCCCGCGTCCTCGATGGCCGCGTCGATGGCGCCCCAGTCGATGGGCATAGCGTGCTCCTCCTGGTGTATCTCTCTAAGGCAGGCTCCTCTTCAACTCGCGGATCAGCTCCTCGATCCGTTGCTTGTTCGCGGCGAACGCGTCGCGCTTCTCGACGATCAGACTCACCATCTCCTCGGCTTTCTCGAGCAGGCTGGGTAGCTCGCCTTTCGCGTCCAGGATCTTGAGCAGGCGATCCTGGGTTTGCGAGGCCTTGGCATTGGCGTCCAGCAGCGCCGTGAGCGTGAGATTGATGGAGAGCATCTGGTCGTAGTGCTCGTCGAGCCGGCGCAGGATCGCGAGCTCGGCCTCGTCCAACGGCGCTAGCAGCTCGCGGCGCTTGGCGTTGATCTTCGTCTGCACGCGCTGGCCAAGGCCCACAATCAACTCACCTCGCTCCGACGCGCTGCCGCTACCCAAGACACGCTCCAGCTGCGAAGCGACCGCCTCGCTGCCAAAAACCTCGGTCGTGAACTGCGGGACCCACTCGCGGTCCACGAACTCGTTCACCTCGGTGCGCTTGGCGTCCAGGTACAGGCGGACGGCGCTCTTGTGGGCGCTGCGCGTTTCCTGGATGCGGGTGCCCAGCTCCCCTGAGAGGATGGGGGCCTCGCGTGGGATCGAAGCGCAGCCGCAGGCGAGCGGCTCGAGCAGGGCGAGGACGAGGACCAGGACTGCTGCATGGACTCGCATCGTTCTCCTCCGTGATTGCCGACTCCCGGACGCCCCTCGGCTCTACCCGTTCTCCCTCAGATGTTGATCTCCCACACCCCACGATTGCGCATCCCCGCCCGCAGCCGCCGCCCGCTTGCGTGGAGCACGACGTCCCCGACCACCGCGTTCGGCAAACCGAGACCGTACTCGGCCCACGTGGAGCCGCTGTCCGGCGAGCGATAGACACCGTTGTCCGTTCCCACGTAGAGCGTGTCGGGGCGTGCGGGATCCACGGCCACGGCGTTGACGGGCACCGACGGCAGCCCGCCGCTGCGCTCCGCCCACGAGGCACCGCCGTCCGTTGAAACGAACAGATGCCCGCCCTGGATCGTCGAGTACGAAACCCAGATCCGGCCGCGAGGGTCAACGTGGATGTCGCTGACGAACCCGTCGCGCGGCGTCGTGAGACGAACGGCCGCGACGCCGTCCCAGCCTGATGTGTCGCGCAGGATGCGGTAGACGCGCCCCGCGTCCGTGCCGACGAGGATCTCGCCGGGACCAGGGATCGCGAGCGCCGACGCGAGCTGGGCATTGCGGCCAACGCCTTGGAGCGCCACCTCAGCCCAGAGCTTGCCCTGAGTCTCGGTGATCAGCACCGTCTCGCCCGCCTGGGCCACGACCCGGCCGAGCACCTCGACCGGCGGGTAGAACAGACAAGCGTAGTCCTCGGAGACCCAGGGGCCGATGTCCTTCCACTTCGAGCCGCCGTCGGGGGAAACCTCGACCCCCATCTCGTAGTAGGTGTGATAGCAGACCTGCGGATGCGCTGTGTCCACACCACAGTCGCCACCATCGCCCAATGCCACCTGATCCCACTGCGTCCCGAGGGCGCGCCGCAGCGTCCCATTGTCCTGCGTACCGCCCAGGATCCAGTCGAGCTGCGTGGGATGCTGCGCGAGGAACTCGAACTCCGTGATGGCGAGCCCTTTGTTGAGGGACTGCCACGTCCGGCCGAGGTCGGGCGACCGGAAGAGGCCGCCGTCGTTGGTGGAGTAGACGACGCGTGAATCGTCCGGAGCGAACGCGAGATGGTGTTGGTCGGGATGGATGGAGTCACCGCGGCGGCGCGACGAGATGTTCGACCAGTCCCAGCTCCCCTTTGCGCGGCGGCGGCCGCGGTACAGCTCGATGGCGCCGATGAACACCGTGTCGGGATCATCCGGAACGACAGCGGCGCACCAGTCGTACCAGGCCTGGTCGGTCTTGAGGCCGCGGGGCAGCGATTGTCTGACGAAGGCAGCTCCAGGTGCGCAACGGCGCCACAGCCTGGCCAGGCCGTCGATCGAGGCGAACACGTACGCGATCCCACCATCAGAGGGGGCGTGGCAGACTTCCATGCGCGCGATCTCGCCTGCGGGCATTTCGGGCAGCGCGAGCCGCTTCCACGTCGCCCCGCCGTTTGTCGAGCGAACCAACCCGTCCTGGCACCCCGCGAGGAGCTCGTTCGTCCGAGGGTCGAGCGAGAGATCCCACGTGAGGTGCGTGCGCTGCCTCTGCCAGCTCGCTCCTCCATCGAGGCTCTCATAGAGGCCTGCGGTCGTGGCGGCCCACACATGGTCCGCGTCCGCGGGGTCGACGATCAGGTCATAGAAGGCCTGGCCGACGAGCTCGGCGAACGGAAGGACGGCCCAGCTCGCGCCACCGTCGCGCGAGCGCAGCAGCCCGACCCCAAGCGGGACGAGGCTGTCCCCTTCGCCCGTTCCCGCGTAGACGATGCGCGGGTCGCTGGGCGCGAATGCCAGCGCGCCCATCGCGAGTGTGGGGAGATCATCGGTGAGCGGGCGCCAGGTCCCGCCCAGATCGCGCGTCTCCCACAGGCCGCCCCCCGCCGATGCGATGAGAACGTGGCGCGTGTCCGCCGGGTCGACGGCGACACTCGCGATCCGTCCGGAGACCGGAGGCTGGCTGTTGGCACCGTGGCCGTAGGTCTGGCCGTGTGGAATGGAGGTGGGACCCAGCTCGCGCCAGCGTGGCGGCTGCCCGACCCCGGGCCCTCCGCCGGCGGGAGCTGCGTGCGCGGCGAGGGCGCGCTTCTGCGTGAACGCGTCGAGGTAGGGAAGGTGGGGGGACGCCGCGGTGCGCTCGGTGCCCGCAGTGCGCTCGCGGCGGGAGCCTGCGCGGCTGGCGACCACGCGACCCGCACCCACGCGGCTGGCGCCCACGCGGCCGGCGTCACCGCGAACGGCCCCGCGATGGGCCTGGAGCGGGGGAAGCCCGCGCTGCAGCGCAAAGAGGCGCGTCCGGGCGAGCGCCTTGCCCCCGGGGACTTTCTTGGGCGTGCGAAGACGCACGGGCGGACGGCGCGTTCGAGCGCCGGAGGCATGGGCACCGGCGGTCGCGCGGCCACGGGGTGGATGGCGCGGGCGCCCCGAGCCGCGCCGCGGGCGCTTCTCCTTCGGCTCCCTCGGAATGTCCATGGCTTTCCCCTCGAGGCGGGCGCGCCGAAAGGGCGGCCGCCATTACCCGCTGCGTTTGCGACCCTTGCTCGTGGTCGTCGTCGGAGCGCTGGGCGATCCCGGCGCCGGAGGCAGGCCGCGCGCCTGCTCGAACTGCCGCAGCCGCTTCAGCGCCCGGCCTCCAGGCGCTGACCCTGCGGCTCGCTTGCGGACGCCCTTACCTGACTTCGTGGACTTCGGTGGCCGTTCCATGACCTGCTCCTTGCGGCGCGCGCGCTGGCGGTGCGGACAGTTGACAGACTCGCCTCGACCGCGGCACGGCGGACCATCACAGGGGTCGGCGCAGCGGGCCCAACTGCGCCGCGGCTTGCGCTTCGCTGCATCCTGCCGTTCGATCGGCGGGGTTCAGTACCCGTCGTGCGGCTCGTCGTGCGGCTCACGATATCGAGCGCTCCAGCGGATGGTACGGCCTTCCTGGACAGATAGACGCAGAAACTGGACCCGTTCCGCCTTGCGCCCCGAAGGTGGCCTGCTGCCCGCCGCCGTGTCGGCTTGCCCGCCGCCATCTCGGCCTGCCCACCGCCGTGTCCGCCTTTCCAGCGCTCCGTCGGCCTATCCACCGATGGTCGATCGATGCTCCCGGCCCCGCGTTGGGTTTACAATGATCCGGCCATGCCACTCTCCCTGATCTCCATCCCCGTCTTCCCCCAGGACCCCACCACCACGCCCACGCCGGAGCGGGTCAAGGTCGGCGGGGAGCTGCTCCCCGGTCCGGTCGGCAAGCGCGTCGCGGTCTTCGACTACAACCGTGACCGCGACGAGGTCTACCACGCGGCCCGCCCGCGCCGTGACGGCAGTTTTCCCGACTACGATCCCGCTGACCTGCGCTTCCACCAGCTCAACGCCTACGCCATCACGGCGCGTGCGGTCGAGCTGGTTGAGCTCGAGCTGGGCCGCGACTTGCGCTGGGGGTTCGATGCGAGCCGGCTGATCGTGCTCCCACACGCCGGTTATCTCGCCAACGCGTTCTACAGTGAGGACACCCACAGCCTGCAGCTCTTCTCATTCCGCTCGTTTCGCGCGGCAGGCTGCGCGGCGAGCCACGCGCCGAACCGCGTAGCGAGTCGCGCCGCTGGCCGCGGACGCGAGCGCCCGGGCCGCGGTTCGGGGAAGCGCGCAGGGGGCCGCGGCGGCGGCCCGGGGGCGATCTACCACACATCTCTCTCGCACGACATCGTCGCCCACGAGACGGGCCACGCCATCCTCGACGCGGTGCGCGATCGTTACACCGAGGCCCTCGAGCCCGAGACTTCCGCGCTGCACGAGGCGATCGGCGACCTGACCGCGTTGTTCGCGGCGCTCAGCTACGAAACGGTCCGCCGCCGCGTCGCCCGCCGCTTGGCGCGACCCAACCTTGTGACCGAGATCGCCGAGGACTTCGAGGGTGCTCACCGCAACCTGCGGAGTCTGCTGGGGTCGCCGCGCCGCGACTGGGGTGGCGAGCTGGAGCCGCACCGCCTCTCCCTCAAGCTCACGCGCGCGGTCTACGCGGCGCTGATCGCCATGGCCGCTCTGGAGAGGCGCCGCGGCGCCAAGCCGCTGACCGCGCTCAAGGACGCCCGCCGCGCGCTGCAGCGCATGGTCGTGCGCTCACTGGATTTCCTGCCGCCCGCCGACGCCACTCTCGAGGAGTTCGGCCTCGCCATGCTGGCCTCCGACCGCCTCGCACACCCCGACGACACGCGCGGCTACCGTGCGGTCACGGCCGCAGTGTTGCGCAAGCACTTCGTGCTGAGCCGGCGTGGCGCGCATGGCGGGCGTGACGGCCGGCATGGTCTCGACACCCCGGCCGATCTCGACACCCGCCCCTGGCGGAGCCTGCCCCGCTCATGGCCAAGGCCCACCTGGCGCGAGGCCTACCTCTTCCTCGACGCCAACCGTGACCGTCTCGTGCTCGGCCGCTACCCGGATTACCGCGATTTCATCGTGCGCGACCTGCAGATCGCGGCGCAGGCGAAGGATCCCACACAGGTCGGTCAAGTGGTCCTCGTGTACGAGTACCCTGTCGAGGTGCGGCTGGCTGGCCGCGAGTTCGGCCCCGCCCACGACCAGTGGATCACGTTCTGGGGTGGCGGCACGCTCGTGTTCGATCCCGAGGGACGCCTGTACCACCATGCCGCCAAGCCCGTCACCCGCCAGCGCGTCGGCCGGGGGCTGGAGTTCCTGCGCGCCCAGATGGACGGCGGCGCCGTGGCGACCATCGGTGGGTCGCGCGACGATCAGCTACGCCGCGAGCGCGTGGAGGAGTCCTGGACGCTGGCTCTGGCGGCAGATGGAGCGACCTTGCGGCGCAACCCGGCGGTGCGCTGCGTCGGGCCGCCGGGCGAGGTGACGATGCGGGCGGGCGCTGCGGCGACACGGGCGCGGGCCCGCCGCCCCGCACGCGGCGCGCCCCGCCGCCCGACACGAGGGAAGCCGCGATGAGTCTCACCGTCCGCGCCTACAACGTCCTGTTCGGCGACTGCATACTGGTCTCCTGGGACGAGGACGATGGCGAGCACCACGCCTGGATCGACTTCGGCAACTTCCACAACGACCGCAACGACGTCTTCGATACGGTCTACACCGACGTCCTGCAGCGCACGGGCGGGCGGCTCGATCTGCTGGTCATCACCCACCGCCACCTCGATCACCTCGAGGGCTTCCACGTGCTGCGCCAGCACTTCAGGCAGAACTTCACCATCGACCGGTTGTGGCACGCCTTCGTGACACCGGCCGTCGACAACCAGTTCCAGATCGCACAGGAGGCGCTGGCGGGAGTGCTGCCGGCGTCCGCCACTGCCGGGGACGGGGAGCTTGCCCGTATCTTCCGCAACAACTTCGGCGCCGCTGGAGTGTCGACCGCGCAGCGGATGGACGACATCCTCAAGACGCTGCGCTACAACAAAGCCCATCCCGTCCACCGCCAGACGGCGCTCGCGCCCATCCGGCCCGCCGCGATGCAGCGGCTGCAGATCGAGATCCTCGCTCCTGAGTCTGATAGCCACGTCTACCTCGAGCCGCTGGTCAATGCGCTCGCCGATCGCGCCGCGCTGGACGAGTACTTCGAGATGGCTCAGCGGGGCGCCGGCGCAGGGCGGGGGCGGGCGGGCGCGGCGCAGGGGCGCGCGAGCGCGATCGGCCGCTCCCGGACCGGCACGCGGCGGAGGGCGGAAGGCACGCGTCCGGGAAGCGGCGACGACCCGTTTCCCCTCCCGCACGGAACCGCCGCATCGAAGTCGGCGCTGCTGCGGCTGGCCGACTTCGCCCGGCTGCGCCGTCAGCTGCGCACGGGGGGGCTGGATCTGCTCGGCGCTGTGGATCGCACGCGCAACAACACCTCGATCGTGCTGGCGCTGACCTACCAGGGCAAGCGCCTGCTCTTCGCGGGCGACGCGGAGCAGAAGAGCTGGGAGATCATGCACGCCAACGGCACCAACCTCGCCGCGACCGTGGTCAAGGTCGGCCACCATGGCAGCATCAACGCCTCACCCGACTGGTGCTTCGCCAAGGTTCTGCCCAAGCGGCTGAGCGCCAATGCGGCGATCATCTCGACCGACCCTACCCGCTTTACGGGCGAGAACCCGGTGCCCAACGCACACGTGCTCACCGGTTGGCGTGGCCGGCTGACCGCGCAGACGCGACTGTTGCGGACCGACACCAAGGCCGTCGGAAAGTACGTCGAGGTGCGCGTGGTGCCGTAGCGCCGCGGGCGCGCCAAGAGACTCGAGAATCATGCCCAAGCGAACCCCAGTCACCATCCAGACAGTGCGCCGGATCGCGCTGGCTTTTCCAGGCGTGGAGGAAGGCCCCTGCTACGGCACGCCCGGCTTTCGAGTGCGTGGCAGGTTCATCGCGCGGCTGCGCGACGGCGGCGAGACGCTGGTGGTCAAGTGCGGCGAAGAGGAACGCGACCTTCGCATGCACACCGATCCCGAGACGTTCTTCATTACAGATCACTACCGTGCCTATCCGACGGTATTGGTGCGGTTGGCCACGGTCGATGTCGTTGAATTGCGCGCGGTGCTCGAGCAAGCCTGGCGCCGCAGCGCACCCAAGCGCGTCGTTGCGGAATATGACCGAAAACAATGAGGGGGCCGCGAGGCACGGGGCGGCGGCGCGTGGGCGGCGTGATGTCGTAGCCCGGTGCGCCGCTGCTACGGCAGCTTCGGATACTCCACGTGCTGGCACCCACACTCGAGCGATTCGAGGAACGCCACCAGATCGAACACCTCCGACTCGCTCAGCTGCACGGGCTTGAGGTTGGTGCGGTCCAGGTGTGGGTTGTCAAACCCGCCAGCGGTCATGAACGCGATCGCCTCATGCAGGGTCGCGGCCTGCCCGTTGTGGAAATAGGGCGCCGTGCGTGTGATGTTGCGCAATGTCGGTGTCTTGAACGCGCCGGTGTCCTTCTCGTCCTTGGTGACCACCGAGCGGCCCACGTCGGGATTCTCCTTGTCCATCCCGACCCCCACGTTGTGATACTGCAGGTCGGTGAACAGGATCCCCGCGTGGCAGGTCCCGCAGCTGGCCTTGCCCCGGAACAGCTCCCAGCCGCGCTTGGCCGGCTCGCTGATGGCATTCTTGTCGCCCTGCTGGAAGCGATCGAACGGTGTGTCGCCGCACAGCAGCGTCCGCATGTAGCTGGCGACCGCTTTCTGCACGCCCGCGGGCGTCACGCCCGTGTTGAATACCTTCATGAACTGGTCGTGGTAGCCCGCGATCTTGTCGAGGTCGGCCGTGGCCTTCTCCGGGTCGGCGCCCATATTGGCGCCCTTCCAGGCGCCAAGCACCTGCGCCTCGAGTCCCTTGGTGCGGCCGTCCCAGTAGAGCTCGGGGTAGTAGCCCACGTTCCACATGGTGGGCGCGCTGCGCGTGAGCACCTTGTCGTTGGCCCCGATCGCGACCGGCCGGCCGTCGGTGAGCCCGTTCTCGATCACGTGGCAGCCGTAGCAGCTGTGCTTGCCGTCGCCCGACAGGCGCGTGTCGAAGTAGAGCTGGTGCCCCAGAGCGATCTTCTCCTGGGTCATCGGGTTGTCCGGCGGGATTGGCATCTCGTCGAAGCCCGCTGGGGCTTGCCAGCTGTAGCCTCCGTGGCCCTTGGCGGATTTTTGCGACTTCGCGGGCGTCGCGCGGGTCGACGCCGGCCCTGGCCTCGGCGCCGCAATCGCCCGCAGCGCCAGGAACGTCGTGAGCCCCGTCACCGCCACGATCGCGGCGCCGATCCCAAGAGGGCTGGAGCATTTCCGCAGCTCGGCGAGCGGGTTCTTGCGCATGGGTCCTGATCTCCTTCGGGGACGATGGGGCAGGCGGATCCGCACGGACGCGGCCGGGAGTCTACCCCCAGCGGGGCGCCCCGGCCAGCCCCCGTCAGCCGCGAGAGCCGCGCGGGCCGCGCCAACCGCGCCATCCAGGCGAGCCGCGTGAGCGGGCCTCGCAGTTGGGGGTTGCCGGCACCTGATTTCCGCAGCAGTGTTCGATCGATGTCCGGGTGCCCGCCACATGGTTGGCGTCCGGTTCCAGGAAAGGTCCGCCGTGGATGCTCCAGACAGCGACCCGCCGCCGCCCACACCCCCGTCGGCATCCCCAAGCTCATCCGAAGCGCGCTCCCCGGCAGACGATCCCTATCATCGCCTCAACTACCGCCGCCTGATCGCCTGGCCGCAGCGCATCGAGCGCGAGTGGCCATTCCTGCATCAGGAACTCGACGGCGCCCCGCGCCGTGCCGTCATCGATTTGGGCTGCGGCACCGGCGAGCACGCGCGCTTCCTCGCTGCGCAGGGCTTCTACACCGTCGGCGTCGACCGCTCGGGAGCGCAGATCGAGGCCGCCCGCGCCTACGAGCGCGAATCAGGTGACGATGGTCCGGTGTTCCTGCTGGGCGAGATGGCCGAGCTGGCGGCTCTCACGCCCGAGTGCTTCGGGGCCGCGCTCTGCCTGGGGAACGTGCTGCCGTCCATCGACGACGAAGAGCTGCCTCGCGTTCTGGCCGCCCTCGCGAAGCGCCTGGTTGTGGGCGGGCGGGTGGTGATCCAGGTGCTCAACTACGAGCGCATCCGCAAGCAGGGGCTACGCTACCTGCCGCTCAACTTCCGCCGCGATTCCGACGATGAGCCCGGCGAGATCGTTTTTCTGCGCCTGATGACGCCGGACGGTGACAAGCACATCCGCTTCAATCCAACCACCCTGCTCCTGAGGCCCGGCGAGCAGCCGCCCGTAAGCGTCGTCGCCGCCAACGAGGCCCGACTCCGTGCCTGGCGCTGGGAGGAGCTTGAGCCGCACCTGACCGCGGCTGGCTTTGGGGTATTCTCCCTGTTCGGGGACATGGCCTTTGGCGACTTTGAGCCCGAGCGGTCTAGCGATCTGGTGATCGTCGCGGTGGCGCTGCACGGATCGGAGTCATGACTACGGGCGATCGCGATCGGCGGCCGCAGCCACCCGCACGGCCTGCACCGACGACACCAACGACGCCCACCGCACCGACGACACCAACGACACCGACCGCCGCTTCCGGCTCCCCCACAGACGACGAGCTGATGGCGCGCGTCGCTGGCGCAACCGGCGAGCTCGACGCTGCCGGTCTCGACGCTGCCGGCGAGGTTGCCTTCCGCCTGCTCGTCGAGCGCTGGCAGTTGCGCGTGCTGGCTTTCCTCCACCGCTGTCTTGGGGACCGGGACGAGGCGCAGGACCTCGCGCAGGAGACTTTCTTGCGTGTCTATCGTGCGGCGCGCGAGGGCCGGTACGACCCGCGCGCGCGGTTCGGCCCTTGGCTGTTCCGCATCGCCGGGAATCTCTGCCGAGGCCGGATGCGCCGCCGCCGCCTGCTGCGCTGGTTGCCGCTCTCGCGCTCATCGGGTGCGCTGGACATTCCAGGCCCCGCGCGCGATCGCCCCGATGCCGCGGTCGAGGACGCCTCCACCGCGGCCGCCGTCCGTACCGCACTCGACCGTCTGCCGGAACGTCAACGCATCGCCGTCGTGCTGAAGCGCTTCGAGGGGATGAGCTACGCCGAGATCGCTGAAGTTCTCCAGACGACCCCGGCAGCGGTCGAGTCGCTGCTCGTGCGCGCCCATATGGTCCTGCGCCAGGAGCTTCGTCGGGCGGGACTGGTCGATTGAGATGCCGTCCACGCAAATTTAGGCCATAGATGAAATTTGACTCGGCGCGTTGTCATTGTCCGCCGCAATGACATGCGCGTGTGGTGATACGTCCTGATATTGACCGTATACTCTAACCAGATCTGTGGACGCGTTGGTTGGATGGCTCGTTGGTGCGCCCGCATTCGCGTGTGAGTCTGCTCGTCGCGTACACGGCCCCCGGAGGCGTCCATATCTCCGGTTGGGCGGTGAATACAATGTGCTTACCGTGCGGGGGCTATCGTGGACCGTGGATGCCCGGGTCCGCCGCCTGCGTAATCACTTTGTGCTCACCATCCCGCCGGCAACACCACTCATCCGAGGTCTCGCGGCTGCCACGTATGCACATTGTGATCACGGCCCCGCCGAGAACACCACACCGCGGGGCTTCCTGGCGCCCCGCCCCCGCGCAGGATTCCAGCGCCTCGCGCGTTAGGCTTGGGTGAGGAGTACGACGTATGGCAGGCGACACGACAGAGACGTCAGGGCCAGGCGACGGCCGTCCCAACGACGACGCAGCCCGCTTGCGGCTGCTGGCTTATCGCGATGGTGAGCTTCCGCCAGCGGATGCCGCCTTGGTGCGCCGCGCCCTCGCTGCATCGGCCGACCTGCGCCGTGCGCTCGAGCTGCTCGACGCCACGTGGGCGCACATCGATGCGCTCCCCGCACCCGGGCGCGTAGACCTCTGGCCCGGAATCCAGGCCGGGCTCGCAGGCGAGCGCAGGCGAGCGCCTCGACTGCGAACGGCCAGATCGGGTCACGGCGCAGGAGCCCCGCGTGCCTCGGCCTCCTTCCCGGCCAGGCCGCGCAGCCTCAGTCTGCCGCCGCGCCTGGCCTACCCTGCGGCGTTGGCCCTCGGCCTTGCCATGGGGGTCTGGCTGGGCGATTGGGCCACCGGCCCTCGCGCCGACGACATGCCCGACCTCTCGCTGTTCACCAGTCTTGCGAGTGCTCCCGAAGGCTCGCCCAGCGCGCTGTTCTTCGATTTCTCCAACGGCGACGAGGACGCCGCAGCGAGCCCGCCCGAGTCGGTCCCGGCCGTGGGCGATGAGTCCCGCCCTGGCTCTGGCGAGGCGGCTGTCCCCCATCCGGCTCGAACTCCGGGAGGCCGGCGATGAGATCCGCGTGGAAGCTGCTGCTGGTGCTCTCGCTGAGTCTCAACGTGGGCATCCTCGGCGTGGGGATCTACCGCTCCGTCGCATCGCTCGAGGATCTGGAGCCCGCCTCCGGCGCGCCGGAGAACGTCGCGGAAGAGGAGCCCGCGAGCACGCAGCAACAGCCGAGGGAGGAACAACAGCCGGCGTCGGAGCAACAGCCGGGTCAGCCGCCGGCCACGTCTGCGACCGCGGAGCCTGGCCGCAGGCCCGCGTTCGCGCCACGCTTTGCGCTGCGGCGCCCGCTGTGGGCTGCCGCTGCGTGGCCCGAGCGGCATCTGCGCCGCCTCGACCGTGCCTTGGGATTGCGCCCCGAGCAGCACGACGCCCTGCGCGAGACGCTGGCCGAGCTGCGCCCACGCGTGCGCACGCTCGCCGTGGAGCTCGCCCGCGAACGCGCCGAGCTGGTGCGCCAGCTCGCGGCGAGCCCGCCCGACGTCGATGCGGTGCGCGCGCAACAAGCGCGCGCCTCCCACGCACAGGCGCAGTTGGACAGCCTCGTGACCGAGGCGATGCTGCGTGAGTCGAGCGTCCTCGATCCAGAGCAGCGTCGGTTGCACGCGCGCTTGCTGCGGGCCATGGCCATACGCGGCGCCGGCCTGTTCATCCGAGGCGGACCATGATGACGGGATCGGATGATAGACCCGGATGACGGTCTCGCAACGCGGCGCGCGCCCCACCTGCGCGCTTCAGCAACAGCCGTTGGCGAGACCCGCGCCTTGGAGCACAACCTGCACCTTCCCAAACAACCACAGGAAGTCCGGAGGAAGACAACGATGAACCGCATGACGAGCAAACGCGTGGCGATGACCGCGGCCGTCGGGCTCGCGGTCCTGCTAGCGCTGTCGCTGATGGCACTCTCCGCGGGCGCGCAGCTCGGTTCGAGCCGTCCGCGCACCGACACACGCACCCATGACACCCCCAAGCCTCATGAGCGCGACGAAATGGTCCAGCCCGGTCACGATGGCCGCGGGCAATCGGAAGCCGACGAGGCTGAGGAGGATGCAGAAGGCTACGACGGCGGCGGGCGTGGGGGCGACGGGGATCGCGCAGGCGGCTTCGACCGTGATGATGGCATCCGAGGTCTCGGGGGGCTCGGCCCTTGTTTCGACCACTTGAACCTCAGCTCCGACCAGCGCAGCCGCATCGAGGACCTGCGGCTGGCGGCGCGACGCGACGTCGTGCGTGCGCGTGGCGACCTGGCGAAGGCGCGGGCCGACCTGCTGGCGCTGATGCTCGATCCGAAGTCGCAGCGCGCAGAGATCGAGCGCGCCGCCGACGGGCTGCAACGGACGCGGAGCGCGATGCAGGACCGCGTGGTCCGCGCGCGTCTCGACGTGCGCGACGTGCTCACGGTGGACCAGCGTCAGTCGTTGCTTCAGTGCCGCGGCGGCAGTCCGCGGATCCTACGGGACGCGATGCGCCATCGCTGGTGGGGGAGGATGTGGAGCGTCGGCCCGCGCGCAGGCCGGGGCCGCTGGCAGTAGGGCTGGCTGGCACTAGCCGCAAGCCGGGCGTAGGGCGGTCTGGGCGTAGGACGCGCTTGGCGTAGGGCGAGATCTCCCCAGGTAAGAGCGCTGACACTCGCCGCGCAACCGCCGCGTCTAGGATGCCTCGCTTTGGTCACAAGCGCTTCGCGGTGAGTGGCCCGCTCCGTCCGGTCCGGCACCGCCTCATACAAGTCAGCGCCCATGCTGGACGCACCACCACCACTAACGGAATGGCCACCCCCGAGGGGGTGGCCGTCGCCGTCGGAAGCGCGGAGCCAACTACCGAGCTACCGGAAGAGGCCCTTGATCGTGCCCCAGCCGCTGGTCGTGTTCGGGATGTCGATGCAACCTTGGTTGATCGGCGAGCTGGAGTTGCGAGGAGCCGCGGTCACGACCGTGAAGTCGTTGAGGTTGTCATTGTTGTCCGAGAGCCCGCCCAAGTTGCGCACGGCCATGGTGGAGTTGCTCAGCGCCCCAGTCGCCAAGCCCTCTGAGCAATTCGCCGTGCCATATCCCACCAGGTCGACGAAGGCCGTCTGCGGGCTGCAGGGCGTCGTCACGCCGTCGGCCTTGAGGCCGATCTTGCCGCCCGTGGCGCTCATGTTGATGGCAGTCGCCAAGGGTACATCCAGATCAGGCGGTACGGGCAGCGGGGGAATAGTAAGCACGGCGCCCTTGGCCAGCGCGATCAGGTAGTAACCGCACGCCGGGATCGTAGCGCCCTGCGGGATGACCGCAAGACAGTTCGTGCAGGCGCCCAGGTTCACGGTTCCGGTCGCGGATCCATACTGCAGGGACCACCCGCCGATGTTCACAGGCGCACCCGAGAAGTTGAAGAGCTCGACGTAGTCCCGATCGTACGTCGCGCCGGTGTTGCCACCGCCGCCGTACACCTGGCTGATGCGGACGACGTTCGAGGCAGACGCTGCGTGCGCCGCAAAGACGCCGAACGCGAGCACGACGAGGACGGTTGTAGCCTTTTTCATGGAGTCACTCCTTTTCTGTGTCTGAATCTCGTCAGTTCCGGAACCCAACGAGCCGAGCCCCAGGGTGTGCGCCGACGGCGTACGGCCGAAGACGTTCATCCGCGTGCCCCATCCGGCTCTGCCGGAAGCGGGCCCTCGCCGCTGCAGCGGGCGAGACGGTGGCACGCCTCCCGACCGAGCCCCGAAGTCCGCGCAACCAATTGAAGGCTAACCCATTGGGCTGGTCCGTACAACTCCAATGCTGTGACGCCTGCGGGCGATTGGCAAGGTAGGGAGGTGTGAGGTCCGATCGGAGCATCGGCGCCGAGCTGGGTAGGCACGAGGGGCGCGCGGAGCGCGGGAAGTCTGAGCGACCACGAGCGCCATACGAACGCCAGCCGCCCGCCACGCTTAGAGCGGCGCTGGGGGACCGGCTTGATCGCCCGCCGCTCGCGCACGATCGGCGGCGGTCGGACGTTGAAAGTGGTACGCATCCGCACCGTTCGCATCGCCGCGGGACGACGTGGACGGCCCACCCACATCGGGGAGCGCAGCAGCCTGGCCCGACCGCGCGCGCTGCGGATCAGCGCGCGCAGGTCCGATTGTACGGAGGCTTCGCCGCGGACGATCGCTCCGAAGGGACGGGCGAGTGGGACTCCGCGGCACTGACCAGCTGTACCACCGCCTGCTGCTCGCTGTGCTGCGGCGGGAGCAGCGTCTGTCGGCGGAGTTCCACCATGCGTTGCTGGGTTGGGTGCACGCGGGCTTCTCACTGCACGTCGGCCTTACCGATCATGCGCGACGACACGGCGAGCCTGGAGCATGGGCCCGAGCGCAGGGAGTTGTTTCTGGCACCTGGCGGCGACACCGCACGGGCTTTGTGGGTCGAGGCAACCTTCAACCCAGTGCATTTGACAGCTAAGCGACCCACCAAATTATCGAACAAAAGGAGTAAACAAGTAGGCGCTGTGGTCGAACTACATTGTTTTCTCTTTATTTACGCCTGATTCCGGGACGGAATTCACCGACGCCCGCCAGACACGCTCCGGGCGGGTGAGGAGGTCCCTCACCTAATCCGCTTCCCGGCCCAGTTCCTCACCTTCGCCGCGGGTCCGCCCACCGCCGCCTGCCGGCCGCCGCCGTCTACCCCACCACCCGCCCCACGATCTCCGCAAGATCGGGCTTGGAGGTCTCCTCCAGCTCGTAGGTCACGCGCGTGTGGGGCTTATCGATCTTCACCACCCGTGCCAGATCGATGGGAGTGCCCACCACCACGCTGTCGCACTCGCAGCGCTCGATGGTCTCCTGCAGGTCCTTGATCTGCTGATCGCCGTAGCCCATGGCCGGCAAGAGCGTGCCGATACCCGGGTAGTGGCGGAAGGTCTCGGCGATCGTCCCCACGATCCACGGCCGCGGGTCCACGATCTCCGCGGCGCCGAACCGGCGCGCGGCGAGGATCCCCGCCCCGAACTTCATCCCCCCGTGGGTGAGCGTCGGCCCGTCCTCGACCACCAGCACGCGCTTTCCGCGGATCAGCTCGGGCCGCGCCACGCTCAGCGGGCTGTTGGCATAGACCACCGTCGCGCGCGGGTTGTGACGGCGGACGTTCTCCTCGATGAGTTTCACGTCCTTGGGATCGGCCGAGTCCATCTTGTTGAACAGGATCACGTCGGCCATCTCGAAGTTCTCGCGCCCGGGGTAGTAGCTCAGCTCGTGGCCGGCTCGGTGCGGATCGACGATGGTGACGTGCAGGTCGGGCTTGTAGAACGGCGTGTCGTTGTTGCCGCCGTCCCACAGGATCACGTCTGCCTCCTGCTCGGCCGCGCGCAGGATCGCCTCGTAGTCCACGCCGGCGTACACCACGAAGCCGTTGGCGATGTGCGGCTCGTACTCCTCCATCTCCTCGATCGTGCAGCGGTGCAGGCGCAGATCATCGAGGCTGGCGAAGCGCTGCAGGCGCTGCCGCGACAGATCGCCGTACGGCATGGGATGCCGCACCGCGACGACCTGCTTGCCAAGATCGCGCAGGATGCGGCTGACGCGCCGCGTCGTTTGGCTCTTGCCGCAGCCCGTGCGCACGGCGCAGATGGCGATTACCGGCTTGCTGCTGGGTAGCATGGTCGGCGCGACCGGCGCTGTCTCGAAAGTCGCGCCGGCCGTCTCGGCGAGGCTCCGGCGCTGCTGCACGTAGTCGTAGCTCACGTCGCTGTAGGCGAACACGACGTGATCGACGCGCTCACGCCGGATCACGTCCTGGAGCTTCTCCTCGGGCTCGATGGGAATGCCTTGCGGGTAACCCGGACCCGCGAGATCCGGCGGATAGCGCCGGCCGTCGATCCCCGGGATCTGGGTGGCGGTGAAGGCGGCGACGCGAACGTCACCGTGCCCGCGATAGATCGTGTTGAACACGTGGAAGTCCTTGCCGGCGGCTCCCATGATCAGAACCGTGCGCGCCATGGTGGTTCCTCGTCGTCGCATTCGCGCTCTGCTGCGCTCGCAGCCTGCTGCGCTCGCGCGCGGCGGACCGCTGCCTGGGCTGCCCACCGCGTGGACTGCGCCCGTGCTGCGTCCGCGCGGCGTCCGCGCCGGCGCTTGGGAACGCCCGCCTTAGTGGAGAGAGGGCGGGCTGGGGCGGGTCGTTCTGGAAACGTGAGGGGGCGGGGACCCGCGTCACCCGCCCCCCAACAAGGCTAGTCAGCGTGCAAGCGGCGTGTCAACCCGACCTGGCGGCCGGCGTCCCGTTACGCGATGCCCTTCTTCGCTTGCGGCTGCGGCAGCGGCTGTGGCAGCGGTGGCTGATAGCCGGGCGCCGCCGTGGACACGCGCTGCTCCAGCGCGCGCTCCTTGCTGCCCATCGAGCAGTTGCCCTCGAAGAAGACGCCCTCGTCAATGACGAGCCGGCGCGTGCGGATGTCGCCCTCGAGGTGGCTGCCGCTCTGCAACTCGATCTTGTTCTCGGCGGTGACGTTGCCGACGACCTTGCCGCCGATGGTGGCGTTCTTGGCGATGATATCGGCACGCACCACGCCTGTCTTGCCCACCACGAGGTTCTCTGGGTTGCGGATCGCGCCCTCGAACTCGCCCTCGACGCGGAAGGTGCCCTGGATGTCCACCTCCCCTTTGAATTTGCACCCCTGTGCGAGAATGGAGGTCGCCCGCGGGTCGACCGGAGCGCTGGTCTCGGTTTCCTTTCCGAACATGTGCGTTCCTCCTCGTGCGGCGCTTGGCCGCTAGCGGGGGGTCAGGTATCGGCGCGGGTCCACGGGCATCCCGTCGACCCGAACCTCGAAGTGCAGGTGGGGGGCACTGCTCTTGCCGGTATTTCCCAACAGTGCGATCACCTGGTCGCGGTCCACGACCTGCCCCGGCGACACCAGCAGCCGCGCGGTGTGGCCGTACATCGTCGTGAAGCCGAACCCGTGATCGATCACGATGTAGTTCCCGAGTGTCTCGTCCCAGCCAGCCTCCGTCACTCGACCGCGTCCCGCGGCCTTCACCGGCGTCTCCACCGGAGCCACCAGGTCCAGTCCAGGATGCGCCGGTTGCCCTTCGGACTCCTCCTGGAAGAACTCCTTGGAGATGTATCCGTCGACCGGCCAGCTCTGTGGCGAGAAGGCGCGCAGCGATTCGGCCGCCTTCGCATGCTCCAGGCCCATCAGCTCGGGCGGTGTGGTCGTCCACGGTGCCGCCGCGTCCGCGCCATCCTGTTGTGCCTGGCGCGCCGAGACGTCCACCCCCAGCATCGTCAGCACCTGGCCCCGCAGGGCCGTCAGCCGGTCGAGCTCGTGCCGCAGCCGGTCCACCTGCGTCACCTGCTCGCGCAGGCTGGCATTCTCCGTCTCCAACGTGCTGACCCGCCTCGACCGGACGAGCACCCTGGAGTACGTCGTCACGAAGACGGTCATCACGACCAAGTGCAGCACCACGAGCGAAGCGCCCAGTACCAGCAGGCGTCGGCTCACGCGGAACTGCCGGGTGGCGCCATGGTCACCCGGCATGACGATGATGTTGTAGAACTTCGAAGCCGCCATGCGCGGTCAGTCTCCCGTCCCACCCTAGGCGCGTCAAGCGCGCAAGCTCCGCCGGCGGTCATCGCCCCGTGCATGATTCTGGGGACAAGTGGTGGACAACTCGGAACTCCGCGCGCGGAATCTCTAACTTAGTTCCTTGCGCCACAACCTGTTGCATTCGGCAGCCCTTGTCCACAGCAGCCGGGACGGGCTGCGCGAGGCGTATCGGAGGGCGTGTGCGTGCGGCCGTGACGGCGGCCGGCGCCGCGTTGGGAGACGTCGGCCGGGACTCAGAGCTGGGCCGAGATCCCCATCGCCTCCAGCAGACGTTCGAGCTCGGCGTCCGAGAAGAACTGCACCTCAATGCGACCGCGCCGCCCGCGGCGGCGGATCGCGACGGGGGCGCCAAGATGATGCTCGAGCCGCCGCTCCAGCTCGCGCACCGCGGCATGATCGGGTTCGCGCGGAGCGCCGCGCCGGCCAGCGCGCGGACGGATCTGCGGCGTCGAGACGGTGCGCTGCACGAGGCGCTCGAGCGCGCGGACCGAGAGTCCCTCCTTCGCCGCCTCGCGGGCAAGGCGCACCCGCGCGGCCGTATCCTCGAGCGCCAAGAGCGAGCGGGCGTGTCCCATCATGAGCGAGCCGTCCAGGATCATCTCCTGGAGGCTCGATTCCAAACTCAGCAGCCGCAGGGTGTTGGTGATCGTGCTGCGGTTCTTGCCGAGCATGTCGGCGAGCTCCTGGTGGGTGGCTCCGTAAGTCTCCATCAGCGATTTGTAGGCTTCTGCTTCCTCGATGGCGTTGAGGTCCTCGCGCTGGATGTTCTCCAGGAGCGCGGCGCGCAGCGACTCCGCCTCCTCCATCGTGCAGATGAGGGCCGGGATGCGGCCGTGACCGGCGAGTTTCGCCGCCCGCAGCCTTCGCTCCCCGGCAATCAGCTGGAAGCCTGAGCCGACCCGGCGCACCAGGACGGGCTGGAGTACTCCGTTGCGCCGGATCGAGGCGGCGAGCTCTTGTAGTCCCTCTTCCTCGAAGGACTTGCGTGGTTGGCGGGGGTTGGGCGCCAAGCGCTCGACCTCCAGCATCACCGCCTCGCGGTCACCGAGCATTACCGCAGCGGGGCGCGCGTCAGTCGCCACGGGTTGTGGGGCGACGGCGTCCCCGATCAGCGCCGAGAGGCCTCTACCCAACGCGCGCTTCGTCATGCTGGATGACCTCCTCTGCAAGCTTCAGATAGCACTGGGAGCCTCGGCTCTCCACGTCGTGCAGGATCACGGGTTTGCCGAAGCTGGGGCTCTCGCCCAGGGTGACGTTGCGGGGAATGACCGTCTTGTAGACCGTTCCGCCGAAGTAGTCGTTGGCCTCCTTCGCCACCTGATTGCTCAGGTTCAGCCGCCGGTCGTACATCGTGAGCAGGACCCCTTCGATGCGCAGCTGGGGATTGAGCCGTTGCTGCACGAGGTGGATCGTGTTGAGCAGCTGGCTGAGCCCCTCCAGCGCGTAGTACTCGCACTGGATCGGGATCAGCACCGTCTGGGCGGCCGTCAGCGCATTGAGCGTGAGCAACCCCAGGCTCGGTGGCGTATCGAGGAGGATGTAGTCGAACTCGCCGCGCAGGGGCGTGAGTGCCCGTGCGAGGAAGCCTTCACGGCCGTCCTCCGTGACGAGCTCGATCTCGGCGCCGGCGAGGCGCTGGTCCGAAGGAATCACCGTAAGGAACGGGATCTCCGTTCGCTGCATGGCCTCCCGGGGCGGGACGATCCCGAGCAGCACCTCATAGCTGGTGTACTGGTCGGGGCTCTTCTTCAGGCCGGATCCGCTGGTCGCGTTGCCTTGCGGGTCGAAGTCCACCAACAGCACGCGCTTCTCGGCTACGGCGAGGCTGGCCGCGAGGTTGACGGCTGTCGTCGTTTTGCCCACCCCGCCCTTTTGGTTCGAGATGGAGATGATGCGTCCCATTGCGCTCTCCGCGGAGGCGTTGGGTGCGGAGTTGACCGCCATTTCCTGCAAGGGGCACCAGACCTTTTCGAGATTCGGTCGTGGTAGGACCGCTGGGCGTGCGGGCGCAGGAGCTGGCGCATTCGAGCACAAGAGCGCAGCGCGCCGCAAGCATATTCACGGTGCGCGGCAGAACGTCAGCCCAGCACGCTGGGTTTCGGGAGATCAGGCGCCGTCCGCGCGCGTTGGCGGACCGCCGGCAGGCAGCCCGTTCATGGCCGGTGGGCATCGGGAGGGCAATGGGGCGGCGCCGGGCGAGCGCGCGGGGGGGTAGTTTGCTCGATGTTCCACGTGGAACGTCCGCGATTGGATCCCGGCGGGCACGGGCGGAGTCGAAATGTTCCACGTGGAACCTCGGTGGCTCGGCACGGGGGCCACGGGCGTGATCGACATGTTCCACGTGGAACGTGGACAGCCGCTCCCGATCGGTGCGTCTGCATCCGATGTGTTCCACGTGGAACGTCGGCGGCCGCTCCCGACCGATATGCCGGCCCCCCCACGTTCCACGTGGAACATGTCGTGGCCGGCCGGGGTGGGCTTGGGGGAGGGCCTGCCTGCCCGCGGTGTCGCTGGGCGGTTGTCGACTCGCCCGCAGGCTCTCGACCCGCCAGCAGCTTGGCCGGTCTGATCAGCGCACGGTGGGAGTGGGTGACGCTGAGTTCTGCGCTGACGGCACGGGGGGGCCGCCGAGTGCCGGGCAGTTCGGTTTGTTCCACGTGGAACATTGCGGGGTCGGCCGGGGCGGCCTTGGCGGCGGGCCCGGAGGTGGGCACAGGGGCCGCGGGATGATGTTCCACGTGGAACGTGGTTGATCGCGTCGGCGCGCGGGGAGGGGGTCGGATGGCCCATCGCGCCATGTCTGGCACGGGCCACCTCTGCCCGGGCGGTGCCCGCCGAGTCGGGATGTTCCACGTGGAACGTTCTCGATCCACACGGACCACCGGCGCCCACGCCGTGCGCCCTGGGTCCGGGACGGTGGTCACGCTGCGCTGGCCAAAGCCTCCCCGTCCCCACGCATCGGTCCCAGCAGGCGGGTGTTCCACGTGAAACATCGGCAGCGCTTCGTCTGCGTAGCAGATCCGACCCTGGCGTGCTGATGCGAAGCCAGCGCATCCTCCACCCCGATGGCGACCATGTTCCACGTGGAACATCGCGGGTCCCTGCAAAACTCCGGATCCCCGTGCGCGCCTACACCGCCTCGAACAGGGTGAGCGCGGCGATCGGTGCGTTCGTCGCTGGGTCGGTCAACGGCAGCGTCCCGGCCGGGGCCCAGCCCGTAAGCTCATGCTGTAAGGCGATGTCCGCCCTCTCGTCCGACCGCTGGAACAGGACCGCATGGCCGTTAGGGCAGAGGAATGGGCGTGCCAGCTTCAGGGCTGCTGCCGGCTTCGCGACGGCCTTCAGGCAGACGTAGCGGTATCGGCCCGCCTGCTCGGTGTCCGCCGCCCAAACGCGTGCGTCCCCCTCGAGCACAGCCACCCGCGTCAGACCCAACGCTGCGACCTCGCGCCGGAGAAAGTCGCAACGCCCCACCCGGCGCTCCAGGAGTCCGACGTCCGTTGCGGGGTGCACGAGCGCGATCGGGACCCCTGGGATTCCAGCGCCTGATCCCAGATCCAGGATCCGATCCGATTCTTCCAAAGGGAGAGCGACTCCAGCAGCGACACCCTCCAACAGGAGGCGTTCGACCGCATCGTTGTCCAGCGCGCGGCTCACGAGATTGCGCGCGCGGTTGAAAAGGAGAATGTCATCCCGGTAGCGTTGCATCAGCGGCAGGAGATGTCCCAGGTCCCACGAATCGAGTGCGCCACTGCGGAAGCCCGATATCATGGGATAGTACTGAAGTGTGGAAGAGCCGAATCGTTGCGGAACCCCTGTGGTGCTTTCAAATACATCGGTAAGACTAGATACATCAATAATAGTGGATATGTAAGTGTCTGCTGTAGCTCCATGCGCGGTTGCCCCCGCCCATCGCGCCGCGGTTCCCAGAATTCGGCACCCGCGGCACCACCGCTGCCGGAGCTCCGCCGAGAAACCCGTTTTAAGCTAAGCCGCGTGGCAAGACACGGAGTGCCGCGAGGCCAGGCAGCTTTCAGGGCCACAACCGTCAGTCGATCGATCCAGGAAGCCGACCGTTCCCCGAACCAGTCATTCTGTCTTGCGGGTGATGACGATGTGGCGGCGCGCACCCTCACCGATCGTAAACGTCGTCAGGCCATCGATCGATTGGATCGCCAGATGGACGACACGGCGATCCCTCGGATTCATCGGATCGAGATGAATTTCTTGCCCAGTGGACTGGACCCTTTGCGCAAGCGCCAGCGCATGCTCCCGCCGGTCATTGTCTTGCCGAACACGATAGTCGTTCACATCGACTTGGAGCGGGATGCGATGACCTGCGGCCCTGGACGCCATGCGCTCGAGCAGATGCTCCAGAGCGTCGACGCCCGCTCCTCGGCGGCCGATCAGCAGCCCGGCATCTCTGTCCTCCAGATTGATCAAGACGCGCTGATACTCTCCATGCTCGAACTTCACGTCACACTGCAGAAGAGTCTCATCGAGGAGCGCCTTGACGACCCTCTCCACATGGGTATTGTCCTCCCCTTCGGGCTGATAGGCCTGCCTTGGCTTCGGCTTGGAGGGCTCGATCCCCATCGTATGGACAGAAGCTGGCGTCGCGTCTCCAAACTGCAGCATTGGCTTGGCGAACGCGCGCCGCGTGGATCCGCCAGCCGCGCGGGCGCCCCCTCCGGCCGAACCCCCACCCGTACCTACGCTCGCCGAGGGCGCCGGTAGTGGCTGCGGCGATTCGGGCAGCGATTCGGGGAGATGCCGCGCGACGTGCCCAAAGCCCTCGACGTGCCGCGTCACCCGCACCCGCGCTGGCCGTCGTTCCCAGGACCAGCCTCCGCTCTGTGGGCCGCGGTCCAGGACCTCGATGCGCGCCTGGTCGGGCTGCGCGATCCCCAGCGCGTGGAGCGCCCGGCGCGTGGCCTCCTCGATCGTCGGTGCAATGAGCTCCATGCTTTCGCGAAACATAGGTGTCTCTCCCGGTCGGCTTTCCTGGTCGCGGACTCGACGCCCGCGCGGTGGCTTGGTGCGCAGGTCCCCTCGGGTCCGCAGTCTCGACGCCCGCGCGGTTACTCCTGCGGCACGGCGCGCGGCCCCAGCGACTGGTGGATATGCCACGTCTGCCAGGCGGTCAGCACGGTGTTCACCAGCCAGTACAGCGCCAGCCCTGAGGGGCTGTTGTAGAAGATCACGAACATCATGATGGGCATCATCGTATTCATCATCTGCGTCTGCATCCCCATCATGCCCTCACCCGCCGGCATCGATCCCATTCCCGTCATCTTCGTCTGGACCCACATGCCCAGCGCCATCAGGGTCGGCAGCAAGGAGAACTTGTCGCCGAAGATCGGCAGGTGCACCGGCAGCCGGAAAAGAACATCCGGCCGGCTGAGGTCGTGGATCCAGGCCACGAACGGCGCCTGGCGCAGCTCGATCGCTCGGCTGAGCACGGTGAACAGCGCCCAGAACACCGGCATCTGCACCACCACCGGCAGGCAGCCGCTCATGGGGTTGATCCCGTATTTCTTGTAGAGCGCGAACATCTCCTTGCTCTGGCGCTGCTGGTCGTCCTTGTACTTCTCGCGCAGGCGTTGCAGCTGCGGCTGGACTTCCTGCATCCGGCGCATCGAAACCGTGCTGCTCTTCGTCAGCGGGAAGAAGGCCAGCTTTGCGGCCACCGACAGCAAAATGATCACCAGGCCGTAGTTGGGGATCACCCGGTGGATCACCTTGAGCAGCCAGCGCGTTCCATGCACGATGGGTCGGAAAGCCGCCGGACCCAGCTCGATCAGCCGCCCCACGTCTGCGCCGTTGGCGGCCAGGTGGTCGTAGTCCATGGGGCCCAGGTAGAGTGTGTAGCGCAGCGTGGCGGCATCGGTGCGCGCCATGGGAACGCGCGTCAGGAAGGTCTGCAGCTTACGGCTGAAGTCACCGTCGAAGCGCACGCTTCCCGGGAGCGCCTCGGGGATGAGCTGCACCGCCGTGAAGTACTTGCTCCCCACCGCGGCCCAGCTGATGGTGCCTTCGTAGGTCCCGCGCCCGCGGGAGCCGTCGCCGCGGGAGAGATCGCGTAAGGCTTTGCGGTAGATGTCGGCCCCCACGCGCGTGGTGGCCTTGCACATGCCGGACTCGGCCGCGCTGTCAGGCTCGGTACTGGCGATGCCGCCGGGCCAGCCGACCTCCCAGAACACCCGCCGCTCCGCGCTGCCGGGGGCCGCATAGCGCACGTCGACGCCCACGTTGTAACTGTCGTTGTTGAAGTGGTAGCCGATCGTGAGCTCGCCGCCCCCCGTCGTGTGCGCGCGCAACTGCAGCTGCCCCTCCGGGCGTCCCGCGTCCAGCTGCAACTCGGGAACACTGGGCTCGAAAGCGACGGAGCGCAGGTCCACCGGCACGTCGTCCACCAGCATCCGCAGCGCGTGCGCCCGCTGCGAGCCGCGGTCGAGCGAGCGCGAGCCGACCAGCTCGACGGGCTGCCCGTCGCCCGTCTTGAAGTCGCGCAGCTTCCACGAGCGTAGATCGCCGCCGACCGGGTCGATCTCCGCGCTGATCTTGTCGGTCGAGACGCGAATGGGGATGCCCGACTCCGTATCCGAGCTGAGCGTCCAGCGCCCGCCGATCAAGCTCTCCGCGGCGGCCGAGGTGATTGCCCCGCCGCTGCGCCCCGCGAGCCCGCCGGCGCCCGCGACGCCCGCAGTACCGCCCGCGGCGCCGGTTGTGCCCCCCTCCGGTGTTCCCGCCGTGCCACCGCTGCTGGCCGCGCCGCCGGCAGCCGGCCCGCCACTGCCGCCCGGGCCGCCTGTACCGCCCGGCTCGCCGCTGCCGGACTGTGGCGTGGGCGGTGAGCCCATGCCCGGCGGGGGCGGCAGCTTCGGCTTGAAGATGAGATTCCACCCGATGAGGAACGCGAAGATGACCGCGAAAGCCAGGAGGGTTCGCTTTTCCATGGACTGTGGACTGCCGTCCTCTCGGGTTCGCGTCCTCGCGCAGCCGCGGCGGGGACCGGGAATGCTCCGCGCGTACAGGCTCTGCTCGGTGCGCCCGCACGCGACGATTCACGCAACTCTCACGCGGCCCGCCGCGCTCCCCGCGCCCGGTCGCTCACGCCGCTCGCGCGCGAGGGGTCACGCCGCTCCGATGCGCCTCTCGCGCTGCGGCGGCACCGGATCGTAGCCCCCCGCGCTCCACGGATGACATCGCAGGATCCGCCGGGCGCCGAGCCACAGCCCGCGCGCCGGCCCGTGGAGGCGCAACGCCTCCTGCGTGTAGACCGCGCAGCTGGGATGATACCTGCAAGCGACGCCGAGGAAAGGGGAGATCGCGCGGCGGTACGCCCCGACCAGCCCGATCAGCACCCGCGTCAGCATGGCGGGGAGCCGTCAGCGCCGAGCAGATCGAGGCGGCTCAGCTGCTCGCGCAGATCGGTGGTCACGTCCTGACTCCTCAGCTCGCTCTTGGCTGCAGACGCGCGTGCCACAAGGACGATCCACAGCGGCCGGCGTAGCTCGGAGCGTAGGATCTGCAGCGCGACACGCACGACGCGCTTGGCTCGATTGCGGCGCACGGCGGGACCGACTTTGCGGCTGGCGACGATGCCGCTGGCCACCCCGCCGCTCGCGGCCGGATCGCCGGGAGCCAGCGGCTGCGCGCGCGGCAGGGCGAAGACGATGACGTGCCGCCCGACAGCCTTGCGCCCCTGCTCGTAGACGAGGTTGAACTGTCGCCGGCTGCGGAGCTTCCCGTTCACCCGCCACGCCCCCCTCTGCGATCCCACCTCGCCGAGGGGCGCTCTGCGCTCAGGCGCTGAGCCTCTTGCGACCCCGGGCACGCCGACGGCTGAGGACCGCGCGGCCGGCCTTGGTGGACATGCGCTTGCGGAACCCGTGGTCGCGCTTGCGCTTGATCCTGCTGGGCTGATAGGTCCTCTTCACGTCGGCTCCTCCACGGGTTCCCGGGACGAGCCGCGCAATCGAGTGCTTGCGGGCGTCCCTGCTCGGGTCTTGGAACCGCACCACACTACGGGCGCGCCCCGGGTGCGTCAACCGCCATCCTATCAGCGGGATGCGCGCGGTCCAGGCAGGGGTGCGAGGAGCGCCGTACCGGTCCGGCCGGCCGAGGTGGAGGCCGTGGCCCCCGTCCCACAGTGGGTTCACATTTTCGTAGGGGGCCACAAACGCGTTGCCGCGTTGTCGCTTATGGTCTCCGGCGCCAGCTGGTCGCTTTTCGCCAGTTGCTCCGCAAAAATCCAGGTGCTAGCGTCGCCGCACTCGAGGTGGATAACCAGGCTTCGCCCCGTTGCCATCATCCCCAGAGCCCTCGGTCTGGGGACATCTCGGCTGCCCCCTGGAATCCTCCTTCTGTAACTGTCGAATTTCCAGTGTTTTAGCTGGTTATCCCCATTGGGGATACCGTGGGATTGTTGTCGCCGCTCCGGCCTGCCCCCACGCGTTTGGGGGCACGCCCGAGCCGAGCGTCCCTTCTGTCGAGGCCAGATTCACAGAAAGGGCCGACTGTGGCGCAAGGCGAGATGTCCCCGATGTGGGACCGCGTCCTCGACACCGTTCGCCAGCTCGTCACCCAGCAGACCTACCAGACTTGGTTCGCCCAGACGGAGTTCCTCTCCCTGGACGGCGATTGCCTGACCCTGCAGGGCCCCAACCAGTTCTTCGTCGACTGGTTGACCGAGCATCACATGGACACGCTGCACTGGGCCGCGAACCGCGTCGTCGGGCGGCCCGTTGTCATTCGCGTCCTGGTCAATCCCAACCACACACCGCCGCCGGCCGCCACGCTGGACGCGCGGTCGCTGCCCGCATTCGCCGCCCCGGAGGAGCTGCCCGCCGCCGCGCGCAATCCGCGCGACGCGGGCCTCAATGCGCGGTATGTGTTCGACAACTTCGTCGCGGGCGATAACAACCGTCTCGCCCACGCCGCGTGCCAGGCGGTCGCCGACGCGCCCGCGCAGGTGTACAACCCGCTGTTTCTCTACGGCGGCGTGGGTCTGGGCAAGACGCACCTCATGCAAGCGATCGGCAACGCCGTACTGGAGCACCGCGCGCAGTTGCTCGTGCACTATGTCTCCTCCGAGAACTTCATGAACGAGCTCATCCAGTCCATCCGCACCGGGCGCACCTTCGAGTTCAAGAATCGCTACCGCACCGTCGATGTGCTGCTGATCGATGACATCCAGTTCCTCGCGGGCAAGGAGAGCACGCAGCAGGAGTTCTTCCACACCTTCAACGCGCTCTACGACGCCAACAAGCAGATCGTCGTCACCAGCGACCGGCTTCCCAAGGAGATCCCCACCCTCGAGGAGCGCCTCCGCAGCCGCTTCGAATGGGGCCTTATTACCGATCTGCAGGCCCCCAATCTCGAGACGCGCATCGCGATCCTCAAGAAAAAGGTCGAGAAGGAGGAGATCGTCATTCCCGACGATGTCCTCGTGGTCATTGCTGAGAGCGTCACGAGCAACATCCGCGAGCTCGAAGGCGCGCTGATCCGCTTGCTGGCCTTCGCGGGCCTCACCGGGAGTGACATCAACGTGGAGATGGCCAAGGAAGTCCTGGGCGCCTTCCTGACACGGCACGCCCAGAAGCGCCAGGTGAGCCTGGCCGAGATCATCACCGCGGTCGCGGCGTTCTACGACATCACGCTGGACCTGATGCGCTCGAAGCTGCGCACGAAGCCCGTTGCGCACGCGCGCCAGGTGGCGATGTTCATGTGCCGGGAGCACACCAGCGCGTCCCTCAGTCAGGTCGGGCGCAAGTTCGGCAACCGCGACCACACCACCGTGCACCACGCGTGGCACAAGATCACGGCGCTGGAGCAGACCGATCCGGATTTCCGCCGCGAGCTCGAGGAGATCCGCCACCGCCTCAACCTCGACGGCTGAGCGGGCCGGTCAGCCAGACGCTGGGCGGCCCGCTGCGGGTCTGCGCTACCACTGCGCGCGCTCGGCCTGGGTAGTACTCGTGGGACAAGCCAGGTACACAGCGGGGTTCTACGGGGGTAGGTCTGCCGCGCGGCGGCGCCCCCGGGACAACCCACCACCCAACCCGCCGGATATCCCACGGCAGTTTGCGAGCTATGAGTCAGTAACTAATTATATATCAATCAGTTGTAGGCATACCCGTAAATCGTCCCCGCCGTCCCCACGCCTGCTGCTACCTCTACTCTATACCTAGAGATCAGATCAGAAGAAGCAGAGCATGACCTCAGGGCGAGCCAACGCCACACCCCCATACCCCGACCCGTGGCTCGACCCCGCCACGGGCGCGGTCCCCACAGACCCTCCACGCGCCCCAGAGGTTGTCGCCGCGCGCACGCGTGCGGTAGGATCTCGCTGGCGGGCTCCCCGCAGCAGCGGCATGCGCGCTTTGGGCCCCTTCGCGGAGAGAGCCTTCTCTCCGCCCGCGGGAGCCGGTGCGCCGCTTCCCATCCTCGGCGGGACCGCGCGAATCGGGCGCTCGGCAGGCTCACGCCGCGCCACGGCGGAGCGAGCTGCAGCCGAGCCGTCCAGGGCACGTTGAACGAAAGGCCCCACGGTGAAGATCCAGGTCCAGCAGGGCGATCTCGCGCGCAGCCTCGGCGCGGTCGCCAGCGTCGTCAGCACGCGTGCAACGCTTCCCATCCTCTCGACCATCCTGTTCGAGGCGAACGGCAAGGAGCTCACGCTTGCCGCCACGGACCTCGACGTCAGCATCGTCACACGCGTCTCCGAGGTGCAGGTCGAGAAGGCCGGCCGCGTCGCAGTGCCGGCCGGGAAGTTCGTACCGTTCGTGCGCGCGCTCGGGACGCAGCCGCTCACAGTCGAGGCCACCGGTGACAAGATCCGCGTGCGCAGCGGCAAGGCGCGCCTGGAGGAGCCGTGCATGTCCCCGGAGGACTTCCCGGCGCTGCCCAAGGTGAAGGACGCACCGTCGTTCACCATCTCCGGCCAGCTCCTCGCGGAGATGATCGATGCGACGATCTACGCGACCTCCCGCGACGAGACGCGGCCGGCCCTGCAGGGCGTGCTCTGGGAGATCGCTGCCAAGGGCTTCTCGATGGTCGCCACCGATGGCCACCGTCTCAGCCGCATCCGCCGCCAACTCGACAGCAAGGTGCCCGACGCCCGGAAGTTCATCGCCAGCTCCCCGGGACTAGGCCACGTGATGCGACTGTGCGAGGGTGTGCCGACGGTCACCGTCTACCTGGGCGAGCACCAGCTCAGCTTCGAACTGGGGCCGACGTTGGTGCACACGCGCCTGGTGGAGGGGGCCTTCCCCAATTACGAGCAGGTCATCCCGCGCAACAACGAGCGCAGGGTGATCTGCGACCGCGTGCTGCTCGCCGAGACGGTGCGGCGCGTGAAGATCTCGGCCGACCGGGTCACCAACCAGATCCGCTTCGGCATCGCGCCGGGGGCGATCACGCTCTCGGCCGCCGGCACCGAGGGCAGCCTGGCCGAGGACGAGCTGGCCGTGGAGTACGCCGGCGACCCGCTGGCCATCGGGTTCAACCACGCGTACGTCGAGGATATTCTCAAGCACATGCGCACCGAGCACGTGCTGATGGCCGTGGACCGGCCCGACGCGGCGGCCATCTTCGTGCCGGGTGAGGACCTCAAAACGGAGCCGTCCGGCTGCGACGACCTCTGCCTCCTGATGCCCCTGCGGCTCAATGACTAGAGCGCCGGGAGCCGACGGGATGCAGCGTGATCGTAACGAGTGTTAAACTCCTGAATTTCAGGAACTTAGACAAAATTCAACTGGACGTTTCCCCGCAGATCAATATCTTCTTGGGACGAAACGGCCAGGGCAAGACGAACCTCCTGGAGGGGCTCTGCTACCTCGCCCTCGGGCGCTCCCACAGGGGTAGCGGCGACCGGGAGATCGTCGGCTTCGGCGCGGAGGGATTCCACGTGGCCCTCGAGGGGCGCGCGGCCTCCGGCGCCGCGTTCCGGCTGGAGGCCTCCGTCGCCCTGGACGGGTCCAAGAAACTCAAACTCGACGGTCAGCCTCTGGCGAGGAACTCCGACCTGGTTGGAAGGCTGTCGGCGGTCCTGTTCAATCCGGATGAGATCGATCTCACCAAAGGCAGCCCGGACCACCGCCGCCGCTTCCTGGACTACACGCTGAGCGTCATTTCGGCCGAGTACTTTCGCCACCTCGTGGAGTACCGGCGGGTCCTGGCGCAGAAGAACCGTCTGCTGAAGGAGCGGGGGCGAGACCTTGCGGCCGAGATCGAGGCGTGGGACGAGGAGCTTGCAGTGACCGGCGCGCCGCTGGTGCAAGCGCGCGCGGCCGTGATCGCGCCGCTGCAGGGGGCCGCAGCGGAAGCCTACGCGGCGCTCGACGCGGCGGGGGCGCGGCTGAGCATGGCCCTCGAGAGTAGCGCCGGGTTGGGTCAAGGCGCGGGCCCCTCCGCGGGCCGGGGCGAAGCTGAAGGGCAGTCTGCCGAGCCCGACGGCGAGTCCGTCACCGATCGCCTGCGTGCGGCGCTGCGGCGCGCGCGCGACCGAGAGCGCGCTCTGGGGTTCGCCATCGTGGGGCCGCACCGGGACCGCCTGCGTCTGCGGCTCGGCGGACGCTCGCTGCGACGCTATGGGAGCCAAGGCGAGATGCGCTCGGCGGCGATCGCCTTGAAGCTTGCGCAGGCCGAGCTGATCTACCAGAGGACATCTGAGCGCCCCGTGGTCTTCCTGGATGACATCTTCAGCGAGCTGGACCACGGCCGCACCGAGGCGCTCCAGCGCCGCTTGCACCGCGACCACCAGCTCTTCGTGGCGACGGCGCGCCCCGAGGACGTGCGGGCCATGCGGGGCTGGGAGGGCGTCAAGGCGTGGTCGGTGCGCGAGGGACGCGTGACGCAGTTGGACGGTCTGGGCGAGGAGATGGAGCGCCGCGGCGCCGCCAGGGAGAGCGATGGACCGGGAGATTGAGCGCATCGGCGAGGTGCTGCGGCGCGTGGTCAAGGATGGTGCGCTGGCGCAGGGTCTGCGCGAGCAGGAGGCGCTCACGCGCTGGCCTGAGATCGTCGGCGCGCTGAACGGCCGGCACAGCCGGGCGCTGGGGTTGCGCGACGGGGTGCTGTGGGTGCAGGTGGAGAGCAGCGTGTGGGCCCAGGAGCTGACGTTCCTGCGCCCGCAGATCCAGCGGGCGCTCGACCGCGAGCTCGGCCCAGGCAGCGTGCGCGAGGTGCGCTTCCACAGCGGCAGCCTTCCCGAAGGACGGACGGGTTGAAGACGATGACCAAGCAGACGGCATCCGACGAGTACACCGCGAAAGGCATCCAGGTCCTCAAGGGCCTGGATGCCGTGCGCAAGCGTCCGGCGATGTACATCGGCGGCACGGGCAGCCGCGGGCTCCACCACCTGGTGTACGAGGTCGTGGACAACTCGGTCGACGAGGCCATGGTCGGCTTCTGCGACGAGATCCTGGTGACGATCCACCCGGACCAGCGCATCACCGTGGTGGACAACGGCCGCGGCATCCCGGTCGACCTCCACAAGACCGAGAACAAGTCGGCGCTGGAGGTCGTCATGACCTCGCTGCACGCCGGCGGCAAGTTCGACAAGGAGAGCTACAAGTTCTCTGGCGGGCTGCACGGCGTGGGCGTCTCGGTCGTCAATGCGCTCAGCTCCGAGCTGTCCGTGGAGGTCTACCGCGGCGAGCACGTGTACGGCCAGACGTACCGGCGGGGCGCGCCGGTCGCGCCCATGTCGATCCTGCGCGAGAATACCGATGGTCGCCGCGGCACGAAGGTCACCTTCATGTCCGACGACACGATTTTCGAGGAGGTCGACTACAGCTTCGACCTGCTCAGCCAGCGCCTGCGCGAGCTGGCGTTCCTCAACGCGGGGCTGCGCATCCGTATCGAGGACCTGCGCGGCGAGAAGCCCCGCGTCAACGACTTCCGCTACCAGGGCGGCATCGTGGAGTTCGTGTCGTGGCTGTCGGAAGCGCGCGAGGTGATCCACCCAACCCCGATCTACATCAAAGAGACGCGCGACGGGACCGAGGTTGAGATCGCGATCCAGTACAACGCCGGCTACACCGAGCAGACCTACAGCTACGCCAACAACATCAACACCGAGGAGGGTGGGACCCACCTCTCCGGCTTCAAGGCGGCGCTCACGCGCACCATCAACAACTACGCCACCAACGCCGGCCTGCTGAAGAAGGAGAAGGTGCAGCTTTCCGGCGACGACGTGCGCGAGGGGCTCACGGCGGCGGTCTCGGTGAAGGTGGCCGAGCCGCAGTTCGAAGGGCAGACCAAGACCAAGCTGGGCAACAGCGAGGTCAAGGGAATCGTCGAGACCGTGGTCAACACCGCGCTGGCGGAATACTTCGAGTTCAATCCGCCGGTCGCCAAGCGCATTTGCGAGAAGGCCATCGGCGCCGCCCGCAGCCGTGAGGCCGCGCGCAACGCCAAGGAGCTGGCGCGCCGCAAGAACGCGCTCGAGTCGTCCCGCCTGCCCGGCAAGCTGGCCGACTGCTCCAACAACGACCCGCGTGTGTGCGAGCTGTACCTGGTGGAGGGCGACTCCGCCGGCGGCAGCGCCAAGCAGGCGCGCGACCGCGACTTCCAGGCCATCCTGCCCCTGAAGGGCAAGATCCTCAACGTGGAGAAGGCGCGGCTGGACAAGGCGCTGGGCAATGAGGAGGTCAAGACGATCATCACCGCCCTGGGCACGGGCGTGGGGTCGGAGGACTTCGACGTCGCCAAGCTGCGCTACCACAAGATCATCATCATGACCGACGCGGACGTGGACGGCAGCCACATCCGCACGCTGTTGCTCACGCTCTTTTACCGGTACATGTCGCCGCTCATCACCAACGGACACGTCTACATCGCCGAGCCCCCGCTGTACCGCGTCAGCAAGGGGAAAACGGAGCACTACGCGCACAGCGAGAGCGAGCGCGACGGCTTCGTCACGCAGCTGGGCGGCCAGAAGGGCGTCTACGTCCAGCGCTACAAGGGTCTGGGCGAGATGAACCCCGAGCAGCTCTGGGAGACGACCATGAACCCCGCCAACCGCACGCTCACCAAGGTGCGGCTGGACGACGTGCAGATGGCCGACCACATCTTCACGATGCTGATGGGCGAGCTGGTGGAGCCGCGCAGGCTGTTCATCGAGCAGCACGCGGCGTCGGTGAACCTGCACGAGCTGGACATCTAGATCGCGTCGATCGCGGCGGCGGCCAAAGCCACGCCGCCGGCCACAACGAGCCTCCCGCCGCGCCACGCGCGGCCTGACGCCGGCTGACGCCACCTGATGGCGGCCCAGGCGCAAACCTGAGAGGGACGGACAGTGCCCGAGACGACCGGACGCATTCTGACAGTCGACATCGAGGACAAGATGAAGTCCGCGTATCTGGACTACTCGATGTCCGTGATCGTATCGCGCGCCCTGCCCGACGTGCGCGACGGGCTCAAGCCCGTGCACCGGCGCGTGCTGTTCGCCATGCACGAGCTGGGGCTGGCGCCGGGCCGGCCCTACCGCAAGAGCGCCAAGATCACCGGTGACGTCACCGGCAACTACCACCCGCACGGCACAGTCGCGGTCTACGATACCCTGGTGCGCATGGCGCAGCCATTCGCGCTGCGCTACACGCTGGTGGACGGGCAGGGCAATTTCGGCTCCATCGATGGCGACAGCCCCGCGGCCGAGCGCTACACCGAGGCGCGCCTGACCGCCGTGGCCATGGAGATGCTGCGGGACATCGACCGCGAGACCGTCGACTTCGTCCCCAACTACGACGGCAGCCGTGAGATGCCGTCGGTGCTGCCCTCGGCGTTCCCGAACCTGCTGGTCAACGGCAGCACTGGGATCGCCGTCGGTATGGCCACCAACTGCCCGCCGCACAACATGCGCGAGATCGTCGACGGCCTGGTGGCGGTGCTCGACACCCCCGAGCTCGATCCGGCCGATCTGCTGCAGTTCGTGCAAGGGCCCGACTTCCCCACGGGCGCCCTGGTGCACGGGCGGCGCGGGATCATCGACTACGTGACCACCGGCCGCGGGCGCGTGGTGATGCGCGCGCGCGCCGAGATCGACGAGCTGCCCAACGGGCGCATGGCGATCCTCGTCACCGAGATCCCCTACTACGTGAACAAGGCCGAGCTGATCGAGAAGATCGCCCAGCTGGTACGCGACGGCGTGATCGACGGCATCGGCGACCTGCGCGACGAGAGCGACCGGCGCGGCATGCGCATCGTGATCATCCTCAAGCGCGACGCCAATGCCAACGTGGTGCTCAACCAGCTGTGGAAGCACACCCAGATGCAATCGACCTTCGGGGTGATCAACCTGGCGCTGGTGGGGACCCAGCCGCGGGTGCTCAACCTGAAGGAGATGATGCAGGAGTACCTCACCTTCCGCGAAGAGGTCGTCGTGCGCCGCACGAAGTTCGACCTGCGCAAGGCCGAGGAGCGCGCCCACATCCTCGAGGGCTACCGCATCGCGCTGGACCACCTCGACGAGGTGATCGATCTCATCCGCAGCAGTGCCGACGTGGACGAGGCGCGCAGCGGGCTGATGACCCGCTTCGGGCTGACCGAGATCCAGGCCAACGCCATCCTGGACCTGCGCCTGCAGCGGCTGACCGGCCTGGAGCGCCAGAAGATCGAGGACGAGTACGTCGAGCTGATCCAGGAGATCGAGCGGCTGCGCAGCATCCTGGCCAGCCGGCCCATGCAGCTGGCGATCATCCGCGCTGAGCTGCTGGAGATCCGCGAGAAGTACGGCGACGACCGGCGCACCGAGATCGTTGGCGGCGAGGCCGACGACCTCTCGACCGAGGACCTGATCGCGGCCGAGGACATGGTCGTCACGCTGTCGCACCAACAGTACATCAAGCGCCTGGCGGTGGACGCGTACCGTCGCCAGGGGCGCGGCGGTCGGGGTGTGGCGGGCATGAGCGTCAAGGAGGAGGACTGGGTCGAGCAGCTCATCATCGCCAACACCCACGAGTACCTGCTGTTCTTCACCAACCGCGGCCGCTGTCATTGGCTCAAGGTGCACCAGATCCCCGAGGCCGGGCGCGCGGCGCGCGGCAAAGCCGTCATCAACCTGCTGCAGCTCGCTCCCGGCGAGGTGGTCACGGCCTTCGTGCCCGTGCGCGGGGCGTTCGACGCGAACCGCTTCCTGGTGTTCGGCACGAAGAAGGGCACCGTCAAGCGCACGTCGCTGGACCAATTCGCCAACATTCGCCGCGGCGGGATCTGGGCGATTCAGCTCGAGGAGGGCGATCAGCTCATCGACGTGAAGCTTACCGATGGGAAGAAGGAAGTGATCCTGGCGGTAGCCTCGGGCAAATCGATCCGCTTCAACGAGATCGACGCGCGCTCGATGGGGCGAACGGCCTACGGCGTCAAGGGCATCGCGCTGCGCTCGGCCGAGGACGAGGTCATCGGCATGGTAGTGGTCGATCCCGCGACCAACCCCACCGTGCTGTGCGTGACGGAGCACGGCTACGGCAAGCGCACGCCGCTGGAGGATTACCGCAAGCAGTACCGCGGCGGCATGGGCATCATCACGATCAAGACCAGCGGCCGCAACGGCAAGCTCGTGGGCATCAAGAGCGTGCGCGACGACGACGAGCTAATGGTGATCACGCGCCGCGGCGTGGTGATCCGCATGTCGGTGAAGAAGATCTCCACCCTGGGGCGCAACACCCAGGGCGTCCGGCTGATCACATTGGACGAGGCCGACGCCGTGTCGACCGTGGCGCACGTCGTCACCTCCGACGACGTGACCGAGAGCGTCGCGGCGGGCGCCGCGCCAGGCGCTGCACCGGACGCTGCGTCGGGCGCGTCGTCGGGCGAGCCGCGCCCGTTTTCGGGTCGGGACGACGAGGCGCGGGACGACGACGACGACTCTGGCGACAACGCTGACGACAACGCTGAGGACGACGATAACGACGCGACAGACTCCGACGACTCCGATGATCTGGGCGACTCCGACGATCCCAGCGACGGCGACGGCGACGGCGACGGCAACGGTGACGGTGCTGGTGACGGTAACGGCGGCGAAGATGAAGATGGTGACGGCCCCGGGCACGGCGACGACGACCCCGCGGAGCTGGAGTAGGCGCGACCGCTCCTCCGCGCCGCGCCTGCGGCCTGTGCCACGGGAACTCCTTGGGGGACGTGAACGTAGCCTTGTGACGCCCGCGGAGAGCCCGGGGGGCGGGCAGCAACGCGCCACTGGCGCAACGCGACGCACCTGGGCTACCCTTTCCACCCACCCGCAACCCGGCAACCCAACGACCTCAACCCAGGGGGAATCCCATGCCCGAGCAGAGAACGCTTCCGACGCAACCCTCCCCGACGGGCGGCGCTGACCGCGGGCGGCATGGGGGGGCGCTGCTGCTGGCGGGTCTGCTCGCCGTCTCGGCACTGGTTGCGGCGGCGCTTCCTCCCGCCGCCGTCGCCCAGACCCTCGATGAGATCCTCGCCAACCACTACAAGGCCCGCGGCGGTCTTGAGAAGATCAAGGCACTGCAATCGGTCCGCATGACCGGGAAGATGATCCTACCCATGGGCATGGAGGCGCCCGTCACCATGGAGATGAAGCGCCCCATGATGATGCGTATGGACTTCTCGCTGCAGGGGCTGACCGGCACTCAGGCCTACGATGGCAAGGCCGGCTGGCAGGTGATGCCCTTCGGAGGCAAGAGCGACCCCGAGCCCATGTCCGCCGACGATCTCAAGGAATACGAGGAGCAGGCCGACATGGACGGCCTGCTGGTGGACTGGAAGTCGAAAGGCCACACCGTCGAGCTGGTTGGCAAGGAGACCGTCGAGGGCGCCGACGCCTACAAGCTCAAGATCACCATGAAGAGCGGTGACGTGCGCTACTCGTACATCGAGAGCGAGAGCTGGCTGGAGATCCGCAACGAGGGCAAGCGCAAGCACATGGGCGGCGAGGTGGAGACCGAGGCGACCTTCGGTGACTTCAAGCCGGTCGAAGGGCTGGTCTTCCCCTTCTCGGTGGAAGTCGGAGCCCACGTCGGCGACCAGAAGCAGAAGATCGTCATCGAGAAGGTCGAGCTGAACCCGGCGATCGACGCCGCGCGCTTCAAGATGCCCGCGGCCGCGCCGGCGGCTGAGGAGAAGAAGGCCGGCGCCCCTGCCGAGAAGGCCGCCGAGAAACCCGCCGAGAAGAAGGCCGAGAAGTCGCCGGAGAAGAAGGGCTAGCACGCACCCCGCGCTCTCCCTTGCTTTGCGACAGGGGGCGGCGCGCGCAGCGCCGCCCCCGCTTCTGTCCACCCCTGGCGCCCGCCTGCCCCGCCTGCGCCGCTCTCGACTCCCAAGGAGTACGGCCTCCATGCGCAGCCCCTGGCCGACTCGCTTGCGGCCGTCCCGCCCCGCGCTCTTTGGCTTCGCCGCCGCCCTGATGCTCGCCGCCGCCCTGATGCTCGCCGCCGCCCTCCCGCTCACCACGACCCTGACCCTCGCCACTGCGCTGACGGACGCTGCCGCAGCGCCCGTCGCGGCGGCGCCAGCACCGACCGCGCCCGCCAAGACCGCGCCCGCCCCGCCCACCCCCGCCATCGACGTTACCTTCGACTCCGAGACGCTCGCGGGCCTCACGCCGCGATGCATCGGGCCCGCGGCCATGGCGGGCCGCATCGCGGCCATCGACGCCGTCCATGGCGAGAAGTTCACGATCTACGTGGGCGCCGCCAGCGGCGGCGTCTGGAAATCCGTGGATGGCGGCGTGACCTTCAAGCCCGTCTTCGACAAGTACTGCCAGAGCGTCGGCGCGATCGCCATCGATCCCACCGATCCCGCGATCGTGTGGGTCGGCACGGGCGAGTCGTGGACGCGCAACAGCGTCTCGATCGGCGACGGCATCTACCGCAGCGCCGATGGCGGCGAGAGCTGGCAGAACCTCGGCCTGCACGACAGCGAGCGCATCGCGCGCATCGTGGTGGATCCTCGCAACCACGACACCGTGTACGTGGCGGCCACCGGCCATCTCTGGAACGACAACGACGAGCGAGGCGTCTACAAGACGCAAGACGGCGGCAAGTCGTGGAGCCGCGTCCTCTACGTCGACGCCAAGACCGGTTGCGCCGACATCGCCATCGACCCCGCGGACCCCAATACGCTCTACGCCGGCATGTGGCAGTTCCGCCGGCGGCCCGCCTTCTTCACCTCGGGCGGGCCAGGCAGTGGTCTGTACAAGACCGCCGACGGCGGCAGGACCTGGACCCGGCTCACCAAGGGGCTGCCCGCGGGCGAGCTGGGGCGCATCGGCATCGCCGTCGCGCCGGCCAAGCCCGAGGTCGTCTATGCGGTGGTCGAGGCGAAGCGCCCGGACAGCGGGCTCTACCGCTCCGACGACCGGGGCGCGAGTTGGACCAAGTCCAGCACCAGCGGTAACGTGGTCGTTCGCCCCTTCTACTTCGCCCACATCGTGCCCGATCCCAAGGACCCGCAGCGGATCTACAAGCCCGGCGGTTCGCTGACCGTCACCGAGGACGGCGGCATCAGCTTCGGCTCGCCGTTCCTGGGCCAGGGGGTACACGGCGATCTCCACGCGCTGTGGATCAATCCACACGATCCCCAGGAGATGGTCGTGGGCACCGACGGCGGTGTGTACATCTCGCTGGACCGCGCCAACCACTGGCGGCTGGTGGGGACGCTGCCCGTGTCGCAGTTCTACCACGTGAGCCTCGACATGGAGTGGCCCTACAACGTCTACGGCGGGCTGCAGGACAACGGCACGTGGTCAGGGCCGTCGCGGCGCACCGCGACCGACATCGGCAATCGCCACTGGCGCAGCCTGGGCGGTGGCGATGGCTTCTGCGCGTTCGTGGACCCCACGGATCCCGACCTCGTCTACTGGGAGTACCAGGGCGGAAACGTTGCGCGCGTGTGCAAGTCCACCAACGAGAGCAAGGAGATCCAGCCGCTGCCAGGGGTGGGTGACCCCGAGTACCGCTTCAACTGGAACACGCCGCTGCACCTGAGCCCGCGCGGCGACGGGACGCTCTATATCGGCGCGCAGTTCCTGTTCCGCACGCGCGACCGCGGCGAGAACTGGGAGAAGATCTCACCGGACCTGACCACCAACGATCCGGCCCAGCAGCGCCAGGCCGAGTCGGGCGGACTCACCGTCGACAACTCCGGTGCCGAGAACCACTGCACGATCTACGCGATCTGCGAGTCGCCGCTCAACGCGCAGCTGATCTGGGTGGGCACCGACGACGGCAACCTCCAGATCACGCGCGACGGCGGCAAGTCCTGGACGAACATCGTCAAGAACGTCCCCGGGCTGCCATCCGGCACCTGGGTGTCGTCGGTGCAGGCCAGCCGCTTCGACGAGGGCACGGCCTACGCCACCTTCGACGGCCACATGACCGGCGACATGAAGACCTACGTCTACCGCACCGCCGATTGCGGCCGCACCTGGGCGCCGCTCGCGACCGACGCCCTGCACGGCTACGCCCACGTGATCAAGGAGGACTTGGTCGAGCGCCGGCTGCTGTTCCTGGGAACCGAGCTGGGGCTGTTCATCTCACCGGACGGCGGTACCCGCTGGGCGCAGCTGAAGTCCGACTTCCCCAACGTGGCGGTGCGCGACATCGCCATCCACCAGCGCGACCACGACCTGGTCCTGGCCACCCACGGACGCGGGGTCTGGATCATCGACGACCTGACGCCGCTGCGCGCCCTCACGCCCGAGGTGCTGGCGCAGGATGCGGCACTGCTGCCGTCGCGTCCGTCGGAGATGGTGATCCCGGCTTCCGAGCAGCGCTTCGATGCCGACGACCAGTACGCCGCGCCCAGCCCCGAAGGCAACGCCACCATCGCGTACTATCTGAAGAAGAGGCACATGTTCGGCGAGCTGAAGCTGGAGATCTACGACGCGAAGGACTCGCTGATCTCGTCGCTGCCGGGCGGCAAGCGGCGCGGGCTGAATCGCATCGGCTGGCCCATGCGCTTGCGCCCCCCCAAGGTCCCGCGGGCGGACACCCTGGTGCCGCAGGCGTTCTCGTTCGTAGGGCCGCGGGTGCCCGAGGGGACCTACAAGGTGAAGCTGGTCAAGGGCGACGCGAGCCTGATCTCCACCGTGGCGCTGGTGGCCGACCCGCGCTCGCAGCACTCGGTGGCCGACCGCGCCCTCCAGCAGCAGACCGCAATGCGTCTGTACAGGATGCTCGAGCGGCTTGCCTGGACCGTCGAATCGATCGTCGGCGTGCAGGACCAGGCCAAGTCCCGCGCAGGGAGCCTGAAGAAGGGTGACGCCCTGGCCAAGCGGTTGATCACGCTGAACGATACGATCGAGGCCCTGCGCAAGGATCTGGTGGCCACGCAGGCGGGCGGCATGATCACCGGCGAGCGCAAGCTGCGCGAGCGGCTCGGCAGCCTCTACGGCGCCATCAACGGCAACGACGGTCGCCCCACCGGTTCGCAGCTGTCGTACACGGCGGTGCTGGGACAGAAGGTCGATCAAGCCGTGGCGCGCTGGGATGCGCTGATCCAGCACGATGTGGCGCCGGCCAACGACGCGCTGGGCCGCAAGAAGATGGACCCCCTGAAGGTGCTGACCCGCGAGGAGTGGGAGAAGCAGAAGGAGTCGGTGAAGTGAGAGGACGGCTGGAATCAACGCTGGTTTCCCTGCGGCGCGGCGCGAAGGCGCGAGCTGCGGCGGG
This sequence comes from Candidatus Krumholzibacteriia bacterium, assembly GCA_041484665.1. Classification (GTDB taxonomy): domain Bacteria; phylum Krumholzibacteriota; class Krumholzibacteriia; order JAJRXK01; family JAJRXK01; genus JBGPIA01. The sequence goes on from JBGPIA010000020.1 coordinate 62,641, forward strand.
CAGCGCGAGCGGCGTGGGCGGCGCGGACGCACCGCGCGCCGTGGGCGCGGCGATCTCGGCGCTGGCGGTCATCGCGCCGACTGCGGCGCTGGCTCTGCTCGCAACGCTGGTGACGCTCGCGGCGGCGCAGCCGGCGGCCCCCGCAGCCGAACCGTTCGACGAGCAACTCGCCATCTCGGGGCTGCAGGAGCGGATCGCGGGGCACGAGAACGACCCCTCCGAGACCGTCTTCCAGAGCATCCAGGTCATGAAGGGCGTGCCCGCGGAGCGCCTGTTGCGCATCATGGAGACGGGGTTCGGCCGCTCGCTGGGCGTGAACTGCACGCACTGCCACGTCGCCGGCAAGTGGGAGTCGGAGGAGAAGTCCACCAAGCAGATCACCCGTCAGATGATGCAGATGGTGCAGACCATCAACGCCATCGAGCTCCCGAAGATCAAAGGCCTCAAGAGCGACAAGCCGGCCGTCAACTGCACGACCTGCCATCGCGGAGAAGTGAAGCCAGCGTTGGACTTGGCGGATAAGACCTCACAAAAATGATATGCACGTCCGCGGGCCGTGGGCGCAGACGCTCGCGGCCCAGGGCCAACGCCCGCGACCGGCGGCCCACGGCCTGCGCCCACGACCGGCGGTGTCGCCGCCGCCCAGTCCGCCTGCCGTCTCCCGTCTCCCGTCTGTCGCCGCCGGCCCCGTCCTTGCCACTGCACCGCAGCGGGGCACGCTTCTTGCGCCCGCGACGTCTGGATCCACGCTTTCACACGAATTCCGGGTTCTCGTCCAGACCGTGCCCGACCGGAGACTCCCCCCGCCGGTGTCCGGAGTTTGGCTCCTGGCGCTGTGTCTGCTGTCGGCCACCGGCCGCGCGCACGCGCAGCATTACGTCTTCCAGAACTACACCGGCGACGACGGCCTCTCCCAGCTGTCGGGCAACGCGTTGTTCCAGGACCGTGACGGCTACATCTGGATCGGGACGCAAGGTGGGCTGAGCCGGCACGACGGCGCGTCGTTCGAGAACTTCTCAACGGCGGATGGGCTCGACAGCGATTGGATCAACGCCATCGCGCAGAGCCAGGACGGCACCCTCTGGTTCGGAACGAATACCGGCCTGAGCGCCTGGCAGCGAGCGAGCGGCTTCCGTAACTGGCGCGTGCTGGAGCTCGGTGACGCGGCGCACGTGCTGGACCTGGCTGTCGCTTCTGACGGGCTCCTGTGGTGCGCGACCGACCAGGGACTGTTCTCGTTCGACGGCGCCCACTTCATTGCGGTCGGCGCCGAGCAGGGTCTGCCGGCCGGACGGGTCGATGCCCTGCTGTGCGGACCCGGCGAGCAGCTCTACGCCGGCACGCCGAGCGGGATCTTCGCGCGACAGGGAGACCGCTTCGTCGCGCTGCCGGACCAACCCGCCGAGGGCGCCGCTGTGCGCGATCTCGCGCGCGACGACCAAGGCCACCTGTGGGCCGCGACCGCGTCGGGCGCCTATCTCTATCGGGATGGACACCGCCAGCGCGGCTGGGGCGAGGCGGACGGGCTGCAAGGCGCGCCGGCCACGTCGATCCTGCCCGGGCGCGACGGGGTCCTGTGGGTGGGGACGCAGCGCGGCGTTGCGATGATCGACGGCCAGCAGCTCACATTCATCACGCCCGACAATGGCCTGCCGTTCTTCAATGTCGCGGCGCTGCTGGAGGACAGAGAAGGCGTGATCTGGCTGGCGGGCTTCGGCGGCATCGCCCGCTTCCTTGGCCGGCCGTTCTGCAACTACACGCAGCAGGACGGGCTGGGCGCGAGCAACGTGCGTCCGATCGTGCGCACCCCGGACGGCTCGCTGTGGGTCGGCACGCTCAAGGGGCTCAGCCGGCTCGATCGCGGGCGATGGCGCACCTACGGCCCCAGCGACGGGCTGAGCGGCGACCGCATCCTGTCGCTGCTGGTCGCGCGCGATGGGCGGCTGTGGGTCGGCTGCGACGGGGGTCTGTACGTCCTGGACGGCCGCCGCTTCCGGCTGGTGCAGACCTTCGGCCGGGCGAACTGGGTGGATACCATCGTCCAGGACTCGCGCGGGCAGCTGTGGGTCGCCGTGCGCGAGAGCGGTCCCTGGCGCCAGACTGAGGACAGCCACTTCGCGCGGGTCCAAGTCCCGGGCCAGTTCTTCGCCAACGGCCGGCTGCTCGCTCAAAGCGATGGCACCGTCTGGGCCTCGGGCGACCGGGGGCTCTCGCGCTTCGACGGGGCGCAGTGGCGCACCTTCACCGTCGAGGACGGGCTGGCGGGCCCCGACCCCTACTTCCTCTGCCAGGACCGCCGGAACGACATCTGGTTCGGCTACCACTCGTCGCGCGGCATCACCCGCTTCGACGGGAAGACCTTTCACACGTTCAGCGCCGCCGACGGGCTCCACAATCAGGCCGTGTACTCCATCGGCGCGGACCGGCGGGACAACGTCTGGATCGGCACGGCGCGCGGCGTGGACCGCTTCGACGGGCAGTCGTTCGTGAATTACGGCAAGCCCGAGGGCTACGCCAGCTCCGAGTCCAACTCGGCCGGATTCTGGGAAGATCCCGACGGTACCCTGTGGTTCGGCACCGCCGAGGGCCTCAGCCACTACACGCCGCGGTACGACCTGTCCTGGCAGACGCCGCCCCCCGTCGCCATCGAGTCGGTCCAACTCGGCTCGCAGCTGCTGCGATCGCCGGGGCAGAAGTTCCCCCACGACTGCAACTCGCTGCGGGCGCGCGTGGTGAGCACGTCCTACCTCAACCGCAACCGTTACGAGCTGCGCTACCGCGTTACGGGGTATCAGGACCAGTGGGACGCGGTCCAGGGGATGACCATCCACCTGCCCAACCTGGGGGCGGGGCACTACAAACTCGAGGTGCAGGCGCGGCGCTACGAGGGCCCCTGGTCCGCGCCGGCGACGGCCGCATGGGTGATCCGACCCCCGTTCTGGCTGACCCGCTGGTTCGCGTTGCTGGCGATCCAGCTGTTGGTGGGCGCGGTGATCGGGATGTACAAGCTGCGCGTCTATCGCATCCAGAAACACGGCCTGTGGCTGGAGGGTCAGGTCGCGCAGCGCACCGCCGAGCTGGAGCAGAAGAACCAGTCGCTCTCGGCCGCGCTGACCCAGCTGCACGCCACGAAGTCCGACCTCGAGGATGCGTACGTGAGGCTGCAAGCCGCCAGCGAGGCCAAGAGCCAGTTCGTTGCGAACATGAGCCATGAGATCCGCACGCCGATGAACGGCGTGATCGGGATGACCAGCTTGCTGGAGATGACCGATCTCGACGGCGAGCAGCGGGAGTTCGTGGAGATCATCCGCAGCAGCGGCGAGTCGCTGCTCTCGATCATCAACGACATCCTCGATTTCTCGAAGATGGAGGCCGGCCGGCTCGAGCTGGAGCAGCAGCCGTTCGATCTGCCGCGCTGCGTCGAGGACGCCCTCGATGTGGTGGCTCCCAAGGCCGTGGAGAAGGGGCTGGAGCTGATCGGGAGCATCGACGCCGGCGTGCCGGCCACCGTCGTGGGAGACGCAGCCCGCCTGCGCCAGATCCTGGTGAACCTGCTCGGCAACGCCGTGAAGTTCACCGAACGCGGCGAGATCGAGGTCCACGTCGAGGTCGAGCCGGGCGGCGGCGTCGGGCGACGGGGCACGTTGATCGCGATCTCCGTCCGCGACACCGGCATCGGCATCGCCGCTGAGCATCGCGACCACCTGTTCGAGTCGTTCTCGCAGGCCGATTCGTCGACGACGCGGCGATACGGCGGCACCGGTCTGGGACTGGCCATCTGCAAGCGGCTCGTGGAGCTCATGGCTGGGAGCATTGGCGTCCAGAGCCAACCAGGCGAGGGGTCGGAGTTCCACTTCACCATTCGCGTCCCGACCCCCGCGGGGAGCGGTGCGGCGCGGAGCCCGGCGTCCGGCGCGGCGCCCCCCCTGACGCCGCTCCCGCCGGGCGCGCGCGTGCTGGTGGTGGAGGACAATGCCGCCGCGCGCCGTGCGGTGCAGATGCGGCTCGAGGCCTGCGGGCTGCGCGTCGAGACGGCTGCGGATGGCCCTGCCGCGCTGCGGATCGTCGCGGAGGCGCGGCACGAGCCGCTGCGGGCGGTCCTCATCGATCGCACGCTGCCCGGCCAAGACGGCGCGGAGCTAGCGCTGACGCTGCGCGAGGCGGCCCCATCGATCCCGCGTGTGCTGCTTGCGCCCGTGGGGCAGTACGTGGATCCGGTGGCCAGCGGGCTGATCGCCTGCATCCTCAAGCCGGTCAAGCACGAGCAGCTTCACGAGGCACTGGTGCAGTGTCTTACCCGCAGCCCCGACGGCGCCAAACCCGATGGCGAGCCGCTGCAAGTGGACGCACAGCTCGCCGACCGTCACCCGCTCCGCATCCTGGTCGCCGAGGACAACCCCGTGAACCAGCGCGTGGCTCTCCGGCAGCTCGAGCGCCTGGGTTATCGAGCGGATCTGGCCGCGAACGGCCGGGAGGCGCTCGATGCCTGCGAGCGTTCGCGCTACGACGTGGTTCTCCTGGACGTGAGCATGCCGGAGCTGGATGGCCTCGAAGTGACCCGCCGGGTGCGCGCGCTCGCGCCGGCGGCGTCGGCCCCGCCGGAGGGTGCTGGCGCCCGCCAGCTCTGGATCGTGGCCATGACCGCCAGCGCACTCCCAGACGACCGGCAGCGCTGCCTGGATGCCGGAATGGACGACTACATCTCCAAGCCGGTTGGCTTGGAGTCTCTCGCGCTCGCGCTCCAGCGATGCCCACGCTGGTCCGAGCCTGCTGCAATCCCGACCGTCTGACACTGCGCACCCTCGCGCTCCGTCGCGCCGGGGGACATCGGGCGCCTGGCAATTCAGTCCGTTCCGTCGTCCGGCAGTCGGCCCCGCGGCGCGCACGGCGCGCACGGGCCGCGGCGGACCCGTGGTGCTATATCTCCGGCGGGTTGCTGCATACAATGTCCTTATAGGCATCCGTCCTCGACGCCGCGTATGCACATTGTATGCACCAGCTCGCCGGGAACAATCACACAGCCGGGTCGCCCGGGCCTCCTCAGCAGCCTGACTCGCCAGTTGTAGGACCCCCGGGCCGCGCCTAGAATGCCGCGCGGCTTCAAGTCGGTCACCGCGCCGCCGCCGCACCGCCGGCATACCGCGGCCGCCCCGGAGGCGTAACGAGGAGGAGGTCTCAGATGGCTTCGTTCGTGCAGAGGATGATTGGCGCAGCCAAGCTCGACATCGCGATCTATGAGGAAGTCGAGGCGGACAAGGGCGCCACCACGCAGGCGATGACCGTGGTGATCCTCTCGGCGATCGCCGCGGGGATCGGGGGCGCTCCGTTTGGCGCGAAGGGAGTGATCACCGGGATCCTCTCGGCGCTCGTCGGCTGGTTCGTGTGGGCGCTGCTCACCTACCTCATCGGCGCGAAGCTGCTCCGG
>JBGPIA010000021.1:0-66076 GCA_041484665.1 Candidatus Krumholzibacteriia bacterium
AACAGGCTAATCTCTCCCAAGAGTCCACATCGACGGGGAGGTTTGGCACCTCGATGTCGGCTCATCGCATCCTGGGGCTGGAGAAGGTCCCAAGGGTTTGGCTGTTCGCCAATTAAAGCGGTACGCGAGCTGGGTTCAGAACGTCGTGAGACAGTTCGGTCCCTATCCGTCATGGGCGTAGGAGGTTTGAGGGAAGCTGCCCCTAGTACGAGAGGACCGGGGTGGACATACCTCTAGTGCACCAGTTGTCTCGCCAGAGGCATGGCTGGGTAGCTATGTATGGCCGGGATAAACGCTGAAAGCATATAAGCGTGAAGCCCCTCCCAAGACTAGACCTCCCGGACGCAAGTCCCTGAAGGCCCCTCGAAGATTACGAGGTCGATAGGCCACAGATGCAAGCGTGGTAACACGTTGAGTCGAGTGGTACTAATAGGCCGTGCGGCTTACTCCTACTTCCTCAGCGCCCTCGCGCTGGGAAGCGCTCCCAAGGCGCCTGTTGCTTACCCGAATGCGGTTGTCAAAGAACGGACCTGGTCGTACGGGCCAGACGAGGCTTGCCGGTGGCAATAGCGCGGCGGAAACACCCGTTCCCATTCCGAACACGGAAGTTAAGCGCCGCAGCGCCGATGGTACTACGCGGGCGACCGTGTGGGAGAGTAGGACGTCGCCGGCATACATTTGGAGCGCCCCGCCTGCGAGCCGCAGGCGGGGCGCGTTCGTTCTGTGGCTGCCGCACCAAGGGGGCTCCGCGCTCCACGGCGGGGGACGCGGCTTGAGGGCCAGCTCACTCGCCACCCGGCTCACCCGACGCTCGGCTCGCCCTTCGCCTCGACGTAAGGTGCCACGCGCTCGCGGATGGTGGCCGGGATCTCCTGGACGCGCAGCGATCCCCGCCCACAAAGGCATGGGCCACGGAGCCTGCGGCGCTCGGGAGCGCCCGGGGCGCGGCGGCGGGGCGCAGCTCGAACTGCCACGTCCACGAATGGCGGCCCAGCTGGCTGATCCAGGCCCCGATCTCGATTTCGTCGCCGTGATGCAGCGGCGCGCGGAACGCCGCCTTTGCGGAGACGATCGGCACGCCGATGCGACCCTGGTCGAAGCGCTCCTGGAACGGTACCCCGAGCGCGTCGTGGAAGAAGCTCTCGTAGGCCAGATGCAGGTAGTGGAAGATCCGCAGGTAGTACACGAGCCCGGCGTGATCGACGTCGCCGAAGGGGACGCGCATGCGGAAGCGGTGGCGCACGATGGCTCCGCAGGGACTGGCGGGGGCATCTCTGGCTCGGGCCGCCGTTGATCGCGCTGCGAGCCGCCCGACAGCCATCGGCAAGGGTCGCGGCGCGCGCCGCGCGTGTGGTGCCCGGTCGAAGCGTGGCCGACCAGGTTTGCCGGCGCCGCGCAAGCTAGAGCGGCGGACGGCGATGCAGCTGGCGTGGGGGACGCGGACTTGCCGGGCGATCCGACCGGCGAGCCAGGCAGCTTCTGGACGTGGGGCCATGGCCGCGAGCGCTCCGCTGTGTTAGGTTGCGCGCACCACGGTGATCGAGCCTGCACGGCGGGGCCGCAGGATGGGGCCGCCATGGCGCGACCCTCGCGTGCGCGAGGCAGCCGGCGGAGTCGCAACCCCCTGCGACCGCCCCACGATCACCAGCTCATGCCGCAGCCCGCTGGGTTCGTCGTTCGTGCCATACGCGCAGCTCACGCCGTGCGCGCCTCCCGGCGATTCGTCTGGCTGACCGTTGTGCTTGCCGTGCTGGCGCTCTTGGCGCCGCGCGCGGGCCAGGGCACGCTCGCGCAGCCGACTGCGGGGACGCCTTCAGGCGCCGCCCCGGCCCTGCGCCCGGCGGACCCGCACGCGGCAGCAGGAGCCACCGCCCCCGCCCCGCGGGCGGCGGACATGCACTCGGGACAGGTCTACGTGCGACTTGAAAGCTTTGCGCTCGCCGCGACCACCGGCGCGCAAACGCAGGCCGCCACGCCGGGCGCCGAGGCTCCCGCGCGCTCCCTGCAGCAGTGGGAGGCTCTGGCCACGAGCTGCGGGCCGCTGGAGCTGTCGGGGCGCCTCGCCCGACAGGGGCTCGCGCTCGTGCCCATCCTGCCCCGCGGTGCGGCGGCCATCGCGGTGGCGCGCGGGCAATCGGCCGCGCGCGGTCGCTTCGCGCGTGCCCGCACGGCGGCGAGCTTCACACCGCTGCAGGCCGACGCGGCCCAGGGTGTGCCCGCTGCGGTCGAGCGCCTGCTGCGCTGGCGTGCGGTCCGGCCGCTCTCCTCGAGGGCGGCGAGGGCGGGGCTGCCCAACGTCGATGCGCTGGTGTCGTGGCTGCGTACGGTGCGCGGCATCGAGGCGGCCGAGCCGGGCTATCTGACGGCGGTCTGCGCGGTGCCCGGCGACCCGTGGGTCGGCTCACAGCCGTACCTGGGGCTGGTGGACGCCTTCAGCGCCTATGACCGCGTGCGCGGCGCCGATGGAGACGTGGTGGTGGCCATCGTCGATGGCGGGACCGACTGGCACCACGAGGACCTGTGGGCCAACGTCTGGGACCGCCCCGGGGAGATCGACGGCAACGGCGTCGATGACGATGGCAACGGGTACGTCGACGACGTCCACGGCTGGAACTTCGCCGACAACACGCCCGACCCGACGGGGCTGCCGCAGACGCCCGCCAGCGCCCGGCACGGCACGCACATCGCAGGGCTGATCGGCGCGATCAGCGGCAACGGGATCGGCGTCGCCGGCATGTCGTGGAACGCGCGCCTGCTGCTGGTGAACGCGGCGTTCCCGGACGGCGATGGCCTGCTGGCCTACGGTTATGATGGCCTCGTGTACGGCGCCCTCAGCGGCGCTGCGATCCTCAATGCGAGCTGGGGGCGCGGCGTCCCCCAGCGGTGGTCTCAATACGAGGCCGACGTGGTCGCGGCCGTCACCGCCATGGGCTCGCTGGTCGTGGCCGCCGCGGGGAACGACGGCACCTCCGAGCCATTCTATCCGGCGTTCTACCCGGGGGCGCTCTCGGTGACGGCGGTCGATCCCAACCTGCAGCTGATGACCTTCACCAACCACGCGCCCTGGATCGACGTGGCGGCCCCCGGCCTCAGCCTCTTCTCCACGCTGCCAGGCAACACCTACGGGTCGTTGACGGGGACCTCGCAGGCGGCAGCGATCGTCAGCGGCGCGGCCGCGCTCGTGGCCACGCTGCGCCCCGATCTGGGACCGCTGCAGATCGGCGAGCGCCTGCGCTGGACGGCTCGCCCGCTGGACGATCTCAACCCCGGCGCGCACGGGGAGCTGGGCAGCGGCATCATCCAGGCCGGCGCGGCGCTCGAGCAAGATCCGCCCGGGATCATCGCCGACCGGATCGTCTTGAGCGACGACGACGGCGATGGGTTGGTGGAACCGGGCGACCTGCTCACCGTCGGCGTCGACCTCCACAACGAGCTCGCGGCGGCGGAAAACGTCACGCTGACCCTGGCTACCGCTGACCCGGCCCTCGTGCTGCTGGAGCAATCGGTGCACCTCAACCGCGTGCTCTCGGGGGAGGCGCTGCAGGTACGCCGCGGGCTGCGTGTCTGGATTCGCCCGGAGGCGGCGGTCCCCGGCGCCCTGGCGACCCTGCGTCTGCTCATCGACGCCGGAGGCCGCCAGACCCACACCGCCTTCTACCCCGAAATCCACCCGCTGCACGCCACGCTGCGCTCGCAGCGGGTCGATCTGACGGTGACCTGCACGGGCAAGATCGGCTACAGCGCGCTGACGCGTGCCATCGATCCCGGTGGCGAGGGGTTGCACGCGCCTGGCGCACCATCGCGCCTGCTGCTCGGCTCGCTGCTCGTGGGGGATGGACCGCAGCGCGTCGCCGACGCTCTGATCCCCCCCGCGCCCGACGATCCATTCGAGGACTTCTATCCGCAGGCTCAGGAAGCCCTCGTGCGGGAAACCGGCCCCGGAGCGCAGGAGACGATCGTCGCGAACTACTCCGACCGCGCCTCCACCATGCCGCTGGACGTCACGGTCCGACAGGTCTCCCGCGCCTTCGGCGACGACGCACGCGGCGGCTTCGTGCTGTGTCGCTACGAGGTCTCGGCCGCGCGCGACGCGCGGCCGGGCGTGCGCCTGGGCGTCCTGCTCGACTGGGAGATGCGGCCTGACCCCAGCGGGGTCGACCAGGCCTTCCTCGACCCGCAGCGCCGGCTGGCCTGGGCCGTTGACGCCACCGGCGACGCGCGTGCCGGCGCGGCCGCCGGGGTGCTCGTGCTGGAGGGTCCGGGGAGCTTCACCGGCGGCTGGTTATACGATGAGCCGGTGGAGGGAACCACGGGCCCCACTCTGTTCGGCCCGCCGCCATTCTACGCGTCGATCGACGACGCCGCGCTGTGGGAGATGATGCTGCGGCCTCCGATCACGCAGCCGAGCCCGCTCGGCGAGGTTGCGAGCGTCGTCGCCATGGGCCCAGTCGACCTGCTGCCCGGCCATGCAGCGGTGCTCTCGCTGGCGTTCCTGGTGGCGCCCGACGCCTTGACCCTGCTGCGCGAGGCCGAGGCGGCGCGGGTGCAGTACGCGGCCTTTCAGGCTGGCTTCTCCGAGGGCATGCCGATGCGGCCCGAGCTGCTCCCCAACGGGCCAAATCCCTTCAACCCGACGACGGAGCTGCGCTTCACGTTGCCGGCGGCCGCAGCCGTGCGGCTGCGCCTGTTCGACACGCGCGGCCGGCTGGTGGCCGTTCCCCTTGACGCCACGCTGCCGGCCGGGTTCTATCGCATCCCATGGTCCGGGATCGACGTACGGGGGGCAGCAGTGGGCAGCGGCATCTATCATGTCGTCCTGGAGACGCCATGGGGCACCCGCAGCGGCGCCTTGACGCTCTTGCGCTAGCGCCTGCGCCGCGCTGCCGCTTCCAATCATGACCGGCCTGCCTCCCTACTCGTCCTTGCCACCCGCTGCCGCTTCCGGGCCGGGCACGCCACCCGATCCGGGCGCGCGCCGTCGTCGCCGCGGCTCGGTGCTTCCGCTCATCCTGCTCCTCGTTCTGCTCTGCATCCCGATTGTCCTCGCGGTCGTGCTCCTGCTGGGCCAGGCAGCGCCGGCCGTCGGCGAGGGGACCTGGCTACGCGTCGTGCTGGGGAGCCCGTTTCCCGAGGCGCGTCCGGAAGGGGTCGGCTGGCGCGCCGCGCTGCAGGCCGATGTGCTCAGCGCGCAGGACCTCGCCATCGCGTTGCGCCGGGCGGTGGACGATCGCCGCGTCTGCGGCGTGCTGGTTTGCCCCGATGGCTTCGATGGTGGCTGGGCGCAGGCCCAGGAGATCGTCGGGCAACTGCAGGCCGTCCGCGACGCAGGCAAGCCCGTGTGGGCCTACGTCCAGTCTCCCAGCCCCGCAGGGTACTACATCGCCTCCTGCGCCGAGCGCATCGCGCTGCCGCCGGAGGGAGGGCTGTACATCCTCGGGCTGGAGGCGCGCCTCACGCACCTCAAGGGCACGCTCGACAAGCTGGGGATCCAGGCGGACTTCGTGGCCGTGGGGGAGTACAAGTCGGCCCCGGAGCAGCTCACCCGCGACAGCGCCAGCGATCCCAGTCGCCAGCAGGTCTCCGAGTATCTCGACGACGTCTACGAGGCCTGGCTGCAGAGCATGGCGCAGGGGCGCGGCCTCTCGCTGGATCGCATGGAGGAGCTGGTGGACCGGGGCTACTTCGACGCGCACACCGCACTGGCGGAGGGCCTGGTGGACACGCTGCTGGACGAGACGCAGCTGTGGGAGCATCTGCAGCCCGACCGCGACGAGCCCCGCCTCGTGGAGCCCCTCGACTACGTGCGCTCTCCCTCGCGAGCGCCGGCGCTCGACCGCCGCGGCCGGCTTGCGCTGATCTACGCCACGGGCGAGGTCGGGCTGGGCGACAGCGGTGAAGGCGGCCTCTCAGGCAACGTCATGGGCAGTGACACCATTGTCAAGCGGCTGCGGCGCGCGGCCGACGACGACCGGGTGAAGGCGGTGGTGCTGCGCGTCGACTCGCCGGGCGGCTCCGCGCTGGCTTCCGACATCATCTGGCAGGAGATCCAACGACTGCAGGAGCGCAAGCCGATGGTGGTCTCCATGGGCGATCTGGCGGCCAGCGGGGGTTACTACATCTCGATGTCGGCCGACCAGATCCTCGCCGATCCGCTGACGTTGACCGGATCGATCGGGGTGTTCCTGGGCAAGATGGACGTGGCCGGGCTCTACAAGAAGATCGGCGTCTCGGTCGAGGTGTTGCGCCGCGGCGAGAATGCTGGCGCGTTCAGCGAGCTCGCGCCCTTCACGCCCAAGCAGCGCGAGGACCTCCAGCACAACCTCGCGGACTTCTACCAGCGCTTCCTCCAGAAGGTGGCCCAGGGGCGCTCCCTGGAGGTGGAGAAGGTCGACGAAGTCGCGCGCGGCCGCGTCTGGTCGGGCGAGCGCGCGCTGGAGGCCGGCCTGGTGGATTCCCTGGGCACGCTGCGCGACGCGCTGCGGGTGGCCAAGCAGCTGGCGGGGCTGCCGCCCGACGCGCGTGTGCCGGTGGACACCTATCAGGAGCAGCCCGGCGTCTTCGAGCGGGCGGTGGCGAACTTCCTGCGCAACGCCTCGGCCTGGACGCGGGCCGAGGACGCGGTGCTTCCCGTCGAGTTGCGCGCGACGCTGCAGCGGTTGCGGGGACTGGCGCTGGCTATGGATGGCTCGCCGCAGTTCCGGCTGCCATGGACTCTGCGGATCGAGTGAGCGGCGCCGGCCCGGCCGGCCGCACGTAGAACGAGAGATCGCAGTCGTTGGGCAGCGCCCACAGCCAGCGCGCTACCCGCCGCTCGTCGGCGTGGATGCTGTCGCTCGTCACTGCGACGCCGTTCATGATGTGTGCGCGGTCACGGGAGTGCCCCCACAGCCCCAGCACATGCCCCAGCTCGTGCAGATAGGCGCGGCGTACGTAGCGCTCCGCGCCGACGACGTAGCGCGGGCTGACGTGGACGCGCATGGCCAGGGGATGTCCCCACTCGTCCTCGCGCTCCAGCTGCGTGAACGCCAGCTGCGCCTCGGGCGCAACGGTCGTGCGCACCTGTGCGTCGGCGCCGGTGGGCACCGCCTGCAGGCGCGGCTCTCCCAACGCCAGATTCCACGCCGCGATCGCCTGTTCGCAGGCCTGGGCGTAGCGCACGGTGAAGGTATCCGGGGGCAGCGCCACGCGCAGCTGCGCCGGCGGCCACCGCCGGATCGTCGCGCCGCCGAAGGGCCGCACCAACTCGACGAGCAGATCGAAGGCCTCGGCGTACACGCCGTCCGCCAGGGCGACGCGGGGCAGGAGCCCGACGCTCAGCTGTGGAGGAGGGGGTCCGACGAAGGTCGCGCGCATGGGATAGCACCCGGTGCCGCCCGCCTCCACACGCAGCGTCGCGCCGCGCGGTGGTGGGTACGGCAGCCATGCACTCCAGCCCTGCTGCGGGCCGAGCCAAGCGACCGCACGGCCGTAGGTCACCTGCGTGCCGGCGGCCGCGCGCTGCGGATCCACGACCAGCGCGCTGAGCTCCCACAGTGCGGCTTGCGGGGACAGCGGCGCCGGCCGCGGTTGCCGCCAGGGTGCGGCCTCCTGGGCGGTGGGGCCCGCCGTCGTGCGCGCCGCATCGCAGCCGTGCAGCAGCATCGCCACGGCGGCGGCGGCGGCCAGGGCCAAGGCGTGGTACGCGAGGGCGCGTGCGCGAGCCATGACCGTGGCGCGCATGCAGGGAATCTGCCGCGCGCATCGGCACGCGCGCATCTGCTGCCTGTGCCGGAGCTTGGCCAGAGGCTGCGGCGCCACGGCGCGCCGCACGCGACCCCGGGCGTGGACAGTCGCCGTCCCCGCTGCCGTGCAGCGGAACGCGGGCGGGCGGGCGCGTGGCACGACGCGCAAGGGCGAGCTCGTGGGCGGGGGTGCCCGCGCAGCACGGCAGGCCGCAGCGAGGGGGGCGCGGCGCGTTGACTTCCCCCGGTGCTTTGTTAGATTGCACCTGCGCCCTGGGGGTTTGCACCGGGCGGGCAGCTGTCACAGGCTGCCACCCTCCCGCGCTCGATCCGCCGAGGCCCCCGTCCTGCCATGCACGAAACCGACGCGCTCATCATTGCCGGCCGCACCTTCGCCAGCCGCCTGATCCTGGGCACCGGCAAGTTCCCTTCGGGACTGGCCATGAAGGCGGCCATCGAGGCCAGCGGGTGTGAAATCGTGACGGTGGCGCTGCGGCGCGTCGATCCATCGGCCCACGGCGACGACATCCTGGACTTCATCGACACCGAGCGCGTGCTGCTGTTACCCAACACCAGCGGCGCACAGACCGCGGCGGAAGCCCTGCGGCTGGCGCGCCTGGCGCGCGCCGCGGGCATGCCCAACTGGGTGAAGCTCGAGGTGACGCCCGACCTGCGTTACCTGCTTCCCGATCCGGTGGAAACGCTGCGGGCGACTGAGCTGCTCGTGGCGGACGGATTCACGGTGCTCCCATACATGCCCGCCGACCCCGTCCTGGCCAAACGCCTGGAGGAAGCCGGCGCGGCCACGGTCATGCCGCTGGGCAGTCCCATCGGCAGCAGCCAGGGGTTGCAGACGGAGGCCGCGCTCTCGATCATCATCGAGCAGGCGACAGTGCCGGTGATCGTGGACGCCGGGATCGGGGCCCCCAGCCACGCCGCGCGCGCGATGGAGATGGGTGCTGCGGCGGTGCTGGTGAACACGGCGATCGCCGTCAGCGGCGACCCGGCGCAGATGGCGGCCGCGTTCCGGGGCGCCGTCGAGGCGGGGCGGCGCGCTCACCGCGCCGGGCTTGTCCCCCGCCGTCAGCTGGCGCAGGCCAGCAGCCCGCTCACGGGGTTTCTCGAGGGGATGGGGTCGTGACGTTCCAGGCAGTGCTCGAGGCGACCGATCTGGCGGCCTGGCGGCGGCGCGCGCTGGACGCGACGGCCGACCAGGTGGACGCGGCGCTGAGCGCGGCACCCGGCGCGCCGGCCTTGGAGCAATTGCTGGCGCGCTTCGCCGTTCTGATCGGGCCCTGCGCGAGCGAGCGCCTGGAGACGCTTGCCGCGCGCGCCCACGCCCTCACCGTGCACCGCTTCGGGCGAGTCCTGCAGCTGTACGCTCCGCTGTACGTGAGCAACGAGTGCATCGACACCTGCACCTACTGCGGCTTCTCGCGGGAGAGCGGGATCCGGCGCATCACGCTCCCCGTGGAGCGGGCCGCCCGCGAGGCGGAGATCCTGCGCCGGGATGGATTCCGCCACGTCCTGCTCGTGAGCGGAGAACACCCACGCATCGTGTCCACCGGCTACCTCGTCACGGTGGTGCGCCGGCTGCGACCGCTGTTCGCATCCATAGGGATCGAGGTCGCGCCGCAGTACGAGGACGGCTACCGCGAGCTGGTGGCCGCCGGGGTCGACACGCTGGTGGTCTACCAGGAGACCTATGACCGCACGGCCTACGCGCGCTATCACCTGGCCGGCCGCAAGAAGAACTTCGACTGGCGTCTGGCCGCTCCCGAGCGCGCGGCCCGCGCCGGCGTGAAGCGCATCGGGATCGGAGCGCTGCTGGGTCTGGCCGATTGGCGCGCCGATGCGCTGGCCACCGTCCTGCACGCTGCCTGGCTGCAGCGTCACTGCTGGCGCAGCGTCATCACCGTCTCGGTGCCGCGGCTGCGCAAGGCTGCGGGCGCCATCGATGCGCCGTGCCCGGTGGCCGATCGCGATCTGGCGCAGCTGGTCTGCGCGCTGCGCCTCTGTCTGCCCGATGTGGGACTGGTGCTCTCCACGCGCGAGGCAGCGCCGCTGCGCGACGGGCTCTTGCGCCTGGGCATTACCCAGTTATCGGCCGGCAGCCGGACCGAGCCGGGCGGATACGAGACTCCCGCCGAGGACTCCGAGCAGTTCGAGGTGGCCGACCAGCGCACGCCTGCCCAGGTCGCGGCGCGCCTGCGCCAGCTGGGCTACGATCCGGTGTGGAAGGACTGGGAGGCGACGCTCCATGGCTGCGCCTAGCGCCATGATCCGCGTGCGCCTCAACGGCGAGGAGCGGGCGCTGCCCCCGGGTACGACGTTGCCGTCGCTCTTGGAGAGCCTTGGCCTGGACCGCCGCTTCCTGGTGATCGAGTACAACGGCGAGGCGCTCAGCCGCTCCCAGGTGGGAGCGGTGGTCCTGCATCCGGGGGATCGCCTGGAGTTGGTGCGCCCGGTGGCCGGCGGCTGAGCTGCGCGTCGGCAGCGCGCCGCTCGCGTTTGGGGCGTGGCGGGCGGGGGATTCCCGCCAGCGCGAGCAGCAGCGGCAGGATGGGCCGGTCGAGCCCCAGCGCCGGGGGCCGCAGCGGCGGCAGGCGCAGCGGCCGCGGCAGAGGCCCCACCACCGGCAGTGGCATCCGCCAGAACAGCATCACCACGAGCAGGCGCGCCGCAGACGAAAGCGCGAACAGCGTGGCGTACGCGCGGTGGCCTGCTCCCAGCCGCGAAAGCAACAGGCCGCCGAGTAGACTCCCCACCGCCAGCGCGATCGCGTTGGCGAGATTGAAGGAGGTGAGGATGCTCGTGCGCTCCTCCTCGGCCACAGCCTCCAGGAAGTGCAGCGCCATACCCAGCTCGTATGCCGCCCAGACCGTGCCCGCGCTGAGCTGCAGCGCCAGCAGGTAGGGATACGCGTCGGACACCATCCACAAGGCGGCCAAAGGGACGATCCCCAGCCCGCCCAGACGCAGCAGCGCTCGCGCTCCCGAGCGGCGGGCCAGCTCTCCCAACAGCGGCAGCGCCGCGATGCGCGCCACGTACGCCGACGCCACCAGCGCCATGTAGCGGGCGTAGGAGAGGCGCAGCTGCTGCAGCATATAGGGGTTGAAGTAGGGGCCGCAGATCTGCACCGAGATCTGGATGCCCAGCAGGTACAGCAGCAGCCGCTCGGGGCGGCGGCGCACCAGCCGCCGTGCGAGCTCGCGCCAGGCCACCTGGCGGCCGATATCCGCCGGCAATCCGGGCTCGCTCTGGCGGGCCAGCAGACGAGCCGACACCAGCCGGCTCGCGCCGGCCACGGCGAACAGAACGGCGAAGAGCCGCAAGGCCCCGCTGTGCCGCGCGCCCTCGTGCAGCAGCAGCCCGCCCAACAGCACTCCGCCGAGCAAGGCCGCCTGCCCGGCGCGGGCGCGCCGCGCGAAGAAGCGCGCGCGCACCACCGGAGGGATGATGCGGCCGATCCACGTGTTCCACGCCGGGCCGGCCGCCATTCCGAAGCCCCAGTAGAGCGACGCGCACAGGAAGACCAGCGGCAATGGCAGGCGCCCGGCGAGGGCGGCGGCCATCAGCGGCAGGAAGCTCAGCGCCTGGATCGTGGCGCTGAGCACGACCCAGCGGCGGTGTGACTGCATGCGCCGCACCGCGGCGGGTCCACACAGCTGCAGCAGCGCGCCCGTGACCGGCGGCAGCGTGGCGATCAGCCCGGCCGCGACGCGTCCGTGGCCCAGCGCCAGCACGAAGGCGGGCAGGTAGGTCTCCCCGATGCCCACCATCACGCTGAACGAAACGCCGTCCAGCAGGCATGCCTTCAGATCGTCGCGCAGCCGGGACAGGGCAGGTCCGGGGCGTCTAGAAGAGCGTGTAGATGAATGGCGCGGAGATCTGCCCGACTACGATCAGCCCGATCATCAGCGCCAGCACCAGCACCAATGGAATGATCCAGTAGGCCTTGTGCGCGCGCGCGAACCGGAAGAACTCGCGCAGCAGGGTGGCACCGTATCGCAGCTTGCTCATCGCTGATTCCTTCCCGGGGCCGCACGCAGCGCCCTGGCCCTCAGTCCAGGGTGAAGACCTCGCGCCAGTTCTCCTTGTCCTGCCAGTTGGGCTGGTCGGGCTTGTTCAAGACGAACGGGCCCAGCACCAGTCGGTCCATCTCCGTGCGCATGAAGCAGCGGTAGGCGTCCTGTGGCGTGCAGACGATGGGCTCCCCGCGTACGTTGAAACTGGTATTGATGATGACCCCACACCCCGTCATGCGCTCGAACTCCGTGAGGATGGCGTGATAGCGCGGGTTGGTCTCGCGGCTGACCGACTGGATGCGCGCCGAGTAGTCCACGTGCGTGATCGCGGGCAGGTCGGAGCGCGGGCGGTTCACCCATTGGTGCACGTCGAGGTCGCGCTCGTCCCCCGCCGGGCGCAGGCACCGTTCCGGGCGCACCTGCGCTACCAGCAGCATGTACGGGGACGGGCGGTCCAGCTCGAAGTACTCCGCAATGCGCTCCTGGAGGCAGGAGGGCGCGAACGGACGGAAGCTCTCCCGGAACTTGATCTTCAGGTTCATGATGGACTGCATCTTCGGCGAGCGTGCGTCGCCGACGATCGAGCGGTTGCCCAGCGCCCGCGGGCCGAATTCCATGCGACCGTGCACCAGCCCCACCACGTGCTGGTCGGCGATCAGGCGTGCCACTGCGCGCGGCCACTGCGCGTCCGGGACCTCCGTGTAGGGATAGGCGTGGGCGTCGAGGAACTCCTTGATCTGGTCCCGGGTGAATTCCGGCCCCAGATAGGCACCCTGCATCGCGTCGCGCAGCCCGTCGCTGCGCCGCGCGTTGCCCATGGCATTGTGCCAGATGGTCAACGCCGCGCCCACCGCGCCGCCCGCATCGCCCGCCGCGGGCTGGATCCAGAGGTCGTCGAAGATCCCCTCGCGCAGGAGCCGTCCGTTGGCCACGCAGTTGAGCGCGACGCCTCCCGCCAGACACAGGTTCCGCTTGCCCGTGACCTCGCGGGCGTGGCGCGCGATGCGCAGGACGATCTCCTCGGTGACCTCCTGGATCGAGCGCGCCAGGTCCATCTCGCGGCGCGTAACCGGCCCCTCGGGCGGGCGTGGCGGACCGTCGAACAGCTCGGCGAAGCGACCACTGGTCATCACCAGGCCGCTGAGGTAGTCGAAGCAGTCCATCGCAAGGCGGAAGGACCCGTCCTCCTTCAGGTGGAGCAGCTCGCGCAGGATCGTGTCCTTGTAGGTCGGCTCACCGTAGGGCGCCAGGCCCATCAGCTTGTACTCCCCGGAGTTCACCCTGAATCCCGTGTAGTACGTGAACGCGGAGTAGAGCAGGCCCAGGGAGTGTGGGAAGCGGATCTCCTCCAGCAATCGCAGCCGGTGCCCCTCGCCCACGCCGATGGTCGCTGTCGACCATTCGCCGACGCCGTCCAGCGTCACGATCGCGGCCTCCGGAAACGGTGAGGGGTAGAAGGCGCTCGCCGCGTGCGACTCGTGGTGCTCCGGAAAGTACACGCGCCCCGGCGCGTCGACGCCGCAGTCGCGCAACGCGTCCTGGATCTGCGGCGTGACCCACAGACGATCCTTCAGCCACAGCGGCAGGGCCTTCATGTAAGGGCGCAAGCCGCGCGGGGCGACGGAGAAGTACGTTTCGAGGATGCGGTGGAACTTCAGCATCGGCTTGTCGTAGAAGGCAACCGCGTCGAGCGCCGCGCCGTCCCCGGACTCTGCCAGGCAGTAGCGGACGGCGTGGTGGGGGAACCCGGCGTCGTGCTTCTTGCGCGTGAACCGCTCCTCCTGCGCGGCGGCCACGATCACGCCGTCCTCGACCAGACAGGCGGCCGAATCGTGGTAGTAGGCGCTGATACCCAGGATCCGCATCTCAGCTCCGCGCTGGCTCAGAACTGCCGCTCGTAGGCGGAGAGCGACGGCTCGCGTTGCGACCGCGTGTGCCAGTAGGTGGGTGCAGCCGGGTCGAACCAGCGCTGCAGGCCGTCGCGGCGCCCGCGCCGCAGCAACAGCCCGAAACCCAGGAAGAAGACGTAGAAGAGCGGCACCAGCAGCGCGTAGGTCAGCACGCGGCCCACCATGTGCCCCACGGCGTCCAGACCCGCCTGCAAGCGCGCATAGGCGCCCAACGGCGATGCAAGTGCGCAGCCGAGGTTGACCACCGCCACGACGGCGATGATCCCGCCCATCGCCGAGTGGCGCAGCGCGAGCGCTGCTGTCATGGCCAGTGCCGCCACCAGCGTCTGCAGCGCGGCGCGCCTGCGCGCGTGGCGCATACGCTGCGGGGCGTCGCCCGCCCCGGCGGTCCGGCGCCAATGCCAGATTGCGGCGGCTGCCTCCGGGCGGCCGGCGCGGGACTGCGGCGCCGGGCAGACGTCGTTGGGGGTCAAGGCGGTGGTGGTCACGATGGTCACGGGATCGGCGGGGCAGGATCCAGGCTCGGCTCGGCCGTCTCGCCCGTCACGCGGGCATCGAGCCGGCGGGGAGGGCCGGGCCACTCGCGGCGTTGCCCACGAGTCTAGCAGAGCGCCCGGACCTGCGGCAAGCGACGACAGATCAAGGACATCCTGGCCCCGTCCCGAGCGCGTTCGAGAGCGCTGCAACGGCGGGCGGGGCTCGCTGGGGGTGGCGACCGCGCGCGGCGGGCTCTGGCGTCTTTGGCGCTCCGCCAAGCCAGCGATCCGGGGCGGCGCTGCGGCGGGGTGCCGCTGCGCCAAGGCGGCGCGTCACTTGACCGCGGTGTTGTGCGTGTCGTGGTTGCGGACGACGAGCATCAGGACCGCAACGGCCGCACCGCCCACGACCCAGGCTGCGGGGGAGCCCACCGTCGCGGCGAGCACACTGGGCCGCTCCACCTCCAGCGAGGCGATCTCGGTAAGCGCCACGCGTCGGGTGCCTCCGCCGCGGAGCGGCAGGTCGACCGCCGTATCGCCAAGCGCCCGGCGCGGCCCTGGGCCTGCGGTGTCCAGTGCCAGCGCCGTTCCATCGCGCAGCAGAACGTGGTCGACCCGGGGCTGTCTCTCCACCAGCAGCAGGTCCTCGGGCGTCAGGACGTCGACGCGCGCGGTGCCTCCGGAGGGCTCGGCCAGCTCCACGCGTTTGACCGCTGAGATCTCCCAGGACTCCTCCGGCAGTGCGGGGGCGTCAGCGCCGCGCGCTCGTGAGGCGGCGGTGGTGCGCAGCACGGTCCCGTCGCGCAGCCGCAGCGAGTCCCCCGGCTCCAGATTCACCGCGCTGCCGTCCTCCAGCGTGAGCGCCTGTACGCGCTCCCACACCAGCGGCCTGCCCCGGCGGTCCACGGGATCGAGGCTGTAGATGCGCTGCGCCGGGCTGCAGCCGGCGAGCGCCACGGCCAACGGAGCGGCGAGCACGGTGGCGCCGCGGCGCAGCCACAGATGTGGGAGGAGGATCATCGGTACGTGCGCGCCAGAACGTGCGGGCTGAGTCTGCGCGGGGAAGCCGTGCGCGCGGCAGGCTCCGCGCGGTGAGGCTAGCATCCCACGGCGCGTGGGGCAACGCCGCCGGCCGCCCTCCGGTCGGTGGCCCCGTGGGGGGCGAGTCGCGGCAGCCCCCCGGGGCAGCGCGCGCACCCCGCCCGTCGGGCGGCAGGCTGATCCGGGGTTGGCATCGGCGAGGGCTGGGGATTAGCTTCACGGACGCTGGCGCCGGTCCGCATTCGCGGCCGTGGCCGCCGGCGCTGACCCTGCAGCCAGGGAAGAGGAGGGAGGACCATGGCGGTCCACATCGGACTGATGGGCTTCGGCCGCATCGGTCGCAACATCTTCCGGATCGTCTACCCCCACACCGACATCGAGATCAAGGCGATCGTGGATATCGCCGATGTGAAGGCGCTGGAATACCTGCTCAAGTTCGACACCGTCCTCGGGCGGTTCAAGGAGCCGGTCACGGTCAAGGGCGATGCGATGTACGCCAAGGGGCGCCAGATCCGCATGCTCAACGCCCGCGAGCCCGGGGAGGTGGACTGGGCGGCGCTGGGCGTGGACGTAGTGGTGGAGGCCACCGGGCAGTACCGCACGCGCGAGCATCTGCAGCGCCACCTGGACCGGGGGGCGCAGACGGTGATCCTAACCGTGCCGCCGCGCAACCCCGAGGACGTCGACGCGCTGGTGGTGTGTGGGGTCAACGACGAGTCCCTGACCGCCGGGCATCGTATCGTGAGCAACGGCTCCTGCACGATCAACGCGGTTGCCCCCGTCCTCAAAATCCTCGACGACAGCTTCGGCGTGCAGCACGCGTTCATGACGTCCGTGCATGCCTACACCAACGACCAGCGGCTGGCCGACGTGCCGGGCAAGGACCTCCGCCGCAGCCGCGCCGCCGCCGAGAACATCATCCCCACCCACACCTACTCGCCGCGCGGGATCGGGCGCATCCTGCCCCAGCTCGAGGGCAAGCTCAGCGGGATGGCGCTCAACGTGCCGGTGCCCGATGGCAGCAACGTGGACCTGACCACGCTGCTCGCGCGCCCGGTGACCCGCGACGAGGTGAACGAAGTCGTACGCAGCGCCGCCGCGACCACCTATCGCTCCATCATCGAGTTCAGCGAGGACCCGCTGGTCTCCAGCGACGTCATCGGCAACGAGCACTCGGGGATCTTCGACAGTCTCAGCACCATGGTGGTGGGCGGCAACCTGGTGAAGACGGTCATCTGGTACGACAATGGCTGGGGCTACGCGAGCCGCGTCGTGGAGCTGATCCGCAAGGTGGACCAGCTCCACGCTGCCGTCGCGTCGCGCTGAGGGCACCAGACGGCTACCGCAGGGAGAAGCCATGATCAACATCGCGATCAACGGGTTCGGCCGCATCGGGCGCAGCGTGTTCCGCATCCTCAGCGCCCGTGATGACGTGTCGGTGGTGGCCATCAATGATGTCGCGCCCATCGAGAGCCTGGCGTACCTGCTCAAGTACGACACGGTGATGGGAACGTTCGCGGGCGATGTGCGCATCGAGCACGGTACGCTGCGCGCCGGGACGCAGGTGTCGCGCATGACCGAAGTGCGCGAGATCGAACGGCTGCCCTGGAAGGAGCTGCGCGTCGACGTCGTGATCGAATCAACCGGGAAATTCACGACACGCGAGCAGCTGGAGAAGCACCTGGTGGCCGGGGCAAGGAAGGTACTGCTGACCGTGCCCGCCAAGGACTCCATCGACGCCACGATCGTGCGCGGCGTCAACGACTCCGACCTGCTCGCGACGCACCGTATCGTGAGCAATGCCTCGTGCACGACCAATTGTCTCGCGCCGGTGGCGAAGGTCCTCGATGACGCGTTCGGGATCCGCAAGGGAGTGATGACCACCGTCCACGCCTACACTAACGACCAGCGGCTGGCGGATGTTCCGCACAAGGACTTCCGTCGCAGCCGCGCCGCCGCCGAGAACATCATCCCCACCTCGACCGGCGCCGCGAAGGCGGTGGGGAAGGTGCTCCCCAAGCTGGCCGGAAAGCTGGACGGGATGGCCATGCGCGTTCCGGTCCCCGACGGGTCCATCGTGGACCTGGTGGTGGAGCTGGAGCGCCGCGCCGACGTCGCGGCGATCAACGCTGCGGTGCGCAAGGCTGCCGAGGGGCCGATGCGCCGCGTACTGGAGTACTCCGAGGAGGCGCTGGTGAGCAGCGACATCATCGGCAACTCCCATTCCAGCATCTTCGACGCTCCCAGCACGCAGGTGGGTGGCTTCAATCTTGCTCGCGTAGTGAGTTGGTACGACAACGAGTGGGGCTACAGCCACCGGGTCGTCGACCTGCTGGAGCGCATGGCCCAGCTGGGCGCCGCCTGACGGCGCGGACCCGGCCTCCGCGGAGAGAACATGCAGATTCCCTGTCTGCCCATCGCCGACATCGAGCTGCCGCGCGACGTGCGCAAGCTCTACGACCTCGCCTACAACCTCTGGTGGACATGGACGCCCCGCGCGCGGCGGCTGTTCAGCGCCATCGACAGCGTGGCGTGGACGCTCTACGCCAACCCGGTACAGCTGTTGATCAACATCGACCGCGCGCACTGGGAGCCACTGCTGGGCAGCGAGACCTTCATGACGACCTATTCGTCGGTCATCAAGGAGTTCGAGGCGTACGTGCAGGGGGAGGACAGCGCCTGGTTCCACCAGACCCACGGCAAGCAGGCCGGCGGCCCCATCGCCTACTTCGCCATGGAGTTCGGCGTGCACGAGTGCTTCGCGGGCTACTCGGGCGGTCTGGGGATCCTCAGCGGGGACCACCTCAAGAGCGCGAGCGACGTGGGGCTGCCGCTGGTGGGTGTGGGGTTGCTCTACCGCCGCGGCTACTTCCGGCAGACGATCGATGCCGACGGCCGGCAGCAGCACATGTATCCCCACTACGACTTCACGCGCCTGCCCATGCGTCCCGCGGCCGGACATACCGGCCGAGACGTGATCGTCAGCATCGACTTCCCGGACCGCGAGGTGTTCGCCAAGCTGTGGGTCGCCCAGATCGGCCGCGTGCCGCTGGTGCTGCTGGACACCGACATCTTCCAGAACGACCCCTCGGATCGGCCGATCACCAGCATCCTGTACGTGCGCGGGCGCGAGATGCGCATCGCCCAGGAGCTGGTGCTGGGCGTGGGCGGCGTGCGGGCACTACGCGCCCTGGACATCGAGCCGGGCGTCTGGCACATGAACGAGGGGCATAGCGCTTTCCTGCAGCTGGAGCGCCTGCGCGAGGAGATCGCGGCCCATGGCGGCACCCTGGCGCAGGCGCAGGAGCGCATCACGTCGTCGTCGGTGTTCACGACCCACACGCCGGTTCCGGCGGGGAACGAGACGTTCGACGAGGCCCTGGTGCGCAAGTACGCGGTGCTGTGGGCGCGAGCGCTCGAGGCCCCGGTCGACGACGTGCTGGCCCTGGGGCGCGCGGACGGGAGCAGCGGCCAGTTCAACTTGACGGCCTTTGCGATCCGCACCAGCCGCACGACCAACGCCGTGAGCCGCCTGCACGGCGAGGTGAGCAACAACATGTGGCGGCATCTCTATCCCTCCGCCGGCCCGCTCGACGCGCCCATCCGCGCCATTACCAACGGCGTCCACACCAGCACGTGGCTGGGCATGGAGATGCTGGAGCTGTTCAACCGCCGGCTGGGGCTCAGCTGGAGGGACATGCTGCTGGCGGGGGAGGTGTGGCAGGCAGCGCTGGCGTTGCTCGACGACGAGCTGTGGGCCGCCCATCAGGCGCAGAAGGAGCGCCTGGCCCGGTTCATGCGCCTGCGGCTGCGCGAGCAGTTCGCGCGACACGGCTGCTCGCCCGACGAGCTGCGTGCGATCGAGCAGCTGTTCAGCACCGAGGTGCTCACCATCGGCTTCGCGCGGCGCTTCGCCACCTACAAGCGGGCCGACCTTATCTTCCGCGACCTCCACCGGCTGCGCGCCATCGTGGGCGACGCGCACAGGCCAGTCCAGATCCTGCTCGCCGGCAAGGCCCATCCCGCTGACCAGCCCGGCCAGCAGCTGATCCAGCACATCTACCAGCTCACCCAGTCGGATAATCTGCGCGGGAAGGTCTTCTTCCTGGAGGATTACGATATCCGCGTGGCGCGCATGCTGGTGCAGGGTGTGGACGTCTGGCTGAACACGCCGCGCCGGCCGCAGGAGGCCAGCGGGACCAGCGGTCAGAAGGCCGCCTGCAACGGGGCCCTCAACCTCAGCGTGCTCGACGGCTGGTGGCCCGAGGCGTTCAACGGCCGCAACGGCTGGGTGATCGGCACCGAGTCGCAGTACGGCGATCCCGAGCTGCACGACGGCGCGGACGCCCAGTCGCTCTACCAGCAGTTGGAGGAGCAGGTCGTTCCCACGTACTACGAGCGCAACGAGGGGGGACTGCCGGCGCGCTGGATCGCGATGATGAAGGACTGCATCGCGACCATCACGCCTCGCTTCTCCTCCAGCCGGATGGTGCGCGAGTACGCCGAGCAGGCGTACCTGCCCGCGCGATCGCCCGCCCCCCCCGCGCCCGCACCCGTCTCCAGCACGCCGCCGGCTCCACCGCCCGCGGGTGTATCCGACGAGCAGCCCGCAGCGGCGCCCGGCCGCTGAGCGCGCGCGAGCGCGCCGGCAGGTCACCTCGCGCTTGCCGCCGGCGCGCCAGGCGCGCCAGGCAGTGTGCTAGACTCGGTGCTTCATGCGCCGTCTCCGCCGCCGCTTCCCGCTCCTGCTCGTCGTCGCCGTTTCCGCCGCCACCATCGCCGCGTTCGCCGCCGGGGCCGCTGGCGCGGCGGTGCCTACGTTGTCGGTGCGCGCCAGCCGCAGCGTCGGCTCCGCGGCCGTGACGGCGTCGCCGACCGCCGCCGACCCGGTGGAGCGGGCGAGGACCCTGGGCTTCGAGCTGGTCGAGACGCGCACCGCGCGGCTGTGGATCGCCGATCGCGAGCGGGTGCATCCGGCGGCGGTCGACTCGCTGGACGCCTTCGTGGACCGCGCGGCGCGGCTGCTGGGCTTCAGCCGCGCGCAACGTGCGCGGCTCGCCCAGGAGAAATTCGACTATCTGCTGTGCGCCGATCCCAACGAGGTGGCTGCCCTCAGCGGCCGCGAGTCGGAGGGTGTGACGCTCCTGGAGCAGGGCGCGATCGTCACGCGCTGGCTGCCCCACGACCACGAGGTCGTGCACCTGCTGGTCTACCGGCGGCTGGCGCCCCTTCCGCCCGTGGCCGAGCCCTTCCTGCAAGAGGGGCTGGCCAGCGCGCTGGGCGGCCGTCACGACGAGGACGCCGCGGCGCTGCAGGCGGAGGGTGAGCGGCTGCTGGCCTGTGGCGAGGTCTCGCTGGAGACGCTGTGGGGCTTCCCGCGCTTCCACGCCCTGGCCGGGCCGGCCGCGCGTTCTTATCCCGTCGCCGCGCGATTCGTCGCCTTCCTGCTGGACGAGGGCGGGCCGCAGCGGCTGTTGCGCCTCTACCGGCTGCTCGCCTCCGGATTCGAGGACGTGGTGCTGCGCCCGGCCGGCGTGGTTCTCCAGCAAATCGAGGGCGAGTACGGCCGAAGCTGGGATGCGCTGCAGGCGGATTTCGCCGCGTGGCGGGCAGCGCACACGCCTTTGCGATTGTCGGCCGCAGTGGCGCCGCGCCGCAGCCCGGACCTGGTGGCGCGCGACCGCGGCCGGTCGGTCGCGCTCTGGCGCGACGCCGACGGCTCGGTGATCGTGCGCCTGGCGGGCGGAAGTGGTACGCCCGACGGCGTAATCCTGTGGGGGGACGTCCTGCCCCGCGGTTACCGGTGCGGCCTGCTTCCCGCCGGGGTCGATCCGGTCGGCCGCCGCTACGCTCTGCGCGTGGAGCCCGAGGGTGCCGAGCTCTGCGACTTCGCGCTGGACCGCGTGCTCGCCCGCCACGACGCGGCCCACGGTCCGTGCGGCGACCCAGCCGAGGGGATGTTCGATCCGCGCGCCCGCACCGTCACCGTGCGCATCCCCGCGGCGCTGGTGCGGCGCACCGGGCCGATCGGTCCGCTGCGGCTGCGCGCGGCGCTGGCGTTGCCCTCGGGGGAGTGAGCGGGCCGGGCGCCGCGCCCTGCGGCGCCGGCGTGCGCTCTCGTCTCAGCGCAGGGGCGCCGACCGGGCGTCTTCGACCAACGCACGGTACGCCTCCTGCAAACGTCGGGTCCACCGTCCGGGACGCCCGTCGCCCACGCTGCTGCGGTCGATGCGCACGACCGGCACGAGCTCCTTCACCGAGCCGCTGAGGAAGACCTCTTCGGCCAGCAGCAGGTCGCGCAGATCGCTCGCCACCTCCTGGACCTCCAGGCCAAGCGTGCGTCCCAGCACGAGCACCCGCCCGCGGGTGATGCCGGGCAACAGGCCCAGGCGGGCCGAAGGGGTGCGCAGCACCTTGCCCGTGATCAGGAAGATGTTGCTGGTGGCTCCCTCGAGCACCTTGCTCTGCCGGTTCAGCAGGACAACCTCCTGGAAGCCCTGCGCGAATGCGAAGCGCTGGGCCATCAGGCTGGGCAGGTAGTTGAGGGTCTTGATCTGCGGGAAGTTCCCCCGCGCGAAGCTGCTCTGCAAGGGTAACGCGTGCACGCCGTCGCGCTGCCATCGCTCGACCTCGTCGGACACGGGCAAAGCACTCGTGAACACGACGGGCGGGATCGTCTCGGGCTCCGCCCGCACCTGGTCGGTCCTGGCGCCGCCGCCGCGGCTGATCTGGATCCGCACGCGGGCGTCGATCTCCGCCAGGCCATTGGCCGAGAGCAGGCGTTCGATCCGCTCGCGCCACGGCGCGAGAGCGGCGTCGAAGGGAATCTGCAGCAACTCGGTCTCGCGCGCCAGGCGCTCGATGTGGTCCTCGAGGCCGAAGGCGAAGCCGCGGTACGTGCGCAGCGTATCGAAGACACCGTCCCCATACTGGTAGGCAGCGTCGAAGGGAGAGACGCGAGCCTCCTCCGCCGCCACCAGCTCCCCGTCGAGGTCCACGATCATGGGCGGCGCTCCGGTGCAGGGGTGGTCGATGGCTGCGAAGGCTGCAGGGCGTGCGCGGGCTGGAGCGGCTGCAGGGGCGCAACGGCCGCTGTTGCTGCGAGGCTATCAAAGAAGGACCGTGCCTTCAAGGCAGCCTCCTCGTGCTCGCGGCCGGGGTCGCTGTCCAGGACGATGCCACCGCCGCAGCCGAATGCGACGCGCCCGTCCTGCCACACCGCGGTCCGGATAGCGATGTTCCAGTCCGCGTTGCCGGCCCGGTCCACGTATCCGATGGACCCGGTGTACGGTCCGCGGCCGGTGCGCTCCACCTGCGCGATCAGCTCCGTGGCGCGCCGCTTGGGCGCGCCCGTGATGCTCCCGCCGGGGAACAGATCGGCCAGCAGCTGCGCGCGCTGCCGCGGCCGCACGCGCCCCTCGATCCG
The DNA here is from genome assembly GCA_041484665.1 of Candidatus Krumholzibacteriia bacterium. Lineage (GTDB taxonomy): Bacteria > Krumholzibacteriota > Krumholzibacteriia > JAJRXK01 > JAJRXK01 > JBGPIA01. Next base: position 22,603 of record JBGPIA010000021.1, read on the forward strand.
GCTGACCAGATGGACCAGGCCGGCCAGGCGCAGCGGCGCCATCAGCTCCACCAGCCGCACGCTTCCGTAGGCGCAGCAGCGGCCGAGATCGTTGCGCACCAGGTCGACGATCATCACGTGCTCGGCGCGGTCCTTGTCGCTGGCCAGCAGGCGCGCAATATCGTCGGTCGCCAGCGGCGCCGTGCCCTTGATGGGCGCTGACTCCGCCCGGTTACCGGTGAGACGCAGCAGCCGCTCCGGGCTGTGGCAGGTGATGGCAGCGTCGTCCAGGCGCAGGAAGGCCGCGAAGGTCACGGGGTTGACCGTGGCCTGATGCAGGAACGCGCGCCAGGGGTCCACCTCCGTGCACGCCGTGGCGAAGCCTGTGAGGTTGATCTGGTAGACATCCCCGGCGCGCAGGTGGCGCTGGATGCGCTCCACCGCCTGCCGGTGCCACGCGGGATCCAGCCCGTCCACCGCCGGCGCGCGCGGCGGCGCTGTGGTCGCGGCAGAGGACCGCAGCGCGCGCTCGCCGTGCTGCGTGGTGCGCAGCGTACGCCCGACCGCACGGAGCCCCGCGGCCAAGGCGCGTTGCGCCATCACCGCCGCGCGCAGGATGTCGCGCGCCTCCTGCAGCCGCTCGGGCAGCGGCCGTCCCACCGGCACCAGGGGGAACAGGTCGGCGACGATCAGCTCGGGGGGCGCCGGTGGGCCGAACACCAATGCGCAGTCGTAGGCGCCCAGCCAGGCATCGGGAAGCTCGAACGGTGGCGGAGCCGGTCGGGCTGCGCCGATCTGCACGGTGCCCAGGTCGTAGCCGAGGTACCCGGCCACTCCGGCGAAGCACGGGCGCGCGACCGCGCCTGCGGGCAGGCGTTGCGCCAGCGCGAAGGGCAACTGCGACGGCGCATCCTCGGGCGGCGCGCCCGCGGGTACATCGCCGCTCCAGGTGGGGCGCTCTCCGGCGCGGGCGGTGAGCGTCCAGCGCGGAGCGAACAGCAGAGCGGAGCGCCCCGTGCCGTGCCACGGACGCTGCGTGTGCAGCAGGAGGGTCCCGGGCACATGCGCGAGCGCGCCGGCGGCCTCGAGGGGGTCGACGTCGAGCGCGAGCGATCGGAGCAGCGGTGGCGTTCCCATGGCGGCCACGGGGCCGTGGGGGGACCGGCGCCGCGACCCCAGGAGGGTAGCCGCCCGCGCGGCGCCTGACCAGGGGACGCCGGGTCCGGCGCGCAGCCCGCGGGGTGGCGGCGCCCGCGCCGGACACGCCGTCGGCCGGCAGCTCGCCAGTGCGACGGCGGGGCGGGATCCGCGGGCGGCGGCGCGAGCAGCGCTAGCTCGCCGCTCCGGTCAGCAGTTGTCGCGCGCGGACGATCTGGCCCAAGCGCACGCGCAGGTCCTCGAGCCCGGGGTGTTGCTCCAGCGTGGTCTCACACAGGCGCGCGGCCTCGTCCAGGGCGTCCTGGCACTGGCGCATTGCGCATTCCACGAGCTTGGTGAACACCTGCGGATCGTCGGAGCGCACGCTCAGCGCCTGGCAGCGCTCCAGGGCGCGCGCTGTGTCGCCTTCCGCCAGGTCGACGTCGGCGAGGTTCAGCATTGCGGAAAGATATTCCGGCGACTGGGCAAGAGCTGCCTCAAAGGCCCGCCGGGCATCGCTCCAGCGCTCGAGCTGGAACAAGGTCACGCCGAGGTTGTTGGCCACCTCGGTGTCGTCGGGCGCCAGCGCGTACGCGCGCTCGAAGTCGGCGAGGGCCCCGTGGTAATCGCCGCTATGGAAGCGGACCAGCCCCCGGTTGTGGAGCAGGTTGAGGGAGTCCGGAAGCAGCAGCAGCGCGCGCGTGAAGGCCTGCTCGGCCTCATCACGGCGACCCACCGCGGCGCAGACGGCGCCGAGATTGTTGAATACCTCGGGCACCGCGGGGAAGTGCTCGGTGATCTCGCGGAATGTGGCCAGCCCGCCCTCCAGATCGCCGCTCTCCAGCCGTGCCTTCGCCGCCTCGATCAAGGCGCCCAGGGCCTCGGCCGGCCCGGCGGCGGGGGCGGACGATGGGGTCGTGGACTCGATGGGAGCCGTCTGCGTCTGCTCGGTCATGCCGGTTCCTTCGCTGGGGTTGATCGGGATCGAAGGAAGGCCTAACAAGGTCCATACCACTTGCGCGTGCGTATGGCCCGACTCCAGTCGCCGGCCCGCTCGGCAACGCGGGGCGGGTCCCCCGCTGCCGCCCGGCCCGGGTTGACACCCGCTCCCTGCCGCATTAGGGTTCCGCACCGTGAATCCCTACGTTCCAATCCTGCTCGTCGTGGGCATCGCGGCGGCGTTCGCGCTGCTGTTCGTGCTGCTCTCCCGGGCGCTGGGCCCCCTGCACGAAACGCCGGCCAAGCTCGCCACCTACGAGTGCGGTGTTCCGTCCCGGGGGACGACCAACCTGCGCTTCTTCATCCGGTTCTACGTCGTGGCGTTGCTGTTCCTCCTCTTCGACCTCGAGACCACCTTCCTGCTCCCCTGGGCGGTCCGCTTCCGGGACTTCGTCGCTCGCGGCGAGGGCGGATCGATGTTCGTCACCATGCTGATCTTCCTCGGCCTGCTCCTGGTCGGCCTGGTCTACGAGTGGCGGAAAGGGGCCCTGGAGTGGGAGTGACGCTCGACCATCCCCAGAACTACGTCACCACCAAACTCCGCCAGGCGATCAACTGGGGGCGCAAGTACAGCCTTTTCCCCATGCCCTTCGGCACGGCCTGCTGCGCCATCGAGTTCATGGGCGTCGTGGGGTCGTTCTCGGACATCTCACGCTTCGGCGCCGAGGCGGTCCGCTTCTCGCCCCGCCAGAGCGACTTGCTGATCGTGGCCGGCACGATCAGCTACAAGCAGGCGCCGATCCTCAAGCGCATCTACGAGCAGATGGCCGAACCCAAGTGGGTCATCGCAATGGGCGTGTGCGCCAGCTCGGGCGGTTTCTACAACAACTATGGAACGCTGCAGGGCACCGACCGCGTGATCCCCACCGACCTCTACGTCGCTGGGTGCCCACCCAGCCCCGAGAACCTGCTGCACGCGTTGGTGCTCCTGCAGAACAAGATCGAGCGCGAGGGGCTGGAGACCGTCAAGGAGCGTCACCGTGTCGCGGCGAGCACTTGACCGCCTGGCAGAGCGCTTCGGCCCCGATGTGCTCGAGACCCAAAGCCACCTCGGGGACGAGAGCGTCACCGTGCGCCGGCCGGCGTTGCGCTCCGTGCTGCAGTTCTGCAGGGACGATCCGCAGCTGCACATGCACCTGCTCCTGGATGTCGTGGGCGTTGACTACCCGGGCCGCCCCCAGCGCTTCGACGTCGTGTACATCCTGCGGTCGCTGTCCACGCGCGAGCGCGTGCGCGTGAAGGTGCAGGTGGCCGAGGGGGAGGCGGTCCCCAGCGTCTCGGATCTCTGGTACTCGGCCAACTGGGCCGAGCGGGAGGTCTACGACCTGTTCGGCGTGCGCTTCGACGGTCATCCCGACCTGCGGCGCATCCTCTGTCACCACGAGTTCCAGGGGCATGCGCTGCGCAAGGACTACCCCATCGAGCGCGGCCAGATGTGCTACACGGTCGAGCACTTGCTCAGCGACGCCGAGATCGCCCACGGCCGCGAGCTCGTGGGCTCCGCGGCGCAGGGCGACGCCGCCGAGATCAAGTCGGACTTCCTGTCGGTGAACATCGGCCCCAGCCATCCGGCCACGCACGGCGCCCTGCGCATCGAAGCGTTGCTCGACGGCGAGACGATCGTGCACTCCAAGGCCGAGATCGGCTACCTGCACCGTTGCTTCGAGAAGGAGGCCGAGGACCACACCTGGACCCAGATCATCCCGTACACCGACCGGTTGAACTACGTCAGCGCGCTCACCAACAACGTCGCGTACGTACTGGCGGTGGAGAAGCTGCTGGGCATCGACGTGCCGGAGCGCGCGCGGGTGATTCGCGTGATCGTGGCCGAGATGGGCCGCATCATGGACCACTTGGTGTGCGTGGGCGCCAACCTCGTGGATATCGGAGCGCTCACCAACTTCTGGTACTTCTGGAACGCTCGCGAGCGCCTCTACGGGGTCGTGGAGCGCCTGTGTGGCATCCGACTGACCACGAACTACACGCGGATCGGTGGACTCTACCGCGACCTCTACGAGGGGTTCGAGCAGGACCTGCGCGACGCGCTGGAGCACGTCGAGCGCGCCATCCAGGACGTGACCGGACTGGTGCAGCGCAACCGCATCTTCTTCGACCGCACGGTGGGTGTCGGCGTCGTCAGCGCGCAGGACGCCCTCGACTGGGGCTTCACCGGACCCTGCCTACGGGCCTGCGGCGTCGACTACGACGTGCGCAAGGCGTTTCCCTATAGCGGCTACGAGCAGTACGAGTTCGACATCCCCGTGGGTGAGAACGGCGACGCGTACGACCGCGTGCTGGTGCGCATCGAGGAGATGCACCAGTCGATCGGGATCCTGCGCCAGGCGCTCGGCCGCCTTCCCGACGGCCCGATCCAGAGCGCCGACCGCCGCGTCGCCATGCCCTCCAAGGACGAGGTCTACAACTCGATCGAGGGCATGATGAACCACTTCAAGCTGGTCTTCGAAGGCATCCAGGTGCCGGCGGGCGAGGGGTACGGGTTTACCGAGGGGGCCAACGGGGAGCTGGGGTTCTTCATCGTCAGCGACGGCAGCGGCCGTCCCTACCGGATCAAGGTGCGGCCGCCGTGCTTCCCGATCTTCTCGGCGTACACGAAGATGATCCAGGGGCAGATGCTGGCCGACGCCGTCGCGATCCTGGGTGGGCTGAACATCATCGCGGGGGAGCTGGACCGGTGAGCGAGCAGGGCACCACCGAGGCGGCCGGGCCAGGGAAGGGACAGGCGGCTGGGCGAGCAACCGCGTCCATTGCCGGGCCGGCGGGCGCAGACGCGGCCGGGCAGACCGCCCGACAGACCGCCGGGCAGCCGTACGCCTTCACGGCGGAGAACGAGGCGAAGTTCCAACGCATCATCCAGCGCTATCCGGACAAGTTCACCGCTCTGATGCCCACGCTGTGGCTGTGCCACGATCAGTGGGGCTGGATGCGGCCGGGGCTGCCCGAGTGGGTGGCTGGCAGGCTCGACGTGCCGCTGGTGCGCGTCTACGAGTTGCTCACCTTCTACACGATGTTCTACCTGGAGAACCCGGGGCGGTACAACCTTCAGGTCTGCCGCAACGTGAGCTGCCATCTGATGGGCGCGCGGCGCATCATCGACCACCTACGGGCGAGGCTCGGGGTGGAGCCCGGCCAGACCGACCGCGAGGGGCTCTTCCGCCTCGAGGAGGCCGAGTGCCTGGGGGCCTGCGGGTACGGGCCCATGATGCTGGTGGGCAAGGACTACTACGAGAACCTCACCATCGAGCGGGTCGACCGCCTGATCGAGCAGTGGAGGCGCGGTGGCTGATTCCGCCCGCTGCCCCAAGATTCTCACCGCCAACTTCGGCGTGACGGACAGCCATACGCTGGCCGTGTACCGCTCCCGCGGAGGCTTTACGGCGCTGGCGAGAGCATTGTCGTCGATGAAGCCGCAGCAGGTGCTCGAGGAGGTCAAGGCCAGCGGTTTGCGCGGCCGTGGCGGCGCCGGGTTCCCTGCCGGGGTGAAATGGGGATTCGTGCCGCAGGGCACTGGCAAGCCCGTGTACTTCCTGGTCAACGCCGATGAGAGCGAGCCCGGCACCTTCAAGGACCGCCACATCATGGACTTCGATCCGCACCTCATGATCGAGGGGACGATCCTGTCCTGTTACGCCGTCAACTGCCACGACGCCTTCGTCTATATCCGCGGCGAGTACGGCTGGCTGGTCGACCGCGTGCAGGTGGCGGCCGACGAGGCCTACGCGGCCGCGCTGCTGGGTCCCAACATCCTAGGCTCGGGCTTCGGCCTGGAGCTAATCGTCCACAAGGGGGCGGGCGCCTACATCTGCGGCGAGGAGACCGGGCTGATCAACAGCCTGGAGGGCAAGAAAGGCCAGCCGCGCATCAAACCGCCCTTTCCGGCGGTGGTCGGCTTCTTGAACTGCCCCACGGTCGTCAACAACGTGGAGACCGTCGCTGCCGTCCCCTGGATCATCAACCACGGCGCGCCGGCCTACAGAGCCATCGGCACCGAGAAGAGCACCGGCACCAAGCTGATGAGCTTGAGCGGACCGGTGTGCCGGCCCGGCAACTACGAGATCCCCTTGGGGCTCCCCTTGCGCGAGCTGATCTTCGGACCGGAGTACGGCCGGGGGCTCTTGCCGGGCATTGAGCTGAAGGCGGTGATCCCCGGCGGCAGCTCCGTGCCCGTGCTCACGGCGCAGGAGGCCATGGAGGTCAACCTCGACTACGAATCGCTGGCAGCCAAGGGCTCGATGCTGGGCTCGGGCGGCTGCATCGTGATCGGCGATGACGCCAACATGGTCGACGTGCTCAGGGTCATCCTGCAGTTCTACCACCACGAGTCGTGCGGGCAGTGCACGCCCTGCCGCGAGGGGACCGGTTGGTTGGACGCGCTGCTGGAGCGCATGCTCGACGGGCAGGGGCGGCCCGACGATCTGCAGCTGATCGAGCGCATCTGCGCCGGGATGATCGGCACGACCATTTGCGTGCTGTCCGACGCGGCCGTGATGCCGGCGCGCAGCTTCATCGCAAAATTTCGGTCCGAGTTCGAGGCGCTCCTGCCCAAGGGTGACGAGCTGGAGGACTACGTGCCGCTGGCAGTCCAGGCGGAGCTGCCCCGCTCCTGGGCCGAGCCGGCGAGCGCCGACTGACGGGCGTCGCCGGCGGCGCGGCAGCGAGGGGATGCAAGGTGGCGAACGTCATCATCGACGGCAAGCAGCTGGAGGTCGCTTTGGGCAGCAACCTCTTCGAGGCCTGCACGCTCGCCCGGGGCGAGCTTCTGCCCCACTTCTGCTACCACCCGGGGTTGTCCATCGCCGGCGTCTGCCGCATGTGCCAGGTCGAGATCGAGGGGATGCCCAAGCTGCAGATCGCTTGCAACACGCCGGTCAAGGACGGCATGGTGGTGCGCACGCGCAGCGAGAAGGTGAAGACCGCCGTCCAGCAGATCCTCGAGTTCCACCTGCTGCACCACCCGGTCGACTGCCCCGTCTGCGACCAGGCCGGCGAGTGCGCGTTGCAGGAATTCTACATGGACCACGGGCTCTACCATGCCGACGTGGACGTGGAGGACAAGCTGCGCAAGGCCAAGGTGAAGCCCATCGGTCGGTTGGTGATGCTCGACGCCGAGCGCTGCGTGCTCTGCGCGCGGTGCACGCGGTTCCTCAGCGAGATCACCGGGACCTGGGAGCTGGGCATCTTCAACCGCGGCGACCACAGCGAGATCGACGTCACTCCGGGCATGACGCTGGACAACAACTACTCGCTCAACACCGTGGACATCTGCCCGGTGGGCGCGCTCACCAGCCGGGACTTCCGTTTCCGCAAGCGCGTCTGGTGGCTGAAGGTTACCGACAGCGTCTGCGCCGGCTGTGCCACCGGTTGCAACATGACCATCCATCACGACCAGGGTGTCGCCTATCGATTCAAGCCGCGCACCAACCCCGACGTCAATCGCTGGTGGATGTGCGACCACGGCCGGCTGCTCTACACACAGATCGCCGGACCCGACCGCCTGCGTACGCCGTGGGTACGCTCGGCCAGCGGCGGCGAGCCGGCCGCGGCGGGCTTCGACCAGGCCTACCGGCGCATCGCTGCGTGGCTGGAGCAGGCCGGGCCGGGGCGCAAGCTGGTCTTGGTGGCCAGCCCCCACGCGATGCTCGAGGAGCAGTACGCTTTGCAGGCGCTTTTGGGCGAGCAGGCAGGCGGCCGCGTGCTGGGTTACCGGCTGGCCGGCGCCGAGCAACAGCTGGCCGACGGCCTGCTCTTGTCCGCCGACCGCACGCCCAACGCTGCCGGCGCAAGGCGTCTGGGGATGGCGGAGCTCAGCGCGGCAGATCTGCAGACGCACGCCGCCGCGGACACGCTGCTGGTGATCCTGGACAACGACCTCGCCGGGCTGTCGCCGGAGGCGGCGCAGGCGCTGACGGGCTTCGGTCTGGTCGTCTACCTGGGCACGCGCCTGGACGCCACGGCCAGGCTCGCCGACGTCACCCTGCCCGGTCTGGTCTACGCGGAGAAGGACGGCCTGTTCGTCAATGCCGGCGGCCGCGTGCAGGCGCTGCACGCGGCGCTACCGGCGCCGGGCGAGGCCAAGCCGCAGCTCGCGCTGCTGCGCGATCTGGGCGAGCTGCTCGGTCACCTGCCGGCCTGGAGCACGGTCGACGACGTGCGCTCCGCGCTCGTGGCGCGCGTCGCAGCCTTCGGCGCGCTGGCCGGCGGCGTACCGCCTGCGGGCCTGGCGCTGGATGCGCCGCCGGAAGACGCCGCTGCCGGCGCCAAAGGGGGCTCGAAGCGTGGCTGAGCTGGCGTGGACCCTCGGCAAGATCGCGTTCATGCTCCTGGTGATCGTGGGGCTCCTGCCCGTGGTGATCTGGGCCGAGCGCAAGGGGGCCGCCTTCATCCAGGACCGCGTGGGTCCCAACCGCGCAAGCCTCGGGGGCGTGCTGCGCCTGGGCGGACTCGTCCACCCGCTGGCCGACGTGCTGAAGCTGATGTTCAAGGAGGATATCGTTCCCACCGGCGTGAACCGCTTCTTCTACAACCTGGCGCCCTTCCTGATGATGACCGTCGCCCTCTGCACGTTCGCCGTGCTGCCGTTCGGCGACGCGATCTATCTGGGCGACCGGGTGATCCCGTTGCGCGTGGCCAGCCTCGACGTGGGCATCCTCTATCTGCTGGCCGTGGGTAGCCTGGGCGTCTACGGGATCGTGCTGGCGGGCTGGTCCTCCAACAACAAATACTCGTTCCTGGGCGCGCTGCGCGCGTCGGCGCAGATGATCAGCTACGAGCTCAACATGGGGCTGGCGGTGCTGGCGCTGCTGTTGGTCTACGGCAGCGTACGCATCGATGCCATGGTCGTGGAGCAGGGGCAGCTGCTGTGGGGCTGCTTGCCACGCTGGGGCGTGGTGCTGCAGCCGGTGGGATTCCTGATCTTCCTCACGTCCGCATTCGCCGAGACCAACCGCAGTCCCTTCGACCTGCCCGAGGGCGAGAGCGAGCTGGTCGCCGGATACCACACCGAGTACAGCAGCCTGAAGTGGGCCCTCTTCTACATGGCCGAGTATTGCAACCTGATCGTGGCCTCTGCGGTGATCGCGAGCCTGTACTTCGGCGGCTGGCAGGTTCCGTGGCTGGACACCTTCCTGCTGCGCACGCACGCCGGAGGCTTGCTGACCGCAACGCTGATCGTGCTGACGCTTACCGGTTTCCTGACCGCAGCGGTGCTGGGGCGGCGCTTCGAGCGCGAGCGCGGCCGCTACGGCGACCGCCGCGAGTACGAGCCGCTGATCGAGGGCGTCGTCGCCTTCCTGCTAGGACTCGCGACGCTCTGCGCGTTGCTGTTCGCGCGGCCCTGGGCGGTCTCGTCCCCAGCGGCGGCGCACCTGGCCACGGCCTTCCAGGTGGGGGCGTTCCTGGCCAAGACCGTGTGCTTCTGCTGGCTGTTCATCTGGGTGCGGTGGACGCTCCCGCGCTTCCGCTACGACCAGCTCATGCGCCTGGGCTGGCGGATCATGCTGCCCCTGGCGCTGGCCAACCTGCTGGCGACGGCGGTCGTGGTGCTGATCGCGGGCGGCAAGGGGTAGAGGCATGGCGTACTCCGTTCACGGACCCAAGGCGCGCACGGGAGGACTGGGCACGCGGCTGCGAGCGGCCGAGTCGTCCTACGTGGTCGAGGTGGTCAAGGGCCTCGCCATCACCTTGCGGCACCTCGTGCGCAGCTGGTTCCACATGGAGGACCTGCCGACGCTGCAGTATCCCGACGAGCGGCCGGCCTACGGGCCGTGGCTGCGCGGCCGCCACCGCCTGATGAAGCGCGAGGACGGCTCGCCGCGCTGCGTGGCCTGCCAATTGTGTGCCACGATCTGCCCGGCCGACTGCATCCACATCGTGGAGCAGGACGACCCGCGTCCCGACGTGGAGAAGGCGCCGCGGTCGTTCGACATCGACCTGCTGCGCTGCGTCTACTGCGGGCTGTGCGTCGAGGCCTGTCCCTGCGACGCGATCCGCATGGACACCGGGATCTTCGAGATCGCCGCCGACCGCCGGGAGGCGTTCGTGGTGGACAAGGACTTCCTGCTCAACAACTCCACCGACGGGGTGCGCACGCTGTGAGGCCGCGCGGCCGGATCGCCGGCGCGAGGCAGGCGAGGGGCTGAGGTGATGGAAGGGCTGTTCTTCTACGTGTTCGCGACGCTGGCCACGGGCAGCGCCCTGCTGTTCGTGACGCGCCGCAGCGCCATTCCGGCGGCCTTCTGGCTGATCTTCTGTTTCCTGAACATCGCAGCGCTGTTCGCGTTGTTGTCGGCACACCTGATCGCCGTACTGCAGATCCTGCTCTACGCTGGCGCAATCATGGTCTTCTTCCTGTTTGTGGTCATGCTGCTGGGCCAGAGCGCCCGCGTGCACCGCCCGGCGGGGCGGCCGCTGGCGATGGTGGGCGCGGCCACGATCGCCGCCGCGGCGCTGCTCACGATCCGGCTGCTGCGGCGCGCGCCGGCCTCGGCGCTGCCCGCCCTGCCGGAGGGCTTCGGCGGTGTCACGCAGGTGAGCGACGTGCTGCTCACCCAGTACGTGTTCGCATTCGAGGCCACCGGGTTGCTCCTCCTGGTGGCGGTGCTGGGCGCGGTCGTGCTCGCCCGCCGCGAGCGGCCCAAGCGCGCGGCGCCCCCGGCGCGGCACGCGCCGCGCGGCATGCCGGCAGCCGACAGCCCTGCTGAGCGCCCCCCCGCAGCCGCAGCCGAACACAACGGGGCGCACGCCGACAGCGGCGCGGGGCAGCAGGAGGCGGCTCGTGTCTGAGCCCACGGCGGCAACGGCGATGACCGTCACGCTCAACCACTATCTCACGCTGTCCGCCATCCTGTTCTTCATCGGGGTCGCCGGAGTGATCCTGCGTCGCAACGCCCTGGTGATGTTCATGTCGATCGAGCTGATGCTCAGCGCCGCCAACATCGCCTTCGTGGCCTTCAGCCGTTATCTGCACGACCTGCGCGGGCAGGTGTTTGTGCTGTTTATCCTGGCCGTCGCCGCCGCGGAGGCCGCCGTCGGCTTGGCGATCCTGGTGGAGATCTTCCGCAAGCGGGACACGGTCGACGTGGACGAGTTCCGCCAGCTCATGGAGTAGGGGTGATGCAAGAGACCCCCGAGACCGCCGCCGCCTTCCTGCGCTGGATCGTCTTGCTGCCATTGCTCGGCGCAGCGCTCAATGGCCTGACGAATCCCAGACTGCCGAGGCCCATCGTGGCCGGCATCGGGGTGGGCTCGGTGGTCGGGTCGTTCGCGCTGTCGCTCCTGGCGTTCTTGCGCCTCTCTGCCCTGCCGTCCGCGCAGCGCGTGCTGGTCGACCGGGTCTACACGTGGATGCCGATCGGCGACCTGCGCGCCGATGTGGCGTTCCAGGTGGACGCGCTGTCGGCGGTCATGATCCTGGTGGTCACGGGCGTGGGCGCGCTCATCCACCTGTACAGCGTCGGCTACATGGCGCAAGACCGGGGGTTCCAGCGGTACTTCGCGTACCTGAATCTCTTCGTGTTCGCCATGCTGGTGTTGGTCACCGCCGACAACCTCCTGCTGCTGTTCCTCGGCTGGGAGGGAGTGGGGCTGTGCAGCTATCTGCTCATCGGGTTCTGGTTCCAGGACCTGGCCAACAGCGTGGCGGGCAAGAAGGCCTTCGTGGTGAATCGCGTGGGCGACTTCGGATTCCTGCTGGGGATGTTGCTGATCGCCCGCGCGCTGGCCGGCCACGCCGAAGGCGGAAACCTCCTCGCCTTTCGCACCATGGCCGCGCACCGGGACCTGCTCCTGCCCGTCGCGACCGCCACGGGTCTCCTGCTGTTCCTGGGAGCCACGGGCAAGAGCGCGCAGATCCCTCTCTTCGTGTGGCTGCCCGACGCCATGGCCGGACCGACGCCGGTCTCGGCCCTCATCCACGCCGCCACCATGGTGACCGCTGGCGTCTACATGGTGGCGCGCATGCACTTCTTGTACGACCTGGCGCCTGCGGCGCTGCACGTGATCGCCGTGGTGGGCGCCCTCACGGCGCTTTTGGCCGCCACCATCGCGCTGGTGCAGAACGACATCAAGAAGCTGCTGGCGTACAGCACCGTGAGCCAGTTGGGCTACATGTTCCTGGCCTGCGGTGTCGGTGCCTACGCCACGGGGATCTTCCACGTGATGACCCACGCGTTCTTCAAAGCGCTGCTGTTCCTGGGGGCGGGATCGGTGATCCAGGCGCTGCACCACGAGCAGGACCTGCGGCGCATGGGCGGACTGCGGGGTGCCATGCCGGTCACCTTCCGCACGATGGCCGTAGCGACCCTGGCGATCGCCGGGATCTTCCCGTTGGCGGGATTCTTCTCCAAGGATGAGATCCTCTACGCGGCGTTCCGCCAGAGCCCGCTCTTGTGGCTGGTCGGCCTGCTGGTGGCCGGACTCACCGCGTTCTACATGACGCGCATGATGGTGCTGGCGTTCCTCGGGCAGCGCCGCACGAGCGCGGCTGCGGCCGGTCACGACGCGGCGGGAAGCGGTCATGGGATCCACGCTGCGGGCGCAGTCGGCCAGGGGGCCCACGACACCGAGGTCCACGAGTCGCCGGCACTCTTGACCGCGCCGCTGGTGGTGCTCGCGCTCTTGTCGGTGATCGGCGGCTGGATCGGATGGCCCCAGTTCCTGGGCGGTGGCAACCCATTCCACCAGTGGCTTGCCCCGGTCTTCGAGCGCGGCACGGCCGTGGAGGCAACTGCAGTGGCCGGGGCGGCAGCGCCCGCAGCCGTGGCGCACGCGGTGGCGGAGGGCGCCGGGGCTCACGTTGCGACAGCGGAGTGGACGCTGGCGCTGTTGTCGCTGGCCGTCGCGCTGGCGGGGCTCACGGTCTCGCTACGCATCTATACTCGCGGCGCGCGGGCGGCGGGGCGGGCGCAGGCCTTCGCGGGTGGGGCGGTCTACCGGTTGCTCGCTGGGAAGTACTTCGTCGACGAGCTCTACGACGCCGCCATCGTGCGGCCGGTCCACTGGGTCAGCGACCGGGTCCTCTGGCGCACGGTCGACGCGGGCCTGATCGACGGAGTCGCAGTCAACGGGATCGGCCGCCTGCTGGCGCTGATCGGTGCCCTGGTGCGCACGGTCCAGAACGGCCTGCTGCGTTGGTACGCGTACTCGTTCGCCGTCGGCGTGATCATGATCCTCGTCTACCTGGCCCGACGCTTCTAGGGAGGACCGCATGGCTGCCCCGACCCACCATCTGCTGAGCTGGGTGATCTTCCTGCCGCTGTTGGGGTCGGCGGCGTTGCTCCTGCTGCCCCGCCGCGTCAACGCCCTCGCGAAGGCGGGGGCGCTGATCATCGCGCTCGGCGACTTCCTGCTGTCGTTGCGGCTCCTGTCTGGATTCCACGCCGACGCGTCCTTCCAGTTCAAAGAGCTCGTCCCCTGGGTGCCGCAGCTGGGGATCAGCTACTCGATTGCCATCGACGGCATCAGCCTGTGGCTGGTGCTGCTGACGACGTTCCTGGGGCCGGTGGTGATCCTCTCCACGTGGAACGCGGTGCAGGAGCGCGTGCGGGAGTTCATGATCGATCTGCTGCTGCTGCAGGCGGCCATGCTCGGGACCTTCTGCGCGCGGGACATGATCCTGTTCTACGTGTTCTGGGAGGCGATGCTGATCCCGATGGCGTTGATCATCGGGATCTGGGGTGGCCCACGGCGCATCTACGCCGCGGTGAAGTTCTTCCTCTATACGATGGTCGGCAGCGTGCTCATGCTGGTGGCCATCCTGTACATGTACGGCCGCACCGGCGGCAGCTTCGCCATGGCCGACTTCGCCGCGCTCAAGCTCACGGCGCCCGAGCAGCTCTGGCTGTTCGGCGCCTTCGCGCTGGCGTTCGCGATCAAGGTCCCGGTGTGGCCACTGCACACCTGGCTGCCGGATGCCCACGTCGAGGCGCCCACCGCCGGCAGCGTGATGCTGGCGGCCGTGCTGCTGAAGATGGGCACCTACGGCCTCCTGCGACTGGCGATCCCCATGTTCCCGCTTGCGGTTGCGCGCTGCGCCCCGCTGATGGCGGCGCTGGGCGTGATCGGCATCATCTTCGGCGCGCTGGTGGCCATGGTGCAGCGCGACATCAAGAAGCTGGTGGCCTACAGCTCGGTCAGCCACCTGGGCTTCGTGGTGCTGGGGCTGTTTGCGCTGAGCACCGAGGCGATCGCCGGTGGCGTGGTGATCATGCTCGCCCACGGACTGGCCACCGGCGCGCTCTTCCTTCTGGTGGGTGTCCTCTACGAGCGGCGCCACACGCGCGAGATCGCCGAGTTCGGCGGGCTCGCCCATGTGATGCCCCGCTATGCCACGGTCTTCATGATCGTGACGCTGGCCAGCATCGGACTGCCGGGCCTCTCGGGGTTCGTGGGCGAGTTCCTGGTGCTGCTGGGTACGTTCAAGAGCGGCACGCTGGCGGGCGCTGCGTGGCTGACGGCCCTGGGCGCTACCGGGGTCATCCTGGGCGCGGTGTACATGCTCTGGATGGTCCAGCGGGTGTTCTTTGGGCCGTGCAGCAAGGAGCAGAACCAGCGTCTGCCCGACCTGAGCCTACGCGAGGCGGCGGTGCTGCTGCCGCTGGTGGTCATGATCTTCTGGCTGGGCCTCTTCCCCAAGCCGTGGCTCTCGCGCATGGAGCCCGCGATTGCCGGGGTGGTGACCGCCCACGCCGAGCGCGTGGCGCAGGCGCGGGCGCAGAGCCGGTTCGCAGCCGCCGGGGGGGCCGCGGGCGCGCCCATGGCGGTGCCGGCGGTGGCGCCGGCCGTGGCGGTTGCGCCGGCATCGGCGCAGGAGTCCGCGCAGCGCCTGGCCGCGGCGCCTGCGGAAGTGGTGCGATGAGCTGGTCAGAGCTTCCGTCCATCGCTCCCATGCTCTGGCTGACGGTGGGCGGGTGCGTACTGCTCCTGGTCGACGCCTTCGTGGAGCGTGAGCGCAAGGGGCACCTGGCGGTGCTTGCTGGGATCTTCCTGTCGATCGCGGCGCTGTCCGCCCGCGATCAGTTCGGGGATCACGGCGGCTCGCTGCTCTCGGGGGCGCTCAACGCTGATGCCTTTGGCTCCTATTTCCATCTCACGTTCATCCTGATCGCGCTGCTCACGGTCGCGCTGGGCGCCGTCTACTTCCGACGCGAGGAGCGGGAGACCGCCGAGTTCTATCCCCTGGTGCTGTTCGCCACCGTGGGAATGATGATCATGGCCAGCGCCACCGACATGATCTCGATCTTCATCGGGCTGGAGCTCATGTCTGTCGCGATCTACGTTCTGGTGGCCAGCCAGCGCCACTCGCTCTTCAGCGTTGAGGCCGGTTTCAAGTATCTGCTGCTGGGGGCGTTCTCCTCGGCGTTCCTGCTATACGGCTTGGCCCTGCTCTACGGTGCGATGGGCACCACGAGCTTCACCGCCATGGCGCAGCAGGTGCGCCAGGGAGCGGAGGTGACCGCCAAGCCCTTCTTCTGGATGGGCTGGGGGCTGGTGCTGGTGGGCCTGGGCTTCAAGATCGCGATGGTCCCGTTCCACATGTGGACGCCCGACGTCTACGAAGGAGCGCCCGCGCCGGTGGCGGGCTTCATGGCGGCGGGCGTGAAAGCCGCCGCGTTCGCCGCGCTGCTGCGCGTGGCGTGGGTGGGGCTTCCCGCCATGGCGCCAACCTGGACGGCGCTCTTGTCCGGGGCCGCTGTGGTGACCATGACCTTCGGCAATCTCGTGGCCATCGCCCAGTCGAGCCTCAAGCGCATGCTCGCCTACAGTGCCATCGCTCACTCGGGATACCTGCTGGTCGGCGTGATCTCCGTGGGCGGGCAACCGTCCGATCCCGCCACGCGCGGCGTGCTGTTCTACCTGGCGACGTATGCGATCATGAATGTCGGAGCCTTCGCGATCGTGACATTGGTCAGCCGGCGCGGAGAGGAGCTCACCCAGCTGGCCGGCTATGCCGGGCTCGCCCGGCGCAGCCCGCTGGCCGCGGTCGCGCTGACGGTTTGCATGTTGAGCCTGGCCGGCGTCCCGCCCACGGCGGGCTTCTGGGGCAAGTTCTACGTGTTCGAGGCAGCGGTGCGCGCGGGGCGCGTGCCTCTGGCGGTGATCGCCGTGCTCAACAGCGTCGTCGCCGCGTACTACTACCTGCGCGTCGTGGTGCAGCTCTTCATGCGCGAACCTGGCGAGGAGGCCTATGCCGGCTCGGATGTGCAGGCCAGCGTGGTGCTCACGGCCGCCGCGGTGCTGCTGCTGTGGATCGGCCTTTTCCCCGCGCCGGTGGCTGAACTGGCGCTGCGCGGTGCGCAGGCTCTGGCCGCCTCCTTCTAGCTGGGCGAAGTCGAAGGCCGCCTGAGCATGGGCGCGCACCCAACCCCCCGTCGCATCCGCACCGCAGGCGGCCTGGTCGTGCTGCCGGTGATTGCGCTGACCGGCGCGGCTGTGGGTCTCGCCGAATGGGGCTACCACACGCTGGGGCCGCTGCCCGCGGCAGGGGAGCCGGGGGCGGGCGGTCCGAGCCTGATGGGGTTCCTGGGATTGGGGATCACCGAGATCGCCGTGCCTGCGCTGCTCGTGGCGCTGCTCACCCTGGGCGCCTGGCGCTGGCTGGCCGTGGGCGCCACCTGGTTGGCGGCGTTGCTGCCATCGGCGGTGGTCGCGCTGGCCCACCTGGCCTTCCAACGCCGCTGGACCTGGTTCGCGCCCGAGGATCTCCACGAGCACTACCTCAAGCTCTTCGGCCTCGCCGGCGCCGGCGCGCTGCTGGGCGCGTTCTGCGGCGCTCTGGTCAGCTACCGGCTGCTCGGCCGCAGCGCCCGCGCGCAGTCGCGGGGGTGGAGCCTGGCAATTGCATGCGCGGGCACCGTGCTGACGCTGGCCGGCCCCTGGCTGCTTTGGACGTCCCTGCGGCGGCCTGCGCCGGCGCCCGCCAGCGCGCCGGGAGCGCTGCCCGACGTCCTGTTGCTCACCGTCGACACGCTGCGACGCGACGCCGTGGGCGCCTACGGCGGTCCGGCGACTCCCGCCATGGACGCGCTGCTGGCGTCGGGCGTGCGCGCTGCGGGCTACAGCCCGGCACCGTGGACGCGGCCGGCGATGGCGGCGCTGTTCTGCGGGCTGGCCACGACGGGCAACGGAGCTGCGCGGATGCACGGCGTCAACCCGCAGGCCGACTGGTGGCCGGAGCACCTCCAGCAGGCGGGCTACGCCACCGCGGCGTTCATCTGCAACCCGCACCTCAAGCCCCAGTCCGGCTTCCGGCGCGGATTCTCCACCTTCGATCACGCGGGCGAGCTCGAGCTGCTCGATCCCATCGCGCAATCGGTGTGGGCGCGCTGGTTGACGCGCCAGGTTGTGGAGCGCCTCGAGCTCGACCGCGGCGACCAGATCGCCGGGCGCGCGATTCGCTGGCTCAAGCGCAAGCCGGCGGGGCCCTGGCTCTTGTGGGTGCACCTGGCCGACCCGCACATGCCATATTTCTTGCGCGGGCCGCACGGCGAGATGTCCGACCCGCAGCCCGGCGCGTGGCTCGATCCGCTGCGGCCCGATCTGGAGCGGGGCGCATTCCGGGCCGTGCAGCGCGCCCGGCGCGGCGAGGCCGCCGCCTCGCCGCAGGCGCGCGCGGCGGTACGCATGCTCTACGAGCGGGAGGTGCTCTTCGCCGACCGCCAGGTGGGCCGGCTGGTCGAGGCTGCGCGTGCGGCTTCCGCTGAGCGTGGGCTCGTTTGGGTGCTGACCAGCGATCACGGCGAGGAGTTCTGGGAGCACGGCGGCTTCGAGCACGGGCACGCGCTGCACGACGAGATCCTGCAGGTGCCGTTCGGTGTGGGCGGGCCCGGCCTGCCCGCCGGCGGCTGGATCGGGGGAATGAAACTCCAGGATATCGGGCCCACGCTGCTGGCGCTGCTCGCATTGCCACCTATGGACGTACGCCAGGGCAGCCGGCTCAGGGCCCCCGACGATCTGCTCGCGCCCATGGCCCTGGGGGCCGATCGCTCCGCGGAGCTGCGCGGTGCCGGCCCTGTGGCCCCCCGGTGCGCACCTCCGCCGCTGCTCGCCGAGGGCATGCTCTACGGACCGCCGCAGACTCGCCTGATCTTCCCCGGCGGGCTGAGCGTGACGCGCGCCGACAGCACGGGTCATGCCTGGGCGGAAGACGACTGCGACCCGAGCGTGCCCTCGGCGGAGGGTGAGGTCTGGTTCGCCGCGTCGGTGGGCCCGTCCGTCTCCCCCCAGCTCGCCGCGCTGCTGCCGCCCGACCGCATGCGCGTCTTCGAGCAGTTGTGGGCCTGGCGCGACGCCGCGCAGGACCTCGGAGCGCCGGTGCACGTCGACGAGGCGACGCGGGAGCGGCTGCGGGCGCTGGGCTACACCGAGTGACCGCTGCGCGACACAGAGGGCCTTGAGCTCCGCGCCGGCCCGCGGCCGATGCCGGCCGATGCGTTGCGCCCACCCAGGGCCGGCGCCGCAGAATGCGTTGCGCCGGCGATCGCCGAGGGTGGCGTACGGCTTGCCAGCTCGCGGCGTGGTTCCTATGGTGACGATGTGATGAGTGCCGACGCGGAGCGAGCTCCGCAGCCCCTGTCCCCCGAGACGCTCGCCGCCCTGCTGCGTCTGGCGGCGCATGCCGTGCGCGCGGCCGTGCTGGGGCAGCCGCTTCCCCGGGACGCCGAAGCCGCCATTGGCCCGGCGTTGGGGGGTGGGGCATTCGTGACGCTGCATCGCGCCGGTCAGCTCGCTGGCTGCGTGGGGTACGTGAGCGCGCCTCCCCCCTTGTCCGCCACCGTGGTGCGCGCCGCCCGCGCGGCGGCGCTGGACGATCCCCGTTTCGATCCGGTCGCACCCCAGGCGCTCGCGGAGCTACACGTCGAGATCTCGGTCTTGAGCGATCCTGCGCCCATCGACCCCGCCGCCGTGATCCCCGGTGTCCATGGACTGATGCTTGAGCACCAGGGACGTCGGGGGCTGCTCCTGCCGCAGGTGGCCACCGAGCACCACCTGGGCCGCGAGGCGTTTCTGCGCGCGTTGTGCGACAAGGCTGGCGTCTCGCGCGAAGCGTGGCGGGACGCCGGCGCGACGCTGCTGGCATTCTCCGCGCAGGTCAAAGGCGCTCCTCTGCGCGAGCTCACCCTGGGCGAGCGGGGCCGCGGATGAGCCACCCGGATCCCGCCAACGAGGAGCGGGCGTTCCTGCGCGACCTAGCCTTGCGCGTCGGGGCCATGATGTTGGCGGCGGCCGAGCGCACCGATCAGCGCCTAGTCCAGCACAAGGCCGGCGAATGGGACCTGGTCACCGACACCGACCGCCGCCTCGAGGAGATGGTGTTCGGCGAGCTGGTGCGCCGCTTCCCGGGGGACGGAGTGGTCGCCGAAGAGGGCGCGCGGCGGGATGGGGCAGGGCAGGGGGAGGGGGGTGTCTGGTACATCGATCCCCTGGATGGCACCACGAACTTCGTGCACGGGTATCCCTTCTATGCCGTTTCCATCGGTCGCTGGGTGCAGGGAGCCCCGCAGTTGGCCGCCGTCTACGCCCCGGCGTTGGACGAGCTCTACCTCGCCCAACGCGGCCAGGGCGCTTTCCTGGAACGCCCGCAGCGAGGCGCGCCGCCGCTCGCGCTGCATGCGTCGGCGTGCGTGCGGCTGCAGGACGCGTTGCTTGCCACCGGCTTTCCCTACGTGCGCGGCAGCGCCGCTCGCGTCAATCTCGCCTGCTGTGCCCACGCCCTCGCGCAGACGCGTGGCCTGCGTCGCGGCGGGGCGGCTTCGCTGGACCTGTGTCACGTCGGGGCAGGGCGCCTGGACGGCTTCTGGGAGCTCACGCTCAAGCCGTGGGACGTGGCGGCGGGCGCGCTGGTGGCTCTCGAGGCGGGCGCGCGCGTGACCGACTTCACCGGCGGCGGCGCTTACCTCTATGGCGAGCGGCTCTGCGCTGCCGCTCCCGGCGTGCACGGCGCGTTGCTGCAGATGATCGCCGCGGCGCACCGGGCGCCCGAGGTCTGGCCGCTGGGCAAACCGCTGGCCGGGAGCTTCCCCCTGACGAAAGAGGAAGGATGACGAGCCCCAAGCACGGTGCGGGCAGCCACGGCAGCCCCCCGGCAGGTGCGCGCAAGCGCGCCGCCACCCGCCCGCGCGCCCGCGCGCTTGTCCGGCCCGCCGCCATCGTCGTGTTTTGTGCCTGCCCCGACGCCAAGACGGCCGCGCGGATCGGGCGCACCGTGGTGGAGGAGCGGCTGGCCGGGTGCGCGCAAGTGCTGACGGCGCCGATCCGCTCGATCTACCGCTGGCAGGGCCGCGTGCAGGACGAGGCGGAAACGCTCCTGCTGGTCAAGGCGCAGGCTGCGGCCTGGTCGCGACTGCGCGAACGGATCGCCAGCCTGCACCCCTACGCGGTCCCGGAAATCCTGGCGTGCGCTGCCAACGGCAACGAGCCCTACCTGCGCTGGCTGGCGCAGTCGCGGCGGGAATCCACACGGTGAGTCCGCGGCCCGGGGACCCTACGCGCCGCCCCCGCGCCGGCCGTGCCACGACTCCCGCCCGCTCTAAGGCCGAGGACGACGCCCACGCGCCCGCGCGGCGCGACGGTCCCGTGATTACGCTGCTCACCGATTTCGGCGTCCAGGATTGGTACGTCGGCGCGATGAAGGCGGTGCTCGCCCGCATGGCTCCTCGGGCGCGGATCGTGGACCTCTGCCACGGCGTGCCGCCGTTCGAGATCCCCGGTGCCGCATTCGTGCTCCACCAGAACTACCAGCTCTTTCCCCAAGGTAGCGTGCACGTTGCGGTCGTGGACCCCGGCGTGGGTGGGGAGCGCCGGGCTATCGCCCTGCGCGCGCAGGGGCACGCCTTCGTCGGACCAGACAATAGTCTGCTTACCGGAGCACTCTGGGGGGGCGGCCCGCCCGACGGAGAAGCTGCGGCGAAGGCGCCTGGGCAGGGTGCGCGCGTGCCGGGCGGCGCCCGCCGCGGCATGCCATCGCGGGCGCGAGGGAATGGAGAGCCCCCCGAGGCCTGGGAAGCGGTGGAGCTGGATCCGGCACGCCTGGCGCTGCGGGAGCGCTCGGGACGCTCGCCAGCGCGACGTTCCACGGCCGCGACGTCTTCGCCCCGGCCGCCGCGGCGCTCGCGCGAGGAGAGCCGCTGCGCCGGCTCGGGACGCCCGTCGAGCAGCTCGCCCCTGCCGCTCCCTGGTGGCGCCGCGAGGGGGAAATCCTGCGCGCTCGGATCCTGTGGATCGACCGCTTCGGCAACCTCATCACCGGCGTACCCGGTCACGCCGTGGAGCAGCTCGCGGCTGCGTCCGGCGCCGGACCGGCGGACCTGCAGGTGGAGGCCGGGCGCCTACGGACCGCGGGTCTGCGCAGCACTTTTTCCGACGCAGCGCCCAAGATGCCGGTGGCATACCTGGGAAGCTGCGCTACTCTGGAGGTCGCTGTGCGTGAGGGGAATGCCGCGCAGCAGGCGCAACTGGCCGTAGGGGACGAGATCGAGATCCGCCCTGGGCCGCAGGGAGGCACACCGTGAAGCTGATCATGCTGGGGACGGGCACCGTGGTCCCGGAGGCGCACAAGGCCTCGGCCGGGGTGGCCATCGAGCACGACGGGGAGGTCTACCAGTTCGACCTGGGGCGGGGCGTGCTCAACCGCATCGCCGAGGCGGGGCTGGACCCCCTGCAGCTGCGCTACCTGCACTTCACGCACCTGCACCCCGACCATTCCTGCGACCTGGTGCCGTTCCTGTTCGCTCTCAACTACGCGCCGGGGGCTGCGCGCACGGAGCCCCTGCACGTCACAGCGCCGCAAGGCTTCCAGGAGTTCTACGAGCACCTGCGCCGCGCCTGGCGCTGGATCGTGCCGGAGTTCCCGCTGCACGTGCGCGAGGCAGAGGAAGGCGTGTTCCAGGAGGGCGCTGCGACCATCCGCACGGCCTTCATGAGCCACGGCGCCATGGCGAACCTGGGCTATCGTGTCGAGATCGGCGGCAAGATCGTCGTCTACACCGGTGACACCGGTCCGGGGGACGCCCTCTTGAGCCTGGCGCGCGGCGCCCATATCTTGGTGTCAGAGTGCTCGTTCCCTGACGCCAAGGCGCAGGCGGCCCACATGTCTCCCACCTACCTGGGCCAGGTCGCGCAGGCCGCCGACTGCCCGCGGCTGGTCGTCACGCATATGTATCCCGGCACCGAGCCGGCGGAGGTCGAGGAGGTCCTGCGCCGCCACTACGGCGGAGAGGTCGTGATCGCCCGCGACGGGATGCAGCTGGAGGTCTGAGCCTCTCGCTGGGTCGAAAGCTGCGCGGCGGTGCTCTTCCTCGTTGCCAAGGTCGTGCAGTTGATCGGCATGGCCACGGTCGCTTTCGGCCTGTACCTCGGGCTGACCAGCGATCAGGCCATGGTGGACGAGCTGCGGCTCTTGCTGTCCGGCGCCCTGATCTTCCTGGCCGGCTGGCTGCTGCAGCGCCGGTCGCAGCGCTGAATCCCACCGCCGGCTCCTCGCGCTACGATGGTGCTGGCGCGTTTGCAGGAGGTTGGCCCTTGGCACGACTGCGATTGCTGGCCCCGCTCGCGCTGGGGGCGGTCGGCCTGCTGGCGGCATGCAACAATTACCGCGTGAGCGTCCTCTATCCCTCGGAGGGCGGCGGCAACATCTTCGTGGAGCGGCCGCAGGCCGCGATCTACGTCGCCGAGCCCGTCGACGTGCGACCCAGCGCCGACCGGGAGGGGCGGGGCATGATCGTCACCCTGCACTTCCCCTCCGACGACAAGCTGGACGTGCCCGCCACCGGGATCGTGCGCCGCGCGTTGCTGCAGGACCTGGCGACCACGAAGGTCGCCAAGCTCGTCAGCAATCCGGAGCTGGCCGACTACGTCCTGGACACGCAGCTCCTGCGCATGACCACCACACAGCGGCGCAGGGGCGGGGCGTTCGCCATCCCCCTGATGGCGGGGGTGGCGCTGGGCACGCTGGGGACTCTCGACGTGAGCGCGGAGCATGGCTTCAAGCTTGGGATTGCCGGCGCGGTGCTCGGCACGCTGATCCCGGGCCCCAACCTGGTCGGCGGCCTGGTCGAGATGCACCTGGAGCTCAAGGACCGCGTCACCGGCGAGGTCGTCTGGGAATCGGTCTGCACCGGCAGCTACGAGAAGAGCAAATCCCTGGGCCTCTCGGCGCGGGAGGACAAGAAGCTCGCCGAGGAGTTCCTGCCCAGAGCGCTGAAGAAGGCCAACGCCTGCGCGATCGGCCAAATCTATCAAGTGCTCCAGCAACGCGCTCAGCCCGCCGCGGGGGCGACCAGCCAGCCCGCCGCCGGAAGCTGAGCGCACGCCGGCTCGGCGCACGTACCGCCGCCGGATGCCGAGCTCATGGCGAATCCGTGCTGCGCCGCCGCGGGGCGGGCGAATCGCCGGCCGGCCAGGGCCGGCGCGCGACATGCCTGTGGGCCCGCACCGGTGGGCCGCACACAGAACATCAACGACCTGCGAGTCCAACCGATGAACGACCGCGAGCACCGCATCGCCGCCCTCAACGAGCTCCTGCGTGAGCGCATCCTCGTGCTGGACGGCGCCATGGGCACCGCCTTGCAGGCCGCGCAGCTTTCGGCCGCCGATTACGGCGGCGAAGCGTACGAGGGCTGCCCGGAGATCCTGGTGCACACGCGGCCGGACGTCGTGCTGGAGGTCCACCGCGGCTACTTGCGCGCCGGTTGCGACATCGTCGAGACCGACACCTTCGGCGGCGCGCCCATCGTGCTGGCGGAGTACGGTCTCGCGGATCGGTCGCGGGAGCTCAACGCCTTGGCGGCGCGGCTGGCGCGGCAGGCGGCCGACGAATTCTCTGCCGGCGCCTCCGGCAAGCCGCGTTTCGTGGCCGGCTCGATCGGGCCGACGACCAAGGCCATCAGCGTCACGGGCGGAGTGACCTTCGAGCAGCTCGTGGACGTCTTCGGCACGCAGGCGCAGGGGCTGTTGGAGGGCGGCGTCGACCTGCTGCTGGTCGAGACTCAGCAGGACACGCGCAACGTCAAGGCGGCGCTGCTGGGCATCGACCGGGCGTCGGGGCTCGTGGGTTTCCGCGTGCCGGTGATGGTCTCGGGCACCATCGAGCAGATGGGGACGATGCTCGCCGGACAGACCGCCGACGCCTTCGCCGCGAGCCTGTTGCACCGCGACCTGCTCTCGATCGGGCTCAACTGCGCCACCGGGCCGGAGTTCATGACCGACTCGTTGCGATCGCTCTCGCAGCTGGCCCGCACGCGCATCTCGTGCGTCCCCAACGCCGGGCTGCCCAACCCCGACGGCCTCTACAGCGAGACGCCGCAGCACATGGCGCAGGTGCTCGAGCGCTTCGTAGACGCCGGCTGGGTCAACCTGCTGGGCGGATGCTGCGGGACGACGCCGGCGCACATCGCAGCCATCGTCCAGATGGCCCAGGGCAAGCGCCCGCGCCAGCCGGGCGACCACCACCGGGCGCTCTACAGCGGCATCGAGCTGGTGGAGGCCGAGGACTCCACACGGCCGCTCTTGGTGGGCGAGCGCACCAACGTGATCGGCTCGCGCAAGTTCAAGGAGCTCATCTGCGCCGAGCGGTTCGAGGAGGCTAGCGATATCGCCCGCCGCCAGGTCAAGGGCGGTGCGCAGATCCTGGATCTATGCCTGGCCAACCCCGACCGCGACGAGCTGGCCGACATGGAGCGCTTCCTGGCGCAGGTGATCCAGAAGGTCAAGGCGCCGCTCATGATCGACTCCACCGACGCGCGGGTGATCGAGCGGTCGCTGACCTATTGCCAGGGCAAGGCCATCATCAATTCGATCAACCTGGAGGACGGCGAGGAGCGTTTCGAGCGGGTCGTGCCCCTCGCCAAGAGCTTCGGCGCAGCGCTGGTCGTCGGCTGCATCGACGAGGATCCCCAGAGCGGGATGGCGGTCACCCGGCAGCGCAAGATCGAAATCGCCCGGCGCAGCTACGGGCTGTTGACCGGCAAGTACGGCGTGCGTCCGGAGGACATCATCTGGGACACGCTGACCTTTCCCTGCGCCACGGGCGACGTGAACTACGTGGGCAGCGCCCTGGAGACCATCGAAGGGTTGCGGCTGATCAAGGCCGAGTTCCCCCTCACCCGCACGATCCTGGGCGTGTCCAACGTCAGCTTCGGGTTGCCGCCGGCCGGCCGCGAGGTGCTCAACGCGGTGTTCCTGTACCACTGCACGAAGGCTGGGCTCGACCTGGCCATCGTGAACAGCGAGAAGCTCGAGCGCTACGCCAGCATCCCCGAGCAGGAGCGCAAGCTCGCCGAGGACGTCTTGTTCAACCGCGGTGATGACGCTATCGCGGCGTTTGCGGCCCACTTCCGCGGCGCCAGAACCCGCAGCCACGCGCCGGCCAGCACGCTGTCCCTGGACGAGCGGCTGGCTCGTTACATCATCGAGGGCAGCAAGGACGGGCTGATCGCCGACCTGGACCTGAAGCTGAAGGAGTCCAAGCCGCTCGACATCATCAATGGCCCGCTGATGGCGGGAATGGACGAGGTCGGCCGGCTGTTCAACGACAACCAGCTCATCGTGGCGGAGGTGCTGCAGAGCGCCGAGGCCATGAAGGCCTCCGTCAGCCATCTCGAGCGCTTCATGGACAAGGCGGACCGCGGCGGCAAGGGCAAGGTGCTCCTCGCTACGGTCAAGGGCGACGTCCACGACATCGGCAAGAACCTCGTGGACATCATCCTGAGCAATAACGGCTACGACGTCGTGAACCTGGGGATCAAGATCCCCCCGGAGGCGCTGATCGCGGCCGTGCACGAGCACGGGCCCGACATCATCGGACTGTCCGGCCTGTTGGTGAAGAGCGCACAGCAGATGGTCGCCACAGGCGAGGACCTGCGCACCGCCGGAATCCAACTGCCCCTGCTGGTGGGTGGCGCGGCGCTGTCGCTGGAGTTCACCCGCAGGCGCATCGCTCCGGCGTACGGCTCGCCGACCCTGTACGCCAACGATGCGATGCAGGGGCTGGAGCTGGCGAATCGGGTCGTGGCGGCGCTGCGGGCGGGGGCGAAGGATTTGGCAGGCGGTGCGGGCGCTGCGGCCGAGGGGGCCGCCCGCTCGGGGGGCGCGGCTCGCGCCGCTGCCCTGGCGGCGCTGGTGGCCGAGCAGGACGGGCGCCTCGCGGCGCGCCCAGCGCGTCCGGCAGGAGCTGAAAAGCAGGCCGAGACCGATCGGCGTAGCCGGCTGGCGCACGTCGATGTGCCGCTTCCACCGGTGCCGGACCTGCAGCGCCATGCGTTGACCGTCGACGACCTCGACGAGCTCTGGCGCTACATCAACCCGCAGATGCTCTATGGCAAGCACATGGGCCTGCGCGGCAATGCGGCTCGGCTGCTGGAGCAGGGCGACCCCAAGGCGCTCAAGCTCCACGAGCAGATCGAGGCTGTGAAGGCCGAGTGCCGCGGCGGCGGCATGCTCGCCCGCTGCGTGTGGCAGTGGTTCGAGGCACAGGCGGATGGGAACTCGATCTTGTTGTTCGACGCGCAGGGCGCCGCGCAGCCGGCGGCGACCTGGCGCTTCCCGCGCCAGCGCAAGGACGACGGGTTGTGTCTGGCGGACTACGTGCTGCCGTCACGCGAGGGACGCCGCGACCACGTCGCGCTGTTCGTCACGACGGCGGGGGAGGGCATCTCGGCGCGCAGCCGCGCCGCGCGCGAGGCGGGCGAATACGTGCGCAGCCACGCGATCGCCGCGTTGGCCATCGAGACGGCCGAGGCCGCCGCCGAGTGGCTGCACGCGCGCTTGCGGGAGGAGTGGGGCTTTCCCGACCCGCCGGGCACCACCATGATGGACCGCTTCCAGAGCCGCTATCGTGGCAAGCGCTACAGCTTCGGCTACCCGGCGTGTCCGGACCTGGCGGGGCAGGTCGAGCTGTTCCGATTGCTGCGACCCGAGGGGATCGGCGTGAAGCTCACCGAGGGGTACATGATGGACCCGGAGGCCAGCGTCTCAGCGATCGTGATGCACCACCCCGACGCCGTGTACTTCGGCGTGGGCCGCGAGGCGCTCGAGCTCGAAGCCGACGCGAACGCATCGCGCGGCGGGGCGCTCACGCCCCCCTAGGCGCACCCGATGGCGCAGCCCGGAAGGTCGTCTCTTACGGTCCCCGGCCGGGCGCTGCGCAGGCTATATCCGGCCATGGCGTTGATCCTCCTGAACACGGTGCTACTGCTACTGCTCATCGAGATCGCCTCGCGGGGGACGCTGGCGGTGCTCGCACGCCGCGGCGATCCCTCGGGTCTGGTGCCCGGCGAGGACGCCATCGCCCGCCTGCGTGCCGCGTATCCGGGGCGCGCCGACCCGGAGATCATTGCGCTGCGCAGCGCCATGGAGCACCGGCTGGTCTACGAGCCGTGGGTACAGTTCCGCATGCCCGACCGCAGCGGCGACTTCGTGAATGTCCAGGGGCTCTGCCGCCGCAGTGACCCGGCCGTGGTCCGTGGCACTGCGATTGGTGGTGAGGGTGCGCCGGTTGGCGGCGCCGGGTCCGGGAACGCGGCGCGCGGCCATGCGGTGGCCGGCAATGAGACAGGCGTTGGCATCCAGACGCGCGTCGGCATCGCGGCGGGCGTCGGAGTCGCGCTCCCGGAAACGACCGTCACCGTGGCGTTCCTGGGCGGCTCCACCATGTTCGGCTTCAACGTGGCGGACGACCAGACCATCGCGTCCTGCTTCGCGCGGCAGGGACCGGCGCATCTGCGACCGAACCAGCGTCTGGTCGTACGGAACCTTGGGCAGCCCTACTACTACAGCGCGCAAGAGGCGATCGCGCTGGCGGCCATGCTGTTGCGTGGCGAGCGTCCCACGGTCGTGGTTTTCCTGGACGGGCTCAACGACGTGATCCAGCCGCTGTCCAGCTACCGGCAGGTTCCGTTCTGGACCTTCAAGCTGCAGGACCTGATGCAGCAGGAGGCGAGCTGTAGCGCAAGCCGGCTGTGGTCGATGCTGGGCTGCACCTCCACGTACGGGTTGCTGGCGCGCATGGGGGTCGTGCAGTGGGGAGGGCCCGCAGGCCAGGCGAAGCGCTGGGAGGCAGGCTACGCGATGCCTGAGGGCATCGACCTGGAGCGGGTCGCCACGGCGATCGCGGAGAACTACCTGCGCGCCGCCGAGCTCGCCCGAACGCTGGCGCGGGGCTATGGAGTGCGTTGCTGGTTCTTCTGGCAGCCGGTTCCGTACGTGGGCTACGACCGATCAGCGGATCCCCTTTGCGACCAACGGGACCTGCCGCTGTTCGGCCGCGTCTACGCCCTCGTGCGGCAACGCCTGCCCGAACACGGCGACATGCGCGATCTCAGCGACTTGACCGGCAAAGAGGTGGCCTTGCCCTTCGTGGACGCCGTTCACTACTCACCAGCGCTCAACGCTCGGCTGGCGCAGCGCATGTGGGAGGTGGTGGGGGAGCGGTAGGTTCGAGCCGGACACTGCGGTTGCGGCGGGTGCCGCCGAACCGGCGTCGAGGACGATCCGTCGACCCGCTGAAGTGATGGCCCGCAGTGATGCCGCGTCGTCTGGAGCGGCGCCATCAACACTCCTGCCACCCTCAGCTGCCGCCGCGGGCTCGGGCATCCCGGATCGTGGAGGCCAATTGGATCGACTGGAATGGCAAGGCGCGCAGCCTGTCCTGTCCGCCCGCCGCGCGGTCGCGTCGCTCGAAGCGGAGGGTGACGTCGCAACCGTCCGGTGTTTCGCACCGGCCGACCAGTGCGATCCGGTGCTGTTCCCAGGTCCATGGTCGCCCAGCGACGACGTACTCTCCGATCGGCCGCCCGGCGGCTTCCACGACACAACGCTGGGGGAGGACCAACTGCTCAAACGAGGCCGCGCTGACTACGAGGGTATCGTACGCGGCTGCGGGGAAGATCCGCAGGTGCGCTTCGCGCTCCAGGGCCCACCGCCCCCACGGTTCGCGAGGTCCCCACCCCGCGCCGAAACGGATGCGACCTTGCGGAAGCTCGGATGCTGCCAGTGCCCGCCAGCGAACGCAAAGCCCCTCGTCCGATGCCAGGAGCACGCCGTCGGCATCACGGGGGACGCCGGCGGGGGCCCCCGCTGCGTCGAAGATCAGCTCCGACCTCTCCTCCCCGGTCGCAACCATCGTGCGCCCGAACATGAAGAGCCAGGCGTCCTCGATGGCCAGTTTCGCTCCGCGCTTGCTCAGGGCCAGCAACACGCCGCTCGCTTTGGGCCACGCGTCTGCGTCAGCGATCCGGACCAGGATCCTCTCCGTCACGTGCCGGGACCTCCACTCTTCAAGCTGCGAGAGCACTCGACCGACCGAGTCCGATCGCCTGTCGGTCACGATGGCTCGGGTCGCCGCGTCATACGACCGGATCCCCGCCAAGGCCATCAACCCAGCCACCGCGAGCCCGACCACGATACGGCGGACCCAAGCTGGAGCACTCCACCGGGAAATCGCCGGCATGACGAGCCACGTGTTGGCAATCGCGATCCACGATACAAGGCCGATGATGGAAACCCAGATCACGAGGTACCGATGCATTCCGCCTGGGATATGGGCGAGGCTCCAGGGGGCAATGGCGGCACCCAACAGGGAGAGCGCCGCTAACCCGACCGAACTCCTGCACCGCGACCTCCATCCACGTACGAGACTCGCGAACAACAAGCAGAGCTGACCTGCGGCCACGGCGAGGATGATGGAAGATGCCGATCGCGTGACGACATCATGATCGCGGTCGGGGAAGGGAGATCCGATGATCCCGCCGCACTGCAGGGGAAGGCTGGCGAACTCCCTGGCGAACGCCTGCGCGACGAGGTCCTGACGTTGGAGAGATGCCGGCTGATCGCGGAAGTAGCGCCACAGCTTCATGACGTTTCCGCCGTCCGGCTGGAACTGCTCCACCAGTGGCCCAATCCACATGACCAGAGTCACTGCGCCCAGGAAAACGAAGGCGAGGCGAGCGCCCCGCCGTCTGGGCTTCTGCTGTGGTCCACTGGAGGAGGGGGAGGGGAATTTCGCTTGCCCCGCGCGTCGCAGCCGCAGGCGAAGGGCGGCGCCTGCGACGATGACAGCCAACACGACCGGGGCGTAACCCAGATGGCTCTGCACGATCAACGTTGCGAGGCCCACGAGGGCCATTCGGAGCGTGTTGCCCCCCCCCGCGATGAGTGCCGTGGCCGCCAGAAAGAGCAGCAGCAGAGGCATGAGCACGGCATACGGGTTCCAGGGGCTGGCGATGGTTGGGGGCGTCAGGTACCCGAGGTAGAGCAGAATGAGCACGGCGCAGGCCCAATACGCTCCGCGGGAGGGGGCCAACCGTCGCAGCAACAGCAGACACCCGGCGGCAGACAAGGTGTTGATGACGGTGGCCCCGATGTAGAGGCCACCCGAACTGCCGCGTGACACCGCGTACCAGGGGAGCAACAGGTACAGCAGTGCCGGTCCCGGATGGTTCCAACCGAAGCGCGAGTAGGGGCCGAGGAGGATGGGAGCCTGCGTGAGTTGGCGCAGCTGGAGCTCCAGCACGGCAAGGTCGGCGATCGGCAGGCCCCGGCGCGGAGCCCCAAGCAGCTCGCTGAACGAGAGGGTGATGAACGGGAGCAGCGCAGCGATGAACACGGCGAGGTCGAAGGCCTGCCAGCGTGCCCGTCCCGCCGCTGCTGTGCCTGCCACCGATCGTCTCCTGCCGCGGCTGGCGCAGCGTCAGAGGCGGCGTTGCGAACGGCGTTCTCCAGTGCCGGGCGCTGAGCGTTGCCGCACCGCCTCGAACAGCACGATCGTTGCCGCCGCGGCGACGTTCAGGGAGTCCGCATGACCGGCCATGGGGATCGAGATCGCTGCGACATCGGCAGCGCGCCACGACGGACCCAGTCCCGCGTGTTCCGCGCCGACCACCAGCGCCAACGGACCCGTCAGGTCCGCGGAGGTGTAGACCAGCGGGGCCTCGGGCGTGACGGCAACCGCTCGGATGCCGCGCTCGCAAAGCCAGGCAGAGGCGTCGCTGGCGCTCGCGAGGGCGAGCGGCACCGTGAAGAGCGTGCCCAGGCTGGCCCGGACGGCGTTGGGGTTGGAGGCGTCTGTCGCCGGATCGCAGACGATCACCGCCTGCACCCCTG
This sequence comes from Candidatus Krumholzibacteriia bacterium, assembly GCA_041484665.1. GTDB lineage: Bacteria > Krumholzibacteriota > Krumholzibacteriia > JAJRXK01 > JAJRXK01 > JBGPIA01. Next base: position 53,827 of record JBGPIA010000021.1, read on the forward strand.
CGGCGTCAGCAGTCCGCAAGAGCGCACCGAGATTTCCGGGCTTCTCGATCGCCTCGACGACCAAGAGTAGCGGTACGTTGGACATGCCCTGCGCGATCTCTTCGAGGGTGCGCGAGCGCCAGCGCACCACCGCCAACAGACCCTCCGCTCGCTCGCCGAACGACAGCTTCGCCATGACCCTGTCGGTGACGGGTTGTACGGCCATGGCGATCTCCTGTGCGGATGCCAGTGCCCGCTGCGCCGCGTCGCTGCGCACGAGCCCGTCGCACACGAACAGCTCCTCGATGACGACGCCGCCGTCCAGCGCCCGCAGGAGCTCGCGCGCACCATCGACGAGCGTCAACCCGCTGCGTTCGCGGGCGCGGCGGCTGCGCAGGCTCACGACTTCCTTCACCCGCGGATTCTGCAGGCTGCGCAGGGTCTCGCGGCGGGCCCCGCTCACGGAAATCTCTCCGCTTCGGGGAGCACGCCGTCCGCTGACCAGGCCGCCCACGTCCCGCTGGGCAGCGCGCGGGGCGCTGGCTGCCCACCGTCCTGCTCCGGGATGAGCAGCTCGCCGCACCCCAGTGCCCCTGCGCGTCCGCCTACGCACTCGGCCAGCAGATTCCGCAGACAAAGCGGGCCGATGCCCGGGGTGTGCGCGCTCAGCACGACGAAGCGCCCCTGATCGTCCAGCAGCGTCCGGCAGGTCGCCAGCAGCTTGGGGAGATCGTCCTCGAGCTTGAACACCTCACCCTTGGCGCCGCGTCCGAAGCTGGGCGGGTCGAGGATGATGGCTCCGTAGCGGTGACCGCGCCGCTGCTCGCGCTGCGCGAACTTCACGGCATCGTCGACGATCCAGCGGATGGCTGCGGCACCCAGCTGCGAAAGCTGCGCGTTCTCGCTGGCCCAGCCCACGATACCGCGCGAGGCGTCGCAGTGCGTCACGCTGGCGCCCCCCGCGGCGGCGGCCAGGCTGCTGCCGCCGGTGTACGCGAACAGATTGAGGACCTCCAAGCGCGCGGGGACCGGCGCTCCGGTAATTACATTGTGCATACGGCCCGCTCCGGTCGCGACCAGCTCGGGCGCAGCGCTAGCTACCCCGCTCGCGCCGCCGGCCGCCGAGCCGGTTGACGCCACGCCGCTCGACCCCACGCATCGCTCCCGGATCCACCGCCAGAAAGGCGCCTGCTCGGGGAAGAGGCCCACGTGCCCGAATCCGGTGGGCTGGATCTTCCAGCAGAGGCCCTGCCACGCGATGTTCCAGCTGGCCGGCAGCGCGCGGCGGAACTCCCAGTGCCCACCCCCGCTGGAGCTGCGCACGTACTCTCCGTAGGCGCGCGCCCACTCGCCGGCCGGCAGCTGCCGGCGCCACAGGCATTGCGGCGAGGGACGGTGCAGCAGGATGTCGCCGAAGCGCTCGAGCTTGGCACCGTCCCCGCTGTCCAGGAGAGCGTAGGGTGAGGGCCCGTGCGCCTCGGCCGCGGTCGCATGCGGATCGTGCGCGCCAGCCGTGGTCACGCCCGAGCGAGCAGCCGCAGCAAGGGCGTCGCGCCGGAGCATGATCCTAGGTCGATCCACGCGGTCGCGGGGCTTGCTGACGCGGGGCCTGCTGACCCGGGGCTGGCTGGCGCGGGTCGGGCGCGCGCCGATCGGGCGGGCGAGCGTCAGGCATGGGCGGATCGGGCTTGCGCACCGCGAGGATCAAGAGGCCGGCCGCCACGGCGACCAGAGCGGTCCACTGCGCCACCGACAGTCCCAGCGCATGGAAGGAGTGGACGCGCACGAATTCCGCGAGAAACCGCTCGGCGCCGGCCAAGGCGAGATAGAGCCCGAACAGGCGCCCCTGGGTCGCCCACGGGCGCGCGCGCAGCCGCCACAGCAGCAACGCGACCAAGCCCATCGCCAGCGTCTCGTACACGGGCGTCGGATGCACGCGTGCCAGCGTGGGCACGACGCCCTTGGGGTACGCCATGGCCCATGGCAGGTCGCTGGGCGGACCGTAGTCCCCGTCGCCGGCGAGCTGGCAGCCGATGCGCCCCACGGCGTAGGCGGCCGCGAGTCCCGCCCCGAACGCATCGCACACCGACCACAGCGGCTGCCTGCGCCGGTGCGCCCAGAAGAGAACCGCGAGCGCTCCGCCAGCGGCGCCGCCGTACCAGGTCAGCCCCGAGCCCGTGAACAGCGATCCGATGGGATCGTGCAAGAGCTCCTGCCAGTGCTCGATCAAATAGTAGATGCGGGCCCCCAGGATCCCGCCCACCAGCGCCAGCAGGGGCAGGCCCTCCAGGTGCGCCGGCTCCAGACCGCGCCGCATCAGCTCGCGCGAGGTCATCCATCCGCCCAGCAGGAACGCGAGCACGACCATCAGGCCAAAGCTGTAGAGCTTGACGGGTCCGAGGTCGACGAGGACGGGGTGCATGGTGCGGACGGGTCGGTGGCCGCGGTGGGGATCAGCGGACCGGGGGCAGCGCAAGCTCGTGGCGCGGCCTGGCTCTCACAGCAGCTCCGCGGCGAGCGAAGCGAGCTCGCTGCGCTCGCTGCGCTCCAGCGTGACGTGCCCGAAGATGGGCTGCTCCTTGAATCGATCGACCAGGGTCGAGAGCCCGTTGCTGCTGGCGTCCAGGTAGGGATTGTCGATCTGGTAGGGGTCGCCCGTGAGCACGACCTTGCTGTCGCGCCCCGCGCGGCTGACGATGGTCTTGATCTCGTGGGGCGTGAGGTTCTGCCCCTCGTCGATGATGATGAACAACTTAGGCAGGCTGCGGCCGCGGATGTACGTCACGGCCTCCACCTCGATCCAGCCCTTCTCGAACAGGTAACCCACCTTGTCGTCGACGCTCTCCAGGCTGGGATCCACCAGGAATTTCAGGTTGTCGAAAATGGGCTCCATCCAGCTCTCGAGCTTCTCGTCCTTGGTGCCGGGCAGGTAACCGATGTCGCGCCCCAGAGGGAAGATGGGACGGCTCACCAGGATCCGGTGGTAGATTTGCCGCTCGGCGACCTGATCCAGTCCCGCCGCCAGCGCCAACAGCGTTTTGCCGGTGCCGGCCTTGCCCAGCAGCGAGACAAGCTGCACCGAGGAATCCATGAGCAGCTCGATGGCGAAGTGCTGCTGGACGTTGAGCGGCCGCACCTTCCACGGGTTGCTCTCGCCGAAGCGCAGCGGGACCAGCGCGTGCGCCGCCGCGTCGTGGCGGGCGAGGCCGGTGTGTTTGGGGTTGGCCGCGCTCTTGAGCAGGGCAAACTCGTTGGGATACATCCCCTCGAGCGCGGGGATCTTGCGCTCCTTGTAGAAGTGGTCGATCACCCCGCTCTCGACCTCGACCTCCCGGAACCCGGTGTAGAGCTCGTCGAAGTGGACCTTGGTCGGCTCGTAGTCGACGGTCGTGAGGCGCAACGCGTCGCTCTTGACGCGCGCGTTGAGGTCCTTGGAGACGAAGACGACGTCCCGTCCGCCCTCTGCCTTGAGCGCAAGGGCGCAGGCGAGGATCCGGTTGTCGGGGATGGTGGGATCCATCGTGATCGGCAGCGCCTGGAGGTAGCCGTCCATGCGAACGGTCAGGCGACCGCCGGTGGGCAGGCCGATCCCGCTGCTGAGGTCGCCCACCTGGCGCAGCACGTCGAGCCTGCGCACGACCTCGCGCGCGGTGCGTCCCAGATCGTTGCGGGCCGTCTTGAACTCGTCGAGCTCCTCGAGCACGTCGAGCGTGATGACGACCTCGCCGTCGGGGAACGCCGTCAGCGACTGGGCGTCGTGCAGGAGGACGTTGGTGTCGAGCACGTAGGTTTTGGTCATGGTCGCCGCGGTTGGTGGGGTCACCGTAGCCCCGGGGCGGGTCGGCGCTCAAGCGGAATATTGGCCGGTTCGCACAGCCCCCTCGTGCCGTACGGCGCGCCGCACTCCCTCCCTGTCTGTGCTGCCCCCCGGCCACGCTGCCGCTGAACGCACCCAGCCCGGCACGCGCACCGGCTGCGCCACTTTTGCCCCCGGCGCCAGCCCGCGGCGCGCGCCGCCCAGTCGTGACCAGGGCACCCCGGGATGCCCCCAAGACACCCCAGCCCCACCGCTGGGAGGACGTCAGGACGGTGGCCGGACGGCGCCCGCCGACAGTGGAGGCGCGCGCCTGCGCGGGGGGCGTTGCCAGCCGTGAGGCGCGCTGCAGCCCCCCTGCGCGGGCGTGTCGCGATCGGCCTGTCGGGCAGTTTGCGCCCGGGAGCTGCGGGGATCGCAGGCCGGGCGCACGCGCGTCTTGCGCCCCCGTGGCGGTGGCCTACTATGGGGTGGCCATGGCCTTCCGCTTCATCCTCACCGATGTCTTCACCGAGGCTCCCTTCGGGGGCAACCAGCTGGCGGTTTTTCCAGACGCTGCCGACATCGACCCCCGGCTCCTGCAGCCGATCGCCCGCGAGCTGAACTTCAGCGAGACGACGTTCGTCTACCCACCGCACCGGCCCGGATCCCTCGCCCGCCTGCGGATCTTCACGCCCAACGCGGAGATTCCGTTCGCGGGCCATCCGGTCGTGGGCGCCGCATTCGCGTTGGAGTCCGACGGGCGCGTTCCGGCCAGCGTGGACCGACTGGTGTTCGATCTGGAGGGCAGTGCGGTTCCCATCGACCTGGTGCGCGATCGCAACGGCAAACTGGCAACGGCCACCATGACCCAGCAGAAGCCCGTCTTCCTCGGTCAGTACCACCAATGTGATCTGGTCGCGGAGGCGCTCAGCCTCGATCCGGCCGACCTGGCGATCACCGGTCTGCCCTGCGAGGTGGTCTCTACCGGGCTGCCAATCCACATCGTTCCGGTGGGCAGCCTGATGGCGATGTCGCGGATCCGGCTGCGCCCGGGCAAGCTGGCGGAGATCGGCAAGACGCTGGGCTTCGGCGATCTTTTCGTGTTCACGCTCGAGACGGTCGATCCCACCGCCACCGTGCACTGCCGGATGTTCGCGCCGAGCTTTGGGATCCCCGAGGATCCGGCGACCGGCAGCGCCAGCGGCTGTCTGGGGGCCTACTTAGTGAAGAACCGAGCCGTGCAGGTGGGTCCGTTGACGCGCATCGTGAGCGAACAGGGGCTGGAGATGGGCCGGCCCAGCCGCGTCATCATCGAGGTCGAGCGCCAGGGCGAGGCGATCACCGCCGTGCGCGTGGGCGGCAGTGCCGTCGTCGTGGGCGACGGCCACCTGCGCGCGTTCAATGGAACCCCGGCGGTGGCGGGCAGGGCCACGGGCTGACGCGCGAGTCCGGGCCAGCCGGGCCGGCTGCCGCGGGCCGCGCGGATGCGCGCAGCGGCCGCAACGCGGAGGGGGGAGCGCCATGCGACGGGCCAGGGAGGCGCTGATCGCCGGGTGGCTGGCCAGTGCGCTGGTTGCGTCCAGCGCCCGGGCCGCCGCCGTGCGGGTGTTGCCGCTGGACGGCGCCATCACGCCCATCTCGGCGGAGTACCTCGTGCAAGGCATCGAGCGCGCGGAGCGGGACGGTGCCCGCGCGGTGGTCATCGAGCTCGATACACCGGGCGGGCTTGCCGATTCGATGCGCCGCATCGTGAAGGCCCAGCTCAATGCCGGCATTCCCGTCGTCGTCTACGTGGCCCCGGCGGGCAGCCATGCCGCGAGCGCGGGCGTGTTCATCACGATGGCCGCCCACGTGGCCGTCATGGCGCCCGGGACGAACATCGGCTCGGCCAGCGTCGTTTCCATCGGCGGCGCGGGTATGGACTCGGTCATGGCGAAAAAGGTCAACAACGATGCCGTGGCGTACTTGGAAGGGATCGCCACACAGCGCCACCGCAACGCGGCGTGGGCCGCACGCTTCGTCCTGCACGCCGAGAACGTCCCCGCGCAGCGCGCGGTGCAGGAGCACATCGTCGATTTCATGGCGGCGAGCTTCGCCGCGTTGCTCGACAGCCTGCAGGGCAGAACGGTGCAGCTGTCGCAGGGTCCAGTCACCCTCGACCTGAAGGACGCGCCCGTGGAACGCGTCGGGATGGGCCTGCGCCAGCGGCTGCTCAGCGTGCTGGTGGACCCCAACGTCGCGTACATCTTGATGCTGCTGGGCGTCTACGGCCTGTTCTTCGAGTTGAGCAACCCCGGCGCGGTCGTCCCCGGCGTCCTGGGCGGCATCTGCATCCTGCTCGCGTTCTTCGCCTTCCAGAGCCTGCCCACCAATTACGCCGGAATCGCCCTCATTCTGCTGGGGATCCTGCTCCTCATCCTGGAGGTGAAGGTCACGAGCTTCGGGCTGCTGACCATGGGCGGGCTGACCGCCCTGGTGCTGGGGTCGCTGATCCTGTTCGACACGGCGCAAGCCTGGGCCAGGGTCTCGTGGCGCGTGATCGCGCCGATGGTGCTGGTCTCGGCGGGCTTTTTCATCACCTGTGTCTGGCTCGGCGTGCGGGGCCATCGCCGGCCCGTGAGTACGGGGCGCTCCGCCATGATCGGCAATATGGGCCGCGTGGTGACGCCGCTCGGTGGAGCGGACGCGCCGGGCAAGGTGGTCTTCCACGGTGAGATGTGGGACGCGTTGGCGGACAGTCCGCTGCCGACCGGCACCCGGGTCGAGGTCGTCGGCTTTGATGGGCGCGTCGCCCGGGTGCGGCCTTGTGCGGAGAGCGGCCGCGGGGCAGTTTGAGATCGGCTTCCAACTCAAGCGAAGGGTGTCGGCCATGATCTTCTCCGGCATAGTGGTCTTCTTCGTTGCGGTCATCCTCATGAACTCGATCCGCGTGATGCGGGAGTACGAGCGCGCCGTCGTCTTCCGGCTGGGCCGCTACGTGGGCAGCCGCGGCCCCGGGCTCATCATCCTCGTCCCATTCATCGAGCGCATGGTCAAGGTCAGCCTGCGCACCGTGACCATGGACGTCCCGCCACAGGACGTGATCACCCGCGACAACGTCTCGGTGCGCGTCAACGCCGTGGTCTATTTCCGCGTGCTGGAGCCGCACAAGAGCATCATTGAGGTGGAGGACTTCCTGTTCGCCACCAGCCAGCTGGCCCAGACCACGCTGCGTAGCGTTGTGGGGCAGGCGGAAATGGACGAGCTGTTGTCCGAGCGCGACAGGCTCAACACGCGCATGCAGTCGATCCTCGACGAGGCGACCGATCCATGGGGGATCAAGGTGAACCTCGTGGAGATGAAGGACGTCGAGCTGGGCCCCGAAATGAAGCGCGCCATGGCCCGCCAGGCCGAGGCCGAGCGCGAGCGCCGCGCCAAGGTGATCCATGCCGAAGGCGAGTTCCAGGCCAGCGAGCGTCTCGCGCAGGCCGCCCACGTCATCGAGGCCCATCCCATGGCGTTGCAACTGCGCTACCTGCAGGCGCTGGTCGAGATCTCCTCCGAGCACAACTCGACCACGATCTTCCCCGTGCCCATCGACCTGATCTCGTCGTTCTTGAAGGGCCGCGGTGAGGGGCCGCCCCCGCAGCCCGCGCGCTAGCAATCATCGCCGCTGGAGTTCCCCAGCCCTCACGCAGGAGAGCATGATGGATGATGGACGTAGCTGTGCCCGCCAGACGTGCCTGTTGGAGGTGCTCCTGGTGCTCCTGGGGGTGCTGGTGCGCGTCGGCGCGGCCCAGGCACGGGACGAGGCGTGCGCGCGGACCGCAACGGTCGCGACGAGTGCGGCGGTGCCGCTGCGAGGGGCTACGGCAACGAGCGGCGTGGTGACACGAGGCGATGCGGTGGCGCTGGGCCAGGTGGCGTCTCGCGGGCGCGCTGCGGCGGGCAGCGATGCGGGAGACAGGCAGGCCGCGGAGGGCAGCGACACGGAAAACAAGCAGGCGGCGGTGGGCAGCGATGCGGAAGCCAGGCAGTCGGCGGTGGGCAGCGACACGTTGGCGCAGGGTGGAGCGCCAGTGCCCACGGAAGACGTCGCACAGATCCAGCCTCACGCGTTTGCCATCGAGGTCCGCGCAGGCGCTCTCGCGGCAGGACGGCTGTTCCGCGCGGTCGCCGACGCGAGCCAGAGCTGGGTCTCCCCGGCCGGCACGCTGTTCGGAACGGAAGTGGAGACCGAGATCGACGAGAATGTCCTGGGTGGGTTGGGATTCGAGTACCGGCCCGTGCCGCGTCTCACGCTGGGGGCGGGGCTCTCGGTGACCACCCTCAATCTCACGGCGCACGTGCGCAGCGCAACGGACGAGGTCAATCTCTTCGATTATGACAAGGCAACGGCATTCTTCGTCGACGCCACGCTTTCCTACGACCTCGTCGCGACCCGCTCGACGCCCTACGTGACGGCGGGCGGCGGCCTGGTTACGCTCAATTTCGACCACGGCGGCGACTTGAACCAGACGATCCCCCATATTGCCGTCGGCGGCGGCTACCGCTGGCGGCTCGGCGGCGACCTCGAGGTCACCGCAGACGTCCGCGATGCCTTCTGCTCGTTCGATTTCAGCAATGAGCCCTTGCGCCGGCAGGCCACCAGCTACGACGGGACCAGCCGGCTGCAGTTGTGGCAATTCGGGCTTGCCGCGAGCCTTTGGTTCTGAGCCTGCGCGAGTGGCGCTTGCGGACCGCACACGCGTCACCAGCGCGAGCCGTTGAGGAGTGACCGTCGCGGGTCGCTTGGCCTGATGTGCGCAAGCCCCTCATCCGTGCAGCGCGTGCGGCTTCTTCGCGCCTGCGATGCGCCAGGCCGGTGGCGTCGTTTGGCCTGCGGCGTCGTCTTGGATCTTTGGAGCTGTGGGCGCTCTCTTGGTGCGCGGCGGATCGTGCAGACCTGTCCTGATGGCCGTGACGTGCACGGTTTCCAGGACACCTGCGATCCGATTGCTTGCATTCGAGTTGCGAGCTTTGCGCCAAAACGTGTCCTGATCGCCGGGCATCGGTGTCAACGACCTGCCGCACGCCGCGCTGCTACCTCGCGCGCAAGTCGTTGCACCGGATGCTTGTGCGCGTGTCCTCCATGCGCGAGCGCCTGGCGGCTGAGGTCGCGGCGATGCAGGCGCGTGAGCTCACGCTGCCCGAGGCGGACCACCTGATGGTCGAGGCGATCCGCAATGGGCTGCTGCCAGCCTCAAGGCTCCCGAAGGTCTTGGAGGCCTGGGGGCGGCCGCGACACCAGGCAATTCAGCCTCGCACTGCGTGGTCCTTCTACAACGCCTTCACCGACCTCGCAAGGTGCACGCGCCCGCGGGCGCCGGTACAGGACACGATGCTCCTCACGCACGTATACCGCAGGGAAATCCTGCTGGGGGGGTAGAAGTACGAGAGGTTGCCCGGCAGGGCTGGGCAGCCTCGTTTCACACCTGGCGCGACGTCAAGCGTTGAACCCTACCCGTTGCGATTACCTGGGCCCGTGGTTGGCCACGGCGGAGGGCTGCATCGCGCCTCCCACTCGGCCAACGCGTCACGCACGGTCGTTCGGTCGAGACCGAGCACCGGACGAGCAAGACCCAACGGACACCTCAGCAGTAGGCACGGGGACGCGTGGCGGAGCGCCAGCGGCCGGCACTGTTGCCAAAACCTCCGCGGCGTGACCCCGGTCGCTCCCTTGAACGCCACGAAGGCATGGGCCCTGCTCTGGTACCCCATCGCATCGAGCGCATCCCCGGCCCGAAGCGCTGACTGCCGCCATAGCTCATCCATAGCCCGCAGCACGCTGCAGGAGCGGATGAGTCTTCCTGGAGATGACCCCGGCGTTAGGTCGAGGGCGAGACCTGCGCGCGGGACGCGAAGTTCAGTCGCCCACACCTTGACGGACATCACCGGATCGCGTTCCCGCAGCAAGGCACCCAGCGCTGCATCCACGAGAGGACACCGGGCTCGATGCCGAATGGCACGAAGCAACGCCGGCCAGCAGCGCTCAAGGCACGGGAGCTCGTGGATGGACGCCGACGAACTCGAGGCAGAGTGGGGACGATTGTGCGACATGCACCCTCCCCAGCCGCGCATCAGGGCAAAAGCCTGCCGTCGCGCGGGCAATGTTGCCAAACTGGGGAGAGTGCGCGAGCAGCGTTCACATCCTGCATCGCCGACCGACGCGGCGCAAGTCCCAAAGATGCCGGGCAGCTGATATCGCGCGCCAGTGTCAAATATCACGTTTCCAGATGCCTACTACGGACTTGGCTCCAAAGTCACGACCGAGATCTCCGCGCATGACTGAGGCTATGGCCAATTGAAAATCATTATCGAACTGGTACGGGTCGCTGCTTGTGCGGATGTTACTGGCGATGTTGCCTGCCTCTCTGACTACTCAGCACCTTGACTTACGTGGTAGGCAGGTTCATCTCACCGCCCAGCGCGAACGGAAGTGACCGTCCACGCGAGTCGGTGATACTCGCTTCCACGAGGAGGCAACGGGCATGTGTTCCAAGTCCAGCACCATGGCACTTGCAGCACACCTGCCGCCGTACTGCCGAGGCACCACCGCGTGCGCAATCCTGGCGGCTGCGGTGTCTCTTGCCACGGCTTCTGCGGCGGCCATCGCCGCCGACGGCACGGACTCCGCGTTCGTGACGTCGGTGGTCAACCCCGAGACTGGCACGATTGGGCGCGTGGCCACCGACGAAGTGATCGTCGAGTTCGAGCCGCAGGTCGACGCGGCGGCAAAGTCCGCGGTGGCCGCTCGGGTGGCAGGCACGGTCCTCCCGTCCCGCAATGGCAACCAGCGCCACGCAATCCGGCTCCGGGCGGGGGATAACCCCTTCACGGTCGCGCAGGATCTCAAGCGCGACCCGCGCGTCCGGCTGGCCTACCCGAACGCGATCGGGTCGTTCTCGACGGTTCCGGACGAGCCAGATCTGGGCGCGTGGTGGTTCCTCGCGCCGCAGGGAAGCATCGAGGAGCGGAGTATCGGTCTCACCGAGTTCTGGTCGACCTACGACGGCACGAACCACTCATCAGTGGTCGTGGTTTTGTTCGACTCCGGCTTGGACATCGGGCACGAGGAGTTCGCGGGTGAAATCGCAGACCAGAATTATCCGCTGCGCCGCATCCAGCTTTTCCCGTCGTTCATCCCGCAGGCCTACGTGCAGGCCGCGGACGTGGACCCGCACCCGCCTGATGGCTTTGACGAATACACGTCGCCCCGAGACTTCCTTGGGCACGGAACCGGGATGGCGGGGCTGATCGGGGCGATCGAGGACAACGACGTCGCGATCGCCGGCGTAGCGCACGACAACCCGTTGTGGATCTTCAAGATCGGTCAGATCGGCGCCGGGGAAGGTGATATCCGCCTGGACGACGTGGTGAGCGCGATGGAGTTTTTCCTGGCCGAAATCGAGGGCAACCCGAGCGAGCGCTTCGTCGCCAATATGAGCATGGGGTTCACTTACGAGAACCTGGGCGCGGACGGAGTCGAGGCGCTTCGTGAACAGGTCAGCGCGCTCGACGAGACCGACAAGTGCGTCATCCTCGCGGCGACGGGCAACGAGGACAATGTCTTCTGGGACACCGAGTTGGGGAACTGCTACCAGCGTCACACCCCCACGTGGCGCATGAAGTACCCGGCGGCGTACTCCGGCGCTTACGGCGAGGACTTCAGCAGCGTCGTAGCGGTCGGTGCAAGCCGGCTCATCGCTCACGGCGGTACCGATCAGTGCGCCTGCGGCGGTCCGCTGCGCGACGCCAGCCTGCGCGCCTGGGGAGAGTACAGCCGCTACGGCGGCCCGGACCCCGCTCAGGGTCAGCCGGAGTGCACGCCGATCGTGGACATTCTGGCGCCGGGCGGGGCACGGAAGGCCCTTTCAACTTCAAACCTGACCTGCGACAGCCTCAACGTGTTGAGCACCGCGCTCCACACGCAGGGGAATCCGGCGAAGACCAACTGGGGCTATGGGACGTCCAATAGTACCGCGATCACGGCTGGCGTCATCGCTGGTGTCTGGTCTCGGGACATCCTGATGTTGCCCGGCGGGCTCAAGGCCCTCGTGAAAGCCTACGCCGACCGGTCACCGCTATACAATGTCGAGGACGGTCTGCCGGGGAGCGCGTTCAGGTTCACGACGAGAGCGTTCTGCCTCGACCCCCCTGACCCGCATGAGCTCGGCGTCGCCTCGCTGTCCCCCGGGGGGGACGAGGTCGTCGCGAACACACTCAAAGTGGGAGCCGGCATCCTGAACGCGGGGCGGTTGATCGCGCACACCAATGAAGCGGTGGTCGACTACATCACGGGCGGAATCATTACACCCTACATTCCGCACTTCGAGACCGGAGCTGTGCGCAGTTTAGCGAGCGCTTGCTGGGCGGTCACGCGTACAGCTGACGCGGCACCCGGGCGAGGTCCAACAGCAGCTTCTGGTTCTGCGTGAGCTCGACTGGGAATTGGAC
>JBGPIA010000022.1:0-64326 GCA_041484665.1 Candidatus Krumholzibacteriia bacterium
GCCGAGGCAGATCTGGACGTTGGCGCCAGGCTGCGCCAGGAACAGGGCTCCGTTGTACTGGACCATGATCTGGGCGGCCACGCTCTCTTCGAGGCAGGTCCCGCCCGTGCCCACGAGCCAGTTGTCATCGCCCGTGCCGACATCCAGCGCGCCGGCCGGGAAGAACTGCCGGCCACCGCTGACGATGGTGCCCGCAGGCATGCCGACGCTGAACTCGTAACCGAGCATTCCGCCCGGGACGCGGAACCCGATCACGTAGACGTTGAACAGAATGAACGGCGCTGGCACCGACGTGCTGGTCATCGTTCCGGCCGCATCGAAGAACACTCCAATGCTCCCTGCCGGATGTTGCGCCGCCGCTGGTGCGACGAGACAGAGAATAGCAACGAACGCGAGTAGGCACGTGCGCCTCGTGCTCATGGGGCCTCCGTTCTGAGTGCTGGACGAGAATGCGAGCAAGCCGGGTCGGGGATTCGGTCCCGGCTGCGAAGTCATGACGCGCGTGGCATCGGGCGTGGGTGCCACCGCGATGTGCCTTGTCACTGTAGTACTGCGTAATACTGCATGCACCGGCGATTCACATCCACCGGCGCGAACGCGCACGATTCAAGTACCGGCTCGATCTTTATGTCAAGCGGAAACTCGCACGGGCGGGGCGCGCCAGTGGCCGCGTGGCTGGCCGCGCGGGCAGGGCGCGTGGGCGGCCGCGCGGATGTGGCGGGCGTTGCGCGCGGAGTGGAGGCGCGCCCTACTTCAGGAGGGTCATGTGGCGAGTCTGCGCAAACTCCCAACTGCGTAGCTCGTACACGTAGGTCCCGCTGGCCACGGCCGCCCCGCGACCGTCGTGCCCGTTCCAGACTCGCTCGTAGTCGCCCGCCGCCAGCACCTCATCCACCAGCGTGGCGACGAGCCGCCCGGCGAGATCGTAGATGCGAAGCGTGGTGCGCCCGGGCCTTGGCAGTGCGAACGCGATGCGAGTGACTGGGTTGAACGGATTGGGCGCGTTCTGCGCCAGCGAGTAGACACGCGGCAACGGCGGCGCGAAGGCAAGGCGGGCCTCGTCCTGCAAAGTCTCCACGGCGCCGCTGCGCCAGACGACTTGCAGGCGGTAGGCCAGCGCGGTGCCCGGCGCGACGCCCGCGGCGGGGTCGAGGAAGCTCATCACGCCCACGGTGGCAGGCAACAGATCGCCGGCCGGCGGCTGCCCGCCTGGAAGTGGCGAGCGCGGCGCAAGCGGCTCGAACGCCGATTCGCCGACCGAGCGCAGCAGCCGGAAGCCCACCGCACCCGACGGGTCCTGCACGGTCCACGACACGCGCACACCCTGACCCTCCTGCTCCGCCTGCAGACCGCTGGCCAGCACGGGTACGCGGTCGGGCTTGAGCACCCGGACCGTCACGCACCAGCTCAGCAGTTGGCCGGTGCCGCCGGTGATCGCATCGATGACGCGCAGCGTCCACGTGCCGTTCGCCGGCGCTCCGTAGAGGTCTGCAAGCGTCCCCGGTCCATCCGGAGGCAGCACATCTTCGTCGTCGTAGATCGCGATCAGATTGCTCACCCCCACGCCCGAGCGATCGTGCAGGCGGACCGTCTGCCCGGTGGGGCTCACGAGCTCCACGATCAGATCGCCCTGCGACGGGTGCGCGATATTCACGAAACAGTTCACATCGCCAACGTCCCCGACCTCGCTCACCACGACGTTGCTGGTCACGCCGGACGGGGCATTGTCGGGGATGCCGATCGCCGGGGCAACGCAGGGATTGAGCGCGACCTCCTGCCGCAAACGCAGCTGCAGGCCGATGACGGCCTGGCCGGCCGACAGCGTGATCGTCTGCTGCTTCGTCTCCCAGCCCGCCGGTCCGGCAGCCACGATCCGGTAGGCGCCCGGATAGAGCCCCTGCAGCGCGAATGCCCCGTCGGTGCCGGTCACGAGCGATTGCCCGGTCGGCTCGAGGCGCACGCTGACGCCGGAGTGATCGGCCGCGCCGCTCAGATGGACGTTGCCGGCGACGGCCGCGGTCGCGGGCCCCTCGGGCGCGCGCAAATAGGTGATGATGTTCTCCATCAGATCGTCTGCGACCAGCGGGTCGGCGATCCGCGACCATGCCGCCGCGAGCACGACGATCTGTGCCGTGGCTGGTGAGGCGTCGTTGTCGTAGACCAGCAGACCGGCGGCGCCGTGCTGCGTGTGCGTGCCGCAGACGACGTAGGCATCGCTGGCAGGCGCCAGCGCGTCCTGATCGCCAGCGCCGGCGGGCAGGCTGAGCGAAATGTGCGCCGGCAGCGCATGGGGCGTCGTGAGAATCGGGTGGTAATCGCGGTCGGGGCGGGCGACCAGCGGCCCCGAGTCATCGCCGAGCCAGCCCGTCACGTGGAGGACGTGCTGGACGACATCGGTGTACCCCTGCGCGATGGCGCGGTGCCCCACTTCGCCGCCCTCCACGACCAGCTTGCCGCCCGCGTTCACATAGTCGACGACGGCCTGGCGGTAGGCCGCATCGGACAGCGGCGCGCTCGAGCTGCCCGAGCTGCTGACCAGGACATCGTACGCGGGCCAGGTGCTGGGAATGGACTGGGCAGCGTCCTCCACCAACGCAAGGAAGCCCGCGCCGTTCAGCGCCCCCGCGATATCCGCGGCCCCGGTCGCGAGCGTCTTGCCCGCGCCCCGCGCCGTGGCGGCGATCGCGTCATCATCGAGGACGAGCACAGTCGCGGGCACCTGGACGATCTGCATCGTGTGCGGGCCGCTCAGGCGTTGATTGCCCGCGGCCGAGGAGTCCGTGGCGCGGATCGAGTACGCGATCACGTCGCCTACCGCGGCACTGACGGCCCCGCCCGGGAAGGTACCCTGGTAGAGGTCACCGGAGGCGTGCGCCAGGGCAAAGCCGCTCTGCGCATTGCCGTTGAAACTCCATTCCACCTGGACGCTTTGCACCCCGAAGTTGTCGGTGACCTGGGCGCGTAGCGTCGGAGGCCAGATCTGCGGCGACAGGCGCAGCAGCGGCGCGTGGACGATCGTGGGGGCCTGTGTGTCTGGGCCGACGGCGAAGCTGAGCACCTGCGCGGGGGCAAGGGCGGGCTCCGTGCGCGTCACGCCCGCGTCATCAGTGGCGACCAGGTAGTACTCGATGGTCGCCGGAGCGCCCGGACCGGGCAGCGCGCCCGTCCACAGGTCGCCCCCGGCAGTTCCCAACGTCACCGCACTGAAGTCCGGCGCCCCCTGCAGGTGGTAGAGCGCCTTGACGGCGGTGGCCTGGGAGATGGGGGAGGAGTGGCGGATGGTGACTGCGACGGGATAGGGGCCGGCCACGTTCTCGGTGAAGCCCAGCGGCGTGTGCTGGAGCGTCAGGTCATACGGCAGGCCGATGCCGTGCGCGCTGAAGGCGGCGTAGATGTCGGGCACGTGCGTTCCGCCATAGAGCTGCACGTCCGCCTGGACCGCCCCATCGCGGGCGTCGAGGAACTGCGGGTCGAAGGGCATGTAGAAGAACGACGAGACGATGATCCGGTCGGCGATGGTCGCGTCGGTGCGCCCGCGCAGGTCCCAGAACGCGGCGCTCATGATCTCCCCGTCCGTATGGATCTCGTGGACGAGGTCGGCCGGGTAGACCTTGCTGGTGTCAGTGCGCCTCAAGAACGGGGGCGGGCCGGGGTTGTAGGAGGTGGCGTCCCACTCGGCGACCAGGGCGTTGTTCCCGAAGGAAGCGGCGTTGTAATCACCGAACGCTTCCCCGAGAGCGCCGGTCTCCCCGACGTGGTCCCAGCCCGGGATGATGTTGTCGTGGATCGCGTGCCCGTACTCGTGGAGCACCACTTCGCCATCGTCGGAGTCGTCGACGCCGCCGTCACCGTAGGTGATCGACAGGGTCGCCTGGCTGTAGAAGCTGTTGTCGTCCTCGATCCCGTGGACGATGCAGGTCGTGCGGCGGTTGTTCGCAGTCAGCAAGCCGAGCTGGCTCTGGAGGTAGTCCTGGCGGGTGTCGATGTGCCAGTAGACGTTGACCTCCTGGAAGTGTCCTTTCGCCACTTCGGCCGTGTACTCGAACGTCTGCGTCGGCTCCAGCGCGCGAGTGAGCGGTGCCGGGACCTGTGCGTCGACGTAGCTGCCGCGCAGCAGGCCCGTGCCGTCCAGCCGCGCCAGCGGCTTGCTCTCGCGGAATGCGTCCATGTTGGCGCCATCGCGCAGGAAATAGCGCTCAGGGTGCCCGTTGAGCGGATTGGCGGGGAAGACCATGCCGCTGCCGGTGACCTGGACCGCCTGCGGTACGGCGGTCATGCTGGGCGCGCCAGCTGCGCCCGCCGCCGCATCTGCAGCCGCGTCCGCCGACGCATCCGCATCCGCGTCCGCCGCGCTGGCCATGCCGAACAAAGCGCCGCGGGCGACGAGCTGTGCACCTGGCTCCGGGAGCACGACCAGCCCCGCCGGTCCTATCCGCTGCGCCGCCGCAGCCCCGGCCGGGGGTGCCATCTCGACGCGGGCCCGCGCGGGGAAGCCCCGGTCGCTACCGTCGCCCCGGTTGCCGCGATCGAGCTTGCTGCAGCGCAGCATCCGGTCCTCGGTGCGCAGGACCTGGCCGCTGCGCGCGTCTACGAAGCTCACCCAGTCGCCGAGCGGGGCCCACAGCGGTACGGTCGTGCGGTACGCCAGACGCGCGGTCCCCGAGGTGGCGTCCACGATCAGCTCGGCGACGGGCATGGCGCGAGCGGCGCCCGGCCGGTCGATCGTGCGCAGCGCCGCGGCGATCGCCTGCGCGGGAGTGATGGCCGCAGCAGCGTCGGAGAGCAGCAGGTCGGGCCGCCAGCTGCTTCCGATCGACACCGGCTCGCCGCGCAGGTCCAGGTTGACCTGCACGTACGCCCCATCTACGGGGACGCCGCGCAGAAGCTGCTGCTTCCAGACATGCACGCCCGCCGCACTGTGGGCGATGCGCACCGTGCGCAGGGAGTGCACCGCGTTGGCGTTGGCGCCGGGGGCCGGCGCGGCGACCGTCGCGATCTCGACCTCCTCGCCGCCGAACAGGATGTGGCTGCAGACGCCCAAGGCGGCGTTGGCCGCGGCCTCCTCGGCGGGGGCGCCGGCCGTGGTGTTGGCCATCGCTGCGGCCGCGGCGCTGGCCGAGGCGCTGGCCGAGGCGACGGGGAGGCCGGGGTAGGTGGGGAGCGCGGCACCGGCGGAACGGGCCGGCGAATAGTGCGCCAGCAGGCGAGGCAGGCCGCGCTTGTCATCCCAGCGGACGGTGTACCCGGCAGCGGCAACCTCTCGCTCGGCCGCAGCGCGGGGGGCAGGGCTCTCCGCGGCCCACGCACCAGCCGTGAGGAGCAGCAGCAGGGCCGCTCCCGCGCCCGACGCGGACACCAGGGTGGCCGCGAAGCGGCGCTGCGGGCGGTGGAGGGCACGGAGATGTCGTAGCACGGCGATGCGCGGCAATGCGTCCACCTAGCCGGGGAGCCACGGGCGGGGCCGCCGTGGACCACATCTCTCGCCCCAGATCACAGTTCCAGTATACACCACACTTCCGCCCGACCGGGCTCGCAGTCGTGGTGGAATCCGCAGCGTGGGCCCGTCGGCGGGACCGCCGTGCTGCGCACGGGGACTCACGGTGGTGTCCCGGTCTCCAGTGCGTAGCCGGCGTCTATAGTGCGTATTGGCAACAGTTGATGGGCCAGCGATCCCTGCCGACCCGGCACGGGGGCCCACCTGCAGGCCGCGGCGCACCGAGCGTCACGCAGACCTGCAGCCCACGTCGACCCTGCCCGGCCCGTGCGCTATCCTCGGGCAGCTTCCGACGGGCCCGGGCCGTGGACGGGCGCCCTCCCCGCAGCCGACAGGAGATCAGGATGGCCCGCCACGATCGCCGCCAGCGCGCGCGGCAGCTCGGACGCACTCAGCAGAAGCGCATGAAGCGGCCCGGTCTCTCGCCCGGAACGCTGGTCCATACCGGCGAGCAGCGGCTCCCGCAGCCACGCATCACGGTCATCGACTACGATGCCGGCCACGTGACGGAGAAACAGCTCGGCAGCGCCGACGAGTGCGCGGCCTTCCAGGGGATGCGCGGCGTGAGCTGGATCAACGTCGACGGCTTGCACGACACCGATCTGCTGGCCCGCATCGGCGAGCGCTTCCACCTCCATCCGCTGGTGATGGAGGACGTCGCAAGCGTGGGCCAGCGCCCCAAGCTGGAGGCCTACGACGACTACCTGTTCGTCGTATTGCGCCAGCTC
Organism: Candidatus Krumholzibacteriia bacterium; assembly: GCA_041484665.1. Taxonomy (GTDB): domain Bacteria; phylum Krumholzibacteriota; class Krumholzibacteriia; order JAJRXK01; family JAJRXK01; genus JBGPIA01. The sequence continues at coordinate 6,223 of JBGPIA010000022.1, forward strand.
AGTTACGACGAAGAGAGCGGGCACGTGCAGCACGAGCAGTTCAGCATGGTGCTGGGGTCGGGCTGGGTGCTCTCGTTCCAGGAGAACGTGGGCGACGTCCTCGACCCGGTGCGCGAGCGCATCCGCGGGGGCAAGGGGCGCATCCGCAAGCTGGGCGCCGACTACCTCGCCTACGCGGTGATGGACGCCATCGTCGACCACTACTTCATCATCCTCGAGAAGGTCGGCGAGCGGATCCAGGAGTTGGAGGATGCGGTGGTCGCCGACCCGCGCCAGGAGATCGTCCAGAGCATCCACGCGCTGCGCCAGGAGGCGCTGTACCTGCGCAAGTCGGTGTGGCCGTTACGCGAGGTGCTCGCCTCGCTGCAGCGCGAGGAGTCGCGCCTGATCTCCCCGGAGTGCCGCGTGTTCCTCCGCGATGTCTACGACCACACCATCCAGGTCGTGGAGACGGTCGAGACCTATCGCGACCTGATCGCCGGCATGCTCGAGATCTATCTCTCCAGCGTCAACAACCGGCTCAACGAGGTGATGAAGGTCCTCACCATGGTCTCGACGATCTTCATTCCGCTCAGCTTCCTGGCCAGCATCTACGGCATGAACTTCCTGCACATGCCCGAGCTGCAGTGGCGGTACGGGTATTTCGCCATCCTCGCGTTGATGGCGGTGCTGGGTGTCGGGATGCTGTTCTTCTTCCGGCACAAGAAGTGGCTATGACGGGCAAGCAGACCCGGCGCGTCGCTGCGACTGGAGCTTGGGCGCAGGGCACGGGAGCCGCGGGCCCGGGGTCGGGCGGCGTGCAGACCGGGCGCGTCGCTGCGACCGGTGCGCAGGTCGGCAACGGTGCGCGGCCGCGGCGCATCGTCATCCTGGGCGGCGGTTACGGCGGCGCGTATTGCGCCCAGTCCCTGGAGAAGCGCCTGCGCCGGGCGGGCCTCACGCGCGCCACGGAGGTCCTGCTGCTGGACCGCAACAACTTCTTCGTCGCCTATCCGCTGCTGGTGGAGGCAGGCACCGGCAGCCTGGAGCCGCGTCACGCCGTGATCGCGTTGCGTGCGTTCCTGAAGACGACGCACTTCAAGCAGGCTGAGGCGACCGGCGTCGATCGCGCGGCGCGGCGCGTCACTTACCGCGTCGTCGGGTCGCAGCAGGAAGAGTCCGTGGAGTACGACCACCTGGTGGTCGCCGTCGGCAGCGTCACGCGCTGGCCGCCCGTCCCCGGGCTGGACCGCTTTGGTCTGGAGCTCAAGACCCTGGCCGACGCCGTTGCGTTGCGGGATCGCGCCATCTGGATGCTGGAGCGCGCCGACGCGACCGCGGACTCGAGCGAGCGCGCGGGCCTGCTGCACTTCGTGGTCGTCGGCGGCAACTTCACCGGCGCCGAGGTCGCCGGAGAGTTCCACGTACTCCTGCGCGAGGCGGCACGACTGTATCCCAATCTGCGGCCCAGCGACTGCAAGGTGACGCTGGTCGAGATCGGCGACCGCATCCTGGGGGCGCTGGACGCCGACCTGGCCGAGTACGCGCGCCGGCAGATGGAGCGGCGTGGCATGAGCGTGCGCCTGAGGACGTCGGTGAGCGAGATCCGTGAACGGGAAGTCGTCCTCGACAACGGGGAGGTGCTACCCGCGCTGACGGTGATCTGGTGCGCGGGGATCGCCCCCAACCCGCTCATTGCCAAGCTGGGGCTGCCCGTCGACCGGCTCGGCTACATCGTGTGCGACCGCGAGCTGCGCGCGCAGGGGCACTCCGATGTCTGGGCGATCGGCGACTGCGCCATCTGCCTCGACCGGGACGGCAAGCCGACCGCCGCCACCGCGCAGCGGGCCGTGCAGCAAGGCGAGCACCTCGGCCGCAGCCTCGCCCGCGTGTTGCAGGGAGAGCCTGCGCCGGTGTTCGTCTACGCGCCGGTCGGAGCCCTGGCGGCGCTGGGGTGCCGAACCGGCGTGGCCCGGCTGTTCGGCGTGAAGCTGTCGGGCTTCTGGGCGTGGGCGCTGTGGCGGACGGTCTACCTGTTGAAGATGCCCGGTTGGTCGCGGCGCGCGCGCATCGCGCTGGACTGGAGCATCGACCTGGTGTTCCGCCGCGAGTACGTGCAGCTGGGCGTGCATAAAGGCCGACACGGAGCGTAGCCGGCGCGCCGCTTGATCGCGCAGCGGCGCGCGCGCAGGATACAGGGGCCGCTGCCGCCCCCGGCCGCTGCAAGAGGGAGCGGGCCGTGCTCGCAGGCCACGTCGGGGCCGCGCTGGGTCTGAGCCACCTCGAGCGCCGGCTGAGCCTGGGCGTGCTCCTGCTCGCCGCCTTGCTCCTGGATGTCCTGCTGTGGCTCTTCGTGCTGTTGGGCCTCGAGCGGGTGACCATCCCCGCCGATTACGCCGCGCGCCACTATCTCACCTTCGTGTTCCCGTGGTCGCACGGGCTGGTCGCCAGCGTTTTCTGGTCGGCGTTGGCGGGCGGGGCTGCATGGTTGCTTACGTCGCGCTGGCGCACGGGGCGCGGCCGCGCCGCGTTCGTGGTGGCGGCCGCGGTCTTCTCGCATTGGCTGCTCGACGCGCTCGTCCACCTCCCCGAGCTCCCCTTGGCCGGCGCGGACTCGCCGCGGCTCGGGCTGGCGCTGTGGAACGTCATGCCGGCCGCGCTGGGGTTGGAGGCGATCGTCACGTTTGCGGGCCTGGCACTCTACCTGCGGCGCAGCACGATCGGCCGCGCGCGCGCTGGCTCGCTGTGCGTCTTGGTGCTGGTGGTGCTAGCGCTCACCATCGCCGGTGGCACCGTCGCTGCGCCGCCGCCCGGCCCGCGGCAGGTGGCGGCGAGCTCGTTGATGGCGCTCGTTCTCATCATCGCAATCGGGGCGTGGCTGGCCCGAGCACCGCGCGGCCGCGAGGCGCCGACCGCCGTGACGCTGCTGGTCGTGCTGGCAGTGCTTGCGCCCACGCTGGCGTGCTCTCGCGCGCGGCAGCTTCCCCCGTCGGCCGGCAGCGCGGCGGCGGGCGATGGCCGGGGCGGCCACCGCCCGCTTCCCGCTCTCGAAGAGCTGCGCGGCCTGCCATCGGACGGCGGTCCGGACTGGAACCGCCTGGTCTTCGAGCAGAGCCCCTACTTGCTTCAGCACGCCGGCAATCCCGTCGACTGGTATCCGTGGGGTGAGGAGGCATTTGCGACGGCCGCGGCGCAGGACAAGCCCATCTTCCTCTCCATCGGCTACGCCACCTGCCACTGGTGCCACGTCATGGAGCGCGAGTGCTTCGAGGATCCAGAGGTCGCTGCACTGCTCAACGCTGAGTTCATCTGCATCAAGGTGGACCGCGAGGAGCGCCCCGACGTCGACCGGATCTACATCTCGGTCACCGAGGCGATGACCGGCGGGGCTGGATGGCCCATGACCATCGTGATGACGCCCGATCGCAAGCCGTTCTTCGCCGGCACGTACTTTCCCAAGCGTGGCAGCATGGGGCGCCCCGGGCTGATGGAGATCCTCCCGCAGCTGGCGACGGCCTGGAGAAGCGACCGCGCGGGCATTCTGCGCGCCGCGGATCAGTCGGTGGAGTTCCTGCGCCAGCAGGACGTGGCCGCTGCGGGCGGTGTGCCGGGCGGCGATGCTCTCGACCGCGCGTACGAGCAGCTGGCGCAGGCGTTCGATGCGAACCACGGAGGGTTCGGCCAGGCACCGAAGTTCCCGGTGCCCCACAACCTGCGCTTCCTGCTGCGCTACGCGCAGCGCAGCGAGCAGGCCCACGCGCAGGAGATGGTCGAAACGACGCTCGATGCGATGCGCCGCGGGGGGATCTGGGATCACCTCGGCTACGGATTCCACCGCTATTCCACGGATGACCGCTGGCTCGTGCCGCACTTCGAGAAGATGCTCTACGACCAGGCCCTGCTCGCGATGGCCTATCTGGAGTCCTACCAGGCTACCGGCAGGGTCGCCGACGCGCAGACGGCGCGAGAGATCTTCACCTACGTCCTGCGCGATATGAGCGTGCCCGAGGGGGGCTTCGCCTCCGCGGAGGACGCCGACAGCGAGGGCGAGGAGGGGAAGTTCTATCTGTGGACCCCCGCGCAAGTCGGCGCGGCGCTCGGGACGCAGGAGGGTGAGCTCTTCGACCGCGTGTACGACGTGCGGGCTTCGAGCAACTCCCCGCAGCGCGGTGGGGCTCCGGAACGCGGTGACTCAGAGGAACATGGCGTCGCGCGGGGACGCGGCGAGGTCCAGGAACGCGACGGCAACCTCGCGCCCAGCATCCTGCACCTGGCACGGCCGATCGGGGAGTGGGCCGACACGCTGGGCGTGCCGACGACGCAGCTTCAGCAACGCCTGGAGCGCGCACGCCAGAAGCTGCTGCTTGCACGCCAGCGGCGGGTCCGGCCCCTGCGGGACGATAAGGTTCTCGCGGATTGGAACGGGCTGATGATTGCTGCGCTCTCGATGGGCGCGCGGGTGCTTGACGAGCCGGAGTATGCGCAGGCCGCGCGCCGCGCCGCGGACTTCGTGTTCACGCACCTGCGTAACGAGCGGGGACAGCTACTCAAGCGCTACCGCGCCGGCGCCGCAGGCCTTGCGGCCACGCTGGACGACTATGCGTTCATGCTGTGGGGCCTGCTGGAGCTGTACGAGGCCACCTTCGACCTACGCGACCTCGAGGCGGCGGTGGGCCTCGCCCACGACATGATCCGCGACTACGGCGACCCGGCTGCGGGGGGCTTCTTCCTGTCGGGGGCCGCGCGGGAGGACTTGTTGGTGCGCTCGAAGGTGGGCGACGACGCGGCGATCCCGTCCGGCAATTCCGTGGCTGCGCTTGTGCTCCTGCGTCTTTCGCGCATGACCGGGGAGCCGGCCTTCGCGCGTGCCGCCGACGGGGTGTTCAAGGCGTTCGCCCCGAGCGTGCAGCGGAACCCGGCCGGGCACTCACAGATGCTCGTTGCGCTGGACTTCGCCCTGGGCCCGTCGTACGAGGTCGTGATTGCGGGAGCGCCCGGCGCCGCCGACGCGCGCGTCATGCTGCGCGCCCTGGAACAGCGCTTCCTGCCCAACAAGGTCGTGCTGCTGCGCCCAGATGGGCCGGACGCGGCGCGCCTCGCCACCCTCGCGGAGTTCACGCAGTCGCAATCTAGTCTGGGCGGGAGGGCCACGGCGTACGTCTGCAGGGACTTCGCCTGCCGGGCCCCCACCACGGATCCGCAGCAGATGCTCGCTGCATTGGCGCCGACCGCGGGGGGCCGTCCGGCCCCACGCTCCGCCGGCCCGCGGCGCTAGTCGGCGCCGCGCGAACCGACGCCGCGCCTCTCGAGGCCGCGCAAGCCACCGCAGCGCAAGCCACCGCCGCGCCTTCGGACGCCGTGCTGTGCCTGGCCAGGGTCGTGTGCTAGTCTCTCCCTCCCCGATGGTGCTGCGCCCGCGGGCGGGAACGCCTCGCTCGGCGGCCGTCAGCCAGCTCGACCCCCTTTTTCGCCAGAAATATGAAGCCATGCGCAATCGAACTCTCGTGCTCCTCGGCCTGCTGGCCGCGATCCTCGCTCTCCCCTCCACCGCGATGACCAGCTCGCAACCCATACCGCGCCTATCCAGCGCGGCCGAGCCGGCGGCCGGTGTTGACGCCGTCGCCATGGCCGGCCCGAAGACCGACACCCAGGCCGGCGTGAAGGTGGGCCGCAAGGCCGCCCCCAAGGCCGGCACCGCCCCCCGCTCCGCCGCCGGGGCGAAGCAGACGGTCTTCCCCTATGAGGTCCAGCGCGCCGCGCTGGACAATGGGCTCCGCGTCCTGATGATCCCGATGCCGTCGGAGGGCTTGGTCGCCTACTGGTCGGTGGTCCGCACGGGCAGCCGCGACGAGGTCGAGCCGGGGGTCACCGGTTTCGCCCACTTCTTCGAGCACATGATGTTCCGCGGCAGCGAGAAGATTCCCGCCGACGTCTACGATTCGATCGTCAGCGGCATGGGCGCCAACGCCAACGCATTCACATCCGACGATCTCACGGCGTACCACCTCTCGATCTCGCGTGAAGACTTGCCGAAGGTCATCGAGATCGAGGCCGACCGCTTCCAGCACCTGTCGTATACCGAGGATGCCTTCCGCACAGAGGCGGGCGCGGTCTACGGCGAATATCGCAAGAACCGCACGGCACCGTCCGAGTTGCTGGCCGAGGCACTGCAGAACGCCGCTTTCGACAAGCACACCTACAAGCACACCACGATCGGCTTCGAAGCGGATATCAAGCGCATGCCCGAGCAGTACGCCTACTCCAAGAGCTTCTTCGCCCGATTCTACCGCCCCGAGAACGTCGTGATCATGGTGATCGGCGACTTCGATCCGGCGAGCACGCTCGCGTCGATCCGCGCTCAGTACGGCTCGTGGCCGAAGGGCTATCAGGCGCCCAACATCCCGGTGGAGCCGGAGCAGAAGGCCCCGCGGCGCATCACCGTGCCCTTCGACGGCCAGACGCTGCCGATGCTGACGGTGCAGTTCAAGGGCGACGCGCTGCGCGCTGGGGACCGCACGATGTTGGCGGCGACGCTTGTCGCCGAGCTTGCCTTTGGCGAGACATCGGCTCTCTACAAGAAGCTGGTGCTGGACGAGCAGCGCGTCGAGAGCCTCTTCCCCGACTTCGGATTCAACCGCGATCCAGGCCTGTGGGGGGTCTACGCGGTGGTCAAACAGCCCGCAGACATCGCGGCGGTGGAGCGGGAGATCTGGTCCACGATCGATGGTCTGCGCAAGGACCTGGTCGATCCGCAGCGGCTGGCCGCGGCGCGTTCCCACGTGAAGTACGCGTTCCTCACCCGCCTCACCACGCCGTCCAGCGTGGCCGGCAGCCTCTCGCGCTTCGTGGCCCTGACCGGCGACATGACCGTGCTGGAGCAGATGTACTCCACGCTCGAGCAAGTCACCCCCGAGGACCTCCGCCACGCTGCGGACCGCTACCTGCGGCTCAACCGCAGCATTGTCGCAATCCTGCACTCCGCCGACCAGCCGCTGCCCGCCGAGGCGGCGAGCGGCGTCGCAGGCGTCACGGGCGCCGCGGGCGTGATGGGCGAAGCCGGCGCTGCCGGTACCGCCACGGCCCAAGGCAGGGTCTCGCAGCCGCCCGTGCTGCTCCCAGTCGCCCAGGACCCCAACGTTGCGTTCAATGTCTGGGTGAAGGTCGGCACGCAGGACGATCCACCCGGGAAGGAGGGTCTGGCCGCCCTCACCGCCGCCATGATCAGCGACGGCGGCACGCAGAGGCTCTCCTACGAAAAGGTCCTCGAGCGGCTGTTCCCGCTCGCCGGGTCCTACAACGTCTCGGTGGACAAGGAGATGACAGTCGTCAGCGGCCAGGTGCACCGCGACAACGTCGCGCCATTCACCGAGCTGCTGGTGGACGCCATCGTGCGCCCTGGCTTCCGCCAGGAGGACTTCGAGCGCTTGCGCGATCGCGCGGTGTCGTTCATCGAGAACGAGCTGCGCTACAGCTCCGATGAGGAACTGGGCAAGTCCACTCTCTACGGCGAGCTCTTCCGCGCCACGCCTTACGCGCACATCGATGAGGGGACGGTCGAGGCGTTGCAGTCCATCACGCTCGACGACGTGAAGACTTTCCACCAGCGCTACTTCACCCGCGACAATCTGGTGATCGGGCTGGGCGGCGCCTACGCCCCCGATCTTCCCGACAAGCTGAGCCGCGAGCTGGGCGCGCTGACGCCGGGCACGCCGCCGCTGGCGCCCGCGCCGCGGCCCGAGCGGATCACCGGCCGCCACGTGACCGTGGTCCAGAAGAAGGGCCCGTCGACCGCCATCAGCTTCGGCATACCCATCGACTTGCGGCGCGGCAGCCGCGAGTTCTACGCCCTGTCGATCGCCAACTCGTGGCTGGGCGAGCACCGCAACAGTACGAGCCACCTGTTCCAGGTGATCCGCGAGGCGCGCGGGATGAATTACGGCGACTACTCCTACATCGAGGCGTTCCCCAGCGCTGGTCAGCGCATGACGCCGCCGACGGGGGTCGGCCGTCGCCAGCAGCTGTTCGAGGTGTGGATCCGCCCGGTGCCGCGCGCGCAAGCCCTCTTCGCGCTGCGCGCGGGGCTGCACGAGGTGGATCAGCTGGTGCAGAACGGCCTGACGCAGGAGCAGTTCGAGGCGACGCGCAGGTTCCTGCGCAAGTACGTCCTGCACTTCGCCGAGACCACCGCCGCGCGGCTGGGCTACGCCGTCGACGACCGCTACTACGGGGTCGACGGGCATCTGGCGCTCTTCCGCAAGATGATGGACCAGATCACGCTGGCGGACGTCAACGCTGCGATCCGCAAGTACATGCAGACCGACAATCTGTGGATCGCGCTGGTGTCCGACGACGCCGAGGGTCTCAAGCAGGCCATCGCCGCCGATACCCCCAGCCCGATCGCCTATCCCCAGGGCGTGACCAAGCCGGCCTCGCTGCTGGAGGAGGACAAGCAGATCGAGCGCTATCCCCTGCGCGTCCCGGCTGGCAACATCACGGTCGTGCCGGTGGACGAGATGTTCCAGGGCGGTGTGGGGAAGGCCCCCGCGAAGGCAAGCAAGTGAGGGCGGCCAAAGCCGCTACCGTAGCCGCGCGCTGCCCGGGACGGTGATCTCTCCGCCGATCTCGTCGTCACAGTGCGGGTCCGCGCACAGCGCCGAAGTAAGCACATTGTGATAACGGACCCGCCGGAGACATGGGGGTACGGCAGCATCAACCTCCCGCACGGCAGCTCCACCGCGCAGGATCCTGACCGGACGACCTGACGACAGCAGCAGGTTGAGCGCGCCCGCTACGACTCAAGGGGAAGTTCCATGAAGCTCCTCAGCTGGACCCCCCCGTCCATTCTGCTGGCGGCCACCGCGATCGGCGCGCTGGCCGGCGCACCCGCACTCGCACCCGCGCCGGCGAGCGCGGAGCTTGCGGCGCTCATCCCGCGCGAGGCGCTGCTGGGCAATCCGGTGAAGACCAACCCACAGATCTCACCCGACGGCCAGACCCTCGCGTACCTGGCGCCTTCGCCCGACGGCGTCATGAACATCTGGGTGCAGACTCTGGGCAAGGACGACGCGAAGCTGGCCTCCCGCGACACCCATCGCGGGATCGGCACCTACCAGTGGGCCCACGACGGCCGCCACATCCTCTACATCCAGGACAAGGACGGTGACGAGAACTGGCACCTGTATGCCACCGACTTGCACAGCGGGTCGACGCGGGACCTGACGCCGTACCCTGGCGCGGCGGCCGACGCCATCCTCACCGACCGCAACCACCCCGATGAGGTCCTGGTCAGCCTCAACAAGCGTGACCCCACCACGTTCGACATGTACAGGGTGAAGCTGAGTACCGGCGAGCTGACCCTCGAGGTGGAGAACCCCGGCGACGTGACCGAGTGGGCCACCGACTCCGACTTCCATATCCGAGCGGCGGTGGCCCTCGACGGGCAGACCAGCGACACGATTCTGCGCGTCCGGGCGGGGCCCGGGCAGCCGTGGCGCGACCTGCTGCGCTGGGAGTTCTGGGAGGCCGGCGATGTCCTCTACAAGAAGATCCTCGGCTTCACGCGGGACGGAAAGCTGATTGTCCAGTCGCCCATGGGCTCGGACATGACGCGGCTCGTACTGCTGGACGCCCAGACCGGCGCTGAGATCCGCGAGATCGCAGCCGACCGGCGTAGCGACGTGTGGAATGTGTTCTGGGTGCCGCAAGTGGTGCAGGATCCGGTGACCTACGAGATCCAGGCCGTGGGATTCGACTATCTGGTGCCCGAGTGGCGGGTCGTCGATCCCAAGATCACGGCGGACTTCGAGGCATTGCGCAAACTCACCCCTGGGATGTTCACCATCGACAGCCGCGACCACGCGGACCAACGCTGGATCGTTGGCACCTACACCGACACGCAGCCAGCGGTCTTCTACCTGTACGACCGCACGACCCGCAAAGCGGAGCTGCTCTTCGAGAGCATGCCGCAACTCTCTGGCTACGCGCTGGCGCCCACGCGGCAGGTGACGTACACGGCGCGCGACGGCCTGGCGATCCCGGCCTATCTCACCTTGCCCGTGGGGGTGGAGGGCAAAAACCTCCCGCTAATCATGCACCCGCACGGCGGTCCCTGGCACCGGGACGATTGGGGCTTCGACGCATGGGTGCAGCTGTTTGCCAACCGCGGCTACGCCGTGCTGCAACCCAACTTCCGCGGCTCCGTTGGCTACGGCAAGACGTTCATCAACCGCTCCACGCGCGAGTGGGGCGTGGGCGCGATGCAGCACGATCTGACCGACGGCGTGAAATGGGCGGTGGACCAGGGGATCGCCGACCCCAAGCGCGTGGCCATCATGGGCGGCTCCTACGGAGGCTACGCCACGCTCGCCGGCGCCGCGTTCACGCCGGAGCTGTACGCTTGCGCGGTGGACCTGGTAGGCCCCTCGAACGTGGCTACGCTGTTCGCATCCATGCCGCCGTATTGGAAGGTGCGCAAGCTGCGCTGGATCAAGCGCGTCGGCGACGTGGAGAACGACGACGCGCTCAACCGGCGCATCTCGCCGCTGTTCCACGCCGACCAGATCCGCGCGCCGCTGTTGATCGGCCACGGCGCCAACGATCCGCGGGTGAAGCTGGCAGAGTCGGACGCCATCGTGGCAGCCGCGCGCAAGCACGGCCTGCCGGTGACGTTCGTCGTCTACCCCGACGAGGGGCACGGCTTCGCCCGGCCCGAGAACAACCTGGACTTCATGGGCCGCGTCGAGGAGTTTCTGGCGAAGTATCTGGGCGGGCGCTGCGAGCCGTGGCGGCCGGTGAAGGGGTCCACGGCGGAGGTGCGCTAGGCCAATGGACATCGACGAGTTTCGCACACAGGGGCACCGCACCATCGACCGGCTCTGTGAGCTGCTCGCCCAGGTCGAGCAGCGACCGGTCTTCCCCGCCGTCGAGCCCCGCGCGCTGCACCGGCTGTTCGACGAGCCCCTACCGGACGGCCCGACGCCGTTGGCGGAGATCCTCCATCAGCTCGACGACAAGCTGCTGCCCTATTGCACCCAGGTGAACCATCCCGGCTACTTCGGCCTGATCACGCCGACGCCGCTGCCGGCCGGGATTCTGGGGGATCTGATCGCCTCGGCGCTCAATCAGAACGTGGGCGCCTACTCGATCGGCCCCTCTGCGGTGGCTCTGGAGCGGCGGACCGTGCGCTGGCTGACGGATCTGGTCGGCTTCGACGCGCGCGCGGGTGGCAACCTCACCAGCGGCGGGACGATGGCGAACTTCATCGGGCTCAAGCTCGCGCGCGATTGGGCCTCCGGCGACCGGGCGCAGGACGAAGGCCTTGCGGGCCGCTGGGCCGCCTACACCTCGGAGGAGCGCCACGTCTCGGTGGACAAGGCCGCGGATGCGGTGGGCATCGGCCGCCAGGGCCTGCGGGTGCTGCCCACCGACGATCGGTTCCAGCTCCGTGTGGACGCTCTGGAGGCGGCGATCGCTGCGGACAAGGCGCAGGGGATCCGTCCCATGTGCATCGTGGCGATGGGCGGCAGCACCAACACCGGTGCCGTGGACTCCCTGGCCGAGCTGCGCGGGATCGCCGACCGCGAGGGAGCCTGGCTCCATGTCGACGCCGCCTACGGTGGCGGCATGCTCCTGTCGCACCGCTCTGCGGGGATCCTGCGCGGCGTGGAGCTGGCGGACTCGGTGACCCTCGATCCGCACAAGTGGTTCTACGCTCCGCTCGACGCCGGCGCGATCCTGGTTCGGGACGGGTCGCGTCTGACGCGGTCGTTCGGCATGCAGCCGGCGTACCTCACCGATCCGCTGGACGCGGCCAACGAGCGCTACAACTACTTCGTGCACGGGTTCGAGCAGTCGCGGCGCTTCCGCGGGCTGAAGGTGTGGATGGGGCTGAAACGCTACGGCACGCGCCAGCTCGGCGAGTGGATCGACGCAAACGTCGAGCAGGCGAAACGCCTGTACGAGCGAGCGCGCGGGCATCCCGATTTCGAGCCGGCGACGCCGCCGCGCATGTCGGCGGTCTGTCTGCGCTACCGCCGCGCCGGGATGGACGAGGAGCGTCTGGCACGCCTGCATGCGCTGGTGGCACGCCGCGTGGAGGAGGACGGCCGCTTCTGGATCTCCACGACGGTGCTCAAGGGCCGCACCTGGTTCCGGATCAACCCGGTGAACTTCCGCACGCGCCCGGAGCACATGGACGCGCTGTTCGAGTTGCTCACCGCGGAGTGCGCGTCCGTCGCCGACGCGGCGTAGGAGAGCGCCCGCCGCCCGCCCCGCCCGCCCCGCCTCCTCTAGCTCGTGGCCAGGGTGCCGCAGCGCAGGAACTGCCCGCGGCCGGTCGTGCCCAGCCACTGCTCGCCGTCCACGACGAGCTCCCCTCGCGCCAGCACCTTCACGATCTTGCCCTGCAGTGTCCGGCCCTCGTACGGGTTGTAGTCGACGTTCATGTGGTGGGTCTTGACGCTGATCGTGTGCGAGCCATTGGGATCGAGCAGCACGAGGTCGGCGTCGCTGCCGACGGCGACGGTGCCCTTGCGCGGGAAGAGGCCGAAGATCTTGGCCGGAGCCGTCGCGGTGATCTCCACGAAGCGGTGCAAGTCGAAGCGGCGCTGCGCTGCCGCGGCGTGGTAGAGCAGCTGCATGCGCGTCTCCACGCCGGGAGCGCCGTTGGGGATCTTGGAGAAATCGTTGCGGCCCAGCTCCTTCTGCTCCTTCAGGCAGAATGGGCAGTGGTCGGTGGCCACCACCGACAGCTGGTCGGTCTTCAGCGCCCGCCACAGCCGCTCGCCGTGGTGCTTGTGCCGCAGCGGCGGCGACATGACGTACTTGGCACCGTCGAAGCCCTGCTCCTCGTAGTTCTCGTGGGAGAGGAACAGGTACTGCGGACACGTCTCGCCGAACACCGGCAGCCCCATCGAGCGCGCGTTTGTGACCGCATCGGCCGCCTCGGCCGCGGTCATGTGGACGATGTAGATCGGCGCGCCGGCCATTTCGGCCAGCGCGATGGCGCGGTGGGTCGCCTCTCCCTCGGCGATGCTGGGGCGGGTCAGCGCGTGGTAGACCGGCGCGGTCTTGCCCTCGGCGAGCGCCTGCTTCACCAGCACGTCAATCACGCTGCCGTTCTCGGCGTGCATCTGGATCAGGGCATCGAGCCGCGCCGCCTGCTGCAGCGCCTGGAAGATCTCCCCATCGCTGGAGAGGAATACGCCGGGGTAGGCCATGAACAGCTTGAAGCTGGTGATGCCGGACTGGACCACATCGCGCATCTCCGCCAACGACTGCTGGTTCACATCGCCCATGATCATGTGGAAGGCATAGTCACCGCAGGCCTTGCCCTCGGCTTTGGCGAACCACGCGTCCAGCCCCTGCCGCAGCGTCTGCCCCTTGTACTGCACCGCGAAGTCGATGCAGGTCGTGGTGCCGCCGAACAGCGCCGCCCGGGTGCCGGTCTCGAAGTCATCGGCCGAGACGGTCCCTCCAAACGGCAGGGCGAAGTGGGTGTGGGCGTCGATCCCGCCGGGCAGGACCAGCAGGCCGCGGGCGTCGATCTTCTGCGGGCAGGTTTCGGCGACCTTCTCACCGATGGCGACGACCCGCTCGTGCTCGATGCGTACGTCCGCGACGTACTTGTCGGTGGCGGTGACGATCGTGCCGTTGAGGATTCCCAGGCTCATGGGCAGCCTCCGCGCTGGGGTGAAGCCGGCCCGCCGCGGCGGGCTGGAGGAGCAGAGGAGTCGGTGTCGTGCGATCCTGTCGTCGGTCTCGCAGGAACCCGGCGCCGGTAGCGTACGATCCCATTGTCGGTCCGCCCTCCGCAGCCGCGCAAGCGAAGAGCGCCGGCGGCGCGCAAAGCTGCGGCCAGGGTACCCTGCGGGTGGGCGCTGCTTCGGCCCGGCAGGGTGGTGGTGCGGCGCTCCGGGGAACCACCGCGCGGACTGGGTCGCGGACTGGATCTTGCATCGCGCGCCCGCGGGCCTGATCTTCACACAGAGGGGCGTGTCGGAGCGCCCCGTCCTCGCATGTGGAAGACCGCTGATGTGGAAGACCACTGAAGGCAGCACCGGCCGCTTGCTCCAGCTCTGCGCTGGGTACTTCGTCTCGTACACGCTGACGGGGGTGGCGGTGAAGTACTTCCTGGGCAGCCCGGACAAGGGCTTCCCGGGGATGAACGGCGTCGAGTATCTGGTGTGGAACACCCTCGGTAGCAGCGCGGTCGTGCTGTTCTGGGTGCTGTTGCGCCGCTGGTACCGCATCGACTCTGTGCGGCCGATGCAGTGGGGCCCCCTGCGCTTCCCGGGGGAAGTGCTCTACATCGTTCCATCGGGCATCTGCACCGCGGTGGTCATCCCGACCACTACCCTCATGTACACGCTGCCGATCTCGGTGCTGGTCGCCATGGTGATCATGCGTGGTTCGATCATCGTGGTGAGTCGCGTCGTGGATGAGGTGCAGATCCGCCAGGGCATCCTCAGGAAGCGGGTCTACCGCGAGGAGAACATCGCGGTGGTGTTCGCGCTGCTGGCGGTGGGGGTGACCCTGCTGTGGACGCCCGCAATGCTCGAGCGCACCGCCGGGCTGCTGGAGCGGCTCGGGCTACGCGCGCACGCACTGGCGCCGACCGGCTCCGCTCCCGGAAAGGGCAACTTCGAGTTCCTCTCATCGCCCGGCGCGCGATGGATCCTGGCCAGCTACATCGTCGCCTATGCCCTGCGCATCTACGTCATGAACTTCTACAAGAACACCCGCCCCAAGGGCGCGCCCCTGAACAACGCCGCGTACCTGGGCATCGAGCAGATCTCGGCCGGCGTGACCCTGGTGCTGGTGTCGGTGCTGCTCTTCCACAGTCCCGAGCTGTTCGGCTGGCACGTTGCCCAGATCGAGGCCTTCCGTCACACGCTGCGACAACCGCACGCGCAGTGGGCATTCGCCATCGTGGTCGGCGTCCCCTACGGGGTGCTGGCCTTCTTCTCGCTGTTCATCTTCATGTTCAAGGGCCGGACCGCGACCTTCGCGGGGCTGGTCAACCGCCTCACCTCGTTGGTGGCCGGCACCACCTCGACGTTGGTCTTCCACTACGCCTTCAGCGGCCCGCTCCCCTCGCCGGAGGACTGGCTCTCGCTGGTGTTCATCTTGATCGCGGTGGGCTTCCTGACCGTGGCCGAGCGCAGGCGGATGGCAGACCTGATCGCCAGCCAGGAGCTGCAGCTCAAGCCAACCTGAGCGCAGCGAGCACGCTCGCAGTATCGGCGAGGTCCGTCAGAACCACGTCGGCTCCGCTGGCGCGCAGCTCGGTGAGCGGAGTGAATCCGCTGCCGACCGCCAGCGCGCGCGTGCCGGCCGCGCGTGCAGCCGCGACGTCGTTGCGCGTGTCACCGATCACCCAAGCCGCGTCCGGCGCTCCATCGATGCCGTAGTGGTGGCGCGCCTGGTGCAACGCAGCGCGGATGACGTCGGCGCGCTGCTCGTGATCCCCGCCGAATCCCCCGACGGGGAAGTGCGGCTCCAGCCCGAAGCGGCGCAGTTTGATATAGGCTGTCTCGCGGATATTGCCGGTCCCCAGCGCCAACGCTACGTCCGCGCGCCGGGTGAGCGTCTGCACCAGGGTGAGGACCCCGGGTAGCAGGTAAGGCCCCTCCGCGGTCGGGTAGACCTCCGCCAGGATGTCGGCGAAACGCCGCGCGAAGCGTGTGAAGAGCGCGTCGAACGCCGAGCCGGCCCCGCCCGCGCCGTCGCCATCGGGGTCCTGCCCCGCACGGCGCAGCAGCGCGCGGAAGATGCCGCGGTCCGTCATCCCGGCGAACGGTAGTGCGTCCGGTTGCGCCGGCACGCCGCAGACGTCCTGGAAGGCGGCCGCGAACGCGTCGCGCGTCACGCGCCCGTTGAGCAGCAGCGTGCCGTCGACGTCGAAGATGAGCAGATGACGTCCAGCGTCGGGCATGGCCGGGTCTCGGCGGAGCCGTCGGGCTAAGGCGAGCAGCGCCAGTGCGGGCCCGCTCAGCGCCCGGCCGCCGCCGTTTCCTGCGGCTTGGTGTGGCGCCCGAACCAGCTCACGAGGTACAGCTGCGTGCGCATGAAGTTCGAGGGCTTTGAGCCCGTTCCGTGGTATTCGCCGTTGAAACGCAGCATGACGGTCTCCACGCCGACCGCCTTGAGCGCCTGATAGTACTCCTCGGTCTGGCCCATCGGCGTGCGCAGGTCCAGCTCGCCGGTCATGAGCAGCGTGGGGGTCTTCACCGTCGCCACGTGCATGACGGGAGAGTGCTGCAGCCACTTCGCCGGATCTTCCCAGAACGGCTTGCGGTAGCGCGTGTAGCCCCAGCTGGTGATGTCCGTGGTGCCGGCGAAGCTGATCCAGTCGGTCACCGGGGACCGTACGGCCGCCGCCGCGAAGCGGTTGGTGTGGGAGGTCAGCCAGGCCGACAGCACGCCACCCCCGCTGACGCCGGTTACGTACATTCGCCGGACATCCACGCAGCCCCTGGCGACCGTGGCGTCGACGGCCGCCATCAGGTCGTCGTAGTCGACGCCCGGATAGGAGTCGTCGATGGCGTTGCCAAAGGCGGTGCCGTAGCCGGTGCTGCCACGCGGGTTGGTGTAGAGGACCAGGTAGCCGTTTGCCGCGAGATTCCGGAACGCGTAGTTGAACGCCGCGCTGTACATGGCGTGCGGACCGCCATGGATGTGCAGGATGAGCGGATACTTCTTCGCGGGGTCGAAGCCCGGCGGCTCCACCAGCCAGCCCTGCACCTTCGTGCCGTCGGGCGAGGTGGCCCAGATCTCCTCGAACGCGCCCAGTGTGATCGCCTGGAGCACATCCGCGTTGACGCGAGTGAGCTGGACGATCTCCTTGGCGGCGGGCAGGGAGTAGCGCACGACGTCGCCGGGCTCGCCCGGAGAGGACCGCACGCCGACCGCCACGCCCTTGGGGCTGACCGAGCTCAGGCCGAGCATCTGCACGCCTGCGGTCAGCTGGCGGGCGCCCCCCTTGATCGCTGCGAACCACACGTTGCTGCTGCCGCGGTCGTCGGCGGTGAAGTAGACGCCGCTGTCGTCCTGCGCCCAGCGCAGATTGTCGGGATCGCGGTCGAGGTCGCCGCTGAGCTTGCGCATGCCGCTGCCGTCACGGCCGATCACGTAGAGCTCGGCGGCCCGGTAGGTCTGCGGGCTCCACTCGTAGCCGGTGAAGGCGATGGTGCGGCCATCGTGGGAGACGGCGGGAGCCGTCCAGGGACCCTTGACCGTGGTGATCTGCCGCACGGCGCGCGTGGCGACGTCCACGCTGTAGATGTGCGACTCCATGTAGCGCCGGTCGGCATCCTTCTCCTTCAGCCCGTCGAAGACGAGCTCGCGGCCATCGGGGGTCCACTCCACGCCAACAGCCTCGGGAATGCCCACCGTACGGCCGCCCACGTTCCAGTCGCCCTCGGTGAGTTGGCGCGGCGTGCCACTGTCGGCGTCCACGACGTAGATGTGGGTGTAGGCCTCCTTCAGGAATCCCTCGCGGTCCGCGCGATAGGCCGTGCTCTCGATCAGGCGCGGGCCCTCGGTCCATTTGGCGCCCTCGGGCGCGGCCGGCAGGTCGATCTTCCACTCCGTCTTCTTGGCCGTGAGCATCGTGAACGCGATGCTGCGTCCGTCGGGCGACCAGCGGAGGTTGGCCGGCGCCTCGTTCACGCGGGTTAGCTGCGATGCAGCTCCGCTGCCGTCCATCCAGCGCGCGAAGATCTGCGTGTGGTCGTCGCCATCGGAAGCAAGGTAGGCGATGCGCGTCCCGTCGGGCGACCAGCGCGCCTGCGAGCCCTCCACCAAGAAGCGGTTGCGCGACCCATCGGCGCCCATGATCCACAGGGCGGAGGCCCAGCGGTCCTTCAGCTGGTCGACCCATTGGCGCGTGTAGACCACCTGCGTGCCATCGGGCGAGATCTGCGGATCGGCCACCCGCTCCCAATCGAGGTAGTGGCTGGCGGTGAGCAGGCTGTCCGAGGGCGTCTCCTGCGCGAGCGCGAGACCCGCCCCCAGGGGGGCAAGCGCGGCGGCGAACGCGGTTGCGAGCGCCATGGCAAGCGCGATGGCAAGCGCGGTTGCGAGCGCGGCGGTGCGCGTCAGGCGCAAGCCGACCCGACGGGTGTGGTGGTCGAGGCAGGACATGGCTCCTCCAGGGCTGAGCGCGCCTTGGGAATCGAAG
Organism: Candidatus Krumholzibacteriia bacterium; assembly: GCA_041484665.1. GTDB lineage: Bacteria > Krumholzibacteriota > Krumholzibacteriia > JAJRXK01 > JAJRXK01 > JBGPIA01. Next base: position 24,383 of record JBGPIA010000022.1, read on the forward strand.
TGCCGGGCGGGACCGCAGCAGGGTACCACCAACGGGAGCCCTTGCTCCACCGGCGTGCGCTGGCGCCACCGCAGCGGACCGGACCGTCCCAGCGGCGGGGGCGCCACCATCGCGACCCCGCGCGCGGCCGAGCCATGGCGCCGCGGCTGCGCGCGTGCCCCCGGCCGCGCCATGGCGCCGCGGCTGCGCGCGGGGCCCCGGCCGCGCCATGACATCGACGCCTGCCTTGCCCTAGACTGACCCGCGCCGGGCACACTTCCCTCAGGCCATCCAGGAGAGCCCTCGTTGCGCATTGCGTTGCGTCTGGTCCTCGGCGCCGCGGTCGTGTTGGCTGCGGTTCCCGTTGGCTGCCCCTTCGCGCAGACGCCGGCTGGCGAGCGGCCACCTGAGGAGCGCTCCTCGCTGGAGGAGCGGCTGCAGGCCCTGCGCGAGCACGGAAACTATGCGCAAGCCGTAGCGCTCGCAGAGCGCATCGCGACTCTGGTGCAGGCCGATCCCGCCGCGCGCCCCTACGAGCGCGCCGACGCGCGCGCCCGCGTGGAGGGCCTGCGGCGCATCGCCGCGCTTACGGCCGCCGCGCAACAGGAGCTTGCGCAGGCCGATCGCGCTACCGCGCAACTGGATGCGGGCTTCGCGGCGGGGAACTACGCCGACGTGAGCGACGGAGCGCGGCGTCAGCTGGAGACGCGCCGCCGCCATCTGGGGGAGGCCCACCCCGACCTCGCTCAGAGCCTGGGATACCTCGGGGTGGCGCTGCAGAGCGCGGGCGACCACGCCGGCGCCGACCAATGCTACCGCGACCTGCTCGTCGTGCTCCACGCGCTCCACGGTGACGAGCATCCTGACGTCGCCACGACCCTGAACAACCTGGCCTCGCTCGCACAGGAGCGGGGCGACTGGCTCACGGCCGAGGCGCTGTATCGCACGGCGCTCGCCATGCGCCGCAGCCTGCTGGGCCCCGGCAATCCGGAGGTGGCCGGGAGCCTCAACAACCTCGCCACGCTGCTGCAACAGCAGGGAGACTTTGCCGAGGCGGAGCCGCTGCTGCGCGAGGCGCTGGGCATCGCGCGCCAGGTGGACGGCGAGGGGAGCATGGCCGCAGCGCTGGCGCTCTCCAACCTGGCCGATGTGCTGCAGTCCCGCGCCGAGCTGGAGAGCGACCGCAGTACGGCGCTGTTGACCGAGGCGGAGCAGAGCTGCCGGCGGTCGCTGGAGCTGCACCGGCAGCTCCTGGGAAAGGCGCATCCCGACGTCGCCGCGGCGCAGTTCGATCTGGCCGGCGTGCTTGTCGCGCAAGGCAAGCTGGACGGCGCGGAGCCGCTGCTGCGCGAGGCGCTGGCCGCGCGCCGCAAGCTGCTGGGGGCCGGGCATCCGGACGTGGCGCGGACGCTAGCGGCGCTCGGCGCGCTGGAGCGGCGCCGCGGCCAGGTGCCCGCGGCGATCGACCTGATCACGCAGGCGCTGGCGCTGGACCGCGCAGCGTACGGCAATCAGCACTGGCGCGTGGTGGAGGACCTCACGGCGCTGGGGGCACTGCACCTGCAACGCGGTGAGCCGGCGCTCGCCCGGCCGCTGCTGACCCAGGCGTGCGACGCCTACGAGGCCGCACGCCTGCGCGTGGGCAGTGGGAGCAAGCAGGCGACCGCGCGCATCGTCTCGCCCTACGCTCTGCTGGCGTCCACGCAGCTCGCCCTCGGCGAGCACGAGGCGGCTTGGGCCTCAGTCGAGAAGGGCCAGGGACGCCTGCTGAGCCAGCTGCTGCAGGTGGCGGGGGCGCGCTCGCTCACGGCGACGGAGGCGGCGCGCGAGGACTCGCTGCAGCACCTCCTCACGCAGCTCGAGAGCCAGGTCGCGGCGCTGCAGCACGGGGCGCAGCCCGCAGAGGGAGCGCCGGGCACGCCCGGCATCGCGCAGGATGCGCGGTTGGAGCGCGTGCGCCAACAGCTCCTGGAGGCCGAGGCGGCTTGGAGCGCGCTGCAGCTCTCGATCGCCGGCCACACCCAAGGTGGCACGACGGGCGCCGCAGCGCTGGCCCGCGTGCAGGCGGCCCTGCGGGACGGCGAGGCGCTGCTGGGGTGGCTCGAGCTGGACGCCAGCGCACTCTCCGTGGGGACCCAGCCCGCGGCCTGGGGATACGTCGTTCGCCACCAGGGTGGCGTCCGATGGGTGCGACTGGAGGCGGCGACAGCGGGCGCCGCCTCGGCCGCGCTGCGCGGCGAGCTGAGCGCTGGCGGTGCCGCCGCGCTGGGCGTGACGTTGACGGCTCGCCTGCTGCAGCTTGCCGGCGTGCTCTACCAGCAGTGCGTGGAGCCATTGCTGCTCGCCGCGCAGGACCAGGGTTCACTGCACGAGCTGGTGGTCATTCCGTCGGGAGTGATGCTGGGAGTCCCCGTTGAGGCGCTGGTGGAGAGCGAGGGGAGCTTCCTCGTCGACCGCTTCGCCGTGAGCTACGTTCCCTCTGCCGCCGTGCTTACGCTGCAGCGGGAGCGGCACGCGCAGCAAGCGCTGCGCCGGGACACTACCGCCGCGGTTGCGAGCGGCGGCCGTCGTGCACTGATCGTCGGCGATCCCGTGGGTGGGGATGTCCAGCGCCTCGACTGGAGCGCGCGCGAGGCCGCCGGGGTGGAGCGCTCGCTGGGCGCGGCGACCCGGCTGGAGGGGCGCGACGCGAGCGAGTCCCGGCTCGCCGGGTTGGCGGCGAGCGGCGAGCTGGCCCGCTACGACGTCCTCCACTTCGCGACTCACGCCGTGGTCGATGACGCCAGCCCGGAGCGCTCGGCACTCCTTTTGTCGCAGGTGGATCTCTCCGACCCCTACCAGGCGATCGTGGCGCGGCGCCCCTACTACGACGGCCGGCTGACCGCCCGGGAGATCGTGCAAACCTGGAAGCTCGACACCGACCTGGTCGCCCTCAGTGCGTGCGAGACCGGGCTCGGAAGGCGCACGAGCGGCGAGGGATACCTCGGTCTCGCGCACGCGCTCTTCCAGGTGGGCGCACGCAGTCTGCTGGTGAGCCTGTGGAAGGTGGACGACGAGGCGACCGCCAGCCTGATGCAGCGCTTCTACGCTGCATGGCGCGGTGGTGGCGCCCGCCGCGCGCCCACCGGGAAGGTAGCCGCGACCGCGAAGGTCGAGGCCTTGCGCCAGGCCAAACGCGCGCTGCGCGACTTCCGCGACGCATCCGGCGCCCAGCCGTTCGCGCATCCCTACTACTGGGCTGGCTTCGTGCTGATCGGTGAGGGGGACTAGCCGGCGCGCTTGTTTCAGCGCGCCAGCGACACACAGACCGAGGCGACCTCGCCCGCGCTGACCGCCCGGACCACGTACACGCCGCTGGCGACGGCGCTACCCGCGGCGTCCTGCCCTCTCCAGAGCACGCTGTGCGCCCCGGCCGGCAGCGTCGCGTCCAGCAGGGTCGCGATCCGCTGGCCGCGCAGGTTGTACACGCGCACGGTCACGCGCCCGGGCTCCGGTAGGGCGAAGGGGATCGTGCTCGACGGGTTGAATGGGTTGGGGTGCACCGGCCCGATCGTCAAGCGCCGCGGCCGCGCAGCGGGCGTGTCGAGGGTCTCCTCGGGGACGTGCACCCCGAACTGGCCCAGGATCTCCCCGAGCAGATGTGCGCGCGCCGGCCGGCCATCGGAGGGAGGCGCTCCGGCCAGGTTGAGGATGGCGTGGAGATCGTACGGGAAGAACGCGGTCGCCTTGCGGTCGCCCGCCTCGAGCCGGTCCCACCACACGCTCGCCGGCTCGATGCCGGCCAGCGGCAGGTACTTGTGCGCTGCCACCGCGCCCGGCGCCGACGGGGACGGCACAATGCGGTCGAAGTCGCGGGTGGGAATCCCTGCGCTGTTGACGACGAAGTTGGTCGTGAAGACGCCAGGTGCCAGTCCCGTGGGCGCCACCTGGGGAGCGCTCTGATTCAGGATGAATGGGCGCACGTTCACGCTGACGAAGCGGGTGCCCAGCACCGAGTCCAAGAACGCGCTGGTCGTCGCCCCCTGGGCGGCCATCGCCTCGGCCACGTTGTCGCCGAAGTAGGCCGAGAGCCGGGCGCCGCCATGCCGGTGCCACGCGGTCAGCACGCCCACGTCATGGCTCTTGTCGTTGCCCGAGACGTTGGAGCCATCGCAGAGCACGAACTGACGCTGGTTGCCTGCGTCGTAGAGGATGCAGCTGTATCCGGCCAGCTGCTCGGACGAGGCGCCGTGGGCCCCCGTGGCGCCCAGGCCGTTGCTGAGCCCGGACCCCGGCCCCAGCGTCGTGTAGACGTCGAAGTCGCGTCCGCGCCAGAAGCCGTTCTGGAACAACGAAAGCTCGTAGAGCAGGTCACCGGGCGCGACGCCGCCGTCATTCCACAGCAGAAGGTCCGGCTGGACCACCGTCGTCTCCGCGACCGCCGCAACGCCCAGGTTCCCGCCGCCGGCTGCTATGGATACGCGCACCCAGATTCCCGGTAGCCCGTAGACGGTGAAGTAAACGTAGATGCCCGCGCCGTAGCGCGGGCAGACCGTGCTCGATTTGGGCAACACGGGCGGCCCGAATGTGTATCCCGTCGTGTCCGATGGCAGCGTTGTGACGTTGCCGTGATTGTCGTGGGCGCGGAGGTAGTAGTGCAGCGCGTCGCCTGGGAAGAAGAACGCTGCCTCCGCATCCTGGTGCACAGCGATGGGCGGCCCGTCGGGAAGGTCGAAGAAGAAACGGTTGGGCACCGGCACACCGCCCGGACCGCGCGCCGTATCGCCGAGGACGGTGCCCATCCAGAGTCCCGGCCCCACGGGGATCGACCCCGGGGGAAGGAAGCGCACGCCGTCGAACGCAGGGTTGGCGCGCAAGAGCCAGCGCAGCTCGGGATTCCCCACGAGGAACGTCCCCGCCAGCGGTACCACGTCGGCCACCAGCGAGTCGCCGGGAACGATGCTCGAATTACCCGGCGGGTTGATGTCCGCGGCCATGTCCAGCCGGATCGCCAAGTCCACCGGGTTGCTCGAGTAACGCCGCCGCCCGGAGCTGGGGAAGCCGTCATTGAACAGGTGGGACTCCAGCGCGCTGATGAGCGGCCCGCTGGCGGCCGAGCCGGCGGTGCCCGAGCTCTCCAGCAGCCGATCGGAGGCGGACACGTATTGTGCCGCCAGCACCAGCGCTGCCGTCCACAGCAGCGGCGCCGCTGCGCACCACGGACGGATCGGTGGAGTGCCGGGGCGCCGGCGTCTCGGACCGAGCATGGGCGTGACCTCGCAATGGCGGGACCCAGCGCCATCATCGCATAGTTCGGGAACCGAAACGATCCCCACGACGCGGGGCGATCGCGGCGCCCGCAGCGGCGCCCGCAGCGGTGCCTGCGGTGGCGCCTGCGGCGCCTGCGGCGACTGCGGCGGCAGCAGCAGCGGCGCGTGCAGCGCTAGCGGCTCCGGCGGCAACCGCCTGATCAGGAAGCGGGGCTGTCCCCGTCCGCGCCCCTCAGCATGAGCGCGCCGGGCAGATGGCCCAACGACCGCGCACGGAGCGGAGATGGGGCGCTTGGAGCTCCTCGGGGAGGCTGTTATGCTGCCGCGCTGGAGGCGTTTGGATGTCGCAAGCCACCGAACCTGGCCGGGCTCCGCTGATCGAAGCGGCCCGCCGCGGGGAGCGCTGGGCGCAGGACGAGGTCGTCCACATGCTCCAGGGCTTCGCCCGCCACGTCCTGCGCTGGGGCGGCTCGGGTCTGGCGTCGGAGCTGGACTCCGAGGACCTCGCGCAGGAGGCGAGTCGCCGCTTCTTCGGCTCGGCCATGGACACCTACCGGGGCCAGGGCAGCGAGCGCAGCTTCCTGTATTCCATCGTCAAGGCGACCTACCTCCAGATCTGGCGCAGCTACGACCGTCGCAAGCGCCGCGAGCAGATCTCCGCCCCACAGGACGTGGCCGTGGAGGCCAATCCCACCGCGCGGCTGGACGTTCTGTTGATCTTCCGGCGTCTCGGCTCTCCCTGCAGGGAGCTGCTGGAGCGCCTCTACCTCGATGGCGCGACGCACGGCGAGCTGGCGGCGGAGCTGGACCTGGAGGAGTCCTCCGTGCGTGCCAAGGTCAGCCGCTGCTTGAGGAGGGCCCGTGAAGTTGCCGCGTGATCCCCGTCCCGACGACGCCAGCGGCTCCACCGGCGGCCCGGCTGGTGGCTCGGCGGGCGGCCCGGCCAGCGGCTCCACCGGCGGCCCGGCTGGCGATGACCACGTCGCTGACCTGGCCGCGGACTACGTGGAGCAACGCCTGGACGCAGCTGCCGCCGAGCGTGTCCGCGCCCACCTGTCCCGGTGCGGCGACTGTCGCACGCAGCTGGAGTTCGCCGCATCCCTGCGTGAACAGGCACACGACCTGGGCCTGCGCCACGTCGCGGCCGACCGCCTGGTTGCGCTGGCCGACGAGCCCGGGTTCGCTCTCGCCGGTACCGAGCAACGCCATCTGGAGGGTTGCACGTTCTGCCAGGAGCAGCTGCGCTGGGCGCGTGACGTCCCCATGCCCGAGACGGTCGCCGCCGAGCGCGCCGGCGAGCGGCTTGCCGAACGCCCGGCCGAGCGAGCCCCCCATGGCCCGCGGGCGCGGGAACAGGCCGTGCGCCGGGCCGCCGCGGGAACGCCGTTGCATAGCGCGCGCCGCCGCTCGGTCGCCGACCGCTGGAAGGCGCGCCCCAGCCGTGCACGGCGAGCCGGGGGCGGCCCCGCGCTCTCGTTGCGCTGGCTGGCGCTGGCGGCGGCGGCGGCGGCGGTGCTGCTGGTGATGTATCCGCGACTGGAGCAGGATGTGCGCGATCTCCCCTCGCTCGCGCACATCGAGCCTCTGCCCGTGCGCGCCCAGCGCTCCGCGGGCGATCCCGAGAGCTTCGACGGTTGCCTCGCGCGTGGTCTGTCTGCCTATCAAACCGGCAACTACGCCAGCGCCGTCGAGGCTCTCGGGCGTGCGGTGGAGCTCAATGCGCATGACGCCACCGCGTACCTCTACCTGGGCAGCGCCCAACTGCAGCTCCACCGCATCGATGACGGCAGCGAAAGTCTGCAGCATGCGGTCGATCTGAGCGACACGCCGACCGTCGATGACGCCGCTCTCTGGCTGCTGGTCAACGGTTGCTTCGCCGCGGACAACCTCACCTGCGCACTGCAGCGCCTCAACCAGGTGATCGAGGTCGGAGGTGCGCACCACGCCCAGGCCGCGCACATCCTGGAGCGGCTGAAGAAACTCTAAGCGGCCCGCCCTTTCCCAGCCCACTTCCAGCAGCCGATCGGCTGCAGCGCTTCGTCTCCCGGCGGCAACTGCTTGGATGGAAGGGCGGCCCGGCGCCGCACGCGGCGAGCCGCTCGTCCGGTCATCAGCAAGATGTGTTGTGTCTGCGGTCGAGGCGGGCGCGGCGTTCCGGGGAGGAGCGTCCCGGGGCTGCCCGTAACCGCCTCATGAGGGCCGGGGGCTCGCGCCTCCGGCCCTCTCTTCGAGCTCCTCCAGCGTCCTGGGCCAGTCTGCGCGCAGCAACCGCGATAGCGAACGGTCGGCCAACAGCTTTCCGCCAGTTTGGCAGCGCGCGCAATAGTTGGTCTCGTTGTCGGCGTAGCGGATGCGCTGCACCGCGGCGCCGCACGCGGGGCATGGCTGGCCATAGCGACCGTGCACCGCCATCCCCGGACGGAACGCCGTCACCTTCTCGGGGAAGCCGTTGCCCACGTCGGCGCGCAGCCGGTCGGTCCATTCGATCAGCGTCGCGCGCGTTGCCTCCAGCAAGCGGGCGATCTCGGCGTCGTCGAGCTGCTGCGTGAGCTTCACCGGCGACAGGCGCGCGCGGTGGAGGATCTCGTCGGAATAGGCGTTGCCGATGCCGCTGAACAAGCGCGGGTCGGTGAGCGCCCGTTTGAGGGTGTGGTTCTCACGGCGCAGAGCTTCGGCGAAGCCCCGCGGCGCGCAGTCCAACACCTCGAGGCCACCTGGATCGTGCTCGCGTAGGGCGGCCTCACCCTCCACCAGATGGATCCCGGCGCGCTTGCGAGTGCTGGCCTCGGTCAGCTGCAGCGTGCCGGTGGGGAAGTGGAAGGCGGCGAGCCCGATCTTGCCCGGGAGCTTGGCCGGCGATGCGCCCGCCCTCCAGTGGAAACGGCCCGCGATCATCAGGTGAACGACCAGGAAGAGCTCGCCCTCCAGCTCGAAGACGATTCGCTTGCCCAGCCGGCGCAAGCCGGTGACGCACCGCCCCTGGGCTTGCTGGATCGGCGGCCGCACCGAGCGCAGCACGAAGGGGCTGCGTAGATCGACGCGCACCAGCGGCTGGCCCACCACGCGCGGGTACAGTCGTTCGAGGTAGACGACGATGTCGGGGAGCTCGGGCATGGCCCGAGAAGTCTACCGGCCGGGTGGAGGCGGCGCCAAGCGGCAGGCGCCAGGCAGTCGGCGGAACGTGGGGCGGCAGGTGGTCGCCGGCGTACGGTTCGCGGCAGGTACTTCGCGGCAGGTACTTGGCAGCAGGTGGCGCATCGCGGGCGCGGTCAATCCGCTGGACCGCGCTGGACCACCTCGGACCGCACCCCTGCATACATCTCCGGTGGGGAGGTGAATACAATGTGCATACCGCGCGGTCCCCGCGGCAGTTTTCCGACCGTTCCGAGTATGCACAATGTGACTACGGTCCCGCCGGAGATATCATGATGAGCGGGTACGGTGCGCCCGCTGCGGCACGACACGCTCGCTGCACCACGACACACCCGCCGCAGCACGGCACGCCCGTTTCTGCCCGCGCGCTCTCTCCCCGTTCAGGGCGCCAGCAAGAACCTGTGCTCGGCCCCCTGGAAGTCCACGAACACGCACTCCACAGGGCCGGGCGTGCCGAAACGCCGCTCGCGCGCCCGTAGGATCGGCCGCAGGTCGAAGCCGAGCTCCTTCTCCCAATAGGCAAGGCACGGCTGGCCCAGGGCATCGTGCGACAGGATCAGTTTGGCCTTCACCGCGGTCGTCCCCACCGGATCCGCCGCGAAGCCACCCGCCATGTACAGGCTCAGCGGGTGGTTGCTATCGCAGCCGCTGAAGCCCACGCGCAGGCGGAGCACCCTCAGCTCGGGGCGGAACGCGAGCAGGGAGTAGAAGGCGTGGGGAAGCGAGTCGGGCGCATCGGTGAACTGTACGGGCGGGTAGATGCCAGGTGGCGGCCCGTTGGCCATGCCGAAATCGGCGTGCAGGAAGCTGTGCGGTGAGCCATCGGCGCCCGGCAGCAGCAACACCTGCAGCGGGTTGGGTGTCGTGAAGTGCACCTCGGCAAACGTCGGCGGCGGCACGGCGATCAGCGTGAACAGCCCGGACTGCTGTACGCGCAACGCCCAACGGCCGTCCTCGCCGACGCTGACGGTGGTTCCGTCCAGGCCAGGGCCCACGATCTGAACCGAACCTCCCCCTACGGCCCCCTCGTCAGGATCGACGTGTCCATTCTCGTTGGGGTCGTTGAAGAACAGCCCGGCGATGCGCGGCAGATCCGGATTCAGTCCGATGTCGACGCGCGCGGCGAAGGCGAACGACGTCAGTGCGGGCGCGTGGAACCGCCACTGCCTGGCGCCGCTGAGCTCACCTGGGCTCAGAATCCCGTCGTCGCCCAGCCGCTGCGAGTAGTCCCAGCCGTACCAGCAGTCGACGGGCCGCGTCGAGTCGGGGCATTGCAGGATGTCGTATCCCCTCGGCACGACCGTTTCGGGCACGAGCGCGCTGATCCAGGCGCGCACCATCGGGTACAACGCGCGCATGTCGGCATTGCGCAGGGCGACATCCAGCGTGACCGAATCCCCCGTGGCGTCGACCTGCAGGTTGCTTCCCACCAGCTCGACCCGCACGGGTACGCCGTCGGGTACGGGGATGTCGACGGACTCGAGCACGAAGCTCTGAGTACCGGGATCGATCGAGCCCGTGAAGTGCGCGCCACCGCTGGACGGTGGGCGGTTTTCCGGATCGGTCGATTTGCTGCAAGCCGCCAGTGCCAGCACACAGAGCGCCAGCACGGGCGATGACAACTTCCTTGGAAAGACAGGGAGGGAGCAACGCAAGGAGAGGAAAACGCGATGCATGCCAGGCCTCCCGGGAGAACGTGGGACTGTGACCCAGGCGCACGGCAGCTCGACGAGGTGGCGGCTGGACGCCCGAGGCGATGGGAAGGACAGGCCGACTCATCCAATGTATCGGTTCCGTGGGCGGCAGTCCAGGCCGGCCGGCGACCCGCGCCCGCCAGGGAGCGCCGCAGGCCCGCCGCCGCTCGCTCGTCGTCCGCCCCCCGTCACCCGTCGCCGCCGCGACTCTCCACCATGAGAAACTTGCGCGGCTGGCTCCCGCCCGGGGGCCCGGTTGACACGCCCGTCAGGCCTACCTATAGTGCTGTCACTCTTGAAGCTACGCCCTTCCGCCGATCGCCGCGCGACCAATCGATTCGCGTTCCGCGCGCCGAACGGGGCGCCGATCTCTCCCAGGCCGCGCACGCTCTCGGGGGTTTCACCATGACGGATAAGATCCGGGGGGAGGGGCTCACCTTCGATGATGTTCTGCTGCTCCCGCGCTTCAGCGACGTCGTGCCCCGTGACGTCCACGTGGGCACGCGTCTGACGCGCCGGATTCGCATGAACATCCCCATCGTGAGCGCCGCCATGGACTCGGTCACCGAGGCCGAGCTCGCCATCGCGATGGCCCGCGCGGGCGGCATCGGATTCATCCACAAGAACATGTCCCCGCGCGACCAGGCCACCCACGTCGATCTGGTCAAACGCAGCGAGAGCGGGATGATCACCCAGCCGATCACGTTGTCTCCGCAGGATAAGGTGCGCGACGCCCTGGCGTTGATGGCCAAGTTCCGCATCAGCGGCATCCCCATCACCCGCGACCGGAAGCTGGTGGGCATCCTCACCAACCGCGACCTGCGCTTCATGGGCGATCCGCAGCGCGACATCGCCGACGTGATGACCAGCGAGAACCTGATCACCGCGCCCGAGGGGACGACGCTGGAGGAGGCGGCCAAGATCCTCCACCGCAATCGCATCGAGAAGCTGCCGGTCGTGGCTCCCGACGGCACGCTCAAAGGGCTGATCACGGTCAAGGACATCCAGAAGAAGCTGGATTACCCCAGCAGCTGTAAGGACGATCAGGGCCGCCTGCGCGTCGGCGCAGCCGTCGGCGTGGGGACCGATTTGCTGGAGCGGGTCGCGATGCTGGTGGAGCACGGCGTGGACGTGATCGTGCTGGACTCCGCCCACGGCCACAGCGCGAACATCCTCGATGCCGCGCGCCGCGTGCGCAAGGAGTACAGCGAGCTGCCCATGGTGGTCGGCAACATCGCCACCGCCGAAGGGGCGCGCGCGCTGATCGACGCCGGCGCTGACGCGATCAAGGTCGGCATGGGGCCCGGGAGCATCTGCACCACGCGCGTGGTGGCCGGGATCGGTGTGCCGCAGATCACGGCCATCCTCGACACCGTGGAGGTCGCGGCGAAGTCCGACCTGCCCGTGATCGCCGACGGCGGGATCCGCTACAGCGGCGACGTCGTGAAGGCGCTGGCGGCCGGCGCCGAGAGCGTCATGATCGGCAGCCTGTTCGCCGGCACCGAGGAGTCGCCTGGAGAGAAGTTGCTCTACGAAGGACGAGCGTACAAGGTCTACCGCGGCATGGGCTCCATCTCTGCGATGGAGGAGGGGAGCAAGGATCGTTACTTCCAGGCCGAGGAGGAGGCAGCCACCAAGCTCGTTCCGGAGGGCATCGAGGGCCGCGTCCCCTACAAGGGTCACCTCACCGACAGCATTCACCAGCTCGTGGGAGGCTTGCGCGCGGGCATGGGCTACTGCGGCGTACGCAACCTGCAGGAGCTGCGCACCCACGGACGCTTCATCCAGGTGACTTCCGCGGGCATGCGCGAGAGCCACCCGCACGACGTGCAGATCACGAAGGAAGCTCCCAACTACCCCATGCGCTGACCGCTGCGCTGGCGCGATCCGAGGCCGCATCCCCGATGGCCCGCTCTGCCCCCGCCCCGCGGCGCCGGCGGCCCACCCGCCGGGCGGCCTCCTCACCGGCGGCTGTTCCGCCCACGTCCAGTTCACCGCCCACCGATCCACGTCCGGCCGCCTGTCCCGCGGCTTCCACCTCCTCCTACGACGAGAAGGCGCGGCGCCTGCTCGGTGGCGCTGCTGCGGTGTTCGCGGCCAAGGGCTACCACAACGCTACCATGCGCGACATCGCTCGCGAGACCGGCGTGAGCCTCTCGGGCATCTACTACTACTTTTCCGGCAAGGAGGAGCTGCTCTACTCGATCCAGCGCTTCTGCTTCCGCCGCGTGCTGGACAGCCTGGCCGCTCGCCTGGCGCAGACCACCGATCCCACGGAAAAGCTGCGGGCGTTCCTGGCGAACCATCTGGAGTTCTTCACGCAGAACGTGCGCGAGATGAAGGTGCTCAGCCACGAGTCGGAGTCGCTCAGCGGGCGCTACTACGCGGAGATCGCGGACATGAAGCGCGAGTATTTCAAGGCGCTCTCGCTGATCCTCGTCGAGCTGGATCCGGGACGCTTCACCGACGCGCAGCGGCGGCGCGCGACGCTGTCGGTCTTCGGTATGGTGAACTGGATCTACACGTGGTATGACCCGGCGCGCGACGGCTCGGCGGAGCAGGTAGCTGCGACCATGTTCCAGCTGCTGTCGGAGGGCGTGGTCGGACGGCAGCCGTGACCGCCCTCGACGGTCCGGCGCCGCCTGCTGGCCCAGCACCGCCGCTCCCTCCCGATGCGCCCCGACGCATCTTTGTGCTGGCGCGCGCGGAGGGGTTCGACGCGGCCGGCATCGCTCCGCCCGATCTTCCACAGGAAGCCGTCCATCTGGACGCTTGGCTCAACGCTGGCCATGCCGCGGGCATGGACTGGATCGGGCGCGAGCGCGCCACCCGTCTGGACCTGCGCCGCCGCCTGCCGTGGGCGCGCTCGGTGGTCGTGGTCGCCAAGCGCTACTACCCGCCGGAACTGGACGGCACGCCGGCAGGGGGTTTGGCGCGCTACGTCTCCGTCTACGCCCGGGGCCGCGACTACCACGACGTGCTGAGGCCGCGCCTGCAACGGCTGGGGGAGCGCATCGCGCAGGAGATCGCTGGCGGTGGCATGCGCTGGCGTCTCTACGTCGACACGGGGCCCTTGCTCGAGCGCCAGCTCGCTGCCGCTGCGGGCATCGGCTGGCTGGGGAAGAACACCTTGCTGCTCCTGCCGCGCGGCGGGAGCTGGTTCTTCCTCGGGACGCTCGTCACCGATCTCGCTCTGGAGCGCGCAAACGCTTCGCCGGGCGCGATGCCGCCCTCGCTGGGAAGCTGCGGCCGCTGCGTCGCCTGCCAGCCGGCGTGCCCGACGGACGCCTTGGTGGAGCCCGGTGTGCTCGACGCACGTCGCTGCATCAGCTATCTCACCATCGAGCACCGCGGCCCCATCGAACGCTCGTTGCGGCGTGCCATGGGCGGCTGGCTGTTCGGCTGCGACCTCTGCCAGTCCGCCTGCCCATTCAACTTCAAGGCGCGCAGCTTGCCTGCGCCCGATGTCCAGGAATTCGCGCCGCACCCGGCGCTGACCGGAATCGATCTGCCAGAGCTCTTGCGCATGGACAAGGCGGCCTTCACCGCGCGCTTCCGCGGCACCGCGCTGACCCGCCCGCGGCGCGAGGGGCTTCTGCGCAACGCCCTGATCGTGGCGGCCAATCTCGGCCGCACCGACTGCCTGCCCGCCGCCCGCACGCTGCTGGGGGATCGATCGCCCACGCTGCGCGAAGCCGCCAGCTGGTGCCTGGCGGAGCTGGGCGACCGGGCCGCAGCCCCGCAGCTTGCCCGCACCCGGGACGGCGAAGCGGTCGAGTGGGTGCGCGCGGCAATGGAGTCGGACTTGGCGCGCATCGTTGCTCTCTGACGTTTCGCCGCTGCGGATGCCGGCCGCTCGCCTGCCCTGGCGCAGATCGCTCACCCCCGCGCAGGCCGGCCACTCGCCGGCGCGGATGCCCGCCACCCTCGGGCGCGGGCGTTCTGGACCCCGCGCGCCCCGGCTCTCCACCCTGCGATCAAGTCGCTGCCGCCGGTGCCGATCACAGCAGATGGCTGCGATTCCCCGGGCGGAGCCCGGCTGGTGGCGGGTCGAGCAACACCCAGGGTGAGCGGGCGCGCATCCGGAGGGGAGACCATGGACGTGGCGGGGAACCGGCCAAGGACCCTGGTCGTCGAGGACGATGCGGGGACACTGCTGCTCCTGATGAAATTCCTGGCCAAGCGCGGATTCGACGTGCAGGCGTTCGACCGGGGCGAGCCCGCATGGGATGCGTTCCAGGCGCAGCCATTCCCGATCGTCGTGTTGGACTGGATGCTCCCCGGCATGTCCGGTCTCGAGCTGTGCCGTAAGATCCGCGCGAGCGAGCACGGCGAGGCCTGCGAGATCATGATCCTGACCGGTCTGGAAGGGCTGGAGCAGCTCGAGGAGGCGCTGGAAGCGGGCGCGGACGACTATCTCGTCAAACCCGTCGATCCCAAGTTCCTCAGCGTGCGCATGCAGATCGCGGCGCGCCACGTCCGCCTGCGCGAAGAGCGCCGGCGCGCCATCGAGGAGCTGAAAGTCTCCCTGGACCGGTTCGATCTAGCCGTGCGGGCCTCCGCCGACGGCCTGTGGGATGTAGCCCTCGCCGAGCCGGGAAACCTGGGCGCAGCGCGCATCTGGTACTCGCAACTGTTCAAGAGCATGCTCGGCTACTCCCCCGACGAGTTCGCCGACACCTTCGATGCGTGGTTCTCCTGCATCCACCCCGCGGACCGCGAGCGGATGCAGACCGCGATGGTCACCCACCGCAACGACGCGACCCGCTTCGACGTCGACTACCGTCTGCGCGTGAAGAGCGGGGAGTACCGCTGGTTCCGCACCCACGGGCAAGGGATCTGGGATGAGCAGGGCCGGCTGACGCGCATCTCGGGTTGCCTGCGCGACGTGACCGCGGAGCGCCAGCACAAGGAGGAGCTGGCCACAAGGCACCGCGAGCTCACCAGCCTCCACCAGCTCTCCCAAGTGCTGATGAAGGAGCAACCGCTGCGCGAGACCTGCGACGCCCTGGCGGCCGAGATCAGCGCGGCGACCGGCTTTCCCATCGTCGCGATCGCCCTGCGCGGGCAGAACGCGAAGGCGCCGCAGACCACGAGGACGCTGACGATCCAGATCCTGCGCGGCCATCCGGCTGGGCTCCCGGACGAGCAGCTCCAGCTGAGCGCCGATCTGGCGCTGGGCGATCCGCTGCTGCTGGCGCAGGGCGACGACGGTCCGTCCACGCCGGATGCTGGGGTACGGCAGCTCCAGCAGCTGCGCGCGAGCCTGGGGCTGCAGACGATCGTCAGCATTCCGATGAAGGTGGACGACGAGCTGATCGGCCTGCTCGTCGTCGGGCATCCGCAAGCGCACACGGCCGACGCCCAGCTGGTGCGCTGGCTGAGCACCATGGCCAGCCATATCGCCTCCTTCGTAAGGCGACGTTTGGTCGAAGAGGCGTATCGCGAGAGCGAGGAGCGTTTCTCGCAGTTCGCCGCGAACGTGAGCCATGTCTTCTGGATGTGCGACGCGGACGTCACGCGCGTGCTCTACGTCAGCCAGGCCTACGAGCGGGTCTGGGGGCGTCCGGCCGCCGACCTGTACGCGAGCTCCTCCGGCATGTTCGACGGCATCCATCCCGACGATCTGCCCCGCGTGCGCGAGAGCGTCGGCCGGCTCAAGGCGGAGCCCGGGGAGTTCGAGTTCCGTCTCCTGCGCACTCCGACCGACCTACGCTGGATCCACACCCGGGCGTTCCCGATCAGCGATGCAAAGGGTAAGGTCTACCGCGTCGTCGGCATCTCGGAAGACGTCACCGAGCGGCGGGCGCTCGAGACTCAGCTGCTGCATTCGCAGAAGCTCGAATCGATCGGTCAGCTCGCCGCTGGGATCGCCCACGAGATCAACACGCCCACCCAGTATGTAGGCGACAACGTCCTCTTTCTGGAGAGCTCGTTCACCTCGATCATGGCGGTGCTGCAGGCCTGCGCGAACCTGGCCGAGGCGACGGGCGAAGGGCCCGTCCCACCGGAGCGACTGCAGGAGCTGCGCGGCGCGATCGATCCCGAGGAGCTGGCGTTCCTCTTTGAGGAGATTCCCAAGGCGATCCGCCAGTCCCGCGAGGGGCTGCAGCGCGTGACCGAGATCGTGCGGGCGATGAAGGAGTTCTCCCATCCTGGCAGCAAGGAGAAGACCCCCGTCAACATCAACAACGCTCTGCGCAGCTCCATAACCGTGTGCCGCAACGAGTGGAAGTACGTGGCCGACGTCGAGACCGACTTCGACGACGCCATTCCGCCCGTCGAGTGCCTGCCCAACGAGATGAATCAGGTTTACCTGAACATCCTCGTCAACGCCGCGCACGCCATCGCCGACGTGGTGGGGGAGGCGCGGGCCACCAAGGGCAAGATCACGGTCTCGACGCGCCTGGAGGAGGAGCAGGCGGTGATCCGCATCGCCGACACCGGCGCCGGGATCCCCGAGGGGATCCTCCCGCGGATCTTCGAGCCGTTTTTCACGACCAAGACGGTCGGCAAGGGCACCGGCCAGGGATTGCCCATCGCGCGCTCGGTCGTGGTGGGCAAGCACGGGGGCACGCTGACCTGCGAGACGGAGGTGGGCCGCGGGACGACGTTCGTCATCCGGCTTCCGCTCTCCAGCTCGCCCCTGGAGCTGGCAGGTGCGCGGCCGTGAGACGCATCCTCATCGTGGACGATGAGCCTCGCGTGCTGGATGGGCTGCGCCGGATGCTCTTTCCCAAGCGCCGCGAGTGGGAGACCGAGTACGCCGAGAGCGGTGACGCCGCGCTGCAGCGCTGCGCGGAGGCCGCCTACGACGTCGTCATCACCGATATGCGCATGCCCGGCATGGACGGCGCGACACTACTGACCCGCGTCAAGGAGCTCCATCCGGACACGGTGCGCATCGTCTTCTCCGGGCAGTCCAGCCCCGAGGCGGCGCTGCGCGCAGTCCCGGTGGCGCACCAGTTCCTCAACAAGCCCTGCGACGCCGTGTCGGTGGTCGAGGTGATCACGCGGGCGTGCAATCTGCGCGATATGCTCACCGGCGAGAACCTTCGCCGGATGGTCGGGCGGCTCGACTCGCTCCCCACCGTTCCGAGGGTCTACTCCGCCATCCGGCAGCGCCTGGCCACGTCCGAATGGTCCATCGGCGATGTGGTGGCCGTGATCGAGCAGGATCCGGCCATGGTGGCCAAGCTGCTCCAGCTCTCCAACTCGGGCTTCTTCGGGTTGCCGCGCCAGGTCAGCTCGCTGGGCGACGCGATCATCTACCTAGGCGCAGGTGTGATCGAGAAGCTCGTGCTCTCCATCGAAGTGATGCGGCAGTTCTCGGGATGCGGCTCGCTCGATGCGGCAGACCTGGAGCAGGAGCACCGTCACGCCCACCTCGTGGCGCGCATCGCCCGCGCGCTGCACACGGACCGCTTCCTGGCCGACGCGTCGTTCACGGCGGCGCTGCTCCACGACATCGGCGTGCTGGTGCTGGTCGCCAACACGCCGGACGCGTACGCAGAGGTGCTGGCGACCGCCCGCGGGCAGCGACGGCCCCTCCATGAGGTCGAGCGGCAGATCCAGGGCGTCACCCACGCCGAGGTGGGGGCATACCTGCTAGGCATCTGGGGCTTGCCGTATCCCATCGTGGAGGCTGTGGCCCATCACCACGACCCCTCTGCGGCGGGCCCGTCGAAAATGGACGTGATGTGTGCCGTGTACATCGCCGACTGTTTGGCCAACGAGGTGATGTCGCCCTGCGACGGCACCCTCGACGCGCACCACGAGGGGATCTGCGAAGGACTCCTGGCGAGCATGGGCGTCGCGGACCGCTTGGGGGACTGGCGCAAGCTGGCGGCCGAGCTGGCCGCCGTCCCCGAAGGAGCGATCTGAGATGACGCACGGCACGCTACCGCGGATCCTCTGCGTCGACGATGAGCCGAACGTGCTGGAGAGCCTCGGACGCAACCTGCGGCGCTCCTTTACGGTGTTCAAGGCCAACGGCGGGGCTCAAGCCCTGGAGCTGCTGGCGCACTCCGGACCCTTCGCCGCGGTCGTCTCGGATCTCAGCATGCCGTTCATGGATGGCACGACGCTGCTCCGGCGGATCCGCGGGGAGTGCCCGGATACGATCCGCATCCTGCTCACGGGCCACTCCGACATCGACGCCGCCATCGCCGCCGTGAACGAGGGGGCGATCTTCCGTTTCCTGCGCAAGCCGTGCCCACCCGAGGAGCTGACCCGCACGCTCGAAGCGGCTGCGAAGCAATACAAGCTCATCACAGCCGAGCGCGTGCTGCTGGAGCAGACGCTCCACGGGAGCATCAAGACCCTCACCGACGTGCTGTCGCTGGTGAACCCCATGGCCTTCGGCCGCGCCAACCGCGTGAAGGCCGAGGTCAGCGCGGTCGCCAAGCGTATGCAGGTCAGCGACCTCTGGCAGATCGAGGTCGCCGCCATGCTCTCGCAGATCGGCGCGGTGACGCTGCCGGCCGAGATCACCGAGAAGATCTACCGCCGCCAGCCGTTGACGCCCGCCCAGCAGGCGATGGCCGACCGGCTGCCGCTGGTCTCCGAGCAGCTGATCGCGAACATCCCCCGCCTGGAGCCGGTGCGCGAGATCCTCAAGTATCAGGACAAGCACTTCGATGGCAGCGGGCTGCCGGCAGACCGCATCCGCGGCGCGGAGATCCCGCTGGGGGCGCGCCTGCTCAAGGTCGTGCTGGACTTCGACGCGCTCGAGACGGACCTGGGGTCCAGCCGCCTCGCGCTGGAGACCATGCACGGGCGCCACGGCTGGTACGACGGGGAGGTGGTGCGCGCCTTCGACGCGGTCCACGGCGGTCGCGACGCGCGGCCTCGCGTGCACGAGCTCGCGCTGGAGGAGCTGGTCGAGGGCATGATCTTCGTGGAGGACCTGGTCAGCCTCAGCGGGATCGTACTGGTCGCTCGCGGCCAGGAAGTCACGCGCAGTCTGCTGGAGCGGATCCACAACTTCGCCCAGAACACCGGCGTCCAGGAGCCGCTGCGCGTGGTGCTCCCGACCCCTGCGCCGGCGTGCGCCGACGAGGCGGTCAGAGCAACGACCCGCTCAGCATGATGCTGGCGACCGTGAAGTAGATGATCAGCCCACTCACGTCCACCAGTGTCGCCACGAAGGGGGCCGAGGCGCTAGCCGGGTCGAAGCCCAGGCGCCGGAGCAGGAACGGCAGCATCGAGCCCGCGATCGTACCCCACATCACAACCCCGATGAGGCTGAAGGCCACGGTGAGCGCTATTGCGATATAGTGCGGCCCGTAACGGTGGAAGAGAGTCTGCCAGAGCATGATCCGCGTGAAGCCGATCGCGCCCAGGATGCCACCCAGCCCCAGTCCGGCCAGTACCTCGGTACGGACCACGCGCCACCAGTCGCGCAGCGAAACCTCGCCCAGCGCCATCGCACGGATCACCAGGGTGGAGGCCTGCGAGCCCGAATTGCCGCCGCTGGAGATGATCAGAGGGATGAACAGCGCCAGCACCACCGCGCGGGCGATCTCGGCCTCGAAGTGGCCCATGGCGGTGGCCGTGAGCATCTCGCCCAGGAACAGTGCCGCCAGCCACCCCGCGCGCTTGCGGATCATGCGCAGCACGCCCACCTCCAGGTAGGGCGCGCCCAGGGCGGCGGTGCCGCCCACTTTCTGCATGTCCTCGGTGGCCTCCTCCTGCACCACGTCGACGATGTCGTCGACGGTGACGATCCCCTTCATGCGTCCTTGCGCGTCCACGACGGGGATCGCCACCAGGTCATGCTCGGCGAAGATGCGGCCGACCGCCTCCTGGTCCGTGTCCTCCAGCACGCTCACCACGTCGGTCTGCATGATCTCGCGGACGTGCTTGCCGGCGCTGGACGTGAGCACGTCGCGGAATGAAACCACGCCCAGCAATCGCTGCTGCTCGTCGAGGGCGTAGACGTAGGAAACGGTCTCGGCCCGGTCGCGCGTCTGCTTGCGCAGGTAGCTGATCGCCTCGTCCACGCTCATCTCGGGGCGGACGCGGGCGAAGCGGGGGTTCATCAGCCCGCCCGCGTCGTCCTCCGCGTAGGCGAGCAGCGCCTGCACCTCGCGCCGCGTCGAGTCGTCCAGCAGCGCCATGAGGCCCTCGCGCTGGTCCTCGGGGGCCTCCTGGGTAACGTCCGCCGCATCGTCGGGGGCCAGCAGGCGCATCCAGGAGCGCCGCTGGCTGGGCGGAAGCTCCAGGATCACGTCGGCCTGGTCGCGGGCGCTCAAGCCGAAGAAGAAATCCTC
This sequence comes from Candidatus Krumholzibacteriia bacterium, assembly GCA_041484665.1. Taxonomy (GTDB): domain Bacteria; phylum Krumholzibacteriota; class Krumholzibacteriia; order JAJRXK01; family JAJRXK01; genus JBGPIA01. The sequence continues at coordinate 44,732 of JBGPIA010000022.1, forward strand.
GGCAAACGCGCGGTCGACCAACAGCAGACTCTCCGCCCGTTCGTCCCGGGAGAGGATCGGCCAGACGCTGCGCAGCTCCTCGGGCGTGAGCGCCTCGCTCTGGGCCTCGTCCTGCAGGCTCATCGTCACCTCTCCCTGCCCCGCAACGCGCGCCCGGACGGTCAGCGCAGCAGGCCCATCTTGCGCACGATGCGCTGGGCGCCGCCGTCGACCGCGTAGAAGTAGGCTCCGCTCGCTACGACGCGTCCCTGGTCGTCCCGGCCGTCCCAGGTCACGTCGTGGCTGCCCGCGGGCAGCGTGGCCGCCACGAGCACACGCAGCAGCCGGCCACGCAGGTCGTAGACAGCTACGCGCACCGGCCCGGCCTCGGGCAGGCTGAACCGGATGGTCGTGCGGGGGTTGAATGGATTCGGCACATTCTGGCCCACCACCAGCTGGGCCGGCTGCCCGCTAGGATGATCTTCCACGGCCACGCTGCCGCAGTCGGCGTTGCGGGCCCCGATGAGCCCGCAGCCCCCGCTCTGCGCCGGCGCCGCCGGCGAAGTGCTCGCCACGCGGTAGTCGCCACCGGCCAGGTTGCAGAATGCTGGATCCCCGGCGGCGTTGCCGTTGCTGCCGGTGGGGTCGGGGCAGCCGCCGTAGTTGCCGGCAGTATTGGAGAAGACCAGGTTGCACGCGAAGCTCGCACTGGCAGACTGGCACTGGACGCCATCGGCGAGGGTGGAGCCCCCGCCGCCGTTGAAGGCCAGGATGCTGTGCGTGACGATGGCGCTGCCCCCCGACAGGTAGACACCATTGGCGCCCGCCAGCGCCCCTGTGTTGGAGACGACGGTGCAATTGGACACGGTGAGCCCGGTGCATGCGTTGGCGTAGAGCGCTCCCCCGAACAAGCCCGCGTTGTTGCCCGCGAGCGCCACGCGCGTAAGGCTGGCGTTGATGCAGGAGTCCAGGTAGATGCCGGCGCCACCCAACCCAGAGGCGTTCTGCTTCACCAGGTCGCCATCGAGCGTGACGGCCGCGCCGTTCGCGAACAGTCCGCCGCCCACCGTGCTCCCCGTGCCCTGGCGCGTATTGCTCTGGAGCGTGTCATCCTTGGCGTCGAGGCTTCCGGTGCTGACGTAGAGGCCTGCTCCGTTGCCGGTGGCGGTGTTGTCCTCCACCGTGACGCCTCGCAACAGCACATTGCTGTTGGACGCGAAGATCGCGCCGCCGCGCCCGGACACTGCGTGGCCCGCGATACGGCCCCCGTAGAAACTGACCAGCTCGGGCAGCTTGGGGCTGCTCGTATTGATGACGTAGACGCCGCCTCCGTCGGGTACGACGCTGAAACCATCGCCCGCGTACGACGTGTTGGCGTGGAGGTTGATCCTGCGGAAGACGGGCGAGCCGTGGTGGACGTACATTCCCGCGCCCAGCAGCGCGGAATTCGCCGTGACCTCCACGTCCTGAAAGATCGGCATCCCGCCCAGCACGGCGATCCCACCGCCCCCGCCCCCGCCGCTGCCCAGCGCCGCGTTGGTGCCGCCGATGTTGTCGTGGACGTAGAGGTTTCGCAGCTTCGGCGAGGCGCCCTTCACCAACACGCCGCCACCGTACTTACCCGTGACCGGCTCGAACGGCTGGTCGCTGGCGACCCCGCCGCGCAGCTCGAAACCGTCGACCACGACGTTGCTGTCCACCGGCGACGCCGCCCGCAGTACGGCGCCGTCGCCGGCGGTCGGGCTCAGCACGGCCTTGTTGTTCACCGGATCGCGGCTGGTGTAACCGGCATTCCAGCCGCCCAGCACCTGCATCGGCTTGCCCTGCAACTGCACGCTCTCGTCAAGCACCACCCCGCCGCGCACGGCCACGGTATCATGCAGGTCGGCGGTGTTGAGCGCGTCCAGCATCGTCGGGCACTGGTCGGGCACCTGGAAGAAGTGATCGCTGGAGATCTTGGCCATGCTCACGCGGCCGGAGCCCAGCAGCCCATCGAAGCCCGGGTTGCGGCTGTCCACCTCGTCCACCGAGGCGATCAGCCGGGCTCGCGCTTGCGCTCCGGTGAAGCCCGGAAACCTGCTGAAGATGATCCCGACGACCGAGCAGGTGATCGGTGACGCGAAGCTCGTCCCGCTGGGCGTGCCGTAGGTGTGTTGCGATCCCCCGCTGGCGAAGCGGTTGTAGGCCGTGGTGAGGATGCCAGTCCCCGGCGCGCACACCTCCACCCAGGCGCCGTAGCTGCTGAAGCTCGCCCGCGTGTCCGACGTGGTGACCGCCGCAGCGGCGATCACGTCGCTGCGGTTTCCCAGATAGCTGGGCAGGTCGGCGTTGTCGTTGCCCGCGGCGGTGACCACGACCACATTGTTCAGCACGGCGTTGGTCACCGCAGCGCCCAGCCCGCCGCTGTCGCTGCTCCCCCAGCTCGCATTGAAGACCCGCGCGCCATTCACGACGGCGTAGTCGATGGCCTGGGCGGCGAAGTCCATCCGCACCACACCGATGCCCGCGCCCGGCGGCAGCCACCCGATGCGCATGGGCATCACCTTGCAATGCCAGGCGCCGCCCACCACGCCGACGCCGTTGTCGCCGATGGCCGCAATGCACCCGGCAACCGACGTTCCGTGGCCTTCGTAGTCCATCGGATCGTTGTCCGCGCCGCTGACATCCTGGGGCGGGTTCTGCTCGCCGGTGACGCCCGTTATGAAGTCCCAGCCGCGGATGTCGTCGATCTTCCCGTTATGGTCGTCATCGAAGCCAGGGACGCCGTTGTACTCGTCCCAGTTGATCCAGATGTTGCCGCGGGCGTAGTTGGGGCCCGATCCACCCAGATCTGGGTGCTGCCAGTCGACACCGCTGTCGCCGACGGCCAGGACGACGCTGCTGTCCCCTGCGGAGTAGAACCACCCCGCGATGGCCCGGATGTCTCGCGCCCCCGGCGTGGTGGCGCGCAGCCAAGCTTGCGCGTTGAGCTGGGGGTCGTTGGGTACGACGGCGTCCAAGCTGTGGATCCCCACCGGCTCGACGCGGGTCACGCCGGGCAGGGCCCGGTAGCGCGCCACGACCTCCGCCAGCGGATGGCTCGCGTCGAAGTCCACGGCGTAGATGCGCGCCAGCACGTCTTGGCCCTTGAGCCCGCGCGCCCGCGCGGTGGCCGGCGTCTCCCCGAAGAGCTTGTCGAAGCCGTGGACGCCGTACGCCGCGTCGAGCGCGTCCACGTCGGCGCGGCCCGTGACGATGCGTCCATCCTTGCCGAGCGTGGGCTGCGGCGTGGATCCCTCGGCGAAGTGGACGATGATGCGGTCGGCCACCAGCATACCGTCGCGTGGGACTCCGCCGTGATAGACGTTGGTCAGATCGAGCTCGTCTGCCGTGGCCGCGGATGCCCCGCCCAAGACGAACAGAGCCGCTGCCCAGGCCGCAAGGGCCGCACGACGCATGGTCTACCTCCCTCGAAGGTGCGCGAGAACGATGTTGGCCAGGAGTCGATGGTAGCGCGGTGGCGCCCCGGAGGGAGTCCTGGGAAGCCGATGCCGGTGCCCGTCACCGCAGACGGGCTTTGCACCGCCGCACTAGGATAGCCACGGGCCACGGGCGCGGGCAACGGTAGAACGCCTGAACCTACGCCCAGGGGGCGCTGAGCGCGATCCTGTGCTACAGTTTGCCGCCGGTCCGCACCGCCGCACCCCATTTCCCCGGGAGCCGGACTTTGGAAGCCGAGCGCAGCGATTCCGCGCAGCAGGTCCTCACCAAGAACATCTGGGAGCTGGAGCAGCGCATCCAGCAGGGCAAGGGCGATCCCCTCACCCGCGTGGTGCTGATGCGCGCCTATGCCCGCCAGGTGGAGGCGGTGGAGGAGTCCCTGGGGATCCCGCTGGAGCAGCGCAGCTATCTCAAGGTCAATGAGCGCACGCGCGACGGCGTGCTGCTCATCCACGGCGCCGCGGGAAGCCCGGCGCAGTTGCGGCCCCTGGCGGACAACCTCTTCACGGCCGGGTTCACCGTCTACGGCATGCGCCTGCCGGGGCACGGCATGCCCCAGAGCGCCCTGGGCGGCACTCCCTGGCAGGCAGCCATCACCGATGCGGAGAGCCGCTACCGCATCTTGTCCACCTATTGCCAGAAGCTCTACGTCGTCGGATTCAGCTTCGGGGCTGCCGTCGCGCTGCACCTGGAGGCCACCCCCCGCCCGCGCGCCCTTGTGCTGCTCGCACCGGCGCTCTTCGTGCGCACCAGCCCGGTGATCGGCTGGCTAGTGCGGCTGGGCCTGACCCGCAGCCCTTGGGTTCGCCACAAGCTGGGCTGGAGCGCCGAGCTGACCGGGGCGATGGAGTCGGCGCGCAAACAGACCTGGTGGTACGGGCTCCCTGTCCTGGCGGTGATCGCCGAGGACGACCCCCGCATCTCCCCGCGCAGCGTCTCGTTCATCCGTGGCCACGCCACGCACACCGGGACCGAAATCGTCCGGTACAAGGACGGCGGGCACGAGTGCTTCGACGGGTCGCACCGGGAAGAGCTCGAGGCGGCCGCGCTGGCGTTCCTCAAGCGCAACTGATCCGCGGCCGCGTTCCGATCACCGGCTGCCAACTCGTGCGCCACAGCTCAGCTGTCGGCCCGCGCTCCCACCCAACCTCCACCCGCCCCCGCCCCAATCTCCTCAGCTCCGCCACCACGGTCACGCAGCAGCAAAGTGCTCACAGCCCCCGGCCCCCCGCAATCTCCCCCGCGACACTCCGCAGCCCCGCGGCCAACCACCCGTACCAGCACGCCGTGCACAGGCCCCGGGCTCCGCACGGTCCGCTCGCGACGGTCCTCGCCCGCCGGCCGATGAATCCAGGAATCGGCTGGCGGGCTGCGGAGTGTCACTCGCAGACCGTGCGGAGCCCGGGGCCGTCAGCGTTGTGCTGCTACCAGCAAGTCGCCGCGGGGCGAGGACGTCACGGGGGAGATTGCGGGGGGCCGGGGGCCTGCGGGCGGTCTGCTGCGGCGAGACGATGACAGTGGAGCGCAGGAGATTGGGGCGGGGGCCGGACGCTGGGCGGGCAGGGGAGAGGGGCGATCAGTTCTCGCTGCCCTCGGGCAGTGCGAAGGTGAAGTCGGGGTCGGCTTCGCGCAGGCGCTGGGCCGCCGCCCGCACCGCCGCGAGCGCCGCGGGTGAGGGCTCGTGCTTCCACGCCGAGAATGCATCCAGGAAGCCGTCGTAGAGCCCCTGCAGGTCCTGCGAGCTGATCGTCACCAGCGCGGGATCGGGCGGCCGTCGCGAGAGGTGGTACAGGGTGCCCTCGCCGATGCTCTCAGTGAGGTGGAAGTACGAGGAGCGCACCCGGCGCAGGATCGTCACGTAATCGCCAAAGCCGTCTCCCAGCTTGCGCATGGCGATCTCGGGCGCGGTTGGGCGGCGGCGGAGGCGGCGCAGATTCGAGGACGCGATCAGGTAGTAGACCCCGCCGCGGTGGATGAACTGCTCAGGCTCGTGGTGCGTCAGCGCGTTGCCGGGGTGGTGCATCCCCTCGACGTGCCGGAAGAGCCCGATCGCCAGCAGCAGGTGGTCGGCGTTGGTCTGGTAGAGGCGGAAACGGAGCCGGTCGTCGTGGGTGAGCGACGCTTCCCGCGAGAGATCCAAGTCGCTCGTGTGCAGGTAGCGCCGCGCCTCGGCATGGTAGTCGGGCGTGAGGAAACGCGTCAGGAGCCCGACCAGGTACACGTTGACGTCCTCATCGTACCCACTCTCGTTGCTGGGTAGCGCCGCCTCCTTGCGCGCCCCCAACAGGCAACGCATCAGGAACTCGGCGGTCGGGCGCACCGCGGAAGGGCCGGGCTGCGGCCGGTCGGCTTCGAGCGGGTAGTAGCCGTCGAAGAGCATCGCCGCACCCCTCCCCAGGCGCCGCGCTCCGCTTGAGCCAGGTTCGCGAGCCACGTAGCCCACCGGAACGCAGAACCCATGCCAAGCAACGACGACCGACCGGGCGGGAGGGCCCGGGGGCGCTTTGCAACGGGGGAGAGCGTGTGGCTGCAATCCGCCCGCCGGAGGCACGCCAGGCTCCGCCCCGGGGCGCCCCGCACCCCCTCGCTCCATTGAAGTTCCGTGGGTTCCGGCCAGTTCCGCTTCAGGGCGGACTCGTCCCTATGGCACACGATTTGCCCGCTCCCCGCTCGGCGGAAACCGCCGCCATCCCCTTTCAGCAGGAGACTTCGCGTGGGATCCCAGCGCATCGTCCTCACATCGCCCTGGAGACTCGGCCTCTTCGTCTTCATTCTCGTGGTCGGCTGCGGGTTCGGGCTCATCTACGCCTACCTGCAGTTTTTCGGCGGGACCTTGCAGTTCACCGACCAACGATCGGTGACCGCCTTCTACGGCGTCGCAGGCGGAGTCGCATTGCTGGGCCTGCTCGGCTATCTCGCGGTGGTCAGCGCGGCACAGCCGCTCGACAAGGTGGTGTCCGGAGGCAAGCGCCGGCAGACTCTCCTGAAGGACCTGGCACGGGTCGAGGATCCCCGGGAGCTGGACGGGCCTGCCTATGAGGCGGACCCCGACCTGGCCGCGATCGTCGAGCGGTGGCGCGCGCACCGGGTCTCCGGTTGCGAGGCCGAGGAAGCGCTGTCGCGCCAACGCGAGGCGCTGTCGGCTCTGGTCACGCAGTTGCGCCAAGCCGCCGAGACCGGCACGCCGATCGCCGCGGAGGGCGCAGAGGGCGCCATGGCAGCGCTGGCGGGCACGGCCAATCGGTTGATCACCGAGATCGGCGAGCTGCGCGCGGCCCATGGCCATGCGGGCAGCGCGGTGACCGCGATGCGAGAGGCGTGGCACGAGGGCAGCGCGCGGCTGCACCGCCACTACCGCGACCTCCAGCGCTTCGCCGCCACGATCGCCAGCAACAGCCAGCAGCTCTCCCAGGTGAGCGCGGCTGGCCCGGCGAGCACGGCATCGGGGCCGCGCTTGGCGGTCCCCAGCGCCGAGGATCTGCTGCTCGACTCCAATCTCGGCACCACGTGCCAGCGCAACCGCGATCGCATCGCGGCGCTGCGCGGTCAGCTCGAGGCTCTCTCGGAGGAGGCCAACGGCCTGGCCATCAATGCCGCCCTGCAGGTCAGCCGCATGGGCGACCACGGAGCCCACCTGCTACCGGTCACCGAGCAGGTTCGCGCGGTCTCGACGCGCTTCCAGAAGGCTGCCGCCGATCTGCGCGTCTGCGAGTACGACCAGGAGGCGACCTCGACCCAGATCCAGGGCCTGCTCGCGCGCGTGGCCCGGGATTGGAGTCGGCTGGCTGCCGGAACGCCGTCCGCCAGCGGACCAGCGCCGGCGGGTGGAGCGGAGCTCGCGCACCTGGTGAATTCCATTGGACATGCCGCCGCCGGACTCGATCAATTGGCCCAGATCCTCAGCAGCGAACTGCACGCCCTGGATACCCGGCTGGGCGAGCCCAAGGCATCCGGCGCCATGCTCGAGGTGGGGCTGGAGCCGCACGAGGTGCCGGGGGCGCGGGAGCTCGGCTCGGCGTCGGTCCGCGCGGCCACCCTCGATCCCTCCATGGCGGCCGGGCGCCCTGCGAGCCCCGAGCTCACTCCCGAGGAGCAGCTCGCGCGCATCCACCAGGAGCTGTTCGCCAGCGGCAGCGCCGTCGACGAGCCAGCGCGCCCGCCCCAGACGCCGGCGGCCCACGGGGAGGCAAAGGCGCACGAACGGGTCTATGATCTGAGCGAGTTCGGCGCCGTCCAGCTCGAAGACGAGCTCGACGACGGGGATAGCCGCGTCTTCGACCTCTCGGAGCTGGGGGCGGTGCAGGTGTAGAGCGCCGCGATCGTTTCGCCAGCGTCCTTCGGCCACTCGCGCAGGGGATCCATGGGCAGCCGTGCCGCACAGCCTTCGCAGGTCAGTCTGTTCTCCGCGCAGGTCGCAGAGCAGATCCAGCGGCTGCGGACGCTGACCGGCGCAGGCGAGACGCCCACGGGCAATGAGCTCGTCGATCTCAAGCGCGCGATCATGGCCACCCGGCTGCTGGCAGGCAGCGCCCGCATCCTGCAGCTGGAGCCCCTTCAGGTGTTCCTCGACCGGCTATTGGATTGGCTGCAGGGGATCGAGTCCGCGCGCCATCCGCTGAGCACGACGCAAACGCTGCTGCTGGAGAGCGTGATCGAGGTGGAGGAGCGCCTCATGCTCCATCTCGAGAGCAACGGCAGCACGATCGATCTCGTTCCCTTCCGCGATGAGCTGGCGGAGATGCTCCGCCTCATCGATCGCCACGCCGCCGCCGGCCCGCCACCACAACCGGAGCCCCTGCCCGCCGCGGCGGAGGACGCCGCGCAGTCGGCCCCGCTCGAGGCTGCGAGCGGGACGATGCCGGCCCCAGAGGAGCAATCGGCGGCCGCGGCCGGACGCGCGCGTGCGACAGCGCAGGCTCCACCCCCGCATTCCGCAGCCAACGATCCGCTGGTCGACGCGCTGGGCGCGGTAACGATCCACCTGGAAGGGATCATCCACGAGGGCAGCGCCTCCCTTTCGGACGAGGCGATCAATCGCCTGCGCGCCTTCTTGCAGCGCATGGACGGCGCCCTGCGGTGCGTGGAGCCCAGCGCTGCGCAGGCCGCCGGCGCGCCCGCCGCGGCGGCGGCCTCGGCAGCGCTGGCATCGGCGTCACCGGCTGCCGGAGGCGTCGCCACATCCGACGTGGGATGGGACCACCCGCTCATCGCTCCGCTGCGGCCGTTGTTGCAGCAGCAGCGCAAGGCGCTGCAGGTGCCGATCTCGATTGCGATCCGCGAGACGGGCGCCGCGCCCTCGCCAGGCATCCGCGACATCGTCACGCAGGTCATCGGGCACCTGCTGGAGGACGTATGCGTGAACTTCGGGCAGTCGCGTCGCGAGGGCGCGCTGCCCGACGCCAGTCTGAGCGTCACGCTCCAGCTAGCGGCCGATCACGGGCGGCTGCTGCTCTCCATTGGCGACAATGCGCCCGCCCACGTCGAGGCCAGCGGGATCGACGAGGCCGACCACTTGGCGCTCTACCGTGGTCTGCGCCAGGTGAAGGCGCTGGTGGAGCAGCTCAACGGCCTCATCTGGGTCGAGCCCTCGGCCGACGCCGGGCCGCGCTTCGTGCTGTCGTTGCCCGCCCATCTGCGCGATCAGATCTACCGCGTGATCGATCTCGGCCAGGTGCAAGTGGCCGTGCCGTGGGTGCTCGTGGACGACATCACCACCACCGCGGGTCTGCTCTTCCACGCCGACTCCACCGGTGAGTCGTTCCACCACCATGGCCGTCCCATTGCGCTCGCCGACCTGGCCGAATACGTCGCATCCTTGATCCCCCGCGAAGATCCCGCGGAGCAGATCGCCATCGTGGGCTCCGTCGAGAAGCGGCTGGGGCTGTTCTGTGAGGGTGTGGGGGACTTCGTGGAGGCCTCCGAGATCACGGCGGCGCCCAAGGGGTGGGAGCGCGTGGCCTACGGAGGCCTGGACCTGGGGGGCCATTGCGTCCCGTTGCTGGATATCGGGCGCCTGCTGCGCCTGCGCTATAGCTCGCAGGACGGCATGGGCGACGAGGCCGGATCGCTGCCCGACGTCGAGGTGGAGACGTACGTGCCCGTGGAGCAAGCCACCGGTCCCGCGGGGGGCGCCGCCCAGCCGCCCAACGCCGAGCAACCGGCGGTTCAGCGCTGCCTGTTGATCAACCAATCGGAGTTCCGCCGACGCGACTTGGCGCGCACGCTGGAGTCCATGGGTTACGACGTGATGGCCGTGGCGGACCTCGTGCGCGGCCTGCACTACCTGGAAGGCCGGCACGTGGAGTTGATCGTGACCGACCTGCGGCTGGGCGAGCGCGGCGCGGAAAACCTCGCCCGCCTGCGCGACGGTCAGATCGATACCCCGGTGGTCCTCACCAGCTCCGTGGCCCGCGAGTTCGCCCTGGAGCTCGCCCGCAAGACCGGCGCTGACGCGTGCTGGCTCGACCCGTTCCATCCCACCGACCTGCAGGCCGCGCTCGCCTCACTGGCCTCGTGAGCGCCCTGCGCAGGGGCCTGCACAGAGGCGTGCGCGGCAGACCGCAGCAGGGTGGAACTGGACCCCAACGGCCGCCCGCGCACGTTGCAACGGCCGCTACCGGCCGCTTGCCGCGAAAGGGCTGCCGCCCAGCGGGGGCGTGCCGCGCGAGGCCGCAACCGTACCATTTCTAACCAGTTGCGCCGCACCTGGGACCGGGGAGCCTTGGCATACGGGTTGCTGCCCGCAAGCGGTACGACACCCTGGGTTTCACACCTCAAAGCGGCTAAGGGGACCGGAATGAGCGACAAGCGGTTTGGCGAATACGCGAACATCTACATCGGAGGGGAAGATCCGGCTTCGCCCGTCATGACCTCCGTAGAGGCAGCGGAGTACCTAAAGATGCATGTGAAGACCGTCTGCCGCCTGGCGAAGGAGGGGAAGATCCCCGCCAAGAAGGTGGGGAGCGAGTGGCGCTTCCTCAAGAGCGTGCTCGATCGCTGGCTGACCAAGGAGCTCGTGTAGGAGCGGTCGCTGGGATTCCGCAGAGGGATCCGAGTCCCTTGATGATCCTCTTGTCGCGGCGGCCGTCTCCATGAGCGGACCGCCGCGATTTTTCTTGGGGAGCCGATGACACGCGCCTCCTTCACGAGCCTCAAGCTGGGCGACCCCGACGTCTTTGCCGTCAAGATCGAGGGCCATCTGGGCGCTCGGGAACGTGCGAGGGTCGAGGAGCTCGTCCGCAAGTGCCGGGAGAAACAGAAGACCCAGGTGGTTCTCGATCTCTCGGGATTGGAGAGCATGGGCGGCGGCGTGGCGGCCGTGCTCGGGGAGTTCGCCGCCGAGATGGCCCATGCGGGCCATACCCTGCTGCTCGCCGGCGCCTCGGACGTCGTCCAGGGATTCCTGACCGCGCGTTTCACAGCGGCGCCTCCCGTGTTCGTCGATTCCCTCCCGCTTGCCGAAGCGGTATGCGTGCAGCGTCGCAGTGGCGCGCCCACGCCGGCGTCCCCGCCGCCCGCGTCAGCGCCCACACCCACGCCGCAAGCGCCGCGACCGACCGCCACCACGCCACTGCAGCCTGAGCCGGCGCTCGCGGGACAGCCCGTCCGCCGTGCGCCGCAGCCTGAGCCGGCGCTCTCCGGACAGCCAGCAGCCGGCGCGCCGCAGCCGGCCACTCGCGCTTCGCGCCCCCCCGCGGGAGCCGCCCAGTCCGCCACCGCGCAGACAGGGTCGCGACCTGCCGGCCGTAGCGTCGCCGAACCCGCGTCGCCACCGCCGTCGGGCGAGCGCTCCGCCGCTGCTCCTCCATCGCGCACGGACGCCAAGCCAGCCGCCAGGCCCGCGTCCGAGCGCAAGGGCAGCGGGGGCAGCGCGAGCGGTGCCGGCGGCGCGGGACGATCGGCCGCCGCAAAGGCGGCGGGCAGGGGCACGGGCAAGGCCGAGACTCCGTCGCCGCCCATCATCCTGCTCCCCGACCAGACGCAGGAGGAGGCCGCGGCCCCCTCCCAGCCACCCCCCAAGGATCCCGCCGGCAGGCCTGCCGCCGCGCTGCCCACAGCGGGCGCGCCCGCGTCGAACCGCGCCCCCGCCGGGCCAGGCCCCACCACGGCTGCGACGCCCGCTTTGGACGTGGCGCCACGTTCCGCCCCGGGGGCCACCCCGGGCGCCGGACAGGGCCAAGTCCCGCCGGCACGGTACGTCTCGCTGGAAGAGGCCCTGCGGATGTGCGCGAAGTCCGGCAGCCTTCCCGCAATGCGTCAGCCGATCGCCGACATGCTCCACGGCGCCGACCTCGCGAGCGTCTGCCTGCTGTTCGGCCGCGAGCGCGACCGCCTGATCGAGACCCAGGAGCGCAAGCTGTCATTCCCGGCCGACGGAGCGATCGCCGCCACCCTCATCGCGCAGGGCGGGCCGGTCGCGATGATCGATCTGGGCGGCGACGACCTGGGCGACGCCGAAGCCGACCTGCTGACCGCGCTCAATTGCCAGATCGCCGTCCCGCTGTTCGGCGGCGGCGCGCTGCGGGGCGCGCTGTTCCTGCGCAAGGACATGCCCGGCAGCGAATACGGACCGGGCGAGATGCTCGCTCTGGACCTGCTGGCGCAGCGAATCGGAGGCGTGCTCGGGGGCGAGGCCGGCCGTGCGCCGGCCCCACATGCGAGCGGGCCGCGCTCCCGCGGTCCGGGGAGCGAGCGGCGCGCCGAGGGTGGCGAGCCCCACGGCGAGCTCGAAGCGCACCTGCGCCGCAAGATCTACCAGCAGAAGGCCCTGCTGGGGATCAGCCGCGACTTCAACTCCACGCAGGATGAGGAGCGCCTGATCAACCTGCTGCTGCTCACGGCGATCGGGCAGGTGGGATCGGGATCGGTGGCCTACTTCGAGATCGACGGCAAGGGCCTGCGTCCGCGCGCCTCGCGCGGGCTGGAGGGGATCGAGCTCCCGTGCCTGCCCGCTCCCAGCCCCGACGCCCTGGGCGCCTGGAACGAGCCTGCCACGGCGAGCCCTCCGCCGGCCGGCGCGCTCAAGGATCTCATGCAGAAGCTGGCGGCGTTGGGCCTGCAGGTTGCCGCACCGGTGCGCAGCAAGCTGCGCACGTTCGGCATCCTCGCGCTGGGGCCCCGCATCGCCGGCTCGGCCGCCGAGTACGACGCGGAGTTCCTGTCGATCCTGCTCAACCAGACCGGGATCGCGCTGGAGAACGCGCGGCTGTTCCACGAGCTGGAGGACCGCACGCTGGGCGTGGCGCGCACGTTCGTGTCGCTCATCGAGAAGCGCAACGGCCAGATCGACCGCGCCAGCACCGAGCTGGTGACCTACTACGTCGGCAAGATCGCGCAAGCCATGTCCTTCCCGCCGGAGAGATACCGCGACCTGCTCTACGGCGCGGTGTTGCGCGACATCGGAATGATCGAGATCAGCGACCTGGTGCTGCGCAGCCCGCGCAGCCTCACCCACGAGGAATGGCGACTGATCAAGCAGCATCCGGCCAGCGGCATGGAGATCCTCGGCTCCATGGGGTTCAACATCGACATCACCGGCATCGTGCTCCACCACCACGAGCGCTTCAACGGCGAGGGCTACCCGCACGGACTGCGCGGCGCAGCCATCCCACAGGGGGCCCGCATCGTCTCGGTGGCCGAGTCGTTCGTGGCGATGACGCGCAACCTGCCCTATCGCGCGGCTCTGGGATGGGGCGAGTCGCTGGAGGTCATGCGGGAGAACTGGGGCATGCGCTACGACCCGGCGGTGCTGGAGGCCTTCCTCTCGATCGTGGAGACCGAGGGGGAGCGCAAGGCGATGACGCCCGAGGTCGTGCACGGAAGGTGAGCCGTCCGGCGGATGGCTGGCGCCCAGCGCCGCGGCGCACAATACCGCGAGGATGACGGCTGTGGATGTGGCCCCGGACGAACTGACCGCGACGCGCAGGCGGGTGCTTCTCGCCGAGTCGGACCCGGGGGTGCGCGCGACGCTGAGCCGGTGGCTCTCCGAGCACGGCTACGACGTCATCGAGGCGCGCGACGGCACGCAGGTCATCGATCTCTACCAGGCCACCGCGCCCGACGTGGTGGTGCTCGACCGCCAGCTCGACGGGCGTGACGGCTACAGCGTCTGCCAGGAGATCCAGCGCCTGGAGGAGGCCGGGCTGGTGCCGGTGCTGCTGACCGGCGCCTCGGCCACCGAGGACGAGCTGGAAGCGGCATTCCGCGCCGGCGCCCAGGATTTCCTCAAGAAGCCGCTGATGGCCGACGAGCTGTGCGCGCGCGTGGAGCACGCCCTGCACAGCAGCTCGCTGCGGCGCGAGCTCTGGCAGCAGAACATGGCCCTGGAGAGCGAGGTGGACGAGCGCCAGCGTGAGCTGCAGCGCACCAACCGCCAGCTCAAGATCCAGCTGCTCAGCCAGCAGACCCTGTTCGATCTCAGCCAGCAGCTCAACTCCTCGATCGACATCGACGAGCAGATCAACATGCTGCTGCTGACCGTCATGGGGCAGCTCGGCGTGGACATGGCCGCGCTGTTCACCATGGGCAGCGACGAGTCCAACATCGCGCTGCACGCCGCCAAGGGCGTCCATCCCGAGGGGATCTCGAAGGTTCTGCTCCACGAGGAGCGGCCGTTCCTGCACTACATCGAGGCTCACCGCGAGCCGACCATGCTGCGCGACCTGCCGCTGGGGGTGAGCACCGGTCCCCATCTGACGCGCCTGATCGAGCTGGGATTGGTCTGCGGTTGTCCCATCCAGGCCACCGGCTCCCTGAGCGGGCTGTTGGTCTTGGGAGCAAAGATCAACGGCCGCCCCATGACCTCCCAGGACTTCGCCATGCTGGCGTCGCTGGCCACCTCCGCCGGCATCGCCATGGAAAAGGCCGACCTCTTTCGCAAGCTGCAGGAGACCTACCTCGCCACGATCCAGAGCCTGATGGCCGCAATGGAGGCGCGCGACACCTACACCCGCGGCCACACCGCGCGCGTGGCGCGCTACTCGCTGGCGATCGGCCGCGAGATGCACTTCAGCAAGGAGGCGCTGCAGGACCTCAAGTTCGGCAGCACACTCCACGACATTGGGAAGATCGGGATCCTCGACCAGATCCTCAACAAGCCGTCGCAGCTCACCGAGCACGAGACCGAGGTCATGCGCCAGCACCCGGAGCTGGGCGACCGCATCCTGCGCAAGATCGAGTTCCTGCGCAACGCGCGCACCATTGTGCGCCATCACCACGAGCGCATCGACGGGAAGGGCTATCCCGATGGATTGCGCGGCGAAGAGATCTCGCTGGGCGCCCGCATCGTCGCCGTTGCCGACAGCTTCGATGCCATGACCAGCAAGCGCACCTACAGCGAGGGGATGGGGCTGGAGGATGCGATCGTCAACCTTGCCGACAAGATCAACGCCCAGTTCGATCCCGACGTCGTCGAGGTGTTCACGCGTCTGCTGCGCACCGGCGGCGTGCCGGTCCCTACCTGGATGAAGCCCTAGCGATCGCCGTGGAGCGCTGGTGGGCGCCGTGGGGCGTTGAGGGGCGCTGGGGGGGCCGGGGAGCACCGGGTGGGCCGACCCCGGCGCTCGGACGCCCGGGCGCCGCACGCCGCGCCGCACGCCCGGCGTCACCCACGGATCACGTTGCGGGCGCGGGCGGCCCGGTCCGCGCAGTATCCAACACCCATGCGACCAGTGACTTCTCCGGACGCGAAGCCCTGCGGCGCGCGTCCTGCTCTTTGGTGCGGGTGCAGGCTCCCGGCGCTGCGGCGCCTGGGGCCTGCGGGCCGCCTGCCGCCCAGGGCCGGGGAACGGGCCGGAGCGGCCCGCGAGGCGAGTACGTTGGGCCACCGGGGTGCACCGACACACCCTCAACCGAGGTGGCCCCGGGGAGCGGAGCGCCGTGGCGCCCGGGACGCCGCGGGCTGAGCCGGCGCTCCGCTCCTTCGTCTCGCGCTCAGCGCGCGGGCCTGCGTCGAGCGCTGCCTCTCACCGCACGAGCGTGATGCTGCGCGCGTCGGCCGCGCCCGCAGCGCCGCCGCCGTCGGCCGTCAGCCGTACGCGATAGACGCCGCTGCCCACCGGGTTGCCCGCGTCATCCTCGCCCCGCCACGTCCAGGTGTGGGTGCCGGTGGACTGCGCCGGCAGCTCCACGCGACGCACGAGGCGTCCGGCGGCATCGAACAGCTCCAGCCGGACGGTGCCCGGCCGCGCCAGCTCGAAGCGGATCTCCGTGCGCGGGTTGAAAGGGTTGGGGACGTTGGGCAGCAAGCGCGTTTGGTGAGCGATGGCTGAGCCAGGGGCGTCGCGGACGGCCTCGACCTCCAGCGACGCCACGGCGGTGCCGTTCACCTGCGCGACGGCCGAGTAGCGGTACGCTACCTGCGGCAGGGCGGTCGCGTCGATCCAGACTCCCGATGCCTGGGAGTTGGCGCCGGAGAAGGTCGCCACCGCAACGGGCGGCTCGCCTGGCGCGCGCCGCAGGAGCTTCACCGACTGGGGCACGGCTGCCCCCGTCGCGGGTCCCGCGACGCGCAGCTCCCAGCGCAGCCGGATTCCACCGTCGGCCGCCTCGGCCGCCAGCGCGAGCGTAAGTGCCGGCGTCGGGGGGTTCGACTCGCCGATCGGCAGGCCCGGCCCCGGAATGAAGGGACGCAAATCGCCCGCCGCCAGGCAGCTCAAGTATCCGGGCCGTCCCGGGAGGCCCGGCTCGGAGAAGCTCGACGGGGTGGACGGCCCCAGCGCGATCTGCGCGCCGGCAGGCACGGGTCCAATGAAGAGACATGCCGCGTAGCGGATCAGCGGGACGATCGCTCCCTCCAGACAGACGCCGCCCGTGCCGACGATCCAGTTGTCGTCGCCGCTCCCCACGTCCAGCCCTCCATTGGGGAAGAAGGTCCGGCCTCCCGCTACGATCAGCTCCTGCGGCACGTGCACGGAGCATTCGTAGCCCAGCATGCCGCCGGGGGGATCGAGCGCCACGACATAGAAGTCGAACGCGATGAACGGCTCGATGACGGGAGCCTGACCCGGGTACTCCGTGCCGGACCAGCTGGGGGCCAGGAAACCCGAGACGGTCCCGCCCGCCCTGACGATGACGCTGGTGATTGCCGTGCGCACCGTGCTCCCGTACTGGGCGCGCAGGGTATAGACCTCGCTGACGTCGGGATGGAGCACCATGCTGCCCGCCATGGGCTGGGGCCCGTACCCGTCGATGGACACGTTGGCAGTTCCGATGACCTGCCAGGAGAGCGTGATCGACTCGCCCGGGGCGATGATGCCTGGCGTGGCCGCGAAGCTCAGGATCGAGAACGGCGCGCGCTCGACCGTCGTCGTCGCGGTGCTGGTGCCGGCAGTGTTCATCGCAGTCAGCGTGTAGGTGGTGGTCTGCGGCGGATCGATGGCGACCGAGCCGGACGCCGCCAGTCCGCTGAAGCCCCCCGGCTCGACCTGGACGGTGACGGCGTGCTCCACCGTCCACATCAGCGAGCCGGGCTGCCCGACGGTGAGCTGTTGCGGGTTCCCCCTGAAGCTGACGATGCGCGGCGGCTGCGGGGTGACCGTCACCTGCTGGACGGTCGCTCCGGCGCCATTCACCGCGGTCAGGGCGAAGTTCGTCGGCGTGGTCACGGTCGTGGTGAACACGCCGCCCGCGGGTGGAATCAAGCCGAAGCCCGGCTCGAGCGTCACGCTCGCTGCCCCCTGCACGGCCGCCGTGAGCGTGATGGGCTCGTCGGGGAACGGCGTCGTCTTCGACGCCTGGAGGGTGGCCGTCGGCGTGCGCGGCGTGACGCTCACCTGACGCGTCGTCGCGCCCGCAGCGTTGCTGGCAGTCAGCACGAAAACCGTCGGCTGCTCGACCAGCAGCTGGAACTGCCCGCCGGCAGGCGGAATGGGCCCGATGCCTGGCTCGAGGGCAGCCTGCGTGGCCCCGCGGATCTGCGCGATGAGCGTGACCGGATCGATGGCGTAGGGAGCGCCGCTGCTGACGGCCAGCGTGGCCTCGGGCGGCTTCCACGTCACCAGTGCCTCGGCCGCGACCGTGCCCGAGGGGTTGGTCGCCGTCAGGACGTAGATCGTGCTCGGCTGCGTCGGGGTGACGACGACGGCGCCGCTCGTGCCGGTCACGGGGCCGACAGCGGGGTCGATGCGCAGCGTCGATCCGGCCTCGGCCGCCCAGTGCAGCGTCGTGGGATCGCCGGGGAAAACCGCTGCCGGCTCGGCCAGGAAGAGGCCGATCCCTGGTGGGAGGAGCTGCACGAGCACGCTCGCGGAGCTTGTTCCGTTGGCATTGCTCGCGGTCAACGAGTAGGTGACGGATCCCTGCGGCTGCACTGCGTGCGCGCCGCCTTGCGGGTCGACTACGCCGATCCCCTGGTCGATGGAAGCCGACTCGGCGCCAAAGACTGCCCAGTGCAGCGTGACCGTGTCGCCGACACGGAACGGGTTGGGGGTCGCGGTGAGCTGCAGGATCACAGGTGGCAG
Source organism: Candidatus Krumholzibacteriia bacterium (assembly GCA_041484665.1). Lineage (GTDB taxonomy): Bacteria > Krumholzibacteriota > Krumholzibacteriia > JAJRXK01 > JAJRXK01 > JBGPIA01. Next base: position 62,650 of record JBGPIA010000022.1, read on the forward strand.
GTTGACCACATCGAGCGCCGCGGTGCGCGAGGTCATCCCCCACTCGTTGGTCGCCGAGAGCAGCCACACGGCGGGGCTCTTCAGCGGGACGAGCTGGCCCGAGAGCGCGCGTACGGACTGGGTCCCGTCCAGCAGGATCTCATTGGCGCCCTGCACGTCCCAGCTCAAGCGCGCCATGGTCTGATCGCCCGATACGAATGGCTCGACGGTGAAGCGATCGATGCGCGGCTCACGAATGACCTGCACGCTCCACGCGCTGCTGACGCTGAGCGGGCCCGCCGAGGCCGCGAGCGTCCAGGTCTTGTCCGCGGTCGGCGCGAGCGTCTCGGTGAGCGCGACAGCGACTTGAGCGCCGTCGAGCGTGACGCCCTGCGCCCCGAAGGTCTCCCAGGACAAGGCCAGCGGACGCCCCTCGACCAGCACGGCGGGCGAGCCCGCGAAGCGAACGATCGAAGGCGGGCTGGGATTGAGCACCGCGCCGCCCGCGGGCTGGAAGCGCCGCAGGTCTGCGGCGTCGTAGCACGGGCTGAACAGCATCTCGCGGCCGTCCGTGAGCGGCCGTACGTCGACCCGCAGATCGGTCGCGCCGGCCTGGGAGGGGGGAAGGACGACGTGCGCGGTCAGGAGCACCGGGTGACCGCCGGACGCGCCGAGGCAGGTGCCCAGTCCCAGAACGTAATCGCGCGGCGCGGGAAAGTCCGGGAACACCACTTCCGGCGGCAATGTCACGCCCAGGAACGTCAGCCGAGGATCGATCTCCAGTCCGAACTGGTAGGCACGCAACGAGATGGCAGCGGAAGGTGGGGCATCGTCGTCGGCCACGACGTACACGTCCACGACCTGGCCGGCCGCAATCGAGCCGACGCGTGTCATGCTCGCTCGATCCAGCACAACGCCCAGGCCGTTGGGCAGCTGCGCGGACGAAGCGTGCGCCTGATCCGTGAAGGCGGTCAGACAGAGTGTGAGGAGGGTAGTCAGCAGGCGGGCAGAGGGACGCGCAGGCAGGGGGAAGACGTGCGGTAGGCAGGTCGTCGTCGCTGGGCGGCCGCCCACGGCCGTTCCCCGAGCGCACGCGCGAGCGCGTGAACGCATGAGCCACCTCCAGACAGGCAGCGGGGTGAATCGGCCAGGCATGTGCGGAGCCGCCGGCAATCGTAGGCTGCACAGCGCCAGAAAGCGACTTCGAAAATGTGATGCACAAGTGCTAGGGGGGAAGGGGCCGCGCCGCAGCGGCCCCCCAACGATGTCGCAGCCACCGCTCGGCTTAGCTTCGCACGGCCGCGGCTGCCCCTTGCACCCTCCGCCCGGGACGCCGCACGCCGTGGCGCCCGGGACACCGCGGGCTGAGCCGGCGCTCCGCTCCTTCGTCTCGTGCTCGGCGCGCGGGCCTGCGTTGAGCGCTGCTTCTCACCGCAGGAGTCACCGCACGAGCGTGATGCTGCGCGTGTCGGCCGCGCCCGCAGCGCCGCCGCCGTCGGCCGTCAGTCGTACGCGATAGACGCCGCTGCCCACCGGGTTGCCCGCGTCATCCTCGCCCCGCCACGTCCAGGTGTGGCGGCCGGTGGACTGCGCCGGCAGCTCCACGCGACGCACGAGGCGTCCGGCGGCATCGAACAGCTCCAGCCGGACGGTGCCCGGCCGCGCCAGCTCGAAGCGGATCTCCGTGCGCGGGTTGAA
>JBGPIA010000023.1:0-58263 GCA_041484665.1 Candidatus Krumholzibacteriia bacterium
CCCGGCCCTCCGCGCATCCGTTCCCATTCCCACCCTCTCAGAGATGCTCTGGAACGGAATGCGGTACGCACGCTTTGGCAGTGCTCACCGATTCGCCGGCCAGGGGTCCAGATTTCAGCGGAAGTCCGCGATAGGCAACACTAACAGCTAGCCGGAGTTCGGTCTCCGATATGGGGTGCTCCACCCCGGCGCTCTGGACCCGCTCGGATAGGGGCACTACCGTAGGTCGCCTGCGAGCCAAGACCAAGCGGTCCCGGCGGTTGATGCTGGGAGCTATGTAGTCTTCGGCGTTCTGTTCGCAGCTGCAGGGCCAGGGCGCGCCCGGATCGCCGGGAGGCGCTGCCTCCGCTGCGCAGAATCGGCCACGCGACGCCGCGCCATGTCGCGACCCGGGCAAGTGCGCGGTCGCAGCTCGGGCAACTTGTCCAGCGGGTGGACTGCTGGTCTGCCGAGTGTGTTGCCACGAGTGTTGCCAAGGGGTGTTGCCGACGCCCCGTGTTGCCATGTTGCCGCTGTTGCCATCCGTTCCGCGCTCCCCGAGTAAGTGACCATCGCACGGGCACTTGCGGCCCCGGCCACGTGTTGCCGAGTGCCGGTGTTGCCAGTTGCCTGTCCCTCTTACTAGAGAAGGGGATGGCAACAACGTGGGTGGCAACATCACTGGGACGACCTCCGCAGCATCCACTCCCGCGGATCACGATCGGGCACGGCCTCGATCAGCCCCGCCGCTTCAAGCTCCCTGCATGCCTTGAACACGCTCGACCTGTCGTGCTCCGTACTGGACACCAACTCGGACTCGCTCCTGGACCCTGGGTGTGCCTGCTGCAGCACTGTCAGGATCTCGCGTTTCATGGGCGAGAGTGCCGCTGACGGATCGAAGTGGGTCCCTGAACCGCCTGCCGAGTCTCCGCTGGGGCCATCGTGCGGCCAGATCTCGCGCCACGGCGGCAAGGGCTCATACCCGAACCGGTGCCTGGGGATCTTGAGCCGGATCCTGTCGCCCGGCTGGATCCACCAACTGCGGCGGCTTTTCTCGTGTCGGATTTCAAGCTCGCCCTTGTCCGCAGCGCGGTTGACGAACAGTAGGCCATCTGTCTCGTTCTCCTGCTGTGATGTGCCCAATGGACCGTGAGCTTGCGCGCCAAACTCGCCGGGGCGCTTGTGGTGCGCGTTGAGCAAGCAGCAGATGCGGGCGTCCCTGAGTTCGTCGTGGAATGGGGCCAGGCCATCGAACACCCAATCCGGCTGGTTGGGGTCCGTTGGCTGCCAGAGGCGAGAGGCCGTGTCTGCGACCACGAGGCGAACGCCTTGCCGGGCTAGGAAGCGGACGGCAGCGCGGCTATTGCGCTCCCAGTGCGTCTTGTCACGCAGTCCCAGCTCGGACGGCTTGTAGTAGAGCAGGCGGCTGCGCAGGATGTCTCCGGCCCGCCCCATGTCGACGCTCCCTCCGGCCAGCAGAGCCTTGACTCTGGACGCCCAGCGCTGCCTGGAATCCTCGCCATCGATGATCGCCACCCGCCCGTCTGGCCCGAACCTGGCCATGTTTACTTGCAGCACGCCACCCCAGGCCGACCCTTCGCGCTCGGGCAGCAGAGGCGCGACGGCCAGGTCAAGAGCGAGAGTTGTCTTGCCGCTGGTCTTCAAGCCGCACAGGTAGAAGAGATCGCCCGACGCCCAGAACGGTGCGATGGCCGCCGGCTCGATCGCCTCGGCCCGCGAGATGTCGAGCCCCGCACCATCGAGCTTCGCGCCGAGCAACTGGACGCGTGTCTCGACCGGGTCCGGCGCGGCGACTGGCTGCTTGGGCACTACTGCGGGGACAGGTGCTGCAGGCGGGCCGGGTTCCGTATCGAGCGGAAACCCCGTGCTCTGCTCGCTCATGGCCCAGCCTCGCGCGTGAGGTCGTAGCGCAGATGGAACCAACCTAAGGCCGCAGCCGCACGGGCCTCATCCTCCGTCAGCGTGTCCGCATGGAAGCGCCCTAGGGTGGCGAGCAGCAGAGCTTGGCCGCGCCACCCGCGCTCAAGAAGCTCCTGGGCGAACCGTGCCGCGGCGCAGATGGTCGGCACGCGATGCTCGGGGCAACGCTTGAGGACCTCTACCCAACCGCCGTCCATCGCTGCTTCCCCCGCGTTGCGTCACGCTGATCGGCCAAGCCCCGGATGAATGCCTCGATCTCGCTTTCGATCCACGCCACGCTCCGGCCAACGTGGATCGGCCTGGGGAAACGGGGATCGCGGCACAAGTCGCGACGGATGGAGCTTTCGGAACGGCCGAGCCGGGCCACCAACTCCGGGAGGCGGACAAGTCTGTCTTGCACTTCTAACCCCGCATTCAGGCGCGTGGGCTGCGCCTCGGCCTCGGGGACCCAATCGACCCCGCGGGAAGGCGCACACAGGCCCACGCTCCTGCCTGGGAGGCGCTACACGGCGCGTACCGGGGGTACACGGCGTGTACTAATCGTGTACCAACCGCGTACCAGGGGGGCGGATGCGGGTTAGCCGGCTAGGTTTGCCACTGGAGCGGTTCGGAAGGCCGGTAGGTCAGCGCGACACCGCGGTCGATGCGGCTGTCCAAGTGATCCGCCAATCTCGCGTGGTCTTCGCGGATCGCTTCAATCGCTCTATCGACGGCGTTACAGACGGCTTTGCGAGCCAGTTCGGCGGGCGACCCCTCCTCGCGTGGCCGTCCACTGAGGCCAAACCTGCTCGCCAGGTCTTGCCTCAGTGCTTCACGCTCCTCCTCTAGCTTTTCGGCCTTGGCCCACAGCTCTGCGGTCACCGCGGCTTCGTATTTTGTCTTCAGGTCGTCCATCTGTCGGCGGAGACTCTCTGCTTCCTCGCGGGTTGCGGATTGGTAGGAACCGTCGGAGACCTCAAGGTCACCACAACGCACCGCGTCCTCCGCCAAAGCCGTGTCGGCGTTCTGGGCCGCCTCCTGCATTTCATAGCGTTGCTTGAGCACAAGCGCAGCAATCGCGACGTGGGGGGAGGCCAGCAGGTCTCGGATGTACATCATCCCCTTGAGACGGTAGGGATCGGGGACCGTGCGTTCTTCGCTCTGAAAGCGCACGAGCCACTTTTGGCCTTCCTGGCGGAAGACGTTTTCGGGCTCCTCGCCCGACTCTTCATCGATCGTCCCAGCTGTGTCGGTGTCCTTGCTTCGACTGGGTTGAGGCGTGCCAGCTGGATCGGCGGGATACAGCACGTTCAACCGCTCTAGGATGGGGTGGGTGGCGCTGTCCAAGAGGCGGACGAGGAACTCCCGCGCGAGTGCCCTCTTTTGCGCTGGTGTCCTGTCGGATTGGTCGTTGGCGACGAGTGCGCTGTAGACCGCACGCCGCGTTTCCCTGCGCTGCTCCCCACCTGGCCGCAGCGAGTCTCCTATCGGGTCATCGGGCGGCTCCGGCTGGGCCCGGCTCTCCTCGGCAGCGGATCCGGTGGCGAAGCCGTAGACCGAAGCCCAGGTCCAGCTGATCTCGTGGGCCCACAGCAGATTGAAGATGTCCTTGTCGCGCTCGTCAGCGACCTGCTCCGCAATCTGCAGGATGAGGAATCGCCGATCGTCGAGAAGGTCCATGCGCGAGGGGCCGTGACTGCATTGCGGCGCCTATCGCCGTGTGCGTACTGGCGCTCCCTGGAGCCGAATGATCGGGGGGCCGCTGCGGTTCGTCAAGGCACCCCCGGTGCTTCCCTTGGCCCCGAGACTAAGGCTTGGACGGGTGCTGGCGCGATACGATCGACTTGCGCTCCCCGCCCAGCACGCGGCGGAGCTGATCTGCCCACTTGTCCAGCGCTTCCCGCTTCTCGCGGTCGTAGGAGTGCCGGTCGTATACCGCAGTCACTCCAGGCTCCGCGTGGTTCAGGATCTTGGAAACCACGAGCCGGGGCACCCCGGCGCCGGTCATCTGGCTGGCCGCGGTGCGACGGAGATCGTGGGGCGTCGCGTGCGCGATCCCGAGGGCATCGCGGTTCTTGCGCATGGCCTGGCTGATCGCGGCGAGCGTTAAGTGATCCTTGCCGGTCGGGGAGCGAAACACCCAAGGCGAGCCTGCGCCAAGCCAGCGGGCTTGCGCCAGGATCTCGACCGCGAGGCGCGACAACGGCACCCGATGCGCGAGTTTGTTCTTGGAGCGCTCTGCCGGGATCGTCCACCAGCCCGCGTCTAGGTCGATCTCGGCCCACGACGCGCCGATCACCTCGCCGACTCTCTGCGCCGTGGTGAGCTGAAACCGCAGTGCCAGCGCCGTCACCTTGGCCACGCGGGCAGAGTCAAGGCCCGTCCAGAATGCCCGCACTTCCTCGTCGGACAGCACGCGATCGCGCCGGTGCTCCACGGCGGGCGCCTTGACTTGCGTGCAGGGGGAGGCTGGCAGGAGATCGCGCGACACGGCGAAGTTGAACATCTTGCGCACCACGGCCAGCGTGCGGTTCGCCTGAATCGGCGCGCCACGATCGCGGATGCCGTCGACCAGGGCAATCACGTCACGGCGTGCAATCTCCTGCGCCCGACGCGTGCCCCATGCACGGTGCACCTCCCCCGTCAAGATGCGCTCGTCCTCGCGCCACGAGCGCTTGCGGGGTCTTGCCCAGCGGTCCAGGTACTCCGACACCAGCCCGTCAACGGTCGGCGCTGCAGCGGTCTCCTGACGCGTGCGCCGCACTTCGCCTGCGGGGTCGAGGCCCCGTGCTACCCGGGCACGCGCCGCGGTGTGGGCTTTCTCCGCCTCCTTCACGCCCATGGCGGGCCACGTGCCGAGTCGCATGCGCTTCCGCTTGCCGGCGAAATCGTAGAAGTAGGTCCACGTAATGGTTCCGGCTGGGTTGACGCGCACCCCCAAGCCGTGTTCGCCACGCACGTCGTACTGCGTGGTGCGTGGCTTCAGTCTCTTCAAGCTTGCCTTGGTGAAGTGCATGGCGAGCTCCCGAAATAGGTTCCGTTTAGGTTCCTCAGTCGTCGCGGCGGCTCAAGACGGATTGCGACGGCGAACGGCGACCGCTGACTCTATTGAAATGCATTATGAGGCCAATAACAAGCTGTTTCTTGCATGCCGTGTGGTCCCTCGCGGCGGCGGTCGACTGGCTGCGACGGGGCGTGACGGGAGGCCACTAGGTTGACTCTTAATCAGTAGGTTCTAGGTTCAATTCCTAGGCGGCGCACCAGGAACTTCCGTTGTTGCTCTTAAGGGTATGGCGATGACTCGGAACCGTCGGAGCGCGCCAGTCCCCGGGGTTCCTCGGGGGGTTCCTCCAGCACCGCCGTTGGACCGCGCCTGGCGGACGGAACGGTTCGCTTGCCGACTGCCGATTGACTGAAGTGCGTAGCGTGACGCTTGAATCGGCGCAGCAACTCGCTAAGGCACTCTCAGGCACGAAGGTGTGCCCTCGTTGGCGATGTCCGCAGGAGCTCCGCCGCGCTGCCAGCACACCGGTCAGCCGACGCGCTTTCGCCGTCCCACGACGTTGCCTATGACGGGGAGTCGCAGGACTCGCGGAGCACGCGCCGCTGCCCTGTGGTGTCGGGCCCCCAGGGGTTGGTCCCCTCCCCCGGGGCGGTCGCGCCACGCAAAGCAGGTCCCAGAGCGCGCACCGTTTTTCGACCGAGGCTCAAGAGGCGCCAAGCCGCATCCCGGCCTGGCGGAGCCGGGCGGAGGCTCGGCGGAGGCTGGCCAGCGATCATGGCCGATGGCCATCATTCACCGAATGTGTGTCGCTATGCTCGGGATTGCGTCGGGCTCAGAGCCCCGGCTGGAAGCGCGCAACGACCGAATCGGGATCGCGGTTCCCGGTGTCTGACTGCCCGCAGACAAATAGGCGCTCCCGAACGGCCCTCGTCCTACCTCACACTACACCGCACACCGTACGACCAAGCGGCGGCTGCCCGCGAGCGCCGGCCGACTTCCCACCCCGGCCAGCCACCGGCCCGCGAAGGCGACCTGGGCGTCGACCTTCGCGGATACAACCCCCATCCGCCCCGCCTCAGCGATCGGACTTGCGCAGCACGCGCCCTGCCAGCTGCGATTCACCGAAGCGGATGCGCACGAAGTAGATGCCGGAAGCGACGCTGCGCCCGCCGTCGTCCCTACCATCCCAGGCCAGCAGGTTGCGACCGGCGCTGCGCTCGCTGTTACCGAGCACGCGCACGCGGCGTCCCATGAGGTCGAACACGGCGGCATCGACTTGTCCGGCCTGTGGAAGTTCGTAGGCGATGTTCGTGAGCCCGCGCCCAGGGTTGGGCCAGATCGCACGAAGAGCGAACTGATTCGGCAGCTGATCGGGCGCCGCGACGACGCTTGCATTGGCGACCGTCGCCGCTGCACCTTCGTTGCCCGCAAAGTCGGTCGCCGTGACGTGGAAGTAGGCGAAGCCGGCTCCCGACGCGTCGAATCCCGGCGTCGTCGTGTACCCCAGGACCTTGTCGCCGGCATCCAACTGCGAGTCGGTCGAGCCAAAGATGGCGTAGTAGTCGAAGTCGACTTCCGGACTCTCGTCCCAGGCCAGCAATCCGGAAGGCGCGGAGGTCAAGTGGAGCGGAATCGCCGGGGCCAGGTTGTCGATCGAGTAGCCCGTGGCCACCTGGGAGTCGAAGAACACGGTCGGGGAAGCGGTCATTGCCCGCACCAAGAAGGCCGAAATGCAGACTCCTGCAGCGGTCGAGTCGCACAGCGTGGGCACCACAGTGCTGTACCTGGCTTCGCCGAAGGCCGGCACGGTACGCACGAAGTCCCAATCGCCGGGCGGCAGCTTCGGCAGCGGATCGACGCGACGGAAAATGGCGTACTGCGTGATTGGGTGCGGGCTCAGAGGCGTGTCGAAGGTGGAGCGACTCCAGGTCAGGCGGACTTGCCGTCCCTGATCGTTGGCCACATCTACGACCGAGGATATGGCCAAATCGCCGCCGCGCACGCTCGTGATCGTGACGTTGTCATAGAGGAGCACACCGTTGGTGTCAGTTTGGACCAGATTGAATTGGTCGACTGCCAAGGCAGTCAGCGCTGCCACGCCAGGAAGGGCGTCGCTGGTCAGCACCGTGCCGGTGGACTCGGTGAAGTTGAGCGCGATGTAGGAGTTCGTCAGCGTGACTCCATCGACGACCAGCGGCGCCGCACCCAGTGGCGTACCAGCACTGAACCCGAAGAGGTCGTTGGGGGCGTTGATGTCGTAGACGTAAACGGACCCCAGATCGCAGGTGATCCGATGACCATCGATGATCACCTCGAGCTGCCCGGTCGAATATTGCCCGAAGCTGGGGTCACCGGGCGCGCTGTCCGGCGCCGACAGGTCGTAGGTGAAGAAACCGCTAACCGGCGCGCCGATCGATGGCGAGAGGCCTGCTACCGGCAGGCCTTGCGTGTACGTAATCGTCGAGTTGAATTCGACCACAATCAGCTCCCCGCGGGCCACTCCGAGCGGGGCGAGGAGGGAGAGGGCTAGCAGGGTTGGGAGAGGCGCGGGGCGGAGCATAGAGGTGGCCTTTGGAAGCGGGTTCGGGTCGAACGCACGCAACGAGGATACTCCGAGCGCCGCTGCGCGGGCAAGCCGAGCAGGTCGCAAGCACCAAGAGGCTTCCCCTGGCGCCACGGCCGCCCTATCCTTGCCGCAGGCTCCGCTCACATCTCTCGGCCGGGAGGTCCCCCATGCGCCGGACCACCTCCCTCGTCGCTGTCGTCTCTCTGACAGCGCTAGTTGGCAGCCTCCCGGGCTGCAGCAAGAAAGACAAAGTAGTCGACGTGGTGCTCCCGCCCGCAGCGCCGCCCGCCACGACGCAGGGCATCCTCATCGACAACTTCATCCTCTGCTATTCGAAGAAGAATATCGACGTGTACCAGAACACTGTGCACCACGACTTCCGGTTCTTCTTCGCGGAGCAAGACGTAGCGATGCTCGGCGTACCCGCGACGGGATGGTCCCGCCAGCAGGACATCGACAGTGCGACGAAGATGTTCAACGGCTCCACCGGCACGAGACCGGACGGCAGCGGGCTGCCGGGAATCCAGTCAATTGCCCTGAGGCTGACACCGCTGGGTGATGGGTGGAGCCAGGACGTGGACATGCTGTTCGCCGGCACGTTGCGCAGGTCCTACGAGGTGCTCATGACCGTGACCTTTGCCGGCGGCGCCACCGCCATGGTGTGCGGAGTTCAGGACTTCTACGTCGTTCAGGTGGTGGTGGGCGGCCAGACCATATGGCAGCTCAAGTACTGGGTCGACGTCGGCGCTACATGCAACGGGGTTGCTGCGACAACCCCAAGTGCCATCAGTTGGGGCGTGTTGAAGGCACTCTACCGGAACTGAGCTTTGCCTGCGGGGTGCTCCGCTCAGTTCAACCCCCCTGGGAGGACCGGACCGCGCGGTGCAAATCTCCCCGGGTTCATTGGAGACTCGCTCATCCAAGCTCTGCCCCCATGGCGAGCGCTTCCTGACTGCGAAGTATCTCTTGCTCGAACTCCGCCGGTGGCACATAACCGTGCGGCTCGAGCAAGCTGGGTGCTCCCCTTCAACCGGCCCAAGGCTTCGGCGTTGCGCGAGCTGGCGTGGGCCAAGGACTGGGGAATGGACCCGGTGAGAGGCAATCGCGCCGACTGAACGTCGACGCGAACTGAGATCCAGCCCGATGACGACCACGCCGAACGCATTGAAGACGGCGACGCGACGCCTGGGGGCTTCCCTCTAGCGGCAACCCGCGAAAGGGGTCGGAGCGCCGACAACCGACGGGCACGATCCTCGGATTTTCGACATCTGTTCGCCTCACCAAGCCGGACTGCCCGCAAGCGATACTTCGTTGTTGCCTGCAGTTCGGGGGGCGGCATTATCCTGCGACGCCCCAGAGCCGCAGGCTGCGATCGCGTCACGGTCTGTGATCGCGTAGCAGTCTGGCCGGTCGAGGGTCTCGCTTCACCTGTGGCAGACCACCGATCGCCGGGGTACCGCACGGGAGTACTGGTTTGCCCCGGGAGCCGAACGCGTGGAAGGGGCCTGGTGGTACAAGGAACGGGGATCGGGTGAACAGCTCCTACTTTATCTGGGGTGGCGGTGGACCGCGGGCGGGGAGCAGCTTAGCGCGCCTGGACCCAAGGACAGACGACGACAACGGGGCGCGAGTGCATCAAGGCGTGCGCTTGCAGCAACGCGGAGGCCTGGCCCAGGGGGTCGACCGGCCGCAAGGACTAGACGTTGCCCAAGGAATCGAGCTGGCCCAAGGGGTCGACCGGCCCCAGGGGCCTGGCGTGAATCACGGAGTAGACGTGAATCCGGTGGTAGGCTTGAACGGGGGTCGAGGAGCGCGCTGCTCGCGGAAAGGTCGGTCATGAGGCGCTTGCACACCATGATGCGTTTCCACACGATGACGCTGCGCCTCCTGCCAGCCGGCCTGGAGGCCCTCCGTCCAGCTGTCCGCTCGGCGCTCCTGCCGGTCCTTCACCCGTCCGTGCTCCCGGCCCTCCTTCCGCCTGTCCTCGCGGGCCTCCTGCTGGCCCTCCTCCTGGCCGTACCGCCAGCCCAGGCGGCCACGATCTACGTCGATGCGACTGCCACCGGTGCCGGCGACGGTTCCTCCTGGACCGACGCGTACGCCGACCTGCAAGGCGCGTTGGGGCAGGCGGTCGAGGGCGATGAGATCTGGGTCGAGGCCGGGACCTACATGCCCACGGCTGGCACCGACCGGGCCGCTACCTTCCAGCTCCTGGATGGGGTGGCGCTCTACGGCGGGTTCAATGGGACCGAGACGGATCGGAACCAGCGCGATTGGACTGCCAATGTGACGGTGTTGAGCGGTGACATCGGTGTTCCGGGCCCCACCATCCTCGCCGGCTTGCTGCGCTTGGTCACCGGACACGAGGACGCACACCAACACAAGACGCACTACCGGGACTGGTTCGCCGCGCTTCCTTCGCTGCTACGGCAGGGCCCTGCACGACAGCCGGGGCTCGACAACGTCTACCACGTCGTGACCGCGACGGCGACAGGACCCACCGCCATCCTGGACGGATTCACGGTCACGGCGGGATGCGCCTGCGAGTTTGCGACATCATACGTTGGCGCCGGAATGTACAGTGACAACGGCAGCCCGACCATTACCAACGTGGTCTTCACGGAGAATTTCGCCGAACAGCGCGGGGGCGGCATCTACCTGACCAACAGCAGTTCGATGCTGCAGAACGTCACAGTTGACGGCAACGCAGCTGGGGGAGGTTTTGGAGCCGGAATCTACAGCCGGGACAGCAGCCCTGCGCTCACCAACGTCACGCTTTCCCGCAATGGCGCAGCGCAGTCTGGTGGCGGCATGTACTCGTCCGGGGGCATCCCGACCCTGACACATGTCATGATCTCCGACAACGGAGTCGACGACTATGGGGGTGGCTTTGTAGGCAGTGGTGCGCTGGTGGACGTGACGTTCGCGCGGAATGTTGCCGGAGATGGAGGGGGTGGAATGGTTGGAGGGGGGTCGCTCACCAACGTCAGGTTCAGCTCGAACCGTACATTCTCCAGCGTCGGGAGCGGTGGCGGCTTCTTCGGTGATGGTGTGCTTACGGATGTGTCGTTTACGATGAACGATGCACGTTATGGTGGTGGTATGTACAGCACTGGTGGTTCGGGACGCTTGACGAACGTGACGTTCGTAGAAAACCACGCTTCTTTTGGGGCTGGCATGTACAATGGGCCACTGCCCTATCCGCCGTATACAGGCCCCACAGTGTCGGGCCCGACTCTTGCCAATGTCACCTTCTCGGGCAACCAGGCAAGCTGGGAGGGGGGAGGCTTGTACAACATGGCGATGGCACCGACGCTGGTGAACACGGTTCTGTGGGGCGATTCTGCCCCCGCGGGCGCCGAGCAGGAGATCGCCAACAGCGCGAGCGTACCCATGATCTCCTACTCGCTGATTGCTGGGTGTGGCGGCAGCGGCGCGGGCTGGACCGCCGCAATGGGTACGGACGGGGGCGCCAACGTGGACCGTAATCCTCTGTTCGCGGACGCGGCGGGTGGCGACGTGCACCTGACGGTGGGCTCTCCAGCCGTGAACGAGGGCAATAGCGCGGCTCTCCCCGTGAGCATCGTCACCGACCTGGATGGAAATCCGCGGATCTACGGGCCAGCTGTCGACATGGGAGCCTATGAGCTACAGGTCCCGACGACCGCGGATAGCCCCTTCGATCGGTCTCTGCCAGCTGGGGTAGCTCTGCGGCGCGCCGTACCGAACCCCTTCAATCCATCAACGCGGATCGAGTTCCAGCTGGGTCGCGCTGAGCCTGTCGAGCTATCCATCTACGATTTCACAGGTCGCCGAGTGCGTCGGCTCGGCCTGGGAACTCGCGGCCCGGGCGCCGGGTCCGCCGACTGGAACGGCTGTGACGACCTGGGCCGTCGAGTCGCCAGCGGCGCGTACATCGTGGAGCTCGTGACTCCCTCGCAGCGCGATCGGATCCATGTTGCGTTGGTGAAGTAGTTCGTCCGACACTTCGGGGGGCCCCCAGCGGTTCACCACTTCGCGCGCGGCCGGCGCGGCTTGATCGGCGTGCGCGATGGCTTACGGAACCTGGCCATCGGAGTATACCGCAGCACGCTCGTTTCACTCAGGCTGGATCACTGGATGGCGAATCTCTACGTGAGTCGCGACATGCGGCAGTCAGATGACGCGCAGTCGATGACCGGTACCCTTCCTTGCAGTTCGGATCTACCATGACATGGAGCCGGCGAATGGGACGATGGTCTCCGTGTCCGCAGCCACTGACTACCTGAAATGGACGGGAGGGCACCTTCGCGGAGGCCCGACAACTTGACGGTGTAAGCAGCGCGCGAGCAGGGAGGGTCGCAAATGTCGACCGAAGCCCCTCGGCTTGGCCGTTTCATCGCGGTCGTATGCCTCGCGGCCGCCGCTTTGCTCTATCCCCAAACAGGAGTCGCACAGGCAACCCGCCGCGCAGCTACGGAACTGACGCCCGCGCTGAGGGAGAGGCTCGTCGAAGCCACGCACGATTCCCGACTTGCTGCTTGGCAGCGGGACACCATGGTGCGTCTGGCGGAGACGCCTGGCGGGGCAGAGCCCACCGCCCACGCCGGTGGCGAGACCCCCCCACCGACGCCTTCCCAGCCGTCAGTCGTCCCGGACGGAAGTTGGGATGAGCTTGTCATCGCCTCGCGGTACGAGCACACGGCGATCTACGATCCTGTGCGCGAGCGCATGGTGGTATTCGGGGGAGGCGGCAGCGGCAGCTATGACTTCGACGATGTCTGGGCCCTGTCGCTGGCGGTGAGCCCGGTGTGGACCCGGCTGACCCCGGCGGGGACGCCCCCGAGCGGGCGGGTTATGCACACGGCAATCTACGACCCGGTGCGCGACCGCATGGTGGTGTTCGCGGGAGTCGACCTCTTCGGCTACCCCCGCAACGACGTCTGGGCGCTGTCGCTGGCGGCGAACCCGGTGTGGACCCAGCTGACCCCAGACGGGACACCGCCGAGTGGCACCTTTGCGTCGACGGCGATCTACGACCCGCTGCGCGACCGCATGGTGGTGTTCGGGGGGGAATGCCGCAATGACGTCTGGGCGCTTTCGCTCGCGGGGAGCACGGCGTGGGCCCAGCTGAACCCGGCGGGGACGCCGCCGATCGGGCGCATGATGCACACCGCGATCTATGATCCGGTGCGCGACCGCATGCTGGTGTTCGGGGGACTTGACTGCTCCGGCGAACACAACGACGTCTGGGCGCTCTCGCTCGCGGGGAGTACGGCGTGGACTCAGCTAAATCCGACCGGAGTGCCGCCGAGCGGGCGGTGGATTCACACGGCGATCTACGACCCGGCGCTCGACCGCATGATCGTGTTCGGGGGGCAGGATGGTCCCTACGCATCCAACTTCCGCAACGACGTCTGGGCGCTGTCGCTGCGGGGGACACCGGCGTGGACACAACTGACCCCAGATGGGACGCCGCCGAGCCAGCGCGGATCGCATACCGCGATTTACGACCCTGCGCACTTCCGCATGGTGGTGTTCGGGGGAGATAACGGCGTCCACTTCAACGATGTCTGGGCGCTGTCGCTCGCGAGGAGCACGGCCTGGGTCCAGCTGACCCTGGCGGGGACTCCGCCGAGCGAGCGGGACCGGCACACGGCGATCTACGATCCGGTGCGCGACCGGATGGTGGTTTTCGCAGGATTGGACAACGCCTCCCCCCGCAACGACGTCTGGACGCTGTCGCTGGCGGTGTACCCGGTGTGGACCCAGCGGACCCCGGATGGAACGCCGCCGAGTAGGCGGGGGGGGCACACGGCGATCTATGACCCGGTACGCGATCGCATGGTGGTATTCGGGGGAGGTGCTGACGCCTCCAACCCCAGCAACGTCTGGGCACTCTCGCTGGCGGGGAACATGGAATGGGTCGGGCTGTCCCCTGACGGGATGTCGCCCGGCCGGGTGCTGCACACCGCGATCTACGACCCGGCGCGCGACCGTATGGTGGTGTTCGGGGGACTCAGCAAC
The DNA here is from genome assembly GCA_041484665.1 of Candidatus Krumholzibacteriia bacterium. GTDB lineage: Bacteria > Krumholzibacteriota > Krumholzibacteriia > JAJRXK01 > JAJRXK01 > JBGPIA01. The sequence continues at coordinate 13,476 of JBGPIA010000023.1, forward strand.
GGCTCCCCCCGCAACGACGTCTGGACGCTGTCACTGGCGGGGAGTGCGTCATGGGCCCAGCTGACCCCGGCCGGAACGCCGCCGAGCGGGCGGGAGAACCACACGGCGATCTACGACCCCGTGCGCGACCGCATGGTGGTGTTCGGGGGACTCGGCAACAGCTATCCAGTGAACGACGTCTGGGCGCTGTCGCTGGCGGGGAATACGTCGTGGGCGCAGCTGACCCCCGCCGGAACGCCGCCAAACGGGCGAGCGTACCATTCGGCGATCTACGACCCGGTCCGCGACCGTATGGTAGTGTTCGGGGGACTGGACAACGGCTCCCCCCAACGCGATGTCTGGGCGCTGTCACTGGCGGGGAGCACCGCGTGGGCCCGGTTGACCCCCGCCGGGACGCCGCCGAGCCCGCGGGAATCGCACACCGCGATCTACGACCCGGCGCGCGACGGCATGGTCGTGTTCGGCGGATTTGACGGTGATGGGGACTTCTGCACCGATCGCAATAATGAGGTCTGGGCGATGTGGTTTCAGAGCCCAATTGCCGCGCCCCCGGTGCCAAGGTCCGCTGCAGTGACCCTCCCGCAGAATTTCCCAAACCCCTTCAATCCGGCGACGACAATCGAGTTCAGCCTGTCGGCGATCGGCCCCGTGAGCCTGATCGTCTATGACATGCGGGGGAGACTGGTACGTAAGCTCGTGAGCTGCGAGCAGCCGGCCGGGCGGCAGCGCATCGTCTGGGACGCCACCGACGATGACGGCCAGCGCGTCGGGTCGGGTGTGTACTTCTACGTACTCGTGACGTCTTTCGGCGAACAGCAGAGGAAGATGATCGTAGTAGAATAGGCATCGTCCGCGCGAAATCCGAGGCAGGTCCAACGTGCGCGCGGTGGACTGCGCGCCCCGCACCCGAAAGGAAACCCCATGCGTCCGTTGCGCTGGCTCGACATCCCCGCCGCTGCGCTGGGCGCCATCGGCGCAGCCGCCGCGCTCGCCACGTCCGCCTCGCCCGCCTTCGCCCAGTGCGGGAACTTCCCCATCCAGCTGCAGCACACGGTCAAGTACGGGATCGGATTGCCGAACGTGGGCCCCGTGACGGTCCCGCTGGCCATCACCGCGTATGCCCTAAACCAATGCCAGGACCTCGAGCTGGAGTTCGGCGCCTTCGGCCTCTCGGGCAGCTACAACCCCGGGAGCAACCAGTACAGCTTCGACCTGCAAGGCTCGCTACTGGGCGCGTACGGGACCCTCACCGACATGCTGATCGGACCCGAGCTCGGCGGGGTCGATCCCAACCCCTCGATCGGGGCGAACTGCACGTTCTACCCAGAGATCCTGCACTTCACGGGCGGGCCATCCGTCTACGCATTCCAGATCGGCGACCCTGGTGGGCCGGTCTTCCACTCCGGGCAGGGAAAGATCAATTACTGCGACACCGTGACGATCCTCTCCGGCAACGCCCACACCGTCGAGCTTCCCTACCATCTGAGCGCGACGCTGCAGGCTGCGGAGTCCTTCGGGAATCCCAACGAGACGCGCGGCTTCGCCCAGGCCACGATCCAGGTGACGGTCGATGGCGTCGTCGTTGTGAGCCAGACCGAGTCGGTGGAGTCGGTATCGGTGATCCCCGAGCAGCGCACGATCTCAGCTTCTGGCACGATTCCGATCGCAGTGAGCGCGGGAGCGACCAGCGTGTCCATCCGCCTGGTGGCGGATGTGTACGTCGAGGCGAAGGCCAGGTCCACGGGGCTGTTCGGGACGATCTCCGGCGCGGCCGAGGCAGGCGTGACACTTCCAAACTCGTTCGCCCTGGGAAACTTCCAGCTCGCTGGCGGTGGGACGCTTCCGGAGGACATGCAGATCAAGAGCGCGACGACCGGGATGATCTACAAACAGGGTACCGTCACCGGTGCGCCCGCGCCCCCGGCGGCCGCGGATGGCCTCGTCCTGGCGGTTGCGCCCAACCCAGCCGCGCGGACCGCGACGCTGCGCGTGAGCGTGCCCGGCACGGCTGCGGGCCAGCTGCGGATCGTGGACGTGCGCGGTCGTCTCGTGCGCCGGCTGTCGGCGACGACCGCTTCGAGCGAGCTGGAGCTGCGCTGGGATGGGCGCGATGATGAGGGTCGAGCCGTGCCCGCCGGCGTCTACCGCGTGGTGCTCGAGACGCCACGTGGGCGTGTCGTTCGCCCGCTGGTGTGGCTGCGATGAGGGTGGGGGGCCCCCGAGGCGATCATTCGATGGAGTGCCCCGCGATCGATGGAGTGCCCCGCAATCATGGTCCGCGGTGACCCATTCCAGCGAGCCACGAGGCTTTCCTCTCTCCGTTTACGCTTCGCGAATCATCACGCTTCGCGAATGATCCGGGCTCGGCGTCCGAGCTCTGGGCCGCATCCAGGACCGACGCCGAACTGACCGCTCAGGCAAGCGACCGGGAAACATTGCCCCTGCACGTTTCCGGGATCTTGGTCTAGACTGCCGATCCGACCCCCCGAGCGACATCCGACCATGGAGGGTCCCGTGGATCGCTCGCCTCCCGTCCTTGCACCGGACTTCCGGACGCTGTTTGAGTCGGCGCCAGGTCTGTACCTGGTCCTCGCGCCGGACCTTACGATCGTGGCCGCCAGCAACGCGTATCTGGCCGCGACCATGACCCGGCGCGACGCAATCCTCGGCCGTGGTCTGTTCGAGGTCTTTCCGGATAATCCCGACGATCCGGGGGCGACGGGCGTGGCCAACCTGCGCGCGTCGGTCTTGCGCGTCTTGGCGCACGGCAAAGTGGACGCGATGGCGGTCCAGAAGTACGACATCCGCCGCCCCGAGTCCGAGGGGGGCGGGTTCGAGGAGCGGCACTGGAGCCCGGTCAATTCGCCGGTGTTGGATGAGGCGGGGAACATCGCCTACATCATCCATCGCGTCGAGGACGTCACGGACTTCGTGCGGCTGAAGCAGGAGGGGAGCGATCAGCACCGAGTCACCGAGGAGCTGCGCACGCGCGCTGGGGCGATGGAGGCCGAGATCTTCCGCCGGGCGCAGGAGATCCAGGAGGTGAACGCGCAGCTCCGCACGCTACAGGCCGAGCTGGAGCAGCGCGTCGCCACCCGCACGACCGAGCTGCAGCGCGCCAACGAGCAACTCCGCCAGGCGCAGAAGCTGGAGGCTGTTGGCCGCCTGGCCGGCGGGATCGCGCACGACTTCAACAACCTCCTCTCCGTCATCCTCAGCTACAGCGAGCTCCTGTTACGGGACCTCGGCCCCGACCATGCGAGCCGCGCCGACATCGAAGCCATTCGGTCGGCGGGCACGCGCGCGGCGGACCTCACGCGCCAGCTGCTCGCCTTCAGCCGCCGGCAGGTGCTGGATCCGAAGATCGTCGATGTGAACCAGATTCTGGCCAGCGTCCACAAGATACTGGTACGCGTCCTGGGCGAAGACGTCGATCTGAAGCTCCTGCTCGCGGCCGGGCAGATCACGGTCAGGGCCGACCGCGGTCAGCTCGAGCAGGTCGTCATGAACCTGGTGGTGAACGCCCGCGACGCCATGCCGAACGGGGGGAGACTCACGATCGAGACCGCCACGATCGAGCTGGACGCCGACTATGCCAGCCAACATCTGGGGGTCCCGCCCGGAACGTACGTCATGCTGGCCGTGAGCGACACCGGCATCGGCATGGACAAGGCGACGCAGGCCCGGGTGTTCGAGCCGTTCTTCACCACCAAGGGGCTCAGCAAAGGGACCGGATTGGGGCTCTCCACGGTGTTCGGCATCGTCAAGCAGAGCGGCGGCAGCATCTGGCTGTACAGCGAGCCGGGCGCGGGCGCCACGTTCAAGATCTACCTGCCGCATGTGGAGGGGCCCCTGGCAGTGACTGCCACTGCGCCGGCCACGACGGACCTGGCGCAGGGTGGGGAGACCATCCTGCTGGTCGAGGACGAGGACCAGGTGCGGACTGTGGCCAGTAGCATCCTGCGCAGGGCCGGCTACCAGGTGCTGGAGGCCCGTACGCCGGCCGAGGGGCTGCGTGTAACACGCGAGCACCCTGGTCGTATCGATCTGCTCCTGACCGACGTGGTGATGCCCACGATGAACGGGCGCCAGGTGGCGGAGCAGGCGCTCGCGGTCCGCCCTGGGATCAAGGTCGTCTTCATGTCGGGGTACACGGACGATGTGGTCCTGCATCACGGCGTGGTGGACGAGGGCGTGGCGTTCATCCAGAAGCCGCTGACGCCGGATGCCGTCACACGCAAGGTGCGGCAGACGCTCGATACCCCTCCGCAGGGGTAACAGCGGCATCGCGCATGTCCGACCTGGGTATCGAGCTCCCGGACCTGCGCCGCTTGTGGCGGCGATGCTCCACCGCCTGGTGCACCATAGGCACGTGCTGTCCATCAAGGAGCACAGCGATCGGCCGCGGGAGCGAGCTTCGCCGTGCGTTGCCAGCGGTGGCCATCGCCCCGCATCGGATTTCACGACGTTGCCCGCGGGAAAGGGGCCCAGCTCGGGACTGTCGATCGTCCAGTCGATCGTCAAGGCGCATCGGGGGCTTGGAATTCTGGAACAGGAGGTGGGGCGAAGCACCACAGCGAAGATCCTGTTGTCGTTGAGTGAAGGAGAGGGAGGATGAAGAAGCACAAGATCCTGGTGATCGAAGATGAGGTCGATCTGTGCAAGATCGTGAAGCTGAATCTCGAGCGTACGGGGGAGTTCGAGGTCGTCATGGCCTATTCGGGCGAGGATGGATTGCGGGAGGCTCGGACTACGGCCTTCGACCTCGTGGTCACGGATTTCGACTTGCCGGGGATGGACGGTGGGGCCGTCGTGGACGCCATGAAGGCGATGAGACCGGACAGACCGGTCGTGCTCTGTACGGTTTACTACGATGACCCGGACACGATCATGCCGGAAGTCCGCAAGAAGGTCGACGGCGTGATTGGCAAGCCGTACACGCATGAGGAGATCTACCGGATCGTGAAGGGCGCGCTGGAAAAGGGCGGCCAGAGAAGCGGCTGACGGCTCCGCCGCCGACGCCTGCGCGAGGTAAACCGGGCGCTTGGGCCTGGGCCGTTTGGCCGGCGACCCTGGCGTGGCACCTATCCGTAGCGCGCGGCTGCTTGCCGTGGCCCACGACCACCGTCGGGACGGCAGCAATCCGCGGCACTTTGATCGTTGTGCCGCCGCGACCTCCCGATGCTCCGCCCCATGCCGGGGCCTCCGCGACGCCTGCAGCCCCGGGCGCGTCGCCCGCACGAGTCCAGAATTGCACGAGTCCTGCGCCATGGGTGATGCCGCGATCCGAGGCGTCTCCCGCAGCGTCTCCCGCGAGGGCCGCGTTCACCTGCCTACGCCGCGCGGGTCGGCCGGGGCGCTCGGGTCGGCCGGGGCGCGCGGCGTGGCGGGCAGTTCAGGGCGCGCGACGGGCAGATCCGGCGGCGTGATGGACAGCGAAGACCCCGTGGCGGGTCGCTGCGGCCCTGCGGTGGGCGTCTCCGGCAGCTCGCTCTGCATCTCAGGCGGTCTGGTCGCGGACTTGCCCCGCGGACCGCGGCGCGTGACGAGGTAGACTGCCAGCGTCCAGGAGGGCACGAGGTTGACGCCGGGGACCGCTTCTGCCACGAACGTCGGGAGAAAGACCCAATGCCAACCGAGCAAGCGAATCAACGCCACGGCGACGGCGACATCGAGCGCGTCGTCCAGCCAGGATAGCGCGCCGGGCAAGAAGACAGGGAAGAGCCAAACCTGCAGCACATCTGCCAGGAGTGCCAGGGCGCGTGCCGAGTTGACCGGCGAGACCTGGAAGTGTCTCTTCACGACGAAGATCGGAGCCGCCGCGTGGTGAGGTTGTCAAGCGATGAGATGACATGCGACCGGCGCACGTGACCGACCCCCCTGACCCACCAAGGCAAACCCATGCCCGACTATCGCCAGGCCCAGCGTTGCTGCGATCTCATCATGAAGGGGGGCATCACCAGCGGGATCCTGTATCCGCCGGCGATCTGCCGCATCGCGGAAGAGTTCCACCTGGTGGGCATCGGCGGCACCTCGGCCGGCGCCATCGGCGCCTGCGCAGCCGCCGCGGCGGAGTACCGCCGGCGTCAGTTCGACGACGGCGCAGGCTTCGAGCTGGTGGAGCGGCTTCCGGAGATGCTGGCGGGAGAGGGGAGGCTCACCGGCCTCTTCCGGCCCGACGGCTCCACCCGACAAGCCTTCGGCTTCTTCATGGACGCGCTCACGCTCGAGCAGCGCAGCTGGCTCGGCCGCCTGTGGTGGAAGGCCCGCGCGCTGTGGGCGGGTCTCGGGTACACGAAGACTCTGCGGCCCGTCGTCGAGAACGGACTCGGGTTGTGCACGGGCATGGCCAACGGCAACCGCCCGCGAGCGGGCGAGATCGAGCCGCTGACCGAGTGGTTGGCGAAGACGATCGACGAGATCGCCGGCAAGAACGATGGCAAACCGCTCACCTTCGGCGACCTGCGCCACGCGCGGATCCCGCCTCGGCTCGCCGGGGTCATGACCGGCATGGAGCAGCGGTCCATCGACCTGCGGGCGATCACCACCTGCGTGTCGTTTGGCCGGCCCTTCGAGCTGCCCCTGGACAACCAGAGGATCTTCGCGTTCGACCCACAAGAGTGGAAGCGGCTGTTCCCGCCGAAGGTCATCGATTACCTGATCGAGGAAGCGCGCAGGATCGAAGCTCCAACGCTGGTCCGCGACGGCAAGCTTCCGTTCCCGGTGGGGGATGCCATGCCGGTGGTCGTGGCGGCGCGGATGAGCCTCAGCTTCCCCGGCCTGTTCACGATGATCCCGCTGTACGCGGTCGACTACCACACCGAAGGCGAGCCGATGACGAAGGTGTGGTTCAGCGACGGCGGGATCACGAGCAACCTGCCGATCCACTTCTTCGATTCGCTCTTCCCCCGCTGGCCCACGCTGGCGATCAACCTGCAGTACACCGACCAGGACGGGAAACCCGCCCGGCGCTCCATGGATCCGAGCCTCATCTACATGATCCGGCGCCCGGGCGACGGCACCGGCGACCTGTGGAACGTCTTCGACGGCACGGGATCCCCGTTCAAGGATCTCAAGGGCTTTGGCGCCGCCGTGTTCCGCAGCGCGCAGGTTTGGCACGACAACGCCTTCCTGCGGCTGCCCGGCTACCGCGACCGCGTGGTCGAGATCTGGCTGCGGCCGGACGAAGGTGGCATGAATCTGACGATGCCCGAGCAGACGATCCAGGGTTTGATCGCCCGCGGCAACGAGGCGGGCACGCGGCTGCGCGATCGCTTCGCCAGCGAGCCACCGACCGAGCCCCTCTCCTGGGACGGTCACCGCTGGACCCGGCTGCGTTCCGGAATGGCGGGGCTCGCCGCGTATTTGCATGCCTTCAAGCGGAGCGTCGATCACCCCATGTCCGGCGACCGGACCCTGACGGAGCTCGTAGCCTCGCGGCAGGCGCCACCGTCGTACGTGTTCGAGACGGATGCGCAGTTTGCGGCGGCACAGGAAGCAATCGAGGGGCTCCTTGCCTACATCCAGAGCCTCGACTCCAAGTCCGTCTGCCAGGGAGCGGAGGAGGCCGCGACGCGTCCGTTCTGCGGTGGCCCGCGGCCACCTATCGAGATCGGGAGCCGGGCGCCGATGTGACGCGGAAACGTTGATGTGACGTGGAGAGACTGATGTGACGAGGAGGCATTGTCGACGCGGCGTCAGTGTCATTCACCGGTCCCGCCGGTGCGCCCTGGACCAACCCTCCCCTGACCCGCGCTCTTCTGGCCGACCCTCCTCTGGCCGACCCCCCCTGACCAACCCTCCTCTGGCCAACCCGCCCCTGGCCAACCCTCCTCTGGCCAACCCCGCGCTCAATCACCTGCTCTCCCGTGCCGATAGCCTCGACGGATTGGCGCACCCGATTCGCCCGGACGTCTCCGGACCATCGGCCGCCGGCGACCGGCCCCCTTCCATCGTACCTGCATTCTGCCGACGGACGGGCGCGGCGATGGTGGGGAGGCCGCAGACCATGCGCGCACACCATGCTTGAGGGGACCGGAGACCCCACCCGCCGTCGCTCGGACAGCGCGCCGCCCGGCACGTCACCCCCCGCGCCCCACCGCCGACTGCCCCGCACCGGCCTTCGCCTGCGCCTCATGCTCTTGGTGCTGCTCGCCGTCACGCCCGCCCTCGGCCTGATCCTGTCCCACGACCTGGACCAGCGCCGGCAGGCCGCAGCGGACGCCCGCGCCGAGGCCGAGCGCCTGGCGTGGCTCGCCGCCGCCAACCAGGCGCGCGTCGTCGAAGGCGCGCGCGAAATGCTCACCACGCTCGCACAGGTGCCCCAGGTGCGCGGCGAAGCGACCGGCGACTGCAGTCCGCTGCTGGCCCGCATCCTCGCGGAATCCCCCGTCTACGTGAACCTCGGCGTGAACCTCCCGACGGGTGAGATCATCGCCAGCGCCGTACCGCTGGAGCAGCCGGTCAATTCGTCCGATCGCGCGTGGTTCCAGCGGGCGGTGCGCACGCGCGGCTTCGCCGTGGGGGATTACCAGATCGGGCGGGTCACGCACCAGGCCTCCGTCAATGTCGCCTATCCCATCCTGACGGCTGATGGCCATGTCCAGCGCATCGTGTTCGTGGCGCTGGGCCTGCGCTGGCTCAACGAGCTCGCCGCCGGAATCGGCCTCCCGCGCGGGAGCACGCTGCAGGTGATCGACCAGGCCGGCACCATCCTCGTGCGCTACCCCGAGCCCGAGCAGTGGGTTGGGAAGTCGGTGGCCTCGGCCCCCAGCGTCCGCTCCATCCTCGCCATCCGGCGTGGCACGTTCGAAGGCACCGGACTCGATGGCCTCGCTCGCCTGTACGCCTGCACGCCGCTGGTGGGCGAGGCGGAGGGCAGCGGTTACCTCTGCGTGGGGATCGCCAAGGAAACGGCGTTGGCGCCAGCGAATCGGGCACTGGCACAGGCCCTCGCCGGCCTCGCGGTCGTGGCTGGTCTCGCCTTGCTCGCCTCGTGGTGGGGCGGATCCTTGTTCGTGGTGCGTCCGGTGCAGCGTCTCGTCGCCACCACGCAGCGCCTGTCCGCGGGCGAGCTCAGCGCCCGCACCGGCGACCTTCGTACCCGCGCCGGGGCGATGCTTAGCGCCCGCGAGCTTGCCGAGCTCGGCACCGCTCTGGACGCCCTGGCCACGGAGCTGCAGACCCGACAGGCCCAGACCGAGCGGTCGCAAGAGGCCCTGCGGCGGAGTGAGGAGCGCTTCCGCCAGTTCATGGACAACACGCCCGTCGTGGCGTTCATGAAGGAGGAGCAAGGGCGCTACGTGTACGTCAACCGACACTTCGCGCAGTTGCTCGGCCTCACGCCGGACCAGATCCTGACCAAGACCGATCTCGAGCTGTTCCCCGCAGAGACCGCCCAGCTGACCCGCCACTACGACGCGCTCGCCCGCTCTTCCGGCGATGTGGTGACGGTGTGCGAGCGGGAGGCTGTTACCAATGGCACGCTGCGCCACTGGTTGAGCTACAGGTTCCAGGTGCGGGAGGGGGAATCGCGGACGCTCGTGGGCGGGGTCGCCGTCGACATCACGCTGCTCAAGCAGGCCGAGGCGGAGATCCGTCGGGCCAAGGAGGCCGCCGAGGCGGCGAGCCGCTACAAGAGCGAGTTCCTGGCTAATATGAGCCACGAGATCCGCACGCCCATGAACGGTGTCATCGGCATGACCGAGCTCCTGCTCTTTTCCCAGCTCAGCGCCGAGCAACGGGGCTACGCCGAGACGGTCAAGGCAAGCGCGCTGGCCCTGCTGGCAGTCATCAACGACATCCTGGACTTCTCGCGCATCGAGGCCGGCCACCTCGAGCTCGAGCACCGGAGTTTCGACTTGGCGTCGCTGGTCGAGGAAGTCGTTACGCTTGGCGCCGCAGCGGCGGCTAACAAGGGAATCGAGCTCACCTGTTCCATTCCCGCCGCGTTCCCCACATCGCTGCGGGGCGACCCGGTCCGCATCCGGCAGGTGCTCACCAATCTGGTTGGCAACGCCATCAAGTTCACCGAGCGCGGGCAGGCCGACGTGCGACTCGACGTGCGCGACGAGACCGACGCGACCGTGGTGGTACGCGCCACCGTCCACGATACCGGTATCGGCATCGCGCCCGAGCACAGCGCGACGATCTTCGACAGCTTCTGGCAGGTGGATGGATCCATAACTCGGCGACACGGCGGGACCGGGCTCGGGCTGGCCATCGTGCAGCGCCTCGTGACCCTCATGCAGGGGCGCGTGGGGGTGGACAGCGCACAAGGGCAGGGCAGCACGTTCTGGTTCGAGCTGCCGCTCACGAAGGAGATGGCGACCACACCGAGCGCGCTGCCTGTCACGGCCGACCTCGCGGGGGCGCGGGTACTGGTGGTCGACGACAACGAGACCAACCGCGCGATCCTGGTGCGCAGCCTCGAGAGTTGGGGGGCGCATCCCCACGGGGCCGAGAGCGGCGCCGAGGCGTTGGCGATGCTGCGGAATCCTTCCGCAGAGCGCTTTGCGGCCGTGCTGCTGGACCAGCAAATGCCTGGAATGGACGGGCTCACGGTCGCCCGCGAGATCCGCAGCTACGCGCATCTGGCCGAGATACCGCTGCTCCTGCTGTCGTCGATGAGCGACCGGATCACGGCGACCCAGCTACGAGAGCTCGGAATCGCGGCGGCGCTCACCAAGCCGATTCGCCGCTCGAGCCTGTACGCCGCCCTGACCAGCGCGGTCGGCGCGGCGCAATACCGCAAGCCGGCGCGGGCGGCGCAGCCGGGCGACGATGTCTCTAAGGCTGGGCAGCGCGCGACGGCTTCCCAGATGCTGCGTCCCCAGGAAATGCCGTCCAACACGCTACCTTCTCAGAGGTTGGCGCCTCAGACCATGCCACTCCAGACGACGAGGCCCCAGAAGCCGAGGATCCTGGTCGCGGAGGACAACGACGATAATCGCCTGTTCCTCACCGAACTATTGCGCCGCAGGGGCTACACGATCGACTGCGTCACCAATGGCGTGGATGCCATTTGCAAGGTGGAGGAGCAGGACTACCTCGCCGTGCTGATGGATGTGCAGATGCCCGAGATGGACGGGCTGCAGGCCACGATCGAGATCCGCAAGCTTGCCAAGGGCAAGCGACTCGCCATCATCGCCGTCACGGCGCACGCGCTCGAGCGCGATCGGGAGCGCTGCCTATCCGCCGGCATGGACGACTACGTCACCAAGCCAATCGATCCCAGCCAGCTGATCGCCCTGCTGGAACGTCTCCGCCAGGGCGTGGCAGTACCGGCGGCGTAGGCCGACGCCGGCTTAGACCCTTGTCGCAGTGCCTGTAGCGTGACACCCGCGCGATTCAGGCGCTGCGGGCTCGTCTCGCTGGACCACGGGTCCACAGCCCAAGCGGTGTTCCAAGCCCGCGGTACGCGCCTTGCAGCCCCCTCTGTAACTGCCCAAGGAAGGATTCACCATGCGCGCAAGCTACGTCCTGTTCGCGGTCCTTATATCCTGGTCGCGCCTCGCAGCGGCCGGAACGGCCGCGCGCGTGGGGGTGGGGACGGGCAACCTGCAGTTCGACTTCCTGTACTCCGACTACCACACCGAGCCGCTCGTTGTGCAGCGCTACGCCGCGGAGGTCGGGGAGTCCGACTTGCTCGTCGCCCTGTATCTGGCCCAGGTAACGGGGGCCGGCCTCGACGTGATCGTGAACTGGCGCCGGTCGGGGATGTCCTGGGACCGGATCACACGCAGCTGCCACCGCGACGGCCGCATCTACTATGTGGAGCTCCCCCCGGAGGTCACGAGCCCGCCTTACGGACGGGCCCACGGCTACTGGAAGCGGCATCCCCGCAGAGATCTCGCCCTTACCGATACGGAGATTCGCGAGCTCGTGTTGGTCCGCGCCCTCTCGGCCCATGCCCGGCTGTCACCGGCGGAGGTCGTGCGGATGCGCACCCGCGGCGAGAGTCCGCGGGCCATCGCCGTCGCGCGCCGCGAGCGGGCCCGCAGGGACGGCGGCCCGCAGACCGCCAGCACATTGGGCGGCGGTGCGCACGAGGGTGATCCGGGAAGGACCCAGAGCCAGTCGAGCGAGAGCAAGGGCGAGCCGGGCGGGCCTGGCATCGACCCAGCCAAGAATAAGGACGAATTGGGCAAGAAGAGGCACTAGGCAAGCCTCCCATATCGCCGGCGTGGCTTCTTGGACGCGATCGGCCGGCGCGGCCATGTCTGCGCGGCCACCGATTCCGTGATGACTGGGATGGAAATGCCGCGCGGTCAGCGCGGCCGCCGTATCCGCCACGGCCGCGAGCCGCATCGGCTGGGCGGCGCATCGCCGACCCAGCGGGAGGCCGATTGTCGTGGCGGGCGGGCAGATGCGCTGTCGCGCTCCCGGGAGATTCTCGCCGGGGCTTCTCGTCAGAACCGCTCGCCGAAAGCTCTCGTGGGCGGCTTCCGCCTGGGGCTCGCGTTGGGGGCCCGCTCCGCGCGTTCCGCCGCAGCGCACCGGGCACCGGACCGCCCCATCCTCCGGCTCGCGCGCCGCGCCCTTCCGTGTGGCCTGCACGCCGCGCCGGATCGGCGGCGGTGCTCGTACCGTTCGACTGGCTCTCTCGGCCACCTCCCACGGCGGCGCCTGCGGCGCCCGTGCTACCCGCGGCGACGGCTCGTTCCGCGGCGCCCGTGCCACCCGCGGCGAGTGCTGCTTCCGCGGCCGGGTCCCGAGTCCGGTTCAGGATCGGCCCCGGCTCCGCCCCCGCTTCGGCGGCCGCGCCCGCCACCCACGCGCGCTGTTGTTCTGGCCTTGCGTTCGCCCCCCCCGCGGCGTAGTCTGGGCGGGTCTTCTATCTGGATTCCCGCATGCGGACCTACCTCGAGCGCCCGCCCGCGAAGGGTGGACGAAGCATCAGGGCAAATCCCAGCTGGAGACCCATGGCGGTGTCGGGGATGTGCTCCGCGGACTGCCCGTCTGCCCAGTTGCGACAGGATCTCGGTTTCTGCCCCGCCTGTTCCGGAACTCGGCATGTTGAACGAAACGTTGGCAGAAGGAGATCCTGAGTAATGATCAACATCTACGTCGGAAACCTGTCCTTCAACGCGACCGAGGCCGACCTCCGCACGGCCTTCGAGGCTCACGGTCAGGTCAACCGCGCTTCCATCGTCACCGACCGCGACACCGGCCGCTCGCGCGGCTTCGGCTTCGTGGAGATGGAGGACCGCAACGCCGGTCTGAAGGCCATCGAGTCCCTCAACGGCAAGACCATCGCGGGGCGTGAGGTCACGGTGAACGAGGCCCGTCCGCGCGAGGAGCGCGGCAGCGGCGGCGGTGGCGGCGGCGGCGGCGGCGGTGGCCGGCGGGGCGGCTTCGGCCGGTAACCCACCGGTCTTCAGCACCGACAGTGCACAGCGACCGCGGCCACGCCAGCCGCGGTCGCTGTGCGTTCGGCACCGCCTTCAGCTGCGGCTTGCGCCGCCGTCGATTGTGAGTTCGGGGTACCGCTCGTGCGTCTGTCGCGGCGGTAACCCATCCGGCGAGACCGTTCATCGTTGACCGACGCTGCCACGAACTGCAAACTGCGCGCCGGAGGTGGCGTATGTCTTGGCGATCGATGCGATTCTCCTCGAGCACGCCCGATCGTTGCCGGGACGCCCGCTGGTGGCCCGGCCGTTGCGGCGACGGCTGCTGCACGCCCGGTCGCCACTTGCCTCGCCGCTCCTTGCGCGGCCGTTGGCTGATCGCGGTCCTGCGGGTCGTGTTCGCCGGCATCGCCTGCCTCAATGCCCCTGCGCCGCGCGCGGCCTCCGCTGCCGACTTGTCGGGGCACTGGGAGGGAGCCATCGAGTTGCCCGCCACCAACCTGGCGATCCTCGTCGAGCTGAAGCAGGTCGGCGACCAATGGTCCGGCCTCATCGACATCCCCGCACAGGGGGCCAAGGGGCTGGCGCTCGCCGGAATCGCCATTGCGGGCGATACGCTCCAGTTCCGCGTCTCCGGCGTCCCGGGCGACCCGGCGTTCAAGGGCACCTTTGCCGCCGCCACCGGCAAGATCACCGGCACGATCGTGCAGTTCGGCCAGAGCCTTCCGTTCCACCTGGGCCGCGAGAAGGAGGCGGGGCCGGCGCGCCCGCAGGAGCCCAAACCACCGTTCCCGTATCGCGCCGAGGACGTCAGCTACAAGAATGGCGACATCACGCTGGCCGGAACGCTTACGATTCCGCAGGGCAAGGGCCCGTTTCCCGCAGCGCTGCTGCTCAGCGGCAGCGGGCCGCAGAACCGCGACGAGGAGCTGGTCGGCCACAAGCCGTTCCTCGTGGTCGCCGACTTCCTGACGCGCGCAGGGATCGCCGTGCTGCGCGTGGACGACCGCGGCGTCGGCGGCTCCTCGGGTCAGCTCATCATGTCCACGACGTCGGACTTCGCCGACGATGCGCTGGCCGGCGTGCGCTTCCTGCGCGCGCGCGCCGAGGTCAATCCCAAGCGCGTCGGGCTGATCGGCCACAGCGAAGGCGGCCTCGTGGCGCCGTTGGCTGCCTCGCGCTCCAAGGACGTGGCGTACATCGTGCTGCTGGCGGGCACCGGTGTCCCGGGAGACGAGGTCCTCATCCGCCAGAACGAGCTCATGTCGCGCGCGGCGGGCGTGTCCGAGGCGGCCATCCAGGCAGGGCTCGCAGGGCAGCGGGCCGTGCTCGATCTGATCAAGGCTGGCGCGGACAGCGCCGCTCTGTGGGAGAAGGGCACGGAGCTCGCGCGCATGCAGATGGCAGCGCTGCCGGACTCTGTGCGACCCAGCCGCGAGATGGCCGACCAGATGATGGCCGCGCAGCTGGGCGGCGTAACCAAGCCGTGGTTTCGCTTCTTCGTCGGCTACGATCCGCGGCCGGCGCTGCGGAGGGTCACCGTGCCAGTGCTCGTGCTCAACGGCGAGCTGGATCTGCAGGTCTCGCCCGACCAGAACGTGCCCGAGATCGAGAAGGCGCTCAAGGAGGGCGGCAACCGCGACGTGACGGTGCGCCGCCTGCGCGGTCTCAACCACCTGTTCCAACAGGCCAAGACCGGAGCCCTCCGCGAGTACAGCGCGATCGAGGAGACCATGAATCCGGCAGCGCTGGAGACCATCCGCGACTGGATCGTGCAGCGCTTCAGCGGCCAGCGCTGAGAGCCGTTCGGCGGCCAGCGCTGACACCGAGCCCGCGGCCTGCGTTGACACCGAGCCCGCGGCCTGCGCTGAGACCTGATCGGCAGGCCAGTGGCGGGGCAGAGCGCCGGGTTCGCCACGGGCCGCCTGCGCGCGGCTGCGCACCGTTGCCGGACACTGGCGCTCCCTGCTACAGTCTGCAACCGAGCGCCGGGCACGCCGGGACGCTGCACGCTCGCTCGATCATGCTTGTTGCCTGAAAGGAGAGGAGGAACCGATGCACTGGCACGACCTGGAGAAGATGAAAGTCAGTGACCTTCGTGAGCTCGCCAAGGAGAAGACTCAGCTGGAAGGCGTGACGGGCATGACCAAGGCGCAGCTCATCGAAGCGCTCGCGCACGCCCTGGGCATCGAGAAACCGCACAAAGTGGTGATGGTGCCGCAGAAGACCGAGATCAAGCAGAAGATCCGTGCACTCAAGGTCCAGCGGAACGAGGCCTTCGCACACAGGAAGCGCGAGGAGGCACACCAATACCGCGAACAGCTCCACAGGCTGCGTCGCAAGCTCCACAAGATGGCGACGGTAAAGGACTAGCGCGCAAGCGAGCTTTGTCGTCGGGGAAGCGACCGGCGAACCGATCGCGCCCCGACGCCCAGACCCTCGGAGAAGGACGCGGCGCAATTCCGCCTGGCGCAGTGGAGGGTCGCCACGCCAAGGGCGCCTGGCGCAGTGGGGCGCCGCCGCCAAGGGGCCCGGCGCAGGAGGGCCAGGCGGAAGAGCACGGGCTCAGGCGAGCTTCCGCTTGCGCCTCACTCTTCTCATAGAGGAAACGACCCGCGGACGCTCCTCGAGCTTGTCGCGCAGCTCACCCAGGCTGGCTCCCTTGAACCGTTCCTTCTCCTGGAGCAGCCGCAGCCCTTCGCGGACGACTTCGCTCGCGGAGGCGTAGAGGCCGGAGGCGACCTTGCCCTGTACGAAGCTCTCAAGCTCGCGGGTCAGAGAGATGTTCATGGACCCACGATAGCCGCGATAGCGAAGATTGGCAAGGTCTAGCAATAGCGAAATTTGTCAGTTGCTGCTACTACGACCCCGCGCCGCGGGGGGAATCGGGCCAGGAGCGGACCGGGAGCGGACAAGGAGCGGACCGGGAAGGGTCCGCAAGCTACCGAACCGGCCGTCGAAGCTCGTCGGCGGAGCCAGCAGCCCCGCCCTGGTGTCTACATCGGCGCGAATCCGCGCGCGGCCCAGTACTCGTCCTGCAGCGACTTCTCCAGTTTGGTCAGCGCCGACAGGTGGCCGATCTCCCACTCGACCAGCCATGTGAACAACTGCTTGAGCTCGGCATTCTGGGTCTCGGCGGCCTGCTTGCGATAGTAGGCGATCGCCTTGTTCTCGAGGTCGCAGCCGAGCCCGATGACGGCCATCTCGAACGTCCCCCGCTTGAGCGACTTGCGGAAGGCGTCGTCGACGATGTGGCCAGCGCCGTGATCGACTTCGGCTGGGTGCACCTGCCCCAGATCGAGCTTGCCGGTGTTGGCCATGGCCTCGTGCTGCGCCATGAGCATCTTAACGTGGTAATCCTCGTCCCGCGCGAGGGCCTCGAACATGCCCCGGGCGGTCGGGTCCTCGGTTTCGTTCGCCGCGTGCGAATACAGCTGCTGCCCCTTGATCTCGGTCATGACCGCTTCGCGGAGGGCGTCGAGCACCTGCTTGGGTCCTGCCTTGGCTGTCGCCATCGTCTTCTCCTCCCGGCGGCGAACGGTGATCGCGGCCTGTGCCCAAAGCTAGTCGTAGGACGGGGCTGGGGAAGGAGATTCGCGCGCGTGGGAGCCCCGCGGAGGGCCACCGGCGGCGGCACCCCCGCGCTGGGGGTGCCCGCCTAGGGCCGGCAGCACCCGCGCGCCCGCCGGCAGCGCCCGTGCACCCGCGGACGTACCTGCGCGCCCGCCGGCGCTGTTGCGCATGCGCGCTCGGACGTCCCCCACCCGACAGGGGCAGGCTCTCCCTCACTCGAACGGGAGCGGGTCTCCCTTGCCCACGCGCACGATTCGCGGGATGTCCTCCGTGAGGTCGACCACCGTGGTAGGCGTCAACCCACAGGGGCCTCCGTCGATCACCACATCCACCAGGTGCTCGAGGCGGCGGCGGATCTCCGCCGGATCATTGAGGGGATCGTCGTCGCCCGGCAGGCGCATCGTCGAGGAGATCATCGGCTCCCCGAGCTCCGCCAGCAGCGCCTGCGCGATAGTGTTGTGGGGGACGCGCAGCCCGATGGTCTTCTTCCTGGGGTGCAGCAGACGCCGCGGGACTTCGGGGGTTGCGGCCAACAGAAACGTGTACGGCCCTGGCGTGTGGGCCTTCAGCAGGCGGTAGACCGGTGTGTCGAAGCGGGCGTAGGTGCCCGACTGGGAGAGGTCGCGGCAGACGATGGTGAAGTGGTGACGGTCCTCGATCTGGCGGATGCGGCAAATGCGCTCGACGGCCCCCTTATCCCCGATGTGGGCGCCCAGGGCGTAGGTCGCGTCGGTTGGGTAGACGATCACGCCGCCGTCGCGGAGGATCTTCACCGTCTGGTGGACGAGACGCCCCTGCGGATGGGTCGGGTGGATCTGGAAGAACTGGGCCATCTCGCGGTCCTTGTCCCGCTACGCGCGCGCACGCCGCGCGAGCCGGCCCGCGGCCCGCCGCCAGCAGCGTCAGTCCACCACCCGCACTCTGCCTCCACCAGCGTTGCCGCCGGCGCCCCCCGCGACCCCCGCCATCCGCGACCCCCGCCATCCGCGGCGCTCGCCATCCGCAGCGCCCGGCCCCAGAGCCCCGACCCTCAGCGGATCAGCGCGTTGGCGATCACCAGCTGCTGGATCTGGTTCGTCCCTTCGTAGATCTGCGTGATCTTGGCGTCGCGCATGTACTTCTCGAGCGGATAGTCCTTCATGTAACCGTAACCACCCGCCACTTGCACGGCGTCGACGGTGACCTTCATCGCCACGTTGCTCGCGAACAGCTTGGCCATGGCCGACTCCTTGGAGGCGTCCTTCCCCGCGTCAATGGTGCGGGCCGCAGCATACACCAACGCGCGCGCCGCCTCGATCTCGGTCGCCATGTCCGCCAGCATGAACTGGATTCCCTCGAAGCTCGTGATGGGCTTGCCGAACTGCTCGCGCTGCTTGGCGTAGGAGAGGGCTTCCTCCAGCGCTCCCTGAGCGATGCCCACCGCTTGCGCGCCAACACCAGGACGCGTGCGGTCGAAGGTCCTCATCGCGGTCACGAACCCCAGGCCCCGCCGGCCCAGGAGGTTCTCCTTGGGGACCTTGCAGTCGGTGAAGATCAGCGCGGTCGTTTTCGACGCCCGGATCCCCATCTTGCGCTCTTCCTTGCCGAATTCGAAACCGGGCATGCCCTTCTCGACAATGAACGCCGACATCCCCCGCGCGCCGCGCCCGGGATCGGTCGAGGCGATCACCGTGTAGATCTCGGCCACCTCGCCGTTGGTGATGAACTGCTTGGTGCCGTTGAGGATGAAGCCGTCCTCGACCTCGCGCGCGAAGGTCTTGATGCTGCCCGCGTCCGAGCCCGCGCTGGGTTCGGTGAGGGCGAAGGCGGCGTAGCTGCGGCCATCGGCGATGCGGGGCAGGTACTTGCGCTTCTGCTCCTCCGTGCCCGCCAGGACGATGGGTGTCGCGGCCAGCGCATTGGCCGAATAGGTCGTCGCCACGCCGGCGCAAATGCGCGAGAGCTCCTCGGTCACGATGCACATGTCCATGCAGCCACCGCCCAGGCCGCCGTACGGCTCCGGGATGAACACCCGCAGGATGTCGGCCTGCGCCAGCGCCATCATGGCGTCATGGGGGAAGAGGCTCTTCTCGTCCAGCTCGGCGCGAACGGGCTTGACCCGCTCCTCCGCGATCTTGCGCGTGAGGTCGCGGATCATCTGCTCTTTCTCGGTGAAGAAGTACTCCATGGTCGGCCCCGGGTTGGAAGCGGGTTGGCGGTGAGCCGTCCGATGTGCGCAGGGCGTGCGAGGCGAGGGGACGGCAGGCGTGGCTAAACCTATGCCGCGTCCCGGGATCACACAAGAAGAGCTCGGCCGGTGGCCGGCGAGGCCCAAATCGATCTTGGTCGGCCCGACCCGGCACCTATCTTTGCCTGCAAGGGTCATACAGCTACGCAGCTGCGGCCGGCGCAACCCGGGCCGGGAGGCTCGGCCGCCGCAATCCGGGCGTGGAAGCCCGGCCGCCGACACTCGCACACGCCACATGGAGGATTGCCATGTTCCACGACCTCGGATGTCACGGGAAGGTTCGTCTGGGCGAGCTGCCCGCGACGTTGCAGCAGCATCTGGCGTGCTTGCCGGGTGAATGGCTCGAGTTCGATCCGCCCGCGGGCGAGATCGTGGTGCGCCGCGTCCAGCCGGCGAGTGGCACCTATCTGCCCACCATCGCAATGGAGCTCGTGCGGATGCTCGCGGAGCTGCCACCAGCGCTGCAGGAGGGTATTCCGGGCGGAGAGCTCCTGGTGCACACGGAGGGGCAGGCACAGCTCGTGCGGCTGCGCGTCGATCCCGGCGCGGCGCTGCACCTGGAGTGGGCCCGCCCCGATCAGGCCTGGGGTGACCCGCGGCCGTACCGGGGCCGCCAGGAGACGTCCCTCGATCCGAAGGTCCATCGGCTTGACGGCAGCGTCACACTTCGCTGCGCGCAGGCCGCACAGGCGGCGCGCGAGCTCCAGTCGCTGGCCGACACCTACGAAGGGCTCTACCCCGAGGGCAGCTTCAAGGCGACGGTCGACGAGGGCGAGCGGGCGGTGCGACTGGAGATGCGCGATGCCAACCTGGATGCGCACTTGCTGATCGACAAGCTCCAGCAGCTCGCCGCGCACGGGTCGCTTGGCGGCGGCTTCACGGTGAGCTCGTTCGCCGACGAGCCGCCCGAGGAGCACATCCGGGTGCTGTTCGAGAGCGGCGCGACGCTGGCGCAGCATCCGCTGCTATGGGCGGAGGCGGCGCGCGTCTGAGGGCGTGCTGGCCGCTGGCGACTTCGCTCTGGAATCGTGACCCGTTCCGTCGTAGGCTGCGCCACCCTCGTATTCCTCAGGTGCCTGTTGGCGTCTGTGCGTTCTCGCCATCCCAACGGAGGCCAATCCTCATGAGGAAGTCGAACGTCCCTGTCCTGTTGCGGCTCTCGCCGCTGGTGGCGGTCGGTCTGGTCCTCGTCGCCCTGATGTGGGCAGGTTGCAGCACCGACACTCCCACCGCTCCCTCCAGCCAGCTCTCCAACCAGCCTTACGAGCCCACCACCGGGCTCACGCTCAACAACCCCGAGGTCAAGGCCATCGCCCTCGTGCAGGAGGACCACACTCCCGAATTCCTGGCGCTCGATGGCGTCGTGGGCACCGGCGTGGGCATGCGCGACGACGGCCGCCTCGCGATGAAGATCCTGCTGCGTGATGACCAGCTCGCGGGCAGACTGCCGCGTGAACTGGAGGGGCTCCCCGTGATCCTGGAGGTCGTGGGCGAGATCAAGGCCTTCGCCAACCACAAGGTGAAGCAGACGCCGCCCATCCAACTGGGCACCTCCGGCGGGTGGCGGTACGACCTGGCCAACGGGTACTGCTGCGGCGGAACTCTGGGCTCGCTGGTGCAGAAGGGTGGGGTCCAGTACATCCTGAGCAACTACCACGTGTTCGAGTCCGACATCGTGTCGGGCGGCAACGGCCGCGTCGCCCAGAATGGTGATCCGATCATCCAGCCCGGATTGATCGACGTCGCCTGCAACGCCGCCAGCGCACAGAACGTCGGTACGCTGGCTCTGCAGCACAGCCTCCCGGGCAGCAACGTCGACTGCTCCCTCGCCCAGGTGATCTCGGGGATGGTGAGCGCCAACGGCGCGATCCTGGACGTCGGCACGATCTCGCACAATACGGTGGGGGCCTCCCTGAACCAGGCGGTCAAGAAGTCGGGCCGCACCACGGCGCTGACCCGCAGCACAATCAACGGGCTCAACCTGACGGTGAGCGTTGCCTACGAGAACGAGTGCGCGGGCGGCCAGTCGTTCGTGAAGACCTTCACCGGCCAGATCCAGGTGCGCAACCGCGGCAGCCGATTCCTGGCGGGCGGCGACTCCGGATCGCTCATGGTCGAGGACATCACCGCCAATCCCAGGGCGGTTGGCCTGCTGTTTGCCGGCAGCAGCTCGGCGGCGATTGCCAACCCCATCGGTCAGGTGCTCAGCTTCCTGGGCGCAACGATGGTGGGTCAGTGATCCAGACCGCCTGGGGCCTTTGCGGCTCCTGGCTGGTCGTCTAGAGTCGCGGCGCCCGCTTCCCGGAGGGGAGCGGGCGCCGTGGCTTGCGGCTCCGCCTGTCCGCGCCCACAGCGTCCACTGATGACCACACCGTCCACACGCACGCCGCCGCGCGGTGCGCGGCCCGCCGCATGAAGACTCGCACGGTCCTGTTCCTCGTCGCCATCGCGGGCGGCTGCGCGCTCGCGCAAGCGCTGCTGACCACGCGCCTGCTCGCTCCCGTGTTCGGTGCTGGGCCCATGCAACGGTCGACCGCGCTCGTCATGGCACTAGCCGGCGCTCTCCTCGGACTGTCCCGGGCCGCCGCCCGCGGGGCGCGGGGGACGGCCAACCGTCTCGTTCCCGCAAGCCTCAGCTGGCCGCTGGCGCTGGCGGCGCTGGACGTGATTGCAATCTGCTGGCTGGTGCCGGTCGTGCGAGCGTGGCTGGAGTCGGCCGCCCATGACGCGCGGCAGCTGTACGCGCTGACGGTGCTCATCTCGGCGCTGGTCTGCGCGCCACCGTCGTTCTTGGCCGCAATGGTCGTCGCCTCCGTCGCCGCCGCGCGCGCGCGGTCGCACCAGGGCGGAAGCCGCAATGGAGCCGGTGCGCACGAGGGCGCGGGAAACCACGCGCGTGGCGACGCAGTGGGCAGCGTGGGTCTCGGGCGAGCGTGGAGCGAGGCAACCATCGTTCTGGTAGCGGCCGCGGCGATCGCGGCAACACTGGTGCAGCGGCTGCTGCCGGGGCTTGGAGCGCGCCGGCTGTTGCTGGTGACGGCGGGCCTGCAGCTGCTTGCGGCCGCGGTGGCCGCGCTGACCACGCGCCCCGGCCGCGCCACGCGCCGCGAGCGGGGAATCCTCGCACTGATTCTGCTCGGGCTCGGCGGCGTGGCGGCCAGTTGGAACGCAACGGAGCTGCGTCCGGTGGCGCAGCAGGGTCTGCTCGCGGTGCGCGACAGCCGGTACGCCGAGATCTGCGTGGTGCTCAAGGACAACGAGATGCTGCTCGTCCTCGATGGGGACGTGCGCGCGCGGCGGCTCATGGCCGACCTCGATCCCACCGACGACTACGTGATCGCCATGGGGCTGGCGCATCGCGTGTTCGCGAAGCCGGGCGAGGCTCTGCTCATCGGCGTGGGTGCGGGGTCGTTGGTTCGCGCGTTCTGCGAAAAGGGCTGGTCGATGGAGGTCGTCGAACGCGACGCGGCCGTGGTGGCCACCGCCCGGCAGTTCTTCGGGTTGGACGCCGATCACGCGCACGTCGTCGTTGCCGATCCGCGGCAGTACCTGCGGGAATCGCAGCGCAGCTTCGATCTGATCCTGATCGACGCCACCGGAGGCTGCAGCATCCCGGGGAATCTTCTGACGCGGTCCGCCATCGCACTGGTGGCTTCCCATCTGAAGCCCGGGGCAGTCCTGGCGCTGCGCGTCCAGACACAGGGCTGGGACGACCCGATGCTCTCCTCGCTGGCGGCGACGCTCGCGCCCGATTTCCCCAACCTGCTCGCCCTGCCAACGGCAGAACCACCCGATACCCTGGGCAACATGGTGTTGCTGGCCTCCGTACGCGAAATGACCTTTTCGCGGGAGCTGCTCGAGCAGCCGCACGATTTCCTCGCGTATCCCTACCAGCACTGGGCCGTAGTGGAGCAGAATCACGCCTGGGACAACCAGTTCGTGCCGCCGGCGCGCGGTGCGCACCCGCTCACCGGCGGCAGAGCTGTGGACCGGTGGGCGGAAGTGATCGAGCGCCGCATCCGAGCGCAGCTGGCCAAGAGCATGCCGCTGTTCGGGACGCAATGATGGGCCGCGCGGCGATGCGACAGCTGCTCATGGTGCGGCTGCTGGAGTCGCGCGTGCTGCCGTTGCATTCGCTGTCACCGCGCGTGCACGCGGTGCGTTCGCTGGCATTGCGTCTGCTGGCGTTGCAACTCTTGGCGTTGCATCTGCTGGCTGCCGCCGGGTGCAAGCCTGCCGAGCGCAGGGAGGGAGCGGTGCACGTGTCGCACAGTATGGAGGAGGTCATGGCCGTCCAGGAGCGCCATACCGCCGAGCTCATGGCCACCCCCGGCGTCGCTGGCGTGGCGGTTGGCGCGCTGGAGGACGGGACGTTCTGCATCAAGATCCTGGTGGTGCGCCAGACCCATGAGCTGAGGCGCCGGCTCCCCAGGGAGCTGGAAGGGGTAACCGTGGTGATCGAGGAATCCGGCGAGATCCGGCCGCTGCGCTGACGCAGACGATGGTACCCAATCGACGTCCCACCACCGCTGAGGGCGCGCCCACTGCGCCGGCTGTCCCCACTGCGGCCACCGTGCCCACTGCGCCGGACGCGCCCGCTGCGCCGGACTCGCCCACTGCGGCCACCGCCGCGGCGCCGGCGGCGAGCGCTGCTCCGGCTGCTCCGGCCGCGCCGACCGCACCTGTCGCAGCGTCGCCCGCGGTCTTGGCCGTCGCGCTGCGCCGTGCGCTCGCGGCGGTTCCCGTGCTGCTGATCTGCGGGCTGCTGCATCCCTTCTATTGGCTCCTTCCTGGCCTGGCGCTGGTCGTGCTCTGGACCCGCCGCGGGCAGCCGGCCGCAGAGCAGTGTTTGCGCGGCGTGCCGGTCGCGACCGCAACCGCCGTCGTGCTCTCGTCGGCGTCGCGACCGCTGGGCACGCCGCTCAGCGCGCTGTTCATGGCGCTTTCGATTGCCGCCGCCGCCGCCCTGGCAGTCGACCGCTGGCTGGCACACCACGCGTTGCGTCGCGCTCGCTCATCGGTGGATGGGCCGTGGCTTGCGGACCGGCCTCACCTGCCGGGTCAGGCATGGCTGGCGGACCGGCCTCACCTGCCGGGTCAGCCGTGGATTTCGGACCGGCCGTGGCTGGCGAATGGGCCGTGGCTGGCGGCGGCGTTGGTCGTCGGCGGGGCGCTGCTGTGCTGGCTACCGCTGCGCGGACTGCTGGCGCCGCCGGGCGTGGACATGTCCATGCACATGACCTTCGTCCGCCTCATCCACGCGCGCGATGGTCTGCCCGCCGATCAGTCTCCGATCTATCCTGGGGTTCCGCTGGGGACCTACCCGCTGGGTTTCCACTCCCTCACCAGCCTTACAGCGTGGGGTGGGCGGGGGCTCATGGACGCGGGGCTGCTGATGGTGGCCCTCGCGCACGCGCTCTTGCCGTGGTCGCTGCTGCTGCTCTGCCGGCGCACCCGGCACGACGCGCTGTGCGCCGCGGCCTCGCTGGCGGTGTTCCTGCTTGCGCGCAACCCGCAGGGCTACGTGGGCTGGGGTGGCAACCCTTGCGTGCTGGCAACCGCTCTCGCCTTCGTGGCTCTGCGCAACATCGCAGAGCTGATCGACCTCCCCGCGCTCTGCGACGCCGCCAGCCCGCGCGCCGTTGGCAGCGTGCGCGCGTTGACGGTCGAGACGGCCGTGTTGTCGGCAGGCGTGCTGCTCGTGCACCCGACGCCGGCGGTGGTGCTCGGCTACCTCGCGGTGGCGATGTGGGTCTGGGCGCTGGTCGAGCCGAGCCGCCACCGCCGCTCGCCCGGCGCGACCAGATCGTCGGGCTCAACCGGGTCGCCCGGCGCGACCAGCGCATCGAGCTTGGCCGCCTCGCCGCGCGGACGCCTCGTCCTGCGGCTGGCCGCGCTGCTGGCGATCACCTCGCTTCTCGTGGTGCCATACCTGCACGCCGCGGGAGTGGCCCGCTTCAGCCCGGCGGAGCGGCAGTGGATCCAACGCCATCACCGCGAGCACCCGTTGGCGGGCGAGCTGTTGATCGCCGGTTCGACGCGGTACTTGCGCGCCATCGTCGGCGACTCCCTGCTGCTGATGGGTGGCGTAGGAGCAGTTGTGGGGCTGACGTTGCTGCCACGTCGGCGCCGGGAGCGGGCCCGAGTGTCAGCGGCCACGACCGGCGCGCGCGCGCCGCGGCGCCGAACGCTCGTGGCGCTGCTGTTGCTCGTCCCGCTCTGCGAGGTAGCGGCCTGGCTCGCCGCGCGCGGGTGGCTCCCGCCGGCGCTTGCACTGTATCCGGAGCGCTTGATGCTTTTCGTGCTGCCGGTCTTCGTGGTGATGGTGACCGCGCTGCTGGCGGTCTGCGCCGCGGCGCTCGCGCATCCACCACGCGCGGCCGCCGGTTGGGCGGCACGCGCGGCCGCCGCGATCATGCTCGTTGCCGTGGCGGGCCTCGCTTGGGAGCGGCATGAGCGCTATTACGCGCACGGGGCACGCGAGAGCGCGGTGGTGACCCACGCCGACCTGCTGGCGTTTGGCTGGATCGGGGAGCACGTTCCCTCGGGAGTGCTGGTGGACAACAACTACCGCGACGCAGGCATCTACATCCCAGCGTTCACGGGCCGCCCGGTGACTCGCCCGCAGACCAATACGGTGTGGTTCGAGGAGATGGAGGAGGCCATGCGAGGCGTTCCCGTCGCCTTCCAGTACCACGGGGCGCGGCTGATGGGTGGGGTCGACGTGGTGGGCGCCGGCCTGCGGCCGGCCGACCTCGTCTTCGAAGGCTGCGACGGTGCGGACTCCGCACGGATCTATGCCGCCGCTCCGGGGGCTGCCACCGATGCCGCGGCGAGCGCCGCCACGGGCGCTGGCGCGGACCTCAGCGCGGGCGCAATCGCAGACGCAAGCGCAGCTGCGCGCGCCAGTGCCGGGCTGCGCGCCGGATGGTTCGACGTGCCGCCATCCGCCCCGTCGGCCCTATCCGCCCCGTCCGCGTTGCCTGCCTCGCCCGCGCCGTCCGCGCCATCCACGCCCTCCGGGTCGCCCGTGCGGCCCGTGCCGCACGGGCCACCTGCGCGCGATCCTGGGCGGTGAGGTGGTCGTGCGCTACAATGCTCGGGAAGACTGGGTTTGGGGAGAGATGCGCGCGTAAGTGCGCGCCGGCCATGGGGCCAACGGCGCGCAGCGCGCTGTGACCCGCACGGAGGCAGGGGAGCACACGGCATGGACGGGTTCCGCGTCGAAAGCTGTCCGGATGCGTTTCCAGGCGATCTGCTCGGCCGCGAGGCCGTGCCCGGCGACGAGCTGCGCCCGGCCGGACGCTGGGAACTCGTTTGGGAGGGCACGTCGCATGACGACGGCGTGGAGCAGTTCATCGGGGCGATGGAGGCTCTGCGGCGGCGCGGGTGCGGCTGGGTGCGGATGCTCGATCCGCAAGGGTTCGTGACCCTGCTGGAGGGCTGCGACCCCGAGGAGCGGGCCATGACCGAAGAGGGCTGAGGGTGCGCCCGAAGGAGCGACCGTGATGCTGAGACTCGGCATACCCCTGTGGCTGCTATTCGGGATCCTCGGGGCGTGGATCGCCACGACCAAGGGGAGGTCCGGCTGCGGGTGGTTCATCGCCTGCTGCCTCCTTGGGCCGCTAGGCTTGGTCATCGCGGCGGTGGTGCCCAAGCGGAACTAACTGTCGGCGGCGTCCACTCGGGACTTGCGCGCCGCGCGGCCGGGAGTAGCCTCCCCGGGCGCTGCGGGCGGCGGAGTGGCTCGTATCGGCGAGCACGGCCATTTCGGCCGAATCTTGTGACCCGCACTCCCAGCCTTCGCCCGAGCCCCGCGTATCTGCTCCTCGCTCTCCCGCCCCTTCGGTGCCCCCCTGCGCGCCCGCCACGGCTTTCGCTTGCCAGCCGGGCAGCCAGAATGCACCCTCTGCGCGCCGGCCAGTGCTCCGGGTGCCAGCCCCGCGCGGCCCACACCGTCATGGAGGTGGGATCCATGGAACACGAGGAAGGCCACGGGAAACCGGGCGCGGACGAGCATGCGCAGCCGTCCATCCTCCGCTCGCTGGAGGAGCGCCATCTCGCCGATCTGGAGCACAAGCCCGGCGCCGTGCTCCGCGCGGTGGTGATCTGGTTGGTCGTGATCGTGGTGGGCGGGGGAGGCCTCCTGCTTGCCTCGCGCCACCTCAAGGACCATCACCAGCGGGTGAGCGTCGACGAGATCTTCGTCCGCGCCGCGCGACCGCCCGTTTCGCAGTCGGCGCTGCGGCGACTCCTGGCCCCCGACTACTCCTGTCTGGTGAAGACGGAACTCAGAGGAGTCCGCTTCCTCGACGGCGAGCGCCTGGTCCTCGCCGATGGCAGCTTCTTGCAGCTGACGGGGGTGGGGGATCTGAAGACTCTGCTGGGGGGCTGCGCCTCGGAGAAGGGCCCACCCGTCGTACACGCGACCATCGCCGGTGGGAAGGTCCAGGTCGAGCGCCTCCTTTGCGGCGCGCAGCCCGTCGCCAAGGGCGGCGAGCTGCAGCGCGTGGCGAAGCTCGATCCCACCGCGGCGCCGCCGCAGCGGAGCGCGTCGCCGTCTCCCGGCGTGTTCCACGAGTTCACGGCGCTGCCGTTGGAGCATGACGAGCTGTTGCAGGGCACCATCGGCGCGTGGATCTCGCTGAAGGGAAATCTCAAGGAAGAAGGCGGGCGCCTCACGCTGCGCATGGCCGATGGCGCGGGGCTGGTCGTCTCGGCAGCTCGGGAGGGCAGCAGCGTAGACCGCTTCCTCAAGGCCTTCGCAGGTCAAACGTCGCCGGTCCAGCTCGACCTCGTGGTCGGTGGCGTCTATCCATGGGACGATCCCCGTGATCCACAGCATTCGCGCAAGCAGGTGCATCTGGCCGGCGAGGCCGTGGTGTACTCGGCCTCCGCTCAGAACTATCACGCCGCCGACCGCCGCTGAGACGGGCCTCCTGGGAGATGCCCCGCGCGGACGAGGGCCCGCTGCGGCCTTTGGCATCGCTGCGGACGGGGCGCTCCCGGGCGTCGGGCCGTGATATACTCCTGTTGCAGACTGCGTTGCAGTCCGCGCAGCTCCGACGGCGCCGCGCGCGCGCCGCACCCCGCACCCCCCCACCCTGCTTCACGGAGCTAGATGCGCTCTTCCTACCTCCTGTTGCGGCTGTGCCCGCAGCTCGCGATGACTCGTGGGCAGCGGGCGATGGCGTGCCGGCGGCGTGCAACAGGGCGCCGCCCGCGCGCGGTGCCGCGCCGCCCGCCCGTCTGGACCGCGTTGACACTGGCGCGGGTGCTGCTGACCGGGCTGGTGGCGACCGCCGGGCCCGCGGCGCCAGCGCGCGCCGGGATCACCTTCACCTTCGAGGTCGTCGACAAGCGCGCGCGCCTGGGGGAGTACTCCCACCTGGTCCTCGATGCGCAGGGCCAGCCGCACATCAGTTACTACAACCGCAGCTCCGGGTACCTGCGCTACGCGCACATGGTCAACGGAACCTGGGTGAAGGAGACGGTTCCCGATAACACCGGACACAACGTCGGCGGCTACACGTGGCTGGTGCTGGACAAGGACGAAGCACCGCACATCGCGTACTTCGACTGGACGACCTTCGATCTGCGCTACGCCACCAAGGCGGGCGGCACCTGGCGGACGCAGCTGGTCGACGCCGACGGCCACGTCGGGCGCTATCCGTCGCTGCAGATCGATCCGCAGGGCGACGAACACATCGTGTACTACGACGTGGATCGCGGGGACGTGAAGTACGCGCGGCTCTCCGGCGGGGCCTGGGCGATCTCGCTGGTCGACACGACGGGCAACGTCGGCGCGAAGTCGCAGATGCGGCTGAACTCCAAGGGAATGCCCTGCGTCAGCTACTCCGACGAGACCAACGGCGATCTCAAGTACGCCGAACTGACGGACACAGGCTGGGCGATCGATGTGGCCGACGACGGCGGCGGCCTGGATGTCGGCGGCTACACGGCGTTGGCTCTCGATGCTCAGGACCACCCGCACATCCTGTACGCTCACTCCGACGGCATGCAGGGGCTCGGGGACACCTGGTACATCACCCGCACGCCGCAGGGCTGGGTCAAGGAGGTCGTGGACGACGGTCCCAACGAAACCGGTTTCCACCCGTCGATCGAGGTCGACGCCCAGGGCAACGTGCAGTGCGTGTACCGCGACCAAAGCGCGCTGATCCTCAAGTACGCCTCCAAGGTCGACGGGGCCTGGCAGATCCTGGTCGTGGACGATACGGGTGACCTGGGCTATGGCGCGTCGCTGGCCGTCGACGCCCAGGGGCAGCCCCACGTCTCGTACTACGACAACACCTTGCAGGCGTTGAAATACGCCAGCGGCCTGCGGCAGGTCCCCGCAGCCGTCAAGAGCATGGGTGCGCTGCGGGCTCTCTTTTCGCCGGCGCTACCGCCTCCGGCGCCCCCGCGGACCGACCCGCCGCCGCACGGCCCGCGCTGACGCTCGTGCAGGCCCGCGCTGACGCCGGGACCCCACCGCGCTGACGGCCCGCGCAGGCCCGCGTTGACTCCCCGCCCGGCCCGGGCTGACACCCGCGCCGGCGCGGGGTCCCAGCACCCTCTCCGCTGGCGCTTGGCGCGCTTCCAGCTAGAATGGACCGCAGAAGCAGTGGGGGCGAACGGTTTCGACGGAAGTGGACCGGCCCCGGACTGCGTGCCGAGGATCTCACCAACCTCGTTAAACCGGTGGGAAACAACAACTGACGAGCCTATGGCTCTCGCTGCCTAGTCGGTCCTAGACCGGCCGGGATCAAACAGCCGTCTGCCGTGGAGCGTGCCTGCGGGCTCCGCGTGCGGGCGTCATTTTCCGTGGGCTGGACGCCAACCCGTAGCCACAGGGGGCAGCGTCGAGATCAATGGGGCTAGTGCCTGGTCAACCTCTGCTGTCGAGGGGGCAGGGCGCGAAATCAATCGACGGCTACGCACGTAGAGGTTCGTGGTCGACGCTTTTCGGACGCGGGTTCGATTCCCGCCGCCTCCACCACTCCTTCGCGCTCCAACCGCCCACACGGGCGGCTCGATGGGTGTGCTTCGGGGTCCACACGCCTTCCCACCCCGCGCCCTGCCCACCCCGGGACGCGAGCGCTGCTTGAGGCCACCTGCGTAGGTCGCTATAGTGTCGCCGCCCGGGCGCACTGTCACCCGAGCGTGAGCGTGTCATGCCTGCGAGCATCGCCGACAACCTGCGCGCGGTCCGCGCCCGCATCGCCGATGCGTGCGCGCGAGCCGGGCGCGAGCCGGCCGACGTGGCGATCCTTGCGGTCACCAAGACGCACCCCGTGACGGTCATGCTCGCCGCCGCCGCGGCGGGGCTGTCGGACCTGGGGGAGAATCGCGTGCAGGAGGCCCTGCCCAAGGTCGAGGCGCTGCGCGAGCTGGCCTCGCGCGCTGGCGCAGCTCCGCCGCCGCGCGTGCACCTGATCGGCCGGTTACAGAGCAATAAGGTGAACAAGGCAGTGGGCGTGTTCGACTCCATCGCGACGCTCGATGCGCCGGAGCTGCTCGACAGAGTCGCCGCACGCGCCGCAGCGCTGGGCAGCACGCAGAGGGTGTGGCTTCAGGTGAACGTGTCGAGCGAGCCGCAGAAGGGGGGCTGCGCCCCGGCCCGGACTCGCGAGCTGTGGGCGCGCGCCGCCGCGGCGCCGTCGCTGCGGCCGGTGGGGCTGATGATGATCGGCCGTCTGGGATCGGCGGAAGCGGAAGTGCGCGCGGAGTTCGCGGATCTGCGCGAGCTGGCCGCTGGACTGGCCCGCTCCGATGGCCGGCGCGTCGAGCTCTCCATGGGGATGAGCGACGACTTCGAATGGGCGGTGCTGGAGGGGAGCACGCAGGTGCGGCTGGGGAGCGTGCTGTTCGGACCGAGGCTCCTGCAGATGCAAGATTCCTGACCGCTGCCGCATGGTGTCCGTCCGCGGGCCGGAAGCCGCGGGCCGTGGCGGAGCCGCCGCGCGCGCGCGCCGGGACGACCGGAAGTCTCCCGGGACAGCGGGAAGACCGCAAGGATGGCTGGAGTGCCGCGGACGCAAAGGCTGGCCGCGGGGGAGGTTTGGCTTGCAGGTTGCAACCCTGGCCGTTGGGCTGGTCGATCTCTACATGCTGGTCATCCTCGCACGGGTCATTCTGAGCTGGATCGGCCAGGAGGGGAGCCATCCCATTGCGCGCCTGCTGGAGCGCGTCACCGAGCCGGTGCTCGCTCCGCTGCGCGCTCTCGTGCCGGCCGTGGGGGGCCTGGATCTAAGCCCTGTCCTCGCGCTCCTGGCACTGTCGTTCTTTCGTCGGATCCTGAGCCGGCTGCTGACGTAGCCGGGCGGGCGGCCGTTGCCAACTCCGACTGCACAGAGGGCGACGCCGACCGAGACGCCGATTTGAGGAGGCGCAATGCGCATCACGCCGCTGGACGTACGCAAACAGGAGTTCCGCAAGGTCGTCCGGGGCCTCGACGCCGAGGAAGTCTACGCCTTCCTCGCCACCGTGGCTGATGAGTACGAGACAGTGCTCACGGATAACAAGCAGCTGCGCGAGCGGGTGCTGGAGCTCGACGAGAAGGTCAGCGAGTACCGCAACATGGAGAAGACGCTGCGCGACACGCTGCTGACTGCCGAGCGCGTGATGGCCGAGGCGCGGGAGAACGCGCGCAAGGAAGGCGAGCTGATCGTGCGCGACGCCCGCGTCCGCGTCGACCACGAGATCGCGGCGATCGCGAACCAGGTGCAGGTGCTCAAGGCCCAGGTGCGCGAGTTGCGCAACCAGCGTGACGGATTCCTGGCGCGGCTGCGCGGGCTGGCCGAAGGGCAGCTCGGTCTGGTGGATAGCTACGCGCGCGACTTCCGCGATGACGACGATCAGGAGCATCCGAACCAGCTCGCCGCGCAGCACGCCGCCCAGAACGCGCAGTACGCGGGGCAGCAACCGGCGCAGTACGCGGGGCAGCAACCGGCGCCGCCGCAGACCGCGACGGGTGCGGGGGCTCCGCGCGGTGGGACGCCGTACGGCACGCCTGCCTCCGCTCCGGCGTACGGTCCACCGCCCTACACGCCCGCGCCGCCGCCCTACGGCCCGGCTGGGCCCACGCAGTCGTCCTATGGCCCCACGGCTCCAAGCCCCGCGGGCCCGATCCCGATGGCTCCCACTGGACCCGGCGGCCCGAACGTGGGGCCCGCAGCTCCGCCTGCGTACGGCGGCGAGCGGGGCGAGCCCGATCGCTGGCGCGACTACGATCCCAATCGCGATCCCAATCGTGATCCGGGACGCGCGTCCGCCCGTGACACTGGGCGAGACCAAGGGCGCGATCCGGGCCGTGACTCGAGCCGTGACTCGGGCCGGGCGCAGCGGGTCGGGTACGCCGATCCGCGCAGCGCTGCGTACCCGGGCACCGTTGGTGTCCCGGCGGCGGCGCAGCCGATGGCGGGACGCGCGGCCGCGGGAGTCGCCGCGGGCGGTCCCGCGCGCGCATCACGCGGGCCGGTGCGC
This sequence comes from Candidatus Krumholzibacteriia bacterium, assembly GCA_041484665.1. Taxonomy (GTDB): domain Bacteria; phylum Krumholzibacteriota; class Krumholzibacteriia; order JAJRXK01; family JAJRXK01; genus JBGPIA01. Next base: position 46,110 of record JBGPIA010000023.1, read on the forward strand.
GGCGAGCTGGAGTTTCCCGCGGCGGTGCCGCCACCCCCGGTGGGGCCGGTGGAGACGCGCGTGGACGCCCTCCCCGAGAGCCGCTTGTTCTTCGATGAGCAGGCCGAGCAGGTTGCCGACGCGGTGGTGAGCGTGGCCGCCGACATGGCACAAGCAGCCCAGGTCGGCTACGAGGCCGAGCATGAGGGCGACGATCCCTGGAGCATACTGAGCCCGGCTGGACAGCCCCGGGAAAGTGTGGCACCCTACCCGGCTGATCCGCAGGCAGCACCGGCACCGCAGCCGGAGAGCTCGCCTGCCGACGATTCCGGGAGGCGTTCTGGCGCGGGCTGGTCGCGCTGGGCCATCGACAAATTCAGCAAGGCGCTCGGCGACTTCTAGCGCGCACGCGCTCGCCTCCCCGCGCGCCGTTCGCCGATCGACGGCCGGGCCTCTGGCCTGGCCGTCTTCGTTTCATGCGGCCCGACGGGGCATGACCGTCTTATTGTTTGCGGAGCCGACGATGCTCGAAGGACGCGCAACGATCCAACAGGCCATCGCCGGCGCGGTGGACTTCCTGCGCAAGCAGACCGCGTTCACGCCCGAGTTCGGGCTGATCCTCGGCACCGGACTGGGCAGCTTCGGCGACCGCATCGACCGCGAGTTCTCCGTCGCGTTCGACGAGATCCCCGGCTTCGTCAAGAGCACGGCGGAATCCCATGCGGGCAACTTCATCCTCGGGCGACTGGGCGGCAAGCGCGTCGCCGCCATGCAGGGCCGCGTACACTACTACGAGGGCTACAGCATGAAGGAGATCACCCTGCCGGTGCGGGTGATGCGCGCGCTGGGAGCCCACAGCCTGGTGATGAGCAATGCGGTGGGCGGGATGAGCCCGCAGATGACGCCCGGCGACATCGTGATCCTCAGCGACCATATCAATCTGATGGGGGACAACCCGCTGATCGGGCCCAACGACGACGAGCTGGGCCCGCGCTTCCCCGACATGTCACAGCCCTACGACCGCGCCTACGCCCAGCGCGCTGTCGAGATTGCCCGCGAGCTGCGCATCGGCGCCCACAAGGGCGTTTACGTTGCCGTCGCCGGCCCCAACCTCGAGACCGCGGCGGAGTACCGCTTCCTGCGGGCGAGCGGGGCGGACATCGTGGGCATGTCGATGGTCCCGGAGTGCCTGGTGGCCGTCCACGGCGGCATGCGGGTGCTGGGCCTGTCGGTGATCACGGACCGCTGCCTGCCCGACGCGCTGCAGCCGGCGAATGTGGCCGACATCATCGCCATCGCCAACGCCACGGAGCCCGCGCTCAGCGCGCTGGTCACCCGCTTCCTCGAGACGTCCTGACGCCGTCCATGTCGCAGGCGCCGACACGCGACTCCGCCTATCCGGCCTCCCTGGGCGAGGAGGACCTGCCCCGCGCGGAGGCGACCATTCGCACGTGGTGGCGGGAGCGGGACGTCTTCGGCCGCACCGAGCGCGAACGCAAGGGGCGTCCAGCATTTGTGTTCTACGAAGGCCCGCCCACGGCCAACGGCCGCCCGGGGGTCCACCACGTGGCCGCGCGCCTGGTGAAGGACATCTTCTGTCGCTACAAGACCATGACCGGCCACTACGTGCTGCGCAAGGCCGGCTGGGACACGCACGGTCTGCCCGTGGAGATCGAGGTCGAGAAGCAGCTGGGGCTCAGCAGCAAGGATCAGGTCGAGGCCTACGGGATCGAGGCCTTCAACCGCCAGTGCCGCGAGTCGGTCTTCCGCTACAAGGAGGACTGGGACGATTTCACCAACCGCATCGGGTTCTGGCTCGACCTGGAGCACCCCTACGTCACCTACGACAACGACTACATCGAGTCGGTATGGTGGCTCCTGCGGCAGCTATGGGACAAGGGACTGCTCTACCGCGGCCACAAAGTCGTGCCGTACTGCACGCGCTGCGAGACCGCGCTCTCCAGCCACGAGGTGGCCCTGGGCTATCGTGACGTCGACGATCCCTCGGTCACCGTCCGCTTCAAGGCCAAGGATCACGACGAGCACTTCTTGGTGTGGACGACCACGCCGTGGACCCTGCCCAGCAACGTGGCGCTCGCCGTCGGCGCGGACATCGACTACGTCGCGGTCGAGCACGAGGGCAGCCGTCTGATCCTCGCCGATGCCCGCGTCCCGGCCTGCTTCGGCGACAAGCCGCCCGCGGTGGTGCAGCGCTACAAGGGGCGCGAGCTGGTGGGCCGCGCGTACGAGCAACTCATCCCGGTGCTCGTGCCCGACAAGCCGGCGTTCCGCGTCATCGCCGCCGACTTCGTCTCGACCGAGGATGGCACGGGCATCGTGCACATGGCCCCGGCCTACGGCGAGGACGACGCGCGCGCGGCGAGGGAGAATGGCCTGCCGACGCTGCATCCGGTGGACAAGTCCGGACGCTTCGGGCCGGCGCTGACCCCCTACGCGGGGATGCACGTCAAGGAGGCCGACCCCAAGATCATCGCGGACCTCAAAGCCAGCGGAAAGCTCTTCCGCCGCGAGCAGGTGCGCCACAGCTATCCCCACTGCTGGCGCTGCCACTCGCCGCTGCTCTACTACGCGCGCGACTCCTGGTACATCCGCACCACCGCGGTGAAGGACCAGCTGCTGGCGGCCGACGCCTCGGTGGGCTGGGTCCCCGACGGAGCGGGCAAGGAGCGCTTCTCGGACTGGCTGCAGAATAACGTGGACTGGGCGCTCTCGCGCGACCGCTTTTGGGGCACGCCGCTGCCCGTGTGGGAATGCGGCGCGTGTGGCGCCCGCGAGTGCGTAGGCGCGCGCGAGCAGATCGTCCAGCTGGGAGGCCAGGTTCCCGACGACCTGCACCGGCCCTACATCGACGCGGTCGTGCTGCGCTGCCCGCGCTGCGCCGGAGCCATGCGCCGCACTCCCGAGGTGATCGACGTCTGGTTCGACTCGGGGGCGATGCCGTATGCCCAGTGGCACTATCCGTTCGAGAACCAGCAGCGCTTCGAGGAGCAGTTTCCCGCCGATTTCATCAGCGAGGGCATCGACCAGACACGCGGCTGGTTCTACAGCCTGCTGGCCATCTCCACCATGATCAGCGGCCGCTCCAGCTACAGGAACGTGCTGGCCGTCGGGCTGCTGCTGGACAAGCATGGGCAGAAGATGTCCAAGTCCAAGGGGAACACGGTCGATCCCCTCGCGCTGCTGCGCGAGGACGGCGCCGACGCGCTGCGCTGGTATCTGGTGACGACGTCGCCGGCATGGACGGCCACTCGCTTCGACCCCGATGGCGTCAAGGAGGCGCGCCGCCGCATGTTGGCGACGCTGGAGAACGTGTACGCGTTCTTCGGGCTCTACAGCAACCTCGACGGCTACCGGGCGCGCGCCGTCACCGCTCCCGGCCGCCTGACCGATCGACTCGATCGCTGGATCCTCAGCCGCTATCACGCCGTTGCCGCCGAGGTGGGCGCGGCGCTCTCGGGCTGGGATCCCACGCGCGCTGCCCGTGCGCTGCAGGACTTCATCGTCGACGAGCTCTCCAATTGGTACGTGCGGCGCAGCCGCCGCCGCTTCTGGAAGGGCGAGTTGAACGCTGACAAGGCGGCCGCCTTCGACACACTCTCCACCGTGCTGGAGGGGACCGCGCGGCTGCTCGCGCCGTTCACGCCGTTCCTGGCCGAGCGCCTCTACCGGGCCATGCACGGAGCTGGCGCGGCGGTGGGCGTGGTGGCGGGCGCGGCGCCAGGCGCGGCGACCGCAGCGACCACAGCAGAGGCGTCGGGAGCGCCGACGCGCACGGCAGCGGTCCCGCTGGCGGGCGCCCCGAAGGCCAGCGCTGGACCGGGCGCCCCGGCAGCGCATGCGCCGGCGGCAAGCACACAAACCTCAGTGGCGCCGCCCGAAAGCGTCCACCTGGCTGAATTCCCCAGTTCCGACCCCGCCCTGCGCGACCTCGATCTGGAGCGAGGGATGGCCGCCGTGCTCGAGGCGGTGGGGCTGGGGCGCAGCCTGCGCAGCCAGCACCAGTTGCGTACGCGTCAGCCCCTGCGAGAGGGGCTGGTCTACGGGCAAACCGCCGCGGCCCGCCGCGCGCTGGCTCGCCCCGATTATCGCGAACTCATCGCCGACGAACTCAACTTGAAGGCGGTCCACGAGCTGGCCGATCCGTCCAAGGTCGCCCGGGTCTCGGCCAAGGCCAACTTCCGCGCGCTCGGCGCGCGCCTGGGCCGTCAGACCCCCCGGGTGGCCGAGGCGGTGGCGGCGCTGGATGCCCCGCGAATCGCCCGGCTGCGGGCCGAGGGTGCCCTGGAGGTCGAGGTGGATGGCGCGCCCGTGCGCGTGGGGCTGGACGAGGTGTTCATCCAGGAGGAGGGGCTGCCGGGCTACGTGTCGGAGAGCAGCCGCAACGTGCTGCTGGCGCTCAATATCGAGCTCGACTCCGACCTCATCATGGAGGGCCTGGCCCGCGAGCTGGTCAACCGCATCCAGAACCTGCGCAAAGATGGGGGACTCGCGGTTTCCGACCGGATCGTGCTTACTGTAGCGGGCGATGAAACGGTCCTGGACACCCTGCGGGTGCACGGCGAGCGGATCCGGGAGGAGACTTTGGCCGTCACGACGGGACCGCTCCCGCGCGGGGCGGAGGCCAAGGCCGAGTTCGAGATCGACGGTCACACGGTGATGATCGCCCTGGCCCGGGCCACGCCGGGCTGAGTCGGGATGGCGCCGGGCCAAGCGCCGTCGACACGGGACCCAGTCGGACGACGCCGGCCCCATGCCGGCGTGACGCCGGGCGGATGCCGGCGGGCAGCGATTGGGCAACCAATCGAAGGACTCAGCCCGTCTCGGAGACGGTGCGCGCGAGCAGGAGGAACAACGTGAGGCAACGGGATCTGTCCAAGTTCCGCACCCGGCTGGTCGAGGAGCGGGACCGCATCATGAAGTCGCTGCGCCGGCACGAGACCACGATTCAGTCTGCCGAAGAAGGGGAGGGCAGGGCCCACAGCAACCACATTGCCGACCAGGGCACCGACGAGTTCAACCAGGAGCAGCTCATCAAGCTCACCCAGAGCGAGGGACGCTACCTGTACCGTATCGAAGACGCCCTCAAGCGCATCGAGGATAGCACCTACGGTCTCTGCGAGCTGTGCAACGAGCAGATCGGCCTCGAGCGTCTCGAGGCGCTGCCCTACACGCGCATGTGCATCGCCTGCGCGGAGACCGAGGATAAGAAACGCGGATGATCCTGCTCTCGCGCCGCTGGCCGTTCGTGCTGGCCGTCGCCGTGCTGGCCACGGACTTCATCACCAAGCGCTTCGTCCTGGCCCACGTGGGCACGTTCGCACAGGGGATCCCCCTCATCCACGGCGTGCTGCGCTTCACCTACGTGCGCAATTCCGGGGCGGCGTTCGGGCTGTTCCAGGGCGCGCGCTGGCCATTCATCCTGGTGAGCCTCGGAGCGATCGTGCTGCTGTGGGGGGTGCTGTCGCGCGGCCGCTCGCCGCGCCTGCGCGCGATCGCCTACGCACTGATCCTGGCCGGTGCCGCCGGGAACCTGGTCGACCGTCTGTTCTATGGCGGGCGCGTCGTCGACTTCATCGAGATGGGCCTGCGCGGACACACCTTCCCCGTGTACAACGTGGCGGACATGGGCGTGAGCATCGGCGCCACGCTGCTCGTGCTCGGGATGTTGCTGGAGGGGCGCGGAGCCCCGCGCACCGGCGGGGTCCCGCAGCCCGGCACCAATTCCGTCGGTGCGGTCGGTGCCGTCGGTGGCGCGGCCGCGGTCGCGCCCGCGCACCCGGCCCGCGATGAGCTCTCCCAACCCGGCCACCCGTAGGGCGGTCGTCCCGGCGCAGGCCGCCGGGCAGCGCCTCGACCGCTGGCTGGCGGTGTCCGACCCCCAGGCGTCGCGCTCACAACTCCAGCGCTGGATCGACCAGGGCCTCGTGACCGTCGATGGTCGCGCACGGGCCGCCTCCTACCGCCTGCGCGGCGGCGAGGTTGTCGACTGGACGCAGCCCCTGCCCGTGCTGCCCGACTTCCAGCCGCAGCTCGACGTCGCGCTGCGTCTCGTCTACCAGGACGATGACCTGGCAGTGATCGACAAGCCGGCCGGCGTCGTCGTCCACCCAGCGCCCGGGCACGCACGCGGGACGCTGGTGCAGGGCCTGCTGGCGCGCCTGGATCACCTCAGCGGCGTGGGAGGCGTGCTCCGCCCGGGGCTGGTGCACCGCCTTGACAAGGACACTTCAGGGCTGCTGGTGGTGGCCAAAAACGATCGGGCCCACCAGTCGCTGCAGGAGCAGCTGCGCGCGCGCACGCTCGCGCGCACGTACCGGGCGATCTGCTGGGGCGTCCCGCGCCAGCCGCAGGGCAGCATCGACGTTTCCATCGGGCGGCATCCCCACGACCGCAAGCGCCAGGCCGTGCGCGAAGATGGCCGTGCAGCCTCGACCTCCTATTGCGTGGATGTGGTGCTGCGCGGAGCGGCGCTCTTGACGGTGCAGCTGAGGACGGGGCGCACGCACCAGATCCGCGTCCACCTCATGCACCTGGGACACCCCGTGCTCGCTGACGACGTGTACGGGGGCGGTGCGGGGCGCCTGCGCGGGGCCGCGCCCGAGCACCGCTTGGCGCTCAAGGCGGCCCTGGCGGCGATCGGGCGCCAGGCCCTCCACGCCAGCCGATTGCAACTGGTCCACCCTCGGACCGGCCAGCCGATGGAGTTCGCCGCGGCCTTGCCAGAGGACTTCGAGGCTGCGCTGCGGCTGCTCCTTCCCTAGCTTTGCAGCAGAGCACGGGGCAGGGCGGGGGAGCCGCGGTCGCGCCTTTAGCGTGTTGGACAGGTGGGCTGTGACCGGGCGCTACCGGCGCACCCGTTCTGCCCGCCGAGCCGGCCGCGCCGCGCCGGCCGAGCTGGCCGCGCCGGCCGTGCCTGCTGTGCTGGCGATCGGGATGCCGCCCGCCTGGGTGTGGACAGCCCCCAGGCCTCACGGCTACTCTGGTTCGACGATCTGCCGCCGCCGTCTGCGGAACGTGGGACGAGGGGCGCGGGGGACCGCGCGGGCTGCGGAAAGGAAGCGGGTCCAGATGAAGATCAAGGAGCGGCTGCGCGACGGGGTGGCGATCCTCGAGCTGTCCGGGAAGATCATGGGCGGTCCGGACTCCGAGCGCTTCAGCAGCACCTTGAAGTCGCTGATCCATGAGGGGGTGCACCACGTCCTGGTCGACCTGAAGGAGGTCACCTGGGTGAACAGCACCGGCCTGGGGATCCTGATCTCGGGCTACACCACCATGAAGCGCAACAACGGCGAGCTGAAGCTGCTGAACGTGTCCGAACGGATCGACAGCATCTTCATGGTGACGAAACTCTACTCGGTCTTCGAGTCGTACAAGGACGAGGAAGAGGCGATCGTCAGCTTCGCGGCCAAGCGGTGAGGTTGGCAGGGCGCCGGCGCCTCCAGCGCATCCTTCGACGGACGGTCACGTGAGAATCGAGCTCAGTTTCCCCAGCGCCCACATGTTCCTCGGCATTCCCGATGCCGTCCTACAGGAGCTGGGCAGCGAGCTGCCGTTCGACCAGACCGGCCTCGACGAGCTCTCCACCTCGGTGATCGAGGCCTGCACCAATGCCTTGGAGCACGGGAACCACCTCGATCAGGACCTCGACGTGCGGGTGATCTTCGAGCTGACCGAGGACCGTTTCGAGGTCAGCGTCTTCGACCACGGCCCCGGCTTCAATTTCGAGCGGCTCGACTTCTCGCAGGAGCCCCCCGATCTCATGAAAGAGCGCGGGCGCGGCATCTACATCATGCACAGCTTCTGCGACGAGCTCTCCTTCTCCCGCGCCAACGGCGGGTTCTGCGTCAGCTTGGTGAAACGACCCCACCTCAAGCAGGAGAGCGACGGGCACCCCGCCTGACCGGCGGCCGCCGGAGCTGGCCGCCCGCGCGCCCCGCGATCCGTAATGCCGGTGGTGCTGGCCCTGGACCCAGGTGAGCGCCGGACCGGCGTGGCGATCTGCGATCCCACCGGCACGCTGGCGAGCCCGCTGCAGACGCACGACCGGCGCCGCGACGGCTCGTTGATCGCGCTGTTGCTGCAGCTCGTGGCGCAACACCACGCCGAGCGCATCCTGATCGGTCTTCCCCTCACGCAGAGCGGCGAGCGCGGCACGAGCGCGCGGCACGCGGAGCGGCTGGCGCGAACGATCGCGGCGGCCGTCCCCGTGCCGGTCGAGCTGTTCGACGAGCGCTACACCACGGCCGAGGCGCAGCGCCTGCTGGCGCAGCGCGCGCAACAGACCGGCCAGCGCGCCTCGAGAGAGCAGCGCGACGCGCTGGCCGCGGCGCTGCTGCTGCAGACCTGGCTGGACGCGCGCCGCACGGCACCCCCTGGCGACGATTCCTCCTCCCCCGCCAGCGGGTCCTGCGGTGCCTAGCACGGTGTGGGGCGCGCGCCGCGTCGCGCTGGGCCTGGCGGGCCTGGCGCTGATGGGGCTGGCCTTGGGCGGCCTGTGGCTGCGTCACGAGCTGACGGCCGACCAGGTCCCACCCGCCGCGCAGCCAGTGCGCGTTACCGTACCGCCGGGCGCCAGCTTGCGCAGCGCGGCGCGGGCGCTGAGCGAGGCGCGGGTGCTGCACGGAGCGTGGAAGCTGGAGTTGCTGGGGCGGCTCACGGGCCAGGAGCACGCGATCAAGTCGGGCGTCTACGACCTGCTCCCTGGAGGGTCGCCGGCGCGCCTGCTGCACGAGCTGGTAGCCGGGAACGTGGTCACGCTGGCGGTGACGATCCCCGAAGGCCTCACCCTCGCCAAGACCGCCGCGATCTACGGTCGCGACCTGCAGATCGACGCCGCGAGCTTCCGCGCGCTCGCGCGCGAACCGCGGACGCAGTGGCGTGAGCGACTGGGGCTACCGCCGGGCGCCGATCTGGAGGGCTACCTGTTCCCAGAGACCTACCGGTTCATGCCTGGAAGTCGCCCCGAGGAGGTCATCACGGCCATGATCGAAGGCTTCGCCGCGGCGTTCGACAGCACGCTGCGAACGCGCGCGGGCGAGATCGGCCTGTCGCCGCACGAGGCAGTCACGCTGGCCTCCATCGTCGAAGCGGAGGCGGCGTTGCCGCAGGAGCGCGCGCGCGTCGCGGCGGTCTACCACAACCGGCTGCGGCGCGGGATGCGGCTGGAGGCCGATCCCACCGTGGCCTACGCGGCCGGGGTTTCGGGTGACAGCCTCACGCTGCGGAATCTGGAGCTCGATTCGCCGTACAACACGTACCGCCGGCCGGGGCTTCCACCCGGGCCGATCTGCAGTCCAGGACGCGCGGCGCTGGTCGCCGCCCTCTGGCCCGAGCCCGGGTGTGATGCGCTGTACTTCGTCGCCGACGGAGCGGGAGGGCACCGCTTCAGCGAGAGCTGGCAGGGGCATCTGCGCAACGTGCGCGCGTACCGTAGGCTGCAGCACGCCCGTGGGGGTGCGCTTGACGCCGCGGCGCAGCGCCCCTAGCCTCTCGACTGTCACGCAGCGACGCGCCGGCGCAGGACGCGCGCAGCGCGCGAGGCAGGCGCAGCAGGCCTCACGATCGTTACAAGTGGGGCGGCGGCGGGCGAGACGCGCGCAGCGCGCAAGACGGGCGCAGCCAGGGAGACGAGCGCATGAGGTGGTCGGAGCATCGCTGGTTGGTGGCGGCGCTGGCGTGCATCATCATCGGCTACCTGCTGTTGGGTTTCGTTCGCAGCGAGACCCTCGCGCCGATCCTGCTGGTGCTCGGATACTGCATCCTGATCCCGGCGCACCTGTGGGCACGCTATCGCCGCGGTCTCGGCGAGTGACGCGAGCCCCGCGCCCCGCTCCCCGGGCGCAGCGTGGGTGAATGGCGCAGGCTGGGTGGGCGAATAGCTCAGGTGGTTAGAGCACCTGCCTTACAAGCAGGGGGTCACAGGTTCGACTCCTGTTTCGCCCACCATCTCGCTCTCCGCTGCGTCTTCCCGGCCGGTCCACCTCGGTTCCACGCCCTCGGCCGGGCGGCTGATGGCGCCCGCCGGTGGACCGCGCAGCCTGCTAAACCCGCCTGGAATTGGCATTTTCGGCGATCTGCGCCGTTGACAGGCAATTGGCCGGCGTGCTACACTCTTCGCGTCGAGTATTGGATCGAAAGAGTGGAAGGAGGTTCGGTAACGCGGAGCGATCATCGTAGGGCAACCGGCGACCTCTTCCGGTTGCAGGAAGGTATTTAGGAGGTACCCAGAATGAGGAACCTGAGACTCTTGAGTCTCGCGATCGCGGCGTGCGTCGTGCTGGGGCTGGTAAGCCTGGCCGCCGCTGGGATTCCCAGCGCCGGCAACAGTACGGCGAGCCTCGCGAGCGCCGGCCAGAAGACCATGTACATCTGCCCCAGGGGCGATGGTGAGACTTTTGGCTCTGTTGGCGCAACGATCAACGTCACGGTGCGGGATGGCAACGGCAACCCGATCGCGAACTTCCCGTTCGAGGACATCTGGGTGGAAAGTGTCACCGCCCTAGCGATCAAGTTCTGCCAGGGAGGCATCTCTGCCGACCTGAACACCGACATCAATGGCAACACTGTCATTTCTGCCGGTGGGGTCGCGGGCGGTGGCTGCACCCAGGGTGGAATTCGGGTCGTCGTTGGCGGTAGCGCCCTGACTTCAGCGCCGGGGAACAACCTGAACGTCCGGATCAACAGCCCTGACATCGTCAACAATCGGATCGTCGGTCTGGACGATGTCGGACCGTTCTCGGCCTATCTGAACGGGGCGTACAATTTCTGCGGGGATTACTTCGACGACGGCCTGATCAACCTGGCGGACGTGGGGATCTTCTCCACCCACCTGGGGCATCAGTGCCAGTAGGCGAGCCCTGCTAGAAAAGGTCCGGTGCCGCAAGGCGCTGGTTGTCTGCAGCAAGCGTGCTCCTTGAATCCGCAACCTGGTTTGTCCACTCGTTAAGGAGACAGCTCATGCTGAGAAGGACAATGGTGGCGGTCGTCGCCGTGACCCTGGCGATGATCGCTGGCACCGCCCTCGCGCAGCCACAGTGCGTGGTTGGTGTGTACGCCGACCCCGCGGGATTGTCGACGATCGCCAGTCCCACGCACAGTGGTGGTCAGATCTCTGACACGTTCTCCGTGTACACGATCCTGTTCGCGGAGGACTTTGCGAATGCGGTGGCCTGGAGTCTGTATATCCAGGGCCTGGGTACGGACGTCTTTGTGGTGAGTCGTACGGACTACGGCAATTTCACCGACGTTCAACCGCAGGGATTCCGTATGGGGCTCGGGAATTGTATAATCGGGTTCAATCACCACCCGATCCTTTTGATGAGGCACGATCTCGCAACCTTGACCATCAACCCGCGCTTGGTGCAGGTTGGACCCAATGCGTTGGAGTCTTCGCAGAGTCCGATCTACAGCAACTGCGTGCAGCAGCTGACGCCGTGCGCGGCGGGTGTGTTGGGCATCAACGGGCCTCCGATTCCGAACGACAGCGCGAGCTGGGGTTCGGTCAAGGCCCTGTACGGCAACTGATCGGGACGACCCGATCGGTCGCGTCTGCGATCGTAACGGACGGGTGGTGCGCGGGCAGGCCCGGCCTCCTGCCGCCACCCGGCCCTCCTCCCGCCGCCAGTCAAGGCTGGAGGCCGCGGAGGAGCGGTCGCGCTGAGTGGCGTGGACGGGAGTCGTTTTGACCTCCCTCGTCTGATCGATGTCGACCAATCATCAACGGAGGATACTCTTCATGAAGAAGCTAACGACCCTCCTCGCCATCGCGGCCGTGGTCGCGCTGGCGGGCATGGCCAACGCCGGGACCCCCGACCCCGGCGACGTGGGGATTTTCTTTGACGCCGCTGGCACGACGACCAGCACGGCAGTGCCGGCCGCGTTCATGATGTTCAACGTCTACGTGATCGGGTTCCGCGTCCCCGGCGGAATGCTCGGTTACGAGTTCAGCGTCGGCATGCCTGCGGGCACCATCGTCAGCGGTGGCCGGCAGTTCTTCCCGGCCGGCGCGCTGGACGTCGGCACGGGCGATGACAACTGGCTCGTGGGCACGGGCGGGACCTGCCTCGAAGAGAGCGTGGCCGCCCAGATCATGGTCCAGTACAACGGAGCCCTGTTCCTGGCGCAGCCTGGCGCCAACGTCCAGATCTGCCTCGGC
>JBGPIA010000024.1:0-51853 GCA_041484665.1 Candidatus Krumholzibacteriia bacterium
ACGGCTACGCAAGCGTCTTGCGGCGCCGGGTCGTGCGGCGCCACATCCTCGGTGACGTCGGCCGACTCGGCCACATCAGCGAACTCACCAGCTCGGCCAGAGCGACCACATCGGCGAACTCGGCCAGTTCGGCCAACCCGGCCGCGTGGGCCACCTCGGCCATCTGGGCCATCTGGGCCGCCCCAGCCGCGTGGGCCACCTCGGCCGCATCAGCTACGTCAGCGGCGTCCCGGCGCGCCAGGGCACGCCTTGCCGCTAGAGCCCCGCCAGCCTTCGCTCGACCTCGCGGCGCAGCGGCGCCGCCAACTCCTCGGGCACGCGCGCGAGCGTGGGCTCCAAGAAACCGGCCACGATCTGGCGCACCGCCTCGTCGCGGGGAATCCCGCGCGACATCAGGTAGAACAGCTCCTCGCGACTCACCGGCCCCACAGTGGCGCCGTGTTTGCACTGCACCTCGTCGATCTGGATCTCCAGCTCGGGAATGCTCTCGGCGCGCGCGTGCTCGGAAAGCAGGAGATTGCGATTCTCCTGATACGCTTCGCTGTAGGGCGCGCCATGCTCGATGCGGATCAGCCCCGTATACGCCGAGCGGCCCTTGCCCGTCAGCACTGTCTTGAAGTTCAGGTTGCTGTTGGTGTGGGGCGCGGTGTGGCGCACCTCCGTGTGGTGGTCGAAGTGCTGCCGGCCGGATCCGAACAGGAAGCCGAACATCTCGCTGCGCGCGCCTTGGCTACCCAGCAGCACGCCGATATCGACCTTGGAGGACTTCGCCCCGAAGGACGTGAGCAGTATCAGGACGGTGGCGTCGCGACCGAGCTCGATGCGCTGGGTCGAATGGCTCACGGCGGTGGCGCCCAGTCGCTGCGTAAGCACGTACCGCAGCCGGCTGCCCGAGCCCGCTACGATCTCGGTTACGGCCTGGTACGCGAGAGAGCTGTCCGCGCTGTCCGAAGTGATGCGCCCAGCGGCGCTTGTGGTGCCGGCGGCGGTCGCCACGCCGGCGGTGCCAGCGGCGCTTGTGGTGCCGGCGGCGGTCGCCACGCCGGCGGTGCCAGCGGCGCCTGTGGTGCCGGCAGCGGTCGCCACGCCAGCGGTACCAGCGGTACCCGCGGTGCCAGCCTCGTCCCCCAGCTGCTCCTCGATCAGCGTTGCCGCCGCACCGTCGTCGAGAATCATCAGCAGGCGCGGCGCGCGCAACTGCGCGCCCTCGTCGCCGTGGAGCACAACGTGGATGGGCCCGGCGAGCTCCACGCCGCGCGGTACGTACACGAAAACGCCGCCCTCCCAGAGGGCCGTATTACGCGCCTCGGCGCGGCCGTGCGCGGCACCTACGAGGCGCGTGAGGTGGGCGCGCACACGGTCGGCCTGCGTCCGGTCGCGCGCGGCCGCGTGTAGATCGACCACGACCACGCCCGCCTGGCGGGCAGCCTCGCCCAGCACGACCGCGCACCTCGCTCCGTCGACGACGGCGGTGGCGCTCAGCTCACCCCTCTGCAGCGCCGACTCCAGGTGGCCGGGAAGACCCCGTCCGACACGGGCAGCCGGACCGGATGCGACGACCCTCGGGGATGCTCCGTGTCCCGCGACCGCCGACGCGGTGGCCGCGGTAGCCCGCGGAGCGGCCGCCGACGTAGCGATCGCGGCCGCCGCTGCCGATGCCGATGCGAGCGCAGGCTCCAGCTCGAACCACTGCGGGTCGCTGTAGCGCCACAGGTGGGTGGCGCGGTCGGGTGCGGGCATCTCGAGCAGCTTGGCCCACGCCGCCACCCGCAGCTCCGCCAACCAGGGCGGCTCGCCGAATACGGCAGCCAGGCCCCGCACCCCTTCGGCGCCTGCCACGGGCGCCATCTCGCTCATCGCTGCCATCTGCCCGCTGCCCTCTCCCGGTTCGCGCCGGCCCACTGCCAAGCTCCGACTCCCGAGCTCCGACTGCCGAGCTCCGACTTCCCGCCCATGCTCGTTCGCCGTTCGCCGCTCGCTCACCGTCGGCCAGTCCATTGCTCCCGACGACGCAGACGGCGCTCAGCCCACCGAGCCCTCCATCTCCATCTGGATGAGGCGGTTGAGCTCCACCGCGTACTCCATGGGCAACGCCTTGGTGAACGGCTCGATGAAGCCGTTGACGATGAGCAGCCGCGCCTCGTCGGCGCTGATACCGCGGCTCATCAGATAGAAGAGCTGCTCGTCACCCACCTTGCTCACGCGCGCCTCGTGCTCGACCTGGGTGCGGTCCTCAGCGATCTCCATGGTCGGGTACGTGTCCGACCGGGACTTGTCGTCGAGGATGAGCGCGTCGCACTGCACGCTCACCTTGCAGTCCACTGCCTTGGGATAGACCTTCACCAGGCCGCGGTAGCTCGCACGGCCGCCGTCCTTGCTGATGCTCTTGCTGGTGATGGTCGAGGTCGTGCGCGGCGCGGCATGGATCACCTTCGCGCCCGCGTCCTGGTGCTGGCCCGCTCCCGCGAACGCCACCGACAGGATCTCGCCCTTGGCCCCCTCGCCCATCAAGTAGATGCAAGGGAACTTCATCGTGAGCTTGCTGCCGATGTTGCCGTCGACCCACTCGACGGTGGCGTTCTTGTAGGCTACCGCCCGCTTGGTCACCAGGTTGTAGATGTTATTCGACCAGTTCTGGATGGTCGTGTACCGGATATACGCGCCCGGCATCGCGATCAGCTCGACCACGGCCGAGTGCAGCGAGTCCGTCGTGTAGACGGGCGCGGTGCAGCCCTCGATGTAGTGCACGCGCGAGCCCTCGTCGGCGATGATGAGCGTACGCTCGAACTGCCCGGCGTTCTCGGCGTTGATGCGGAAGTACGCCTGCAGCGGGATATCTACGTGCACGCCCTTGGGCACGTAGATGAACGAGCCGCCCGACCACACCGCGCTGTTGAGCGCCGCGAACTTGTTGTCCGCGGACGGGATCACGGTGCCGAAGTACTGCTTCACCAGCTCGGGATGATCGCGCAGGCCCTGGTCCATGCTCAGGAAGACAATGCCCTGCTCCTCCAGCTCCTTCTTCACGGAGTGGTAGACGACCTCGCTCTCGTACTGCGCCGAGACGCCGGCGAGGAACTTCCGCTCCGCCTCCGGGATCCCCAGCCGGTCGAAGGTCTTCTTGATCCGGTCGGGGACGTCCTCCCAGCTCGTGCCCTCAACGGCCATGGGCTTGATGTAGTAGTAGATGTTGTCGAAATCGATGCTGCTCAACAGCTCGGTGTTGCCCCAGGTCGGCATGGGTTTGGACAGAAAGATGTCCAGCGCCGCGTGACGGTACCGGCGCATCCAGTCCGGCTCCTTCTTCATGCGGCTGATCATCTCGACGACCTCGTGGTTGACCCCCCGGGCACCCTTGTGGAAGTACTCCTCGGGATCGTGGAAGCCCCAGCGGCTGGCATAGTCGTCGCGGATGTTGACGCTCTGCTTGGCATGGAGCGCGCTGGGCTCGCTGCCGGGCGTAGCGCTGGGCAAGGGATCAGGGCTCGCACTGATCCTGACGCTCGCGTCCGCGCTGGCGGCGATGGGCACGCTCTCCTGGAAACTGGCCATGGTCGTCATCCTTCCTGATGATCGCGTGATCGGGTTGCGGCGCGCGCAATCGGGACTCGGCTCGCGCGATCGCCCCGAAAGCCGCCGGTCACCCTTCGTTGGCGGCGAAGACCTGCTTCTCGATCCACTCGTAACCCTTCTCCTCGAGCTCACGCGCGAAGTCGGGGCCGCCCGAGCGGACGATCCGACCGTCCATCAGCACGTGGACCTGATCGGGCGTCACGTAGCTCAGGATGCGCTGGTAGTGGGTAACCAGCAGGACGCCCATCTCGCTGCCGGCAACGCGGTTGATCCCCTCACTGACGAGTCTCAGCGCGTCGATATCGAGGCCCGAGTCGGTCTCGTCGAGCAGGGCGACCTTGGGCTGCAGCATCGCCATCTGCAGGATCTCCAGACGCTTCTTCTCGCCGCCGGAGAAGCCGTCGTTGACATAGCGGCCGGCAAAGCCCTTGTCGATCTCCAGCAACCCGAACTGCTCCATGAGCCCCTGGCGGAACTCGCGCACGGGCACGTCGCCGCCGCGTTGCGCCTTGATGGCTGCGCGCAAGAAGTTCGCCACGCTCACGCCCGGAATGGCGGTGGGGTACTGGAACGCCAGAAACAGCCCCTTGCGCGCCCGCTCATCGGCGGGCATCCCCAGCAGCTCCTCGCCGTCGAGCCGCACCGAGCCTCCCGTCACCTGGTAGGCGGGGTGACCCATCAGGGCGTAGGTCAGCGTGCTCTTGCCCGACCCGTTGGGCCCCATGATGGCGATCTTCTGGCCGCGATCGAGGGTCAGGGAGAGTCCCTTGATGATCTGCTTGCCATCGATCGAGGCGTGCAGGTCGCGGATCTCGAGCAGGTGCGCCGTTGCGCTCATGGGCCGTTCACTCCTTGCGGTTCGTCGTCGCCGTCGTGGCTGAGATCGTCGTCGCGGTCGGTGCCGGTGCGGTCGCTGACGCCGTCGGCGCAGTCGCCGGCGCGTTTTGCACGGTTGGCTTCACGGTCGGCGCCGTCGCGGTCACGGTCGGTGCGGTTGCCGTCGCGGTCGGTGCGGTCGCCGTCGCGGTCGGTGCGGCCGCGGTCGGTGCGGCCGCGGTCGGTGCCACCTTCGCCAGCGATCCTGTTCGGATGGCCGGCCCGACACCGGTCGGCGGTGCCATGCCGAGGTCCATCGGCAGCAGCGCACCGCGGACTGGCAGCGGGCCGGTAGCAGAGCCGACGAGGCTCGCGTGCAGCGGCAGTGCCACCTCGCCGGCGATCCGGGCGCGCTGCTCCAGCAGCGTAAGGATCGCCTCGCCACTGAGCAAATTGGCCAGCGTCGTGTGAGCGAGGGCGTCGGCGATCAGCGTCTCGAGCACCCCCCACAACGACCGCAGCTGACAGCCCAGTCCGATGTGGACGCACTCGTCTTCGGTCCCGTGGTGGCGGTCGCAGAAGCTGCCCTCGAACAGGTGGTCACCGAGGGCGGCCAGGACCTCGCTCACGCGGATCTCGCCTGCCGGACGCGGGAGCAGATAACCCCCGCTACGTCCCCGGACGCTGTCCACCAAACCGGCCCCGCGCAAACGCGCCATCAGCTTGCCCACATACGGCAACGAGAGAGCCTCGCGCTCCGCGATGTCCGCGAGCGTCAGCGACTCCCCAGGGCCGATACGGGCCAGCTGGAGCATGCAGCGGAGGCCATACTCTTCCTGTGCGGTGATCTTCATGCTCGCTGCCCGGAGGTCTTCATGCCGGCTGGCTGGAGATCCTCATGCTCGATGTGCGGAGGTCCTCATGTTCGCCGCCTCGAGGTCTTACTGCCGGTTGGGTGGCGCAACGGCTCGGCCGCTCTCGGTCGCGGCTATCACCATTGCCCTTCTAGGGCGCGGTCGCCCGTGTCCCTGGTCGCAGACGTTCGTTCCCGCCGTTCTCATTCCTCGAGAACCGTCGGCACCCCTTAAAACTAGAAACATATACCGACTTGTCAAGAATAAATCCAGGACGCGGCGATACAGGTTCCCGATCCTGTCAATGGACGTAAACAATTGTAATTAAACATTTTATGTTGGTAGCTGCGTCTACAGCGAGCGAGCAACCCCGCCGGCTGCGCGAGAGGCTCGCCGGGGCCGGAGCGGACCTCGCGCCTTGCCGGGGAGCCGGCCTTGCATCCGGGGGACGGGCAACGCCCCCATCGGGACGTAGGAGGAACCTTGCGGAGTCTGGGAGACGGCTCGGCGCCACCCTGGCAGACGACTCTGGGCGACCCTCGGGACGGCCCTGCGGAATCTCAGAAATGGCTCTGCGTAACCCTCGGAACGGCCCTGCGAGACTTTGGAAGCGCCCCCGCGGCAAGGGGGTGGGAGGCCGACCCCGTAGAGGCTCGGGGATGGCCCGGCGGGATCTTGGAGACGGTGGGTCGGGAGCCGCAGCCGACCATGGGGTGCATGGGTCCCGAGCGAGAGGGCGGGAAGGGGCGAAGGGACGTACGCCCCAGTGGGGGACCATCCGACCCGACAGCAGCGCCCGCGTCCGTGCCCGCCGCGTGACATTCTACGGCCGTGCTTCGGGAGCGACTTCGGCGCGGCTCCATCGTCGTTGCAATGCAGCCTCGCCGTGGTTTCGGCGCGACTTCGGCGTCGCTCCATCGTCGTTGCAACGCGACTTCGCCCGGTGGCCGTGCTCCCGCGCGCGGCTGCCAGCGGCGGTTACAAGTGCAGGATCCGCTCGTCGCCCCACTGCGAGATGCGCTTGATCTCGTGGAAGGGAATCACTTGATCCACGGGTTGGGGCTCGTTCTTCTTGGGCGCGGTGAAGCTCAGACGGACGTAGTCGGAGCCGAGCTCCACGATCTTGGCCCGGTAGGTCTCCATGCGGATGACCTCCTTGAGCATCGTCTCCGCGAAGCTCTGCGGATTGACGACGGTCACCTCCGTGTCGAGCCATTTCAGCAACACGTCGCGCATGCTGACCATAGAGACCCGCCCTCCGCGCGGAGCGCTCAACCCTCCAGCTTTTGAATCCATCCTATGACCTGCCTGTATGCCTGTTCCCCCTCGGCCATGAGATTGCCATCGGGGCCGAAAATTTTGAAGTGCGGAACCGATTCCAACCTGTATTGGCGCGCCACCGGGGAGGCCCAGTCGATGCCGCGTACGCCGGGGCGATTGATGTCGACCCGGACCACGGACAGATCGGAGCGGGACTGATCCAGCTTGTCCAGGAACGGCGAGATCTTGCGGCAAGGCCCGCAGAACTCGCTGTAGAAATCGAAAACCGTGTACGCGCCCGGTACGACGTATTCCCTGATGTCGACCTCCGCCCCGAACGCCACATTCCCGTGGGCCTCCTTGTGGGCGGTCTTCGGCTCAGCGACGCCTGTGGCGCGCGCAGCCTGCTTCTTCTGCGCGGCCTCGATCTCGTCGAGCATCTGGCCGATCGGAGCCCCTGGTTGGCCAGTCGCCTGAGCTGCACCTGGCTGCCCGGAGGTAGCTCCTTGTCCGGCGGGGGAGGCCGCTGCCCGCCCCGGAATCGACGCCACCGGTGCGGCCGCAGATGATGCCGTAGCGGGCGATGTCTCCGTCGACGACGCCCCGGCTGCGGGCTCGGTGGCAGCGGGCTGGCCGGCAGCGGGCTCGGCCACCGCGGCGGAGGCAGTCGGCTGGGTGATCGGTTCCCCGGTCTTGGGCTGAGTGCCGTCGGACCTGGCGACGATGGAAGAGTTGCCGGGAGTGCCGGAATTGGCAGCCGTGCCAGAGCTGCCAGCGGCGCCGGAGTTGCCAGCGGCACCAGAGTTGCGAGCGACCGCGTCGCCTGCACCGCTGCAGGCCATCAGCAGGAGGCCGGCGAGCGCCCAGGCCGCGGCCCACCCGCAGAGCGGAACCGCGAATCGGTGGGACGGTGACGAGGATCGCATCGGGTCGCCTTTCGCTGCGCTCGGGCTCGGCACGTTGCCAGAGACTGCGACCGTCGATGCCGGCGCAGGTGTTCCGGCGGGGGCCAGCGTCCGCCGGGGCTGACCCGACCAGGGCTGACGCGAGAGCCCTTTGGCCAGGCATGATACCATGCAGGAACCGCGCCCGCACCCTGCGCCTCCAGGCCCGCACTCGGTTCACACCGGGCCCGCACCCTGCGCCTACGCGCCCGCGCCCAGGTCATGCGAGCCCGCGCCCCGCTCATACCGGCCCCCCCCCCCCCGTGCGTGCCGGTTCACCCAGCCTGCGTGCAGGTTCACCCCGCCTACGCGCCGGCGACATCGAAGCGCGCGTACCGGGCGCTCGCCCTTTCGGTGTCCAGCCGCCGTCGCACCGGCGTCCGGCCCGCGCACCGTCAGCACCGGGCCGCCGCCCCAGCCGTGCGCGGCCCACGTGAGGTCGGGGCTGCGCCCGACAGGATCTGGGCTCCCACTGCCGCGCTCTCCCGAGCACCCACACCCGCAACACTTGACGCCCGCGATCCGACCGACCCCTGGCGCCCGCGATCCGATCTACCCCCGGTCCGAGCTATACTTGAACACACCCCCGATATCAGACCCCCGCTCGCCCCGGCCATGCTCGCCCGGGCCCTGCTGGTCCACGCCCGACTCCGCGTCCAGCCCCTGCTCGTCCAGGCCCTGCTCGTCCAGCCCCTGCTCGTCCAGGCCCCGCTCGTCCGGGCCCCGCTCGTCCAGCCCGCCGCGTCGAGACCCCGCCGCTGCGACCCGCTGCGCGTCGCAGGCTGGCTGGCGCTCCACCGTGACCGCACGTTGTATTCAGCGGGACTGCTCCGGCGCGGCTTGCATCCGCCGGCACTCGGGAATATCGTGCTCGCGCCTGCTGCGCCCACCGCTTCCGGATTGCGTCCCTCTCAGGTAACTCCTGCAGGATTCAAGGAGTGCTCGTGGCCGATCCCACGGACAAGGTGCCCGACAACGTCACCGGCAAGTTCTACGTCGACTCCCAGTGCATCGACTGCGATCTCTGTCGGCAGACGGCACCCGCCAATTTCATGCGCAACGAAGGAGCTGGGTACTCCTACGTGTTCCGCCAGCCTGACACCCCGAAGGAAGAGGCCCAATGCGTAGAGGCGATGGAGGAGTGCCCCGTCGAAGCGATCGGCAACGATGGGGGCGATTCCTGAACGTTCAACGCGGGCCCCGAGCCGTCAAGACCGCGGCGGAATCCCGCGTTCAGTCTCGGAACGTTTCTCCATTGTCGGGTGCGCCAGTGTCCGGCCCCCCACGTCACCTCCCCGATTGTCTGTTCCTCCCGTAGAGCATTCCGCCCTGCTGTGCGACGCCGTGGCGCGTTCCGCCCTGGCGCAATCGGCACTCGCGGCGAAGCGCTGCTCTACGACCCTCCAGTTGATGTTGCGTAAGAACGCCTGGATATAGGCGCCGCGGCCGGTGGCGCCGTGGTCCACCATGTAGGCGTGCTCCCACACGTCCATGACGAGGATCGGCGTG
This sequence comes from Candidatus Krumholzibacteriia bacterium, assembly GCA_041484665.1. GTDB lineage: Bacteria > Krumholzibacteriota > Krumholzibacteriia > JAJRXK01 > JAJRXK01 > JBGPIA01. The sequence goes on from JBGPIA010000024.1 coordinate 8,957, forward strand.
AGTCCCACGGGGTGATGCAGGTCATGCTCGCCAATCCACCAATCCTGGAGCGCACCGCTGCCAGTGTCGTGGTAGGTCATGGCCCAGCCGATACCGCGCATCGCGCCCGTGGCAGCCAGATCCTCCAGCCACGCGCTGACGCCGCCCCACTGCTGGGCGACCTGCTCGGCCAACGCGCTCTGCGGGTCCAGCGTCAGCTCGGGCGCCAGGTTGCCGAAGTAGAGCTCGTGCAGCGCCACGCCGTTGAATTCGAAGGCCGCCCGTCGCTTGAGCTCCGACCACTCGCGCGCGCCCGGCTTTGCGGCGGCCAGAGCCTCGAACAGCTCGTTCGCGTTGACTACGTAGCCCTTGTACAGCTCCCAGTGCTGCTGGATCTGCGTGGGCGAGATCCCTCGCAACCCTGAAGGCTTGAGGCCCTCCTGGATGGAGAAACGCATCGTCGTTCCCGTCGGGGCGCCCATGCAGCTACGGTTGGCTTGCGGGGACGCAAGCGGGCGTGCGAAGTGAGGAGGCCGCTCCTTGGCAGCGGCCACTTCCGAGTAGGCTAGGGCCGAGACGCTCTGGTGGCAACCTGCGCCGTGGCGGCCCGACCTGCGCCAGAGCGCCAAGGCGCACAGTGGCCGCGTGGCAGTCCGATGGCTTACCTTGGCGGCGGCCGGGGTGCGACTCAGGTCGGTCGTTGCAGTGGCTCAGATACGGCTCGGCTGCCGCTCAATTATCGCTCGGGCGGGTGCGGCGCGGGCTCGGGTGCGGCACGAGAACAGCGCGGCTGCGGCGCTGGTGCGGCACGGGTGAGGCGCTGGTGAGGCACGGGCGCGGCGCTGGTGCGGTACGGGCGCAGCGCTGGTGCGGCAGGGGTGCGGCTCGGCTGTGGATTACGTGCGGCTCTGGGCGCGGCGGTTTCGGGCGGGCCCCGGCGCGCGCGGCTAAACGCCGGCAGGCTCGGGTGGGCGCCAGCGGGTGCGGGGAAATGGCAGCCGGTGCGGGCGAGCGGCAGCGGGTGCGGCGAAACGCCGGCAGGTGTGGGCGAGCGGCAGCACCTTCGGGCCCGCGCCATTGGGTCCGCGCTGGCTGAAGCGGCCTCAGGCCGGCGCGGGCGGGTGCGGGCGGGTGCGAGTCACGCAGGCGATGCACCCGAACCACACAGCGCGGAGGTGGCGATGAGGCATCTGAGGTGGCGATGAAGCAGCTGTTGAAGATTGCGCGGATGGGCCATCCGGTGCTGCGCCAGGTCGCCGTCGCAGTGGACCGCAAGCGCCTGAAGGAGCGCGAGTACCAGGACTTCATCGACAGCATGATCGCGACCATGCTCGAGTACGACGGAGTTGGGCTCGCCGCGCCGCAGGTGCACGTGAGCGAGCGCGTTGTCGTGTTCCACGAGGAAGCGGGCCTGGTGGACGGTGGCGGGCAACCCATCACCGTTCTCGTCAATCCCGTCATTCGGCCACTGACCGAGCAGCGCAGTGCGATGTGGGAAGGCTGCCTCAGCGTTCCCTACCTGCGCGGGAAGGTCAGCCGGCCCAACAAGGTGAGTGTCGAGGCCCTCGACCGGCGTGGTCGCGCGGTAGAGCTCACGCTGTCGGGCTTCGCCGCCATCGTGAACCAGCACGAGTGCGACCATCTCGATGGCATCCTCTACATCGACCGCCTCGACGATACGCGCCAGCTGGCGTTCATCGAGGAGTATGCGCGCTACGCCGCGCCCAAAGCCGAGCAGGAAGGCACGTATGCGGAGGAGTGAGCCGTGACGATCTTCGAACCGTCGGTCGACGCATATCTCCAACAGCTCGGTACGCCGACGGACGAGCTGCTCGCCGAGCTGACCGAGGAGGGGCGCCGGCGTGGCTTCCCCATCGTCGGGCCGCAGGTCGGCCGCTTCCTCGAGCAGCTCGCGCGCGGCATCGGCGCCCGGCGGATCTTCGAGCTGGGCAGTGGCTTCGGCTACAGCACCCTGTGGTTCGCGAGGGCGCTGCCCCCAGGCGGAATCATCCATCATACCGACGGCGACCCCAGCAATAGCGAGCGGGCGCGCGAGGTGCTGCGGCGCGCGGGGATGGTCGACCGCGTCATCTTCCACGTGGGCGACGCGCGCAAGATCCTGCGCGACCTCGCCGATCCCGACCCTTTCGATATCGTCTTCTGCGACATCGACAAGGAGCAGTACCCCGAGGCATTTGAGATCATGCGCTCCCGCGTGCGTGTGGGCGGCTTCATCGTGACCGACAATCTGCTCTGGAGTGGGAAAGTCGCCGATCCGGCACTTCGCGACGAGGAGACCGAGGGGATCCGCACCTACACGCGGCGCGTATGGTCCGATCCCGATTTCCTCAGCTCGCTGTTGCCGATCCGCGACGGCGTCGGGTTGCACCTGCGGCTGGTTTAGAGGAGCGGTGGGTGGCTGCGCCCGCTACGAGGCGGCCGGCTGCGCTCGAGGAGCCGCCGGTGGCTGCGCTCGCGGAAGGGCGGCCGGCTGCGGCTGATGCGCGCGCCGCCCGGACGGCGCCACGGACATGGGCTAGAGCGCGATGAAAGGCGACGCGATGGACGGTACCGAACCGCGGGACGGGGACACCTGCGCGCGCGACGCGGACACCGACGCGCGGGACGGGAGCACCGAACCGCGGGACGGGAGCACCAACGCGCGGAACGACGGCACGGGAGCGCCGGATCTCAGCGCAGGAGCGCCGGACGGTGGGGAGACGATGGCTCAGCGCGATCGCCTGCACGCCGCACTGGCGAAGGGCGTGGACGAGTTCAACGCCCGCGAGTTCTACGAATGCCACGAGACACTCGAAGAGGTCTGGCTGCAGGACTGCGGCGACGACCACCTCTTCCTGCAGGGGCTGATCCAGGCTGCCGCGGCCTATCACAACTTGCTGCGAGGGAAGTGGAGCGGGGGCGCCCGGCTGCTGGATCTGGCCCTGGTGAAGCTCGGACCCTACGGAGCGAGCCACCACGGAGTGGATCTGGCATCGTTCACGCAGGAGATGCGCCAGGGGCGCGTGGTTGCAGGCGACCTCCTGCGCCGTGGCGGGGGACCATTCGACGAGCGCTTGCTCCCGCAGATCCACTACGTTCCCTCCAGCGGCTGAGCCCCAGCCGGCAGCGGCTGAGCCCCAGCCGGATGTTGTCGAGCCGCACCCCGACAAGGCGCGGCCGCGGACGCGCAACGTCGGGCGAGGTCGGGCAAGGTCGAGCGTGCGGGGCAAGGTTGAGCACGTGGGGCAAGGTCGAGCACGTCGGGCCGTGCCGGGCGCGATCGGGCGAGGTCGGTTGTATGCGTGCATGGCCAGGCACGGTCGAGCCGCCGCCGAAGCTGAAGCCAGCGCGGTCGAGCGTTGCTGAGCGGGAGCCGCAGCGGCCTCGCTTGCCGCTCCCACGCAGGACCTCTATACTCCATCGGTCATGCCGCGCGTTCCACGTGACGTCCCGCGCACGCGTCCAGCGAAGAGCCCCGCGAGCTCGGTCCCACTCGGCGCCATCGCCACCAAGATCGAGCACGGTGAGCGGCTCTCCTTCGACGACGGCGTCAAGCTGTTCCGCAGCTCCGACCTGTTGACCGTAGGCCACCTGGCCAACTCCGTACGCGAGCGCATGCACGGCGACGTCACGTACTACAACGTGAATCGCCATCTCAATCCCACCAACGTCTGCTTCGTCGGCTGCGAGCTCTGCGCGTATCAGGATGCCCCCAACGCGCCGGGCACGTGGGCCTACACGCCTGAGCAGGCCGTGGAGGTCGCGCGGCGCGACTGGACGCCGGACGTCACCGAGTTCCACCTGGTCGGCGGTCTGCATCCAAAGTGGAAGTTCGACCAGTACGTCGATATCCTGCGCGCGCTGAGGCAGGCGTTTCCTGCCGTTCACCTCAAGGCCTTCACAATGGTGGAGATCGAGTGGCTGGCGCGGCTGGCCAGCAAGACCATCGAGGAGACGCTGGACCTGTTGGTCGCGGCGGGCCTGGGCAGCTGCCCGGGCGGCGGCGCGGAGATCTTCGCCCCGCGCGCACGCAGCGTCATCGCGGAGCGCAAGATGACCGGCGACCGCTGGCTGGAAGTGGCCGAGATCTGCCACCGTAAAGGGCTGCGCACCAACGCCACGATGCTCTACGGGCACGTGGAGACCTTCGAGGAACGCGTGGACCATCTCGTGCGACTGCGCGAGCTGCAGGACCGCACCGGAGGATTCCAGTGCTTCATCCCGCTGGCATTCCATCCGGCCAACACCCCGTTCGAAGGGCACATGGGCTCCACCGACGGCTTCGACGACCTCAAGACCGTCGCCGTCAGCCGCCTGCTGCTGGACAACTTCGACCATGTCAAGGCGTACTGGGTGATGCTCACGCAGAAGATCGCCCAGGTGGCGCTGCATTTCGGCGCTGACGACCTCGACGGCACGATCATCGACGAGCGCATCACCCATGCGGCCGGTGGCGTCGCCGGGAAGGGGATGACGCGAGCGCAGCTGGAGGCGTTCATCCGCGAGGCAGGCCGCGTGCCGGTCGAGCGCGACACTCTGTATCGGCCCGTGCGCACCGGTTCGACGATGGCAGCGCAAGCGGGCATGCCAGCCGGCGGAGCGATGGCAGCCGACGCGGCCATGGCAGCGGGCGCGGCCAGCGCTGCTGGCGCGGCGAGCTTTGCTCCGCCCACACCGGACCGGCTGCCGGCGAACTCTCCCTCTCTCGAGTCGCCGCCAGAGCACGAAGGCTTGTACGCCTAAACGAGGCAATGGCCATCGGGGCGTTTTCCGCAGCCGCGCGCGATCCGCGCCGCGCGCAGTGTGGACCGCGAGTCCGCCGCCGGCCGCAGAGGCCCGGCCGCAGCGGCGATGCTGGCCGCGGACGCGTTTGGCGCTCGCCCGTCGCGCGGCAGACGCGCACCGCGCCGCAGTCGCCCGCCGTGCCGCTTTTACCCGCGGCGCTGCAGACGCTCCCCACGCTGCAGACGCTTCCCACGCCGCAAACGCTTCCCACGCCGCAGTCGCCCGCCGCTCCGCAGTCATCCGCCGAGGCGCAGCCATCCGCCGAGGCGCAGTCATCCGTCGCGCCGCAATCCCCGCGCATCCGCCGGACCACGAGTGCGATGCGTCGGGCGCCCCCCAGGCATACGGCAGGAGCCCGCGGCATTCCCCGATCTGTGCCGCCTCAGAGTCGTCCGCGGAGTAGCTCTCTGCCCAGGATTTGCGTAAACATCCTGCGCGCCCGCTCGTGCGCCGCCTCGTGGCACCCCCGGCAGAGCGTGATCAGATTGTCTAGCTCGTTGGGCCCATTCGCGTCGCGCGGGTTCAGATGGTGCACATTCAGGAAGCGCGCGCGGTCGCACCCGGCGGCCCGGCAGCGATTTCCGTCCCGCGCCAGTGCGGCGCGACGCAGGCGCGGCGGCACCGTGGCGGTGTTGCGCTGGCCGGATCTCAGGAGCATCGCGTCGCTCAGGATTGCGCCCAGCGCCGCGCCAGTGACCGGCTGATCGCCGCGAGTCGTGGGCGCGTGTGCCCGGCCACAGTCTTCGCACAGATAGACGATGACCTGATAGGGGGAGGAGCGCACCACGACCGTGGGAGCTGGAGAGCTGCACGCGCGGTGCTCAGTGTTCCGCGAGCTTTGGCTGTCGTCTAGATCGGTACTGTTTACCCGGGTAAACTCGCTGGCGGCCTGCGTCGTCCGATCTTCCACTGTCGCAATGACTTGCGGTGACGTCGACTCCAACGCGCGATCCAGCGCCTCGAGGATCAGCTCCTCCCGTGACTGCCGCACGCCATTCTTCCGGTGCCGCTCGACCAGGGCCTCGAAGCGCGCGTACTGTTCAGGCGTCAGGTCGAGTTGCAGGCGGACAGGTCGCTCGTCCGCAGCCGACTGCGCCAGCGTCGCTTCGTCGCAGAGGGCCGCGACGCCGTCCACAGCTGCGCGATCGGCGCCCGCACATGCGCGATCGGCGCCCAGAGTTGCGCGAACCGCGCTCGGCGCTGGGCGGTCCGCGCGCGAAGCTGCGCGGTTCGCCGCGGCCGCGGCGCCCTCCGGTGCGACAGCGCGCCCGGAGACCGCCCCACCACCCGGCGCCACGGCGTCCGCGGACGCTGCCGCGCCCCGCGACGGCTGACTGGGCGCGATCTCGAGCGAGCCCTGCTGCGGGTTCCGGCGTCGGAGCACGCGGGCCCCGGAGCGCACACGCTCGACGCGCTGCTCGAGCTCGCGGCGGCTGCATTGTGTGGCCTGCTGGATCCACTGCTGCTCGGTGCTCGGCGTGGCGACACGTGCCACCGTGCGCGCCTTGGTCCAGGGTACCTCGCCCGACTCGACGGATCGCTTCAGTTTCGGGAGCCGTCGCAGCTCCTCGCAGAGCCGCAGGAATTGCGACGTGCGGGCCTTCGAGAAGCCCAGTGCCTCGTGCGCGTACTGATGGATCGAAGAGTAGCCCAGGTCACGGTAGAGCTTGCGCCGCATCACCTCGGAGAACCAGAACACCGCGCTCTGCTCCGCGCGCTCGAAGTCGGCGAGCGCGCCCCGCAGGTGCACGTCGACCTGAGCGGCGGGGAGGTGAGGCTGACGGTACGCGGAGTCGTGGCCCGAAGAGGGGGGGCCACCAGAGGTAGCCGGCATCCGTGGTCGCCTTTCGCGGGAGGCGAGAGTGACCGGGAGGCGGTTCGCACAAGATAGTACGGTACGAGTCGGGCGCAAGACTGTAACTTGTTTACTTATGGCATGTTATAGACATTTTTCCATCGCCTTGCTGGCGCCCTTCCCGACCATCTCCAGCGCGACGTCGCGACGCGCCCGCCGCGTCTCCGCTGGGCCCGGGGCGCGCCCCGGGCGCCCCGCCAAAGCCCGAGCGTACCCTCGTCAGGCCCCGGGCACGCCCACGGGAACGTCCCCCGCCGTGCCTCCGCCGCGCCCGCCCCTGCCCCGGGCGCGGTTGCGAGGTGCTCCCGACGCACTCCCAACGAACAGCCGCCCAGCTCCCGCGGCACCTTGCCCTACCCCTATCGCGCTCCCGACCCTGCCTTGTCGCGCGAGCAGTCAGCCGCTAGGGTGATGGGCGTTGGCCGGTGATCCGGTGCGCTGGGCGAGTGAAGCCATGGAGGTCCGGTGATGACGTTGTTCGCAAGTCGTACGAACTCCCGCTCGCGCCATGCCGTGCACAGAGGCGCGCCCCATGCCACACGCAGTGCCGCCCACCACGCCGCGCACCACGCCTCGCCCCACGCCGCGTCCCATGCTGCGCACCACGCCGCGCCCCACGCCGCGCCCCATGCTACGCACTGTGCCGCCCGCCGTTCCGCGCACCATGCGCGGCCCCTTCTCTCGCTAGGGGCTGTGCCGCTTGTCCTGTCGCTCGTGTTGCTGCTCTCCTGCGCCACCAATCCCGTTACGGGTAAGCGCCAACTCATGCTGGTGAGCGAGGCGCAGGAGGACCAGATCGGCGCTCAGAGCGATACCCAGATCGTGGCCCAGTACGGCGTGGTTCAGGATCCGGGGTTGGCGTCCTACATCGAGCAGCTGGGCAACAGACTCGTCACGGTCAGCCACCGGCCAGACCTGAAATTCCACTTCCGGTTGCTCGACGATCCGACGGTCAACGCATTCGCGCTGCCGGGCGGCTACGTCTACATCACGCGCGGGATCCTGGCCTACCTGCCCGCCGAGGCCGCGCTCGCCGGGGTGATGGGGCACGAGATCGGCCATGTGGCGGCTCGTCACGGAGCACAACAAATGACGCAACAGCAGCTCATCGGCTTGGGGCTCGGGCTGGGCGCGGCCCTGAATAAGACGTTCGCGCAATACTCGGGGATCGCCGGCCAGGCAGCGCAGCTGCTGATGCTCAAGTACAGCCGCGACGACGAGCGGCAGGCCGATCAGCTCGGTGTGGAGTACGCGACCAAGATCCACTACGACACGCAGGAGATGGCGAATTTCTTCCAGACGCTGGAACGCTTGACCGCTGACGCGGGGCGATTGCCAGCGTGGCAGAGCACGCACCCAGATCCGGGCGAGCGGTACGTGACGGTCGGGCAGCTCACCCGACAGTGGCAGGGACAGGTCGGCGCGGCCTCCTACCTCCAGCAGCGAGACACATATGTGGGCAGGCTCGAGGGCATCGTCTTCGGCAGCAATCCGCGTGGCGGCTACGTGAAGGACGGAGTTTTCCTGCACCCGGATCTGGCGCTGCAATTTCCGGTGCCGCCCGGATGGGCCGTGGCCAACGCTGCGTCACAGGTTGCGCTCACCTCCAAGGACGGCGAAGCGATGGTGCTGTTCGGCATGGAGCAGTCCCAGACCGACCCGGCTGCCGCGGCCGATGCCTTCGCCCGCGGCCAGGGAATCCAGATCTCCGAGCGCACGGCACTGCGAATACACGAGCTGGCAGCCGTGCGATTGGCCGGCTCGGTAACGACCGACCAGGGAGACCTCGGGCTGGTGTCGACATTCATCAAGTACGATGGCCGCGTCTACGCGTTTCACGGTCTCACCGCACTGAATGCGATGGCGTCGATGCGTCCCACACTCGTGGCGCCGGCCAACGGCTTCGGTCCGCTGACCGACCGCGCGGCCCTGGGAATCCAGCCGACCCTGCTGCACGTTGTCGAGTCGCCGAAGGCAGCGCCATTCCGGGAGGCCGTTTCCGGGTTTCCCATCCCCGATGGGGCCGGCATCGATCTGGCCGGGCTGGCGTTGGTGAATGGGATGGGGCTCGATACGCCAGTGGCGAAGGGCCAGCTCCTCAAGGTGCTGCGGCGCCGGTCCGCATCGTAGGGTTGCGGTGCGCGGTGGCGTGGCGCCGGTCCGCACCGGCGGGCCACCGCCTGCATCGGAGCCTCCGCGGGCCGGACAGGGTCCCTGGGTCGGCGCGCTCTCGTGCGTGTCGCAAAGAATTCACCGGCAGAAGGTCACGATTTCGAGTAAACTCACGGCCTCTCCCTCCGCCGATCACCATCCCCTGGAAGGCTCAGCAATTGAGGAGGCCAAGTATGAGGAGGGCGACGACTTTCCCCGCCGGGCGGGGTTTCGCGGCCGGGTTGTTGGTGGTGCTGGTAGCACTCGCGCTCGCGGGGGGTACCGCGCAAGCTAATGTGGTCAACGTGACGGGGAGCTCCTCGAGCTTCACCCCCCCGATCGTGAACATCCAGGCGGGGGACACGGTGGTGTGGGCCGTGGGCGTACTGCCCCATACCGTCACCAACGGCACCGGCTCCCTCGATCCAGTTGCGGGGACGCTGTTCGACTCCCCGCTGGACACGTTCAACCCGACCGTCAGCTTCACGTTCAACACACCGGGCAGTTTTCCGTACTTCTGCCGGAATCATGAGCTCCTGAACATGAAGGGCACGGTCAACGTGGCCGCTCCGTCGGCGGCCGATGCGATCAGCCGCCCGATGCCCCAGCTCTCCCTGCCGCATCCGAACCCGTTCAATCCCCGGACGGCGCTGGAGCTCACGATGCCCGTGGCGGCGAACGTGCGCGTCACGATCCATGACCTCCGCGGGCGCCTCGTCGCCGTGCTGGCCGACGGCCTGCTGGGCGAGGGTCAGCACACGCTGGTCTGGACGGGGAGCGATCAAGACGGCCAGGCAGTCTCTTCGGGCGTCTACGTGTCGCAGCTCGTCGTCGACGGCCAGGAGCTGCCCACGGCGCGCTATCGCATGGTTCTTGTACGGTGATCGCGGCATGCGCACGCATTGGACGCGGACGGTCCGGAGGATCCGAACGGTCCCGCGACCCGGGACGGAAGCGCTGAAGCCGGCCAAGGCGACGCAACCGACGGTACGAGCTGTACCTTGGGCGGCGCTCCTCCTCGCGCCGCCGCCCCCTTTCCTGCGGGCGTCGTCGCCCACTCCGCCGCGGTGCCTAGGAGCTGCGCGCAGGGTGCTGCTGTCCGCGGCGATGCTCTCGGGGCTTCCGCTCTGCGCTCTGCCGGCGCTGCGCCCGGCCCACGCGACCACGTACGACGTGACGATCGTTGACTTCCGTTACGTGCCAGCCGAGCTGACCGTCCAGGTCGGCGACCGGGTGATCTGGACTTCCGACTTCATCGGGCACACGGTCACCAGCGGCACGGGGGACACGGACCCGGCCGCGGGCGCCCTGTTCGACACCTCCATCGACTTCCTCTCCCCCACGACCAGTTATACGTTTGCGACTCCCGGCGATGTCCCCTACTTCTGCCGCCCCCACGCGTACTGGGGAATGACCGGCGTCGTGCACGTGCAGGCGCCCGCCGGTCTCGACGCGCCCCCGTGGCCTCCCCCGCGGCTCTCCCCAGCGTATCCCAACCCGTTCAATCCCCAGACGGCCCTGAGTCTCAGCCTCCCCGCTGCGGCGCGTGTGCGTTTGAGCGTGCACGACGGCGCGGGACGGCTCGTCGCGCTGCTGGCGGATGCCACGCTGGAGGCGGGCGAGCACGTGCTCGTCTGGGATGGCAGCGATCAGCGGGGGCGTCCCGTGGCTTCCGGCGTCTACACTGCCCGACTGGTCGTGAATGGCTACTCGCAGTCTGGGGCCCTGCGGCACATGGTGCTGGTGCGCTAGACGGAGCAGCCGAGCGGGGCCGCCGGGCGGAGCCACCGAGCGAAGCAGCCACGCAGGGCCACCGAGCGAAGCAGCTACCCGGGGCCGCCGGGCGAAGCAGCCACGCAGGGCCGCCGGGCGGAGCCACCCACCGAAGCCACCGAGCGCATCCGCCGAGCAAATCCGACGGGAATCCACCCCGCCGCGCGGGGAACGGACGGCGCGACTCTACCGGCGACTCTACCGGCGACTTTGCCGGCGCCCCTTGCCTTCTGACGTCGAGCGCTTTTATTATCGCGGTTTGCCCATGCGTGCCAGTGCGAACTGCTGGCGTAGGCGCCACGGACGACGCGGGATGGCCCTGGCCGGCCCGCATCGGCCCCAGGAACGACTCAGAAAGACGACCGCCAGGACACCCATACGGGAGCAGGATGGCCGTGGCCACGACGATCAAGGATCTGAGCAAGGTCCGCAACATCGGTATCAGCGCGCACATAGACTCAGGCAAGACGACCTTGAGCGAGCGGATCCTCTACTACACCAAGCGCATCCATGCCATCCACGAGGTGAAGGGCAAGGATGGGGTGGGCGCGACCATGGATTCGATGGACCTCGAGCGCGAGCGCGGCATCACCATCCAGAGCGCCGCTACCTATTGCAGCTGGAAGGACCATCACATCAATCTGATCGACACGCCGGGCCACGTGGACTTCACCATCGAGGTGGAGCGCGCGCTGCGGGTGCTGGACGGCGCGATCCTGGTGCTGTGCGCGGTGGCCGGCGTGCAGAGTCAGTCGATCACCGTCGACCGGCAGATGCGCCGCTACAACGTCCCACGCCTGGCCTTCGTCAACAAGTGCGACCGCAGCGGCGCCAACCCCATGCGCGTAGCCGAGCAGCTGCGCGAAAAGCTCAAGCACAACGCCGTGCTGATGCAGATTCCGGTCGGCCTGGAGGCCCAGCACCAGGGTGTGATCGACCTGGTGGCGATGAGGGCCCTCTACTTCGACGGCGATAGCGGCGAGACCATCCGCCAGGAGCCGATCCCGGGGGTGCTGCAGACCGAGGCCCAGGCGCGCCGCGAGGAGATGCTGGACGCGGTCTCGATGTTCAGCGACGAGCTCACCGAGGCGATGCTGGAGAACCGCGTCACGCCCGAGCTGATCGAGGCCGCTGTGCGCAAGGCCACCATCGCCCGCAAGATCACGCCGGTGTTCATGGGATCGGCGTACAAGAACAAGGGCGTGCAGCCGCTGCTGGACGCGGTGCTGCGTTATCTGCCCAACCCCGGCGAGGTGGTCAACGAGGCGGTCCGCCTCAGCGGCGACCAGGAGACAATCGCGCTGTCGGCCGAACCGGGCGATCCCATGGTGGCGCTGGCATTCAAGCTCGAGGACGGCCCCTACGGCCAGCTCACCTATCTGCGTATCTACCAGGGCAGCGTCGAAAAGGGCGACCAGATCACCAACAGCCGCACGCGCAGCCGGGTCAAGGTCGGCCGGCTCGTGCGCATGCACGCCAACCAGATGGAGGACATCGAGGGTGCTGTCGCCGGCGACATCGTGAGCCTCTTCGGCATCGATTGCGCCTCGGGCGACACGTTCACCGACGGCAAGCTCGACGTGTCGATGGCCTCCATCTTCGTACCGGAGCCGGTGATCCGCCTGGCGATCAAGCCCAAGGACAACAAAGCCCAGGGGAACATGTCCAAGGCGCTGCAGCGCTTCACCAAGGAGGACCCCACCTTCCGCACGAGCCTCGACGATGAGACCGGGGATACGCTCATCGCCGGAATGGGCGAGCTGCACCTGGACGTCTACGTCGAGCGCATGAAGCGCGAGTTCAACGCCGAGGTCACGACCGGCCCGCCGCAGGTGGCGTACCGTGAAGCCCTCACGGTGCCCGTCGACTTCGACTACACGCACAAGAAGCAGACCGGCGGCGCCGGGCAATACGGGAAGATCCAGGGGAGGCTGGAGCCGATGCACGAGGGTGGCTTCGAGTTCGTCAACGATGTCAGGGGGGGCAACATCCCCCACGAGTTCATCAGCTCGGTGGAGAAGGGCTTCCGCTCGGCGCTGGCCCGCGGCGAGTACGTCGGATTCCCGGTGGTCGGCCTGCGCGTGATCCTCCAGGACGGCGCCTCCCACGCCGTCGACAGCAGCGACAACGCCTTCCAGGCGGCCGCACGCGGCGCGTTCCGCGAGTTCTACCTGAAGGCCAAGCCCATCGCGCTCGAGCCGGTGATGAAGGTGGCAGTCGAGGGCCCCACCGAGTTCCAGGGCGAGATCCTCGGGACGCTCATGCAGCGCCGCGGCATGATCGTCGGGACCACCGAGGACAACGGCTTCGTACGCGTGGAGGCCGAGGTGCCGTTGAGCGAGATGTTCGGCTACGCGACCGTCATCCGCTCGGCCACACAGGGGAAGGCCGAGTTCACCATGGAGTTCGCGCGCTACGGCAAGGCGCCGGCCGAGGTGGCCGAAGAGCTCCGGGAGAAGTGGCTCGAGAAGCGCGCGGCGGGCAAGACCGGGTAGGCTGCGGCGTCAGCGCCGAGAGGGTCCGCCAGTTGCCAGTTGGACGGAGAAGCGCGCACCGGGAAGGACGGGGATGCACGCGGCGATAGGGGCCGGGGAGCGCGCGCCGAAATGACGGGAGAGACGCGCCAGGGCGTCGGGGCGAGGGGAATCAACGCGAGGAAGTCGCACATGTTCCGCAAGGAAACCAACGAGCGCAGCCCAGTTCGGGTCTTCGAGCGCAGCATCCATGGCGGCCTGGGGCGCGGCAACATCGGCGTGGTCTGCAGTCGCGCGGGCGTCGGCAAGACAGCCTTCCTCGTGGGCGTGGCCCTGGACGACCTGATGCGCGAGCGCAAGGTGCTCCACATCAACACTGTCGACCCAGTGGAGAAGGTGCGCGCATTCTACGATGAGGTATTCCAGGAGCTTGCCGAGTCCGAGAAGCTCAAGGACCGCCCGACCATCCATCTGGCCATGGAGCGCAACCGCATGATCCATACCTATCGCCACGGTGCGTTCTCCGTGGCGAAGGTGCACAGCGCGATCGAGTTCCTCCGCGAGCACATGTTCTTCCAGCCCGATGCCGTAATGATCGACGGATACCCGGACTGGGACACGGCGTCCGAGCAGCAGCTGCGCGAGCTCAAGGAGCTGGCGGCCCAGCTGCGCGCCGAGCTGTGGCTAACGGCCCTCACCCACCGCGACGACAAAGACCTCGACGAGCGCGGCGTCCCTCGCCGGATTTCCCGCTTCGAGGAGTACTTGACGGTAATCGTGCGGCTCACCTCGGTGGCCGACCACGTGAAGTTGCAGCTGGTCAAGGACCACGACAACCCCGACGTGGCCGATCTGCACCTCGAGCTCGAGCCTACGACCCTGCTCCTTCGCTGGCGATAGTCGCCACGCACGCAGCATGGCTGCATCATGGCCGCAGCTTCGCGATTGCCGCGGCTTGGCTGCATCATGGCTGCAGCTCGGCCGTGTCACCGGTATGCCTGGGATGCGTGTAACCGCTAGGCCAGGGCGAAGGACTGCCCCAGCTGCGGGACGTCTGCCTTCACCCCCAACTCGTGTTGGATGCGCTGCGCGAGCGCAGCCGCAGCCGGCGGCTCGCCGTGCGTGATGAACACCCGCTTCGGCAGACCCGCGCTCGAACGGATCCAGCGCAGCAACTCGTCCTGATCGGCGTGTCCGGAGAGCCCGTGCACCATGAGCACCCTCGCCCGCACGGGAACCTCCATGCCGTGCAAGCGCACCGTCTTCGCGCCGTGCTCCAACGCACGCCCGCGCGTGCCCTCCGCCTGGAAGCCCACCAGCACGATCAGGTTCTTCGGGTCGGGCATGCGTTGCGCTAGATGGTGCAGCACCCGGCCACCAGTGAGCATGCCGCTGGAGGAAATGATGACGCGCGGGCCACGCAGCGCATTGAGGGCCTTCGACTGCTCGACCGTGCGGTGGAAGAACACCGAGCGCGGGAAGAGGCGGCTGCCGCTCCCACGCGCCCCCCGCGGGTCATCGCCCGGCTGGCCAGCTGACCCGTTGGGTGGCTGGTCACCCTTCCGACTCGCCGACCGGTCCCCTGTCCCGTCGCTCGGTCCGGCACCCGGTTCGGCGCCTTGCCGCCCGCCCGCCTCGCCATGCCCCTCGCGACGCTCCTCGCCACGCCTTTCGCGACGCCCCTCGCGATCCTCCTCGCGACGCTCCTCGCCGAGCCCCTCGTCGAGATTGTGGTCGCGCAGGTGCCGGCTGTAGATCTCGGTGGCGTCGACAGCCATGGGGCTGTCGATATGGATGGGGACCTCGGGCAGCTGCCCCGCGCGCATCATGTCGCGCAGGATCAACGTCACCTGCTGCGCGCGCCCGACAGCATAGGCGGGGATGAGCACCACTCCGCCCTGTTGGAACGTGTCGAGCATGGGCCCGCGGATCTGCGCGGCGAATGGCTCGCTCGGGTGCTTGCGATCGCCGTAGGTCGATTCGACGATCAGCACGTCGCAGGCCGGAGGAGCCGTCGGGTCGACGTGCAGAGGCATGTCGTAGCGGCCCACGTCGCCGCTGAAGAGGAGCGTCATGGCGGTGCCGTCGGCCTCGACTCTTACCTCGATGTGGGCCGAGCCAAGGATGTGGCCAGCGTTGAGATACCGCGCTCGGGCCTGGGGTGGGAGCGGGAGCCATTCTCCGTAGTCGATCGTGCGCAGGCGCCGCAGCGCTGCCTCCGCGTCGGCAGCGGTGTACAACGGCAGGGCGGGCCGGTGCCGGGTGAAGCCTTTCCTGTTGGCGAACTCCGCGTCCTCCTCCTGCAGCTTCGCGGAGTCCATCAGCAAAAGCCCGGCCAGCTCCGCGGTGGCGGGCGTGCAGTGGATTGGACCGCGATATCCCTCGCGCACCAGCTTCGGCAGGTAGCCTGCATGGTCGATGTGGGTATGCGTCAGGAGCAGCTGGCCGACCGAGGCCGGGTCGAACGCGGGCGTCTTCCAGTTGAGCTCGCGCAGCTCCTTGAGCCCCTGGAACAGGCCGGCATCGACCAGGATGCGCGCGCCCGGCAGGTCGAGCAGATGCCGCGAGCCGGTGACCGTCCCGGCACCGCCGTGGAACGAGAGGGTGAGCTGGGGTGGAGCCATGGTCGGTCGAGCATAATTCCCGCTGCGCGGGCGCGGCAAATCCATTACGCTCAATCGTGGCCCTGATGCATGCCCAGCGTGGCAAGGCTGCCTCGTGCCACATGTTCCTGACCTCTAGGCACAGGCGGAGCCATGCCGAACTCGAGCCCGAATACGAGCCCGGACGCGTCAACAGCTACGGTCTCTCCCCCAGTCTCTCCCGCCGGCTCCTACGATTTCGGGGGGAACTGGCGCTCGTACCTCGACCGCCATTTGACGCCGGAGCGTGTCGCGCAGGCGGAGAGCAGCCTGCGCGAATTCCTGCGGCTCCCCTCCCTGCACGGATTGTCGTTCCTCGACATCGGCTGCGGCAGCGGCTTGTTCTCGTACTGTGCCTATCGGCTCGGAGCAGCGCGGGTCCTCAGCTTCGATGTCAACCCGCGGTCAGTGGGATGCTGCCGGGAGCTATGGTTTCGCGCGGGAGCCCCCGAGCATTGGCAGGTGGTCGGTGGCTCAGCGCTTGACACCTCGTTCATGGAGGGTCTGGGCGAGCACGATATCGTGTATTCGTGGGGGGTCTTGCATCACACCGGGCACATGTGGCGCGCCATCGAGCTGGCTGCGGCACGGGTGAAGCCCGGCGGCCTGCTCTACATCGCCATCTACAACCGGGCGGACGGGGTCGGAGTGTACGCCGACGGCCGGGTCGGCAGCTCCCGCTTCTGGGAGCGCGAAAAGCGGCTCTACAATCGTCTGCCGCGCGCGGGACAGGTCGTCCTGGAGTACGTCGCGGCCGCCGGGATGCTGCTCACCTACCTGCTGACGCTGCGCAACCCCGCGCGGGAGATCAAGCGCCACGCCAGCCTGCGCGGGATGTCGTGGATGGTGGACCTGCGCGACTGGATCGGCGGCTACCCCTACTAGGCCGCCAGCGTCGAGGAAGTGTTCCACTTCGTGCGCGGACGCTGCGGCTTTGAGCTGGTCAACCTCACGTCGACCAACTCGCTGCGCAACAACGAGTACCTGTTCCGACGGCTGCTGAAGGCGCACCAGCCTGCTGCGGGGGCGGACACGGCATCCGCCTCGTGAGGCCGCTGCGCGCGCTGGCGGCAGGCAGTGTCGGAGCCTGGCTGGCGCGACCGGGCGCAGGCGGGGGCGATCGGGGGGCGCGGGCGCGGGCGATCGGGGGGCGCGGGCGCGGGGCTCGCCGGCCAGCCTCAGGGCATCCGCACGGGCCGCGGCGAGAGCCCCAGCCGGGCGAGTGCCGTGATGAACTGCAGCCCGTTCATCTCCCAATACTTGAGCCGGTCGCTCTTGACCAGCACCGCGGTCTCACCGTCGCTGCGCTCCCACTTCACGACGCGATGTGGCGTCGCTTGCTCGACGTAGATCGTCCAGGTGCGCCCGGCGTCGCGCGCGGCATCGCGCCCGCCGCCGGACGTGCCGCCGCTGGTCCCAGCGCTGGCAGCGCCCCTGGTTCCGCCGCTCGCACCACTGCTGGCTCCGTCGCTCGCACCGCCACCGGTTCCGCCGCTCGTCCCGTCGCTCCCGCCCCCGATCAAGGCTGTCAGGATCTCGCAGTCGAAGCGCCCAGCTGGCACGACGACGGACTCTGTTTGCGCTCCGCGCGAGAGCCGGGCCGTTTCCCAGTCGAGGGGCACGTGGTGCAGTCGGCTGATACGGGCGGCCCGCAGCAGCGGAACCGTCCGGCTTTCCCCCGTCTGCAGCGCCGGCCAGGCCAGCCCGCGCGCCCAGATCAGCAGCGCGTCCTCGGAGATGCCGTCCTGCGGGTAGGCCAGCGTGACCTGCTGGTCGGCTTCCCCGTCGAAGTAGCTGTGGACGGTGGCGCGCACCGCTGCCGGATCGAAGAGCGCCTGCTGGTAGACCTGCCCGCACCACTCCTGGCTGCTGAAGGAGACCTTGGTCGTTGCGCCGGCTGGCCGCCCGTTCACGGGCTCCAGCGCCACGAAGGCGCAGGTCATGAGGTTGTAGTCGTAGATACCGGTGGCGAAATCTTGGACGAGGTTGAGCTTGAGCACGGGGAACTCGTCCGACTTGGGATGCTTCCCAGGGTCGGCCTTCACGCGTGCGCTGTTGGAGAACGTCTCGGTCACGAAGATCGCGACCGCCAGCCCTTGGCGCGGCTGCCCGTAGCGGGAGATCGTCAGATCGTAGGCGGCCAATTCGGCCTGCCCATCACCCCATAGTTTCCAGAAGGGATCGCCGTAGCTCATGGCGCCCGTCGCGCCGGCCGCCGTGGCGGATTGCGGCGCGGCGGGGTTGGCGGCAGCCATGCCCTGTCGGCTCGCAACGGTGGGCACGATCATGGCGGCGACGATCAGCGCCGCGGTTGCCCCCAGAGGCGTGGTCGCAGCCGGAATCCATGGACGCTGAGACATCGAGATCTCCTGCGGTTGTGGGCGGGGGCCGCGGCGTCGACTCCCGACGCTCTCCCCGGCATGCTCCGCGTGAACATACGCGAACATACGTCCGGGTGAGTCGCGCCCCGACAAGCCTGCTCCGAGGCCCCCCGACGAGCTTGCGGCAAGGCGTCCCGACGACCTTGCTCCAGGGCCGCCCAACGAGCTGGCTCCATTCCTGTCCAACGAGCTGGCTCCAAGATGGCGCGAGTCGGCGCGAACGCAACTGACCCGTCCCAGCCGAAGCAGCGATTCGGGGAGGGCGGCAGCCCACGCTGCGCTGGTCCGGCGCATGCTTCGCGCCTATCTTGGACCGAGCGCCCGGGCCGCGGGCCAGCGCGCCGCTGTGGTTCATTTCGCGGGAGACGCCAGGAGACCCCATGCGATCCCAAACCAACCAACGAGCCCACCCCTGGTCGTTGCACCTGGTGACCGTCGCCGACATTCCGGTGCGGGTGCACTTCACCTTCTGGCTGCTGCTGCTCTGGATCGCATTCGGCCAGGCTCGCACGCGCGGAGCGGCGCTCGGCGAGGTTGCGCTCGTCCTGAGCGTTTTCGCCTGCGTGGTGCTCCACGAATTGGGCCACGCGCTGGTGGCGCGCGGCTTCGGGATCCGCACGCGCGATATCACGCTCTATCCCATCGGCGGTGTGGCAAGCCTGGAGAGCATGGGCACGCCGCGCCAGGAGCTGTTCATCTCGCTGGCCGGCCCGGCAGTGAACGTGCTGATCGCCACTGTGCTCGGGCTCTGGCTGCAAGCAACCGGCCGCGGCCTGGGCGCCGAGACCGTCCTGACCGGCAAGCTGAGCTACGCCCAGACGCTGTTCCAGCTCAATATCTGGCTGGCCGGATTCAACCTGCTGCCCGCATTTCCCATGGACGGCGGCCGTGTGCTGCGCGCGGCGCTGGCGCTGCGCATCGGCAAGGAGCGCGCAACCGCTGTCGCCGCCGCCATCGGCCAGGGGCTCGCCGTGCTGATGGGTCTGGCGGGCCTGTTGCTGGGTCAGTTCCTACTCATGTTCGTGGCGCTGTTCGTGTTCCTGGGCGCGGGTGCCGAAGCGAGCGTGCAGCGTCGGATCGCCGTCACCAGCGGCTACCGCATCCGCGACGCCATGATCACTCGCTTCGACGTATTGCGGCACGGCGACACGCTGGAGTCCGCGGTGCGCCATCTGCTGGAGACGCACCAGCAGGACTTTCCAGTGGTGCACGGCGACACGGTGCTGGGCGTGCTCACGCGCCAGCAGCTGCTGGCAGCGTTGGCGGCGGAGGGCCAGGGTGCGCTGGTCTCCGGCGCGATGAACCGCAACGTCCCACGTGTTCCGCCCGACATGGACCTCGTGCACGCATTCGGGCTGCTGCGCGCTACCGACGGCACGCCGCTCCTGGTCTTCGAGGGCGAGCTGCTGGTGGGGATGGTGACGCTGGAGAATCTCGTGGAGTTCATCTCGGTCGCGCGGGCCGGCGGAGTTCCCGAGCCCTCAGGCGGACCGGCGCCGACAGGCGGCTCCGGCGGCGGTAGCGGCCCTAGCAACTCCACCGGCTCCACCGGCTCCACCGGCTCGAACGGGCTCGCGGCGGGCGGCCCGGGCCGGGAGCGCCCCGTGTGGCCAGGTGGGGGGACCGGGCCGGGGTAATCCGAGCAAGTGGCCGTCGGTGCACCGGATCGTCCGCGCCGGGGATCGTCTGCGCAGGGGAAAGTCTCCGCACGCAGGGGATTGTGTGCGCAGCGGAACGTCTGTGCAGGGGATCGTCTGCGCAGCAGGAATCCGCGACAGTCGCTGAGCATCCACTCACGACGAAGCCCCCCGGCGGTTGCCAGGGGGCTTCGTCACGGTTGGTAGCCCCTAGGGGAATCGAACCCCTGTTTCATGGCTGAGAACCACGCGTCCTAGGCCACTAGACGAAGGGGCCACGTCAAACGCTTGCCGCTGGATCGTCTCAACCGCCGACCCTCGACCTACGCCGTGCCGCGCGCGAGGCCGCGTTCGCCGTTGGCCTTGGCCGGGGCGGCGAGGCCGGCCGGGGCCCGCCGACCGGGGGCCGGTGGTGCGCCCGCGGGGGGGCGGAGACTGCCACAGACGGCCGCGCCAATCAAGAGGCCAGCGCGTATCCCGACACGGCTACGCACGGCATCGATGGACCAGAAACGGCCTCCATGGCCCAGAGCTGGTTGCCCGGGGAGGATTCGAACCCCCATCGACTGATCCAGAGTCAGCTGTCCTGCCGTTGGACGACCGGGCAAGGGAGCCAAGTATTTACCTTACGGACGTGGGGTTGGCAAGGCGCCGGCCGCCTGACAAGCCGCCGCCGTCCGCACCGAACCGTCAAGTCTTTGATCTTCTGCCACTTCTGCCCTGTCTGGGCTTGCTCGGCGGGCGAGACTTCCTGAGGCGGCCCTCCGCCAGCGCCTGGCCAGGGTCGCCCGCCGACCACGAGCGTCCTTGCGCGACCCGCGCGCGGCGGCGTTGCCCAGGCCTCGCCCGCCGACAGCGGGACGACCCTGCGCAGCGCGGCACCCTGCGCAGCCCGGCAGCCCGCGCAGCACGGCAAGCCCGCGTAGGCGTTGCCGGCGTAGCGCTCAGCTCACCTTGGGCCGCCGCAGCCGGGCGACCACGGTCTTCTGCCCCAGCACCTCCATCGCCGCAAACAGGCTGGGGCCTACCGTCCGGCCGCTCAAAGCGTAGCGCGCGGGGTGGATCAGGTCGCCGGCGTCCACCTGCAAATTCGTCGCCAGCTCGCGCAGCACACCCTCAGCGATCTTGGCCGTGAACACGGGCAGCTTCTGGTAGGCGGCCGCAAGCATGTGCACACGCTCGCGCGCCGCCTCGTCGAGTACCGACGCGCCCTGCGGGTCGACGGAGTAGTCCTCTGTGAAGTAGCAGGCCAGATGGGTCGGGATGTCGCCCAGATTGCTGAAGCGGTTGCCCATGATCTCGATCACGCGTCCCAGCCGGATGCGCGCCGCCTCGTCACCCTCGTGCGCCAGGCCGCGCGCCAGCAGGATCGGCCAAGCCAGCTCCACCTTCGCGGAGGTGGGAAGCAGCTTCATGTGCTCGGCGTTGATGTGCTTGGCCTTCTCCAGGTCGAACACGGCCGCGGTGTTGTTGAGTCGCTTGAGCGAGAACGCCTTGATCAGCTGCTCGGTGGTGAACACCTCGCGGTTGTCCCCCGGCGACCAGCCCAACAGTGCCAGGTAGTTCACCAGGGCCTGCGGCAGGAAGCCCGCGTCCCGGAACTCCTCGGCGCTGGCGGCGCCGTGGCGCTTGCTCAAGCGCTGGCGGTCAGGCCCCAGGATCATCGGCAGGTGCCCGAACTTCGGCGCGCGGAAGCCGAACGCTTTGAACAGCACGATCTGCCGCGGCGTGTTGCTGATGTGGTCATCGCCGCGCAGCACGTGAGAGATCTCCATCAGCCCGTCGTCGACCACCGCTCCGAAGTTGTAGGTGGGAAAGCCATCGCTCTTCAGGGCCACCCAGTCGTCGAGCACGGTGTTCTGGAACTCGGTCTCGCCGTGGACGAGATCTGTCCATTTCGTCACGCCCTCGTCGGGCATGCGCGCGCGCAGCACCGGTGCGCGGCCCTCCGCCTCGAAGCGGCGCCGCTGCTCGTCGGTGAGGGTCCGGCAGCGGCGGTCGTAGCCGGGCGGCCGGCCCTGCGCCATGGCCTCCGCGCGACGCTGCGCCAGCTCGTCGGGCGCGCAGTAGCAGTGATAGCCGAGCCCCTCGTCGAGCAGGCGCTGGGCGTACTGCGCGTAGATCGCGCGCCGCTCCGACTGCACGTAGGGGCCGAAGGCGCCCCCCATCTCGGGGCCCTCATCCCAGTCCAGGCCCAACCAGCGCAGCGAGCGCAGGATCTGGGCGTGGCTCTCGACAGTGCTGCGTTCCTGGTCGGTGTCCTCGATGCGCAGGATGAAGATGCCCTGCTGGTTGCGGGCGTACAGCCAGTTGAACAGCGCGGTGCGCGCTCCTCCGACGTGGAGGGTCCCCGTGGGGCTGGGGGCGAACCGGACGCGAACGTGGCTCATCGTCGGAGTTCCTGATGCATGCTGGTGATTCCTGCCCGACGGCGGTGGCGACCCGCCGCTCAGTGGCGGTCTTTCTGCGGCGGCTTTGCGGGCGGCTGTGGCTGCGCTGCCGGCGGTGCGGCCGGTTGCATGCCGAAGCCGGAACCCTGGGGCTCCCCGAGCTTGCGGGGATCCAGCATTGCCACGACCTGGGCGTAGCTACGCTTCCATGCCTTGCGGCAGGCCGCGTCGAGATCGTCGCCGCCGGCCAGCGCCGCCAACATGGTTTGCACGCGGTCGAAGCCCCAGCGCTCGCTCAAATGCCAGGCCATCAGGAAGGCACTGTACAGCGCGATGCGCCCGTTTTCGCGGTCGGCCAGCGGCTCGAGGTGGCGCATGGTCTCCTCGGGCGAGAGCACCACCGTCCGGCGCGGCCGGAACTCATTGACGAAATTCACCAGCAGGTTGCCCTCTTCGGCCAGGTAGCTGGCGAGACCGTAGAGCATCCATGCAGGCAGCTTGCCCTGCGTGCGATGTTGCAGCAGCAGCTGCGCGACGGCGTTGCGGGTGGAGTGGGCCGTCAGCCCGCGCGGGGAAAGCACGTTGATCGGCTCGAAGACCAAAGCCGGCGAAGCGCGCCAGTCCACCAGGTGCGTGACCCAGTATTCCTTGCCCCAGAGTGCGCGGTACTGGTCGAGGTCTCGCGCACCAACGACGTCGACCAGGTGGTTGAGGGGCGCGCCGATGAGCGGAGTCAGGTCGTGGCGTGCTAGATCCAGCAACTCGATGAAGTGCCCCCACGCCGGCTCGGTGGCCGAGCGGTTCAGGCGGACGCGGAACCAGCGGTTCTGCACCGTGCTGTCGGTGACCACCAGCTCGGGATGAGGCAGGCGCTCGTCGCCCAGATAGAGGGAGTTCGGGCCGTAGGCAATCCCACGCTCGTCGTAGAGCGTGCCCCACTCCGGGCTGAAGTAGTCCTTGGCTTGCGAGTTCGGGAAGCCGTCCACGTGCAGTCGCTCGCGCGGATAGCGCCAGAAGAGGCCCTTGCCCTGGGGCAGGGAGGCGGCACAGCTGGCGAGCGCGCACAAACCCAAGGCGGCGAGCACGGTGCAGGCGCCCGCGGCCGCAACCGTGCGGCGAGTCGTATGGCCATTCGCGCCGCCGCTCGTGCGGCGACTCGCGTGGGGACGGCTCATTCGTGCCTCAGCGCCTCGATAGGATCCATGCGCGCGGCGCGGTTGGCCGGATAGAGCCCGAAGATCAGCCCAACCAGCATGGAGAAGCTCACCGCGAAGACCACCATCCAGGACTGGAAGTAGAACGGGAAGTGCAGGCGGAAGGTCAGCGAGCGTGCCAGCGCGTATCCAAGGATCGCCCCGACCACACCACCGGCGCCGGTGAGCACGGTTGCCTCCACCAGGAATTGCTGCAGCACATCGCGGCGCTTGGCCCCCACGGCCATGCGCATTCCCACCTCGCGCGTGCGCTCGGTGACCGAGATCAGCAGGATGTTCATCACCCCGATGCCGCCCACCATCAGACCGATGGAGCTGATCACCAGCAGCACCAGGATCACCGCCATCGTGAGCTGGTCCAGCAGCTTCTGCAGGGTCTCCGAGGCCAGCACCGCGAAGTTGTTGTCCTCGCCTGGGCGCAGTTTCCGCATCGCGCGCATCATTCCAGTCGCTTCCGCGGTCGCCTGATCCATCGTGTAGCCCTCGCGGATGGTGGCCTGGATGCTGAGCTGGTCGACCTTGGTGCCGAAGTCCTTCTCGTAGGTGGTGTAGGGGATGATCCCGAAGTTCTCGCCCAGCTTGCCCGTGATGTGCTTGCGCTCGTTGAAGGTGCCGATC
Organism: Candidatus Krumholzibacteriia bacterium; assembly: GCA_041484665.1. Classification (GTDB taxonomy): domain Bacteria; phylum Krumholzibacteriota; class Krumholzibacteriia; order JAJRXK01; family JAJRXK01; genus JBGPIA01. Next base: position 32,856 of record JBGPIA010000024.1, read on the forward strand.
ACACGGTACCGCTCCGTGCCGACGCGGATCTCCTGCCCGATCGGGTCGGTGTGACCCTTGAACAGCTCCTGCGAGGGGCCGTAGCCCAGCACGATCACCCGGGAGCGGCGCTGGATGTCGTCGGCATTGATGAAGCGGCCTTCACCCAGGGTGAGGGCAAAGATGTCCGGCGCTCCTTCACTGCTGCCCCAGATGTAGGTGAACTCGGCGCGCTCCTTCTGGAAAAAGAGCATGGGGGGCGGCCCCTGCCCCATCTCACGGGTGAAGACCACCGTCTCCAGCGTCTTCGCCCGGTCGCGCATGCGCTCGTACATCCACTCCTCCAGGTTGGGCCGCTTCTGCGCCTCCTCGAAGTCGTTGTTGCTGAAAGCGTCGACCTTCGTGATGTTCAGGTAGGGCCGATTGGCCGAAACGATATCCTCGCGCAGCTTGCCTTTCAGCCCGAACAGCATCGAGACCATGCCCAGCAGGGTTGAGGTCCCGATGGCCACGCCCAGCATCAATAGGCCCGAGCGCATCTTGTGGCCGCGCACGGTCTCGACCGCCTGGTGGATGTTCTCGGCCCAGATGTCCAGGGCGCGGCCGCGGTTGCCGCTGCCACGCTCAGCCGGGCCACGACCGCTGCCGGCGCCTGCAAAGCCACCGGTGCCGCTGCCGGCACCGCCTGCGCCGCCGGCGCTACCGCCATTGCTGAAGCCGTCACCGCTGCCAGCGCTGCCGGCGCTCTTGCTGCTGCTGTCGCTGTTGTCACTCATGGCGCAGCGCCTCCACCGGATCGAGCCGGCTGGCCTTGTTCGCCGGGTAGGTGCCGAAAATTACGCCGATCACAATGGTGAACGTCACGCCCAGGATGATCGCCATGGGCTGGATGCTGTAGGGCAAGGGTGTCAGAGCGCCCACCAGCACCGCGATCGAGAAGCCCACCAGAATCCCCATCAGGCCGCCCGTCAGCGACAAGGTGACGGCTTCGAACATGAATTGCCAGAGCACGTTGGCGCGCGTCGCTCCGATCGCCTTGCGGATGCCGATTTCGCGGGTGCGGTCGGTGACGGCCACCAGCATCACGTTCATCAGCACGATGCCGCCAACCACCAAGCTGATGGAGACGGCCGCGATCAGCACGTAGCGCAGGTACCGGTCGATCTTTTCCCACAGGGACAGCAGGATCTCGCTGGTGACGATGTTGAAGTCGTTTCGTTCGCTGGGGCGCCGGTGGTGTCGGATGCGCAGGGCGACCGTCGTCTCATCCATGGCGTCCTGCATGAGCGTTATGTCCTTGGCCTTGACCTGGATCGTGATGCTTTCGCGCGGGTGGAACAGCTTCAGCCACGTGGTAACAGGGATCACCACGAAACGATCGCGGCTGTTCCCCAGCACGGTGCCCTGCCGCTCGATGACGCCGGTGACGTAGAAATGGCGGTCGGCGACCTTGATCTGCTTGCCGATCGGGTCGATGTCCTTGCCGAACAGCGCCGCAGACACGTCGTAGCCGATGATGACGGCCAGCCGGCTGCGCATCTCGTCCAGCTGCGCCAGGTGGCGTCCCGCAGTGACCTCCAGGTCGTCGATCACCGAATACTCCGCGGAGCGCCCCTGGATGTCGACGTTATCGACCCACTTGTCGCGGTACTGGATCTTGCCGTTGGTGTCCACGCGGGCACCCACGGCCTGGGACGAGGGTATGCGGTCCCGCAGGTAGTCCACATCGGCGAGCGTCAGGCGCGGGTTGTAGAAGCTCTCGATGAAGGCGTCGACGTCGGTGACGAACTGCAGGAAATTGACGCGCTGGACCGTGAAGACCCCGCTGCCCTCCTCCAGCACCTTCTCACGGGCGTAGATGTCGATACCATCCAGCAGCGACACCACCGCGATCACCGACATGGTGCCCACGATGTTCCCCAGAAGCGTCAGGAACGTGCGCAGCTTGTTCGCACGCAAGCTGTCCAGCGCGATCCGGACTCCCTCGGCGTAGTGCCCGAGCACCATTGGCACGTCACTACCTCCGGCCGCCGCCCTCGTCGCCCTTCTCGCTATCCTTGCTGCCGGACTTGCCGTCAGCGTCCCCGCCGCTCTTGCCCCCAGCTCCCTTCTTCTTGGTAGCGTCGACGATCTTGACGCGATCGCCGTCCTGCAGGTCGCGCAGGATGCGGAACGGTCCGCTCACGACCGTGGCGCCCTGATCGAGGCCATAGACCACCTCGAAGCGCTCTTCACCGGCGATCCCCACCTTGACCGGGCGGAACTCCAGCACGCCAGCCTTCGCGACGATGAACACTCCTTCCTTCTTCTTCGGCTTCTTGGTCGTCTTGCCGTCCGAGGCAGCCGTGCTGTCGGTCGCGCTGCTGGGGGCCTGGCCGACTTCGCCGGCCTTGGCGCCGGGTTTGTCGGTGGCCTCGTCCTGCGGTTTGCCCGCGGCGTTGTCCTCAGACTTATCCGCGGATTTGTCCGCCGGCTTGTCCGCAGATTTGTCCGCCGGCTTGTCCGCAGATTTGTCCGCCGGCTTGTCGGTGGCGTCGGCCGAGGCGGCCGGCGCGGGAGCCTGCTCCTGCGACTTCGCATCGCGGCCGCCGCGCTTACCCCGGGCGCCGGCTTTGCCTTTCTCCGCCGGGGGCCAGTCGCGCGACACCAGCGATGCGATGGGGATGGTGAGTGCGGCGGGTCGTGACGCCACCTCGATGTTGGCGGAGGCGGACAGCCCGGGCCGCACCTTCTCGGGGGCGTTCTGCAGCATGATCTTCACCTCGAAATCCACCGCCTGCTGCCCAATGCCCGTCTGGCTGAAGATGGGGCTGTTGCCTACCTCGGTCACCACGCCCTTGAAGGTCGAGTCGGGATAGGCATCGATGGTGATGTCGGCGGGCTGCCCGGCTTTGACCTTGACCACTTCGGTCTCGTCCACCTTGACCTTGGCCTCCATCTGCGAGAGGTCGTCCACGGTCAGGAGCAGCGTGCCTGGGTTGTTCATGGTGCCGATGATGGCGTTCTCGCCCTCGTGGATGTTGAGGCGCGTGACGGTGCCCGAGATGGGAGCCTTGATCGTCACCTTGCTCAGTTCGTTCCGCGTCCGGTCCAGGTTGGCCTGCGCGGCGCCCACGCGTCCCGTGGCCGCGGCCACCTGCGCCTGCTGCACCTTGTAGTTGGTCTCGGCGACCTCCACCTGCTCCTGCGTCTGCAGGCCCTGCTCGCGCAGGCTGCGCGCACGTTTCACGTCGAGCTCCGCCTTGTCCAGGTTCGCCCGGGCCAGGGCCAACTCCTCCTGGGCGCTGGCCAGACCCGCCTCGGCGCCGCGCGCCAGGCTCTCGTACTCCTTGGGGTCGATCTCCATGAGCAGGTCTCCCTGCCGGACCTGGTCGCCCTCGTGGACGGCCAGCTTGGTGATCTTGCCCATGATGGTGGCGCTGACGTCGACGTAGGTCTTGGCGTTGAGCGTCCCGCTCGCGTTGACCACCTCGCGAACCGGGCCCCGCGTCACCTTGTCGACGTCCACCTCGGGCAGCTTGCGGCGCGACTTCAGGTTGACCACGACAAAGACCAGCACCACCACCGCTGCCGCGACGACGATCCAGAGCTTCTTGCTGCGCATGCCAACTCCCTGCTCGTGGCGCGCCTGCGCGCGCGCCGATTAGATGAACAATGAGCCCAGTCCGTACAAGAGCCCCATGTAGACCAACCAGGGAATGAGCCCCACGCCCCAGGCCTTCCCCTTGCCGAAGCGGTGCACCACCTGGAACCCGATCACCGTCACCACCAGCGCCCACAGCGCGAACAAGTCGGTGAACGTGGTCAGCAAGCGAAAGGTCGAGGCGGTCGGATCCTTCTCGGGCAGCAGCGCCGCCAGGCTGAAGGTGACGGTCATGCTGTCCTGCCCCTTCGCCAGGATCAGCGGGGCTTTGAGGATCGAGTTGAGGCCTACGGCAATCCAATCCCCCAGCATCACGATCGCGAACGTTTGCTTCAGACTGCCCACACCGCCGGCTACGCGGCAGACCACGTGCCAAAGCAGCCCTCCGACGACCAACCCGATCAGCACGCTGATCGATCCTACGATCGAGGTGCGGATGCGGCCCGCGATGGTCGGATGCGCCGCCTCGTCGATCTTCGCCTGGTACTCCGGGGTGTGGGCGAAGCGCTCCCCGAAGCGGCTCTGCTTCATCATCTCCATCTGCTCGGGGCCGGAGATATGCGACGTCAGCGCAGCCGAGAGGCTGACCAGCAGGGCGATCGCCACCAGCGCGATCCACCAGGCTGGACGATCACTCAGCGACTCCATCGTCTTGCGCGGTGCGGTCAGGACCGTCAGCAACTTCGACAGCATTGCTTCCCCTTTTCGGTTGGGAAACGATCGTCTGCTAGGCGGCGGCGCTCCCTTGCCCACCGCCCTGGACCACCCTCCGTCGCCGGGGCGCGATCTATTGCGTCGCGCCCGACGTGAATCGAACACCGCAGCGCGCTCGCCTCTTGCGCCACGGTCCGCGCAGCCTCGGCGACTGCCTCGCGTCCGCGTCAGCCGTCGTGGCGGGATCGCGTCAGCCGCCGGGCCCATGCGCATCAGCCGTCGCGGCGGGATCGCATCAGCCGTCGCGGCGTTCTCGCGTCAGCCTTCGCGCCCTGCTTGCTGCGCCCGCACGACGCGCGCGGCCTCCTGCAGCGGGTGCGTCCGCTCGGCCGCGATCGCCTCGCGCAGCCAGGGAGCGCCCGCCGTCTGCTCAGCCAGGAACGCCTGCGCGAAAGCGCCGCCTTCGATCTCGTCGAGCAGGCGCTGCAGGGCCTGCCGGCTTTCGGGCCCGATCACGCGCGGCCCGGCCTTGAGCCCCCCGTAGGCCGCGGTGCTGCTGATGCGCTCGCGCATGCCGTCGATTCCGTGTGCGAACAGAAGGTCGGCGATGAGCTTCACCTCGTAGAGGCACTCGAAGTAGGCCACTGCGGGCGAGTAGCCGCGCGCGGTGAGCGTCTCCCAAGCCGCGGTGATCAGCTCGACCAGTCCACCGCAGAGGACCGCCTGCTCACCGAACTGGTCGGTGACGGCCTCCTCACGGAACGTCGTCGGGAACCCTCCGCCTGCAAGGGCGCCGACCGCCCGTGCGTACGCAAGCGCCAGCTGCAACGTTGCGTCCGGTCGCGGACCCTGGACTGCCACCAGCCCCGGCACGCCGCGGCCCTCTTGGTAGGCGGCGCGCAGCCGATGGCCCTGTCCTTTGGGCGCCACGAGCATCACCCGTCGCGTGGACGGCAGATCCACCAGGCCGAACGCGACGCTGAAGCCGTGGGCGAAGCCCACCACCGCGTCTGGGCGCAGATGGGGCGCGATCTGCGTGTAGACCCGCGCGTGCGCCTCGTCGGGCAGCAACAACATCACAAGATCGGATCCGGAGGTTGCCTCCTCCAGCGTGCGGACCACCAGCCCCGCCGCGCGCGCCGCTTCAGCCGAGGTACCCTCCAGCCTCGCCCCGACCACCACCCGCACCCCGGCGTCGCGCAGATTCAATGCGTGCGCGTGCCCCTGATTGCCAAAGCCCAGAACGGCAACGGTGCAGCCGCCCAGCAGCCGAAGGTCGCCGTCCTTCTCGTCGAAGCGACGAGGGCTGCGCGAGGGGGAATTGGGGGGCATGGCCGTGGGGAAGTCGCTGGAGAACCGGAGCCTTCTGGAGCGGGTTGTCCCGCAGGGACATTCTCGAAACCGGCCCGCCCGCAAGGGCTTCCGGGTAGCGGGGGATCCCGCCCGCGCCGCGCCGGCCAGCCCGCTCTGGCCGAGCTGCCTCGCCCGCTCCGCGTGCGGGCATGCCGGTGGCGGCTCGCGGACAGCACGCGGGCCGGATCGGGACGCGGCGATCCTAGCCTGGGGGAACGCGGGGGGCAACCGGGTTGTCCGTGGCATGGCATGGGCCGCAGGCGACCGGGCCTACCCGCTGCGGTGGCGCGCGTCCGGGACCGCGGGGCGGTGGCCGGCCGACCCACATCGCCCCAGGCGCAGGCCGCGGAGGGGGCTCGCCCGGGACGGTGCGCGAATGGGGATCGGCGAGCGGGGTGCGCCCTCGGTCGGCTCAACGCCCGCCCGCGTTACCTGCGGCGGGCCCGCCGCTGCGGAACGCAATCCCGTGCTCGTCGAGCCACGCGGCGCGGTCCGTGCAGCGTGCGAAGCAGCGTGGACGTGGCCTGGACGCCCGGTGGTGGGTCAGTTGCCGGGACCCTCTGCGATTATGACCATAGATATGCTCATATTCGCAGAGGCTTGCCGCCAGCATCACCGCGTGCCTCCCTGCCGAGCGATGAAATCCGGGCTCGAATTGACCCCACCACGGGACGCCCCACCGAGTTGACATCCCTCCAGCCCGCCGATACCTTCATTCTTCGCCTTTGCCCGTTCGCGACGCTAGCTTCTGGCCCCTAACCGGGACGCCCAGGGACGACGCTCGCGCCGCGTGCGACGCCTTGGCCGGTGTAGCTCAGTTGGCAGAGCAGCGGAATCATAATCCGCGTGTCAGGGGTTCAAATCCCTTCACCGGCACCACCTTCCTACCGCCCGGACCGATTGTGGGCCGAAGGCCCCCCAGCCCGGGGAGGCCCTATGCCGTCCTCCAAGCCCATTCCATCCGGATCCGTACCCGCCGCCGCGGGCGCTCCTGCGGCCGACGCTGCGAGCGGGCCTGGCCAGCCTGGTACCCCCGCCGACCCCGCCGATCTGCTTCCACGCCTCGCGGCTCTTTCGCTGCAAGACGGAGGCGTCCCGGCGGGCTGCAGCATCCTCGTCGCGCTGTCGGGCGGTGCGGACTCGGTGGCGCTGCTCGATGTGCTCGCGCGCTTGCGGGAGCAGCGGGACCTGCGGCTGGTTGCCGCGCACCTCGATCACGCGCTGCGGCCCGGCAGCCAGCGCGACGTCGTCTTCTGCCGGCAGCTCTGCGACCGCCTGGGCGTGCCGCTGCGAACGCATCGCATCGACGTGGCAGCCGCCGCACGCCGCTGCGGGGAGGGCCTCGAGGCGGCCGGCCGCCGCGCCCGCTACGGCTGGCTGCGCCAGCTGCGCGCGGCCGAGGGACTCGAGCGCATCGCCACCGGTCATCACCTCGACGACCACGTCGAGACGCTGCTGATGTGGCTGTTCCGCGGCGCTGGGCTGACCGGCATGCGTGGCATCGCGCCGCGGCGCGGGCGCTTGCTGCGCCCCTTGCGCCAGTTCCGCCGCGATGAGCTGCGCGCCTACCTGCGCTGGCGCGGGCTGGAGCACCTCGAGGACCCGACCAATGCCGAGCCGCGCTTCGCGCGCAATCGGATCCGTCACGAGCTACTTCCGCAGCTGGAGACGCTCTTCGGCCCTGGCGTCTCCGCGCGGCTCGAGCGCTTCAGCCGCCTGGCCACCGCAGAGGTTGGCCTGCTGCAGGCCGTCACGCAGGAGGCGCTCCAGCAGTGCGCGACCTCTGTCGGGCCCGCTGAGCTGGAGCTGCGCCGCGAGACATTCCTGGCGCTGCATCCCGTGCTGCGGGCGCACGTGCTGCGAGCAGCGTTGCGCCAGCTCAGAGCACGGACGGTCGCCGTGGTCGCGCAGGTGGCGCCCCCTGCGAGCCCGTTGGGTGCGGCCTGGACGCCCGCCGGGCCAGCCGCCGTGGCAGACCTTGGCGCGCTCGAGGCGCCCGCGGGCCCCCAGCGCTGGACGGCCGCGACAGCCGCGCGTCTCCTGTGTTTCGCGAAAACCGGGCGTGCGGGGGCGCGTACTCCCTTACCAGGGGGCGGATGGCTCAAGGTGGAGCGTGGCCTCTTGCGGCTGCTCTCGGGGGCGCCGGACGCCCTGGAGCTGCCGGCCCGATCGCGGCCGAAGACCTCGCCGCGACCGCAGCTGGGCACCGGAAGGCGCGAAACCTGCAATACCGCCGGGCTTGGCGGGGACGGGGCGCAGGGAGCTGCCGCCGGAGCTGGCGGAGACCGGCCCCGTGGCGGGACGCGCAGCATGCCGGGGAGCGCGCCGGAGAGCACGCCCGAAAACGCGCCGGGTACGGCGCCGCAAAACGCGGGCGGCAGCACGCCGCAGGAAGCTGTCGGAAGCGGGCCAAAGGAAGCGCTCGGGAGCACTCCCGGCGACTCGCCGGCCTGGCGCCTGCAGGCCGAGCTTTTGCCCCCATGCCCGGAAGGTTTTACATTGCTGACGGAGTCCTCGGCTTGCTTCAATGTCGATACGCTGCGGCCGCCGCTGCGAGTGCGGGAGGCGCGCGGAGGAGACCGCATGCGCCCCCATGGGCTAGTGGGCCACAAGCGGCTCGCGCGGCTCTATCAGGAGCGAGGGATTCCCAGCGATCTCCGTCCTGGGATGCTCGTGGTCGAGGACCAGGAGCGGATCATCTGGGCGGTCGGGGTCACCACGTCTGAAGAGACGCGCATCACGTCGAGTACGCAGCGCGTTCTTCGTCTGACCCTGGAGCTCGACCCCCTGGCCGGTCCACAACGCCGGGCACAAGCCCGGCCGGCGTCCGGTGGGATCTCCGGGCCTGGCCCCGGCGGCCTCCGCGCGCGAAAGGATCCAGACAGCCGATGACCGGTTCGCCTCGCGACCGCCGCTCCCCCGGTAGGCGCCGTCCCAGCCGGACTTCCCGTCCGATGCCGCCCGGCCGGACCATGGGCTTCTGGCTCGTGGTCATCCTGCTGCTCGTCTTCGGCTTCCAGATCCTGGCGCTGGACCGCAACCAACGCTGGACGATCACCTACACCACCTTCCTCAAGCAGGTCGACGCCGCCCACGTCGCCCAGCTCGCCATCAACCAACGACAGGTCACCGGGCGGATGGCCGAGAAGCAGATGATCCCGGTGCGCGACGGCTCGCAGCAGGCCGTGGAGTACTTCCGCCTGGTGTTGCCGGTAGAGGATCCGGCGCTGCCGCAGCGCATCCTCGACAAGAATCCGAACGTGGAGCTGGTGGGCGAGGTCACCGGCGTCCGTTGGTGGGAGGCCCTGCTCACCTACTTGCCATTCGTGATCCTGCTGGCGATCTGGCTGTTCTTCCTGCGCCAGATGCAGGCGGGCGGCAACAAGGCCTTCACCTTCGGCAAGAGCCGCGCGCGCTTGATCAATTCCGACCGGCCACAGGTCACCTTCATGGACGTGGCCGGCTGCGAGGAGGCCAAGGTCGATCTCGAGGAGATCATCGAATTCCTCAAGTCGCCGCGGAAGTTCCAGAAGCTCGGCGGGCGTATCCCCAAAGGTGTGCTGCTCGTGGGTGCTCCGGGCACGGGCAAGACGCTTCTGGCCAAGGCCGTGGCCGGCGAGGCGGGCGTGCCGTTCTTCACCATGAGCGGCTCGGACTTTGTGGAGATGTTCGTGGGCGTAGGAGCGTCGCGCGTACGCGACCTGTTCGAGCAGGGCAAGAAGCACGCGCCCTGCATCATCTTCATCGACGAGATCGACGCGGTGGGCCGCCACCGCGGCGCCGGGCTCGGCGGCGGCCACGACGAGCGCGAGCAGACGCTCAACCAGCTGCTCGTGGAGATGGACGGCTTCGAGACCAACGAAGGCGTCATCCTCATCGCCGCCACCAACCGCCCCGACGTGCTCGATCCAGCGCTCTTGCGCCCGGGCCGCTTCGACCGCCAGGTGGTGGTCGACATGCCGGACGTGCGCGGGCGCGAGGGGATCCTCAAGGTCCACTTCCGCAAGGTGCAGATCGGCCTGGACGTCGACATCGCCAAGCTGGCACGCGGCACGCCCGGCATGTGCGGCGCGGATCTGGCCAACCTGGTCAACGAGGCGGCGCTGCTCGCGGCGCGGCGCAATCACGAGGTCGTGTCCATGCGCGACTGCGAGGACGCCAAGGACCGCGTGATGCTCGGCCGCGAGCGCACGGCGCTGGTGATGTCGGAGGCCGAGCGCACTCGTACGGCCTACCACGAGGGAGGCCACGCCATCGTGGCGTCCGTCGTACCGGGCTCCGACCCCGTGTACAAGGTGACGATCATTCCGCGCGGGCAGTCGCTGGGCGTCACCCACGTGCTGCCCGAGGGGGACCGCCACAGCTTCACGAAGGACCAGGCCGAGGCCAAGATCGCGTGGGCCATGGGCGGCCGCGTGGCCGAGGAGCTGGTCTTTCCCCAGGTGTCCGCGGGCGCGCAGAGCGACATCGAAAGTGCCACGCGACTGGCGCGCGCCATGGTCACGCGTTGGGGCATGAGCGAGCGGTTGGGCCCGCTGTCCTACGGCGAGCAGCAGGAGATGATCTTCCTGGGCCGCGAGATCGCCCAGCACCGCGACTACAGCGAGCGCACCGCCATCGCCATCGACGAGGAGATCTCGCGCATTGTCCAGGATGGCTACAACCGCGCGCGGAAGATCCTCACCGACCACATGCCCAGCCTGCACACACTGGCCAAAGCGTTGCTGGAGCGCGAGACGCTCGACGGCGCCGAGGTCTCGATGGTGCTGCAGGGCCAGGAGCTGCCTCCGATGCGCCCGGTCGAGCCCAGCGGGGCGCCCGTCATGCCGCCCACGCCGGATGAGACGGGTGCCGGCAAGCCCGCGCCCGTGCCACGCGCACCGGGCATGCCCGACCTGGGGCCTTCCACGGCGGGACGCGACGCCACACCGCCGCCCTGGCGGTGAGCGAGCCCGCGCGCGGACCCGCTGCTGACGACGGACGCGCGCCGGCCGCGGGACCGGCCGCGCAAGCGCGCACGGGACCGGTCACCGATCGGGGCGCGGAGCCCTTGAAGGAGCCAGCCTCGTCACCGCCCTCGGGATCGACCGCAGCGCCCGCCTCGCCCACCGGTCGCTGGCCGACGACCTGGCCCGGACGCCCGCTCATCCTGGGAATCGTCAACGTCACCCCCGACAGCTTCAGCGACGGCGGGCGCTACTTCCGCTGGGAAAAGGCCGTCGAGCACGGCCTGCGCTTGGCCGACGAAGGCGCCGATCTGCTGGACATCGGGGGTGAGTCCACGCACCCCGGCGCGCAGGCGGTACCGGTCGAGGAGGAGCTGCGCCGCGTCCTGCCCGTGGTGCGGGCGCTGACAGGCGAGCTCTCCGGAGCAGCCGCGGTGCCGCTGTGCATCGACACGCGCCACGCCGAGGTGGCGCGCCAGGCGCTGGCGTTGGGAGCCTGCGGGGTCAACGACGTCAGCGCTCTCAGCGACCCGCAGATGGCCAGCGTCGTCGCGGGCGCGGGGAGCGGTTTGGGCGGCAGCGGTCTGGGCGGCAGCGGTTTGGGCGGCGCGGCGGGTGGGGGCCTCCTCCGAGGCTCGGGCGGCGCCGCGGGCGTGATCCTCATGCACATGCAGGGTGAGCCCGCGACCATGCAGGAGGACCCGCGCTACGACGACGTCGTGTCGGAGGTGGTCGCCTTCCTGCGCGAGCGCGCCGCGCGCGCCGAGGCCGCCGGCATCGATGCAGACCGCATCTGGGTCGACCCCGGAATCGGGTTCGGCAAGACGCTCCCGCACAATCTTGCGCTGCTGCGGGCCCTGCCACAGATCGCAGCGCTGGGGTTTCCCGTTGTCATCGGCACCAGCCGCAAGCGATTCATCGGCGAGCTATCCGCCGCCACCGTGGACGATCGTGTGCCCGGAAGCCTTGCCGCCGCTGGGTTGGCGCTGGCGCTACGCCGCTCGGTGGTGCGCGTCCACGACGTGGCAGCCACGCGGCAGTATCTCACCGTGCGAGCGGCACTGGAGCGTCCCGGCGGGGCGGGCTGAGCCCGGCGCGCGGCGGGCCGAGCCTGATCACTCAGCGGGCTGAGCCCATCGTTGCGCTGGCTGAGCCCATCGCTGCTCTGGCTGAGCCGAGAGCGTCGCTCGCTGAGCCCATCGCTGGGCCCGGCCGCCTCCTTCGCTGGTGATTTGGGGTCGAGCGGCCCGCTGCCGCCTTGTGGGGACGCGGCCAGCGGGGCTACGATCGACGGCGGGCAGGCACTCTCTCCACGGGAGCGGCAGGTCCGGCGAGGAGGACCGAGCTTGGGCGGCATCATCGACTTCCTGCGCCATCACTACATCCTCGACCTGCTCGACATCCTGATCGTCGCGTTCCTGTTCTACAGGATCTACCTGATCTTCCGCGGCACCCGCGCCATCCAGATGTTCGTGGGGCTGGCGATCATGTTCGCCTTCTCGCTGGTGGCGCAGAGCCTGGGGCTGCTGCTCGTCAACCAGATCATCGTTAGCCTGCAGACCGTGTGGCTCGTAGCCTTCATCATCATCTTCCAGCCCGAGCTGCGTGGCGCGCTGAGCTACCTGGGGCGCACGCGCGTGTTCCAGTATTTCGTGCGGGAGCGCCAGCCGGAGGTCGTGGAGCAGCTGGTGCGCACCGCCATCAACCTCAGCCGCGCCGGCTTGGGCGCCATCATCGTGGTCCAACGCAACACCGGGTTGAAGCCGCACATCGAGACGGGCACGCGCATCGGGGCGAAGGTCTCGGCCGCGCTGCTGGAGACGATCTTCACACCGCCCACGCCGCTCCACGACGGCGCAGTGATTATCCGGGGCGACGAGATCGTGGCTGCGGCGTGCATCTTGCCGCTCTCGCGCAACGAGCAGCTCGCCTACACGCTGGGTACGCGCCACCGCGCCGCCTTGGGCCTCAGCGAAGAGAGCGACGCCTTCGTCGTGGTGGTGAGCGAGGAGAACCGCCAGATCAGCGTGGCCGAGGAGGGGCGTTTGCGCCGCCGCCTGTCGGCCGACGATCTGCGCGCCGAGCTCACGCGCATCTATGGCCGGGCGGAGGACCTGGCCGCATTGCACCTGCCCACCGCCGAGCCGATCCCCAAGCCGCAGGCGGCACGGCGCGGCGGCGAGGCCGCGGCGGGGGGCGCCGATGAGGACGGCCCCCCGGCCCCCCTGCCCTGAAGTCTGCCCGGCGGTCGGGCGCTATCCCCCGCCTGTACCCTTGAACAAGGCTGCCAGGTCCATGGTCGCCGGCCTGCGGTGGCTGGCCAGCTCGACGTACGTGCGTGCCAGCTGGTCCTTGCCCGCTCCGTGCACCGTGCTGATCAGGCCGATCGATTCCGCCAGGAGCTCGGGGGGCAGGCCCGCGATGATGTGCTTCCAGATGGACTCCTCGAGCACGTTGAACGCGGTCTGCACCTCGCGCGGATCGTAACCGGCGGCAAACCGCTCCTGCGCCACACGGTCGGCATAGCCGATCACCGGCGATAGATCCCGCTCCCGCACGCAGCGCGCGGCCAGCCGGTAGAGCGCCTGCAGGCGTTCCTGCCCCGTGCCGAACCCGGCGGTCTCGTAGTGCGCCAGGTGGCAACGCCGCAGCGACTCACTGGCCTCGGCCAGGATGGGATCCTCTTCTTTGTCCAGCAGTTCCAGCAGTTTCACGGTCCACTCTCCTGTGGCCGCCGAAAAGGTGTGTCCGCCACGGCGGGGGGTCAAGGCGACGCCCCACGACGGCGTTGCGCCGGCAATCGCCGCTTCCTACGATTTCGTGATCTGCGCCGGGCGTGCCGCGTCATTGACTCTCCCCGCCGCGCAGCACTAGTTGGGAGGGAACTTCCCGGGCCCTGGCGCGCGTTGCCTCCATGCCGCAATCGCCGTGACGGACCCACAGCAACCGTCCGCGAAGGACGCGTGGGATGAAGAGGGAGACGTGTGATGATGAAGAAGGACAAAGCCGCAGCAGGGCGCGCCGTGCCACGGTTTCCCGTCGGCATCGACCTGCTCCACGATCCCAGGCTCAACAAGGGGACCGCGTTCACCGACGCTGAGCGCGACCTGCTGAGGCTGCGCGGGTTGCTGCCGCCGAGGGTGTTCACGGAGAGGCAGCAGCTCGAGCGCATCCTGGAGAACTTCAACCGCAAGAAGTCCGACCTGGAGCGGTACATCTTCATGGCCGGCCTGCAGGACCGCAACGAGCGGCTGTTCTACCGCACGGTCATCGACAACATCGGCAGCATGATGCCCGTCATCTATACGCCCACGGTGGGGGAGGCCTGTCGGCTGTTCGGGCACATCTTCCGCCGGCCGCGCGGACTGTACGTCTCGGCCAAGGACAAGGGCCACATCAGGGACGTCCTGCGCAACTGGCCGGAGCGTGACGTCGCCATCATCGTCGTGACCGACGGCGAGCGCATCCTCGGGCTGGGCGACCTGGGCGCCTACGGGATGGGCATTCCCATTGGCAAGCTGGCGTTGTACACGGCGTGCGCCGGGATCGATCCGGCCAAGTGCCTGCCGGTGCAGCTGGACGTCGGCACCAACAACGAGCAATTGTTGGCCGACCCGCTCTACATCGGGCTGCTGCAGCACCGCCTGCGTGGCGATGCGTACGACGACCTCGTCGACGAGTTCGTCATGAGCGTGCAAGAGGTATTCAAGGGGACCATCCTCCAATTCGAGGACTTCGCCACCGAGAATGCCATGCACCTGCTGGCGAAGTACCGCGACGTCGTCTGCTCGTTCAACGACGACATCCAGGGCACGGCGGGCGTCACTCTGGCCGGGCTGTTGTCCGCCGCCCAACTGACCCGCGTCCGGCTGCGCGACCAGCGGATCCTTTTCTTCGGGGCGGGCTCCGCCGCCACGGGGATCGCCGACCTCACGTCGTCGGCCATGGTGCGCGAAGGGCTCACCGAGCGCGAGGCGCGCGAACGGTGCTGGTTCTTCGACTCCAAGGGGCTGGTGGTCGCCAGCCGCACCGATCTGGCCAGCTACAAGCGCCCTTACGCCCATCAACACGAGTTCGTGCGGGAGCTGCTGGCCGCCGTGAAGTCCATCCGGCCGACCACGCTGATTGGCGTGTCGGCCCAGCCGCAGACCTTCACCGAGCCGATCCTGCGCGAGATGGCGGCGATCAACGAGCGGCCAATCGTCTTCGCGCTGTCCAACCCGACGACCAAGTGCGAGTGCACGGCCGAGCAGGCGTACCGCTGGACCGAGGGCCGGGCCGTATTCGTCACCGGGAGCCCCTTCGACCCGGTGGAGTACAACGGTCGCACGATCGTCACCGGCCAGGGCAACAATGCCTACGTCTTCCCCGGCGTCGGCCTGGGCGTCCATGTCTCGGGCGCGCGGCGCGTGACCGACACGATGTTCGCCGCGGCGGCACGGACGTTGGCGGCGTGCGTCGGCAAGGACATGCTCGAGCAGGGCTCGATCTACCCGCCGCTGTCGGTGATCCGCGAGGTGTCGGCGGCGGTGGCAGCGGCGGTGGCGCGCGTGGCGCGCGACGAGGGGCTGGCCACCAAGAAGCTGCCCGACGACGTGCTGGAGCATGTCAAGGCGGCCATGTACAATCCCGACTACGTCGACTACCAGCAGTTCGTGGAGGTGCCCGCCCGCCGGCGCAAGCTGGTCGTGACGAGCTGAGCCGACCGCGGAAATTGGGGGCCGCGGCGGCGCGGCCCCTTCCCCCCTGGCACTTGTGCATCACATTTTCGATCTCGCTTCCCGGCGCTGAGAAGCCTACGATTGCCCGCGGCTCCGCACATGCCTGGCCGATTCACCCCGCTGCCTGTCTGGAGGTGGCTCATGCGTTCACGCGCTCGCGCGTGCGCTCGGGGAACGGCCGTGGGCGGCCGCCCAGCGACGACGACCTGCCTGCTGCACGTCTTCCCCCTGCCTGCACGTCCCTCTGCCCGCCTGCTGACTGCCCTCCTCACACTCTGTCTGACCGCCCTCACGGATCAGGCGCACGCTTCGTCCGCGCAGCTGCCCAACGGCCTGGGCGTTGTGCTGGATCGAGCGAGCATGACACGCGTCGGCTCGATCGACCCTGGTCAGATCGTGTCGGCATACGTCGTCACCGACACCGGCGAGCAGCCTGATGCCATCCGATCGCTGCGGGCCTATCAGTTCGGCCTCGACATCGATCCGCGCCTCGAGCTGCTCGGGATCGACCTCCCCCCACAGGTGAACTTCCCCAACTTCCCGGCGCCGCGCGACTACCAGTTCGGCCTGGGCGACTGCCTGGACCTGAACGCCGGCCCGGTCGTGCTGTTGAGGGCGCACTTGCGGCTGCTGGTGGCGCCCCCGGCGACCGACCTGCGGGTGGACGTGCGGCCCCTGTCGGACGGCCGCGAGATGCAGTTCGCCCCGTGCTCCAATCCTGGGGACCTGCAGCGCTTCCAGCCCGCGGGGGGTGTCGTGCTGAACCCGGCAGCTCCATCGATCGTGCACTTCGGGGGCTCGCCGCCCGTGGTTGTGGAGGGCCGGCCGTTGAGCCTCGCATGGGAAACCTGGGGCGCGCAGACCGTGACGCTCGACGGAGCGCCCGTGGTTGCCGGGAGCACCGAGATCCTGCATCCCACGGCGAGCCACACCTGGATACTCGAGGTGGGCGCGGGCGCCGCCACCGCGAGCCGCCAGTGGAGCGCGGAGGTGATCCGCAGTCCTCGGATCGACGATTTCAACGCGACAGGCTTCGGGGTCGGCGGGCAGCTGATGGTCGCATTGCGGTGGGACGTGCAGGGCGCCACCGAGATCCTGCTGGACGACACACAACACGTGCCCGCACTGGGGGGCCAGTTGGGGCCGCTCAAGAGTCCACCGGTCTGGCGCCTCGACGCTTCCAACGAGTGGGGGACGACTTCCGCGCTGGCGGGTCTGGATGCCGCGCAGCTCCCGCCTTCGATCCTCCAGTTCACCGCCTCCCCGAACCCGTTCCACGCAGGGGAGTCCGTCACGCTCGCGTGGTCGGTCGCAAGCGCACTGTCGGCGACCATCAACAACGGGGTGGGAGACGTCTCGCCTGTCAATGGCTTCGTGACCGTGCAGCCGCCGGCATCGACGTCCTACATCCTGACCGCGACCAACGCTTGGGGCAACGCGACGGCAAACGTCTTCGTGCAGCTCCTTCCTCCCGGCATCCATTCGTTCACGGCGACTCCGTCGCAGATCTTCCCGGGAGAGTCGACGCTGCTGCATTGGCAGGTCGAGAGCACCTTGCAGCTCACCCTCGAGCCCGGCATCGGTCCGGTCGCTGGCCCGACCGGCGAGCTGCGCGTCACGCCGACCCAGCCGCTCACGGTGTACGCCCTCACCGCCGCCAACCCGTCGGGAAGCGTGCATGCCTATGCCGAAGTCGACTGGAAGATCCCGGTCGCGACGCTCAGTGTCAGCGACACAACTCCCTACGCGATCGACCCGATTCTGCTGACCGCGGTGATCAACGGAGCCAGCGCGGCATCCCTCGAGCCCCTGGTTGGTTCGATCCCCCCCAGCGGGGGACAGTTCCAGGTGGTCGTGGGGACCCCCACGACGTTCACCCTGACCGCCAGCAACGCTGCCGGTAGCGTTGCGCGTCGGGTGGGCGTCACGCCGCGTAAGCCCACCGCGAGCCTGCAGGTCTCCAACGCGACGCCGTATGCGGACGAGCCGATCGACTTGACGGCCGCGGTGGCGGGAGCCGCGAGCGCAACACTGGAGCCGGGATTCGGCACGATCTCCCCCACAGGTGGAACGTTCGCTACGACGGTTCCGACGACGACCACGTTCGTTCTGAACGCGGTCAACGACGCCGGCGCAACGACCCAGCGAGTCACCGTCACCCCCAAGGCCCCGCAGATCATCAGTTTCCAGGCCGATCCTCCCCTCCTGACCAACGGGCAGACCGGCAGTCTCGTCTGGTCGGTGACGCACGCCGACGAGACCCGGATCGAGCCAGGCGGATTCGCCGGCCTGCCGGCCACCGGCTCCGTCGCGATCACTCCCAGCCAGACCACGACCTACACCCTGACGGCGCGCAACCCGGCGGGGTCCAGCACAGCGACCGCACGGGTGGACGTCGGCGTGCCGTTCTCGATCCAGACGTTCTACGCCATCCCGACGGTGATCCTCCCCGGTCAGTTCTCGACGCTCACGTGGGTGGTGATCGGCTCCGCGAGCGTTTCGATCGACGGCCTCGGCGCGCAGCCGCCCGCAGGCGAACTTGCGGTCCAGCCCGACGTCACCACCACGTACACGCTGCGCGCCCAAAGTGGAGACTACGTTCGCACCGCGACCGCGCAGGTCACCGTTGGGATGTCCTGGGTGGTGCCGGGCGCGCTCGTGCTGAGTTGGTCGAGGGACTCGTATCCTGGGTTCCCTCCCCCGATCCAGCCGTTCACCCCGTTCGACTTCTGGGTCGTGGCCATGGACCCCCCGGGAGGGCTCTTGGGCTACGAGTGCTCCGTGCACCTGCCGCAGGGAGTGATCGTCGCGGGTGGGCGGAGCTTCTTCCCCAATGGAGCGCTGGACGTGGCCACGGGAGACGACAACTGGATCATTGGCACCGGAGGCGTTTGCTTGCAGGGCGCTTTCATCCCGCTGATCCGCTACGCGGCGTGCCTCTTCATTGGACCCGTACCTGCCAGCGCGGAGATCGCGCTGGGGCCGGCCGTCCCGACGAGCTTTCCCGAGCCGGGCCTTCCGGGACGGCCGGGATACTTGAGCTGCCTGGCCGCGGGCGATCTGCGTCCGTTCACGACCGGTCCCCCGCTGGAGCTCAACCCGACGGTCCCAACGCCAGCACTCACGCTTGGGCTTACCGCTGAGCCGGTGAGCGGCGGCGTCCAATTGCGTTGGGTGCTCGGTAGCCCCGGGGATGAATCCACGGCATTGCAGCTGCACTCCGTCGCTCTGCTCCGCCGTGCCGCGGACGAGGCGCCGCGGGCGCTGATCACGCTGGACGGGGCCGATGCGCGCTCCTCCAGCTCCTGGACCGACGTCACCGCTCTGCCGCAGGTAGCGTACCGCTACTGGGCCGTCGCGCAGGTGAACGGCATCCCTGTGGCGTCGCTGGAGGTCGAGGCCGTCCGCGACGCCCCTGGCTCAGCCATCGCTCACCAAACGCGCTTGCTGCCCAACGTCCCCAACCCCTTCAACCCGCGCACGGAGATCCGCTTCGAGCTGGCGCGGCCGGGCACCGTCAGGCTGGAGCTGTTCGATGCCGCCGGACGCCTCGTGCGTCGCGTGGAGCTGCCGGCGCAGTCCACCGGCCGCCACACCTGGACGCGGCGGGGCGAGGATGACGCGGGCAACCCGGTGGGCAGCGGCGTCTATCGCGTACGACTGACGGCCGACGGCGGCGGCGCTGCGGGCGCGGCCGACACG
>JBGPIA010000025.1:0-50892 GCA_041484665.1 Candidatus Krumholzibacteriia bacterium
GCCGCCGCTGCCAGGTCGTCCGCCAGGACGACGTCGAGGCAGTACAGGAGCGGCTGCGCGTCTATCAGGACTACCGGACGGCGCTGCGGGAGCTGGAGGCCATCCAAAAGAAGCAGAAGGCCATTCTGCGTGGCCTGATGGCGACGCGAGACGAACCCTACGAGTAGCGCAATCGCGCGGAGGAACGCAGCTTACGGCAACAGAAAAACTCGCCCGACACCGTCAGCAAAGTGCGGAATGTAGGTTACAACGGTCGAGTGGTCGCGCCTCGTGCGGAAGCTGGGCCAGCTCGACCGCGCGAGCGGCGCCGCGGCGCTGGCCTCGCTCGCCGAGATGTTCACGCTCTGACCCGTGATGAGGACGCGGTCGCGAGAGCCCGGCAGTGTGATGTTCCGGGCGAGCTCGTAAGCACAATGTGCTTACGGTGTCTCCGCGCGACGACGATGGTGGCCGAAAGGCGTCCGGCAAGGTCCCGTCGGCCTGTGGGCTCCATCAGCTTCCCCCTACCGCCGCACTGAATGGCAGGAGGGGCGCCCAAACCATGATCGATCCCCAGCGTTGGCGCCGCATTGAAGCGCTCCTGGATGAGGCCTTCGAGCGGCCGCCGCCCCTCGCCCCACCACGCCACGGCCGACTGGGCCTTCGTTTCCATCGGGCCCCGCACCCGCACGCAGGCCCAATCCAAGCGCCGGCGAGCACCGCCGACCGCGCCGCTGACCGCGCCGTAGCGTCCCTCCAGCTTCCCTGCTAGGCTCCTGCTCGTCTGCGATTCGCACGCACGCACCACACCGCTTCCCACCACCCGGCCGCCACCTGCGGACCCCGCCGGTGTGTCGCGCCGCGCTGGTGGCCCGGCGAAAAGGAGCCCTCAGATGCCGCCCATCAATTATCTCGCCGTGATCGTCGCCGCTGTCGCGACCTTCGCGCTCGGAGCGCTCTGGTACTCGCCCGCGTTGTTCGCCAAGCCGTGGGTCCGCGCCCACGGCTACACGCCCGAGAAGGTGGAGGCCATGCGCAAGGGTGCGGGCAAGGCCTACGGCAGCGCGTTCGTGTGCTATCTCGTGATGGCTTTCATGATGGCGATCCTGGCCGGTCGAACGGGCGCCGCAACGCTGCCGGGCGGAGTCCGGCTGGGCGTCGTCGTGTGGCTGGGCTTCGCGGCTACGATCGGGATGACCGCGCAGCTCTTCTCTGAAACACTGAAGCTCGGCGTGTACGCCATCGATGCCGGCTACCAGCTCGTCTACCTGATGTTGCAGGGTGTGATCCTGGCGCTGTGGCGGTGAGTCTGGAGATCCTCTTCGCCGCGCACCGCAACTCCTGGAGCGGGAGCGAGCAGTGGCTGCTGGCCGCGGCGCGGGCGATGGCCGCGCGCGGGCACGGGGTGAGCGTTGCCGCGCCCGCCGAGGCGGTGGTCCTCCGGCGGGCGCGCGAATCTGGCGTGCCCACGCTGGCCGTGCCGTTCGCACGTGACATCGATCCGCCGAGCGCCGTTCGTGTGCTGGCTCACTGTCTGCGCCGGCGCGTGCGGGCCGTCTGCCTCGTGTCGGAGCGCGCATTGCGTGTCGCGGGCCCGGCCGCGCGCCTGGCGCGGGTGCCGGCGGTGCTGATCCGGCGTGAGAGCGAGTCGCCCCTGGACCCGGCCACCGAGCCGCGCTTTCACTATGAGCGGCTCGTGTCGGGAATCCTCGTGCGATCGGAGGCGGCCGCGCAGGCACTGTGCAGCCGCGTCGACTGGCGCCCGCGTGGGCAAGTCCATGTCCTCTACCCATGCGTCGACCTGCGCCGTTTCGAGGACCCGCGGCCGCTGGGTGAGATCCGCCGCGCGGTGCGCGGTCCGCTTGGCCTGACCGAGGACGACCTGGTGCTCGTCCACGCGGGTGAGCTGAGCCCCCGGACGAACGCGGCCCTGTTGGTGTCGCTGCTCCCGCGGCTGCTCGAGGAGGCACCGCGCGCCCACGCTCTGATCGTCGGGTCGGGGCCCGCTGCCCCCGCCCTGCGCAAACTGGCGTCCGATCTCGGCCTGGCCGACCACGTGCACCTGCTGGGCGTGCGGGACGACCTGCCGGCGCTGCTGGCCGCCAGCGACGTGATGGTGCACTGCGCCCACGCCGATGAGCTGGTGGACGGGGTGGCCGAGGCGGGAGCAGCGGGGCTGCCCGTCGTGGCGCCGGCCGTCGGCGGAATGCCGGAGATCGTGGCCGACGGCGAGACGGGCAGCCTCTACTCCGGCGACGACCCACACGACCTGGTGCGTGCCATCCGCCCGTACCTGAACGACCCGCAGCTTCGCCGCCGGCACGGCCAAGCCGCTCGCGTGCGCATCCGCCAGCGCTTCGCGCTCGACGGCCGCATGGACGAGCTGGAGGCCATCTTCCGGCAGCAGCTGGAGCATTGATCCGCCCCGCCGCGGCCGCTACCATCGCTGCCTGCTGCCACGACGGCATCCCCCGCGCGAACCCCGCTTCGATCTCTGCAGGAGCCTCCATGCGCTGTCCTCGCCTCTCCTACGCCGGCGCGCTCACGCGCCGAGCGGAGTCATGTCCTCTTGCGCCAGCTCGCGGTGCGCGGGCCGCCGGGGCGGGTCGCACCGGTCGCGCCACCCTCGTGCTCGTGGCGCTCGCCGGCGTGCTCGCGTGCCTTCCCACCGACCTGCTCACCGGCCTGCTCACCGGCCGGCTGGACAGCCGCGCGCGTGCCGCCGATGTCAGCAGATTCTCCACCCCCAAACCACCCCGCGAGAAGAGCGCGGGCATCGATCCGGCGTTGCTGGCCGGCTTGAAGGCGCGCTCGATCGGCCCGGCCGGGATGAGCGGGCGTGTGGCCGACATCCAGGCCGTGGAGAGCAATCGCGACATCATCTACGTCGGCGCCTCCACCGGCGGCGTGTGGAAGTCGGCCAACGCCGGGCTCACCTGGCAGCCGATCTTCGACGATCAGCCCGTGGCGGCGATCGGCGCCATCGGGATCTTCCAGCCCAGCCCCGACTTGGTGTGGGTGGGCACCGGCGAGGGCAATCCCCGCAACAGCGCATCGGTGGGTGATGGCATCTACAAGTCCCTCGACGGCGGCCGCGAGTGGCAGCACGTGGGCCTGGACCCGACGGAGCGCATCGCCCGCATCGTGACCCATCCCACCAATCCCGACGTGGTTTACGTGGCCGCCATGGGCAAGGAGTGGGGCGAGAATGAGGAGCGCGGCGTTTTCAAGACTCAGGATGGCGGCAAGACATGGACGAAGGTCCTGTACGTCGATGAGCGCACGGGCTGCGCCGACCTGGCCATGGACCCCAGCAACCCCGAGAAGCTGATCGCTTCGATGTGGGATTACCGGCGGTGGCCGTGGTTCTTCCGGTCGGGAGGGCCGGGCTCGGGGCTTTTTGTCACGTACGATGGCGGCGACCACTGGAAGCGCATGACCGAGGAGGATGGCTTGCCCAAGGGCGACGTCGGCCGCATCGGCGTGGCATTCTGCCGCAAACACCCCGAGACGGTCTACGCGATCGTGGAGGCCGAAAAGAGCGCCCTGCTGCGCTCCAACGACGGGGGCAAGAGCTGGCGCACGGTAAACTCCGAGACCAACGTCTCCGGGCGTCCCTTCTATTATAGTGACCTCCGCGTGGACCCCGAGCGCCCCGACCGCGTCTACCAGCTCAGCACCATGGCCCGCGTGAGCGACGACGGCGGCAAGACCTTCCGCATCTTGATCGGATGGAACGCGCTGCATCCCGACCACCACGCCATGTGGATCGACCCCAACGATCCGACCTTCATCATCGACGGCAACGACGGCGGCGCGGGCGTGAGCTACGACCGGGGCGAGACCTGGCGCTTCGTGGGCAATCTGCCGCTTGCGCAGCTCTACCACATCGCCTTCGACAACGAGACGCCATACAACGTCTACGGTGGCATGCAGGACAACGGCAGCTGGCGCGGCCCCAGCAGCGTCTGGGAGAACGGCGGGATCCGTACCCAGCACTGGGAGGAGGTCGGTTTCGGTGACGGTTTCGATACGCGCCCCGATCCGCAGGACTCCCACAGCGGGTACTCGATGAGTCAGGAGGGCTACCTGATGCGCTGGAACCTGCGCACCGGGGAGCGCAAGAGCGTCCGGCCGCCCGCCCCCAACGACAGCACCGAGTTGCGCTTCAACTGGAACACGGGGCTGGCCATCGACCCCTTCGACCCCAAGACGATCTACTACGGCAGCCAGTTCCTGCACAAGTCCACCGACCGCGGCGACTCCTGGACCATCATCAGCCCCGACCTCACCAGCAACAACCGGGAGTGGCAGAAGCAGAAGGAGAGCGGCGGGCTCACACCCGATGTCAGCGGCGCCGAGAACTTCACGACCATCATCGCGATCGCGCCGAGCCCGCTGCAACGCGGCATGATCTGGGTGGGCACTGACGACGGGCGCGTCCACGTCACGCGCGACGGCGGGGCGAACTGGACCAGCGTGGAGGGCAACGCGAAGGGCGTTCCGAAGAACACCTGGGTGCCCCACATCACCGCTTCGCGCTTCGACCCGGCGGTGGCGTTCGTGGTGTTCGACGACCACCGTCGCAGCAACTGGACCCCGTACGTCTTCCGCGCCTCCGACTACGGGGAGCACTGGGAGAGCCTGGTCACCAAGGACATCCGCGGTTACGCGCTGTGCATCGAGCAGGATCCCGTGGACGCGGACCTGCTGTTCCTGGGTACGGAGTTCGGGCTGTACGTCTCCGTCGACGGAGGCGTGAGCTGGATGCGCTTCAAGCACGGCGTCCCCACCGTGTCGGTGATGTGCCTGGCGATCCAGCCGCGCGACCATGACCTGCTGATCGGCACCCACGGCCGCGCCGCATTCGTCCTCGATGACATCCGCCCGCTGCGCAAGCTCACGGCCCAGGTGATGGACGAGCCCCTGCACCTGTTCGACATCGCTCCCGCGCAGCAGTACAGCGTCAAGCAGACCGGCGGCTCGCGCTTTCCCGGCGCCGGCGAGTTCCGCGGCGACAACCGGCCCTACGGCGCGCTAATCACCTGGTCGATGAGCGGCGAGGACCTCCCCCACCCCGACGATAAGGTCGAGCGCGAGCGCAAGGAGGCCAAGCGCGCCAAGGAGCGCGAGGAGCGCAAGAAGGGCGAGGGCGTCAAGCGCGCCGACGAAGTCGCCCCTGCTGCGGCGCTGCGCGCGGAGCGGCCCACCAAGCTCTCGAGGAAGGCCGCGGGGGAGGCAGGCAAAGAGGCCACCGAAAAGGGGAAACCGCAGGCCGGCCAGGAGGCCGCAGGGGAGCAGGAGACGCCCGGGGCGGGCGGAGCCGCCGGGGCCGGCGGAGCAACCGGCGAGGGTGAGAAGAAGGGCAAGGACGAAGGCCCCAAGGTCGAGATCCGCATCACCGACGCCCTCGGCAAGCTCGTGCGCAAGCTCGAGGCGCCTGCAAAGCTGGGCGTGAACCGCGCGGTGTGGGACCTGAGCAGCGAGCCGTTCAAGCAGCCGCCGCGCGAGAATCGGCCCTTCGACGAGCCGAACGTTGGGCCGGAGGTGGTGCCGGGCACGTACAACGTGACCGTCAAGTTCAAGGGGCACGAGGCCAAGGGCAGCGTGCAGGTGCTCGCCGATCCGCGCATGACCATCGCGGCGAACGACCGGCAGGCCAACTGGGACGCGCAGCAGCGCGCCGGGCACCTGCAGGAGGTCGTGACCGAGGCGCTGCAGCGCATCAAGGACACCCGCGCCGACGCCGACGTCGTCATCAAGAAGGTCAACGCCATCCTCGACGATGAGAAGCAGAAGAAGGAGAAAGAGGGCGTCGACACGTCGGCGGCCGCCGGGGATTCTACCAAGGACGCTGCGGACCCGCGCAAGGCGCTGGTCAAGCGCGCCAACGAGCTCAAGAAGAAGCTCACCGAGCTGGAGAAGCAGTTCTGGATCCCGCCGGACACCAAGGGGATTCCTTACGAAAACGACCAGGCGCTGTCGCGCATCGGCCTGGCGCAGATGTTCCTGAGCTCCTCGTGGGAGGCGCCCAGCCCTTCAGCGCTCGCCTATCTGGGGCGCGCCGAGCGCGACGTGCAGAAGGTGCTCGTCGACTTCAACCGGTTCTTCGCGGACGACGTGGCGGCGTTCCGCAAGGACGTGGACGTGCAACAGCTGCGGCTCTTGCCCAGCAAGGAGCCGCTGACGATCGGGAGCGGCAAGTAGCGCCGGGCGGGCGGGGCGGGCGGGGCGACCAGGCAAACACGGCTGGCGCGGAGGCGCGCGCCGGATCCATGCCCCACCCACTGACGTGCACGCAGAGCATGCGCTGCCCCGCCATGGGAAAGGCCTTGAGGCCGACTACGGCATCCTGCTCGTCCTAGCTCAGCAGGGGCCTCGATCTAGGTGATCTCCAGGACGTGGCCGGACATGATGGTGCCGGCGAGCAGGCCGAGGTCGTCGCGCAGTCGCAGCCGGTAGCCGTCGCCGCGCGCTCACAAGCCCGGCCGAGCCCTCGAGGCGGCCGAGCCATTGGGCCAGGCCGTCGGCCTGGAGGCGATATGGCCGCAGGCGCGGGTGGGCGTAGTCCGCGGGCTGCAGGATCAGGAGGCTGCGGCGCGGGCGGCTGAAATAGCGCTCGAGATAGACCTTCAGCGTCGCCAGCGACATGCGCCAGCCCGAGTCCACGCCCTCGTACTTCTCGTCCCACTGACCCCCTTCCAGGAACCCCGAGTTGACCAGGCTCATGCGCGTGTGGCCGCGCTCGCTCGCGATGGTGATCTCGAGGAAGAAGCGTGGCCGTCCCGGGATCTGGCCGGTGAGGACCAATCGCTCGCCCGGCTGCGCGTCGAACACCTCGTACAGGAAGCGGTCGCCGAACTTCTCGAAGATCCACGTGATCGTCGAGCCGGTGCGAGCCTCGCCCTCGGCACCGTCGGTGAACCACTGGAAGATCCTCGCCGCGTGGGCCCACGCCTCCCACACCTGCGCAGCGTGGCGGAGGTTTCCAGATCGACGCGAATGACGCGTCCCTGGTGGTGGGGCTGCCGGTTGGTGGTCATGAGGCCTCCTCGTCGGGCGACTCGGTCGGCGGCGTCGTGTTGGAACCGCGTGCGCCGCGGGCTCTGTCGGCAGCCGAGGGTGCCGCCTGCGGGGCGAGCGGGTAGCAACCCAGTACCAGCCGGTAAGGGCGCCTGGGCGCGGGGGAACCGTCGGCGCGCGCGGCCGGCTGCCGGGTAAGCTCAGCAGCGCCGCAGCGCGCAGCCCGTCGCCCAGCGTTGCTTGACGCTCGCCGTCCTCACCGCCGATGCGTCTGTGTATCTGCGTGCACCCGCGCAGCGGGCGCAGGCCTCGCGGGCGGCGGCGCTGGCGTGGCTGGCCCAGGCGTTGTGGGTGGGGGCGCCGTAGATCCAGGTGCTGCGGGCGCAGGCGCACCCGGCTGGCGCAACGACTGTCGGAAGCGCTCTAGCTCGGCGGCGGCCTGCTTGTCGCCGCTGCGCGCCACCCAGTCGGCCAGCACCTGCTCGGCCTGGGCATTCTCGCCGCGGGCGCGGCGGACCTGATACAGGAGGCTGACCGAACCCTGGGTCGCCGGCCGCGCGGCGGCGAACTCCTGGGCCCACGCCAGCGCCTTGTCCATCTCTGCAAGCGTCACCAGGCCCTTGCCGATGCTGAACGCGACGTTGGTGGGATCGGGCAGGGCGCGCAGGTAGAAGCGACCCGCCGCCAGCAGCGGGTCGATCTGGTGCAACTGCAGGTAGGCCAGCGGCAGCAGCTCCACCACGGCCGGGAAGGTCGGCTCCATGTGGTAAGCCAACTGCAGCGCGCGCAGGGCGTTGTCGTAGCGGTCGGCCTTCGCCTCGTCGTAGGCCGCGCGGCTGAGGGCGGCGGGGTAGTTGCCCAGCAGGCGGCTGGTGTTGATGTCCCGGAAATGCGAAGTGTCGAGGTTGCCGTTGTTATCCAGCTCGCCGGTCAGGTCGTACGTGCCATCGAAGAAATTGGCCAGGACCTTCGCGGAGTCGATGCGGGGCTGGTTGTCCTCGCTGCGAACGGCCGGCTCGAAGCGGTAGACCATCCCTTCCATGACCAGGTACGGCAGGAAGTCCTTCATGAAGTCGTCCTCGGTCGTCACGGCGAAGTAGAGGGGCTTGCGCGGGCCGGCCTCGTTGGCGTGGATGATGTGCCACATCGCCATGTCGCGCACCCACAGCACGGTATTGTCCGGCAGCTGCTGCGCCACCAGCCGCGTACGGAACTCAGTCTTGAAGTCGCGGTGGATGATCGTCGTCTTACCGTTGATCTGGTCGTTGTTCCAGGTGATGGGAACGCGCGGCTCCTCGTCCTTGAGCTGCTTGATGTACCACGGCAGGTTGATCAGGCTCAGATTCACGACGCGCACGTCGCGGCGCACGCCCTCCACGTATTGCAGATACCACACCGGGAAGGTGTCGTTGTCCCCCCCGGTGAACAGGATGCTGTTGGGTGGGACGCCGGCCAGGATGTTGTACGCGTAGTTGCGCGCGAGCAGATCTCCGCGGCGGTCGTGCTCGTGGTACTTGGGGTGCCCCAGGGGCCCTAGCAGCGCCGGCATGGCCGCCAGAGCCACCAACAGTATCGCGAGCGCGGCGGCGACGGCGCGCAGCCCCGGACGCTCCCGCCACGTCAGCCAGACCACGCGCAGCCCTCCGCCGGCGCCCAGGCCCAGGAACAGCGCCAGGAACTGGTAGCCTCCCGAGAAGAAGTAGTCGCGGTCGCGCACCTCGTGCGTGGTGAAGTTCAGGAACAGCACCAGCCCGAGCGTATTCGTCAGCACGATGGCGAGCAGGGCGAGGAACACCTTCCGCTCGCCCCACGCTTGGCACAGCATGCCGAACAGCCACAGCCCCAGCGGAAGACCGACGTCGAGAAAGCCCCACTTCGGCAGGAAGTTGAATTGCTGGAGGTAGCCGACGGTGCGCAGGCCGGCCATCTGGCCCGACTGCCAGGTGCCCGTGCCCCAAAACTGGGCCAGCTGCCAGCCCAATGGTGCCTGCCGCACCAACAGCGAGTTGGCCGGGTACTGCTCGCGTCGCAGCACACGCACCAGCGTGTCCCAGGTCTGCGGGTCGCTCTCGTTGATGGGAGGATTGTGCGGCGCGCGCACTAGCAAAAACAGATACGTGGAGATCCCCAGCGCGAACAGCGCCAACCCGGCCAGCGCGAAGGAACGCCGCTGCGACAGCTGCCGCCAAAGCGCCAGCGCCAGCGCCGCCACGGCCAGCCCCACCGACAGCACCGTCAAGGTCGAGCTGGACCCCATCGTGGAGAGCACGAAGGCCGTCATCCCAGCAGTCACGATCGCCAGGTCGAGAAAGGGGAGCTCCTTGCCCCGCGCGCTGAGCCCCAGCAGCAGGATCCCCGGGAACACCAGGATCGCCCCCATGTGGAAACCGATCGACAGCCCCATGAGGTAGACGATCATCAGCATCAATGTCTGGGCTGCGGCGCGGCCACGGATCTCGTACCAGCGCACCGCGAGCCATCCCGCCAGCGCCATGGCGAAGGCGGCGAAGCTGTAGACCTCCGCCTCGATGGCGTTGTCCCAGAAGGTGGCGCTGAACGCCAGAAAAAGCGCACCGGTCGCGGCCCCCGCTCGCACCAGCCACGCGGGGCTGGGCCGCTGCTGCTCCTCGGCCCAGGCGCGCTGCAGGCGCACGCCGGTCAGGAAAGTGAAGAGCACGGCGAGCGCGGCGAAGACCGCGCTCATCAGATTGACGGCGTGGGCCACCGACAGGCCGAACCGCAGGAGCGTGAACACGCGGCCGACCAGCGCGTAGAGTGGATACCCGGGTTGATGCGCGACACCCAGACGGTAGGCGCAGGTGATGAACTCACCGCCGTCCCAGAACGGAACCGAGCTGTTGGCGGTGGCGGCGTAGACCGCGAGCGCGATGGCGAAGACCGCGATCCCCCACCCGGCATCGCGGTTGAGGAATCTGACGGAGGCCATGGGCGCAACGTTCTGGACGCCGACGTCCGAAGCGCCGCGGCCAATTCTTGCAGAACGCATGGGCTGGATTGTGATGGTCGGTCTCCGCGGGGTCAACGACGGCGGCAGCGTGCCTGCCTCGTGCCCGCCTCGTGCCCGCGTCGTGCGCGTGCCCTGTCCGTCGCGTGGCCGAGGCAAGTCCGGGCGGGCCGCGGCTCGGGGAGCGTCAAAGCCTCGGTGCCTTTGAGGTGGGGAGCTCCCGAGCCCCGCAGCCTTGGAGCCTCTGTGCCCCCTGAGACCCTGAGCGGCTGCTGCTTCCGTGGAGCGAGCTGCGCTTGTACACTCGGCGGCGCGGGGCGTTCCCGCCGGAGCCCGACGAAGCCGCGCTCCGCGGCCCCCCTTCCCGAGGAGGTCGGATCGATGAAGACGCTTTCCCTGTCTCCCGCGCCGGGCCGCGCGTGCCCCCCCGCGCGCGCTCGAGCTCACCGGCACGAACCCCAGCAGGCACGCACGCCCGCACGCACGACCTCCCGCACGCCCTCACGCCCACACGCGCGCCGGCACGCTGACCTGTGCGGGCTGATCCTGGGGCTGGCGGCGGCTGGTCTGGCGGCGCTGGGCCTGGCTGCGCCCTTACGAGCCGAGACGCCCGCACCCGACCCCAAGGCGATGGAGTTGGCCCAGGCCACCCTCGCCGCCATGGGGGGCCAGGAGGCCTGGAACCGCACCCACTACATCGCCTGGAATTTCTTCGGCCACCGCCAGTTGATCTGGGACAAATGGACCGGCGACGTGCGCATCGAGCTCGACAGCAAGGACGGCGAGCACTACGTGGTCCTGCTGAACGTGAACACGAAGAAGGGCCGGGCGTGGAAGGCCGGCACCGAGGTGACCGCGCCCGATGATCTCGCCAAGCTGATGGAGCACGGCTACGAGATCTGGATCAACGACAGCTACTGGCTCGTGATGCCCTACAAGCTGCGCGATCCGGGCGTGACCCTGAAGTACAAGGGCGAGATGGCCATGCAGGATGGTCGCCCCTCCGACTGTCTCGAGCTGACGTTCGACCACGTGGGCGTCACGCCAGAGAACAAGTACATGGTCTACATCGCCAAGGACTCGCACCTGGTGGAACAATGGGAGTACTTCGAGAAGGCCTCCGACGAGAAGCCGGCGATGCAGACTCCGTGGCACGATTGGAAGCGCTGTGGCAGCATCATGCTGTCGGGCGATCGCGGCGAGCACAAGCTCAACGACATCTGCGTGTTCGACGTCCTGCCGCGTGCCGTGTTCGAGAGCCCGGGGGCGGTCGACCTGAAGAGCATGACTGCGGGCGGTGACGCGGGCGCCAAGGGCGGTGGATCCGGCAGCGGATCGCGTTGACGCAGAGCTGGGGCGTCTACCTGCTGCGTTGCGCCGACGGGACGCTGTACTGCGGCGCCACCAACGACCTGCAGCGCCGCGTGGCGCTGCACCGGACCGGGCGCGCGTCGCGCTACACGCGCGCCCGCCTCCCCGTCGAGATCGTCTACTGGGAGGCCGCCGACGATCGCGGCGCCGCGTTGAGGCGCGAGGCGCAGATCAAGCGCTGGCCCGCGCCGCGCAAGCGGGCGCTGGCCAAGACCGCAGGCGACGCCGTGTGCGACGCTTGACCGGAATGCTCTACGCGACGGTTGACCGGAACGCTCTGTGCTACGGTTGACCGGGACGCCGTGCGCGACGCTTGACCGCGACGCCCGCCCGCCGGAGCCGGAGAAACGTACCATGGCCACGCCCTATACCCCGATCGTCGGCACGCTCGCGTACGTGCTGTCGCCCGACCGGCGGCAGACGCTGCTCATCCACCGGAACGCGCGCGCCGATGACCAGCACCTGGGCAAGTACAACGGCCTGGGCGGGAAGATGCACCGCGACGAGGACGCGATCGCCTGCATCCAGCGTGAGGTGCGCGAGGAGGCCGGCATCGAGTGCGTCGAGCTGGCGCTGCGCGGCACAATCAACTGGACTGGTTTCGGACCCGCAGCCGAGGACTGGCTCGGGTTCATCTTCCGGATTGACCGCTTCGCCGGGCAGCCCCTGCAGCGCAACGAGGAGGGCGAGCTGGGGTGGCATCCCATCGACAAGCTCCACGAGCTCCCCATGTGGTACGGCGACCGCCACTTCCTGCCCCTGGTGTTCGACGATGACCCCCGCTGCTTCCACGGCTACATGCCCTACGAAGGCGAGCGCGTGCTGGGCTGGCACTACGTACGGATCTGAAGGAGGACCGGCGCGAGGAACGCAACCGCTGCCTGCTGCGCCGCGATCCAAGGGAGGATCCGACGGGGGAGGCGATCGCGGAGCCGAACGAGGAGGCGGCTCGGTCCCTTGGTCCTTCACGCACAGCAGGTTCCGCAGCCGCCGGCTGGGCTGCGCGCCCGCCTGCGGGCTCATGGACGCCACCCCGGCCGGCCCCCCTCCCGTGCAAACACCCTTGCCATCGGCCCGCACCTTGCTCATCATGTTTGCCACCATGGACGCCACGCTCACCCGGGTCTGCTCGATCCAGAGGCTGAGGACGTCGGGCGCGCAGCGGTTCTTCGCGACCTTCGCCTTGGTGCTGCTCTTCCTGAGCGGCCCCGTCCACGTCTGGCACCACACCGCGGGCAAGCAGGCCGCGGGCGGTCGGGGCGGGGAGGGCGGCCAGTGCGTCCCCTGCTCCACCTTCCACAACCTGTTCTTCGACCGGACCTGCGGCCTGGAGATCGGCGCCCCGCTGATCTGCCTGGGCACGCTCGCGCCCGCGAGCGCCGTCGCCCCGGCGGCCGTCAGCCCGATCCTCCCGCCCTCCCGCGCACCTCCCTGCGCCTCGGCCTGAGGCCTTCGCACCGCGGCTTCTGCGCCCCGGGCGCTTGAAGCGTCGCGCGCCATCCCCTAGCGCGCCTCCGGTTCGCGAACGAGCCTCGGCCTCCCGTTGCCATCAGCGCCGATGGGCGCGGCCATGACCGTTTCCACGGAAGCGGCAGCCGCTGCGCTTCGGCACGGGAACGAACCATCGAGGGCATGGAGGTCATGCGCACATGGTACGACGCAATCTGTTGCTGGCGGCGCTCGTGATGAGCGTCGGCGCCGGAGTTTGTTGGTTTGCGCCGGCGCGGGCCGGCGTGGTGAACCCGGATATCTCGGTGCTCGGACAGCCGATCGCGCATTGGACGAACGACAAGCTGGACCCCGAGCACGGGCGTATCCGCTTCGATCCTGGCGAGACCGAAATGGTGTTCGATGCCTACCTGAATCCCTACGCCAAGGGCTTCTTCACGCTGTCGTTGAGCGCGGATGGACTAGAGCTTGAAGAAGGCTACTTCAGCCTGCTGCGCGGGCTGCCCTGGGGGCTGAACCTCAAGGGCGGCAAGTGGCGAGCGGGGTTCGGCAAGCTCAATCCACTGCATCCACACGCGTATCCCTTCGCCGAGCGCTTCCGGGTGCTCGCGACGTACCTGCCCGGCGAAGAGGCGCTCAACGAGACAGGCGTGGAGCTTTCCGAACGCATTCCGATGCCGGGGGAGCTCGCCCTGACCGCCTATGCGGACTGGCTGCAGGGCGATACGTTTCGTCGCGCGCGCGAAGCCAGTGCGGCTCCCGATGATCCGCTCGCGACGGATGCACAGGCCGACCACGCTTCGGAGTCACGCCCGGCGGCGCTGGGCCGTCTGAGCATGTTCGCTCCGCTGGGCGATCGCTCGGGGCTCGAGCTCGGAGTGTCGGGAACGCACGGGACCAACAACGTCGCCGCCGGCACGCGCACCACGGTCTGGGGCAGCGACGTGAAGGCAAAGCTGTGGAACTCGCCGAACTCGTACCTGCTGCTGCAGGGCGAGGCGCTGCTGATGCATCGCCAGGATGCCGGCTGGGCCGAGGCCGTCGGCTATACGAGCACCTCAGTCGACCCATTCGGTTTCTACGCGTTCGCCGACTACAACTTCAAGATCCGCTACGACGTGGGCGCGTCGTATGAGCGCTATCAGCAGCCAACGCAGGACAAGACCTGGGACCAGGCCTTCGGCGCGTTCGCGGGGCTGGCGCTCATGGAGGAGACCACTGTTTTCCGTCTCAGCTGGGAGCATTTCAAGCCCGGCGCGGGCGATGTCGCCGGGGGCGGCACCGCCAACCCGGACGCGATCGACACGATCTGGCTGCGCGTCATCTACTCCATGGGGCCGCACAAGGCCCATCAGTTCTAGGAGGCCACGTCATGAGAAACCCGTTGTACATCCGATTGCCGGGTGGCGCGCTCATCGTGCTGGCGGCCGCTCTGTGCGGCGCGCTGGCCCTGGGCCCAGTGCCCGCGCTTGCCAAGGTGAAGGTGGCGGCGTCGATCACGGATCTCGGCTCGATCGCCGCCAGCGTGGGGGGCGATCAGGTGGAGGTCGTCTCGATCGCGCGGTCCAACGCCGATCCGCATCGCGTCGAGGTGCTGCCATCGTACATGGTGCGCGTCTCGAAGGCGCAGGTGTACCTGAAGGTCGGATTGGGGCTGGATCAATGGGCTGACCAGATCATCGACGGTTCACGCAACGACAAGATCGTGATCGTCGACTGTGGGCAGGAGGTCGCCGTGCTGGACAAGCCCACGGGCAAGGTCGACGCATCGCAGGGCGATGTCCATCCCAACGGCAATCCCCACTACTGGCTCGATCCCCACAATGGGGCCATCGTGGCCCGCGAGATCGCCGAGGGACTCTCCAAGGTGGACCCCGCCCATGCCGTGGACTTCGCCGCGCGGGCTGCGGCATTCGGCAAGGAGGTGGAAGCCTCCGCGACGCGCGGAGCGGAGCTCCTGAAGAGCTTACCCGTGCGTACGATCCTGACGTATCACGCCTCCTGGGTGTACCTGGCCCACGCCTTCGGCCTGGAGATCGCCGGTACTGTCGAGCCGGTGCCGGGCATCCCGCCCACGGGCCGGCATCTGCAGGAGCTCGTGGACGTCGTGAAGGGGCGCAACATCCAGGTGCTGTTGCAGGAGCCCTACTTCTCCCAGGAAGCGGGCGGGTTCCTGGCGCGCGAGGCGGGGGTGCGCCCGGTGACCGCCTCGGCCTCCTGCGACGCGGCGGAGGCAGGAAGCTACCTCGCACATATCGAGCGGGTGCTGCAGATGATCGCGGGCAGCGGGGCTTCGGGCGGCGGCGCATCGTCCAGCGGGCG
The DNA here is from genome assembly GCA_041484665.1 of Candidatus Krumholzibacteriia bacterium. GTDB lineage: Bacteria > Krumholzibacteriota > Krumholzibacteriia > JAJRXK01 > JAJRXK01 > JBGPIA01. The sequence continues at coordinate 15,110 of JBGPIA010000025.1, forward strand.
CTGATGCGACGCCTTGGGCGAGGCGCCCACGGCAGCTCGTCTGCCGCGGCGCCCCGCCACCCGGCGTTCGAACTTTGCACAAGCGCGCAAAGGCGCGCTGGGTGGTCGATGGTCATGCAGGCGCAGGCGGGCAGGTTCCGCCGCGCCAGGACACGCGCGCAGGCGCGGGAAAGCCCGGTGACGGCGGGCTACGCATCGAGGAGATGACGATGTTTGATGCCTTTGCTCTGCCCTTCTTCCGGGTCGCCCTCATCGCGAGCCTGGTCCTGGCGGGGATCCATGCGTACCTGGGGTTCCACATCGTGCGCCGCGGGGTGATCTTCGTGGACCTCGCCCTGGCCCAGATGGCGGCGCTGGGAGTGGCGCTGGCGGTAATCCTCAACAAGCACGAAGACCCGACTACCACCTATCTGATGGCGCTCTCCATGACGTTCGTCGGGGCGGCGAGCTTTGCATGGCTGCGCGGGCGGGCGCGCAGCGTCCCGCTGGAGGCCTTCATCGGGATCATCTTCGCCACGGCGCAGGCGTTGGTGTTCCTCGTGCTGGAGAAGAGCCCGTCGGGGCCCGAGCACCTCAAGGAGACGCTGGTCGGGACGCTGTTCACCATCTCACCGGACCACGTCCTCAAGACCGCCGTGCTCTACGCGGTGATCGGCTTCCTGCACTTCCTGATGCGCAAGCCACTGTTCGAGATCACCAACGATCCGCAGGGCGCGCACGCGGGCGGACGCAGGATCTTCCTGTGGGACTTCTTGTTCTACGGGACGTTCGGCTTCGTGGTGACGTCCTCCGTACAGATTGCCGGGGTACTGCTGGTGTTCGGGTTCCTGGTGATCCCTGCGGTGGCGGGCCTGATGACGACCTCGCGTCCGGGGCTCGCGCTGGCCGTGGGCTGGATCTTCGGGTTCACGGGCAGCCTGATCGGGCTGGTGGCATCGGTCCAACTGGACTTCCCGGCCGCCCCAACGATCCTGGTGGCGCTGTCGACGCTGCTGGCGCTGCTGGGCGTCGGGTTGGCGATCAAGCGCAGGGCGGCGGCCTGATTCCGAAGCTCCTGGCAGCTTGGTCCGCGGCGTGCGCACGTTCGCGGGCACCGGGCGCACCGGACGCGCGGGCAGCGAACGGCGCTTTGACGCGAGCTGCTGCTTCGACGGCGCCGTCAGCGGTAGCCCGTGCGCAACGACTGGGCGGGCAACACGACGCGCAGGCGCGTGCGGCCGTCCTGCTGCAGCAGGAACCGCCCGCCCAGGCTCGCTCCCTCGCCCTGGCCGCCCGCGAAGCGCAGCGATTCGGGGACGACGGCGCCCTGCAGCGGGCCCGTCGGACTGTTCCAGGTCCACGTCCCGCCTTCGAGCGCGGGCTGCGGATCGACGGTCACGGTGAGACGCAGATCGAGCTTGCCACCACCCGGGCCTTCGAAGAGCACGGTGGCCTGGGTCCGGTAACCGTCGCGGGTGCCCTGGAAGGAGGTCAACTCCAGTGCAACCTTTCGCCACCCGGTCTGCGTAGCTTCTTCCACCTGGGCGTGCGAGCGGGCGCACCCGGCCAGGCCGGGAGCGACCATGCCAGCGGCGGCGATGCCAGCAGCGGCCATGCCGCCGACGGTCGCCCCGCCGGCGACCGCCAGCCAGGCCAGGGTCGCGATCCGGGCGACGACCCGCGGGATCCGCGTCCTGCGCATGGCGCCCGGGAGGCTTGGCCCGCGCCTCGCGCACCGCGCGCGCGATGGAACAGCAAGGGAGCGGCCGGCCATGATTCCTTCCTTCTGCAACCCTTTCCGTTGCGACCGGGAGCTTGCCGGCTCGATGTTCGGCCTCTCCGGGTTTGGCGACTCCGCGCCGGCCAGCTCCCCGCTGGGCGCTTCCAGGCTTTGCGACTTCGCGCCCGGCGACTGCACGCCGTGCGACTCTACCATCGGTGCCCGGCGCCGTCTCTTCGGCGCTTGCGCCGCCGGCGCCTGCGCGCCAAGCTCTCCGCGAGTTTGATTCCCTCAAGCCGAGTCGGGCGATGACCGCCCCGCGCTCTCCCGCAGCCCGCGGGAGGGGCGCGGGGCGCCGCTGCGCGTGCGCCATGGTGCGCCGGGAGCGCGTTCCTCGTCCCCTGCGAGCCGGGCATGCCCCAAGGAGGTTGTGATGATCCTGCTCCTGATCGTGTTGGGTGTGATCGTGGTCGTTGCGATGACCCTCATCGGGCTGTACAACGGCCTGGTCCAACTACGCCAGCTGGTGCGCAGCGCGTGGAGCCAGATCGACGTGCAGCTCAAGCGCCGCTACGACCTCATCCCCAACCTGGTGGAGACCGTCAAGGGTTACGCGGCCCACGAGCGCGAGACGCTCGAGCGCGTGGTGCAGGCACGCAACGCGGCCATGGCCGCCTCGGGCGCCGGACAGCAGGGCGCCGCCGAAGGCATGCTGACCGGCGCGTTGCGGCAGCTCTTCGCGCTGTCAGAGCGCTATCCCGACCTCAAGGCGAACCAGAACTTCCTGGCGCTGCAGGAGGAGCTGACCAGCACCGAGAACAAGGTGGGCTTCGCGCGGCAGCACTACAACGACGTGGTCGCGGGCTACAACACGCGCGTCCAGAGCTTCCCGGCCGTGCTCTTCGCCGGGGCGCTGGGGTTCACCAAGGAGGAGTTCTTCGAGATCCACGAGGCGGCGGAGCGCGAGGCGCCCAAGGTCAAGTTCACGTAGGCCGGCCCAGCGTACGGATGACGCGGGGCCGGCCGGCGGCCCCGCGGATGAGCCCCGCGGTTGGGCCCCGCGGATGAGCTGCGGGGTGACCGCGCGGCTGGTGTCATGGGCCACGGCCGGCACGCGCCCCCGTAGCACCCGGGAGAGTCCGAGAGCACCCAGGAGCATCGCGATGCCCAAGACCTTCCATGACCTGATCGAACACAATCGACGCGAGTCGGCGCTGTTGATCGGGGCGTTCCTGTTCCTGCTGACGCTGACGGTGTACTGCTTCGCGTTGGTCGTCACGCGCCAAGACCTGCGGTCGGGCATCGCGCCGGCAGCGATCGCGCTGGGTGCGGGCGTGCTGCTGGCGCTGTGGAGCTACTACTCCGGATCCTCGGCGCTGCTCGCCATGAGCCAAGCGCGCGAGATTCGCAAGCAGGACGACCCACAGCTGTGGAACGTCATCGAGGAGATGGCGATTGCGGCGGGGATCCCCATGCCGCGCGTCTACCTGATCGACGACACGGCCATGAACGCCTTCGCCACCGGGCGCGACCCGCAGCACGCCGCCGTCGCCATCACGAAGGGGCTGCGCGACCGCCTGAACCGCGACGAGCTGCAGGGCGTGCTCGCCCACGAGCTCAGCCACGTCCGCAATTACGACATCCGCTTCTCGATGATGCTGGCGGTGATGGTGGGGTTCCTGGTGCTCCTGGCGGACGTCTTCCGCAGGTGGATGTGGTGGGGAGGCGGGCGGCGCTCGTCGCGCTCGCGGGGCAGCGGGACCGGTCCCTTGATCGCGGTGGTGGCGGTGCTCGCCATCGTGCTGGCGATCATCGCGCCGGTGCTGGCCAAGCTGATCCAACTGGCCGCCTCGCGCCAGCGCGAGTACCTGGCCGACGCATCGGGCGTGGAGCTGACGCGCAATCCGGAAGGACTGGCCTCGGCGCTCGAGAAGCTGGCCAGCGACACCGAGGTGCTGGAGGTCGCCAACCGCGCCACCCAGCACCTCTACATCGTCAATCCGTTCCGGCCCTTCGAGACGCGGGCGAAGGGGCTATTGATGACCCATCCGCCGCTGCGCGACCGGATCGCGCGGCTGCGGGGGCTGATGGGCGGCAGCCCTGCGGGCGGATCGCCGCGCACAGGCGGTGCGCCCTTGGCCGATGGCCCGCGTCCGACCGCGGACTAACGCCGCTGAACCCCACCCAGCGCCGGCGCGTTACTTTCCTTCGACCAGCATCTTGAAGGCTGCCAGCGCCTTCGTCGTCTCGGCCGCCACCAACTTGGCGGTGGCATCGACGGTGTCCAGTTTGTCGTCGCTGTAGCGGTCGACGAAAGTGAGCCGGGTGCTGCCCGAAGCCGTCGCCTCGAGCTTGACCTGCTTGTGGCACAAGTAGCTGCCGTTCTCGGGCTCCCAGCTGACGCGCAGCTCCTTGCCGGGGACCGCCATCGTGCACACGAGCACGCCGTTGTCCTGCCAGACCGAAGCCGCTACCGTGTCCCCCACATGCTCCAGGCGCTTGGCCTTGGCCTTGGTCTTGAACCCGCCCAGGGCGCAGAAGCCCTCAGCCGAACAGAGTTTCTGCCAGACGTCGGCCGCCGGCTTGGCCAGCTCGAGGGTGGAGTCGAAGCGCACGAGCGCAGTCTTCTTGTACGCTGGGTCAGCCGCTTGGGCCAGCGCAGCGCCCAACGCGGGTACGACCAGCAGGCTCGCGCAGCTGGCAGCGGCGCCGGCGAGCGCTCTGCGCGATCGGGCCACAACTCGCCGGAAACGCATCGAAGGCACTGGCCGACGGTGGAAAGCAGGGAATCGCATGAGAACCTCCTTGGATGAACAGAACGGCGTGGTGGTAGTCTCGCGCAGCCTGCCGCCGGCAGCGAGCGCGGTCCACCGGCGCGGGAGGCGACCGAGGTGAGCCACTTCACGGACTACAGGACGCAGGTTGGCTCCGACGCCGACAGGTTCTTCAAAACGACGCTGTTCGCCAGCGAGCGCCTGCTGCTTGGACTGAATTGCCTCGAGCCGGGACAGGCGCAAAAACTGCATGACCATGCAGGCCAAGACAAGTTCTACTTCGTGATCGAGGGCGTCGCGGAGTTCGTGGTCGGCTCCGAGCAGCGCGTCACCGGCCCGGGCACGGTGGTATGGGCCCCCACCGGGACCCCGCACGGCGTGACCAACCACGGCGCGGTGCAGCTCGTGCTGCTGGTCGGCATCGCGCCGGCGCCGGCACGATAGGCGGAGCGCTCCAGAACACGGCACGGGCGGGGCCCCTCGTGCGGGAATGCATGGACGCAACCGTGCGTGCGGCAACACCCCCGCCGGGCAGGACGTGCGGGAGCGCAGGCACGACACAGGCCGCGCGGAAACGCAGGCGCCGCACGCCGCGCGGGAACGCTTGTCGCCGTCACAGCCTTGGATTCGACAGCGATTTCCTCCACGGAGGTTCCGATGAAGGTGGCTCTGCTGGCCGTCGCCATGGCGGGTGGGCTGATGCAGGCAGGCGCGCAATCGCCTTCACCAAGATCCGCGCCGGCCTCGCGGGGGATCCCTGCTCCCTTCGCTCTGGTCGAGCTCTTCACCTCCGAGGGTTGCTCCAGCTGCCCGTTGGCCGACGCGCTGCTGTCGGAGCTCGGCGCGCAGGCACGGGCCGCCGGACGGCGCGTCTTCACCCTGGCGTTCCACGTGGACTATTGGGATGACCTCGGCTGGAAGGACCCGTTCGATGACCCTGCCTGGTCGCAGCGCCAGCGCGATTACTCTGATGCATTCGGCAGCGACCGCATCTATACACCGCAGATGATCGTCAACGGCGCGCAGGAATTCGTGGGCTCGCGCGGCGACGAGGCCCGGCGCCGCATCGACGAGGCGCTCGCGCAGCCCGCGTCGGTCGCCGTTGCGCTGCGGGTGCACGCCACAGCGCCGGCACTACCGCCGACCGGATCGCCGGCCGCGCCGTTGAGGATCGACTACGACATGAGTGGCGCGCCCGCCCGCGTGATCCTCCACGTCGCCCTGGTGGAGGATGGATTGGTGAGCGAGGTGCGTCGTGAAGAGAATCGCGGGCGCACGCTGCGGCACGATGCTGTGGTGCGCGCACTCGAAACGGTCGTGATCGGCGCATCGAGGGCCGGATCCGGGTCGGACGCCGCGAATGCGACGATGAGTGCCACGACACATGCCACCGCGCCCGCGCGCGGAAGCGCACGCGACAGCGTACGCGACGGCGCACAAGACGGCGGACAAGACGGCGGACAAGACGGCGCACGAGAGAGTCTGCACCAGACAGGGCGCGTCGAGCTCGCGGTGCCTGCCGGAGTCGAGCGCAGCCGTGCCCGCGTGATCGGCTTCATCCAGGACGCATCGAGCGGGCGCGTGCTGGGAGCGACAGCGACGGCGCTCGGCCCTGCCTGACCCCCCCAGCCTCAGACTGACTTCTGCCGGCGTGCGGCGCGGATCCGGGTCGCGCCCGTGGTGGGCCCGCGCGCATTTATCCGGCAGCCGCGACCCCACCTGCCCTCCCGCGCGCATTTCTCGTTGCGCCCCAAGGACTTCCTGACGGGGAGATTCCTCCCTTGCCCGGGCCCGGAATGCGCTATACTCCGCTCGCCAAGGTCTTCCGGCTCTCGTCCTACCCTCCCTGGACTTGGCCCGCGAGGCTCCCCCGGGCCCGATCGGTGTACGCGCCTTCCGAAGGCCCCTCGCGCCTTCGCCTTGTGACACAAAGGAGTCAACGCCGTGTGTGCCACGTTCCTCCGCAGAATCGGCTGTCCCCTCGTTCTCGCCTTCGTCGTCCTGATCGTACCGTTCCTCGCGTTCTCGCAGCCCCAAGGGACCATCCTCCATCTGGAGTTGCAGGTGTCGACCGGGGTGAGCAAGACGGCGTTTCCCAACGATGGCTCCGTGTGGGCGGAGCTCTATCCCAATGAGGCGACCGATTTCGCCCAGACTGCCTACCAGGATGACGGGGACGGTCAGATCTCCGTCGGTGACAACATTCAGCTCGATGGCAACGGCTACCGCATCACGTGGGTGGGTGTAACCCACCACCTCAACTGCGCCCAGCACCCGCACCGCGCCTACGAGCCCACCGTTCTCCCCAGCGCCCCCAATCCGACAGGCGAGATCTGGACGCAGGTCTACCCCGCCACCGAGTTCGGGACGCAGCACCAGGTCGACGACTGGATCGACAACGGCGACGCGCAGCTGAGCGCCGGTGACGAGCTGTTGATCGGCGGCCAGGACTGCACCCTGACCGGCAGCTTGCTGACGGTCCAGGTGGAGCCAGGCGCCGTGCCCAATCACGACGGCTCGTGGGGGACGCTCAAGGCCGCCTTCGGCCGTATCTTCTAATCGCTTTTCCGCCGCGCCTGCAGACGAAGGCCCGGTCCGCGCTGGACCGGGCTTTCGTTTGTGGGGCCAGGCCACCCGGCGGGCGCCGCTGCCGGCCGCGGGTGGGGCGCTGCGGGCCAGCGCGACGCGCATGTCTGGCGTCCGCCCAGCGCGACAGATCCTTGGCGCGAGAGATCCTCAGCGCAACGGATCCTGATCGCAACAGTTCCTCAGCGCGACAGATCCTTGTAGACGATCTCCACAAATCGATCGGCCTTCAGGATGCCGTTGCCCCACTTCTCGTCGAAGGGGGCCGTCAGCTTGGTCGCCTGGGTCTCCTCCAGCGTCTTCTTGGCGGCGATCTGCGCCTTCACGGCGTCGCGCACGCCCGCCAGCATGCCGCGGAAGTCCTTGAGGTCGGCGGGAGTCGCCAATGGTCCGTGGCCGGGGATCAGCTTGGTGCCGTCGTTGCAGATGGCGAGCACGCGGTCGGCCGCGCCGATCATTCCTTCGATGGAGCCGCCGGCCGAGATGTCGATGATGGGATAGAGGCCGTTGAACATGCAGTCGCCCATGTGGATGACGTTGGCTTTCTGGAACCACACGATCGCGTCGCCGTCGGTGTGGGCCGGTGGGACGTGGAACGCTTCGATGGTCTCGCCGTTGAGGTGGAACATCACGTGGTCGTTGAAGGTGACGATGGGGAGGGCCTTCTCCGGAGCGGCCGGGATCTCCCGGTTGAAGAGCGAGTTGAACTGCTTCTCGCTCATGCGCTGGCGCACGTTGTCCTGGGCGACGATGATCACGCCGACTTCTCCAAAGTTCTCGTTGCCGCCGGTGTGGTCGCCGTGGCAGTGGGTATTGAGCACGAAGCGGATCGGCTTGTCGCTGATCCCCGTAACCGCCGTCTTGATCTTCTCGGTCAGCGGCGCGAACTGATCGTCGATGAGGAAGACGCCGTCGGGGCCGGCGCAGACGCCGATGTTGCCACCGGCGCCCACCAGCATGTGGATACCCTCGGCCACCTTTTCGACCCTGATCTCGACCTTGCTGAGGTCCTGCTGCTGGGCGCGAGCCGGGCGCTGTGCGGTCCACGGCCCGCACACCGCGGCGGCGAGCAGGGCGGCGCAGGCCAGCCGCCGGCGCGTCATTGCCATCATGGAGCTCTCCGGGGGTTTCACCAGGGGGCGGTACGCAGCAGTCAAGCACAGCAGCCGGCGGCGTTCAAGCCGCTGTTGCGCCGCGGCGGATCGTCTCTAATATCGAAGCTCCTGACTGCCGGCAGGTTCGGTCTGCGCGGGGCGTGACGCGAGCCCCGCACGAGCCGGCATCCGGGCAAACTCCGGCTCCGCACGGCGCCGGGGTCGCCCCGCGACTGCGACCCCTGCTCCGTTCGAGGGAGACGCGATGAGCACCAGCCGGGTCGAGATCGTCGAGCAGAATCTCGACCTATACCTGAGCGGCGCCGCGCGGCTGCCTCCCCGTCCACCCCTGCCGGCCGGCGCTCCCCTGACGGCGGGCGGGGTGCTGCCCGCTGGACTCGCCGTTCAGCTGTTCGCCGACCAGGCGCTCAGCCGTGCGCTCGACGTGGCCGCCCGCGAGCTCAAGAAGACCAACCGCTCGTACTACACCATCTCCAGCGCCGGCCACGAGAACAACGTCGTGCTGGGCGAGCTGCTGCGCGGCAGCGACCCTTGCTTCCTGCACTACCGCTCCGGCGCGCTCATGATGGCGCGCGCGCGCAAGCTCCCGGGCGAGGATCCCATCATGGACACGCTGCTCGGCGTGTGCGCCAGCAAGGACGATCCCATCGCCCAGGGGCGCCACAAGGTGTGGGGCAGCCGGCGTCTGTGGGTCCCGCCGCAGACCTCTACCATCGCCTCGCACCTGCCCAAGGCCACCGGCTTCGCGTTCGCGCTCTCCCGGGCGAAGATGCTGGGCATCGCAGGAGAGCTCCCCGCCGATGCCATCGTCTGCTGCAGCTTTGGCGACGCCTCCACCAACCACGCCACCGCGCTCACCGGGATCAACGCCGCGCGCTACGCTCGCCGGCGCGGCACGGCGATGCCGATCCTGTTCGTCTGCGAGGACAACGACATCGGCATCTCGGTGGAAACGCCGCCGCGTTGGATCCGCGACACCTACGGCGAGCAGAAGTACTTGCGCTACTTCGAGGCGGAAGGCGAGCTCGACCAGATCTACGCGATCGCCCATGCGGCGGTCGACGCCTGCCGCTCGTCGCGCGGCCCCGTCTTCCTGCACCTGCACTGCGTACGGCTGTGGGGGCACGCCGGCAGCGACGTCGAGACGACCTACCGCACGGTCCAGGAGATCGAGAGCATCGAGGCGCGCGATCCCTTGCTGTGCAACGCGCGCCGGCTGGTCGAGACCGGCGCCGCCACGGCCGCCGAGCTGGCCGAGATCGTGGCGACCACGCGCGAGCGCGTGCGGGCGGCGGCCGAGCAGGCGGCGCGCCGCCCCAAGCTCTCGACGCTGGCGGAGATCGTGGCGCCGCTGGCCCCCTACGATGCAGAGCGCTGCCGCATGGTAGCAACCGCCCCGGCCGACGCTCGGCTGCGCGAGGCGCTCTTTTTTGGCCAGCTGCCGGAGCACGCCAAGGCGCCGACCAAGAGGACGCTCGCGGCGCAGATCAACGCCGCGCTCGCCGACCTGATGCTCCAGCACAAGGAGATCATCGTCTTCGGCGAAGACGTGGGGCGCAAGGGCGGCGTCTATTACGTGACCGCCGGGCTGCAGGCGAAGTTTGGCCTGGCCCGCGTGTTCGACACGCTGCTGGACGAGACGTCGATCCTGGGCGTCGCCCAGGGCGCGGCGCAGGCCGGGCTCTTGCCGATCCCCGAGATCCAGTACCTCGCCTACATCCACAACGCCCTCGACCAGGTGCGCGGCGAAGCTTGCTCGCTCTCCTTCTTCTCCAACGGCCAGTTCACCAACCCGATGGTGATCCGCGTCCAGGGCTTCGCCTACCAGAAGGGATTCGGCGGGCACTTCCACAACGACAACTCCGTGGGCGCGCTGCGCGATATCCCCGGGCTGGTGGTGGCCGCGCCCGCCCGCGGCGACGACGCCGCCCGGATGCTGCGCGGCCTGCTGGCCATGGCGCGGGAGAACGGCCGCGTCTGCTGCTTCCTCGAGCCGATCGCGCTGTACCACGAGAAGGACCTCTACGCAGACGGCGACAACGGCTGGCTGTTCGACTATCCCCCGCCCGGGTCGGGGCCTGCTGCCGCGTTTCTTCCCGGCGACGTCGGGCTGTATGGCGCGCAGGCGTCCGACCTGCTGATCGTGAGCTACGCCAACGGGCTGCGCCTGAGCTTGCGCGCGGCACGCCAACTGGAGCAGCAGTACGGCCTGCGCGCCCGCGTGCTGGACCTGCGCTGGCTCAACCCTCTGCCGTTTCCGCAGGTGGAGCTGCACGCGCGCGCTTGCGGGCGCGTGCTGGTGGCCGACGAATGCCGCGCCACGGGCGGCGGCGTGGCCGACGCGCTGATCGCACGCCTGGCCGAGGGGGGATTTGCCGGCCGCCTGCGCTCGGTGCGCGCGGCGGACACCTACGTGCCGCTGGGACCGGCGGCCGACGTAGTGCTCATGTCAGAGGAGCAGATCGTGGCGGCGGCGCGGGCGCTCTGCGGCTGACGGGCCGCCCGCGGCGCGACGCGGCGCGACGCGGCGCCACGCGGCGCCACCCCGGCGGCCTGCCTCGCCGGTGGGCGCTCTCCCAGGCCCTCCCGCTGCGAACCCGCTGGCGGAACGCCAGTTCCGGCGCGCCCGGCGTACCCCCTCCGCGGCACCGATCTTGCACATCTGGATCGACTTGCACTCGATCGCCCCCGGTGCGGAGCGCTGGCAACCATGGCCAGAATCGACGCCTTTCTACAGGTCATGCAGCAGTACGGGGCCTCGGATCTCCATCTGAGCGACGGGGCGGAGCCTATGCTGCGCATCAACGGCGTGCTCGAGCGCGCCAAGCACCGCCCACTGACGCCCGAAGAGGTCAAGCTGCTCCTGTACGAGCTGCTCACCGATGCGCAGATCCAGCTGTTCGAGAGCAATGGCGAGATCGACCTCGCGTACAGCATCGAAGGCGTGGCTCGCTTCCGTCTCAACATCTTCCGCAAGCATCCCCACCTGGCAGCGTCGTTCCGTATGATTCCCCACCACATCCCCACGCTGGACGAGCTGGGCTTCCCGGAAGTCCTCAAGCAGATGGTCGCGCACCGCAGCGGTCTGATCCTGGTGACCGGGCCGGCGAACTCGGGAAAGTCGACCACGCTGGCCGCGATGGTCGATCACCTCAACGAGCACGCGAACTACCACATCATCACGCTGGAAGACCCGCTGGAGTTCATCCACACCAACAAGAACTGCCTGATCAACCAGCGACAGATGGGAGAGCATAGCCGCTCCTTCGCGCAGGCCTTGCGGGCGGCCTTACGGGAGGATCCCAACGTCGTGCTGGTGGGCGAGATGCGCGATCTGGAGACCATCGCCCTGGCCATGACCGCGGCCGAGCTGGGCCTGCTCGTGCTGGGCACGCTGCACACCAAATCGGCATCGCAGACCATCAGCCGCATCGTCGATGCCTTCCCCTTTGACCAGCAGCTGCAGGTGCGGGCCTCGCTGGCCGAGGTGCTGTTGGGAATCTGCTCCCAGCAGCTGCTACGGCGCAGCGACGGCACGGGACGGACGGCCGCCCTGGAGATCCTCCTGAGCAATCACGCCATCGCGCATCTGATCCGCGAGGGCAAGGGCCATCAGGTCAACAACGCGATCATGACCAGCCGCCGCGACGGCATGCAGCTGCTGGACCAGCATCTCAACGAGCTCGTCGAGCAGAAGATCATCGCCGTCGAGGAAGCGATTCGCTACGCCGCCGATCCCAACGGGCTGCTCGCCAAGCATCAGATCCCGGCGCCGCGGCCGGTCAAGGCGCCCCGTTGACGGCATGACCATGAAGCGCGAGCGGCTGGATGACGTCCTCCTTCGCCTGGGCTACGTCGACGATGCGCAGATCCGCCAGGCCTTGCTGCGCCAGAAGGCGCGCGGGGGGCGGCTGGGCACCAATCTGCTCTTCCTCAAGCACGTGACCGAGGAGCAGCTGGCCCACGCCCTCTCCGAGCAGTACCACGTCCCCGCCTACGACGAGACCCAGCATCCCCCCGACCCCGAGGTGGTCCGCTCGCTCCCCGCCGAGCTGGCCGAGCAGTTCATGGCGGTTCCGATCGCCCGCGACCGGGGATCAGGAAGCCTGATTCTCGCCACGGTGGATCCCGACGACACGCGAGCGTTCTTCGAACTGGAGCAGCGGCTCGGCGCCTCCCAGATCAATGTCCGTGTGGCGCCCGAGTCCGTCATCCACCGCCTGCTCCATGCGCATCATCGCGGGCATGCCGGCAGCAAGGTCGAGCAGATCGTCGAGCTCCCGGACCTCTTCGAGGGGCAGGCCGCCGCGGAGGATGACGAGCTCCTGCTGCGCGACGGCGCGGCCGACGCGGAACACCTGCGTCGCAACGTGCTCATGGTGAGCGGCGCGCCCTTCCTGCGGAATTTCCTCGGCCCGATCTTCGAGCGCGAGGGCTACGTCCTGCAGGTCCACGGGCAGCCCGAGGAGATCGCGGGTGCGCTGCGCGGCGGCCACATCGATCAGGTGCTCGTGGCGCAGGACGCCCTCGAAGGCTTCTCGCGCTGGATCCGCAACGGGGCGATCCCCGCACCGCGCGGGGAGGTGTCGGTCTTCTCGACGGTGAGCGGCGCGCTGCTCCACAATCCGGTGCCGTACTCCCGGGTGATGGGCAGCCTGCTGGAGTCGCTCAAGCTGATCGCCCGCTACCGCTGCGCGGGCGCGGGATGGATGCCGCCTTACGAGCTCATCTGCAAGGACCTCCGCAAGCTGGGCCTCGACCTCGGATTCCGGCGGCTGGCGCTGGACGGCCTGCAGGTGGCTGCCCATCTGCTGGTCCTGGAGAAGCGCGACGAGGCGCCCGCAGGCCGCGGCGGCAAAGGAGTGCGTCCGCTGGTGCTGGTCGACTTCGACCAGACGCTCGAGCTGGGGCGGAGCCTGCGCTTCCCCTGGGATCTGGAGGGCGTGCTCACGTCGTTTCTGCACCTCATCTCCGAGCTCATCGATGTGGAGAAGGACGAGGGACAGAGCCGCGAGCACTTTCTGGCGGCCCAGGCGCTCGCCATCGTCTGGTACCGGCACTCCGGCTTCGCATTCGGTGGCCAGTCGGCCGAGGAGCTGCTGGCCGCTCTGAAGTCGGGGCTGCGCGCGCAGGCAGGGCGGCTGGCGTCCTCCGCGGTGGTCGAGGCCTACGTCCGCGTGCTGGACGACAGCAAGCATGAGGTTGGCGCCGGCGCGGGCAAGCAGATCTTCATCCTGGGCCCCCTGGACGAGCAGGCCCGCCAATTCAGGGTCCATCTCGAACGCGCGGGCTTCAAGACGGTCCACAGCACGGATCTGAGCGAAGCCTTGCGGCTCGCCCGGCGGCAACCGCCGGCGGCCATGCTCCTGGACCACGACCACTTCGGCGGGCGGGCCCTGGCCTTCCGCAAGGCGTTCGCCGCCTCCGCTCCCGTGCTGTTCTTCGCCCACAGCTCCCAGGCCAAGCCGTCCCTCATCATCGACCTGCTCGAGGCAGGGTTTCTGGACGTGTTCGTGCCCCCGCACAACTACGACGTCCTCGTCACCCGCATCGCCAAGTCGCTGGACTCGCTCGCCCGCCAGGGGGCCGTTCCCAGCGAAGCGGGCAGCTTCTCCGCCTCGTTCCAGGCCTTCGCCTTCATCGAACTCATCCAGGCGCTCGGCCAGAGCCTGAAGACCGTGCGCATCGTCGTCACCAGCGACCGCGGCGAGACCGCCGATGTCTACCTCAAGGACGGGCAGCTGCACTCCGCGGTCTGCGGCTCCCTCGCCGGCGAGCGAGCGATCTACGAGGTCGTGCGCTGGGGAGACGCTGGCTGGTTCCAGGCCGAGCCCGTCCGCGAGTGCCCGCCGCCCAACATCGCCGCGACCAACGAGTCCGTGCTCCTGGAGGGGTGCCGGCTGCTCGACGAGCGCCTTCCGGCCTGACGCGGCGGTCCCCCGATGTCAAGAAACCGTGAAGGCCCGCCTACGGGAGCGCCGGCCCGTGGCCGAATGAATCCACTCTGATTACAGTTTCGGGCGTGAGCTCGAACAGTCGTTATACCGTCGCCATCCACGCGCTTCTGATGTTGAACGATCCGCAGGGGGAGTGGGTTTCCTCCCGATGGATCGCGCGCAGCGTCAACAGCCACCCGGTGATGATCCGGCGCGTGCTGGCCCGTCTGGAGGATGCCGGGATCGTCCGGGCGCGCAAGGGTGCACGCGGCGGATACCGTCTGCGGCGCTCTGGAGGTCGCGTGACGCTGTGGCAGGTCTACGCGGCCATGCGCGATGACGGTCCCTTTGGGATGCACAGCAGCCCGCCCAATCCGCGCTGTCCGGTGGGACGCAGCATCCAGCAGCAACTGCGCCAGGTGTACGCGCGAACGGAAGTCTCCATGCGCGGCGTGCTGGGCAGGGCCACCTTGAGATCGCTGCGCAGGCAGCTGGCCGGCCCTGAGCCCGCCGTCCACGCATCCGCGCCAACGACACAACCACGTAGGTTTCACACAGGAGGTCCGTGATGATCGCAGTGATGGGAGCCGCCGGAAATACCGGTCGTATCGTGGCCGAGCGTCTGCTGGAGCAAGGCGAGCGCGTCCGCGCCATCGGGCGCTCGAAGGAGCGCTTGGCGCCGCTGGTGGCCAAGGGCGCCGAGGCCGCCGTGGGCGACGCCAACGACGCGTCGTTCCTGGCACGCGCCTTCGCCGGCGCCGACGCCGCGTACACGCTGATCCCGCCCAACTTGCAGGTGCCAGACTTTCGCGCCTACCAGGACCATCTGGGCGAGGCCACCGTGCGCGGGCTGCGCGAGGCCGGCGTGAAGCACGTAGTCTTCCTCAGCAGCGTGGGGGGCGACCGCCCCTCGGGCACCGGCCCGATCGCCGGGCTGCATGCCCAGGAGGAGCGCCTGCGCGGCCTGCGCACCGCCAACGTGCTCCTGCTGCGCCCTGCCTATTTCTTCGAGAACCACTTCGCAACGCTGGGCCTGATCAAGAACCAGGGGATCAACGGCGGCGCGCTCGCCGGCAATCTGCAAATGCCAATGATCGCCACCCGCGATATCGGCGACGCGGCCGCCCGCGCCGTGCGCACCCGCGACTTCAAGGCGGTCGTCGTGCGCGAGCTGCTCGGACCGCGCGACCTCACGATGGACGAGGCCACGCGCATCATCGGGCAGGGGATCGGCAAACCCGACCTCAAGTACGTGCAGTTCCCCTACGATGCCTTCGCCGAGTCGTTGGTCCAGGCGGGCCTCTCGCGCGACCTGGCCGGCCTGTACGCGGAGATGTGCAAGGGCTTCAACGATGGTCACGCGCGCAGCGTGGAGGGCCGCCGGCCCCAGAACACCACGCCCACGCGCCTGGAGGACTTCGCCCCGGCCCTGGCCCAGGCGTACCGCAGCCTGTGAGCGTGCGGGATCTGGGGGGTGAAGCGCGCGGTCTGCGGCCGCTTGCCCCCCAGTAGTAGTCGTGCGTGACGAGCTGCAAATCCAAGGCGACCGGCTCGAACGCCGCACGCAGCTCCTGCGCGGTCGGGAAGTTCTTGAGCACCTCGTTCTCGCTCCCGTCGGCGAGCCCCCGGCGCTGATAGGTGTTGCCCGCGTCATCACGCCGCCCAAGCGGAGTGCTGCTTCCCTCGACGTAGCGATTATCGAGCAGGACCACTCGCGCGCCGACGGTCAGCCCGCCGTGCAGGTTGCGCAGGAACTCCTGCTGCCGCTGGTGCGGCACGTACGACCACCAGAATCCGGCGAATGCGGCCGTGCAGGCGCCGGGCCGCACGGCTGGGGCGTAGGCGTCCGCCGCGACGAAGAACACGCGGCCAGCAGGATCGTGTTTCTCTTAACCCAGGTGATCGGTGAGCTCGCCCTCAAGAGCGCGCTCCACCAACCGGCGGGTGAGGTCCTTCAGCACACCGTCCTCGCCGAGGATCTCCTGAGGCTTCTTGGCTTTGAGGAGCTCGTCGAGGAACCTGTCGACATCGGCCATAGCGTTCCTCCAAGATCAGAGTCAAAGCTACGGCCACTTACACAGAGAAAGCTACGCCCCCCGAGTCGGGAGTACAATCGCATCCGGCCGCACAGTTCGCTGGGCTATCGTCCCCCGGCGCCGGAGGCGGTGGCGCAAAGGGAGCTTGCAGTAGCATGTCCCTGAAGCCCGGAACCAGGTTGGGTCGGTACGAGATCGTCGCCCCGCTGGGCGCAGGCGGCATGGGTGAGGTCTACCGCGCCCGCGATACGCGCCTGGGGCGCGATGTCGCCATCAAGGTCATCCGAACTGAACTTGCGCGTGACCGCGAGCGGATCAAGCGTTTCGAGCAGGAAGCTCGCGCCGCCGGGGCGCTGAACCACCCGAACGTCTGCACCATTCTCGACGTGGGCACCCACGACGGCTCGCCCTTCGTGGTGATGGAGCTGCTCGAGGGCGAGTCGCTGCGGCACCGCCTCAAGCAGAGCCCTCTCCCCGCGCGCAAGGCGATCGACTGCGCCGCCCAGGTCGCCCACGGGCTGGCCGCCGCGCACGAGAAGGACATCGTCCACCGCGACCTCAAGCCCGAAAACCTGTTCCTCATCAAGGACGGGCGGGCCAAGGTGCTGGACTTCGGGCTGGCAAAGCTGACGCGACCGGAGGTATTGGCGCCGGCGGGAGAGACGGCGATCTCGATCGCGGCCACGGAGACCGGGGCGATCCTCGGCACCGTCGGCTACATGGCGCCAGAGCAGGTGCGGGGGCAGCGTGCCGATGCGCGCACGGACCTGTTTGCGCTGGGGGCGATCCTCTACGAGCTGCTGATTGGGAAGCGGGCATTCCACGGCGCGTCGTACGTCGAGACGATGAACGCGATCCTCAACGACGAACCGCCGCCGCTGTCGTCCTCGGGCCGCGAAATGCCGCCAGGGCTCGAGGCCATCGTGCGGCACTGCCTGGAGAAGAACCCCGCGGAGCGGTTCCAGCGCGCGCGGGACCTCGCGTTCGCCGTGGAGTCAGTGAGCGGCGGCGCCTCGGGGAGGACCCTCGGCGCGACCGCGGTGGTGGGCCGGACAGGCCGACCGTCCCGTCGATGGTGGCGGCCCGCATCGCTCGGCGGAGCAGCTGTGGTGATTGCCGCAGGCGTGCTGCTCGTGCTCCGCCCCGGCCGGCAGACTCCAGTCCCAGCCAAGCCCGTTCACGAGCGCAGCGCGATCGCGGTGCTGCCGTTCCAGAACCTGAGCGCCGAAGGGCCGAACGCCTACTTTGCGGGCGGGCTGCACGACGAGCTGCTGACCCAGCTCGCGAAGGTGGCGGCGCTCAAGGTGATCAGCCGGCCTTCGTTCGTCACTGTCCACACGCTGCGGCTCGACCCGCGCTGGGACCCGATCCGCGAGCATCCGCGGTTCAAGGCGTTGCTCGCGAAGTCCGGCTCCGGAGAAGCCCGATGACGTGTTCTTGCGACGACCTTACCTGACACCCGCCCTCGAGGAGATTGGGTCGTCGGGCGCCCGCGAGCCCTGCCGCACGACTCTGGGCACCGGCTTTCGCCCCTCGCGCGTCTCAGTTCGAAGAGGGTCTCGTTCGGACCCCGGATGCTCAATTTGTGTCAAACGCCGGGCGGTCCCAAGGCCAGAAACGGAGAGTCCGAGAGCCCCGCGCCCGATTCCGAGGTCTTCAGCCGGCCCCCCGCCCGTAACGCTTGTCGAAACAGAGAACGCGCCTGGTCAGCGCCCTGGCAAACCCTGCGGATTCCAGCACCCAAAACCACCCCGCCTCGACGAGGAGACGGGGTCTGCGTCAACCAGCTGGGCCTCGGCATTCGAGGCTGGAACGGATGGCTCCCCGGGTGGGACGGTAGTCGAAATGCTCTCGGTTCGGGGGTTGACTGGTATCTGCGACGGGGCTGTTGAACCATGGGCGGTCTGCCGCACGCCGGACGTCCGGACACCCCCGGATGCCCTAGGCAAGCTCCCCCCTTTGGACGGCCTCTCCCCCTCGCGCCCCCGCAGAGGGACCATCAGGCCCCAAGCGAGCCCCCTGTCAATTACCGCGCTATAGGTAGCCAACAATCTCGCGCATTAGGGAGCCAGGCGTTCTCGCCCGATCGGGAGCTAGCCATTTTCGCCGGATCGGTTGCCACCGGGCTGGTCGCTGCCTTGACTCCCACTGTAAGTCTCGCTAGCCTCAAGACGAGCCGAGAAAGGGCAGCACCGACGAGCGCGCCAACAGCGAGCTCGGAAGAGCGTTCATTGGCCTCGCGAAGTTGACGTTCTTTATCTAGCGCTGCCCCTTTGTCCCGCAAGAAGCGCCTCAGTGACAAAGAGGGGGATGCTGGATGCCAGTCATCGACCGACGCTGGAGAAGGCGGATCGGCTCGAGATTCTCCGCCCTACCATTCCTCGGTCCCCGGGCCGCGGCGATTCATCTCCGACGGAAGTACGGCGCACGCGTAGTTACGCCGGCAAAGGTGCAGAACTTCATACGGGGGCAGCAGGAGAGGCTCTCACGCGCCCTCGAGGTTCAGTCTCTTCCCTGGATCCTGAACCTCGACACGTTTAGCGGCTGCAACCTTGGGTGCCGATTCTGCCCGACCGGAACGGATCAGCTGGAGCGACCAAAGGCCCGCATGCCGGTAGACCGCGCGAAGCGGGTGATCGACCTCGTCAAGGATCACGTACTCGAGATTCGCCTCTACAACTGGGGTGAGCCCTTCCTAAACCCGGACATCTTCGAGATCACCAGGCACGCTCATGACGCAGGCCTGTTCACCGTCATCAACTCGAACCTAAGCGTGAGCGTCCCCGGCTTGGCGCGCAAGATCGTCGACTCCGGGCTCGACCGGTTACAGGCCAGCGTAGATGGGGTTGCTCCGACAACTCTCGAAAGGTATCGGCGTCGAGCGAGCGCCGAGCTCGTCTTCGCCAACGTCAGGGCGATCGCGGATGAGCGAGCCCGGCGAGGCGTCGCTCACCCCTCGATCGAGCTCATGTTCCTGGTATTCTGCCACAACGAGCACGAGATCGGCCAGCTCGAAGCCAAGAGGCGTGCGGTTGGCGCCGACGCGTTCCAGCCCCGCCGCGCATTCATCTACCACGAATCCTTCGTCCCCAAGCACCCGGCCTTTCCGCCGCTTCAGACGATCTTCCAAGGAACCTGTGACTTCCTCTATGCCGAACTGACCGTCGAGGCAAACGGCGCCATCTCCCCCTGTTGCACGAGCATGTCAGAGAGGTGGGATCTCGGCACGATCCAGGAACTCAAGGAACTGCGAGAATTCTGGAACAGCCCGACCCACCGTGCCATGCGGGCCTTCGCCAGCGGAAAAAGAAACGCTGAGAGCATCGCACCCAAGCGCGAACTTCTGTGCCAGACGTGTGACATCGTCGCTCACCGGAACTTCACACCGAGCTCGCTCTCGCCGCTGCCGCCCTCCTTCCAGGCCACAGGCGTTACGTACGCACACCGCATCGACTCCCTGGAAGCCCGGCAGCTCGGCTAACCGAATTCTCAGATCGGCCGATTGGGAAGGCCGACGATCAGTCTGCCCGTTGCTTTCAGCTTGCTGGTTTCTTACAGAGTAGTCTGTCGTGCATGCCGACTAGCCCGTCCGCCGTCGGTTGTCCAGCATTGCCTGGCCTCCAACTCACGGGCGGTGGCCATGCTTCCCTTAATCCTACGCTTCCTACTCGCAGCCCTCCGGACCCGCCGATCGCTTCTCCTCGAGAACCTGGCCTTGCGGCACCAAGTCCAGGTGCTCGAGCGTGGCGGGAAGCGGCCCCGATTGACCAACTGCGACCGCACCCTCTGGGTCGTCATATCACAAATCTGGCATGGTTGGAGAAAGTCCCTCATCACCGTCCAGCCAGAGACGGTGATCCGGTGGCATCGCATGGGCTTCCACCTGTACTAGCGGTTGAAGAGCCAGCGACGGCGCCGCCGCCGTCGCCGACAGCCCGTGCAGCGCAGCGTCATTGAGGGTCGTGACGACGACGGTGGTGGCGGGCGAAGAAGCCACGAAGGTGATCCCAGCCAAGCCCGCGGCCGAGGCGAAGGTAACCTGTCTGCCAGTCCGGTTCGGGTACCGCATGACCGACCTCGGTTCCGATGAAGAACGGAGAAATGGCAGACCATCGCGCCGCGCGGCGTACGCAGCTTCATGGGCCCCTTTCCTCGCGGTATCTCGTCGCGGCTTCTCGCCACACCACACCCCATGGCGGCACGGATCTACCCGGCGCCGATGCTGGCCGCCGATGCCCGTCCGGCCCCCACCCTGATGCCGTACTCGGGCGGGCTCGTATGCCCTACACTCCACCGCGACTCCCCGACGTGCCCCCAGCTCCCGGGTGGGCGCGCACTCGACTCGCCTCCCGAAAGGAGCCGCCGTGTCCGCTCGAATCTCGCGACTCACGAGCATGCTTTTCGGTCTAGCTCTGACTTGCGACCTCGGAACACTCCCCGCGCGCGCCCAGCCCATCGCGAAGCTCGGCATCTATGGCATCCGCATGGAGCCCACCGGAGAGGACGCCAAGGACTTCAGCCGAGCGGGTTGGGGGGCCGGCATCCACCTGGTCGTGCCGGTGCCCCAGGTGGCGAACGCGGTCGCCGGCACGATCGGCTTCGAGTACGTGAACCTGCTCGAGGAAACCGTGGAGTTCCGGGACCCGGTGACCGGCCTGCGGGTCGAGCAGCAGACGTCTCAGAGCTACTCCCGTCTCTACCTCGGCCCGGAGGTCGGCGGCCACGGTTCCGGGTTTCTGCGGCCGTACGCGGGGGTGAACCTGGCCGCGATCTTCTACGGGATCAGCACCGACGTCGTCGTTCCCGACGACCAGAACCGCGAGAAGGAGATCCGCCAGAACCTGGAAAGCCGCAACCGGGTGGCGTTCGGCTACGACGTGACCCTGGGGAGCGACCTCAACTTCGGACGGTTTCTGGTCGAGGGAGGCGTCAAGTTCACGAAGAGCTTCAACGTCCCCCAGCAGCTCGGGGCCGGGGCGGTCACGATCCACCCGGGCTACTTCCAGATCTACCTGGGAGTCGGAGCGAACCTGAGCGGGCTCGCCAAGGTCTCTCCGTGATGGATCCCGGAGCCCTGGGGTCGAGATGCACGATATGTCGCTTGGCCCCGGGTGCCCGGAGTGTCGGCAAGAGGGACGGGCCGCCCGGTTTCTAAGACCTCGACGTCACCTGGGTGCCGTCTCCGTAGCGCGCCAGCGCAAGATCGACGATCTCACCGATCAAGTCGCTGTAAGAGCGACCCGAGGCCTTGGCTGCCATCGCGAACTCAGCGCTCGGGAGCAGGTACGGGTTGGGGTTCACCTCGAGCACGTGGAGGGTCCCGTCCTTGGCGAGGCGGAAGTCGATGCGCCCGTAGTACCTAAGCAGGAGCGCCTGATAGGCCTGGATTGCCTTCTCGTTGAGACTCGCCACCAGCCCCTCGTCGAGATCCTTGGGCACGAACGGCCCGGTCCTCGTGTAGGCCTCGGTGTCTTCCTCCCTGTGCATACCAATTAATCCGTCCGTCCTTGATTTCCTAGATTTGCCTGGCCGGCTGCTGCACGGTCGAACTCGAGGTGGTAGTGACGGAAGAAATCGTGGTACCTGGTCTGCTCAGGCTGGGCGATGTGCCGGTGGCAGAACTGGAGAAGATCAAGCACGTCGAGAGTGTCGGGCAGTTGATGAGCAACGAGCGGCCATGAAATACCGAAGATCTCGGCCTGGAGCCGATGGACAAATTCGACGGTGGAATTCGCCATCACATTGCCACCGCCGTCCTGACACTCGCAGGGAAAGTCGAGGCCGAAAGAATTCTTCTCATGCTCCCTGCGGATGAGCGCGGCGATCCCCCCCACACCCTTTCAGTGATTACTTCGTTCGTGCGCGGTCGTGCGCCACGCTCCCGGTCGCTGAAGTAGTCGGTCATCGAAGAAAACGCCCCTCAGGTATCACGAGTGCACCCGGCGCGCGTGAGTGTCTCGCGTTCCTTCGGCACTACGCGGCGAAGTGGCTCGCAGACTGCTGACCACCGCCAAACGACCAATCGGCGCTGGGAGCCACTTACCTACCGGCTGGCCACCACTGGACCGCTGGCGCTGTTGTGCCTGACTCTACGCTCCCCGCTGGCCCTGGACCATCAACGTCATCATCCACAACTTGCGCGCTTCGACCTCTACCACCAACTCCTGGCCGTGAGCCATGGTGGTAGGCGTGCCCACCTCAGCGCCCCGGCACCCGCTGGGTCGTCGTGCGCGGCAGGAATACAATCACATCCGGCCGCACAGCGCCTTGGGGGATCTTCCCCTGACCCAGTGGACGGCCGCTTCACCCTGAACCAAGGACCCAAGGTAAAGGCCAAGTTCGCAGAGCGCTTGGAACAGGTCTTGGGGGCAGGACCCCGCACCGAATCCGGCGGATGTGATGCCTTCAGCGGCAGCAGTAAGCCTTGCCATCGCGTCCGCCTTGTCCGCGGCCGCGCCACCGTCCACGCCGATGCGCCTGTTGCGCCCGGTCCGATGGGGCGACCTCCCGCAGCACGGACGGACATTCGGCGCTACGTGGGCCGACGTCGATGGTGATGGTGTGCTCGACCTCTGTCTCTCGCGGCACGCCGGCGCTCCGGAGTTCTATCTCAACCGGCCAGGACTGCACTATACGCTGATGCAAGACATGACCGGGGAGCCCGCGGGTATCCGGGACCTGCACGGCAGCGCCGCTTGCGACTTCGACGGCGACGGGCGGTGGGATCTCTTCCTGAGCGTCGGGGCCCATCGCGGCGACAGTCTAACGTACAAACAACTCTGGCTTCAGCAGGCACCTGGCCGCTTCATCAACGTGGTCGGGCACCAGGACTTCCTCGCGGATCCGCACGGGCGTGGACGCGGCGCTCTCTGCTTTCCCCTCGATGGTGATCGGTTCCCGGAGCTATTGCTCCTAAACTTCAAATCGCCACCGCTTTTGTTCCACTTCGATGGCGCCAACTGGTCCGATATTGGGGATCACCTCGTCCTGAAGCCTCCCGCTACGGCTGCCGGGCCGTGGTTCGCTTTCGGAGCCGAGGGGGACCTCGACCTCGATGGGCACACGGACCTTTGCTTGGCGGGCAGCCGGCTCGCTGTCTTGCACAACGACGGCGCCGGGCGACTGGAGGACGTCACGGTCGCGGCGGGATTGGCCGTGCATGGCGCACCGATCGCCGACGTGCTGCTGGGTGACGTAGACGATGACGGAGACCTCGATCTTCTGCTCGTACAGAAGGATGGCGAGCTGCGCCTCTTCTTGAACGACAGCAGCCGGCATGGGCTCCGTTTCGTTCCAGGTCCTGATCTCAGCCACCTGCGCGTCAAGTCCTTGCTCAGCTCGGCGACGCTTGCGGACCTCGACGGAGATGGGATTCTGGACCTCTACGTGGTCTCCGTGGGCAGCCAGGACCTGGGATCCTCCAACATCATGGCACGCGGGCTCGGAAACGGGGACTTCGAGCGGATGGGTTCTCGCTGGGGCGGGCTGCCGGTGTTTCCATCCGATGGAGTCCAGGCCTGGGCGTTGGACCAGGATCTCGATGGTGATCTCGACCTCCTGGTCGTCAGCGGCGGTGGTACGACGCCATGCGCGCGCGAGCTCATGGCGCTCTACGAAAACGTCGGCAGCGCTCCCGGGTTGACGGTGACCTTGAAGCCGCACGGGGGGCCGCCGCACGGCCTGGGCGCGCGCGTCGCTCTGCGCGCCGCGGGCAGGATGCAGACGCAGGAAGTGCGGAGTGTCGCCAAGCCCTGGAATTCCGCAATCTTGCCCCTGCACTTCGGTCTGGCGCAGGACCGCGGCCCCTACCACGTGCTCGTGACCTGGTGCGGGGGACGACGCGACGAGTTCGTGCTGCCCGTGCCCGGCCAGGCCTACGTGCTACAGGAGGGCGTCGCAACTCCGCAGATCCTGAGCCGGACGCTGCCAGCGCGGGAGCCGGCAGAGGCTCCGCGCTGAGCCGGAGCACCGCACGCGCCTCGCGATCTGCGGGGTGCTGAGCCCGCCTGCCTCGCTTGCCGTAAAACTGGGGCCAGTGGCGACGAGCCCTTCCGCAGGCGGGTCTATCCCGCAATCCTCGGTTCAGGCTCGCTCTTGCAAAGGGCTGCCCGCGGGCCACGCCACATGACTCTGAGCGCCCGACTTCGGCCTGCTGCGTCTACCCGAAACGACCGCCCGCCGCGCGGGAGGAGTACAATGGCATGAGGCCCCACAGCTCACCGGCCGATCGTCCCCGTTGGATTGCTAGAGCAACGCCTCCGGGGATACCTGCACGAGAATCGGCGCGTGGGGTATTGCCCTCGGGCCCATGCCGTCACCCGTCCGTGCGGCGCCCACGAGACGAGGAGGAAGCCCATGCGCTGCGGCTCGACTGCTGCCGCCATCGCGCTCTGTGTGATCCTGGCAGCTGCGCGCGCTGATGCTCGAACTTGGCGGGTCGAGCGGGACGGCAGTGGGGAGTTCACCACCCTCCAGCCTGCCCTGGACGGCGCCGCGCCCGGAGACACGATTCTCATTGGTCCCGGCCGTTACACTGAGTTCGCTCCGTTCGATGGCCCTGGCGGCCTGGAGCCGACCTATGCGGGCGTCGGCGTCGACAACCTGACACTCCGCGGGACCGACCGTGATGCCGTCATCATCGGTCCCAGCGTGGCCAGTTTCCAGGGCTTCGGGCCCAAGGGGATCTACACCACCTGGGACGTGCGCACCGTCCGTATCGAGCAGCTCACCGTGGAGAACGTCAGGGATGGTGCATACCTGGTGGGTCAGGTTCTGGTGGACGACTGCGTCTTCCGCAAGTGCGACCTCGGAGTTTCCGGCGTGGACGATCGCGAGCTAGTGGTGCGTCGCTGCCGATTCGAGGGGAATATCGGGGATGGGATGTTGGCGATCGGGTGGGGGGGCACCGGAGTGGAGGTGAGCGACTGCCGCTTTGTGGACAACGTGACGGGGCTGGACTTTCTTCGCACACCCAATGGGATCGTCTCCCACTGCACGTTTCAGGGTGGGCGCGTGGGCGTACAGTACGAGCAGGGCGCGTCGGGCACCGTCGCCGATTGCAGTTTCACAAACGTCCAGGTTGCCGCCGCGGCCGCCGCCCTCCTCGCAGATCTGCGACTCGACAGGAACGTCATGACAGGCGGCACCGAACAGATCGTCGTCGACAGCTCCAGCCACATCTCCGGCACGCAAAACACGCTCAACGGTGGTTCGTACGCCACCGTAGAGTTCAACGGCAACTGCACGGCCGACTTCCACGGCAACGACATCCTCAAGAGAGGAGGGTGGCTCGTCTACGCTGACACCTACCTGGGCGCTGCCTTCACGATCGACCTCCAGAACAACTACTGGGGGTTGACCGACGCAGCGGCCATCGCCGCAGCGATCCGAGATGGCAACGACGACCCCTCAATCCACGCCGTCGTGGAGTTTGAGCCCTTCGCGGGCGGAACTGTTCCGACTGCCCAGCTCTCGATCGGTGAGCTCAAGGCTCGCTACCAGACACAGCCCGCGCCGAAGCGGTAAGGGGCACGGGTCGAAACGCGCGCGCTGGAATCCTGAGCGCCACTGCCATGCGCGCTTGTCGCGGTCCCGGGCGGTCAGGCGGGTTCGTCCGGTGTGCGCCTGCGTCTGTGGCGGAGGCATAGGTGCCTGCCTGCCTGCCTGGTTGAACCGACCGTCGCCGCCCGAATGCCCCAGCAGGCACAGGGCCCCGTCAACCTCATCGCCCGCACGATGAGCACTCGAAAGCAAGTGGCGGCCCCGGGTGTGGCCGGGAGGGCTCGCGTCCGCCCCCGTGGCTCTCAGTTCGTAGTCCGTCTCACCCGGGCCCCCGGATGCCCAATCTGTGTCAAACGCTCCGGGGTCCAAACGCCAGAAACCGAGACCGCGAGACAGTTCGGCCCGTTTCCAAGGCTTTCATCCGGGCCCCCGTCCGCAACCCTCCTCGAACCAGAGAACACGCGCCCAGGCCGCCCTCGCAAACCCCCTGGAATCCAGCAGATGAAGCGACCCCGCCTCGGCCAGGAGACGGGATCTGCGTCAACCCGCGGGGCCTCGCTTTCCGAGGCCGGATCAGTTGGCTCCCCGGGCAGGACACTCTTAGGAACAGTCTCGGTCCGGAGCTTGACCTCTCGGCGTTCAACGCGCGCGGGCGATTCCGAGGAGCGTCCGGGACGGGCTGTCGAGCGAGACGCCTGGTGAACCCGCCCTCATGATGGAATCGCCGGGCGATGCCAGTGGCGCGAGGCCACCTCGAGGCGCCGGATGATTAAGCAGTAGGGACCCCACCCCGGATGGCATGGCGCGACCGCTCGGCTGGCAGGACGGCTGTCAGCGAACCAATACGAGGGAGGCCTGGTCCCGCTCCCCGTGGTTCTCCAGTACGACGCGATAGGCTCCGCTCGCAGCAGGCCGACCCGCGTCGTCGCGGCCATCCCAGGCGACGTCTCGCAGGCCGGGGGAAACGACGGCGTCCAGCAGCGTGCGGACGACGCGGCCGCTGGCATCCAGGACGCGCAGCCGAGCCGGACCCGGCATGGCAAACAGACAGCGGATCTCGGTCTGCGGATTGAACGGATTCGGCGCGACGGCCACGATTGCGGATCGGGCGGAAGGCCGCGCAATCTGCGCATCTGCCGACGCGAGCACGCCGCCGCCGGTCGAAACCTCCATGCGATAGCGATAGACGTACCCTGGCCGGACATCCGTGTCCAGCCACTGGCCGGTCAGTGGAAACACTCCGTCGCCCCAGCCGCGCACGACTTGCGGCTCATGCCCGTTCACCCAGCGAGTCAGCCAGGCGCTGTCGACCTGCGCTGTGTGCGCGCTCGACCAGGTGACGAGGTTAGCCCCTGGCTCGGCATGTGCGGAGAGCGCGACCGTAGCCGCAGGAACCAGGGTCCCCTCGTAGACGTACGCGGACCAGTTCGATGCATACAGCCGGTCGTTCAGAACGTGCAGTCGAGCAGGCAGTGCCTCGGGGAATCCTTGGAGGGCTTGCCAGCGGCGCCCATCCCACAGCGCGAGTCCCGGTGCCGGCATTCCGCCTGCCGCGAGAAACGTTCCGCTGACGATCAGATTGCTCTGGTACTCGACGACCGAGGAGATCGCACCCCCGTCGACGCCAGTGCCGAGAGGGGACCAGCTGGTGCCATCCCACGCCGCGATCCCCGTGGCTTCCATTCCGTCGACCGATGTGAATCCTCCAAAGGCGATCAGCGCGCCGCGGTAGACAGTGACCCCGGCCAAACTGCCTTCCGGCGAAGGTGTCGCGGTTGCGCCAACGTCGTGCCACCCTCCCGTGCCCAACTGTAGAACTCGGGACTTCCAGGCCCCCGCGAGCTGCTCCTGCGCTGCTATTACGAAGCTGCCCTGAAATAGAGCGACGTCTGAGATCAACCCATCGCGCGCAGGTCCAACGGGCATCCACTGACCGTCGCGCCACTCGATCAGTCGCTGCGGACTGTTATCGATCCGGCCCACCGCGACGATCGTTGTACCCAGCGACTTGAACCAGCGCACCTCGGAACAAGCGGTGGTGGTTTGCTGCTCCAGGCAGGCCGGGGTCGAGCAACCCAGCCAGACCGCCCATCCCGAGTCCTCCAACCGTCTCAGGGCTGAGTTTTCGGAGCAGGTACAATGTGTTCCGCCCGCATACACCAGGTACCGGTCATAGTTGCCGACGTCGATCTGGTAGAATTCGCAGTCCGAGCTTCCGGCAGCACCGACTGCGGCGCTGTTCAACTTGCCGACGGAGCCAAAGTCCAGGAAGGGCACCCAGCGGTCACCTCGCAAGATGACGAGCGCGTAGAAGCTATTCAACTCCGGTGCCGCCACGACCGTGCCATCGTACGCCGCCATGGACCGCAGAAAGTTGTACGGCAGCCCGGCGCCTCCGATCATGACCCAGTGCCCCTGCACGTCTCGGTCAGTCGAGGCAGCTTCCACGTTCTGATTGACTGCCGCAGACACGGCGCCGTCGGTTGGAGCGATCGCAATCCAGCCGATGAGTGCCAAGCAGAGGGACGATCCTACCCGGTTCATGCCTGTGCCCTCCGATCGATCGGGCCGCCAGTGCGTTCCTGGACTTGCCTGGCCTCCAACGGCGGGCGGTGGCCATGCTCATCCTGATCCTACGCTCCCTCCTGGCAGCACTCCAGACCCGCCGATCACTCACCCTCGAGAACCTGGCCCTGCGGCACCAGCTGGAGGTGCTCTAGCGCGGCGGCAAGCGACCCCGCTTGACCAAGCAGGACCGCGTCTTATGGGTCGTCATATCACGGATTTGGAATGGCTGGCGACGGAGCCTGCTGATCGTCCAGCCGGAGACCGTCATCCGCTGGCACCGCCTGGGCTACCGGCTCTACTGGCGCCTGAAGAGCCAGCGACGCCACTGCGGCCGACCACGCCTCACCCTGGACGAACGCGAGCTGATCCGCCGCATTGCCCGCGAGAATCCGCTGTGGGGCGCCCCGCGCGTCCATGGCGAGCTGCTGAAGCTGGGCGTGGAGATGAGCCAGGCGACGGTGGCCAAGTACAGGAAACTCCGCCGGCCACCCTCCCAGGGTTGGAAGACGTTCCTGGTCAACCACGCCAGGGAGATCGCGGCAGTCGACTTCTTCGAGGTCCCAACCGCCGCGATGCGCAGCCTGTATGTGTTCCTGGTGCTCGCTCACGACCGACGCAAGGTGCTCGGGTTCGAGGTGACGGACGCGCCGACGGGGGAGTGGGCGGCCGAGCAGGTCATCCAGGCCCTCGACTTCGACGGCGCACCGACGTTCGTCCTGCGCGACGGAGATCACAAGTACGGAGACGTGTTCGGGGAGCGGATCAGTCTGGCCCGACTGGAGGAAATCATCTCGGCGCCATATTCCCCGTGGCAAAACGGATTCGCGGAACAAGTGATCGGGAGCATCCGCCGAGAATGCCTGGATCACGTCATCGTCTTCAGCGCGGATCACTTACGCCGCGTGCTCGCCGAGTACCTGGACTACTACCACCGGTCACGGACGCACCTCGGGTTGGACAAGGACTGCCCCGAGCCGAGGGACGTCGAGCCCCCGGAGGCCGGCGAGATCGTGGCGCTCCCGGTGCTCGGTGGGCTCCACCATCGGTATCTCCGCGAAGCCGCCTGACGATTCTCCGAAATTACCGCCAAGCGAGGACAGACAGGCCGGCGGAGCTATGTCCACACGGCCTCAGGCGGGCTTTCAGGCAAGCGTCAGTCGGAGCGGGAGGCCGGCCGGCCCGCGCTTCACGGCGCAATCCCCGGGAAATGCCGATGGCGTACGGGCAATCGGTGGCGTCGGATGAATAATTGGTAGGCACACGCGTCAATGGCAGGCTGGATCGTGGTGTACTGCCTGCTGCCGTCGCGCTCGACTCGCCAAGTGCGCGCTTCGGCAGCCATGGGCGCTGCCCACACCAGCAGCACCGTCAGGGCCGCACAAGCCGCTACCGTGGATCTCGCCCATCGCATCGAGACCCACCCCGGTTCGAGACCGGGCTCCCGAGCCACTCCTCAAGTATGCGCCTCGCGCTGGCTGGGGCCAAGCCGGCCATCGAAGGCGAGCAGTCCGTAGGCGCGTTCTGGCTGGCCATGCCCCGTTTACTTGCGGACCGGCCCGCCCTTCCCCGGGGCCGGGTCACCCCCAAAGCGCGATTTGAGCCCGCCGACGCTGATGGACCGCGCCGGGACCGAGTGCGTCGCAAACGGCTCGAACAGGAACACGGCGTTCGTCTGAGGGTCGTCGTTGACGTCCCAGATGAGCTCGCGGATGGCATCGGCGCTGTCCACGCCCCAGTAGTTGTTGGTGAGGTCGATCGTGGAGCGGTCGGGGTGGACGTACCCGTCGGCGCGTGCTCCGTAGCCTTGGGCTGGAAGGATGTTGCTTGAATGCACGGAAGCGGTCGCGTACGACTCTACAAGCACTGTCGCGTACGTGGAACCCCGCAGCAGATTGTCCGTTCCACTTATATCGGCATACAGGCTCGACCAGAGTTGCGCCTGCCCCCCGTGCGCTGCATTGTGGTTTGCAATGACTCTGGCGGTTCCTGTTCCGACGATGGCGTAGTTGTTGAGGTTCATGAAGGAGCAGTACTCGACGAGGCCATCGCTGTCATCGTGTTTGGTGCCGCCGATCCCATTCTCGAAATGGCACCGGCGCACGTTTCCACGCTGACACTGCATGTAGCTCACGCCCACCGAATTCTCGGTGAAAACACTGTCCAAAACCTCGAGATCGTGGCCATTCCACACGTCGATCGCTTCCCTGCACCGCTGGGCTTCACAACCCTCGGCCCGCAGGCTCAGGCCATCGACCCCGATCACGCCGAGGTCGCACCGGCGTAGTAGACACCCATGCAGCACGACGTTGCCGATCAAGTACAGCCCGTCGTGAACGTTCTCCACCGTGAGGTTCTCCAACCGCAGGTGCTGCACGTTCACCTGCGTCACGATTCCCTTGGGGCCATACGTGGTGAAGTCCGGCGCAGTCGGCCC
The DNA here is from genome assembly GCA_041484665.1 of Candidatus Krumholzibacteriia bacterium. Classification (GTDB taxonomy): domain Bacteria; phylum Krumholzibacteriota; class Krumholzibacteriia; order JAJRXK01; family JAJRXK01; genus JBGPIA01. The sequence continues at coordinate 45,759 of JBGPIA010000025.1, forward strand.
GATGATCACTGCGTCGCGGTTGGTCCCGCGCAACGTCAGGTTCTCGGTGTACACCCCGACGTAGGTCGGCTCCGTCCACCCGGGCAGCGAGAACGGTTCTACCTCTGTATACCGCCCCGGCCCCAGCTGGATCGTGTCGCCCTGAACTGCCGCTGCCAGCGCGGGCTTGATCGTGCTGAAATCCCCGGTGCCATCACGCTCGACGCGCCAGGTATGAGCAGCGGCTGGACCGGGCGGTGTGATCCAAGGTAGCGCCGCGCAGCATATCCAGGCACGAACCGACGAGAATCGGTGCGTCATCGGGGCCTCCAGACCCGAGGCCGTGTGCTCGACTACCTCAACGGTGCGCCTCGGGGAATGCGCCCGCAAGTCTGGGACTGTGATCTGGGCCCCTACGGGGGCAGTGGCGCCGGGCTGCGACGTGGAACTCAGGCGCCCACTCACGTGGAGCCCTTGTCGGCCGGGCAGATCGTGAGAATGGATCAGGATCCAAGACCGCCGGCCCGAAACCGCCGCCCAGCCCTACTGCTTCTGCGCCCCGTACGACGTCTTCAAGGACCCGATCGACCGTTGCGGCGCCGGAACGGAGGACGTGGCGAACGGCTGAAAATCGACGAACCCGTGCACCTGGGGATCGTCGTTGCCGTCCCAGAGGTGGGCAGCGATCGTGTCGGCGATCGCCGTGCCCCAGTAGTTGTCGGTCAGGTTCAGGTGGACCGGCTGCTGGGCGTTCATGTAGGACTCGAGACGGACTGTGTACCCGCCCCCGAGCTTGATGTCGTTGTGATGGAGGTCCATCGTTGTCTCGCCGCCAATGCGCAATGCATACCCAAGGGGCCCAGTCTCGATGTAGTTGTCAGAGCCCGTCACGTTGGAGTGACCGCCGGCGATGATCTTCTGTCCGGGTCCTTGCAGGCGATTCCCAACGATTTGAACGTTTGAGGATATGCTTACGTCTACTGCAGCTCCATTCAGTTCGATGTCGAATGCTGAGTCCTCAACCGTTCCGGTGCCGAATCGGTCGTAGATGATGCCACAGGGTCGGAAATAACACCGCCGTACGTTGGCGTTGTTTGCAAAGCTGAAGACCGCCCCACCTCCAAGGTTGTCGACGAACTGCGTGTCTTGTACCTCGATGTTCGCCGCTGGTGGGTCGGTTGAGAGGCCCCAGCGTGTGCAGCGCGTGAAGAGGCAGTCCGCGACGCGCAGTCCGCTCTCCGTGAACCCGAACATGCCGATGCCACATCCCGTCACCTGGCACATCGCGACATCGGCGTGGCCACGCAGCCGCAGTCCATTGTAGACGTTCTGGACGGTGAGCTGCCGAACCCGGAGATTCAAAGCATGATCCAGCCGCATCGCGATGCCGGTCGGATCGAAACCCTGGAAGTTCGGCACGTCGGGGCCGATCACCACCGAGTCACGCTGGACGCCGATCAGTGTGAGGTCGCTGACGCTCACGCCCACGAAGGTCTCCCCCCCTCCGAGCTCGTTGTCGAAGGGAAAGATGGAGGACTCGCGGTAGCGCCCCGCGCCGATCAGTACCGTATCTCCCGGGGCAGCGGCGTCCACGGCTGGTTGGATGGTCGTGAAATCCCCCGAGCCGTCGCGGGCGACCCGCCAGGCCCGGGCGGATGCGGTCGTCGAGCCTGCACAGGTGAGAACGCCTGCGAGCCAAAGGGTTGTGGCAGCTGCGCCAGTCTGGCGCCACATGGGAAGCCCCCCGAGAATGACAGGTTGGGCGCCGAGCTGCCTCCAAGTATGCGCGCTACCTGCGCCTGTTCCAAGCCCGCTGCGGCGGCCCGGGCGGTCTGCTTTCCGGCGGCGAGAACCCGTGGGGGAGCGGCCCAGACCCGGTGCCCGCGGACCTACTTGGCCTCCCCAAACCGCGCCTTCACCGTGCCGAAGGTGATCCTGCCCGCCGGGACCGGTTGCCCGAGAAACGGCTGGAACAGCACCGTCGCCGTCAGGTATGAGAAGTCGTTGTGGTCGACGATCGAGTCGGCAATCTGCTGAACATCGGTTGTGCCCCAATAGTTGTTCGTCAGGTCGATGACGTGGGCCGGGCCAGTGGAAACCGTCCGCACCCGCGGGCCAGTACCCTGTAGGATGTGGCACGCATGAAGGCTGGCGGTGCCCTGACCGTCAAAGGTCATCGTAGCCCAGGACCCACCAGGCAATACATTCCCTGTCCCAGTAACGCGGCTGTAGTTGGTGACATCAAGATTCACCTCGGCGCTTTCCAGGATGCAATCCGTCACGACGCACTGCGAGCCACTCTCGATGCCCAAGGCGACCCTCTGAATCCCTTGAAAGATGCAATCCTGTACAGTACCGCTCGCTGCGAAGGACAGCTGCGCACCCACGATGGCCCCTCGAAACGTGCAGTTGCTGATCAGTGTCCCCGCGGTCTGCGAGTCGATGCCGAAGCCACCGCCTACGAATGTGCAGCTAGTGACCACGGTACCTTGGGCGTTCAAATTGTCGGATACGGACAGGCCCATGGAGCCGTAATCGGTGAACGTGCAGCGCTCGAAGGTCGCGACGCCGCGCGCGGCCAGCTGCACCCCGTTGAAGCCGTTCCGGAGCGAGCAGTCGCGGACTGTGAGATCGATTCCCATGAAGCCGATTCCGACGTAGACGTTTTCCACCGTGAGGTTCTCGACCTCGAAGGTTCCGGTGTCATGTGTGGCGACGATGCCATCCCAACGGACACCGTCCGGGGCTGCCTGCGATGGGCCAACGATCACTGCGTCACGGCTAGTGCCGCGAAAAATCAAGTTCCCAACGCGCACGTCGACGACTTCGTAGAAAACCCCGTTCGTATGAACGACGGGATGGATGTCATCATATCTCCCGGGTCCGATCAGGAGGACGTCTCCCGGTGCGGACGCATCTACGGCTGCCTGCAACGTCGTGAAATCGCCGGTGCCGTCGCGTTCGACCCGCCGCGTAGTCGCCGCTGCAGGCGCGGCGGTGAGCGCCAGCGCCAGGCTCGCGAACGCCGTGAGCATCCTTCGTCGAGCGCGCATGAGTTACCTCCTCAGGGGGGTCCGGGGGAGAGAGCCCCCGGACCCTGCTGTTGCGTTCCGCTCATCTCACCAACGCCACGCGCTGGGTCCAGGTCTGCCCCAATGCCTCCATCCGCACCAAGTATACGCCACTTGCAACGGGCCTTCCCGCCTGGTCAGTTCCGAGCCAGGTCACCTCGTGCGATCCCTGGGGCCATGGACCGCTGGTCAGCCTCTGCACCCGGTGGCCCCGGAGGTCGTAGACCACGATGTCAACCGCGCCCTGCAGGGCCAGCTCAAAGCGAATCTCCGTGCGTGGGTTGAACGGATTGGGCCGGGGCGCCAGCAAGTGGGTTACCAGCACTGGAGCCGGCTTCTCGGGCTCGACGACGGCAATACCGCCCCCGCTTCCAGAACGCACGAGCGACGACAGCGCCGTCGCAAACCCGGTGCGTGCCTGGAAGACTGGTTCGACCGCCAGCCGGTACGCCGGATGCACAGGCAGCCATTCCAGCCCGTCCGCACTGACGAAAGCCCGCGGGCCCGCCTTCTGCCGGACGAACCCGATCCCAGGCCCTCCCGCCGTCCCCTCCCCCACCCGCTCAGCGTTCGGCGGCAGAACGAATACGGCGAATACCGCCCCCGTCGAGCTGATCACCGGTGCCCCCAGCGCGATGTCGCCCCAGGACAGCGACTGGGCTGAGACGTCCGCCAGCACAACGCCGGCATCCTGCAGGTTCGGGGAGGCCGCGGCGGACGCCTCCAGCAGCAGGAGCTGGGGGAACGCCCGCGTGCCATCGTTGTTGTAGAAGCGAAGCCCCGTCAGCGCCTGGCCATCAGGGACCAGGATCTCCTGCGCGAGGCAGCTCCGCTCTCCAGCGGGATGCAATCCCACCACCCCATCGACCACGCTCTGGCAGAGGGCTGGGCCGCTCGAGAGAGCGATCAGAAGGCCGGCCGCCGTACAGATGCCTGTTCTCCTCATGACGATCCCTCCTTCCTGGCTACTGAATGCACACTGGCATGTTAAAGGTGCGCGTGGTGCTCGTCTCCGTCGTGGAGCCGGAGCTGACTTGGACGTACCAGCGATTCTTGCAAGGTGCGATGCACGGCTGACCGCTCCATCGCAGCGTGTGCACGTATCCTCCCCCCGGTTTTGGTACGACCGTGTAGGCCACTCCGGGCGTGGTGGGCGTCAACGTGGTCGGAGAGATGCAAGCCGTGCCGCTGAGCGGGTTGAGGATCACGACCTTGTCCCGCGTGATGTCACTGCCGTAGCTCTGCTCCCAGTGCCACTCGTAGTCCACGAGCTGTGACGGTTGCCCATACGGGATCAGTGCTGCCGTGGCATCGAGCAGGCCAGGGCCGTGGCTGTTCTTGAAGAAGAATTCCGGATTGACCGTGTCGTTCTGAATCCGAGGCGGCTCCACGTACCCGTCGGGCCAGAACAGCGTGATCTTCACGTCTCCTGCGTACTGGCCCACGCCGAAGGTCACGGTGCTGGCGTAGGCGTCCCCTTGATAGCTGATGGAACCGCGCGTACTCTCACCGGTGAACAGCTGCTCCTGCTTCAGCGTTGGCGTGGTTGGTGGCGCTTCGAGCAGCACTCGTGCACCCAGCCCCATGCGGTTGTTGCCGGAGCCGGGCGCTGTCACGCTAACGCGCACCGATCGGTTTACGGGGCCGTCCAAACCGTTGTCTGCTCGGTTCTGGAAGAAGTAATGACTTCCGGACGATGGATGCCCCACATAGAGGTCGAGGTCACCGTCGTAAGCCCCCGTCCCACCGAAGTCGGCCGCCACCGCAGAGAAGGCCGACGAGGGGTCGGTCTGTGACAGCCCAACCGACGTCGTGATGTCGGTGAAGTACGGAGGAGGCCCTCCGAACGCATTGCGCAGCAGCAGCGGGGCACTGTTGGTCTGAGCCGCAACCGACAGGATGTCGGGTTTCCCATCGAGATTCTGGTCGAAGACGACCACTCCACCCCACTGTTGCATAAAGTGCGCTTGAGTTTGTGATGTCACGCGGCGATGGCACCTTCCAGGAGGTGCTCGAAGTGGCCCTGGACGGTCCCGTTTGCGCTCATCGTGAGGACTGCCGTACCGCTGTTGTTGGTGAGCCGA
>JBGPIA010000026.1:0-49904 GCA_041484665.1 Candidatus Krumholzibacteriia bacterium
AGCCGTGACAACGGCGCGTGACGACATCGGAGGAAAGCGCGGCTGATGCGCCAGATCGTCATCGGCAAGGCCAGCGACGTTCCTGAGGGGGAGGCGCGCGTGTTCGAGGCAGAGGGCGTCCGCCTGGCCGTCAGTCGGGTGCACGGCAGCTACTACGCCATCGATGACCTGTGTACGCACGATGATGGGCCACTGGGAGAAGGCTGCCTCATCGGCCACGAGATCGAGTGCCCGCGCCACGGCGCCCGCTTCGACGTGCGCACGGGCGAGGTCCGCCGCATGCCGGCGGCCTATCCAGTGAACGCCTACAAGACCTGGGTCCGCGACGGGCAGATCGTCGTGGAGATCGACCAGGACTAGCAGTGGGGGAGGACGACGTGGAGCGAGCCATGCCGACGCCAGGCCAGCCCAGGACGCAGGGCAAGGCGTCAGCGCCAGCGCCGGGCAATGGGGCAGCTGGGCCAGCCGGCGCGATGCCGACCCCGGCTGCAGCCGGGCCGACCCTCGCGCAGCCAAGCGCGCCCGCGAGCGCGCCCGCGAGCGCGGCGGCCGCGTCCGCGGTCCCGCATGTGGTCGTCCCCGCGGTCGTTCCCGCAGTCACGCCGCCGCTGGACATCGAGCGCTTGCGCGCCGACTTCCCGATCCTGTCGCGGCGCATCCACGGCCGCCGACTCGTCTATCTCGATAGCGCAGCGACCAGCCAGAAGCCCCGCTCGGTGATCGACGCCGAGGTGCGCTTCTACGAGAACAGCAACGCCAACGTCCATCGCGCCATCCACACCCTCGGCGAAGAGGCTACGGCCGCCTACGAGGCCGTGCGCGAGAAGGTGGGCCGGCTGCTGGGCGGCGTGTCACCGCGCGGAGTCGTGTTCACCCGCAACGCCAGCGAGTCGCTCAATCTCATGGCCTACGCCTGGGCGCGGCCGCGTCTGCGCGCCGGCGACGAGATCCTGCTCACTGAGATGGAGCACCACAGCAACCTCGTACCGTGGTTCTTGGTCGCGCGTGCCACCGGCGCCACGCTGCGCCACATCCCCATCACCGATGACGGTTGCCTGGACCTATCGGCCGTCGAACGGCTGCTCTCGACGCGCACGCGGGTCCTGGCCTTCGTGCACAAGAGCAACGTGCTGGGCACGGTCAACCCGGTGGCCGAGCTGGCGCGGCGCGCTCACGCGGCCGGAGCGTTGGTGATCGTCGACGGAGCGCAAGCGGTCGGGCACATCCCCGTCGACCTCAACGTGCTGGGCGTGGATGCCTACGCGTTCAGCTCCCACAAGATGCTGGGGCCTACGGGGGTGGGCGTGCTGTGGGCGCGGCCCGAGCTGCTGGAGTCCATGGAGCCATTCCTGGGCGGCGGCGAAATGATCCGCGAGGTCTACCTCGATCACGCCACCTGGAACGACGTGCCGTGGAAGTTCGAGGCGGGGACTCCCAACATTGCAGGCGTGGTGGGCTTGGGTGCGGCGATCGAGTATCTGGAGGCGCTGGGCATCGAGCGGGCGCTTGCCCACGAGGTGGAGGTCACACGCTATGCCCTAGAGCGTCTGACCGAGCTGGGCTTCCTCAAGCTGTACGGCCCGCGGGCGGCGAGCGACCGGCCCGGGGTGGTGGCCTTCTCCGATCCGAAGGTCCACCCGCACGACCTCAGTACCGTGCTCGACTCCCACGGGGTCGCCATCCGCGCCGGGCACCACTGCGCGCAACCGCTCATGCGGCGGCTGGGCGTCGTCGCTGCAGCGCGGGCGAGCCTCCATTGCTACAATGACAAGGACGACGTGGACGCCCTGGTGGACGCACTCATCAAGACCCGCGAGTACTTCGGCCATGTCATTCGTTGAGCTGGACGACCTCTACCGCGACGTCGTTCTGGACCACTACAAGAACCCGCGCGGGCGCTGCCCGCTCGACCGCAAGGATGTCGAGAACGAGGGTTTCAACCCCGTCTGCGGCGACGAAGTACGCGTCGCCCTGCGCGTGGACAGCGACGTCATCACCGGCGCCGAGGTCAATGGGCGGGGCTGCTCGATCAGCGTCGCGTCGGGCTCGATGCTGGCGGAGCTGCTGATCGGCCGACGCGTCGGCGAAGTGCGAGCGCTGGCCGAAGCCTTCCGGCGCCAGATGCACGGCGAGAAGGTGCCCTCCGACATGGATCTGGGGGACCTGGAGGCGCTGCAGGGCGTACGCAAGTTCCCCGTGCGGGTGAAATGCGCACTGCTGCCCTGGACCACGCTGGGCGACGCGCTGGCGGCGTACGCCGCGGGCGCGCGGGCGGCAGCGCCGTCCACCACCGAGGAGTCGCGGCTCGGCGAGCGGCCCAACCTGACGCCGACCCAGCCATCCAGCGACCTTTCGCACCTGCTGCGGCCGGCCCACCCTGTAGGCCCGAAGCAAGGGGGAGCGCAATGAGCACCGATAAAGCCGCCCCGAAGGATCGCGCGGCGCCAGCTGGCTTCCCGGCAAAGCCGGATGTTACGGCGCCGGTGGGCTTCCCCGCGAAGCCGGATGCCACGGTGCCGACGGGCCCGGCCGCCAAGGCGCCAGCGGGTGCGGCTGCGGGCTCTGGTGCTCCAGCGCCAGCGGGATCAGCTGCCGGCTCAGATGCTGCACCGCCGACCATCACCTTCGAGCAGGTTTGCGAGACCATCCGCCCGCTGAAGGACCCCGAGATCGGTATCTCCATCGTCGAGCTTGGGCTGCTGTACGGCCACGAGTATGATCCGCAGACGCGCCGCCTGAAGGTCAAGATGACCCTCACCAGCCAGATGTGCCCCGCCGGGCCGGAGCTCGTGGGTGGGGTGAAGTTCATGGCGGGGCGCATGGAGAACGTGGACGATGTCGAGGTGGAGCTGGTCTGGAACCCGCCCTGGGACCCGAAGACGCACTGCAGCGAGGACGCGAAGGCGATCCTCGGAATCTGGGAGTGATTCCGCCGCCGCAGGCATGCCCCGCACGCGCCGCCCCTGCTGCCGCGGTGTCGACTACTTCCCTTCCCTGGCGTCCGCAGCACCCTTGACGATCCAGCGCCGGCCGCGCGGGCCGCGGCGTCCGCGTCGCCGATGAGCCGACGTTCCTCTCTGCGGCTGCTGGCGCTGCTGCTGCTGCTCGCCGTCGCGTCTGGCGCGAGGGCGCAATCTGCCGCGCTCGGCGCGCCTCCCGCGGCGCTGGGCGCCTCCGCCGCGACTGCTGCCTCCATCGCGCTGGCCACCTCCGTCGCGCCTGATACTGCCACCACACCGGGCGAGCCGGCAGCGCCGACTGCGCCGGACGAACCCCCGCACCCGCTGCTCGGGCTGGTGCTGAGCGGTGGTGTGGCGCGCGGTTTCGCCCACATCGGCGTGCTGCAGGCGTTGGAGGAGGCCGGCATCGCGCCGGACCTCGTCATCGGTTGCAGCATGGGCTCCATCGTGGGCGGCTTCTACGCCTGCGGGCAGACTCCCGCCGAGATGAAGGAGCTGGTCACCAGTATCAATTGGGAGCACTTCTTCTCCACCGACTGGGTCCACAGCCGCGCGTATGTGAGCCGCCAGATCACCGACCGGCCCGGGCTTCTCACCGTGCGCTGGGCCGGGGACCAGGGCCTGCAGATCACGACCAGCCTGGCCGGCACGTTCGGCCAGCAGGAGGCCTACCTGCGCCACACGCTGGCGGCGCAGCTGCTCTCGCAGGGCAACTTCGACTCGCTGGCGGTGCGCTTCCGCGCGGCGGCGGCCGATCTGCAGAGCGGCCGCCTCGAGCTGCTGGATCGCGGCGGAATCGGCCAGGCCATGGCGGCCACCGCAGCCATCCCCCTGCTGTTCGAGCCGGTCGTCGTGGACAGCCTCGTTCTGGTCGATGGCTCCATCATCGACAATTTCCCCGTGTTCGCCGCCCGGGATCTCCACGCACAGTTCGTGGTGGGGGTGGACACCGGCGCGCCGCTGCGGGAGAAGCCCGCGCTGCACAGCCCGGTGAGCGAGCTGCTCCGCGCCTACGAAGTCATGGTCAGCCAGACGCGGCGCAAGAGCATCGACCGGGCCGACTTCGTCATCACCCCGCCGCTGGGCCACATCGCGGCGGGGTCCTTCGATCTGGCCGACTCCACCATCGCCATCGGCTATCGCGCCGGGAAGGAGGCGGTCCCGCAGCTGCTGGAGAAGCTCGACGCCGCCGGCATCCCGCGGGCGCAGCTACGCGCGAACCTGCAGGCCCACCGTGCCTGGCGCGAGCGCGCGCAGCGGGCGCTCCTGGGCGTGCGCGTGGGCAAAATCCGCGTGATGGGGCTGCAGCGCTACAAGGGGCGCGTCGTACGCCAGGAGCTGCTCATGCGCGAGGGCGACTCCTGGGATCCGGACCAGGCGGTGGCCAGCCTGGCGAATTTGTACGGAACCGGGCGATTCCGCTCCGTGTGGTTCGACCTGCGGCCGTGGGATCCCGGGCGTGTCGAGCTGGACGTGCGCGTCAACGAGGCGCTGCCGCTGGAGACCTCGCTCGGGCTGCGCGTCGACACCGAGCGCGGCTGGCAGGGGCTGCTGCGCGTGCGGCACGCCAACGTCGCCGGGGGCTCGCTGGGCAGCGGCGCCACGGCCATCCTCGAGACGCGGGTCGGCGAGGAGCGGCAGGCCGGGGACCTCATCCTGCAGACGCCCTATCTGCTGACCCACGGCTGGACGCAGCGCACCCGCATCTACGCCGTGGCCGACGAGCTCCCGCGGTTCTCGGGCGAGCAGCAGATCGGGCGGCTGCACCTGCTGCGCGCCGGCATCGACCTCTTCCACGTGGGCCGCATGGTGGGCCGGCACGGCCTGCTCGAGCTGGGCCTGATGCGCGAGTGGACGCAGAACGAGGAGTACTTGCTCGTGGGCGTCCCGCGCTCACGAGAGGACTACACCGCGCTCGCCGCGCACGGCTGGTTCCGCAACACCGACCGGCCCGACCGACCGTCACGCGGCGCCGAGGCTACGGCCCGGCTGGAGGTGGCCCGGGAGGTCCTCGGCGGCGACCGCGCGTACGTGCAGGCGGAGGGGCGCCTCGACGGCTACGTGCCCAATCCGTTGGGTGGGGTATTGGGTGCGCGCCTGCATGGCGGTTGGACCGATGTGGCCCTGCCCGCCGCGCGGCAGTTCCGTCTGGGCGGCGGGGGCAGCCTGGCGGGATTGCACCAGGAGGAGCTCTTGGGCGACCGCATGGCCAGCGTGGGGCTATTGCAGCGCATCAAGGTGCTCGGGCCGATGGAGGTGCAGCTCGCGTGGGATTTCGGCGCCGTGTGGAGCGCAACCCAGGACCCGCGGCTGCACGATCTGCGCGCCGGTGTGGCCGCGCAGGCGCGCTTTGTGCTCCCGATGGGGCCGCTGCTGGTGGAATATGGCCGTACCGCGGACGACCGCGATCACTGGATGGTCGCGCTGGGGTATCTGTTCTAGGCGGCGGGGCGCCGCGGCTCCTGTTGTCCGTGCGTCGCTTGCTGCACGCGGGCGCCGCTTTCGCATGCGGGGATCGCTCGCTGTCGCGCAGGGGCGTCGCTTGCTGCACGCGGGCGCCGCTTTCGCATGCGGGGATCGCTCGCTGTCGCGCAGGGGCGTCGCTCGCTGCACGCGGGCGCCGCTCTCGCGAGCGGGCGTCAGGTGCGCCGCAGCAGGAGCAGCGTCACGTCGTCGGGTGCCCCGGCCACGCCCACGAACGCTTCCACCTCGAGGCGCGCCCGGTCGACGATTGCGGGGAGCGGCGCGCCGCGCATTTCCACCAGCGTGCGCTCCAGCGGCTCGATCCCCAGGAACTGCTCGCCGTCGGGCGTGGCCTCGCTGACGCCGTCGCTGAACACGGCCAGCAGATCGCCCGGCGCCAGCTCCACCTGCGCCGCGGACGCGCGCAGGGTCTCCAGCAGCGCGATGGGTTGGCCGGTGCTCTCGAGTATCTCCACCGTTCCCGACGCGCGCACGAGCCGGGGGGGCTCGTGGCCCGCATTGACGTAGACCAGGCGACCGGACTGCGGCTCGAGCTCGCCGAAGAACAAGGTCAGGTACTGCTCGGTCGGAAGGCTCTTGAAGAGCTGCCGGTGCAGCATCTGGATGAGCTGCTCGGGAGGGCCCTCGATCTCCGCCAGCATGCGCAGCAGCACCAGCGCCGCGCTCATGGCGAGCGCGGCCGGCATCCCTTTGCCCGCGATGTCACCGACGGTCAACAGCACGGTGCCCGACGGGCGCTCGATGCACTCGTAGAGGTCGCCGCCGACGCTGCGGCACATGACCTGATGGGCGGCGATCTCGTAGCCGTCGGGGACACTCAGGTGCTGCGGCAGCAGCCCTTTCTGGATGCGCGCGGCGGTCTGCATCTCGCTCTCCAGGGAGAGGTTGCGCAGCTTCACGGCCACCGCGTTCGCGGCCGCGGTGAGCACTTGGAGGTCATCCTGCGTGTAGCGCACCGTGAGGTCGGCGGTGTCCACGTAGAGGATGCCGCGCACGCGCTGGTTGTCGAACAAGGGCGCGGCCATCGCCGACCGCAGCTGCAGCGCGGCGATGCTCATGTGGCCGGCGGTGCGCGGGTCGGCGAAGGCGTCCTCGACCAGGACCGACTGCCGCTCGCGCAGCACCAGGTCCATGAGGGTGTGGCTCAGGCGCAGGCGATCCTCCTGATCGGGGACCCGCAGCCAGCGGGCGTGGGGTTCCAGACCGGAGCCGATGCCTTCCTCCTCCAGGAGGACCACCCGATCGGCTCTCACCCAGCGGCTCACGAACTCGCAGGCGGCCTGTCCGACGGCGTCGGGATCGGTGCCGGATGCGACCAGCTCGAAGAGCGAGCCGAGCATCTCGACGATGCGCGCCCGCGCGCCTTCGGTGTAGCCATCCTGCATACGATAGGACTCGCGCGACGAGACTTGTTCGTCGCCAGAGAACTCGGCCGAGATCCCGGTCGTGGGTATGGCGCGCCAGGCCGGCACGCCGGCAAACTTCAGCGTCGCCGACTCGGGCACGAGCACCTCGGTGGCGCCCACCGGTTTGCCGTCGACCTCGGTACCGTGGGTGCTCCCCAGGTCGCGCACGTAGAGCTGGTCGTCTTCCACCCGCAGGATGGCATGCTTACGGCTCATGACCGAGACGGGCACGCGCACTGCGCACTCGTCGGAACGGCCGAGCACATGCTCACCGTCGTCGAGCTCGATGGGGTGCAGCTCGCCGTCCCAGTACAATTGGAGGGTCAGCATCGAGGGGGCTCCTTCGAGGGCTTGCCCGGCCGTTGACCTCCGGGCGAGCTGTGCCACGAGGGAGTCTAGCAGCAGGGACCAGGCTGCGCACGGGAGTCCTCCGTGCGTGGAGGCAGTCCGGGCGTGCTGCCGGCGAGCGGGCGTAGGCGGGCGATCACAGGTGGGCGACCGAAGGGCTTGCCGCGGCGGCAATCTGCCCCATACTCTTGCGACGATCCGCTTCAGACGACCCGCCGCGCCGTTCCCCAGCGCGCGAGGATACTCCGTGAGCGACGAGCGCACACCGGCCACCGCGCCAGCGGAACGAGGTCAGGCCAGCACCGCAGGTGAGGCGGCGGCGCCAGCGCGCCAGTTGTCGGTCTTCTCCATCGCGCCCAACCTCGTCAACATCATCACGCTGCCACCGGTGCTCCACAGCGGGATCCTCCTGGAGGTCGAGGACGCGACCTTCAACCACGACAGCGCCGTCATGCTGCCCGAGGACCCGACGCCGGACCCGCTCGACCAGGGCGACGCCACACCCGCGCAGCGGCGGATCGGCGGGCTGGACGTGCTGCGCGAGTGCCTGATCTTCGCCCAGGACAACCCGGGCAAGAAGCTGTTGGTGGCGGGGCACAGCGACACCACGGGCCTGGACTCCTACAACCTGAAGCTGTCGCGCCAGCGCGCCGCCAGCGTGCTGCACGCGCTGCTCGGCGAGAAAGACCCCTGGGTGAAGATCGCGCACGAGCATCACCAGGTACGCGATCTCCAGCAGATCCTCAATTGGGTGTTCTGGCTGTACGGCTGGCCGTGCTTCGTCGCGCAGCTCTCGCCCGCGATGAATGCGGCCACCAAGCACGCCATCGAGGCGTTGCAGGAGAACTACAACCGGGTCTTCGCTGCGAACCTCGCCGTCGACGGCAAGGACAGCAAGGAGACCTGGGGAGTGATCTTCGACCTGTACATGGACCGACTGGCCGGCCTGCTGCAAACCGATGCCAGCGGCCTGGCGCAGTATCGCTCTGGCCTGCAGTGGGTCGATCCTGGCCGCAAATTCGTCGGCTGCGGGGAGAACTGGCCCATCGACAACCCGGCCTTCGGCAACCCGCCGCCCCCGCCTGGCGCGCGCCGTCGCGTGGACAACTACCGCAGCGCGGCCAATCGCCGCGTGGAGATCCTCTTCTTCGACGACGGCGAAGCGCCGCCGCTGGACTGCCACCCGTCCGAGACCAGTTGTCTCGCGAGCCGCTGCCATCTCTACGACGGGCGCCGCTACGACCTGCAGCACCTGCCGGTGCACATCGGCCACGTCACGCTGCGCCTGGGCACCTTGCAGCTGCAGGCGAGCTCGGGCGGAACCTGGCCTCCGCTGCACGCGGACTTCCAGCGCGTCGCTGCCGCGGGTCTCTCGTACCGCCTCACGGGCGCCGCCGGGGAGCGCACCGGGACCACCAGTGCCGGCGGCGTGCTCTCCTTCTGGCTCGCTGAAGAGGAGCAGGAGCTGGAGCTCGCGCTGGAGGATCCCGCCATCGGGCGGAAGTGGAAGCTGCGTCTGCGGGTCGGGCAGCTCAACGCTCCCGCGACCCAGCCCGGGCGCCGCCAGCGGTTGCGCCACCTGGGCTACGGTCCCGCCGTGCTTGCGGCGTGGAACGAAGTGCACCAGACGGGAGCGGAGCGGCTCTTCCGCAAGGACGTGGGGCTGCAGTCCGCCGATCCCGAGCCCCTGCTCGCGTTGGCGCTGGGTCGCGAGCACGGCGATCCCGCCGACACGCCCACCTAGCGCGGCGCTTCGGTCCGCGCCGCATCGTTCGCAGCGCGTTGCACCGCGCGTCGGGCCGCGTCGTGCGCCGTGCGTCGGGCCGCATCGTGCGCCGTGTGTCGGGTCACGTCGTGCGCCGTGCGTCGGGCCGCATCGTGCGCCGCGCCTCCGGCCGCACCGTGCGCTGCGCGTCGGGCCGCGTCTCAGGCGGGGGGCGGCAACCCCGGCTGCGGCTCGATCTTCAGGTGCACGTGCAGCGCGTAGTCGGACAGCTGCGTCTCGAACGTCTCGGCCAGCGCGGAGTTCTCGTTGAGCGCGTTGGCCCGCAGCACCAGATCACCTTCGAATGCCTGGGGCAGCGGGTTCAGATTCGGCAGCGGACCTCCTGACGCGGCCAGCGACGTGGAATGGATGTGCCCGTCGGGGTGGGGCTTGGAGAGCCACTCGAGCCGGCCCAGTGGCCAATTCTGGAAATTGAGCGTTTCCCACATCCTCGCCAGGACTGAGGTGATGATGTCCTCCGACAGCGCGGGATTCTCGATCTCCTGCCAGGTGATGCGGCGCCCGTTGCTCCAAGCAGCCGTGCGGGCCTGCAGCGTCTGCCGGTAGAAGACGTCGCCGACCGGGTCCTCCTCGTTGCCGTGGCTGGAGATGTGAAGCGTGTCGGTGTCGGCCAGGAACAGCTCCACGGTCCAGCCGATGGGGATGGCTACGCCCGGCTCGATGTCCTCCACCGGCAAGCGCGTCCACCAGCGTCCGTTCACGCCTACGCGCAGCAGCCATTCCTCGGTCGGACCCTCCATTTCTGGGATATCCAGGGGTCCCGTGCGCAGGGGGTGCGTGCGGAGCGCGTCGACGTGGGAGAAGTGGAGGGTGACCTTGCGCACTCGACGCGCTTGCGCCAGATCCGGGTCTGGCCAGCCCAGCGAGATCATCACCCCGTAGTTCTCGACCTGCGGCGGCAGGAGAGTGAGCGGGATCGTCACGCGCGCTTGGCGCGGGATTGCCGCATCGGGCGGCCAGGGCTCGATGCGCGGCTGCGCGTGCGCCAGGGCCAGCAGGTTCTGCTCGTTGCCAGGGTCGTGCCCGAAGAAGCGCCAGTGGACCAGGAACGGAGAACGCAAGCCGATGCTGTACACGTTGCTTCCGGATGCCGCGCCCATATCCAGGGGATAGACCGGCGGCTCCAGCCCATCGGGAGGATCGGGCAGGTCGACGAGGAACGTGTAGTCGCGGTCGTTGATGCGCGGCCAATCCACATACCCGCCTCGCCGGCAGGTGAAGAAGGTGAACTGTGTCGCGGGAACGAAGAGAGCATTCTCGCGGAACTTGAAGCCCTCCGTGCGCAACGTCGCCATGGCCTTGACCGGGTGCAACTCGGTGCGATGGCGCCTCTGGGTCTCGGGTGGGTTGGGGTTGTTGGGATCCAGGCTGGCCGAATGGCCGCAATCGTAGATCCAGCGCCCCGTAAGCCAGACCTTCTGCCCGCGTTGGGGCCAGCCCCAATCGGCGGCGCTGCGGGGATCGGCCCCGTGGTCGTAGTACCCCCCGGGGACGGGCGCTCCGCGGAGCCCCTGCGCGAAGTTGCCCGTGTCCCACTCGCACTCCAGCGTCTCGGAGGGGCCCAGGTTGTGTCCGGCTTCGTCGAACTGTGCGTTGCCGCGACCCCGCAGGTAGACGTACGGCGGCTCGGGGATAACGTGGAAATTCCAGTCGTACCAGACGTGCCAGTTCAACAGCGGCGCGTCGGTCCAGGTCGTAAAGCTGTTCTCCAGCAAGCCCTCGAGCTCGTGCTCCGCATTTGCGGCCACGGGATCGCCGCGCTTCACCACGACCCACGATGGCGTCAGCACGCGCATCTCCGTGTCGAACGGGCCGCTGACGCTGCTTGCGAGCCGGCAGCCGGGTAGGTAGCCGGGCTGGCCGAACGTGCCGCGCTCCCATCCGTTTCCGTCGGCCGGCGTCGTGGGCAGGCCGCTGGGAGCTGGAAACCGTTGGAAGCTCTTGAGTGCCGTCATGCTCCATCCCTCCGCTGCGCGCCGGATACGCGTGGCTCATCGTCGGCCATCCTACCCCGGACGCGCCTCTCCGCTCCACCCGTTCTCGAGCCTCGCAGTGTCCGACTCCGCGCTGTCGGTCCCGGCCGGGCCCGCGGCCGCACTTTCGATGCCGGGTGGGTTCGCGCTAGCCCTGTCGGTTCCGGCTGGCCCGCGGCCGCAGTGTCAGTCCCGGCCGGGTCCGCGCCAGCACTGCCGCTCGACCCATTCCGGGGCCGGGGCGATACTGGAAGCCTGGCAAGCGGTCGACACCAACCTCGGCCCGCGCAGTGCGTCGGCGGCCGCTATGTCAGAGCGCGTACCCGGGGGGAGGATGACCAGGCGCTGGAGCGCGATGCACGATCGCGCGTCGCAGTGCGCCGAAAGAGTCTGGGACGCGCGGTGCGGGACGATCACGGGACGCAGCGCTTGGGACGATCGCGCCACGGGTTTGTCGCGAGCGCGTACGACCAGGACGGATCGCCCGAGCAGCTTCGCGCATCCCGGAATGCGGGACAGACGAACCGAGGGGCCGTTGCTCCTACGAGCAGCCTGATGAGCGGGGCAACGGGGAGGGGAGTCCATGGAGATCTTCGTTGATTTCGGCCTCTTCGAATTCCTCGCCGCGCTGGGCCTGGCCGCGGCGGCTCGCGCCGCGTACAGGCGCCGCTGGCTGGGCATCCTTCTGCTGGCGCTGAGCGTGCTCGCGCCCGCACTGTTGCTTGCCGTCAGCCGCGGTGAGTTAGCGCGTTGGCTCGCGGCCGCCTGCCTGGCCACGGCGCTTGTCAACGCGGGCCTCATCGGCACTTTGATGCGGCGGCATGACTTCGGGCAGCTACTCGCCCGCCAGCAGCGTGGCCTTGGGGAGCAGCCGTGACCGGATCCGGTCGCGTGATCGTTGATTCGCCTCAGCAGCCGCGCCGGCCGCCCATGCGGGCCGTCGCTCCCAAGCTGCAACAACCCGGGCACGCAGTCCGCTGGCCGTCTGGGAAACGTCGTAAGCACCCCCAGGCCAGTTGGTGCGGCTGATCTGCTGGTCGAGGCGGGGGCAGCTGGCGGGTGGAGAATGGCACGGGACCCGTGGTTTGCTGTGGGTGTGCAGCCCTGCAGCCGTCCCGGGGACTCCTGTGCGCATCCCGATCCGTCTCCTCATCCGTGTCCTGCGTCCGAAAGCTCGTCGGCGTCGACCACGCGCCCAGCCACGCACACGACCACGCAGCCCTCCGACCTCTGGCTGGAACCCTGGTTCGCGCCGTGCGACTAATATGTAGGAAGGCCCCGCTCCGATGGCCGAGGCTCGTCTGCGGCTACCGCCGTCGGATACGCCCGCGCGACCTCTCTCTCTTGCGCAGGAGTCCTTTGCCATGCGCCCCTCGATTTGCTTCCTGCCGCGTCGCGTCGTGCGCCCACGACGGGGCGCCGCCGCTTGCGCAAGCCTCGCCCGTTGGGCGGGTGTCGCGGCAACCGCACTGCTGCCGCTCCTGGCCAGCACCGCCCACGCCGGCGCTGAGCCGGTCGTTCATTTCGCGCCGTTCTACGAGTATGTCCAGGAGGCAACGCCTTCGATTGCAGTGCCGGTCGCGATCTCCTCAGCCGCCACCGGCTCCGTGGGAGTGGCCTACACGACGGCCGACGGTTCCGCCCACGCCGGGAGCGACTATGTCGCCAAGAGCGGCTTTCTGTCCTGGTCCGCTGGCGACGCTTCGACGAAGAACATCTTTCTCAACATCATCAACGATGATGTGCCCGAGACCTACGAGCAATTCGATCTCATTCTTACCTCCGGGGATGGCGTCACCGTTGGCAAGCCTGACACGGCAACGGTGTACATCTTCGACGACGACACCATCATCGTCCCCACGGTCTCCTTCGTCGTGCCGCCTGGACTGCCGACCAACACCTTCGGATATCACCTCTTGTACGGCGATGCGACCGTCGGGCTCGATCTGCCGGTCCGCGTGTTCAACGTGACGTCATGGCCGTTCACGGTGCCCTACACGATTGCGGGCGATCCGCAGACTCATGAGATGGTATTCCAGCAGGACGAGTTCGAGAAGCCGATCCCCGTACCCGGAATCGAGGTCCCCGCGGGCCAGGTTGCGACGGCGCGTCTGGTATCTCTGGGGCAGCGAGCCAAGCGGGGCGGCAGTTCCTTCTCGGATATCGTCGCCTTGCTCGCAGATCCCCGTACCGGCACTCAGAGCTCGCTTGAGTGTCTGTGGGGCTTCATATGTTTGATGTTGGTGGATGTGGACTACAACTACTGTGGATTTGGCGGAAACACGAGCTCTCCCGGAGCCGGCGGGGCCGGAGGCACGACAGGGGTCGCAGCATCTGATCGAGCGGGCTCCACCGATCCGACGACCACGCTTCAGCGATACCGTGACGAGATCCTGGCGCCCACGCCGGTCGGGCAGTACTACATCCGCCTCTACAAACAGCTCAGTCTGGATGCAGAGGCGGCCGCGGTTCGGCAGCCGACATTCGTCTTCGAGACCATCTCCGCCCCGCAGGAATGGGTCGCCGGCCTCGGTGCGTTGGTCGATGGAGCCGGCGATGGCCTCGTCATCTCGCAGCAGATGGTGGACGATCTATACTCGGTCGTCACGACGCTCGGAGGCAATGGACCCCAGCGTTCGCTGACGCCCTGAACAGCGAATGGGTGCGCTTGCGGGTGTCGATCCTGCCGGGTCACACCATGAACGAATTCCAGGTACAGATCGAAACGCTGGGGGGCCGCGTGCCCGCTGCGGAACCCTCCTGGGGGTCGCTGAAGTCGAGTTTCAAGTAGACCAGTTAAGCGCCCAATAAGCGCCCAGCTCGGCGCTGGCGCGCTCGCGCGAGGCCGCTGGGTTTCTGCGGACCTCGGTCAAACCACCGGGCGTCGATGGGTTCGCCGCTGCCACTGGACGTGGTGCGCCGCAGGGCGCAGACCGGGATGGGGCGGAAGCCGCTCGACCCACGCAGGGCTTGCAGGGAGCTCCAGCTCGACCCTTTGGAGCCGCGCCGTGGCAACGCACGCACGACACGAGCCGGACGATCAAGCACCGCTCCAGCACCGCGGCGATACCCCGTCGGGACCGCGTCGGGAGCGCGTAGAGCTGCGCCGACACCGCGTCGCAACCGCGTCGGCACCGCGCTAGAACCGCGTCGGCACCGCGCAGAACCGCGTCGATACCGCCCGGAAGCGCGCCGAAACCGTACTGAAACCGTACCGAAACCGCGTCCACCCGCAGCCCCGAGCTCGTGGGTCCCCGTGGTCCCCCCCGTGGGTCCCCTTCCCCAGAGCCGGGAAGTTCGCTAGAATCATTGAATTGAGCAACCGGCAGAAACTCGTGAGCACCCGGCTGAGACTCATGAGCCGCCGGCTGGAGCCCGGCGAACTCGCCTCACCGGGAGGTCCCCCATGTCCGCGCTCGTGGCGACCCTGATTGCGGCCGCCCTCTGCTCTGCTACCGGTGTGTTCGCCGCAGCCGACGCCGCGAAGCCCGGGCCCGCCGACCTTTCGCGACCTCCGTCGACCGACCTTTCGCGACCTCCGTCGACCGACCCTTCGCGACCTCCGTCCGCCGACCTTTCCCCGCACGCAGTCGCCAGCCTCGCCGCCCAGGCGTTCAACGGCTTGCTTCTGCCCGCCTCCACAGCACTCATCAAGACGAAATATGACGAGCAGGTGGCTGAGGTGGCAGTCGAGGTTGGCTCGCGCGTATCGGCGGGGCAGACGCTGCTGCGTCTGGTGGACGACGAGCAACGGGTGACCCGCGACCGCGCGGCCGCGCTGACCGACCGTGCCCGGGCCGAGCTCAAGCGGCTCGACGCGTTGCGCAAGAGCGAAGGGACCAGCGACCAGCTGCTCGAGCAGGCGCAGACCGCCCTGCGCGTCGCCGAAGCCGACCTGCAACTTGCCGAGATCCGCTTCAAAGAGCGCACCATCAAGGCGCCCTTCACGGGCATCGTTGCCGAGCGCTATGTAGACCCGGGTGCTTCGGTGCAGGAGGGCGATCCGTTGGTCCGCGTGACGGCGGTCACACCGCTGCGCCTGGAGGCGCTGCTGCCCGAAGAGATGCTCTCGCGCATGCGCGGCCACGCCCGCGTCGAGGTCTCCCTCACCGCGCCCGACACCGTGCTCGTCCTTCCCGTCCGCCTCGGCACGGTGCTCGTCGACCCGGCCAGCGGAACGTTCCCGCTGCACATCACCATCGACAACACCCAGGGCCGCCTGACCCCCGGTGCGAGCTGCACGCTGCGCATCCTGCCGGCGCAGGCCGGCGTGCCCGGGGGCTCGACCGCACCGCCGGCGACGACCGCCGATCGGTCCCCATGACCTCGCGCCCCCCTCTCAAGCTGCGCGACGATCTGGTCGTACGCCGCCGCGTGTTCGGCGGCGAGGTGCGGTACGTGGTGAAGGACCCGCTGAGGCTGGACTACTTCACCATCGATCAGGTGAGCTATACGCTGCTCTCCTGCTGCGATGGCAAGCGCGACCTGGCGCAGCTCACGGAGCTGGCCCAGGGATTCTTCCCGGACATGGGCCTCGACCCGCTCAGCCTGCTGGGCTTCTTCGAGAACTACCGCAAGTTCCATTTCTTCGAGGACGCCTGGGAGCGCAACACGATGCTCATCGAGCGGCGGCGCACCGACCGCTCGCGCGCCCTCAAGAAGGCCTTCGCCAACCCCCTGGAGATCCACCTGCCCGCCTGGAATCCGGACCGCTTCTTCGACCGCATCGTCAAGCCGCTGCGCTTTCTGTGGACCCGTCCAGCGATGCTGGCCTACACGCTGATCTTTGTGCTGGCGATGTACGTATCGCTGACGCACCGCCGGGAGTTCGCGCTGCCCGTGGGTCAGCTGTACGTGATCCAGGGCAAGGCGTTGGTGGGGCTGGCCGCGCTGTGGTTCATCCTGCTGTTCTCCGTCGTGCTGCACGAGTGCGGCCACGGGCTCACCTGCAAGCACTACGGCGGCGCGGTGAACCGCATGGGTTTTTTGTTCCTGTACTTCAACCCGTGCATGTTCTGCGACGTGACGGAGGCCTATTTCTTCGACAACAAGAATCACAAGCACTTCGTCACGCTCGCGGGGGGCATCGTCGACCTGATGACCGCCTCGCTGGCGACGTTCATCTGGTTCTTCACGTCACCGGATCTTTTCCTCAATCAGGTCGCCCACCGCGTGGCGCTGTTCAACGGCGTCACCGGGATCATGGTGAACTTCAACCCGCTGATGAAGTACGACGGCTACTACCTGTTGAGCGACCACGTCGAGATGCCCAATCTGCGCGGTGACGCCTTCCGCTTCGTGGGCAATCGCATCCGCGTGCTGCTGCGCTTGCCCCACGAGCAGGAGCTCTACACCCGCCGCGAGCGCAAGGTGTACTGGACCTACGGCCTGCTGGCGCTGGGGTACTCGGTGTTCGTGCTGACGTTCATCTACCTGTTCGTGAGCCGCTGGGTGGTGGGGCACTACCGCGCGCTGGGCTGGGTCCTGGCCGCAGCGCTGCTGGTGTTGATGGGCAAACGCTACTTCCTGGGTGCCGGCCGCTTCGCACGCTTCTTCGCCCTGGACAAGGCCGGGCACTTCCGCCGCTTCCGCTGGGGGTACGTCGGCGGTGGTCTCGCGCTGCTCGCGGCACTCATGCTGGTACCCATTCCGCGGCACGTGCGCGGCGAGCTCGTGTTGCGTCCGGGTCGAGAGGAAGTGTTGCGTGCGCAGGAGAGCGGCACGATCGACGCGGTGCTGGCCGACGAGGGACAGTGGGTGGAGGCCGGCACCGCGGTCATGACGCTGCGCGACGAGACGGTGGCGCTGGAGCGCGCGGCGGCCAAAGCGGCGGGAGCCGGCTCGCGGCAGCTGCAGGCGGCCGCTCTGGCGTCGGTGGACGCCCCGCGCGCCGCGGCCTTCGGCGCGCAGGCCGCCGGAAGCGCCGCTCTCGAGCGCTACAGTGCCTCGCGCGAGCAGCGCCTGCGGGCTGTCGCCCCGGCGGGGGGCACGGTCCTCACGCCGCGCCTGCGCGAGCGAGTCGGCGCGAAGGTCGCCGCGGGGGATACGCTGTGTGAGCTGGGCGACCTGCGCAGCTTGCGCGCCGAGGTCCTGCTGGACGAGCGGCTGATGGGGATCCTCGACGCTTCGGGTCAGGTCGAGGTACGCACCTACGCGCTGCCCGGCCGCGTCGCCCGCGGCCACGTCGAGAAGGTTGCCCCGGCGTCCGACGACAGCCGTGCCGGAGAGGCGCGTCGCCTCTACCGTGTGCTGGTGAGTCTGGACAACCCCGACGGCCTGCTGCGGCCCGGCATGACCGGCCGCGCACGCTTCGACGCAGGCGCCACCAGTGCGCTGGGCCATCTCGTCGGCAGTGCCGCCCGGGTGCTGCGCATCGATTTCTGGATCTGATCGCGTTCCCAAGGATGACGTCCATGCGCGAGAACCGCCAGCCCCTCGGCGACACGAGCAACGCGCCGGCCTCTGCCGGGCAGCGCCAATCCCACTTGCGTGATCAGCAGCTCGCCGACCTGTACACCGAACTGGCGCGCAGCGCCACACGGCTGATGGTGGTCCACGAGGCGGGGCGCATCCTCAGCTCGACCCACGATGCCGAGCAGCTCGCGCAGGGGCTCTTATCGGTCATCGCCGAGGCGGTCTTCGCCGGCTCCGGCTGCGTGGCGCGCCTGCGCCAGGACCAGCTGGACATCCTCGCCACCGTGGGGCTGGAAGAGCCGGAGGTCGATGCGCTGGCGACCAGCCCGCGCGAAGCCTCGATCCTGTTCACGGTTGCCGACGAGCGATGCGTGATGGGACGCGATGAGCTCCTCGCGCGCTTCGGCGGTGTGCGTTCGCCAGCGCGAGGGAACGGTAGGCGGGCCGTGGATCGAAAGGCCGGCGCCGGCTCCGATGGAGGCGCGGAATTGGAAGGGAATCCCTCCACCGCCGCCTCTGCCGGCATTGCTGGGGCGACGATCGATGACCCGGGGCTCGCCGTCCTCCAGGAAGAAGCGCCCCCCGAGCCCGGCGAGCAGGAGTGGAATCCTCCGGATGAGGAACCGTGGGCGCCTCCCGACGAGGAGCCAGTGCCAGGCGAACCAGAACCGGACGAACCCGGTTTCCGCGAGGCCAGGCCCGACGCGCTGCTCGAGCCCGGCGCGCTCGAGCCCGGCCTGCTCGAGCCCGGGGCGTTTCAGCCCGCCGCGCTCGAGGGGGGCGAAACTGGCGCCGCGGCCATCGATGCGAGCTTCGAGCTGTACATCCCGCTGGAGATCGAGGATCGGGTGCTGGGGGTCGTCGCGTTGGGCCGCCGCGTCGACGGAGCCGCCTTCGGCGCCGAAGATCGCCAGCTCGCCGGCTCGCTGGCAGCGCACCTCGCGGTCGCGCTCGAGAGCGCGGCCCTGTTTGCGGACAAGGAGCGGCGCATCGAGCAGCTCAACGTGCTGCTGCAGCTCAGCAAGGAGATCACCAGCACCCTCGACCTGGAGCGCGTGCTGGCCACCATCGCGCAGATGATGGGCATGGTGGTTCCCAACCGGCGCGCCGTCGTTGCGCTGGTGAGCGGCGGCAGCGGCGGTGTCGCCATCCGTGCCTCCTCCGAGCAGGGTTTCGACGCCCGCGCGGCCAAGGCCGATCCGCTCCTGCCCTGCCTGGTGTGGGCCCACGGGGCACGCCAGGGTGTCAACGTCAGCCGCGCGCAGCTCGCCGCCGACCCGCAGGCATCCGGTCGTGATGTGCTGCTGCCGTATCTGGAGCGCGATGGCGGGCCGCGCGGCCTGTCGATCCAAGCGTTGGAGGACGATCAGGGGGTGCTCGGCCTGCTGGTGATCGAGAGCGATGCCGACCAGCCGCCGGTGGATGACGAGCAGGACGAGCTCGTTACGATCCTCGCCAATCAGACGACGGTCGCCCTGCGCAACGCCGAGCTCTACCAGCGCATGCCGATGATCGGGGTGCTCCAGCCGCTGTTCCAGAAGCGGGCTGGTGCCGGAAGCCGCCGCCAGCTGCTGCGCCGCCTGGGCGTGGCCGCCGCCATCGCGGCCCTGGGCCTGCTGGTGCCGCTGCCGGCTTGGGTGTCAGGCGACGCCTTCCTGCGCCCCGGCACGCCCGTCGCGCTGCGCGCGGAAACTGCGGGCATCGTCGAGCGGGTGCTGGTGAACGAGGGCGATCGCGTGAAGGCGGGGACGCTGGTGGCGACTCTGCGCGACGACGAGATCACCTCGCAGCTGGAGCAGGCGCGCGCCTCGATCCAGCGCGTGCGCGCCGAGGGCGCCCGAGCCCGCAGCGCCGCCGACCTGGCGACCTACCGCGCGCGCGAGGCCGAGCTGCTGCAGCTGCAGGAGCGGGAGCGCTACCTTAGCGCCGAGCTCGGCCGTGTCCGCGTCGTGGCGCCCATCGATGGCGTGGTGCTCACGCCGCGCGTGGAGCTGCGCCGGGGCGAGCAGCTCGGGCGCGGGGAGGTCTTTGCCGAGCTGGCCGACCTCTCGACCATGGAAGTCGACGTCACCGTGCCCGAGACGGACATCCGGGGCGTGGCAGAGGGGGCATCCGCTCGCCTGAAGGTGCACGCCTACCCGGGGCGGACGTTCCGCGGGAAGGTGCTGCGCATCGCCCCGCGCGCCGATGCCGCCGCCGACTTCCGCGTCACGCTGCTCGTGGACAACGCCGACGGAGCGCTGCGACCGGGAATGACCGGCCGCGCCCACGTGCGGATCGGCCCGCGGCCGATCCTGCAGTCCTTCCTGCGGCCGGCGCTGCGGGCTGTGCGGATGAAGCTGTGGATCTAGTGGCGCCGGGGACGGCTCAGACGAGGATGAGGCCGGGGATCTAGCGGCGCTACCCGCGGTTCGGATCGATCGCAGGGGCCAAGCCTGGCACCGGGCGCTCAGCGCCCCAGCCGCTGGGCCAGCCGCGCACGCGCTTCCGGCGCGTCGGCGCACACGTTCAGGATCGCCTCCAGCTGGACCACCTGCACCACGCGCAGCACCACATCGGGCACCGCGAACACGGCCAGCGAGCCGCCCAGCTGCTGGCAGCGCGTGAGCAGCCGGATGAGGATGCCGATGCCGGCGCTGCTCATGGATTTGATGCCGCTCATGTCCAGCAGCAGCGAGGGTGACTGCTCAGCAATCCGCGATTCCAGGCTCTCCCACAACTGGGTCGAGCCGAGAGCGTCCAACCGGCCGATCGCCGTGGCCAGGAGCGCGCCCGCCATCTCGGGGTCGGGTCCGCAGGTGACACGCATCGAGACACCTCCACCGGGCTGTGCAGATGTGGAAATGCTCAGGCGCAGGACCGGCGCCTTCCGCACATTCTGAGGAATTCTACAGTCGCGGGCCGACCCGCGCTGCGTCGACACTGTATCAACTGCTTGGCGGACAATGGAATAGAGATCTTGAAGTGCCGCCGGAACGCGGCTTGCCTTACTCACCGGCGAAGGAGTCGATCCCGGCAGTGCCCTCCGAGCGGGCATGCCCCCGGTCTCAGCAAAGCCCAACTCGAGGAGACAGGAACCCCATGACCAACCGTACCATCACCCGCCCCACGTCGAATCCGGCTACGGTGACGACGACCGACACCACCACCGAGAGCCGCGGGGAGTTCGGCCCCGGCTACGACGTGTCCAGGCTGACCCCCGCGCAGGTCGCGTCGCTTTCTCCCAGGCAGGTCCTTCAGCTATCGCCCCGGCAGATCGCCGCTTTCTCGCCCCGGCAGATTGCGTCGCTCTCTCCCCGGCAGATCGCCTCGCTTGCCCCGAAGCAGGTCCTGTCGCTGGCGCCCAAGCAGATCGCGTCGCTCGCGCCGAAGCAGATCGCCAGCCTGAGCCCCAAGCAGATCGCGTCACTCGCGCCGAAGCAGATCGCGTCGTTGGCGCCCAAGCAGATCGCCTCGCTTGCCCCGAAGCAGGTCCTGTCGCTGGCGCCAAGGCAGGTGGCCTCGTTCGCTCCGAAGCAGATCCTGGCGTTCAGCCCCAAGCAGATCGCGTCGCTGGCGCCCAAGCAGGTGGCCTCGCTGGCCCCCAAGCAGATCGCGTCGTTGGCACCGAGGCAGATCGCAGCGCTCAGTCCCAAGCAGATCGCCCAGCTGTCGCCGGCCGCGGTCGCCAAGTTGCCCACCAGCATGTGACGGCTTGTCTCGCTGCTTGTCGGCAATCCCGGCCACGATGGCCTGAGGCAGTGCGGGGGGCCCCGATGGGCCCCCCGCCGCTTGTCTGGTACCCGCTCCACCTCTGCGGGAGCGGGACGCGCCGTGGGATCATCCGTGGGACCATCCGTGGGGCACGCCACGGGACACGCTGTGGGGTGCGCTCATGGGGTGCGCTCATGGGGTGCGCTCGTGGGAGCGCGCTCGTGGGAGCGCGGTAGGGCGGGCGGGTGGGGCGGGCTGACGGCGCTCGGCCGACCCTACGTCCACCGCCCCGACTCGAACTCCTGGGCCAGGCGCTCCAGATGGCGTGCGTAGCAGGCGGGGATCTTGCTGAAGCGCGCGCGCAAGGAAGCCGACCGTCGCTGCGGTGACCGGCCGCCATGGCGCAGCGTCGCCAGCGCGTCGCCCAGCAGGCGGTCGAT
Organism: Candidatus Krumholzibacteriia bacterium; assembly: GCA_041484665.1. GTDB lineage: Bacteria > Krumholzibacteriota > Krumholzibacteriia > JAJRXK01 > JAJRXK01 > JBGPIA01. The sequence goes on from JBGPIA010000026.1 coordinate 21,505, forward strand.
CTTCCCCTCCACACGACGCGTCGCGCCCGTGCCGCCGGCCAGAGCGCGCGCGGCGGTGCCCACGTCCCAGCGCGCCTCCGCAAGCGCCCTGAGGCACTCGCCCTGCAGGTAGTAGGTGAGTCCGCTGCGCGAGACGACCGGGACGCCGCGGCGTCGGGCGGTGAAACGCTTGCGCTCAGCGAGCGCACGCTCCGCCAGGGCGATGTTGAAGTGGTGGCGGCGCAGCTCCTGCAGGACCCACGGCCCGACCTCGTCCCTGCGGCGGGGTCCCTCGTGGCGGGCTCCAGCCACTCGATCGTCGCCGTGGTTCGCTCGATCCTCGCTGTCGGTCCCGCGGTGCTTACCGTCGGCGGTTTGGCGCTCTCCATCGTTCCCGCGGCCCTCACCGTCGGCTGTTCGGGGCTCACCATCGTTCCCGCGGCCGTCGCCTTCGCCGTCCTCGTCGAGCACGGGGGGTTGGGCCACGCGGAAGCGCGAGAACACCGCGATCACGTGGTGGTCCTCGATCTCGTCGGCGCCGCGTGCCTGGATCAGCAGCCCGCGTACGAGATTCTGCAGCTCGCGCACGTTGCCCGGGAACGAATAGACGCAGATGCGGCGCAGTGCGGCCACGCTCACCTTTGGGCGCTGCCGCGACGCCTCGGCGGCGTGCTGATCGAGGATCGCCTCGATCAGCAACGGAATGTCCTCGCGGCGTTCACGCAGCGGTGGGATGCGGATGGGGAAGACGTTGAGTCGGTAGAACAGGTCCTCGCGGAAGCGGCCGGCCTCGACCTCCTGCAACAGGTCGCGGTTGCTGGCGGCGATCAGGCGGCTCGCGCAGTCCACCGGCTTCTCGCCGCCGACCGGCGTGAACACTCCCTCCTGCAGCACGCGCAGCAGCTTGACCTGTGACTGGGGCGGCAGCTCGCCGACCTCGTCGAGGAAGACCGTCCCGCCTCGCGCGCGCTCGAACACCCCGTGATGGCCGCGCACCGCACCGGTGAAGGCGCCTTCCACGTGCCCGAACAGCTCGCTCTCCAGAAGAGGCTCGGGGATCGCGCCGCAGTTGACCGCCTCGAAGGGCGCGCCCGCCGCGGTGGCGACCTCGTGGATGATGGAGGCGAGCAATTCCTTGCCAGTGCCCGACTCGCCCTCCAGCAACACCGGATAGTGCGTGGTCGCTACGCCCACCAGGTCGCTGAGGATGGTGGAGATCACGGAACTGCGTCCCACGAAGCGCCGTAGTGGCGCATGGATCTCCTGCGGGTCGATGCTGTCGCGCATCGGCATCAATGCCACGGGGGCGCCGCGCGCGGGACGCGCGGCGGTCTCGCCGTTCGACGCATCGAGGGAGTGGCTGAGGATCGTGAAGAGGCCTGCCAGCGTCGTGAGCAGCCCCTGCTCGTCGGGGCCGTAGGGATACGCGCTGACGCGCTCACCCAGCAGCAGCAAGCCTGTCGGCCCTTCACGTCCGTCCAGCACGACGAGCGCGCGCGGGTCGAGCGCTGGCAGAATCATCGCGATCCGCCGGCGCCAGGCGGCGGCGTCCGTGGCGGAAAGCAGGCGCACGGCCGCGCCCTCGCGCAGGTCCGCGCGCGCGGGCGCCTCGAGCACCACCTCGCGCTGCTGGACGGGATCCTTCCAGGCGCCGAAGGCCTCTACCAGCAGCGCGCGGTCGCGGCCGCTGAGCTCCAGCACCGCGCCGCTGCCAGCCTCCGTGCTGCCCATGGCCGAGAGCAGGAGCTGGCGCAGCAAGCGATGCGGAGCATCGCCCGGACGGAAGCGGCAGCCAACCTCGACGATGGCGGCGATGGACCGCAGGCGCCGGCGGAACACGTCCTGCGCCAAAGGCGCACGGTCGGGCCGGGTGGGGCGTCGCTGCGGAATCATGGAGGTCCTTGTGGAGCGTCAGGACCAGGGCGCCGCGGCCACAGGGCCAGGCCATCGGCGGGAGCCATCCTCCAGTTTACCGGATTCGCCGAGCACGGGTCAACGCGGGCTGCAGCGCGCCGCACGATGCTCACCGGGCCGCACGATGCTTAGCGGGCCGCACGATGCTCATCGGGCCACATGGTGATCAGGGGGCGGTGTGGGGGTCGGTGGGCGGCGTGGCGGCCAACGGGGCCCGCGCGCGGCATCCGCGGCCGCTGCTGTCGTGCGCGTCAGTAGCCGATCGCGCAGCCGTCCTTGCGTGACTCGGACGCCCCGGCGTAGACACCCGTGAGCGGATCGCGCCAAATCGCCTGGTACCCACCGAACGGCCCGATCGCAGCCACGATGCGATGGCCGCGCTCGGCGAGCTCGCGCTGCACATCGGCCGGGACGCCGGACTCGAGGTTGAGCACGCCGCCGTCGCGCATCACCGTGCCCGTCGGCTCGCTGCTGCCGTCGTGGTGGAAGCGCGGAGCGTCGCCGGCCTCCTGCAGGTTCATGTGCAAGTCGATCAGGTTCACCAGGACCTGCACGTGCCCCTGCGGCTGCATGCCGCCGCCCATCACGCCAAAAGCGAGCAGCGGCTTGTCGTCCTTGGTGACGAACGCCGGGATGATCGTGTGGAAGGGCCGCTTGCCCGGCTCCAGCCGGTTGGGGTGCCCAGCCGCGAGGGCGAACAGGGCACCACGGTTCTGCAGCCCGAAGCCCAGCTCCGGGATGACGTAGCCGCTGCCGAAGCCGGAGTAATTGCTCTGGATCAGCGAGACCATCATTCCGCTGCTATCTGCGGCGCACAGGTAGGTGGTGTCGGACTCGTCGAGACGCGCGAGTTGGTGCGCGTCCCGCAGCGGGTCAGGCCGGGCTGGCACCGGCTGCCGGGGCGCCGGCCGGGGTGCCGGCCGGGGTGCCGGCAGGGCCGCCACCGGCTGCCGGGGCGCCACTTGCGACGACGGCAGAGCCGATGTCTGCGGCCGGCCGGCTTCCACCGTCTTTGCGGCGCGCGCCATGTCGATCAGGCGGACGCGCTGGCGCGCGTACTCCTTGGAGAGCAGGTCTTGCACGGGGATGTGCGCCGTCGCTGGATCGGCGTAATAGCGCGCGCGGTCCTCGTAGGCCAGCTTCTTGGCTTCGATCAAGACGTGCCAGAAGTCCGCGGATTGCCGCCCCATCTTCGCCAGGTCGAAGCCCTCCAACATGTTGAGGATCTGCAGCGCCGCCAGCCCCTGACCGTTGGGTGGGAGCTCCCACACGGTGTAGTCGCGGTAGCTGGTCGAGATGGGATCGTCCCAGGTGGATTTGTGCTCGTGGAAGTCGCGCAGTGTGAAGAAGCCGCCGTTGGTGTCGCTGTAGCGCACGATGGCCTGCGCGATGGGGCCGTCGTAGTAAGCGTCACGCCCGCCCCGTGCAAGGGTGCGCAGCGTCTGCGCCAGCGACGGATTGCGGAAGATCTCCCCTTCGCGCGGCGCGCGTCCTTGCGGCAGGAATACAGCGGCGAACCCCGGCTTGTCCTTGAAGGCGCGCCCGCCACGATCCCAGTAGTACGCGATGACCTGGGTGAGAGGGAATCCCTCCTCGGCGGCGCGGATCGCCGGCGCGAGCACGCGCTCCATGGATAGCTTCCCGAAGCGCTCGTGCAGGGCGAACCACCCATCGGCGCAGCCGGGCACCGTCCATGCGAACGGCGAGTAGAGCGGGATCGTCCCGTCGGGCAGTGGCTTCACCTGCTCGGCGGTGAGCTTGAACGGTGCGCGACCGCTGCCGTTGAGGCCGTTGAGGCGTCCACTGCGCGGGTCCCAGACGATGGCGAACAGGTCGCCGCCCAGACCGCATGAGATCGGCTCGGTGACGGCGAGCATCGCATTCATGGCGATCGCCGCGTCCGCTGCGCTGCCGCCCGCGCGTAGGACCTGCAGACCGGCCTCAGCGGCCAATGGCTGCGCGCAGGCCACCATGCCGTGGCGCGCGTAGACCACCGAGCGCGTCGCATCGTTGCGGCCGGTGATGCGGTCGCCGGCGAGGGCATCACCGGGACAGCCCAGCAGTCCAGCCAGCGCGAGCGCACTAAGGAGAGCGGCGCAACCCCGGGGAGATCGCCGCGGGCAGGAGGTCATGACGCCGGGATCGTATCGGTCCGCAGCTGGCCAATCAAGGACGTCCGTGGCCGAAGCGACCCCGGCCAGCCCGCGCCGGGCTCTCACCACGGGGGCGCGCGGTGGGCCCACGCCTCGGGCGCGGGCCAGGTGGAGCAGGGGTGCAAGGCGGGTCCGCGCGGCGGGTGCAGTGCACGTGGTACGGGGGCGCGCGGCGGGTCCGCCGACGCCGTCGGTGCCCGGCCCGTTCCTTGCGCTGCAGGGCAGGGGTTGTCTATGGTGTCGACGGCGGCGGCGAGTCACCCCTCAAGGAGGCGTCCATGCGTCGACCGGTCAGGCCTGCGGCCACAGCGATCCTGGCGCTGGCCGCGCTGATGATCTCCACGGGGGCCATGGTGCCCCGGCCGGCTGCCGCGCAGGGCGAGGCGCCCTCCGGGGGACCGCCCCCGCCGTCGGAGGTCCTGGCGCAAGCCAGCCAGCAGCCGAAGGAGCCGCTCGTGCAGAGGACGCACGAGGAGATCAGCCAGCTCTACCTGAAGCAGCAGTCCAAGTTCATGAGCCCTTACTGTCCTGGACTGGTGCTGCGCGACTGCACGTCGTCGGGCGCGGCCGCGCTGCGTGAGCAGTTCCGCGCGTGGCTCACCGAGGGCCACAGCGAGGCATGGATCGCCACCACGATGATCGCCACCTACGGCGAGACGATCCTCGCCGCGCCGCCGTTCCGCGGCGCTGCGATCGTCGTGTGGCTCGCGCCGGGGATCGCGCTGCTCATTGGCGCGGTGCTGCTCGTGCGTTTCCTGCAGGGCCAGTGGAAGCGCCAGCGTGAGCTGGATGCCGCCAACGTTTCGGCGCCCCGACGTCCCGCGCTGGACCCGGAGCTCGAGCGCCGGCTCGAGCAGGAAGTCCAGGCGCGGCTGCGCTAGCGATGGACTCCGCGGACCCGCTCGACCCGGTCGACTCCGTCAATCGGATCTTCCTTGTTGCCGCCTGCATCCTTGGCTTCCTCGGCGTGACGGCCGCTGCGTTTGGCGCTCACGCGCTGGCGCAGCGCGTGACGGCGCAGCGACTAGCCGCCTTCGAGACCGGCTCGCGCATCCAGCTGTTCCACGCCCTGGCGCTGCTGGCGGCCACGGCCATCCGCGCGCGCTGGCCAGGGCGTGCGGCCACCGCAGCTTGCTGGCTGTTCGTGGCGGGGATCGTGCTCTTCGCCGGCAGCCTCTACCTGCTCGTGCTGCTCGATCTCCCGGCCCTGGGCGCAATCACGCCCGCCGGGGGCGCTTGCTTGCTGGGGGGCTGGCTGGCGCTGGCGATCGCCGTCGGGCGCGCTCCGCGCTGACCGGTCCCGGCCCGCCGGCTCCTTCCTGCGCGTCGACCAGAGCGCGCGCCTGCGCGAAGACCGCGTTCCACATCGCCCGCGTCAGCTTGCCGGTATTGGTGTTCTGGCGGCTGGGATGGTAGCTCTGGAGCACCGGCGGCAACCCCGGCAGGCGGACGAGCTGCCCGTGGGCGAAGGCGGGACGGGGACGCGGGACCGTGCCGCCCAACTGAGCAGCGGCCCGCAGCCACGCTTCCCACGCAATCCGCCCCAGCACGACCACGAGCTGCGGGCGCAGCAGCTCGATCTCGCGCACCAGGAAGGGGCGGCAACGGTCCAGCTCCACGGGCGCGGGCTTGTTGCCGGGTGGCGCGCACCGCGCCGCAGCGCTGATGACGCAGTCGCGAAGCTGCAGGCCGTCGTCTCGCGCGGCCGACCCGGGCTGCGTGGCGAAGCCGAAACGATGGAGCGCCGCGTAGAGCCAACTCCCGGAGCTGTCGCCGGTAAACATGCGCCCCGTGCGATTGGCGCCGTGGGCGGCGGGAGCGAGCCCGATAACCAGCAGGCGCGCGGGCGGACGCCCGAAGGCGGGGACCGGCTTGCCCCAGTAGGTCCAGTCCCGGTAGAGCGGACGGCGCTCCCGCGCAACGCGCGCGCAATAACCGCGCAGCCTTGGGCAGCGGTCGCACGCGATGACCTCGCGCTGGATCTGCTCGAACGCGTCGGTGCGCCGCATGCGGCAAAACTACCACAGCATGCGGCACGGGCAGGCTGCTTTCGGGGGCCCACAGCGCGAGCAAGCGCCTGTCCGGACGCTGCGTGGCGATGGTACACTCAGCTGGTGACCGCGGCGTGCCCGAAGCCTGCCCGTCCGCGGCCTTTCCTGCGCCCGTTCGCCCCAGCCTTGACCCAGAAACCACGCCGAGGGAACGCGGTGCGCCTGCCGGACCCGCGAATTTCCAGCCACCCGGACGCCGATCCGCACGGGTTACCCGGCGCGCTGCGGCACGCGGCGCACGCGTTGGGCACACTCCTGCTCGCTGCTGGATGCCTCGCCGCCTCGACGGCTGTGGCTCCGGCGCTGGCGCAGATGGCCATGGATCCTGGCCTGGCCCGCTCGCTCGCGGCCAAGGGAGCGTTGCAGGGCGTGCAGCGCCAGCTGCTGGCGGCGCGCGATCGCGGCTTCTTCGACACCAGCCCGGCACCACCGCCTCTGCTTGCCGCGCTGCCGGGGGCGACGCTTCGCAAGCAGTCGACGTGGCGAGCGCTGGTGCTGCTGGTGGACTTCTTCGACGCGCCGGCCACGGGCCGCTTCAGTCAAAGCGACTACAACCGCCTGCTCTTCAGCACCGGGATCGTGTCCACCGGGAGCCTGACCGAGTTCTACCTCGAGAACAGCTACGGCAGGCTACAGATCATCGGGGACGTGGTGGGATGGCTGCGGATGCCGCACCCGCGGAGCTGGTACTGCAATACCGACGGCCTGCCGGGCACGGCCGACGACTACGGTCTCGGACCCCTTCCACACAACGCGCAAGCTCTCGCCATCGATGCAATCGCCGCGGCCGATGCGTCCGTGGATTTCCAGAACTACCGCAATGGACGCTCGCGGGTGGACGGCGTGTTCGTCGTGCACGCCGGCGCGGGCGCCGAGCAGAGCGGCAGCCCCAACGATCTGTGGAGCCATCAGTATTCGGCCAACACCACGACGGCCGACGGTGTGGAGGTCGGCTCGTACACCATGGAGCCCGAGTACCGCGCGGGGCAGGCGCTCACCGACATCGGCGTCTTCTGCCACGAGTTCGGCCACGCGCTCGGGGGGATGCCCGACCTGTACGACCTGGACGGTTCCAGCGGCGGCATCGGTAACTGGTCCCTCATGTCCACGGGCGTCTGGAACGACGGTGGCCACACGCCGGCGCACTTCGACGCCTGGTGCAAGATCAAGCTTGGATTCCTCGCGCCGGTGGCTCTGCAGGGCGAGGTGTTCGCGCTGCAGATCGCGCCCATCGAGCTGCAGGACGTGGCGTACAAGATCCAGCGCCCGGCGCACGCGTCCAAGGAGTACCTGCTGATCGAGAACCGGCGACGGCTCGGATTCGACGCCGCTCTTCCGGGAGAGGGACTGCTGGTCTGGCACATCGACGAGGCCGTCACGAACAATCGCAACGAAGCCTGCGGGCCCGCGCCGTTCCATCCGCTGGTGCGCCTGATCGAGGCCGATGGCCTCTGCCAGCTGGAGGCGGGAGGCCGCGGCGATCTCGGCGATCCCTTCCCAGGCAGCTTCCACGTGCAGCGCGTCGATGACAGCACGACCCCCGGCCTGCACGCCTACAGCGGCCAGGCCACGGACCTCCTCCTGAACCAGATCACCGAGCTGGGCAACTCGACGCGGCTCGACGTGCTGTTCTCCAGCGTCCTCATCAACCGCGTGCCGCTGGATTTCCAAAGCGTCGCCGCCGCGCTGGCGGCCGCAGGGCCCGGGGACGAGGTGCGCATCCGCGCCGCAGAGCTCCAGACCGGCAATTTCATCGTACCGGCGGGCGTGACCCTCAGCGGTGGGTGGGATGCCGCCTACCAGACCCAGGATCCGCTGAGCCCCAGCGTGCTGGTGGCCGGGGCCAGCGCGCCAGTGCTGCAGGTGAGCGGGGGTGCATCCACCACGGGGACGGGGCCCGTGGGGATCGACGACCTGATCGTGCGTGGCGGGTGGGGGTTGGAGCAGTACCTGCCCGAGCACCGTTATCTGGGCGGTGGGCTGCTGGTGCTCGGCGGGCAGGCGCGCGTCACGCGCTGCCGCTTCGAGAACAACGTGGCAGGCCCCAACGGGCTGCTCCCCGCGCGGGGCGGCGCCATCGCCGGCAGCGGGTCGGACCTGGCGGTGGAGGACTGCAGCTTCCAGGGCAGCCTTGCCAAGGAGGGCTGCGACCTCTTTGCCGAGGGCGCAAGCGTGCAGATCCGCCGCTGCACGTTCGCCGGGGCCACGGCGTACGTGCCCGTGACGGTGGAGACGCAGCGCGGCGGGGCCGTGCTCATGATCGGTGGCTCGCTGCTGGAGTTGGAGGACTGCATGTTGACGGGGTATCGAGGCGTTGGCACCGGCGGCGCAATTTACGCTGGAGGCGTCGGCAGCCTGATCCTGCGCCGGTGCTCGGTCACCCAGTGCAACGCGCAGCAGGGCGGCGGCCTCTATGCCGCGGCGGCGAGCGTCGAGCTGCGCGACTGCGCTCTGGTCTCCAACGTGGCGGTGGGCGGCGGTAGCGGCGGTGGCGGTGGTGGTGGCGCCTATGTCTCGGGCGGGCAGCTCACCTGGATCGGTGGGAAGCTGCAGGACAACCACGCCGACTTCGCGGCCGGCGGGCGGATCGAGAACTCCGCACCGGGCTCTCGCCTCGAGGGGGTGCTGCTACGCGGAAACGTCGCGGCCGTATTCGCGGGTGGGCTCGCGCTCACCAACGGAACGGCCGCCGTGGAGCACTGCGTATTCCACTCCAACCAGGGCCAGTACGCCGGAGGCGGCGTGTACGTCTTCGCCCCATCGCCCGTCACGGCGAGCACGGTGCGCGACTGCGTCTTCCTGCAGAACGCGCCCACGGCGGTCACCAAGGGCGGTGATGCGCCGCTGCTGCTGCTGTACAACCTGTACTGGGCCACGCAGGGCCCGCAGTCCGTGATGGGCACATCCGCAGGAGCCTTCGACCGTGAGCTGTCGCCGGGATTCGCCGACGCCACCGTGGGCGATTACCACCTTGTCTGGGGAAGCCCCGCGATCGACGCCGGCGATCCGGCCGCAGCGGCGGACTTCGACGGCAGCCTTGCGGATCTGGGGATCTACGGCGGATCCTACGACCCGGGGGACCGACCAGCGGTACCGCGGACCACGCTGGCTGTGCCGGACTTCAGTGGGGTCCTGGTCCAGTGGAGCCCGTCCACCGTGGGTACACCGCAGGCCCAGGCCCGCGTCTACGGCCAGCCGAACGCCCAGCATCTGCCGATCCCGGGCGAGCTGGTCGGCACCGTGACCGGCGCTGCGACGAGCTGGACGCACGTCTCGCCCCCACCGGCGCTGCGCTATCGGGTGCAGATCGTCGACGCGCAGGGCCGGGCAGGCGGCTTCGGCCCCGTGGCCACCGTCACCGCGACCGGCGCGCCGCCCGCGGTACGCGAGCCGGTTGTGGGCCAGCCGGCGCCAAACCCGTTCAATCCCGCCGCCGAAGTACGCCTGGAGCTGCCGCAGTCGCGCTGGGTCCGCGCGGAGATCTTCGATCCCGCCGGTCGCCGCGTGCGCTTGCTCGCCGACGCGCGAATGCCCGAGGGCACGGCGATCCTGCGCTGGGATGGGCGCAACGCGCAGGGCAGGGCCGTGGCCTCGGGGAGCTATCTGCTGCGCGTCGCACTCGCCGACGCCGGTGCGGGCGCACCGCAGACCACCGTCGTGCGACACCTGCTGCTGGTGCGCTGACTAGCCCGATCGGGCCGCGCGCGCGATCGCTTGCCACGCTCGCCCATTCCACCGCTGCCGACACCCCATCGCCTCGGGCTTTCGACCCCGTGGTGGGCCGGGTCGCCCAGACCTTCCCACGCGTCGCCGCGAACAGACGGGCCCCTGCTTGACTCAACGGCCTGGCGATCCCCTGGAACTGCCTTGCGGTCTGCGTTGTGGCGGATCGGGCTGGCCCCGACGGACGGCGCGAACGAGCGCGGCTTGAAGGCCATAACATATTCAATCCACGGCGTTTACTCGCCAGGAGACACACGCGCCGGCACCCAGCCGTCCGCGGCCCACGCCTTGCAATGCAGCACGCGGGGCGGCGCCACCGTCGACGATCAGCAACGTGAGGATGAGCACCAGGGGGTGCCGCCCCGTTCTCTTCCTTCCTCCGGAGCTTCCTGATGCCCAAGCTCGATCGCTTCCTGTCGGCGTTGTCCGAGTACAAAGCCGAGGCGCTGGTCCTCGAGCAGGACAGCCCGCCTGCCTTCCGTTTCCTCTCGGGAACCAAGCCCGTCAGCAAGACCGTGTTGGGCGCCGAGCAGCTGCTGATGCTTATCGCGGAGCTTGCCTCCCCCAAGGTGCTCGAGGCTTTCCGGCAGGATGGAGCGACGTCGTTCACCTATCAACTCGGGTCCACGAGCTATACCGGGATGCTGGAGGAGGACGCCGGCCGCGTCGTGGCCACGCTTTGGGAGACGACCAAGGATGTCGCCGCCGCGGGCTCCGCCATGACCGCGACGCGCGGTGTGCACCCCGTGCTCGAGCCCGACGAGAGTGCGCTGACACCGACGGCGCCAACGCGCGCCGGAACGCCATCGCGGCCAGCCGGGCCCGCCGCTGGCGGGAGGACTGCCGCGCCGCGCGAGCAGGGCAGGGCAGGTGGCGCAGCTGCCGGCGGTGCAACCGCAGCGGCCACGGCGTCGCCGCGCTCCGCAGCGGCACCCAAGGGGCACGCGCCCACGCCTGCCGGCGCGGGCGGCGCCGACGCCGGCAAGGCTGCAACATCGCTGCGCACCGGGGAGCGGCAGACACCCCGCGCAGCGGACAGAGCAACCGACAAGGCTGCCGACCGATCCGCCGGCAAGGCCGACCGGGTCTTCGAGAAAGCCTCCGACAAGACTGCGGACAAGGCAGCCGACAAGGCCGGCGACCGGGCCTCTGACAAGGCCGGCAACAAGGCCGCCGACCGAGCGTTCGACAAGGCCTCCGACCGGACCGCCGACAGGAAAGCGGACAACGCAGCGGCTCGGAGCGCCGAGCGACCGGCCGAGCCTGCCGCGGGCCAGCGCTTGGCAGGCGCGATGCGGGCCGCCAGCGAGCCTGACGCTGCGCTCACCTTCCAGCTCAACGCCGAGGAGCACTCCATCCCTGACGATATGCCCTCGCACTCCCGCGAGGAGATGGACCGGCTCCTGCGCAGCACCGTGGAACGGCACGCCAGCGACCTGCACCTTTCCTGCGGCAATTCGCCCATCTACCGCATCGACGGCCTGATGAGCCCCGAGCCCACGGCGACGCCCCTGGCGCCGGAAGGGCTGTTCAAGATGCTGTTCAGCATCACACCACGCCGCAACCGCGATCAGTTCCTGCTGACGCGCGACACCGACTTCGCCTATGCGATCGAGGGCCTGAGCCGCTTCCGCGTGAACCTGTTCCACGACCGCCATGGCCCCGGGGCAGTGTTCCGGGCCATCCCCAACGAAATTGCTTCGGCCGACCAGCTGGGTCTGCCCACCGTGGTGCGCGATCTGGCGCGGCTGCACAAGGGGCTGGTCCTCGTGACCGGGCCCACGGGCAGCGGCAAGTCGACCACGCTCGCCGCGATGCTCGACGTGGTGAACCAGACCCGCGAGGACCACGTCATCACCATCGAGGATCCCATCGAGTTCGTGCACCCCAACAAGAAGTGCCTCATCAACCAGCGTGAGGTGGGGATCCACACGGGCAGCTTCAAGGCCGCCCTGCGCGCTGCGTTGCGCGAGGATCCCGACGTGGTGCTCGTGGGAGAGATGCGCGACCTGGAGACCGTCTCCATCGCCATCGAGACGGCGGTCACCGGGCATCTGGTGTTCGGCACGCTGCACACCACGACAGCGGCCACCACCGTCGACCGCCTGATCGACCAGTTCCCCCACGAGCAGCAGGACCAGGTGCGCGTGATGCTGGCCGACAGCCTGCGCGCCGTCATCAGCCAGACGCTCGTGCGCAAGAAGCACGGCGGTCGGGTCGCCGCCATGGAGGTCCTGCTCTGCACTCCGGCCGTGAGCAACCTCATCCGGGAGGCAAAGACCTTTCAGCTCGAGGGCACGATGCAGACGGCCAAGAACATCGGGATGCAGACGCTCAACGACCATCTGCTGGAGCTGGTCAAGGGCGGCCAGGTCGACCCCATGGAGGCCTATCTCCACTCCGTGGACAAGGTGAACTGCCGCGACCTCTTCGCCCGCAACGGGATCCAGATCGGCAAGAGCTAACGGCTGTCACCGCCCGTCCCGCCGGTCGCACCGATCCCTCCGGTCGCGCCGAACGCGCCGAACGCGCCGACCGCGCTGAGCACACTGCCCCTGCCGGTCCTGCTCCTCCCACCGCACCTACTGAGCCCGCGCGCTCAAGCCGCGCCCTGCGGCGCCGCGACAACATCGGTGTGCCGACGTTCGCATCCAGGTATGGCAGCGATCCCGGCTACTGCCCACAGTCCTGCCGTGGAAGATGCATGCCCGCGATGCCGACGTTCGCATCCGGCTCGCGCCGTCACTGGGAAGGGACCATCCGTCTGCGCTCCACGGACGTTCGCCGGAGGCCCCGGATCGGTGGCCGGCCGGCCTGCACCCCCGGCCCGCAACCACTACGCAGTCCTCGGCGTCTGGCTTCCGCGACCGGGCCTGTGATTCGCCCTGGGCGGACTGCGGCCGCATCACGGCCGTTCGCAGTCGACGCTGGCCCGCCGGTGGCTGCCCTGCTTGCGACTCGTCATCTCGCAGTGCCGACGTTCGCACGTGCGCCTCTCTCGCCACGCTGTTCCCACCCGTTCTGCGGTCCGTCCGAGCGTCTGCGCTCGCAAGAACGGAGCTGCGCGCCCTTTTGCATTGCACGTGCCACCGAGCTCCGCGGGGAATGGCCCGAACAACTCCTTGCCCAACAAGGGGTTGCACGGCATGAGTTATCCACAACGGTGGCCGCGCGTTGACGCAGCTGCACGGCCAACGTGACACTTTTCAGTCGATGCGCGCGGCCGTACGCCTAACCGTCAGCTTCACCGCAAGTTCGAGTGCCGTCTTGCCGGCTGGGCGCTGCACGGCCGGCAGGACACCGGGACGGTCGCGCTCGACACCACCGCCCTCCACTGGCGCGCGACGCGCTCCTGGATCAGATTCAGCGCGGTGACCGACAGGGAAGGACCTGCGTCGTGCGTACCGCACTGGTAACGGGGGCCAACCGGGGAATCGGGCTGGAGGTCTGCCGGCAGCTCGCGCAGCTGGGGCTGCGCGTGGTGCTGACTGCCCGCGAGGCAGGGGTTGCCGCTGCCGCGGTCCACAGCCTGCTCGAGGAGGGACTGGCCGAGCAGCCGCCCATCGGCGGGCGTCGCGCCGGGCTCGACGTGCTGCCGGCCGCCCTGGACGTGGCGCGTGAGGACGCCGCGGGCGCATGCGCCGACGCGCTCGCGCACCTGGGCATCCACATCGACGTGCTCGTCAACAATGCAGGCATCTACCCGTCCGGCGGAGTACTGGACACGTCGCCGCGGACCCTGCGCGCCACGATCGACACCAACTTCCTGGGCGCGCTCTGGACGTGTCAGGCCTTTGTCCCCGGGATGCTCCGCGCTGGCTACGGGCGCGTGGTCAACGTGTCATCGGGCTACGGTTCCTTCGCCGAAGGGCTGGAGGGCCCGGCCGCTTACAGCCTGTCGAAAGCCGCGCTGAACGCGCTCACGGTCAAGCTCGCCGCCGAGCTCGCCGCTGAAGTCGCCGCCGGGATCGCGGCCGAGGTCGCGCTGACCGGCGCCGACATCAAGGTCAACGCCGCCTGTCCGGGTTGGGTGCGTACGGAGATGGGCGGTCCCGATGCCGAGCGCAGCGTGGCAGAGGGGGCGGACACCATCGTATGGCTTGCCACGCTGCAGCTCGACGGCCCCAGCGGCGGCTTCTTTCGCGACCGCGCGCGCATTCCCTGGTAAAGCCCGCGCCGGGACTCCGAAAGCACGTGAGTGCAGAGCCTGCGCCGTCCAGCTTCCGTTTCGGCCGCCGGCTCCGCCGATCTGTCGCGGCTGTACTCGGCTCGGCCCAGCTGTCCTGCGCACGGGCGGCGCTGCCCGCGCCTGCATGAAGCTGCTATAGTCACGCCGCGATGGCCGAGTCACGTGTCGACAAGAAGACCGTCGTCTCCACGCTGCAGGAGATCGCCGTGCTGCTGGAGCTGGCGGGCGCCAATCCATTCAAGGCGCGCGCCTTCGATACGGGGGCTCGCGCCGTACAGTCCTACGGCGGCGATCTCATGGATGGGCTGCGCAGCGGTGAGTTGGCGCAGATCAAGGGCATCGGAAAGAGCCTGCTGGCCGAGGTCGAGGCCCTGCTCAGCACCGGCACGAGCCCGGCACGCGAGGAGCTCCGCGCGCAGGTGCCGGCCGGCCTGCTGGAGCTGATCCAGGTTTCCGGGCTGGGGCCCAAGCGCGCACGGCAGCTGCACGAGCGGTTGGGCATCGCATCCATTGGCGAGCTGGAGTACGCCTGCAACGAGAACCGCATCGCGCAATTGCCCGGGTACGGCGTTAAGACCCAGGAGAACTTCCTCAAAGGCATCGCGACGTTGCGCCGTTTCGCGGGCCGTCACCTGCTGTCCTCTGCCTGGCAGATCGCCGACGCCTTGACCGCACGTGTCGCTGCCCTGCCCGGTGTCTCGCGCTGCGAGCTGGCCGGCTCGATTCGCCGCCGCCGGGAGACGATCCGCGATATCGATATCCTGGTCTCGACCGCCGATCCGCAGCGCGTGTCCGACGCGTTCGTCGCGTTCGAGGAGGTCGAGCGCGTGCTGGGCCACGGACCCACGAAATCCAGCGTGCTCACCCGGGACGGCATCCAGGTCGACCTGCGCGTGGTCGAGGAGGCGCAATTCCCATTCGCGCTGCACTACTTCACCGGCAGCAAGGAGCACAACACCGCCATGCGCGCCCGCGCCCGCGCGCGCGGATTGAAGCTCAACGAGTACGGGCTTTTCCCGGCGGACGGTCCAGAGGGCGCCGCGGGCGCCGCAAGCCCTGGCAGCGTCCGCTGCGCCAGCGAAGCCGAGCTGTTCGCGGCGCTGGAGCTGGCCGAGATCGCCCCCGAGCTGCGCGAGGACATGGGCGAGATCGAGGCGGCGCAGCAGGGCCAGCTGCCGAGCCTGCTGCAGCAGGGCGATCTGCGCGGCGCGCTGCACAACCACAGCGCGTGGAGCGACGGGGCCGACAGCATCGAGGCGATGGCGTTGGCGGCGCGCGCGCTGGGCTGGGAGTACTTCGGCCTCTCCGACCACAGTCAGAGCGCGTTCTACGCCCATGGGCTCAAGCCCGATGACGTGGAGCGCCAGCACGAGGAGATCGATGCGCTCAACGCGCGCCTGCCAGGGATCACGATCCTCAAGGGCATCGAGAGCGACATCCTGCCCGACGGCCGGCTGGACTACGACGACGAGACCCTGGCGCGGTTCGACTTCGTGGTGGCCAGCGTGCACGGGCAGTTCGGGCTGAGCGAGTCCGAGCAGACCAAGCGCTGCGTCCGTGCGGTGCAGAACCCGTTCACCACGGTGCTCGGACACCCCACGGGTCGTCTGCTGCTCGCCCGCGAGGGCTTCGCCATCAATCTGCGCGCGGTGCTGGAGGCTGCCGCCGACTCGGGTTGCGCGGTCGAGCTCAACGCCAACCCCCACCGCCTCGACCTCGACTGGCGCGAGCTGAAAGCCGCCCGCGAGCTGGGCGCGCTCATCAGCATCGGGCCCGACGCCCACCGCCAGGACGGCCTGGCCGATCTGCGCTACGGCGTCGCGATCGCACGCAAGGGCTGGCTCACGGCCCGCGACGTCCTCAACACCCGCCCGCTCGCGCAGCTGCGCGGACATCTGGCGGCTCGTCGCGCGGCGGCGTGATCCACCGGGGCAGGCCGCGACACCATGGGACGCAACGGCGACGACATCACCCTGGAGGATCCGCAACGGCTGGCCGACGACCTCGCCGCCGGAGCAAAGCTGTTGCTCGTCGACACACGCCCACCGCAGGCGTTCGCCCGAGCGCACCTGCCAGGCAGCGTGTTCTTGCCCTCGACCGAGTTGGCGGACCGTTATGGCGAGCTCGAGCGGGTGGCAGAGCGGGTCGTGGTGGTCGCGCCCGACGACGGCCCCCCGCCACAGCGCCTGCTGCGCGAGGCGGGTTTCGCAGAGGCCTCGACGCTCGTGGGCCTCTCGCGCTGGACGGGACCCGTCGAGCAGGGCGAGCCGGCCGCGCGGCACGCGGCGCTGGCGCCTGACCCCTCAGACGACACTTGGGGCGTGGGAGCCCCGGCGCGCGTCGTGGTCGACGGCGCCGACCGCATCCGCTCCTGGGGCTCGGTGCTCGATGTCGCGTGCGGAACGGGCCGCAACGCACTGTTCCTCGCGGCGCAGGGCCTGGAGGTCATCGCCGTGGACCGCGACGTCATGCGCATGGAGCACGGGCGCCGCGAGGCTCGGGCTGCGGGGCTGCGCGTGCGGTGGGTCGAGGGTGATCTGGAGGCTCAGACGACCGCCGCCGGCGGCTCGCCCGCAGTTTTGGCGCACGTCGCGGTCGCCGGCACCGTTCCACCGTGGAGCCCACGGCCCGAGAGCGTGGATGCCGTCGTGGTTTGCCGTTACCTGTGGCGGCCGCTGCTACCGTTGCTGGCCGCGGCCGTACGCCCGGGCGGGCTGGCAATGGTGCAGACATTCACGAGCGACCAACCGCGCTTCGGCCATCCGCACCATCCCGACCACTTGCTGCAGCCAGGGGAGATCCTGCGCGCGTTTCCGCGCTGGGCGGTACTCAGCTACCGCGAAGGGCCAGTCTTTGCCCGAGAGGCGCGGGCCGCGCTGATCGCCCGCAAGCCGATGCGTCCGCTCTGAGCGCAGCGCAGACGTCCCCACGGTACGCCGCTCGGCGCGCCGCCTGATGCCGGCTCAGGATGCTCGGCCGTCGGCGTCCTACTGTTGGAAGCGGAAGATCATCCGCCGGTTGCCGACCACCACCGCGGCCGTCAACGGGTAGGTGACCGTCACGTTCCCGGATGACCAGTAGCCCCAGTAGGGCAGGCTCGCGCCGGGCTCCACGGGCAAGACGTCCGGCAGGTTCGCGCCCTCGACTGCGCGCGTCGTCTGCGTCAGGCGCATCTCGGGTGCCGGCGTATCGGGCATCGGGCCGGGCGTCGTGACGCCACCGCCCACGCCCGAATTCAGATCGCCGACCCCGGGCTTGATCTGGCTCTGCCCGAGAGCCGTCCCCACTCCTGGACTGGTGTCGCGCGCCGCGGCCAGCGCCAGCTCGTCCGTCGTCGGCTGCGTGTCACGCGTTCTCCGCGTGGCCCGCAGCCCGTGGTTCTGTGCGCCTTTCCAGTCCTCCACCGACCGGAGCAGTTTCCCGGTGTTGTCGATGAGTTGGAGGTTGGCGCGCCCGATCTCGACTTGGGTCTCGCCTCGGTTGTGCACGATGAGATCGAGCGTATAGTAGTTGCCGGTGCGAAACAGGCTTGCCACCACGGTGACGGCCTTGTCCCGCGCCACGACGGCGCCGGGCATCTTCTGCGCGGCGCTGGGATCACTGCGATCGGCGAGCTGATCGATGCGCGCCGAGTACTCGGTGCTGATGCCGTTGAGGTAGGCCGGTTGTTCGGGAGTCTGCGCGGCGGTCGGGCTCTTCGCGGTGGTTGTCGCGCAGCCAGCGATTACCGGAACCAGAAGCAGCATCCAGGCGGCGGTGGGGTGTCGCCGTGCCATGGCTGACCTCCTGTCCGTAGGGGCCGCCAGACGCCCAGGAACCGGTCCGCCGGGCGTTTGGCGGTTCTCCTGTCAACGCACTTCAAGCTTAGGCGCTTGGCGAACGTCTGGCAAATGCCAAGGATCTACGGCCCGCGCCGCCCAAGAGTTGCGCGCCGGCTCGGACCGGCTCGAACTGGGGTGCCGCGCGAAAGTGCCTGGGCGCGGCGCGGTTGCCCGCGCCCACGCCCAGCAGGCTCAACGGTCGAACAGGAAGACGATGTGGCGATTGTCCAGCATCATGAAGGCGGTCAGGGGGTAGGCCACTTCGTCGGCGCGCCAGTACGCCCAGTAACTGCGGCCGGAATTGCCGTCGACGTGGATCGTGGCGGGAGCGTTGGGGACGCGGACCTCGCTGCTGAGGTTGCTGATGGGGTCGGTTCCCATGCCCGAGGCCCGCGGCGCGCCCGTGCCCGGGCGGTCCGCCGGGGACTTGGTCCCGGCGGCGCTGGAGAGGTTGTACGCGGAGGCGGAGCCGCCCGCAACCTCATTGCCACCCAACGACCCGCTCGCCGCGAAGAGGGGCTCCTTGCGCGCCTTCATCTTGGTGCGCAGGCCCACTTCACTGGCGCCATTCCAGTCGCTCACGGGCGTCAGCCAGCGCCCGTTGTGGTCGACCACGGTGAAGTCACCGTGATGCACGACCATCGGCCGGTCGGTGTGATTGAGGACGATCAGATCGAGCGTGTAGAACTCACCACACCGGAACATCGCCGCCGCCACATGGATCGTGGCGTCGCCGGCAATCAGGCCTTCGCGCATGGAGGAGTCCTCGCCGAGCAGGTCGCTGCCGCGGACCTGGTCGATCCGGATCGATGACTCACCGGAGACGCCTCGCAGGTACGAGGGGCTACGGCGAGCGGTATCGCTGTCCGTGCGAAGGCCCGGACCGCTCGAAGCGCACGCGGCCAGTGAGAGCGCGAGCACAAGCATGAGCGCAAGCGTGCAAGTGCGCCGTGACAAGGCTGTCCTCCTGGGCTGGGCTGCAATGGGATGAGCCGGGAATGCCGCCGCTGCGCGAAGCCGTGACGTCGTTTCTCTCCCGCACAGCGCCGGGACGGTAGCCAGCAAGATCCCTGCCCCCGGCGGGGGGGAGTGCGCTCCACGGCCGCACGGCGCCCGCTTGTCCCTTGCGGCCCCGCGTTGGATCGCGCGCTTGCGCCGGCGCAGATCAGGTTTGCAGTGTCGGTGGCGCGCCCGCTCCGCGAAGAACGCGTCGCGCATGGGCAATCTGCCCTGCGGTCCGGATGGCTTCCGAACGTTTCGGATCGGCCCCTGCGGAGTCCCGTTGCTCCCGCAGGTACCCGCGGACTACGGCGCGCCTCGCGTCGCGCACCGCGTGGCACGCGGCGAGTCGCCGATGCCGGCGCTACTACGGTATCTGCGCCATGTCGCTCTGGGGCGGCACGGGGTCGGACGGGCCGATGATCTGCGTGATGCGCGGCTCGCCGTCCCACACCAGCACGTTGAACCGCAGCAGCGTCCGGCCTCGCGCATCGGGCAGGTCCACCTGCCAGCGGTCAGCGCCGCGCGGATAGACCCGCAGCGGCGAACGTCGCGCACCGCCGTGCTCCGCTGCGGGCGCGGCAGGCCGCGCAGTGTGCGTCCGGGCCTGCGGCGCGGTGTGCTCGGCTGCGGGCTCGACGGCGGTGCGCGCCAACGCCGGAAGCGCAGCCGCCGCCTCGAACTCGGCACGTAGCCAACTCTCCGTCTCGATGAGGATGATGCCGTTGCGCGAGGGATTGTGACCGGCGGGCGCGTGCAAGCGCCGGTCGGGCACCTCCGTCTGGGCCAGCGCGACGGAGCGGTAGGCCTCCCAGTCGCCGTCGCGCAGCGCTTCCATCGCCCGGGCGACGACGCGCGCCGCGCGCGGATCCGCGACCCCCGCGGGCGTGTTATCGAAGATGATGTTGCGCTGCGCTCTGCCGCCCCACAGGCGAGAGCTTCGCCCGCCGTGGCCGGCTTTGCTGGCCTGCCCACGGCGCTCGCCAGCGCCGTGATTGGGGCCGGACAGCAGCTGGCCGACCATGAAGGCGATGGCGAACACCGTAACGATCAGCAGAGGCTTGCGCATGGCTTTCCCTGGGACGGGCGGGACAGGCCGCGGGCGTCGCCGCACAGCGGGCGGTTTTACCGCGGCGATGCAAGACAGGTGCCGCTCCTGCCCACAAGCCGCCGTGTGCTAGGCTGCCGAGCGTTGCCGATGGTTCCCGGCTGTCTGTCGCCAAGCACCGCAAGGGAGGATCCCATCGTGCTGTCCGCGATACGGTATCGCCACGGCCGCAGCGTCCGCGTCGTCCCCAGTCTGATCCTGCCGTTCTCTACGTTGGTGCTCGCCGCGCTCGCGCTGCCCGCGGCACCCGGCGCGCCCGGGACAGGCCAAGCGAGCGCGGCGCTCGTAGCCGCCGCAGCGACCGCGACCGCAGCCGCCGCAGCGACCGCGACCGCAGCCGCCGCGGCGACGGCGACAGCAGCGCCACCGGAGAGCAGCGCGGGCCGCCTGCAGCCCGATCCCGTGCGGCTCGATCCGCCCAGCAAGAGCTACGACCTGCTGCATACGACCCTCGATTTGGAGCTGGACCTGCAGCGCGGTCGGGTCGAGGGGACGGCGCGCCACCGGATTCGAATGCTGCGCGATGGTGTGGAGAGCGTGAGCCTGCACGCCAGCGACCTGCAGATCTACAAGACCACCGTGGGTGGCGCCGAGGTGCCCTTCGAGCGGCATTCCGACGAGCTGTCGATTCGCTTGCAGGGCCTGGCGCAGCACACGGGGGACGATTCGGAGCTGGCCGTCGCGTATGGCGCATCGCCCGTAACCGGATTGCACTTCCGGCGTCCGAGCCTCTCACCCGGGTTCCGCTACGAGGAGGCTTGGTCCCAGGGGGAGGACGAGGAGAACCGGTGCTGGTTTCCCGGCTGGGACTATCCCAACGACTTGGCGAGCTACACGGGCATCTTCACTGTGGCCGCGGGGATCAAGGTGCTCAGCAACGGGCTGCTCGCCGAGCGCACCGAGTCTGGCGGGAAGGTGCGCTACCGTTACGAGCAGAAGGAGCCCCAGGCCAATTACCTGGTGATGGTCGCGGCCGCTGCGTACGAGGTGTACACGGAGGTGCTCGACGGTAAGCCCGATGCGGCCGGTGCAGTGACGCTGGAGTGCTGGGTTCCGCCCGGAACGGGCGAGCAGTTGGCGCGGGCCAGCTTCGCCATCACCGCGCCCGCGCTGCGCTTCTTCGGCCAATACACGCAGGTGCCGTACCCGTGGGGCAAGTACGCGCAGGTCGTGGTGCAGGATTTCATCTATGGGGGCATGGAGAACGCCAGCGCCACGGTGCTGCATGCGCGTTCGCTGGTGCCGCAGGCGGAGCGCGCCGCGCGCGATGCCGACGACCTGCTGGCGCACGAAGCCGCCCACCAGTGGTTCGGCGACCTGATGACCTGCTACGGCTGGAAGCACATGTGGCTCAACGAGGGGTTCGCCACGTACTTCAACGCGCTGTTCAGCGAGCAGCAGTATGGGCCCGAGCGCATGGTCTACGAGCTCGACGAGACCCACTCCTCGGTGCTGCGGGCTGACGCCCAGACGCTGCGCCCGCTGGTCTCGCAGTTCTACAACCGCATCGACGACCAGCAGAGCGCCAACGTCTACAGCAAGGGGGCCAGCGTCCTGCACATGTTGCACGGGCTGCTGGGCGACGACCCCTTCCGGCGCGGCATCGTCCGCTACTGCGCGACCCACGCCCATACGCTGGTGACTACCGAGGATTTCCAGCGGGCGATGACCGAGGCCACCGGCGAGACGCTGGACTGGTTCTTCGAGCAGTGGGTCTACCTGCCCGGCCATCCGCACTTCGCGGTGGATTACGCCTGGGACGACGCCAGCCGTACCGCATCGCTGCGCGTGCGACAGACCCAGGGGCGCGGCCAGCGGGTGCCGTTGTTCCGCGTTCCCGTAGAGGTGGAGTTCGGCTGGAATGGCGGCGGCGAGACGCGCCGCTTCTGGGTGGAGGACGAGCAGAGCACACTCACGGCGAGCCTCCCGCAGCGCCCGTCGATGGTGATCTTCGATCCGGCGGGATGGCTGCTCAAGGAGCTGGAGTTTCCGCGCAGCCAGGAGCAGCTGCTCTTCCAGCTCGCCCACGCCACGCGGTTCTGGAGCCGGGTCGAGGCCATCCGCGCGCTCGGCGAGCTGCGCGTCCGCGACGAGGATGCCGTGGCGGCGATTGCCGGAATCCTCGCTTCGGCCTCCAGGCCGGGCAGTGGGCAGGAGCGACTGCGCGCCGACGCGGCGGCGGCCTTGGGCAAGATCGGCGGTACGGAGGCGCGCGACGCCCTGCTGGCGCAGCTCCCGGCCACTGCGGGCACTGCCGGAGCGGCGAGCGCAACTGGTGCAGCGGGCGGCGCGGGCTCGGCTGGCGCAGCTGGGGGGGCCTCCGGCGGCACGGCCGGCGGTGCCGTTGCTGCCGACTCCGCCGACGCTCCGCGCGTGCGCGTCGCCTGTGCCAGCGCGTTGCAGCAGTTCCCGGCCGACGGTGTCGTCGTGCGCGCCCTCGCTGAGACCCTTCAGCGCGATGCCAGCCGCCACGTCCGCGCGGAAGCCCTGCGGGCGCTGGTGAAGCTGAAGGCCGACGGCGCGCGCAAGCTCTGCCTGGAGGCTCTCGCGCAACCCAGCGATCGCGAGGTGATGCGTGCCACCGCCGTCGATGGTCTCGCCGAGCTGAAGGCGCAGGACACCTTGCCCGAAGTGTTGCGCTGGATGCGTCCGGGCGCCGACCGTGACCTGCGGCTGCGTGCGATGACCGCCGCCGCGACCCTGGTGCAGGATGGCCCCGACAAGGGCGGGCGTGACCGTGTCGCGGCCGAGCTCGAAAAGCTGTTGGACGATCCACTCGCGCGCATCCGCACTGCCGCCGCCCGCACGCTGGGGGATGTCGGCGCTCGCCGCTCGCTCGAGCCGCTGCGGCACCTGGCTGCCGATGACCGCATCGCCTCCGTGCGCAAGGCCGCAGAGGCGGCGGTCAAGCAGATGGAGTCCCCTCCCGCCAAAGCCGGGCAGCTCGATACGCTGCGGCGAGAGCTCAAGGACTTGCAGCAGCAGGTCGACGGGCTGAAGAAGGGCAGCTAGCGCGCTGGGGGATTCGCGATCGCGAGACAACCGGCCGCGCTGTGCGTGGGAGCGGCCGCCGCCTCGCGCTCTCCGGCAGGCGCCGCGATGTGCACCCGGGTGCACATTCTGTCGCAAGTAATTAAATTACAATGAGTTGAGGAGTCTATTTCCACGCCTGACGCACGACCGGACGACGACGCGCGGCAGGGAACCGGCACGCGGCCAGCTACCAGCGTTCGGCCGAGGCCTGCACTCGGCCGGCCAACAGCGCCCCCAACTACGCCACGCCGACTTGCCCGAACAGATCGTCTCCGCGCTCCAGGCGCAGGAGGATCGCCTTGCGCCACAAGCCGCCGCCATACCCAACCAACTTGCCCGACGTGCCGATCACGCGGTGGCATGGGATCAGCATCCCGATTGGGTTGCGGTGGCTCGCCATCCCGACGGCGCGGGGAGCGCCTGGCGAGCCAATGGCACGCGCGATCTCGCCATAACTGCGCGTCTCGCCGTAGGGGATCATGCGCAATGCGGCCCATACCTGGCGGTCGAAGGGGGTGCCACCCGGATCCAGCGCGCCGCGATAGTCGATCCCCTCGGGACGGCGGCCGGCGAAGTAGCGCTCGAGCCATTCGCGGGCCGGGCTAAGCACGGCGGGAGCGCGGTCCAGGCGCGCGTCGCGCAGGCGATGCGGCACGCCCGTGCGCCAGTCCGCGCTTTCCTCCAGGAACGAGATCCCCGCCAGCCCCCGTGCGGTGGCCACGAGCAGCAGCTCGCCGACCGGCGAGGTATACCGGTCGTGGTAGGCCAGGATCGTGGGGACCTCGGGATGGACCCGGGACGTGCGTGCACCCATGGCAGAAAGGCCCGGTATCGCCGGGCCCCCCCAAGGATGCCGCCTGCGTGTGCGTCCCACAAGCAGGGATTGGATCCAGGCCGGCCCCCCGATCGGGCAACCGGCGAGGGAGGCCGGCCTGGGTTGGAGCGCCCGCGAGGCCCGTGCGCTCCGGGGGCTGGCGATCGCCGATCGGCGACGCGGCCACCGCAGATCAGCGGCGCTCCCACTCCAGATCAGCGACGCGGCCACCACAGGATGAGGATCGATGCCGCCGCGAGGCAGACGTATCCCATCCACAGCAGCCTCACCCCGCGCGGCTGCAGCACGTCACCTGCGCGCCACAGCGGGCGCCACTGTCGCGGGCTCCACGACAGCACGGGCACGCCTGCCTTGCGGTAGGCCAGCGCCCCGAACCACGCCACGCCGGCGATCAGCGCCAGCCCGCCGCCGGCAATCATCCGCACCGCCTCGCGCATAGCAGCGTCACCCCCTCTCGCCGACGATCCACTCCAGCAGCGAGGCCACCACGCAGGCGGCGTTGGCGCCGAAACAGGCGTGACAGATGGGATTGGCCCAAGCGCCTACCAAGCACTTGATCTGGGCGCAAGCGCTCATCACCAGGCAGAAGCGCTGCACCCTGGGGTCGCACGTGCCGCACTCCAGTCCGGCGAGCGCGCCGCCGATTTCGGAGGGCGTGCGGCCGGCGAGCTTCCCCCCCGCGCGCGCCAGCCAGGTTGCGAAGTCCGGCTCTGCCAGCAATTGCATCAGGCGGTCGCCGTCGCGGTTGTTGTCGAGGGTGGTCCCGCCCGGGTAGACCTCGCGGAAGCGGCGCGACAGCGCCTGGGTCTCCTCATCCGGCAGCTTGGCGGGGCTGGTGCGCAGCTCGAAGCGGGCCGTGCGGTCCTTCCACGTGACGCGCTCCACGCGCACGCCGTCGGCGGGCCGCTCCTGAAGGTCCAGATGCAGCGCGTCGACCTCGGTGCGCTCGGTCACGCGCACGTGATGCGGGTCGTCGCGATTCCAGCAGGCCTCGACGGCGAAGCCCAGCGCCCGGCCCTGGTGGATGCTGAAGCGCGCGCCGCGCCAGGCCGGATCGTCCGCGAGCACGCCCAGGCGCACGACACGCTCGACTTGGCCGCCGGGCTCGTCGAAGCGCAGGCGGAGTGCCAGCTCGCGGGCCACACGGTCGAGACGCGCGTCGAGCACGTCGGCGGGCGTCTCGCCGACGATGAAGGATGCCAGCGGCGCGGCTTCGCTGGCGTCGGGGGCATCGAAGGGTGGCTCGGGCGGCGGCGTCGGAAGGGAGATGGTCTCGCCCGGCCCGTCGCCCTCGCTGCCGCGCCGGTCGCAGCCGGCGCCCGCCGCGAGGACGGCCGCCAGCACCAGGGAGCAGACCAGAATCAACAGGACTCGTTGACGGCTGGACCCACGCATGGGTACCCATCGCTTTCCGGAGGCTACGATGGGGAGGTCGTGCACGTCGTGGAAGCGCCCGGCGTGCCAGCCCTGCCGCCGGGCGCAGGTCGCGATCCCGCTCGCACTTGCAGGCGCGCGCCTGTCCGATCTTGCGCGAACGCGTCAACGACTGTCGTCGATGGTTGTCCTGCGCACGGAGCGAGCGTTGGCGCTCCGGAAGAAGCATCGGCGGCCGGTGCGGCACGACGGCCCGCCGCGAGACCGCGGCCCAACGCCAGACGACAGCCCGAGTCGGCGACAGAGTCCTAGTCCCGCCAGTACGAGCGGGTGAAGAGGATCAGGATCGTGAGGATCTCGAGGCGGCCCATCAGCATGCAGAGATCCAGCGTCCACTTGGCGATCGCGGAGAGGTGCGCGTAGTCGGACATGGGTCCGACCGTGCCGAGCCCCGGCCCGCAGCCCGCCAGGCAACTGGCCACCGCGCTGATCGAGCTGAGCAGGTCCACACCGGTCGCGGCCACTGCGAGCGTGCCCAGGCAGAACACGCCGATGTACAGGGTGACGAAGGCCTGGATGGCCGAGAGCGTTTCCCTGCGCACGGCGCTGCGATCGTGGTGGACCTGCACGACCGCCTGGGGGTGCAGCACGCTGCGCAGGCCGCCCCACGCCGACTTGACCGAGAGCATCACGCGGAAGGTCTTCATGCCGCCGCCCGCGGAGCCGGCGCATGCTCCCGGGAGCATCAGGCACAGCAGGATCGCCTGCCCCACGGCCGGCCACAGCACGAAATCCGCGTTGGCGAACCCGGTGCACGACATGACCGACGCGGCGTTGAACGCCGCATGGCGCACCGCCAGCGCCAGCGGCTCCCGCAGCGATCCCAGCGCGAGCGCCAGCGTGATCGCCACGACCGCCACCCCGAAGGTCCCCATGTAGAAGGTGAACTCGTTGTCGCGGGGGTAAGCGCGCAGATTGCGGCGGATGGCCGCCAGATGCAGCGCGAAATTGGTGCCGGCCACCAGCATGAAGAACGTGATGACGAGATCGATGTAGGCGGAGTGATACCAGGCGATGCTCGTGTTCTTCACCGAGAAGCCGCCCGCGGAGATGGTGGCGAATGCGTGGCACAGGGCATCGAACGGGGGCATTCCGCCCAGAACCAGCAGGATCACCTCCGCCAGCGTGATCCCCGCGTAGAGCTTGCCGAACAGGCGTGCGGTCTCGGACAGCCGCGGCGTGAGCTGATCCCTCGCCGAGGTGGATCGCTCCGCGATCAAGAGCTGCATTCCCCCCACGCCCAAAAACGGCAGGACCGCCAGCGCCAGCACAATGATCCCCAGGCCCCCGATCCAGTGGGTCATCGCCCGCCAGAACAGGATGCCGTGCGGCAGGATCTCCACGTCGGGCACGATCGACGCACCGGTGCCGGTGAACCCGGACACTGCCTCGAAATAGGCGTCGGTGAACGAGGGGATGGCCCCCGACAGCAGGTAGGGCAGGCAGCCGAACAGCGGCACCACGACCCAGGCCAAAGTGGCGATGGCGAATGCCTCGCGCGCGCCGATCGCGCGCACGCGAGCGCGGCAGCTCCACCACGCGATCAACCCGATGGGAGCCGTGATCGCCGCGGAGCCCAGGATCGCGCGCAGCCCGTCATCATGATAGAGGAGCGGGAACGGCGCGGCCGTCAGCATGAGCACGCCGATCGCGGCCGTGAACAGCCCCAGCGCTCCGATGACCGGCCGGGCTTGCATGGCGTTACGTCAGCCTCCCGGGCCGCGCGGGGTGGAGCGGGCCGTCATCGGCGCGACGGTAGAGCCTGGTGGCAGGGGAAGCAAGGGCCGGCCGGGGCGCGGGCGGGCGGGTGGGTGGGTGGGTTGGCGGGTGGGCGGACGCGCGGGTGGGTGCGCGGCTGGGTTGGTGCGCGGGGGTTGGGCACGTGCGCGACGCCGGCCGGGGCCGCGCGCGCGGCGCGCCTACGACGTGCGCATGACGCGCGCTGGCCGTGCGCCGGCCGGCCGCTTGCCGCACGCTCCTGCGCTTCTTTCCATAATCCTATGCTCGTAAGCTGTGGCGGCCGGGCGCGCGAGCGGGCGGCTGGCTTGCCGCGCGGGCACGGTTGCGCTGGGGCGCTGTGGCTCCGTTACGCAGACGCGGAGGGGCGCCGGGGCGCCGGGCAGGCCTGGGCACGTGACCACTAGGACGACCGCTGGGCAAGGGAGGGACCGGTGGGCCGGCTGGACGACTTCCGGGCGTATCGCGAGCGGATGAACGCCCGCATCCATGAGAAAGGGACGATCGTCACCAAGCGCTTCTTCAACCTCGACGGCAAGTGCTACGAGGCGGGGGCGCTCGACGGCAAGACGAAGGAAATGCTCGGACTTGCGGCGTCGATGGTGCTGCGCTGCGATGACTGCATCAGCTACCACATCGTCCGCTGCGCAGAGGAAGGGGTGATCCGGCCCGAGCTGATGGAGGTGTTCGACGTCGCGCTCATCGTGGGGGGCCCGATCGTGATCCCGCACCTGCGCAGGGCACACGAGTTGCTGGACGAGGTGATGCCGGCGAACGGGCAGTGAGTCGATCGCACTTGGGGCGGTCACCTTGACAGCACCCCGGCAGGCACCTATAGTTTTTGCCCTGCGCGTGGACCCGGGGTCCTGGCGCGCAAGGCGAGAAATTTCAAGGGGTTGAGGCGGCCCTGGCGCCCACGCCCCGAGCGCCTCCGGCACCACCGGAGAGCGCCGCTGCCATTGCTCCTCGGTAGCTCAATGGTAGAGCATTCGGCTGTTAACCGAAGGGTTGCAGGTTCGAGTCCTGCCCGGGGAGCCAACTACTCCGGCCTCGAAACGCGAGGCCCGGCTGCTTGACACAACCCCGCTCTCGGATGAGGGCGGGGTTGCTTTCTTCCGCTGAATTCGCAGGGGTTTGCGAGGGCGCCCGCCGCGCGGATTCTCTGTTCCGAGAAGCGTCCTGCCCGGGGTCCAAGTGGAGGACGCGGAATCGGGGTGAGCGGTCTCGAAGTCTCCGTTCGCAGCACCCAGCGACAAATGCTTAACGCACGTCGTCGATTTTGGCGGCACCAGGCGGCTCACCGGGAGGCCGCCTGTCAGATCGGAAGCGTCAGGCCGGCTAAGAGCGCCCAACCGGAGACGTCGAACGTCCCCGTTCGATCCGGGCTTCCCTGGATGGTGAGCCGGTAGTCACCGGCCACCCAT
>JBGPIA010000027.1:0-42883 GCA_041484665.1 Candidatus Krumholzibacteriia bacterium
CCGGCTGGGCGAGCACGGTGGAACGCTGCGCGTGCGCGGTCGCGCCCTGCCCGACGCCACGGCGCTGGTGTGGGAGATGGGTCTGGACCCGCGGGGGCGGCCGGCGCGGGTGTACCGCGGCGACCATGTGCTGGTGGGCGATGGGCGCCGGCAACGGCCGGACACGATCCTGCAAGGCGATGGGCGAGAGCTACGACCGGAAACGATCCTGCAAGGCGCCGGGCGAGAGCAGCGGCAGGAGGTGGCGCTTGCCGCGCACGACGCGCGCTGAAAGGCGTTCTCCAGCGAACGGCTCAAGCGGCGACGTTGCGCCCCGCCGTTCCGTTTCCGCCCAGCTGGATCTCCACGAGCCTGCGGTACAGACCGTCACGCGCCACGAGCTCCTCATGCGTACCCTCCTCGAGCAGACGCCCGTGATGCAGCACGAGGATCCGGTCGACGCCACGCACCGTCGAGAGCCGGTGGGCGATCACGAGGCTGGTCCGCCCACGCAGCAGCACCTCGATGGCGGCCTGGATGCGCGCCTCCGTCGCGGCATCGACGCTGGCGGTGGCCTCGTCCAGCACGAGTACCGGCGGGTTGTGCGCCAGTGCGCGCGCAAACGCCACCAGCTGGCGCTCGCCCGTGCTGAGGCGCGACCCGCCCTCGCGCATCTCCTCGCGCAGCCCGTTCGGCAACCGCGTGATCACATCCGAGAGTCCAATGCGCTCGACGGCGTCATGCAGGGTCCGTCCGTCCAGCGCGTCATTCCAGATCCGCAGGTTCTGCTCCAGGGTTCCGCTGAAGAGCCGCGGGTCCTGCAGCACGACACCGATCTGCTGGCGCAACTCCCGCGGGTCCCAGTCGCGGACGTCCACGCCATCCACCAGCACGCGCCCGCGCTCAACCTCGTAGAAGCGGCTGAGCAGCGAAATGACCGTGGTCTTGCCGGCGCCGGTGCTGCCCACGATGGCGACGCGTTCACCCGGGCGCACGCGCAACGACAGGCCGCGCAGCACCGGTTGTCCGTTGCCGTATCCGAACCACACATCCTCGAAGGCCACCTCGCCGCGCGCCGGAGGCCGACCGCGCACCACCGCGGGTGGGTTGATCGCCGCCTGCTGGTCGAGCAGCTCGAAGATGCGCTCGCAGGCGGCCATGGCCCCCTGCAAGATGTTGAACTTCTCCGCCAGGTCGCTGATCGGCCGGTAGAAGCGCTGCGAATACTGCACAAACGCCACGAGCGTCCCCAGGCTGACGGTCGCCGTGGCCACCATCTTGCTCCCGCTCCACAGCAAGAGCCCGACCGCGAACGTGCTGAGGATCTGCACCACCGGATAGAACACCGCGAATGCGGCCACGGTCTCCAGGTGCGCGTCGGTATGGTCGCGGTTGAACCGGGTGAAGCGCTGCAGGCGTCGCTCCTGCTGGTTGAACGTCTGGACCACCGCGTGGCCAGCGATGTGCTCCTGCAGGAACGAGTTGATGAGCGCCACGCGCACGCGCACCTTGCGGAACGACTCCCGCAGGCGGGCGCGGACGGCCATCGACATTCCCATGAGCGGCGGGATGACCACGAAGCTGATCAGCGCCAGGCGCCAGTCCATCCACAACATCACGCCCATGATGGCCAGCAGCGTGAAGACGTCCATCGCGACGGTCACGACGCCGCTGGTGAAGACCTCGTTGATGGCTTCCACGTCGGTGGTCAGGCGCGTCATCAGCCGCCCGACGGGCTGACGATCGAACAGCTGCAGGTCCTGGCGCATGATGTGCCCGAAGAGATCCTGCCGCAGGTCGTGCATGACCCGCTGTCCGGTGGATTGCAGCAGCACGATCTGCCCGTAATGCACGACCGCGGTCACCAGCAGCACCGCCACGTACAACAATCCGATCTTGTGGAGCTCGGCAAGGCGGGCTGCGATCTGGCCGCCGCTTTCCAGCGCCTGGTCGATGGTCAGCTTCACGAGGTAGGGGGCGGCGATTCCCAGCGCGGACACGGCCAGCAGCAGCGCGAAGGACACCGCGACCTGCACGCGGTACGGCCGCAGGTAGACCAGCAGACGACGCAGCAGCCGCAGATCGAGCTCGCGGATCCCGTTTTTCCCCAGCTCCTGCTCGGGAGCCTCGCCGACGGCGCCCGTCATGCCCCACCTCCCAGCACGTCCAGCTCGGCCTCGGCCATCTGCTGATGGAAGAGGCGCTCGTACAGGCCGCCCGCCTCGATCAGGCCGGCGTGGGTGCCGCGCTCCACGATGCGTCCACGCTCCATCACCAGGATCTGGTCGGCACCCTGCACGCCCAGCAGGCGGTGGGTGACCAGCAGCACCGTGCGGCCCTTCCACGCCGCCTTGAGCTCGGCCAGCAATTCGGCCTCGGTCTCGGTATCCACGCTGGAGAAGACGTCGTCCAGCAGCAGCAGGGTGGGATCGGGAGCGAGCGCCCGCGCGATCGCCACGCGCTGCTTCTGTCCGCCGCTGAGGGTCACGCCGCGCTCGCCGACCAACGTGGCCCAACCCTGAGGGAACGCTGCCCGGTCGCGCTCCAGGCGGCTCACCCGTGCCAGCTGCTCGACGGCCGCGTCGCCCAGGTCGGGCGCGCCGAACACGATGTTCTCACGCAACGTGTCGCTGAACAGGAAGCCGTCCTGTGGCGCGTAGCCGGTGCCCGCCCGCAGGTCGGCCACGCGCAGCCGGCGCAGCTCCGCGCCGTCCACGAGGATGCGGCCTTGGTACCCGTCGTACTGGCGCGTGAGCAGCCGCACGAGGGTCGTCTTGCCCGCGCCGGTGGAACCCACGACGGCGGTCCAGCTCCCTGGCGGCAGCTCGAAGCTCGCGCCGGCAACGGCCGCGGCGTCGCTCCCCGGGTAGCGAAACGTGACCGCGTCGAAGACGACACGCCCCGAGCGCCGGGTCCACGGCAGGGCGTCGGCGTCGTCCTGGATTTCCGGAATCGCTGTCAGCACGGCGTCGACGCGCTCGAGGCTCACCAGCCCCCGCTGCCAGATGCTGATCGCCCAGCCCGCGGCGATGGCCGGCCAGGTCAGCATGGCGAGGTACGACAGGAACGCTACCAGCGTGCCCACCGAGATCGTGCCCACGATCACCTGCCTCCCGCCGAAGTACAGGGTCAGCACGGCCGCGAATCCCGCGAGCAGCGTCATGAGCGGATGCAATACCGACTGCAGCTGCAGCAGCCCGATGTTGCGCTGCATGTAGTCGCGCGACTGCTGGACGAAGCGCCGTCCCATTTCCTCCTCGCGGGCGTACGACTTGATGACGCGGACACCCGTGAGCGCCTCCTGCGCAAAGCTGCTGAGCTCGGCGAACAGCTCCTGCACGCGGGTGAACCGGCTGTGCACGCGGCTGTTGATCTGCTGCATGCAGAGCCCCAGCAGCGGCAGCGGCGCGAACGCAATCAGGCACAGGGTGGGAGCGAGCTTGATCATGAGCAGCAGCGCGATCACCGTGGTCACCGCCGTGTCGACCAGGTACATGATGCCCGGTCCCAGCAGCATGCGGATGGCATTGAGATCGTTGGTGGCCAGCGCCATCATTTCGCCCACCTTGTGGGTGGCGTAGTAACTGGGCGACAGGCGCAGGGCGTGTCGGGCGAAATCCTCCCGTAGCTCGAACTCGATGGTGCGGCTGGCGCCGATCATCCTGCTGCGCATCAGGTAGCGGAAGTAGCCGCCGACAACGGCCGTGCCCACCATGAGCAGGGTTGCCCGCAGAACCAAGTCCAGACGCTGGCCCTTCAGCGCGTCGATCGCCTGCTTCAGGAACCACGGGCCCAGCAGGGCCGCCAGGTCCCCGACCACGATCGCAAGGGTCCCCACGACCAGGGCCACCCGGTGGCGGCGCACGTAAGGGAGCAGCGGGGCGATGCGCCTGCTCATCGAAGCTGGTGTTTCCGGTTGCGGGTGGCGGCCGAGGTGGCTAGTCTAGAGCGGCTGTGGCGCAGCAGCCGCGCCGAAGCTCTTTCCTTGCAACAGCTTTCCAAGAGGACCCCTCCATGAGCAACGTCATCGCCGTGGTGAACCAGAAGGGTGGGACCGGCAAGACGACGACCGTGCTGAACGTCGCAGCCGGGTTGATCCGTTACAGCGACGTGACCTCCTCCTGCCTGGTGATCGACATGGATCCCCATGGCTGCTCGACCTCCACGCTGCTGGGCAAGGTGGAAGGGGAGGCTCCCACGCGCAGCGTCTTCGACGTACTGCGGCGGGCCATCACTCCCCATGACGGGATCACCTCGACCGTCTTCGCCGAGAACATCGATCTCCTGCCGTCGAGCCCCCATCTGGAGTCGATGGCGAAGACCCAGCTGTTCGACCGTCTCCGCAAGGTAACGGAGGCGCTCAGCTCCAGCTACGGCTGGATCCTGATCGACACTCCCCCCAGCCTGGGCGTGCTCACCCTCAACGCCCTGGTGTCCGCGGACTACGTGCTGATCCCGACGCCGTGCAACGGGCTGTCGGTGTGCACCCTCAAGCAGCTCGCGTCCACGCTGGAGAGCGTGCGTGCCAACGCCAACGATCTGCTGCAGCTGCTGGGGGTGCTCATCACCATGAAGGACGCGCGCTCGCGGCTCAAGCCGGAGCTGATCAAGGAGATCCAGGACATCTTCGGCAAGGACGCTCTGTTCGAGACCCGGATCACGCTCAACACCAAGCTCGAGGAGGCGCCCGCCGAGTTCCAGAGCGTGTTCACCTACGACAGCAGCTCCGTGGGCGCGACGCTCTACCGCGATTTCCTCAAGAAGGAGATGCTCAAGCGCCTCAAGAAGCTCGAGAAGCGCCGCACCGAGCTCATCGAGGCCAAGTACTAGGTCTAAGCCACCGGGCCCGCGCGCGGGCCGGCAGCGCCGGCGGGCGGCGGGACCTGCTCTGGAGCGCCCGTGCCCCGGATCCAAGGCATCAGCATGCTCGACGGCCTGCGACGGCGCAGCTTGCGGCTGGGGTCCCCCGCCCGGCGCGCGCTGGGGCCGCTCCTGGCGGCTGGACTCACCCTGGCCGGGCTGCGGGTGCTCGGCCTGCACGGGGCGCTGCCGCTGGCGGCGCTGCTGGCCGTCCTTGGCGCCGGGCTCACGGCGCTCCTGCGCTTCGATCTGCTCTACACGACGTTTCTTTTCTATCTGCTGTTCGAGACGGTGGTGGGACCGGTCCTGCCCGGTCCGCTTCCGCTGGTGAGCAAAGATCTCTTCTACATCGTGGTCGTGGGCGTGGGGCTCTTGGTGGGCGCCGTGCTCGCCGGCGCTCCGCTGCGCGCGCGTCACGCGGACCCGCGAGTGGACGAGCACGGACTCACTCCAGCGCCCGGCACCGCGGCGCTGCTGCTTTTCTTCCTCGTGACGCTGCTGCTGGCGCTGCGCGGCCCGACCCTGCTGCTGGGGGTGCTCGGACTGCGCGCGGTCTCGTGGCTCTTCATGGTGGCGCTGCTGCTGCCACTGGCGTACCGCAGTGCGGCGGCGCGGCGGGCGGCGCTCTCGATCCTGGGTGTGGGATTGGCGGCGGTCGCCATCATTGGAATCTACGAGTTCTTCCACTGGCGGGAGGTCCGCACCGCACTGGAGCTGGAGGAGCAGCGCTGGACGATGGGCACACTCAAGGCGGGCTCGACGGTGGGCTCGCCGGGCGCCTTCGGGGCGCTGATGGGACTGGGGCTGCTGTTTCTCCTCGCGCGCGCGGTGGCGGGGCGCGTCGGGCGCGCGGGCTGGCTGATGGGCAGCGTCCTGGCGGCACTCTGGTTCGCGGGGTTGGTGCTGTCGTTCAGCCGCATTTCGCAGATCGCTTTTGTAACGGCCGCCTGCCTGCTGCTGCTGCGGCGTCCGCGCCTGCTGTTGCCGGGGCTGGGCCTGATCCTGGCGGCCGGGCTGCTCGCCAACGTCCTCACCGACGGATTCCTGTGGGGCAACCTCGTGGCGAGCGTCGGGCGCGGCGAGCATGCCGACGCCATCCAGAGCACCATCGACCGCGTGGACATCGCCCGCGCGACGCTCACGCAGCGCGTGCCGCAGCATCCCTGGCTGGGCTACGGCCTGGGGACCGCGGGGGCGCCCACCCGGGAGCGCGTCGAGGACGCACCGTTCGGCTATCTGTTCCTGGACAACTACTACCTGCTCATGCTCCTGGAAGGAGGGGTACTGGGTCTCTGCGCGTATCTGGCGCTGCTCGCCGTGCTGCTGGCTCTGGCTTGGCGCACCGGACGCGGCGGTGATGTGGGGCGGCCTGGCACTCTGGGGGACGCGGCCTGCGTGCGCGCAGCAGGAGCTGGGCTGGTTTTCTACGCCATTATCGGGACGGCCAGCACCGTGCACGAAATCCCGGTCGTCAATGCATCATTCTGGTGGTGCGCTGGCTGGGTGCTCTGGGGCGCGCAACTCATGGCGGGTCGCCGTCCACGTGCGCTGCCAGCCCCGGCGCCCGTAGCGTGAGGGACGCGCGCAGCTCCAGCACGTCGAGCCGGTCTTGGGTGTTGTTCACCTGCTCGATCGAGTGCCAGGCCAGCGCGATGCCCAGCTGCCCGTAGGGCGCCAGGGTACGCTGGGCGCCGCCACTGAGCACCCAGCGGCGCTCCACCCGCCCGCGCGGGAATGGCTCCAGGGCATGACCCTCGCGCGTCTGCTCCGTCCACAGGCGATTCTCCCCGCGCCGCCTCCGCTCTCCCTCCACCCAGCACAGCCAGCCCGGCGCAGGGCGCAGCGCGACGCGCAGGTCGTGCCGGTCGGTGTCGGGGCCCTCCGGCGAGCCCAAGGGCCGATCGAACTGCTGCGCGTCGACGCCCGGGCCCGGGTGCAGGTAGGTCCAGCTACCGATGCGCCGGTACTCGTAGCCGATCAACCAGGCGGATGCGCCCGTGGACGGGAAGTCGGCTCCGACCGCCCACGCCAGCTGATCCGGCCAGCGCTTGCGCTGCTGCCGGTCGAGCTGCAGGTCGTCCACCACCAGCTCGCCATAGACGTGCGCGGGACGCACGAAGACATCGGCGTCCACGCCGTTGAAGACGTTCACCTCATTGCTGGGGTTGTTGTCGTGCTCCACCTGCGCCTGGGCGTAGAACAGCACCGGGTTGAGGTACTTGAGCTGCGGCCCGCGCCCGACTTCGCTCACGACGGCCGTCTCGCTGAGGCCGACGCGCAGCGACCGCGAGAGGAACAGGTCGAGCCGGTGGCCGTACAGATAGCGCCCGAGGCTCTCGGTGGTCTGCAACGTATCGGACGCACCAGCGGCCCCGGCGGCAACGATGCGGCGCACCACGGTGTCGCTGGAGAGCTGCGCGGCGAACGCCTGCAAACGATGGTGGCCCAGGCGCAGCTCGCCGTGGATCATGTCGAGCGCCGGCGCCTCGTTGGAGAGGATCAGGCCGCCCAGGCGCTCGGGGCCAAAGCTCAACCACGTGCGCCCCAGCACGACCGACCAGCGCCGCGATGCGTAGCGGAGGTAGGCCTGCTCGACATCGTTGCTGGAGTTCAGCGTCGCGAACTCCCGCGTGCGCGTATGCGAGTCGTTGCGGCCCGCGCTGTCGAAGTAGAACTGCACGCAGGCGCTCAGCGAGGGCAGTAGGCGCGCATCCGCCGCCAGCCCCGCGCGCAGGCGCACCGCGGGATCAGCCGCCTCGCTCCCTCGCACATCCAGGAAGAGCGGTTGGAGCTGGCGATGTGGGTCGGCCGCAAAGCCCAGCACCTGCACCTGCGGGGTGAGCAGGAGCCCGAGCGGCGGCTCGTCGCCCTTTCGCCGCCCGCCGAGCGCGCGCTGCGCGTCGCCCTGCTGCCCCGCTTCACCTGCCGGAGGCGTCGCCTCCCCGGCCAGCGGCACGCCCAGCCAGCGTGCTAGGTCGTGCCAGCGCGGCACGGCCGCCATCTGGGCGCCGGCAAGGCCGGCCGCTTCTTCCCGGCTGAGTGGGACACCGCTCCCGGGCCCCCGTGCGTCTCCGCCGGCGCGGTAGGCCTCGCGCAGCAGGTCATACTCAGGGTCCGTGGCGACGATCCAGCGTTGCGCCGACAGGGACGCGGGCGGCGCCGCCCGTGCCACCGGGGCCACCGCGAGCCCGGCGAACACCAGCAGCCACACGCACGCGCGCCGGTCGTGGCGCGTTTGCGCCCCGGCGCGTCCGGTGGCTGCCCCCTGTCCCGATCCCGCTGAGCTGCGCATCGTCCCCCGGCCGCGCGAGCGGGCGCCCGCACCTGAGCTATCCGCCGAGCAACTTTCGGAGCAGTATCGAGGCCCGCGTCGCGGCTGACCAGCGCCCGCATGCGCCGCGCATGAAGCACGAGCCGTAGCGGGACCGCGACAGGGCGCGCAGGTGGATGCCATGAGATACGAAGAGCTGGCCGGAAAACTGGCGGTGGTGACCGGAGCCAGCCGCGGGATCGGCTGGCACGTGGCGGCCGCGCTGCACGAGGCCCACGCGCAGGTGGCGATCACGGGGCGCCGCCGAGAGACCCTCGAGGCGGCCGCCCGCAGCATCGGAGAGCGCTGCCATCCCTACGTTTGCGACCAGCGGGATGCCGCCTCGGTCGCCGCGCTGGCCAGCAGTGTGCAGCGGGAGCTCGGAGCGCTGGATCTGCTCGTGGCCAACGCGGGGTTGATGCGCGGCGCCAAGATCGAGGAGATGCCCCTGGAGTTGTGGAACGAGGTGATCGAGACCAACCTCACCGGAACGTTCCTCACGGTGAAGGCGTTCCTACCGGCGCTGCTCTCGCGACCGCGCGGTGACATCTTCATCATCAGCTCGATGAGCGGCAAGAAGGGGGACCCGGGGGCGTCGGCCTACGCCGCGAGCAAGTTCGGTCTGCAGGGCTTCGCCCAGTCGCTCATGTACGAGGTTCGCAAACGAGACATCCGCGTGACGGTGCTCAACCCCAGCGCCGTGGACGTGGGAGCGGACGACGGTCCACTGCACGGCTCTGGCCTCTATCTGCACGCGGCCGACCTCGCGGCCACGATCGTGCACCTCGCGCGGCTGCCGGGGCGCACGATGGTCCGCGACCTGGACGTCTTCGGTACCAATCCGCCCTGAGGCAGGGCACGCCCGCGGCTGCGCTGCACGCCCG
This sequence comes from Candidatus Krumholzibacteriia bacterium, assembly GCA_041484665.1. Classification (GTDB taxonomy): domain Bacteria; phylum Krumholzibacteriota; class Krumholzibacteriia; order JAJRXK01; family JAJRXK01; genus JBGPIA01. Next base: position 9,034 of record JBGPIA010000027.1, read on the forward strand.
GGCGCAAGCGGGGTGTGGGCGACCCGGCGCCGCGAGGAGCAGCGCCTACGCCGGCCCACCGCGCGTGATGTACGCCAGGTGCCGCCCGCAGATTCCGCGATCCCGCCGGTAGCTGAAGTACAGCTCCGTACGGCAGGCGGTACAGTCCGGGCAGGCCTGGATGCGCTCGGGCGCCACCCCCGCGGCCGCCAGCTGCAGCGCGCTGGCCCGCCGCAGGTCGAGATGGGGGCGCTCGAGCGGGCCGGCGGCGCGGACGCAGGAGCCATCAAACTGAACGGCGACTTCGGCGCCGATCTCGAAGCAGCACGGTCCGATCGAAGGGCCGATCCAGGCGCGCACGCGGTCGGGGCGGGCCCCGGCGCCGGCAAGCGCCGCGATCAGGGCGCCCAGCACGCCGCAAGCCAAGCCGCGCCAGCCGGCGTGGGCCGCGCCGAACGCTCCCGCCGCCGAGTCCCACGCCAGAACGGGGCAGCAGTCGGCCACGCTCACCAGCAGGACGAGCGCGGGATCCGCGCACACGAGCGCGTCAGCTTCGCCCTGCAGGCCCGGGCGGGCCACCTTGAGCGCCTGCGCACCGTGGACCTGGCGCGACCAGGCCAGCCGCGCGACGCTCACGCCGAGCACGTCCGCCAGGCGCTCGCGCAGCGCAGCACGATCGCTCTCGGTCCTTTGGGCAGCGGCGTCCCCGGCCCCGGCCGTTGCCGACGGGAAACCGCGGCGCGTCGTAAGCCCGCCCACGAACGCGGGACCACACAAGAGCGGCGAGATGCGCAGGATCGGCAGTGCATCCATTGTGGGAGCCTTCGCCCGGGGGGCGTCCGAGTTCAGCCGCCCCACGCCACGTGGCCCAGCGCGCCCTGGAGCACCCAGACCCCCAGGCCCAGCAGCGTGAGCACGGCCAGCAGCGATCCCACCGCGAGCACGCGGTCGATCTGCCGGCCCAGCGACGACAGTCCGACGTAGGCGAACCCGGCGAGGAAGATCAACAGGAATGGGATCGCGATAAAGCGCTCCTGCGCGACGGCGATCCAGACGCCGGCCGCGAAGTATGCGGCCGCGACGAGCTCCAGCCAAGCCAGGCCATCGAGCCGGACCGAGTAGGCGCGGCCGGGCGCGTCGCCGCGCCGCCGCACTCCGGATTTCGGCGTGCGCCGGAAGGGACTGCGGTGGCCGGCCAACGCCTCGAGCACGGCGCGGCTGTTGTTCAGTGAAAGCCCCAGCCCCAGCGCCAGCAGTGCCGGGGACAGCAGCAGGGTCCGGCGCAGGCTGCGCCCGAGCACTAACTGGCTCACGACGTGGTAGACGACGACCATGACGGAGGTGAGGCCGAAGGTCGCCGCGATCGCCAGCAGCCATGGGTGGTGGGTGTCGTAACGCGTCACGAGCGTGGGCACCCACAGCAGGCAGGGGACCGTCATCAGCAGGTACGACACATTGCTCGTCAGGTGGAAGGTAGCTTCGACCTTCACGCGCCAGGGCAAGCGGCTGCGCCAGATGCGCGGCAGCAGCTTGCGCGCCGTCTGGATCCCCCCCTTGGCCCAGCGGTGCTGCTGGGCCTTGAAGGCGTTCATCTCGATGGGCAGCTCGGCGGCCGCCGTGAGATCGTTGAGGTAGACGAAGCGCCAACCGAGCAGCTGGGCGCGATAGCTCAGATCGAGGTCCTCGGTGAGCGTGTCGCCTTGCCACCCTCCCGCAGCCTCAATACACTCCCGGCGCCACACTCCCGCCGTCCCGTTGAAATTGAAGAAGCGCCCGGACCTGGAGCGTGCCACGTGCTCGATCAGGAAGTGCCCATCCAGGAACACGGACTGCAGGGCTGTCAGCAGCGACCACTCGCGGTTGAGGTGTTCCCAGCGGGCCTGCACCATCCCCACCTGCGGGTCGCTGAACCAGGGCGCGGTGCGGCGCAGGAAATCGTGGGGCGGCACGAAGTCGGCATCGAAGATCACGATCAGCTCGCCGCTCGCTGTGAGCAGGCCGTGCGCCAGCGCTCCAGCCTTGAAGCCGTCGCGCGTGCCGCGGCGCACGTACTCCACGGCAACCCCACAGGCGCGCAGACGCCGTACGAGAGTCGCAAGGCGCTGGGCGGTACGGTCGTCGGAGTCGTCGAGCACCTGGATCTGCAGGCGGTCGTGCGGATAGTCCATGCGGGCCGCGGCCAGCAACAGCCGCTGCGCGACGTAGCGCTCGTTGTAGATGGGCAGCTGTACGGTCACGCGCGGCAGGGGACCCGACGCCGGCAGCGCCCGGGGCGCGCGCTGGCGCACGCGAGCGTAGAGCAGCAACAGGAAAAGCCGGTGCAGCCCGAACAGCGCGAGCGCGGCGACCCCGGCGAAGTAGGCGATGACGAGCGCGGGCATGGATGTCCCAGCGTCGCGAGCAGCGGCGCGCAGCTTGAGGGCCGCCGCGGCCCCCAGCCCGTGTGACGGGCGCCATGGTAGTGCCACGAGCACCAGGGAACAAGTCCGCGCTCCCGGGGCCGCTCCTTGGACGCTCGCCTGGTCTGCGCTCGTGGCGTTCGCGCTGGTGGAGTGCGCTCCGGTGGCATTCACGCGGACGGCGACCACTCGCGTGGCGCTCACTCGCGTGGCGCTCGACAGCGCGGCGATCGCGCGCGGGACGCTCGCTCGGTTGGGATCCGCGCTGGCGGGCGCCGCTGCTGGCCGCCCTGTGCTCCCTGCTGTTGCAGGAGTGGGTCGTGGCCCACGCACGCGGCCCGCACGGCGTGGGTCTGTGGCTGTGCGGCTTCGCGGGGCAATGGGCGATCTACCTCGCCGCGCTGGCTCGGTGGCGGGGTGGGCGCGCGCTGGCTGACGCGGCGCCGCCTTGGCTGCTCCTGGGCTGGGCGCTGGCCGCGCGACTCTTACTCTGCGGCACGCCGGTGTGGCTGTCCGATGATCTCTACCGGTATCTGCTCGACGGCCGCGTGTGGGCGCATGGGATCAACCCGTTCCGCTACGCGCCCGCGGACCCACACATCATCGCGGTGGCCGGCGAGCTCGCTGCGCGCGTGAACCACCCGGACGTGCGAACGATCTACCCGCCGGTGGCGCAGCTGATCGCCCTGGTGGCTGCCGTGCTGCACCTGGGGCCCGACGGCTGGCGCGTGCTCATGTCGCTGGCCGACGTAGGCGCCATGCTGGCGGTCGGCCGGCTGTTCGGCGGCGCCGGCTGGTCCTGGCGGGCGGCGGCGGTCTACGGCCTCTGTCCGCTGGCCATCTGGGAGGCCGGCGCCAATGGCCACCTGGAGCCGTGGGCCGCGCTGTTCGTCGTGCTCGCGGCGGTGGCTTGGCAGCGCGGGCGAGCGGGCCTCGCCGGCGCGCTGCTGGGACTGGGTGCGCTGGTGAAGCTCTACCCGCTGCTGCTGCTTCCGCTGTGGCTGCGTCGGCCGGGGTTTCCCCGCGCGGCCGGCGCCGCGGTTCTGGTGTGTGTGGCCGGCGTTGGTCCGTTTGTCGCTAACGGCGTCGACGTGACGGCGGGGCTGCGCGCGTACCTGGCGCGCTGGAGCTTCAACGGGCCCGTCTACGCGGGTCTGGTCCTGCTCACGGGATGGAGGGATTCGTGGCGGTGGCTGCCGTTCCTTGCCGTGGCCGTCGCGGGGACGATCGCAGGCGTGCGCAAAGCGGCGCCGGAACGCGCCGCGGGCTGGCTGCTGTGCGCCTTCCTGACCTGCAGCCCGACACTCCATCCGTGGTACGCGCTGTGGATCCTGCCCTGGCTCGGTCCATGCCCCGCGGTCGCGTTGACCGCGTTCGTGGCGGCGATGGGAGGGTCGTACGCCGTCTGGTGGAACGTAGCGCATCACGCAGACTGGTCCGTTCCGCCCGGGGCCACAGCGCTGATCTGGGCCCTGGTGGCCGCCGGCGGCGTGGTCCAGCTGGCGCGCATCCGGCGAGCGCCCGCAGCTCTGGATTGAGCAGCACTGCACGGAAACTGGCCGTTGCCGGGGGCCGGGGGGTTGAGTAGCGTGGCCCGGCGGGTCAGGCCTTCGATTCACCGAATTGCTGGCACATCGATGAAGCGAGCGCACGCGAGGGATCCTCGGTTCGCGGGGGGGCCGACTGCGCGACCGCTCCGTGGCGCGGCTGTGCGCGCCGTCCGCGCCACGCGCATCCCGCCGGCCGCGCCGATGCTCACGGCGCTGCTGCTCACCGCGCTGCTGCTTGGCTGCCCCCTGGAGGCCCGTTCGCAGAGGCAGCCGACTCCCGAGCAGCTCCAGCAGATGGAATCCAAGCTCTCGACGCTCAGTCCCGCGGATCGCGTCCGGGTGCTGGAGGCTCTGCAGCAGAGCCGAGCAGGGACCGCCGCGGACAGCACGGCCGCGGCGTCCGAGCAGCTCCCCATCAACGACACGCTCGCGCCGCGCCTGATCGGCACGGCCGATAGCACCCGCGCGCAGGCTGCGCCCATGCCAGCGCCAGCGAGTGCTCCCGCCAAGCTCCCCCGCTTCGGGCGCGATCTCTTCCGGGCTATCCCGGCGACGTTCGCTCCGGTCACCTACGGCCCGGTCTCCCCGGAGTACCGCCTCGGTCCGGGTGACGAGCTCATCGTGGAGGTGTGGGGTGAGGTGACCTACCGCGACCGGCACCTGGTGGATCGGCGCGGGACGATCCTGTTGCGCGACGCGGGCGCGTTGACCGTGGCCGGGCTCACCCTCGAAGAGGTCCAGCGCGAAGTGAATCAGCGGCTCGCGCGCGTGCTCAGCGGCGTCAAGCCGAAAGGCGGCGGCAGCACGTTCGCGGATGTGAGCCTCGGCAGACTGCGTGCCATCCGCGTGTTCGTGGTCGGCGAGGCGATGCGCCCCGGCGGTTACGAAGTCAGCTCGGTGTCGACAATCTTCCAGGCGCTCTACGCCGCCGGGGGGCCCAGCGACATCGGCTCGCTGCGCGCAGTCCGCTTGATCCGGGAGAATCGCGAGGTCGCGCGCCTGGATCTCTACGAGTACCTGATCGAGGGGACGCGGCGCGGCGACGAGAGCTTGCGTGATGGCGACAGCGTGTTCATTCCCGTGGCCGACCGCACGGTGGCCGTGAGCGGCGAGGTGCGCCGGCCGGCGCGCTTCGAGCTGCTCGAGGGGGAGGGGCTGTCCGACGCTCTGCGCTTCGCCGGAGGGCTGCTCCCCTCGGCGCGCACCGACGTGGCGCACCTCCACCGCATCCTGCCGCCGCAACTGCGCGCGGCGGGGCAGCTCCCGCGCGTGGAGCTCGACCTCCCGCTGCAGGCGCAGTTGGACGGCCAGACGCAGGCCGTGCCCCTGGTGGACGGCGACGAGATCGAGGTCCGCCCGGTGAGCGATCTGCGCGAGGGCTACGTGAGCGTCACCGGCAGTGTGGTACGCCCAGGGCGCTACGCCTACGTCGCCGGAATGAAGCTGGGCGATCTGCTGGAGCGCGCTCAGGGCGTGTGGAAGGACGCCTTGCTGGACCGCGCGTTGTTGGTGCGCACGCGCAGCGATTACTCGAAGGAGAGCTTCGAGATCCCCCTGGGCAAGGTACTGGCGGGGGAGGCGCCGCAGGAGCTGGCGCCCATGGACTCGCTGTGCGTCTTCTCGCTGCGCGAGATGCAGGACCGCCACCGCGTCGAGATCCACGGCGAGGTGCACAAGCCGGCGATCTACGAGTTCTACGAAGGGATGTCCCTGCGCGATCTGATCCTGCTCGCCGGCGGGCTCAATGACCAGGCGGAGGCGCTCAGCGCCGAGATCAGCCGGGTGCAGACCACGCAGGCCGCTTCGGTGGACACGCTCGCGGAGATCCTGCACGTGCCGCTGGGGCGGGACTTCACCACGCTGGAGAGCCGGCCCTTCCTGCTGCAGAACCACGACAACGTGTTCATCCGCCGGCTGCCCTACTGGGAGCTGCAGCGCAACGTGCTCGTCGGCGGCGAGGTCAAGTTCCCGGGCGTCTACACGCTGCAGCAGCGTGACGAGCGCCTGAGCAGCGTGCTGCAGCGCTGCGGGGGACTGCTCCCCACGGCGTTCCCGCCCGGCTTCCGCATCAACCGCCCGACGGGGAGCGTGGGCAACATCGGCCTGGATCTGCAGCGCGCCCTCGAGCACCCGGGAGGCCCCGACGACATCATCCTGGTGGCGGGCGACCAGATCACGATCCCGCCGCAGCCGCTCAGCGTCAAGGTGATCGGACGCGTCGGCTTTCCGACCAGCGTGGTCTACGCGCAGGGCAAGGGGGTCGGACACTACGTCGACCGCGCCGGCGGATTCGCGGATCACGCTGACAAGGGGCGCACGCAGATCATCTACCCCAACGGGCTGTCGCGCACGGTGAGACGTTTCTGGTGGGATCCACCCGTGCAGCCCGGATCCACGATCTACGTTCCCGACGAGGACCGGCACGGAGGGGTCGACTGGGGGGACGTGCTGGTCAAGACCACCACAGTCCTCTCCAGCCTGGCGACGATCTACCTGGTCATCGACCGGACCCGCAACTGAGGTGATGGGGTCATGACGGCCGACGGCGGCGCTCGCCCGACAGGGGCTACGGTCACGGTCGCCGATCTCGATCGCTACGGCTTCCCCGCGCTGCTGGCCGTGCTGGCCCGCCGGCGCCGGGCCATCGCCCTGGTGGTCGCGGCCGCCGTGGCGGCGGGGATCGTGCTCTGCCTGGTCCTGCCCCGGCAGTTCCGCGCCGAGACCACGATCCTGCCTTCATTGCGCGTGGCCAGCGACAGCGACGCTGCCAGCGTGGCCGCGCTGCGCTCAGCCGCAGGCGCGATGGGAGTGAGCGTCGGAGTGGGCGCGCAGGATCCATCGGTGCTGTTCCCCCAGGTGCTACGCAGCCGCACGCTGGCCGAGCGCGTCCTGTTGCGGGAGTACCCCGTGCGCGGCGGCGGGACCCGGCGCCTGCTCGACGCACTGGGCAAGGCCGGCAGCGACTCGTCGCTGCGCTTGGATGCTGCTGTGCGCCGCTGGCGCGGGCGCGTGCTGCGCCTGCGCCTGGACGCCAAGAGCGGCGTCACCGCCGTGAGCGTGGAGCTGCAGGATGCCGCGCTGTCCGCGGCGGTGGCAAACGCGTGTGTCGAGGAGCTCGATCGCTTCAACCGCGAGGTGAAAAACGCGCAGGCCGGTAAGCAGGTCGATTTCATCTCCAATCGCCTGGTCGAGGTGGAGCAGCAGCTGGCCGCGGCCGAGGACGCGCTCAAACAGTTCCGCGAGCAGAACCGCCAGCTCTCCGGCTCGCCGCAGCTCCTGCTGCAGGAGGCGCGCCTGGCCCGCGACGTCCAGCTCAACGAGCAGCTCTTCCTGACCCTGAAGACGCAACTGGAGGTTGCCCGCATCGAGGAGGTCAAGAACGTGCCCCTGGTCGTGGTGCTGGATCGCGCCACGCCGCCGGTGCGCCCCTCCTCACCGCAACGGTTGCAGCTGCTGGCGTGCGCCGGCGGCTTGGGCCTGGCGCTGGGGATCGCCCTGGCGCTGTGCCAGGCGTGGCTGGAGATCGCTTCCGAGCAGCCTCCCGTCCGGGCGCTGCGCGAGATTTTCCGAAACGACACCGCGCTGTTGGCGCGTGGGCGCCGCCATGACCTCCCGACGCCCTGATCCACCGCCGGGTCCACGGGCCGATCGCGGATCCGGCCGGCGGGCTGATCGAGGGCCCGACGCGCAGCCCGATCCCCGCGGGCCGGCCGTCGATCGCGGGCCCGACAACCTGCGCCTGCGCCTGACGCTCAGCGCGCTGGCGCTGGCGCAGATCGTCTCATCCTTCGGCGTGCAGTGGACGGTCGTAGCTCGTCTGGGCACGCACGTCGAGACCGACGCGCTGTACGCCGGCATGACGCTGCCGCAGATCGTCACGACGATGGCGGTGGAGTCCCTGACCTTCGTGCTGATCCCGCTGTTCTCCGCGCTCCCCGAGCGGGAGCGCCGCCGCCACGCATGGTCGATGGTGGCGGTGATCGTGGGGCTGGCGGCGGTGCTGATCGCGGTGCTGGACCTCGCGGCTCCTTTGCTCCTGCGCCTGACCGTGCCCGGCTTCACCCCTCAGGCGCGGGAGCTGTGCGTGCGCCTGACGCGCATCCAGCTCAACAGCCTGCTGGGCGCCGCGGCGTTCTCGGTGCTGGCGGCTCTCGAGCACGCACGCAACCGATTCCGCCGCGTCGCGGCCAGCGTGCTGGTCTGCACCGTGGTTGGGTGGGCTGTGCTGCTGCGATGGCTGGGCACCGGCGGCATCGTGCTGGCTGCGTGGGTGCAGGTGCTGATGCTGGGCGGTCCGGCGCTGCTGCTGCTGCCCGCGGCCGGGCGTCCGGCAGGGATCGCCGGCAGCGGCGAGTTGCTCCGCGAGGTATGGCGTCGTGTGCGCCCGCTGGTGCTGGGAGCCACGTACTACCGCACGGGCTTCGTCGTCGACCGACTGCTGGCGTCGTTCTTGGCGCCCGGCAGCATCGTGATCCTGGAGCTCGCGCAGCGCATCGATGTGGCGGTCGTGCGCGTGCTGAACCAGGGGATCGTGACGCCGGTGGTGCCGAGGCTCGCGCGCCTCGCGGAGCAGGGGCAAAGCGACGCGTTCCGGGCGCTGGTGCGCCAACGCGCTCTGTGGGCAGCGGCGCTGGGTGGTGCGGCGCTTTGCGCCATCAGCCTGGCCGTGCTCGTGAATCGCAACGGCCTGGAGACGGTGGCGCGCGCCGCGGGCAAGCTGACACACGACGATCTGCGCACGCTGTGCCTGGTGTTCTTGTGCGCAGGCGGAGTGCTGCTGACGGGAAGCGTCAATCACATGCTCACCTCCGCGTGGTACGCGCAAGGGGACACGCGCACTCCTACGCGCATCGGGGTGACGGCCTATACGGTCGGGCTCGGCTTGAAGGCGCTGGGCTTCCGCCTGGGGGGGCTGGAGGGAATCGCCCTGGGGATCAGCGCCTATTACGGACTGCACTGGTTCCTGCTCGAGCGCGCCCTGGGGCGCGGCAAAGCCCGTGGGTCGGGGCGAAACCCCGGCCTGCTGGCGGCCAACCTGCGCCTGGGCGACTCGACGCCGCGGGTGGAGTCGTGAGGCGGACCGGGCGCTGGATGCGCCCGGCTGCGGCGATGGGGAGGTGAGGCGCGACGATGTGCGGCATCGGAGGAATCCTCGACGAGACAGGAGGCGCCACCAGCCCGCATACGCTGGCGGCCATGGCTGCGTCGCTGGCCCACCGCGGCCCCGACGGGCAGGGGGTTTGGCGGTCCCCGGAGGGCCGCTTGGGGCTGGTGAGTACACGCCTGGCGGTGATCGATCCGCAGGGCGGCCGGCAGCCGCTGCACTCGCCCGATGGCCGGTACGCGCTGGTGTTCAACGGCGAGATCTACAATCACCGCGAGCTGCGCGCTGAGCTCGCGGGGCTGGGCCACCACTTCCAAACCAGCTCCGACACGGAGGTGCTGCTCCACGCCTGCATGCAGTGGGGTGACGAGGCCCTGCCGCGACTGCGCGGGATGTTTGCGTTCGCGCTGTACGATGCCACGACCCGTGAGCTGCTGCTGGCGCGCGATCGCGTCGGGATCAAGCCGCTCTACTACGCGCCGACGGCTGGCGGGTTGGTGTTCGGCTCGGAGCTCAAGGCACTGCTGTGCACGGGCATCCGCCGGCGCCTGAATCCAGCGGCGCTGCTGGATTTCCTCGTGCTGGGCTACGCCGTGGCGCCGGCGACGTTCTTTGCCGACGCTCTGGAGCTCCCACCCGCCTGCCTGCTGCGAGCCAGCGACGGTGGCATCAAGGTACGGCGCTGGTGGTCGTGGCGGCGCCAGCCGCAGTCGTGGAGTCTGGCGCGCTCGCTCGAGGAGACGGAGGCCGCGCTGTCGCGCAGCCTGCAGGAGCATCTCGTCTCGGACGTTCCGGTGGGGGCCTTCCTCAGCGGCGGCATCGACTCGTCGCTGCTCGTCGCGCTGCTGGTGCGCAATCTCGGGGTCGAGCTGCAGACGTTCAACGTGGCGTTCCGCGAGCCGGCCTACGACGAGTCGCCGTACGCGCGTCAGGTCGCCCACGCGCTCGGCCTGCGCCACCACGAAATCGTCGTCGACCTGGGCAAGCCCGACCTCGAGCTGGCCGAGACCGTGCTGCGGCAGTTCGACCAGCCATTCGGCGACTCCTCGGCCATCCCGACCTACCTGGTCTGTCGCGAGATCCGCCGAAGCGTCAAGGTGGCCCTGGGCGGCGACGGAGGCGACGAGATGTTCGGTGGGTACCGAAGGTTCTGGTACGCGGACGTGGCTCACGCGCTGGGACGACTGCCGCGTTGGTCGCTCTCCACGGCACGGCACGCCGCCGAGGCGCTGCACGACTCGGCGCCGGGATTGCTGCGTCAGAGCCAGCGCCTGCTGCGCGCGGCGGCCGCCGGCGGCGGCGAGCGCCTGATGGTGCTGTCGTCGTACAATGCGCCCGCCGAGCTAGCCACGATCGTGGCGCCGCCGGTGCTGCGCGCGGCCGGGGAGCACCGCCCGGCCTTCGGGCGCAACGGTGACACGCCGCAACGCGGCGACGGCCGCGACTTCATCGATGCCACGGTGCGCTACGTGCTGCCCGGTGACTACCTGCGCAAGATCGACCTGATGAGCAATGCGCATGGGCTGGAGGTGCGCGTACCGTACCTGGGCGAGCACGTGCTGGAGTGCGCCGCGCGCCTGCCACGCAAGCACCTGTACTCCGCTCGGGAGAATAAGCGCCTGCTGCGCCGTCTGGCAGCGCGCTGCCTGCCTCTGGCGGTCGCGCAGCGCCCCAAGGTTGGCTTCGGAATCCCGTTGGACACCTGGCTGGGCAGGGAGGGGCGTCGCGCCGTCGCGGCCATGCTGCTCGCGCCGGACGCGCGTATCCGCGCGCTGCTGCTGCCGGCGGCCATGGACCCGCTGGTGCGCTCCTTCGCCGAGCAACGCTGGGACAAGGCACGGGACAGCCGATTCAACGTGTACCAGCGCGTTTACTTCCTGTGGAGCCTCGAGCTGTGGCTGCAGCAATGGAAGCCAGAGCTCTAGGCGCCAGCCGCGGTGCCGGCCACGCCCCCAGCGCCCGCCACGTCCAAGGCGCCGATCGAACCTGGCGCCGGGCGCTTCCCCTGCGCGTGCTGGCGGTGATCCCGGGAGGGCCCGCGGGCGCCTCCATGATCTTCGCGCGACGCCAGATGGAGGCCGTGGCGCGCCTGGGCGTGGAGGTGCGCACGGTGTACCTGGGCAAAGCCTGGTCGCCCGCTGTGCTGCCGGGCCTGCTCCGCCTGTTGCGCCGCGAGATTGCCTCGTTCGACCCCGACGTCGTCCACGCCCACTTCGGCACGGCGACGGGGCTGTTGTGCGCCGCTGCGACGCGGCGCCCGCTGGTGGTGACCTACCGCGGCAGCGATCTCAATGCCTGCCCCGCCATCCCGCCCTGGCGCTCGCGTGTGGGCCGCCTGTGCTCGCAGCTGGCCGCGCTTCGCGCCCGACGCATCGTCTGTGTCAGCGAGCAGCTGCGCCGCCGCCTCTGGTGGCGCCGCGGCCGCGCGACCGTGCTGCCCAGCGGCGTGGACGTGGATCTGTTCCGCCCGCTGCCGCAAGCGCAGGCGCGCGCGCGGATGGGTTGGACCCACGATCGGCCGGCCGTGCTGTTCAACGCCGGGCGGGAGCCGGCCGTCAAGCGCCTCGACGTCGCCCAGGCCGCCGTCGAGGCGGCGCGCGTCTTGGTGCCGGATCTGGAGCTGGTCGTGATGTGGGGGGACGTGGACCCGCAGCGGGTGCCGCTCCTGATGAACGGGTGCGACTGCCTCCTGCTCACCAGCGACCACGAGGGCTCGCCCAACGTGGTCAAGGAAGCGATGGCCTGCGGACTGCCCGTGGTGAGCGTCGATGTGGGCGACGTGCGCGCGCGCCTCGCGGGCGTGCAGCCCACGCGCATCGTGCCCCAGGAAGCGGCGGCGCTCGGCGCCGCCATCGCCGAGCTGGCGCCGCACCGGGTCCGCTCCAACGGACCGCAAGCGGCGCGCGAGCTGTCGCAAGCAACGCTGGCGCGGACGCTGCTGGAAGTCTACGCCGCCGCCTTGGAGTAGGGGCGTGCAGTTCTACGTGCTGCTGACCTCCGCCACGCTCGCGATCCTCGCGCTGGCCTGGCTCATCTGGCGCCGCACCCGCAACGCGGCGTTCCCGGTGGGGATCGCCGTGCTCTATTTCTGGACGCTGCACGGCGCCTGGACCGTCATCGGCGACTCCCTGGCGGGCCGCACGGGGGGCAAGTACGAGTACCTCTATGGCAAGCTGTTCCAGGTCGACCTCGACGGCGATTACCTGAAGGCGCTGGCGCTGTACGCGATGTTCCTGCTGGCGGTCGAGACCACGGTCTGGATCCGTTGCCGGCGCGCCCCCATCGCCGACCCGGATGCGGATCCGCTGCTCCCGTTCTCGCATACGCGGCTCCTGGTGCTGGCAGCCGGCAGCGCGCTGCTGGCGACCTGGATCGTGCGGCGCGAGCTCGTGGCGTCCATCGCCCTCAACGTTTCCGGATACTCGATCACCCGCCACGAGGACGTGCCGCTCTATACGCTCCACCAGCTCCTGCTGCGCTGCGCCGTCGTGGCGCAGGCGCTGGGTGTGTCCAGCTGGGCGAGCGGGGAGCGGGGACGGTGGTTCAGCGCGCGCCGGCCGCCGCTGCTGCTCCCTGCGTACGTTGCGCTCAGCGCCGGCGTCTTCGTCCTCGCGCTCATGCTGGGCGACAAGAACGAGCTGTTCTTTGGGCTGATCCTGGGCGTGCTCACCTACCTGGCCAACGCGCGCACCCCGCACCCCATGCGGGTGGCCTGCGCCGGGCTGGTGCTGCTGGGTGGAGTGGCCCTGGTGGACTACGCGCGCGGTCACTCGCTGCCTGCCCTGCTGCGGCAGGGCAATCTGCAGTGGGACGAGCTGGCGCAGTCGCTGCAATCCACCGCCGCCAGCAACGAGGCCTTCGCCGCCCATTTCTCCATGTACGGCGTGCTGCACCTGGACGTGCCGCTCACCTGGGGCTCCAGCGTGGTGAGCCTGGCGGCTTCGGTGGTCCCGAGTTTCCTGTGGCACGATCGCCCGGGGCTGGTCTACGCGCACTACGCGCAGAGCGTGGGGGCCAGCGAGGGACAGGGCTATACCATCCACCACGCGACGGGCTGGTATCTCAACTTCGGAGCGACCGGCGTGCTGCTGGGGGCGGTGCTGCTCGGGTGGGTGTGGGCGGCAGCGTACAACCGAAGCCTCCGACTGCGCAGCCTGCGTTCGCGCGCCGCGCTGGCCTGCTCGGTGCTGCTCTTGCCTGCGATCACTGCCGGGCTTCCGAATCTGATCCGCAACGGCCCCGAGGGATACAAAGGGCTGCTGCTGGACAGCGTGCTGGTGCCGGGGCTGGTGGTGCTGGTCAGCGCGCGCTGGCGCGGCGGATCGTCCCCACCAGGTGGGTTCGCAGGAATGGCAGACGCTGCAATTGCAGACAGGCCGCAGGACTGAGGCCCGCCAGGCGCCGCGCCAGCGGCGGCGCGAGCGTGGCGCGGCGCAGCTGGACCACGCAACCTTGGAACAGCGCGGCCACCTCGCGAGCCGGCACCGGCCGCACGTCGCGGTTGCGCGGGTTGGGGACGGCCGTGTCGTACCACAGGATCACGCCGCCTTCGGCCAGCACCCGCAGCATCTCGGCAGCGACGGCGCGGCGCACCGCCGGATCGAGGATGCTGCTGAACACCGTCGATTGCAGCACCAGATCGAACTCCCCGCAGGCGAAGGGGAGTCTGGAAGCGTCGGCCTGCTGCAGCGTCACCGGCGCCGGGCAGAGGGCGCGGGCGGCCGCGATCCGCTCGGCGAGCAGGTCCACTCCGGCCAGACGCTGCGCTCCCACGCCCCAGTCGAGCATGCGGCGCAGCCAGTGGCCTGTTCCACACCCGATCTCCAGGACACGCGCCGCCTGCAGCGCGCCCACGCCGGCGCGTGCCAGGGCGGCCAGCATCTGGCGCTCCTGGTCCTGGATCATGAACCGGTGGGCGGGGCGCTGCAGCGAGTAGGTCTCGCCGTCGCAGCGGCGGGCGTAGGCTGCATGGATGCGCAGCGCCTCGTGCTGCGCCGCGTCGGCGCCGGGGCTTGGGTGCACCGCGTCGGTTCCTCCAAGCGCCGACGGCCCGCTCTCACGCTCACCCTCCAACTGCGGTGTCGCTCCCGCGGTCATGGTCGTCCAGGGCCGACGATGGCGGACGCGCTGGGCGCCGTGGCGCGGCGTGGCCGCACGCACAGCAGCCCTTTCCAGAAGCCGGCACCGTAGCTCAGGTGGAGCAGGGCGAAGGCGACCGGCATCAGCGGCAGGTGCGCCCAGCCGCCCCGTCGCGCGGCCAGCGCGGAGGCGGTCCCGCTGGCTGCGGCGTACGCCGCGAGCACCAGCCAGAACAGTGGGCGTGCCGCCGGCAGCCCCACGCTGCCCAGCCCCAGCGCGGCCACGGCGGCCACGAACGTGGCGGGCACGAAGTGCCGCGGGCGCATCTGGCGCGGATGCTTCTGCATCAAGCGCACCTTCCAGAACCCATACTGGAAGTATTGCCTGGCCAGCGAGCGGAAGGTCGCGCGGTTGGCGTAGCGGCTCTCGATGGCCGGATTGCAGATGATGCGGCCCCCGGCATCGAGCAGCCGGTAGCTCAGCTCGTCGTCCTGGTTACGCACCATCTCGGGATCGAAGCCGCCGATGCGCTCATACGTCGAGCGCCAGCAAAGGCCCTGGTAGACCGTATCGACCTGCTGCTCGCGCTGCGCGTAGTGGAAGCGCGCCCCGCCTACGCCGAAGGGCGAGCTGGTGGCCAGCGCTGTGGCGCTGCCCACGCGTCCGCTGCTCGCGGCGTGCATCGGGCCGCCCACCAGCTCGGCGCCGGTGCGCCGCAACGTCTCGACGGCAGCCGACACATAGCCCGGTCCCAGGACACAGTGGGCACTCACGATGCCGATGACCGCGCCGCTGGAGCCCGCGATCCCCAGATTCCAACCCAGCGATTGGATCACGCCGGGGTTGTCCAGCAGCCGGCAGTGGGGGCGTCCCTCGAACAGCCGTGCGACGATCTCGCGCGAGCGGTCCGTCGAGCGGCCGTCCATCACCAGCACCTCGAGCCGATCTGCCGGGTAGTCCTGGCGCAGGATCGACTCCAGGCAGCGGGCAATGTGCTGCTCCTCGTTGCGCATGCTGATCAAGAGCGAGACCAGCGGCCGCTCCGGACGGTCCTGCGCCGGAGCATGCCCCCTGTGTAGAGCCGGGGCGCGCTCCGGCAGCACAGCGGGGGCGCGCGGCGTCTGCGTGGTGGCGGCGCTCCGCGCCGTCCGCGCGGGGCGCTTGGGCGGCGCGGCCGGCGCGCTGCTCATGCCAGCAGCGCCTGCGGCGCAGCGAGCTGCTCCATGGCCAAGCGCACGGTGCCGGCGACGAGGTCCACCTGCTCCTTGGCCAGCTCGGCGTACATGGGCAACGAGAGGATCTCCTGGGCCTGGCGCTCCGCCTGGGGGAAGCGGCCGGGCCGCAGCTCCAGCCGTGCGTACGCGGGCTGCAAGTGCAGCGGGATGGGGTAGTGGATCCCGGTGGCGATGCCGGCCTGGGCCAGTCGCTTCTGCAGCGCGTCGCGCCGTGACGTGCGGATCACGTAGAGGTGGTAGACGGCGCGCACGTCCTTCTCCGGCGCCGGTACGGCGATGCCGGGGACGCTCGCGAGCAGCGAATGGTACTGGCGCGCCACCATGCGGCGGCGGTTGGTCCAATCCTCCAGGTGGCGCAGCTTGACCGCCAGCACCGCCGCTTGCAGGCCGTCCAGGCGCGAATTGACGCCCTCGCAGGCGTGCTCGTACTTCTCGGTGCGGCCGTGGTTGCGCAGCATGGAGACGCGTTTCGCGATGTCGGGGTCGCTGGTCACGACCGCGCCGCCGTCGCCGTAGGCGCCGAGGTTCTTGCCGGGGTAGAAGCTGAAGCAGACCGCGTCACCCAGCGTGCCGATCCTGCGCCCCTTCCAGAGGGCTCCATGGGCCTGGGCCGCGTCGCCGATCACGCGCAGCTTGCGCTCCTGCGCCAGGGCCAGCAGGGCATCCATGTCGGCGGGCCGGCCGTACAGATGCACCGGAATGATGGCGCGGGTGCGGCGGGTGATGGCTGCGTCCACCCGCTGCGGATCGAGCGTACAGGTCTGCGGATCGACGTCGGCGAACACGACCTGGGCGCCGACGTTGGTGATTGCCTCGGCGGTGGCGATGAAGGTGTTGGGCGCGGTGATCACCTCGTCGCCCGCGCCGATGCCGCAGGCCCGCAGCGCCAGTTCCAGCGCATCGGTGCCGTTGCCCACCCCCAGCGCATACTCGACCCCGCAATACGCCGCGAACGCGGCCTCGAACGCCTCCAGGTGGGCGCCGCCCACGAACTGCGTGTCGGTCAGCACCGCAGCGACAGCGGCGTCGATCTCGTCCTTGATGGAGGCGTACTGTGCCTTCAGGTCAACGAACGGTACGCTCATGATCCCCTCCCCGATGCATCGCCAGCTCTGCGTAGGGGAGCTCGCTGATGCGCTTGATCACCCGGGCCGGATTGCCGGCGACGACCGTGTTGTGCGGCACATCGCGCGTGACCACGCTGCCGGCCCCAACCAGGGAGTTCTCCCCGATCACCACGCCGGGCAACAAGGTGCTGTTGGCCCCGACCTTGGCGAACTTCCGCACCACCGCTCCGCGCAACGACTCCTTCACGCCGGGGGAGCGGGGATACTTGGCGTTGGTGATGACCACATTGGGCCCGATCCAGCAGTCGTCCTCCAGCACGGAGAACTCCGGCACGAATGCCTGCGAGTGGATGCGCACCCGGCAGCCAATCACGACGTGATGCTCCACGATCGACCCGCTGCCCACGCTGACGTCGTCACCGATTTCGTTCTCCTCGCGGATCAGGGCGCCGTGTCCGGTCTGGAAGCGCTCTCCGATGCGGTTGCCGGCATAGATCACCGTATGGCTGCGCAGGATCGCACTCCTGCCGAGCCGCGTGATCAGCTCACCCTCGCGCCGGCCGCGCGGCGTGACACCCACCAGCACGAACGGCCCGATCTCGCAGCCCTCGCCCAGCTCGACGCCGGCGTAGATCCGGAACTCATCGCGTGGCGACGTCATGTCCTTGCACCCCCAGCCGGCACTGCTTGGGCCGGAATCTCAGGGCCACCTCGCGCCCGGTCTCGGCGGACTCGTACAGCGCGTTGATCAGCTCGAGCGACTTGCGCCCCTCCAGGCCGTCCACCAGCCCGCGCGTGCTGCCCTGGATCGACTCGACGACGCCCTTGAGGTACTGCGTGTGGTTCCACGCGAACTCCTTGGGATTCTCGCCCTGGGTCGCCATCACCTGCTCGTCGCCGGCAAGGGGCTCTGCGAACTCCCAGGTGACCAGCTTGTCCATGGCGAAGCCACCCACCACAGCGCTGCCGCGCTCGCCCAGGATCGAGACACTGCCCTCCAGATCTTTGGGGCGCGTCGCGGTCGTTGCCTCGATCACGCCCAGCGCACCGCTGCGAAAGCGCAGGATGGCGACGCCGGTGTCCTCGGCCTCGATGGACGCCAGACGCGTGGCGGTCATGGCCGTCACGCTCTCAACCTCGCCCATCAGCCACTCCAGCATGTCGATGTGGTGGCTGGCCTGATTGGTGAGCACGCCGCCGTCCGCAGCCCAGGTGCCGCGCCAGGGGGCGGCCTTGTAGTAGCCGTCGGTGCGGCACCAGCGCACGCGGACGGTGCCCATCACCAGCTTGCCGAACCGCCCGGCCAGCAGCGCCGTGCGCAGGGCCTGGATGGGGCGGTTGTAGCGGTTCTGCTTCACGACGAAGAGCTTGATCCCCGCCTCGTCGCAGGCGCGGATCACCGCGTCGGCATCCTCCAGCCGCAGCGTCATCGGCTTCTCCACCACCAGGTGCTTGCCGTAGCGCACGAGGTCGAGGATGCGTGCCGCGTGATCGCCCGAGGGGGTGAGGATCGAGACCACATCCACGGGGTGCGCTTCCAGCAGCTCGTGGTTGCTGGTGTACGCGGGCACGCGGTATTCCTCGCCGAGCAGCTGGGCCCGTTCGGACGCGACATCGCAGACCGCGACGAGCTCTGCGCCAGGGATGCGCCGCAGCGATTCGGCGTGCTTGCGCGCGATGTTGCTGCAGCCGACCAGCGCGAAACGGAGTTTCTGCATCGTGATCGTTCCTCCCGCGACGGGGCGCCCGTCACCTGCGCAGGACCGCTTTCTGGATCGTCTCGAAGATGACGCCCACGTCGGACCAACCGGTGCGGTGGTCCAGGTAGGAGGCGTTGATGGCCAGCTTGCGCGGCAGGATCTCCTCGACGTAGACCCGCTCGGGGTCCGGCGCGGCGGCCAACAACCGCCCCTCGTCACGGAAGGCGATGCTGGCCGGATCGGTCATCCCGGGCGGCACCAGCAGCACGGCGCGCTGGATCTCGTCGTAGAGGCGCACGTATTCGGGCACCTCGGGCCGGGGGCCCACCAGGCGCATCTCGCCACGCAGGACGTTGATCAGCTGGGGCAGCTCGTCGAGCTTGAAGCGCCGCAGGAGCGCCCCCAGAGGCGTCACGCGCGGATCGCGCTCGCCGTGGGTAAGCTTGCCGCCGCTGCGCTCGGCGTCGGGCCGCATGGTGCGGAACTTGAAGATCTGGAACGGCCTGCCCCCCAGCCCGATCCGCTCCTGCTGGAACAGGATCGGGCCCACTCCCGAGAGCCGCACCGTCGCCGCCAGCAGGATCAAGAGCGGCGACAGGACGATCAACCCCAGGGCGGCCAGGACATAGTCCATCCACCGCGGCATCGCAGGCGCTCCTCGCGCAGGTGACGGTGCGCGATGCACGCAGGTACCGTGCCTCTACTGCGCCGCCGCCCCGCGGGCGCGCTCGCGGGCGCGGGCCAACGCCGAGGGCACGGCCTCCAGGACGCGCCCTACCTGGCCGTCGGTCATGGCGGGGTAGATCGGCAGGCTCACCTCCTCCTCGAACAGGCGGGTGGCGATGGGGAAGTCCTCTGGGCAGAGGCCATAGGTCGTGCGGTAGTACGGGTGCAGGTGGAGCGGGATGAAGTGGACGCTGGTGCCGATGCCGGCGGCGGCCAGCTCCTCGATGAAGGCGTCGCGCACGGCGCGCCCGCCCTCCACGCGCAGCGCGAACAGGTGCCAGGCGTGCTGATCGCCGGGCACCGCGGCGGGCGGCAGGAAAATGTCCTCGAGCGCACTCAATCCGTCCAGATACATCGCAGCGATGGCGGCGCGCCGCGACCGGAAGGCCTCCACGCGGCGCAGCTGGCTCAGGCCCAGGGCGGCTGCGATGTCGCCCAGGTTGTACTTGAATCCGGGCGCCACCACCTCGTAGTACCACTGCGCTCCCATCGTCCGGTAGCGGTCGAAGACGTCGCGGCTAATGCCGTGCGTGCGCATGGTGCGCATGCGCTCGGCCAGCGCCGGGTCACGCGTGACCGCCATGCCGCCTTCCCCCGTGCAAAGCGTCTTGGTGGCGTAGAAGCTGAACGCCGTCACATTTCCATAGCATCCGATCAAACGCTGGCGCCGCCGCGCCGGCAGCGCGTGCGCCGCGTCGTCGATCAGCCGCCAACCATACCCGGCGGCCAGCTCCTCGAGCTCGTCCATGGCGCACGGCAATCCCGCGAAGTGGACGGGCAGGACCACGCGAACGCGCTCTCGGTCGCGCGCGGGCAGCGCTTCGTACGCGGCGGCGAGTGACGCGCGGGTCACGTTGAACGTACGCGCGTCGACGTCGGCGAAGACCGGATCGGCGCCGAAGTAGCGCACGACCTCGGCAGTGGCCGTAAACGTATACGGAGTGGTGAGGACCTTGTCACCTGCCCGCAGTCCGACCGCCTCCAGGGCAAGGTGCAGCGCGGCGGTGGCGGAGTTGACCGCCAGGCAGTGGACGCCACCGCCCAGAAACTCCCCGAAGGCCTGCTCGAAGGCTGTGCAGCGCGGGCCGGTGGTGAGCCATCGGTCGCGCAGGACCTCCAGTACGCCCGGGATGTCGCTCTCGTCGATGGAGGGGACGTGGAAGGGGATGGGATCCATGTTGGCCTGCGGCTTGGCGCGCGGGGGAGTCTGCGCCACGGCGGGATGGCGGGCGCGACCGTACGCCTCGCTGCCCGGGAGTGTCAACCTGGCGGGCCAGGCTGCATGGACTGGACCGGGGCGGGCGCGCCGGCGGCGGGGGGTCGCGTGACGTGGAGGAAGGCGGCGAAGAGAGCCGCACTGTAGAGCGCATAGGAGAGCGACGTGGCCATGGAGACCGCGCGGATCCCTCCACCCAGGGCGACCGCGAGGCGCACCAGTGAGACGTGCAGTGCGAGGGCGGCGAGGCTGATTCCCAGGTGCAGGCGCTGCCGGCGCACGGCCTGCAGGAAATTGCTCACCGGCAGGCTGCAGGAGTGCAGCGCCACGCCGGGCAGGATCCACAGCGCGGCGGGGATCCCCGCTGCGAAGCGGGGCAGCAACATCCGCGTGAGGTGCGGGAGGAGCACACCCAGAAGCGCCGCGGCCGCGCTGGCCAGCACCAGCACGGTGCCCGTGCGGCGGAGCACCTGCGGGCGCAGGGCGACCGCGTCGCCGCTCTGGCCGCACGCCCGCAGCATTCGTGGATAGGACGTCTGGGCCACGGCTCCGGGCAACAGCAGGACCACCGTGAGGAGCACGGCGGCGAGCGAATACTGGCCCAAGGCGTCGGTGCCCAGGAGCGTCGCCACCAGCACGCGGTCGATGCTGACCTGCACCGAGACGACGAACCCCACACCCAGGAGCGGGAGTCCATCGCTGAGCAGCAGGCGCGCGTCGTCGCGATCCCAGCGTGGCGCGGGGCGCAATCGCGAGACGCTCCAGGCCGCGGCGAGCGCGAGGACGGCGATGGCGACTTGACGCAGATAGGCGCCGGGCAGCCCGAGCCGCGCCACCAACGCCAGCATCGCCAGATACAGCAACGCTCGCGCCAGGTTGATCAGCCCGACGGCGCCCAAGCGCGACTGCGTCTTGAGCAGTGTGGTGGCGAACGCCGCCCAGACCTCCAGCGGCGTCGCCAGCACGAAGGCCACGACTCCCAGCCGCTGGGCGGGGTAGACGAGCAGGCCGATGGCTCCGCCGACCAGCAGCCACGCGCCGCTGAGCAGCGCCAGCAACCACGCCGCCGACCGGGCGTACTGCGCCGCGCGCTCCGACCTGGCCTGCCCCGCCAGCAGTGGGAGCTAGCGGTGGACGGAGTCGACGACGCCCAGGTGGTAGTTGCATCCGTAGGTGAGCAGTAGCTGAAGGGCGAGCCACACGCCGAAGCGCTGGGGGCCCAGGATCCGAGCCAGGGCGATGCCCTGGACGAAGTTCAGCGCCGTGGCCGCGTAGGAGGTCGCGGCGAAACCGACCGCCTGGCCCACGTGGAGGTTCAGCGCGCTGCCGCGGTCAGGTCGAGACAGCATGATCTCCTGGGTTGCGCCCGTGCGCGAGCGCGTACGGTCACTGCGGCCCCAGCCCTTGGCCCAGGCCGTCATAACGCGCCACTCTACACGCCGTTGCGCCGCGGCTTCAAGCGTGCGGCCGGCTGCACGCCGCCCGCCCGTGGCCCGGGCCGCGGGGTGACCGCGTGCGTGGATCTGGGATTCAGTCCGCGGCGGCGGTGCCGATCCCCTGGCGGCGCCGCGCGCGCGGCGCGCGCTGGCGCGGGAGTTGCGTTCAGCCCAGCGGCTCCGTGGAGTTGTGCCCAATGGGAGATGACGTGGCGAGGCAGGTGTGGGGGACGGTGCTTCCCGCTCGGTGGCGCGAGTGTATCCGTGATTTTCGCCTGATCCTGTGGCCGCTGCTGGGTGTCATGAGCGCCACCGCGTACGCTGGCGCCTTCGTGCTCCGGCATGGATTGCCGGCACAGGGCTGGCTGCCTGGCTTCCGGCACACCCTGCCGTGGGCGGTCGGCCTCGAGCTGGGCGCCTTCGCGCTGCTTGGACTGCACCGCGCGCTGTGGCGCTACGCGGGCATGCGCGACCTGCTCAAAGGCGCCTCCGCCGTCGCATTGGGATCGTTGCTGCTGGCTGGATACTGCGCGGCCACCCGCCAGCTTGGCGAAGCCCAGGCTGCGGTGATCGTCATCGATTTCCTGCTCTCCTTGGTAGCGCTCTGGTCGGGCCGGGCGAGCCTGCGGCTGGTGCGCGAGCTGCGGCGTGGCACCGGCGGCGCGCAACATCGCCGACTGGTCGTGGTCGGGGCGGGCGACGCCGGCGAGATGGCCGTGCGTGAGCTCCACCGCAATCCGGACGCGCCGTGGCGCGCGGTTGCGTTTGTCGACGACGACCTGCGCAAGCGCGGGCGCCG
Source organism: Candidatus Krumholzibacteriia bacterium (assembly GCA_041484665.1). Lineage (GTDB taxonomy): Bacteria > Krumholzibacteriota > Krumholzibacteriia > JAJRXK01 > JAJRXK01 > JBGPIA01. Next base: position 31,324 of record JBGPIA010000027.1, read on the forward strand.
CATTCACGGCATCCCCGTCCGGGGCACCCTCGACGACCTACCGGCCGTAGTCCAACGGACCCAAGCCGACGCGGTGCTGGTGGCCATCTGCAGCGCCCGCGAGCACGAGCTGATCGCGATCCTCGAGAAGGCGCGGGCCACCGGACTGCCGGTGAAGCACGTGCCGAGCCTGCGCGATCTGATCAGCGGGCGGGCGCCCATCCACCAGCTCCAGGACGTCACGGCCAAGGACCTGCTGCGGCGGAAGGCCGTGCGTCTCGACCTGACGCCCGTGCGCCGCCAGCTGGGCGGCAAGACCGTACTGGTCACCGGCGCCGCGGGCTCCATTGGCAGCGAGCTCTGCCGCCAGATCCAGGCCTGCGCGCCGCGCCGCCTCGTCCTGCTCGATCGGAGCGAAACGGGGTTGTTCGAGCTGGAGCACGAGCTGGCCGTGGCCGGGACGCGGGTCCCGTGCGTCCCGCTGCTGGCCAGCGTGCAGGACGAAGGCAAGCTGGCGGAGGTCTTCCGCGTCCATCGGCCCCAGGTCGTCTTCCACGCGGCGGCCTACAAGCACGTGCCGGTGCTCGAGTACTTCCCTGAGGAGGCGGTGCGCAACAACGTGCTGGGCACGCAGCTGGTGGCCGCGCTGGCCCGGCGCTTCGGTGTGGAGAGCTTTGTGTTCATCTCGACGGACAAGGCGGTCCATCCCACGAGCGTGATGGGCGCGAGCAAGCGCATCGCCGAGCTGGTGGTGGCCGACCTCGCCGCGGGCTCCTCCACGCGCTTCAGCACCATCCGTTTCGGCAACGTGCTGGGCAGCAATGGCAGCGTCGTCCAGCTGTTCCAGCGCCAGATCGCCCGCGGAGGGCCGGTGACCGTGACCCATCCCGACGTGCGCCGCTACTTCATGAGCATCCCGGAAGCCGTCGAGCTCGTGCTCTCGGCGGCAGCGATCCAGGACGACGACGGGGGGACGTTCATCCTGGAGATGGGCGAGCAGGTGCGGATCGTGGATCTGGCGTGTCATCTGATCCGCTTGTGCGGGATGCGGCCCTACGCGGACATCCCCATCGTCTTCACCGGCCTGCGCCCCGGCGAGAAGCTCTATGAAGAGCTCTGGACCGATCAGGAAAGCCCCGTGCCGACCGCCCGTCCTGGCATCCTGCGCTCGGCGCGCGCAGGGCCTCTGCCCGCGGCGTTGCGTCAGAGGATCGACGAGCTCGTGGCGTGCGCGCAGCGCCTGGACCGCCACGGCGTGATGGAGCTCGTGCGCCAGCTGGTCCCCGAGTACGACGGCGAGCCGGTGGGGACGGGCTTTGCCCAACGGGCTGCCGCCGAAGGCGCGCGCGCAGAGGCAGGCCGCACCCGCACCGTCTCGCCAAAGCCCGTGCTCGCGGCGGCGACCACAGCACCCGTGACGGACCCACTTGTGACCCATCCGCCCGAGTTGGCCGAAGTCTCCGTGTAGCGCGATAGTACGCGTCGTTGCGGCACCAATGCACGCGTACGGTGTCCATCACCGGCTTGCCGAACCGGCCAGCCAGCAGGGCGGCGCGCAGCGCCTGGATCGGGCGGTTGTAGCGGTTCTGCTTCACGACGAACAGTTTGCCCCCCGCCTCGTCGCCGGCGGGAAGCCGCACGGCCAGCCCGCGCGATGCGGCGACCGAGCGTCCCGAACTCGCGCAAGTCTCAGCGTGTCTCGCAAAGAGAGCGCAATCGGTCGAACCGGGCGCGAGTTCGAACCGTTGGCCCGCCGGCGTTTCGCGACCGCCCGCCACGCGCGCCGCGCCGACCAGACCCAAGAGGGGCCGGGCGCGGTCGGGGAAGCACTTTGCGGTACTCCCACGGGCGTCTTCAGTGGAGCGGCATTCGGTTAGGTTGTTCTCGTGTCGCCCTTCTCCGCGGCGAGATAGCCCCGATACCATTCGATCGTGTGGCGAAGCGCGTCGTCCATCGAGTAGTGGGGTGTCCAACCGAGTGTCTGACGCGCTTTTTCGGTGCTCAGATACTGCTCCCGGATCTCCCTCATTGTCTCGTTTCGGACATCCGGAGAGAGAGTCGAACCCAGCAACCTGGCGACGCGCTCCACGAGCTCGAGCACCGTCAAGCGTACCTCGTAGGAGAAATTGAAAGCCTCGCCGGCGAGCCGCCGATCGTCGGCCAGCTTATGCGCCAGGAGCATGTGCGCGGCTGCGCCGTCGTCCGCGTACAGGTAGTCCCTCACATAGCGGCCATCCGATCTGACCAGAGGGGGCTCAGGCTTGAGCAACGACCGGATGGTCCCGGGGATGATCCGGTTCCAATTGAGGTCGCCGCCTCCGAAGAAGTTCCCGCACCGTGTCACAGCTACCGGCAGGTCATACGAGAGGGCGTACGCGGTGGCGATCATGTCCGCACAGGCCTTGCTCGCTTCATAGGGATGGTGCCCGAGCAAGGCCATCCCCTCGCGATAGGGCAGCGTGGCCTGTTCGCCGTAGGCCTTGTCGGAGGAGGCGACGACGATCTGGCGCACGCTCGGCGCATGCCTGCAAGCATCGAGCAGACCCCACGTACCTTGCACGTTTGTCTCGAACGTCGGCACCGGATTCCGATTCGCCTCTCCGACGATGGCTTGAGCGGCGACGTGGAACACTGTGTCGATCTCGTACTCGCCGAGCGCGCGCGCCACCGCGGCCTGATCCCGGATGTCCGCCCTCACCACCTTCACCCTCTGCAGGAGCTCTGTGGCGCAGACCAGCGCGCGAGGCGGCCAGGTTCGCGCGAAGCAGACAACGTCCGCATCTGCCATGAGCAGTCGCCGTACGAGCCAGCTCCCCAGCAGACCAGTGCCACCCGTCACAAGGACCGAACGTTGCCGCCAGAAACCTGCCTCGGCGCGCTCTGCTTGCATGGATGTCGCCAGCCCTTCGTCCCTTGGACACGGTGCTTGCGCGGTGCCACAGACCACGAGGGTTCGGGCTGTCGCGCCGAACTCCCGGCCCTGTCGTGGCCGACGACCTTGCAGACGAGCCAGTTGACGCGTGCGCGTCGACGGCGCTGACGAACCCGCCGGCGCCACCGCCCAGGGCGAGCCAAGAAACGCCCCGCCGCCACGCGGAATGCGCGGCCAATGTTCGGCGGTGGAAGAAGAAGCTCAGCGCGCAGGCCGGTCTGGCCACCACGCGCGGAGGGCGGTTCCAGACGCGCCGTCTGGGTATAGTGCGCGCAGGCGTGCCCCACAGCAAGGCTGCAGTGAGTGGATGCGAGTCCGACGCGCACGGACCAGACGAGGTCGCGCAGGCTCGCGCTACGGATTCTCCAGCAGCGGCTGGAAGTTCTCGACTGCGTCCCGCGCCGCGGGCGCTCGCGCCGTGCTCCGGCCGATGCGAAGCGTCGGCTTCTCATCGCGTGGCCAGGTTCGCCTTGTGGAACCCGGCTGGCCCGGACTAGGATATTCGAAGGCAGGTCACCTCCGTGGCCATAGGGAGCGCGCATGAAGGTCGTCATTCTTGCCGGCGGCGCCGGCACCCGGCTGAGCGAGGAGACTTCGGTGCGTCCCAAGCCGATGGTGGAGATCGGCGGCAAGCCCATGCTGTGGCACATCATGAAGATCTACGCCCACCACGGGTACACCGACTTCGTTATCTGCCTCGGTTTCAAGGGCTACGTGATCAAGGAGTATTTCTCGAATTACTTCCTCCACATGAGCGACGTGACGATCGACCTGACCAACAACCGCGTGAACGTGCACCATCGCCACGCTGAGCCCTGGAGCGTGACCCTGGTGGACACCGGTGTGGACTCGATGACCGGCGGGCGGGTGAAGCGGATCGCTCCCTACATCGGCAACGAGCGCTTCATGCTCACGTACGGCGACGGTGTCGCCGACGTGGACATCTCGGCGCTGGTCCGTTTCCACTGTGGCCATGGCAAGCTGGCGACGGTCACCTCCACGCAGCCCGGAGGTCGCTTCGGTGCCCTTTCGGTGGGCGAAGGGGACCGCGTCGTTTCCTTCCAGGAGAAGCCGGCCGGGGACGGATCGTGGATCAACGGCGGCTTCTTCGTGCTGGAGCCGCAGGTCTTCGCGCGCATCGCCTCGGATGCCACGATCTTCGAGCGTGGGCCGCTCGAGCAGTTGGCCCGGGACGGCGAGCTCATGGCATACCGGCATGCCGGCTTCTTCCAGCCCATGGACACGCTGCGCGACAAGCTCCACCTCGAAGAGCTCTGGCGCAGCGGCCAGGCACCCTGGAAGGTATGGTAGGCACCATGCCCGACGCGGCTTTCTGGCGCGGCCGGCGCGTCTTCCTCACGGGGCACACCGGCTTCAAGGGCTCCTGGCTCTCCCTCTGGCTGCATACGATGGGGGCGGAGGTCACCGGCTACGCGCTCGATCCTCCCACCAATCCAAGCCTATACGTGCTGTGCGGCATCAACCAGCTGGTCGACTCGGTCATCGCCGATGTGCGAGAAGCGCAGCGATTGGCCCAGGAGCTGCGCCGCTGCCGGCCGGAAGTGGTCTTTCACCTGGCCGCACGGCCGATCGTGCGCGATTCCTACCGCATTCCCGTGGAGACGTACGCGACAAACGTGATGGGCACGGTCCACCTGCTGGAAGCCGTGCGCACGACCCCAGGCGTGCGCGCCCTGGTGGTCGTGTCGAGCGACAAGTGCTATGCGAACCACGAGTGGGTGTGGGGGTACCGGGAGGACGAGCCTCTGGGTGGACACGACCCGTACTCCAGTAGCAAGGCCTGTGCAGAGCTCGTGACTGCGGCCTATCGCAGCTCCTACTTTCTTCCCGATGATTACCCCCGGCATGGTGTCGCCGTTGCCACGGCGCGCGCCGGCAACGTGTTCGGTGGCGGTGACTGGGCGGCGGACCGTCTCGTGCCCGACTGGGTCCGGGCGAGTCTGCTGCGCGAGCCAGTGGAGATTCGCAGCCCCTACGCCATCCGACCCTGGCAACATGTGCTCGAGCCGCTGGCGGGATACCTGCTGTTGGCGAAGCGTCTCTGCGCCGAGGGACCGCGCTTCTGCGGCGCGTGGAACTTCGGGCCTTCGCCGGAGGGGGAGCAGACGGTGGAGTGGTTGGTGGAGCGATTCTGCACGGCATGGGGCGCGGATGCAGCCTGGAGGGTCGGCGCGGGAGAGCACCCGCATGAGGACACGTTCCTCAAGCTGGACTGCTCGAAGGCGAGGGCGCTGCTTGGCTGGAGGCCCCGCTGGAGCCTGCTGCAGGCAGTCGAGGCCACCGTGGCCTGGACCCGCACCTACCGAGACCAGGGAGACCTGCGCGCAGTTTGTCTGCAGCAGATCGACACCTATGCGCGCGGCATGGAGCCCGCTTGAAGCCCGCTCTTCCCGCGGGGAGGACCAACGTGGACGACACGCAGGATGCGCAGCGGCAGGACCAAGAGCTCCGTGCGGTGGTGATCGACGCCGCCCGCCGCTACTGGGAATTCAAGCACCGGCGCGCCCCCACGCCGTTCTCCCCCGGCCAGCGGATCCCGTACGCGGGACGCGTGTTCGACGACCGGGAGCTGGCCTCCCTCATCGACGCCGCTCTCGATTTCTGGCTCACCGCTGGACGCTACGCCGAGCGTTTCGAGCGCGAGCTGGCGGCGATGCTGGGCGTAGGGCACTGCTCGCTCACCAACTCGGGCTCCTCCGCGAATCTCCTGGCATTCATGGCGCTCACCTCAGCGCGACTGGAGGACCGACGGATCCACAAGGGTGACGAGGTGATTACGGTTGCGGCGGGCTTTCCCACGACGGTGGCTCCCATCCTCCAATATGGTGCCGTGCCGGTGTTCATCGACGTAACGCTGCCCACCTACAACGCCGATTGCTCGCTGCTGGAGCCGGCGCTCAGCGCGCGCACGAAGGCCGTGATGTTGGCGCACACGCTGGGCAACCCCTTTGACCTGCGTCTCGTGCGCGACTTCTGCCAGCGGCATGCTCTGTGGCTCATCGAGGACAACTGCGACGCCCTGGGGGCGCGGTACGAGCTCGATGGCGTATGGCGCTCCACCGGCTCGGTGGGCGACGTGGGGACCTCGAGCTTCTATCCGGCCCACCACATGACCATGGGGGAGGGGGGGGCCGTCTACACCAGCGATGCCACGCTCAACAAGCTCGTGCGCAGCTTCCGCGACTGGGGACGCGATTGCTGGTGCGCAGCGGGAAAGGACAATACCTGCGGCAAGCGCTTTCGTTGGCAGTTGGGCGAGCTCCCGCCCGGTTATGACCACAAGTACATCTACTCCCACTTCGGCTATAACCTGAAGGTCACCGATCTTCAGGCCGCGGTCGGCTGCGCGCAACTGGAGAAGGTGCCGGGGTTCGTCGCGGCGCGGCGGCGCAACTGGTCGCTGTTGCGCGACGGGCTCGCGGATCTCGAGGACGCGTTCATCCTGCCCGAGCCGACACCGGGGTCGGAGCCCTCCTGGTTCGGGTTCCTGCTCACGGTCCGGGAGGAGGCCGGGTTCAGTCGCGACGATCTCGTCGCGCATCTGGAGTCGCACGGTATCCAGACCCGCATGCTATTCGCCGGAAACCTGCTCCGACATCCCTGCTTCGACGAGCTGCGGGAGAGTGGTACGGCCTACCGCGTGATCGGGGAGCTCGCGACCACCGACCGCATCATGCGGGATACGCTCTGGATCGGGGTATACCCCGGGATGAACGACTCCATGCTCGCCCACACGGTGGACGTCATCCGCGGCTTCGTACGGAAGTGATGACCGGCACCGGGCAGCGCCCCGGCGGGGGGCATCATCGTGCCGGCAGAGGGTGAACCATGGCGGCGCGTCCACAGCAACGGGTCCTCGTCACCGGCGCATCGGGCTACGTCGGATCCCACCTGACGCGGCGGCTTCTCGCGTCGGGCGACGAGGTGCACGCCGTGCTCCGGGTCGGGTCGAGGGCCGGAGTGCTGGCCGGGATACAGGGCCGGCTCGTGGTCCACGTCCACGACGGTTCGACGGCGGGGCTGCTCGCGCTCCTGCGCGCAGTACAACCCGAGCTGGTGTTCCACGTCGCCGGGCGGTTTTTGGCGCAGCACGGACCTGACGACATCGAGCCGCTAGTGACGAGCAATGTGCTCTACGGCACGCAACTCCTGGAGGCGATGGCGGAGGCTGGGAGTACGAGATTGATCAACACTGGCAGTTTCTGGCAGCACCTCCAGAACCGGGACTACAGTCCCGTGGCGCTGTATGCGGCGACGAAGCAGGCCTTCGAGGACATCGTGCAGTTCTACGTGGAGAGCACCGGGCTGCGCGCGATCACGCTTGTTCTGTACGATATCTACGGCCCCGACGACACGCGGCCCAAACTGTTCACGCAATTGCGCGAGGCCACCGCGCGGGGAAAGGAACTGGCGATGTCGCCCGGCGATCAGCTGCTCGACCTGGTCTACGTGGAGGACGTGGTAGAGGCCTACCTGATTGCCGCGGCCGCGCTCACTGCCGGCAGCGTCGTGGGGCACGAGCGATACGCCGTCTCCTCTGGAAACCCCCTGGGCCTGCGAGAGGTGCTCGCAATCTACGAGCGAGTGACCGGGCGGCGCGTACCGGTCGCCTGGGGCGCACGGCCCTACCGCCCGCGGGAGGTCATGACGCCCTGGAGCCGGGGCGTTCCGCTGCCGGGCTGGATGCCGCGCACCCCACTTGCAGTCGGGATCGCGCGCATGGAAGACGAGCGGTCTCTGGGAGAGCGGCCGCCCGAGCGGCCATGACAGGGCTACCTTGAACTCCGTGACGGGCGCGCGGATCGCGAAGAATTCGCTTTTCAATCTGGCGCGCACCCTCGTCGCCGCCCCCCTCACGCTGGCGCTCACCCCTTACGTCCTCGGCCACCTCGGCACGGAGCAGTTCGGGATCTGGGCGTTGGTGGGCGTCCTCTCCTCGTACTTTGCCTTGAGCGATTTTGGGATCACGCAGACGCTCATCAAGTTCATGGCGGAGTACGAGGCCCGAGCGGACGCGCAGCAACTCAACCGGTTGCTGAACACCGCCTTGGTCATTTACCTGGCGATCAGCCTCGTGCTGTGCGGGCTGCTCGTGCTGGTAATGCCCCCGATCGTCGACCACGTCCTGAACATCCCGCCACCGCTGCAAGCGAAGGCACTGCCTGTTCTGAGGCTTGCGGTGGGGCTGTTCTTTGTGAACATGACGATGGGCGTGTTCGGGTCGCTGATCCTGGGCTTCCAGCGCATGGGTTACAGCAACGCCATCGCCATCGGCAACGCGCTGTTGGTGGCGGCCGGCACCGTAGTGGTGCTCGAGCGGGGGGGCGGCCTCATGGCGCTGATGGTGAACAACGCCGTCGGCACCGCCTTCGCCGCATTGGCGAGCTTCGCGGCCGCGCGCCGGCTGTTTCCCGCCATGCGCCTGCGCCTGGTAGGGCTCTTCAGTCGGGAGATGCTCCGCGTGATCCTGGGCTTCAGCTGGAAGGTGCAGGTGACCAATGTCAGCCAGCTCATGGTGTTCCAGATCGATCGGATCATCCTGAGCCACTTCGCGGGGCTGGCGGCGGTGAGCAGCTATGAATTGGCCAACCGCATTGCGTCGCAGGCGCGCGCCCTCATTGCCTCCATGTTCACACCGATGATCCCGGCCGCCTCGGCCCTGAACGCTGCGGAGGAACACGGGCGGGTGTCCGGACTGTACCGTCGTGCTTTCAAGTACATGGTGCTCGCCGATCTGCCGCTCTCGGTTCTGGTGATCGCGCTGGCGCGCCCGTTCGTGCGCACCTGGCTCGGCGGCGGGTACGGCCAGACTGCGCTCACGATGCAGCTGCTGATGGCCGCCTTCATGCTCAACCTGCTGACCGGCCCCGGATCGTTCCTCCTCAATGGGATCAACAAGCCCGAGGTGAACATGCGCGCCTCGCTGTTCGGTGGGCTACTGAACCTGGCGCTCTGCCTGTCGCTGGTGCGTTGGATCGGCTACTACGGCGTGGTCGTGGGGCTCTCGGCCTCGCTGATCATCTCCGGAGCATACTTCGTGTGGATGTTGCACCGCAGCGTGCCTGGCCTGCCGCGTGACGCCTACCGGGTGGCGCTGGTGCGGCCGACGCTGCTAACGCTGACCGCGGGCGGCGCGCTGCTGCTGTTGGACCGCCGGGCGCACCTGCACGGGTACGCTCTGCTGTGCGCCATCGGCGCGGTCTATCTGGCGGTGGTCGGGATCGGAATCGTCTTCGGCAACTACCTGGACGCCGTCGACCGGGAGTCCCTCGGGCGGCTGTCGTCGCTGCGGCGGAGGAGGGCATGACGGCGAGTGGAGCCCCGCGCGTGAGCGTGTGCATCCCGACTTACGAATACGGCCGCTACCTCCGTGACGCCGTCGAGTCGGTCCTGGCACAGACGTTTGGCGATCTCGAGGTGATCGTCGTAGACAATGCGAGCTCCGACGAAACGGAGGAGGTGGCCGCGGCGTGCGTCCAACTGGACCACCGGGTGCGCGCGCGGCGCTCCGAGAGCACCGTGGGCATGGCGGCGAACTGGAACCGCGCCCTGGTCGAGGCCCGCGGCGAGTACGTGAAAGTTCTCTGCGCCGACGATGTGCTGGATCCGCCGTGTCTGGAGCGGTCGGTGGCCCTGCTCGACCGCTATCCGCAGGCAACGCTTGCGACGTGCGGGCGCACGTTGGCGACGGAAGACCTACGTCCGGGGCCGGTGGTTGCCTTCCGGGGAAGGGGTGAGCTAGCCGACGGCAGGCCGCTGATCCGCCAATGCCTGCTGCACGGCAATCTGGTCGGGGAGCCGACGGCGGTCACGTTTCGCCGCGCGGCGGCGTCGAGCGGCTTCGATCCCCGCTACGCGCACCTCGCCGACCTGGAGATGTGGCTGCGCTTGCTTGAGCAGGGAAAGCTGGCGTCCACGCCGGACGTCCTCTGCCGAATCCGCCAGCACGGGGCCCAGGAAACCGGCGCCAACGTGCGCTCGCTGGCCTTCCTGCGCGACGAGTTCACGCTGATCAAGGACTACGCGGACCGCAGCTACGTGGGGTTCTCCACTCTGCGCAAGCTGGAGATGCGCTATACGATCGCGTACTACGTTTGGCTGCAGTTGGCGGAGGGGGCCGGCCAAGACGCCGTCGACGCGCTGATCGCCGAGCACTGCGATCCGCGGCTGTTCCGCGCGTTCCTCGCAGTCAAGCGCGTCAGGCGCGCCCTGGCCGGCAACCGGACCAAGCGTGACCGCGGGCGCTAGTCCCGCGAAGAACCGTAGAGGCTCTTGACGGTCCCCCACGAGGTAGCGGTGCCTGGGACTGCCTGATAGGCCTCGATCAACAGGTTGTCGAACTCGGCGATCCCGATCCCCAAGCCGCCCGCATTGACGCCCAAGAAGATGTCTCCAAACTGCGGAGGTTCTGGGTCGGTGTACTGGATCAACTGCGTACCGTTGACCTCTACGCGGATTGTCGGTCCCGTGACCGTGATGACGAGATGCTGCCACTCTGCTGTGTGATGAACCACTGGCGCCTCCGCTAGGATCGTGGGGTAGTCCTCCCCGAAATACCCCTTGACGAGGAGCACTCGATTGGCAGGCTCAGAGCCCAGGTCGACGTGGTAGCCGTACAGGTCCGAGCCCCGCGAGCGAAACGCGACGTCCTTCTTCCTGGTTCCATCCAGGTCGCGCAGATCGACCGAAATCCGGAAGTCCAAGTACTGACAATCCCAGGATGTCACGTGCACCACGTCGCTCGGAATGCCCTGGATCTCGAGGTGCAGGGTGCCATTCACAAAGGAGACCGTGCCGGTGCTGCCGGGTACCCACTGGGAGGGTGACGGATTCGAGAAGTCCTCTTGCACAAGACAAGCTTGCGCATGAACACTGTAAGGTACGCCGCACAACATTGCGATTGCGTACGCGGCGAGTGAAATCACTCCTGCCTTCATAGCTCACTCCGTTCTGAAAGACGCATTAGGACGCCCATAAGACTAAACATATGCTCCTGTGCATACCGAGAGTAGACCAAATAATGTGACCTCCCCCCCTGGGGGGCCAATGCTCGCTGACGGACTGTGCTCACGCGCCAGGACATCGGCAGGCCGAGCAAACTCCAGGACAGGAAGTCGGTCAGGCTGTACGTTTCTACGACGGTGCGCTCGGCCTCTCGCTCGCGGGAGCTCAACACCCGTACAACCGGCGAGCCCGTTGACTGCCGCAGCTCGAACTCCGCCCCCCCGGGGGCCCACCGTCATGGTACATCACCGGCGGGCCGCTCACGGCGCTTCGGTTCGACGCCTACCCAGCTCGATCCTACTGCTCGTAGTACTCCGTGCCCAGGTGCGTGATGAGCGCTTCGCCCATCCAGTGACGCAGCGTGTTCTTGAGCTTGATCTGCTGGATGAACAGGTCGTGCTCGGGGTAGAGATCCGGCGCGACCTGCGGGCTCTTGAAGTAGAAGCTGAGCCACTCCTGGATGCCGCGCTGGCCGGCCCGCTGCGCCAGGTCCATGAACAGGGCCAGATCGAGCACGATCGGCGCGGCCAGGATGCTGTCGCGGCAGAGGAAGTCGACCTTGATCTGCATCGGGTAGCCCATCCACCCGAAGATGTCGATGTTGTCCCAGCCTTCCTTGTTGTC
>JBGPIA010000028.1:0-42500 GCA_041484665.1 Candidatus Krumholzibacteriia bacterium
CGATCTGCTGCCCGACGCCTGGGCTGCTCAGCAAGCGGCGTCGCTACCCGCCCAGAATCAAGCCGCTGCCTGACCCATCGAGCGCGCTACCCCGCCGCGCGTGACGTCGTATCCTGGGGATGGGATCGCCGGATGGATACAGCGGAATGGCCGGTGATGGCGCCGCCCAGGAAGAGCGCGCCGGACGCGTTGACCGCAAGCGCCTCGAACGGGCGGTTGGAGCATCCACCGCACGGCGTACTCCGCAGCTCCCAACCGCTCCCTGTGTTGCGGAGCAGCAGTCGATAGGGTTGATCGGCGCTGCCGTCACCGCCGTCGTCCCAGCCGCACGCCCAGATTCCGTCCACATCGGCCACGAGATCGGTGATGCCCTTTTCATGCGGATCGCCGGGAGTCGGAACGCCGAGCCTGGATGCATTCGGGAAGATGTTCCAGGGTGAGGGGCAGAGCGAGCAGGACACGAAGGAGTTCGAGAACATCATGAAGGGGTATCACGATCTCGTCGATCACGGACGCAGGGAGATCTACCGGATCGAGGGTTAGCGCCGAACCGGGCGGGCTACGCCGCGTGCTCCCCGGCGCGCGTCAGCGGAGAATGACCGTGCGTCGAGAGCCTTGCTCCCCGGCGGCCCGGACCGCGACCCAGTAGACCCCGCTCGCGACAGCCAAGCCGCCGTCACCCCGCCCGTCCCAGACGATCATGTTGCGGCCGGCCGGGCGCGCCTCGGCGTCGAGCAAGGCGCGGACGCGCCGGCCGGCGGCGTCGAACACCGCCGCCGACACGTCCGACGCGACCGGGAGATCGAACGCGAGCGCGAAGCCTGTGTACGACGGGTTCGGGGACGGCGCCGAGAGCGAGAGACCCGTGACGAGCCCGGGCTCGACGCCGGTCACGCCGCCCCAGCCGGTCACGCGCTGCGCGTAGATGTCTGCGTTGCCGTTCCGGTAGTCGGTCCACGCGACGATCGCGCCGCCGGTCGTGTCGACGCAGGCGCTCAACTCGGTCTGGAGACCAGACGCGCGGCAGACCGGGACGCCTGCGGGGCTCCACTGGCGGGCCCCGTTCGCATCGAGCAACTGCGCGTAGATATCCCCGTTCACGTCATCCCGCGAATCGAGCCATGCGATCGCGGAGGCTCCCGACCGCCCGGGCACGATCACCGGCGAGCCTTCGGACGACGCGCTGACGCACACGAGCTTCCCGGTCGTCCCCCACTGCGCGGTGCCCGTCGCGTCGAGCCGCTGGGCGTACAGGTCGCGAGTCAGGCTCTCGGCGAGCTGCGACCACACCGCGATGATCCCGCCGGCGAGGTCGCTCATTGCCGCGGGTTCAGCCTGCCAGGAGTTCGGCGTCGTCAGCGGAATGGGCGCACCCCACGAACCCGCGCTCCCGACGCGGTCGGCGTACAGGCCGTAGGTGCGGCCCTGCGCGGGGCCGGGCCAACATACGATTGCGTTCTGGGCTCCGGCGGGGACGAGCGTGGGCTCGAGGACGCTCGAGTTGCCGGTCGCGATGCCGACCCCGTCGGCGCCCCACTGCGCGACGCCGGCGTAGTTGATGCGCTGCGCATAGATGTCCGGGTCGCTCACGCCGGCGCGGTAGTCGCGCCACGCCACGATCGCACCCCGCGGTTGCCCGTGGAAGTTCGAGCTCCCGTCCGTCACCATGCACAGGTCCCCCTGGTTGCCGGTCGCCGTGCACACCGCGGCGGTCCAGCGCTGGGCACCGGAACTGCTTACCGCTCCCATGTAGAGGTCAGTCTCAACCCCCGAGCGCACGTCGGTCCACGCGAGGATCGCTCCTGCCGGCCCGAGGATGTCGGGCGTCTTATCGTCACTCACGATCGTAAGCTTCGTCGGGAAAGCTGCTCCCGGGAGGATAGGGATCCCGCCCGCGGTCCAGTGTGCGACGCCCCCCCCATCCAGGCGCTGGCCCCGCCCCTCGTATGCGCCGGGGACGAGCGACAAGATCCAGGCGATGATCACTCCGTCCCTTCCGCCGCCGACCGCGACCGGTCCGTACTGCGGATAGTAGCCCGAACTCACGAGGATCCCATTCGCGCCCCACTGCGGGGCGCCAAGCGCGTTGAGATGCTGCGCGTACACCTGCGGATCCGCGCCGCGCGCATCCTCCCAGACCACGTACGCGCCGCCCTCGCCGTCGGCGACCGCGGCCGGCTTCGTCTGGTTGCCGCTCGCGACGCACACGGGAGCTCCATCAGTCTGCCACTGGGCCGAGGCCGGGACGGCCGCAACGAGCGCGGAGAATGCGAAGACAAAGGTGAGTGGGCGGAATCGGACCATGAAGAGGTCTCCAAATGCGGGCACGTCGGAGGGAGTCATCGAGGCGCCGGCGAAACTGGCGAACAAGTCTAGCACGATGTCCCCCCTCTCTGCCACGCACCCCGCCGACCACGCCCACTGGAAGTCCTACGCGAACCCGACCGCGGGACCTTCGGACGAAAAGGTGCTGAACTCCACTGAATCTTACGGTTTATCCGAGGTTGAAGAGACCGATTCGGACTTGTAGCCTTCCTCTCGGTCGCGTGGACCTGGCACAAGACGCACACAGCAACCGCTCCTCACGCAAGGTTTAGATCCCGCGGCATAGCCCGGATGGGAACGCCCGTGCTGAGGCGCCGCATTCCACCAACGGCTCGAGGAGAGTTGAATCGCCGATGAAACCCCTCATCCGCCGCAACGCGTCGCTATCTGCCCAAGCACAATGAGCGCTTCGAGCCGCAGCAGGGCCCACTGCGCGCGTACGTGCGCGCGGCGGTCAAGCAGTTGCCCATGTTTCCATCCGTTAGGTCCGCGTGTCGCCCCTCAGGAAGTCACCCACGGCTTCGAGGACTGCTGCTCGAGACAGACTCGGGTATCTCGAATACGCGGCCTCCGGGATCGCTTCGACCAGAGTCCGGAGTCGGTCCGGATCAACCATCCCGCTCCGGATGAACTGGCGGGCGTCACTGACATCGCGGGCGAACCCACGCACTACTTTCGAGAGAATCTGTGCGTACGGATCATAGTGGTAGAATGTGACTGGGCCGATCGTCTCGATGAGGACGTGGCGGTTCGCGGTTCCCGGTAGCTCCGGAACGAAGTGCTCGGGTCGAGCGAACTCTACGTTAACCTGAAGGCGTTCTTTGATCCCCTGGATGTCGCGGAAGACCTCATCGTGGTCGGAGAACAGATCCGCATCGATGGAAGCCGGCCTCCACCCTGCGTAGACAGCAGTGCCGCCTCCCACGAGATAGACGCAGTGGGACTTACCTCGCGGAGCCGTCCTCGCGAGCTCCTGCATGAGCGCTCGTAGCCGCTCGCGCGTCAGCTCATTTCGCATGGCGGCCTCGGTGGCGGCGCGCCTTGCGGCAGGCATCGGCGAACGACGAGACCTGCCTCAGGTATGCGAGGTACCGGGCGTGGGCCAGCTCGCCCGCCATGCGCTCGAGCAGCTGGTAGAGCCGCCATTCCGGGTCGCGATGAATTTCGGACGGAACGGGTACACCTTCCCGACGCAGTCGCGGGGCCGCCAGCGAGATGAGGAGGCTCTCCGCCGTAACCACCTGCGACGCGAGATCGGCGAGCCCGGCGTCGACCAGCTCTCCCCCAGGGAGCCCCAGGGCCGCGAAGCTCGGGTCACCGAACCGCGCCCGCGTCCACCGCTGCAACGCGGCGCGTCGAGCGATTGAAGTCCGGGCCGCGGGCGCCAGGCTCGAGGCCCTTGCCCGGCCCCCTGCCCGCCCGTACTGGCGGAAGCGTTCCTTGAGCGTCTTGGGGAGCCTCATGGGTGATAAACTATGCTTAGGGGGTAAGCAGGTCAAGGGGCCCAGACTTCTGTCTGCACCCGCTGAAGTCAACCCCTCCTGCCGCGTCGCGTCGTCGCCGCTGATGAGGCTCGGCGAGCGCGCCGTCGTGCATTGAGCCTGGCCGAGCCCACTTTCGCTGATGGCGGCGCCCCAGGCAATGGGCGTGAGCCAGCAGACCATCGGGAGAGAGCTCGAAATACTGGCTAATCTGATGCACCGCCTGTTGGCCTGGACTCAAGTCGACGATCAGTTCGCCCTGCGCGTCCACGATCCCGTAGTGGTAGTGGTAGGCACCTAGATCGTGTTCCGACCGGGCTACTTGCCTGCTCCCGAGGAATCGCCTCCGGCCCGACAACGCAACGCGCCCGAGCCACGGCCAGCCACCGACGGTGTCCAGCGCATCGCTTCCGGCCGACTGAAGCCGATCGAACGGATAGATCAGATGAAGCGGCGACTAGGACCGTGCCGCAGACCACGTGGTCCGGCGCCGACGCCACGCTGCCCTCGATCGACACCATCCAGCCCGGCGTCACCTGCCCTTGACCAACAGCCTGCGTCGACGAACGATGAAGTAGAGCAGCACGCCGACGGTGGGCATGAACGGAAATGTCGCTACGATCCACCACCAGCTCAGGCCGTGCACCTTCGCGTCCTTGTGGATGAACACGCACAGCACCGCCAGCACCGCCGCGAAGTCGAAGAAGGTGGTCTGCATGATCGGATGCGAGAGATAGGCGCGAATTCCCTCGACACCCCACGCCTCGAGGCGCCACACGTTGAGCGCAACGAGCCCCGCGAGGAACATCACCAACAAGACGTGCGGCCTACGCTCGAGCATGGGCGTCCCGCACCTCATCGAGCGCACGCTCCAAGATCTCCACGTGCGGCACCGCGCGCGCAGCGCCGCTCCTCTGCAAGTGCTGGCCGAAAACGTGGCGCACATAGCGCTGTGCGACGTGCGTGACGACGGGACCGAACACGCGCACAAGGAAGCCCTGATGCACACCCGCGGCGCGCAGAGCGCCCACGGACACGACGGCGACGGCCTTGTGACGCTCTTCGTCGACCTTGATGTGCACGAGGATGACGCGCAAATAGGGCGCGTCGACGCGCGCTACCACCTCATCCAACAGCGCGGACGCATAGTGCTCGGTGAGGATCTCGACGCTGCCGATGCCGAGCCACGGATCATGCTGCACGAGCAGCGCGGCTTTGATGCTGAACACCGTGGCCGAAGGAGGCATGCGCTCCGCCCCGGACAGCTCCAGCCACCGCGCGAGCAACGCACCGTGGACGATCTCGTCCTCGATCTGTGCAGTGAAGCACGCGGAGATGGCGGGCAGCGGAACGCACGACCCCAGGTTGGGTGGGCTCGCAGTCTCGATGCACGCGAGGTTCGCGACCAGAAATGAAAGCGCCTCGCGCGCGGAGGAGAGAATCCTCTTCTCGTCGAACAACGCGCGGCCATCGTTGGGCGGCCGCGAGAGGTTGCGCTGCCGCGAGTCGGCGAGCGCACGGGACAAGAGCGCTGCACCGTACTCCTCGTGCGTCACCGCGGCCTCTGCGAGCGCTGCCGCCTCACGCACGACCGTCTCGGATGTGCTCGAGATGCGTGTGCGCGTACTCGGTCACGCACGCGTGCCAGAAGAGATCGCGAGCGACGTCGCGACGCACGGAGATCCACGCCGGGAATTTGTTCGGCGTCCACGTGCGAAAGATCGGATCTCCCGTGAGGCCCGCGAGCATGGCGCCCACGCTCTCGTCGAGCTGAAAGCTGTTGACCGCGCGCTCGTACTCGCGCTCGGTGGTGAACAAACAGAACGGGATGTTCATCAGATAGAGAGAGGTCTCGATGTCGAGCTCGAGGATGCGCTTGCGCGTGCGCTCGCTGTCTATGGGCGGCACCACCAACGCCGAAAACTCGAGGGCCGAACGGCGGGTGCGCACGTCGGCGCGAGCGATCCCCACGTCGACGATCAAGTTGTAGACGGAGATGTCGTGCGTCATGACAGCACCGTCGCCGAGCTCCGCAAGCGTGCGCGGCCGTAGATCTGGTGCCGCGACGGGCGCGCCGCAATTGTGCGCGATGAACGCCAACAGGTTGGTCTCGACGATGAAGTGCCGCGCCAGGAGCTCACCGGCGTCGGCGCTGACGAAGCGGCGCAAGAACCACACACACAACACGTCGATCCCGCGGTGCCACGAGAGCTGAAACGGAACCACGCGTTTGATGAAGCGGATGCACGCGACCGCCGCGAGCGACACCATGCACGCCACCGGCAGCACGGCGCGATGCGACCAGCGCGCAAGATCGCGCGCCGCCAGGTCGCGCACCTCGTCGGAGAACGGCAGCGTGGGATCGAACCGCAGTACATCGGCGATGGACGGGTCTTCTCGATCGCGCTGCGCCGGCGACGCGCCCGCCCCGATGACGCCCGCGACGGCTTTAGACATGATCGATCTCTTCCAATTGCAGCGCGTAGAGGCGCGCCACCACCTTGGCCGTCTTCACCACGCGCTTGGCGGTGCGCTCGTCGATGAATCCACCCGCGATGACCTCGCGCAGCTTGTCGAAGTGCGTGTCGTCGTTCTTGCCGTGGTAGGTCAAGAAGCTCGTCTGCTGCGGCGTCAGTCGGAGATCGGCGCGCAACAGCTCCGCCCAATGCGCGGCCTTCTTCTTCCCGAGCCCCTCGATGACAAACATCGCGCCGATGAGATCGAGCGGATCCGGCTGGCTCGCTTGGTGAAACATGAACGCCGACAGCGCCTCGCTGCCGATGTTCTTCGGTTGGCTGACGATCTCCTCCAGGCTCCCGCCCATGGCGACGAAGTCGCGCTCCAGCATCTGATAGTCCTTGTGCTCGTCGCCGGCGTGGCCGATGAACATCGAACGCAGCGGGAAGAGCTCGATGGAGATGTTCGACGCCGCGCGCGCGATCCACCGCGCACCCTCCATGACCTGTTGGCGCAAGTTCACGAGCAACCGTCGGTAGTCCTCCGCCGTCGCGCTGCCGCCCTCGAGCCGTTGCACCAAGGGAACGCGACGCAGCGCGCGCTCGAAGTCTGCCCACACGAGCGCCAGCTCGATGGCGAGGTGCCGCCCAACGTCGTTCGTGCTCGCGGCTGCTTCCTGTAACGGCGACGACGCGATGGCGCTCGCGAGATCCGCCGGTTCCGAATGGGCGGTGGTCGCGCGCGTGCGCCCGTGGTTGGACGCGCCCGCTCCGACAGATCCGAAACCAACTACTTTGAGCTTGGCGAACGACACCGAGAAGCGCCCCGACTCGGGCACCATCAACAAGATGGTCTCGCCGTCGCGGAAGCGACCGCCTCGCAGCGCCTCGTCGAGCATGATGAAGATGCTCGCAGCACCCGTGTTCCCCTTGGTGTAGAGGTTGGTGAACCACTTCTTCTCGGGGATCATCGCCCCGGCCTTCTCGAGCAGCGCCAGTATCTCGCTCTTGAAGAAATGCGAGCTGTAGTGGCACAGCAGATGGTCGATCTCGTCGGTGCGCAGCCGTTCCCGCTGCAAGAGCCGCAGGTACTCCTCCACGCCGAGCTTCACGAGCTCCGGGAGCAGCTTGGTGTCTTGACGCACCTTCATCATGCCGGTGCGATCCGCGTGCGCGATCGTCGGATAGTCGAGCCAGGTGTTGCCCGCGCGCGGATGATCTTTATCGAGGAGACCGCTGTACATGCACACCGGCCGCTCGTGCGCGTGCGACACCAGCTCGATCCACTCGATGCGCAGCGACAGCCCGTCCGCGTTCGGCTTGTTCTCGAGCAACATCGCGCCGGCTCCGTCGGACAACATGAAGCGCAGGAAGTCCGCGTCGAACGCGCGGTAGCCGAGCTCTGGGTTGTCCTCGAGCGTGGCCTCGGCCTCGAACTTCGACGCCTTCAAGTTGCGCGACACGAGCTCGCTGCCGCAGGCGACCGCGTTCGATCGCTGGCCGCTCTGCACCGCGCGAAACGCCATGAGCAGCGCCGCCATCCCCGAGCAACACACACCGGACGTCGACACCACCTCCATCGGGCGCCCGCCCACGCGGCCGTGCACCATCGACGCGAAGCCGGGCAGCGGCACGTCCCCTTGCGTGGTCCCGCACGCCAACATCTCGACCTCGTCCACGCGGAGCTTCCGTCTCTCGAGCGCGTCGACGATCGCGCGCGCCGCAAGCTCTTCGTTCATGTGCGTGCTGCGACCGTCGAGATCGAGCGCGTAGTGGCGGGAGATGATGCCGTTCTGTTTGAGGATCCGATCCTTCAGGCGGCTGGGCTTGCCACCGACGCGGCCGAGCACCTGCTCCATGTGGTCGTTGTCCACGGGTGCGTTCGGCAGGAACGATCCCGTCGACGTGATGTAGACCGGCTTCATCGAAACACCCCGGTCACCGGCAGGGCCGGCGACGTCGAAGGCAAGCGTTTGAGAAGATCGGTGCCGATCATCCAGGCCGCATGCACGCTAGACACCAGAAAATCGCATAGAACAACGAGAACACCGCGAACTGCAGTTGGAACCAGATGTCGACGACGCCGATGGCGACGCCGTCGAGCGTCATGCCGCGTGGTCGCGGTGGGCTCGTCCTCAGATCCGTGATCGTGAAGAACGTATACAACCAGAACGCGCCGCCCGAGACGGCGGCGTAGAGCGTGAGCTCCGCGGGCATGTGCGTGAGTTGTGCGCGCAGCAGCGCACCGACGGAGTAGGTGGCCCAGAACGCCAGCACTAGCGGCAGCTTCTTCGCGCGCCACACGATGATGAGCCCAAAGGTGAAGACGACGACGAGCACCTGCCATAGGCCGCCCCACTGGTACGCCGGTGCCACCGCCACTCGCCGGCCAGAGCGCATAGATTCTTTGTTCGTAACTTCGGCGCATTTTGCGGAGAAGTTAGCCGGGCGTCAAGGCGGATACTGGTTTCTATCGGCACACCATCGACGAACCACCTCTCTGAGCGCGGTGCCTTGAGCCCGGCGCGCACTTTCGGGCCGACCCGCGCTCCCCGGCCGCGCTCCCGGCGCCTCGGCGCACCGCCACCGATCTCGCCGTAGCCAGCCCCCCGCTGCGCCTGACGCCCTGGGCATGCGCGCGGGGCCCCGGTCCCACCCAACCCGCGCACGCCGGCGGTGCCCTCGTCGAGACGAGCGCCGGGAGGCGGTTGCGTCGACCCTCATGACGGCCGCGACCGCCAACTCGATCACGGAGCTGCGCGATCTCCAGTGGGATCGGGGGTGTCACGTGGGCCGTGACGTCACGAACCGGTCACGCCGCTGGCGGGGCCCGCCCCTCGGCCGGCTCCTCGAACGGATTCCTGCTGCCCGCCTCTGCCAGGTGGCGCAGGATCCGATTCCCGACGCCCTCGTCCTGGATCACCGAGACGATCCGCATCTCCACCGTGGACGGAGAAGCCCGAGTGCACCCAGCTCAGCAGGTTCTGGTGGAACTCCTCCGACAAACGCTGCTCCCGCCGCAGCGCGGCCAGCACCAACCGGCGGAAGAGCTCGGTCAGCGCGGCGGCGTCCCAGTGACCCATGCGCTCGAAGTGGCCGTCGGGCGCGAAGGCGCCGTCGGTGACGATGGCGTGTACGTGCGGATGGAAGTTGGCGGCGTAGCTGCCGAGGGTCTGCAAGGCGGCCACCGTCCCCACCGACAGCGCCACGGCGGGGCCGGGCGGACGGCGGAGCTCTCGGGCCTTGCGGCTCCCCGGGGCGGCGCATAGGCTCCCGACAGCGCGTGCCCTGACAGCGGACGATGAGCAGCGTTCTCTCCAGGACCCGATCGAGGCCGATCTGAAGGAGTCCAGGCATGGGGTTCGACCCACGGGAGCCCTTCGACGAGCTACCGGCGCTCCCTCCGCGGGTGGACGTCGAGACCAAGCGCGTGCTGAAGCGCACCGTAACGGCAACCCGCGCAGTGGCCGAGTTGAAGGGGGCGGGCGGGCTGATCCCGAACCAGGCTATCCTGATCAACGCCATTCCGCTGCAAGAGGCCAAGCTCAGCTCGGAGATCGAGAACGTCGTCACCACCCAGGACGAGCTGTTCCGGGCGGCCCTCAACGAGGACGCCCCTGCGGACTCCGCGACCAAGGAGGTGCTGCGCTACCGGAAGGCGCTGCGCCAGGGGTACGAGGCGCTGCAACATCGCCCTCTGAGCCTCGACTTGGTGCGCGAGGTGTGCTCCACCATCCGCGGCGAGCCGATGCGCTTCCGAACCGCCAAGGAGCAGGTCTTCATCGGCACCCCGTCCGGCAGCCGCGTGACCTATACGCCGCCGCGTGGCGGTCCGGCGCTGACCGCCAAGCTGCGCAATCTGGAGGCGTACCTGTTGGCCGCGGACGGCCCCGATCCGCTGGTCCGGATGGCGGTAGCGCACTACCAGTTCGAGGCCATCCACCCGTTCACCGACGGCAATGGGCGCACCGGGCGCATCCTCAACATCCTGTACCTGCTGGACGCGGGCTTGCTCGAGATCCCGGTGTTGTACTTGAGCCGGTTCATCATCCAGCACAAGGCTGACTATTACCGGCTGCTGAGAGCCGTGACCGAGAAGGGCGACTGGGAAGCCTGGCTGCTGTTCATCCTGCAAGGGCTCGAGGAGACGGCGGAATGGACCACCGACCGCATCCGCGCCATCCGCGACCTGCTGGAAGCGACCGCCGAAACCTGCCGCCACGAGCTGCCCGCCATCTATTCCCGGGAACTGGTCGAGCTGATCTTCCGGCTGCCCTACTGCAAGATCGCGTTCGTCGTGGACGCCGGGATCGCCCAGCGCAAGACCGCCTCCGAGTACCTGCAGGAGCTGGAGCGGGTGGGCATCCTGGCCAGCGAGAAGCGTGGGCGGGAGGTCATCTATCGCCACCCGGCCCTGTTGAAGATCCTGGCGGCCTAGGGCGCCTTCGGGACATGTCCATTTTCTTTGGATTCTTGGACACGTTCCGGGGACGTGTCCACGGCGTGCCCGGGATCGCTGAAGGCGGGGCCCTGCGGTGAGCGGAAGTGGTTTCTATCGACACACCATCGACGAACCACCTCTCTGAGCGCTGTGCTTTGAGCTCGGCGCGCACTTCCCGGCCGACCCGCGCTCCTCGGCTACGCTTCCGGCGCCTTGGCGCACCGTCACTGACCTCGTCATAGCCAGCCCCCCCGCAGGGGTGGCGGCGGTGCGCGCCGCCGCGGGGCGAGCTTCCGCGTGGGAGAACGGCGTGCCCAACATCGAAGAAGCGGCCGCCGGAGCTGTGGCCAGGGCCAGCCTTTGCGGTTGGGGGCGCGCGCTCGGGGGAGGGTGCCCCGTCGCGACGCGCCAGCTCGGCGCCGAGCGGATAGAACTGCTCATCCACTGAGTGCGGCATGTTACCGCCACTGGGCGCGCCAGCGCCCGTGTCATGGGCACACCCCGGCACCCGCGTCCCCATGGGGATCGCCGGGAGGCCTGGTCTGGAGTCTGGGTCATGCCGCCGGGGGCGCGCGAGAGGCTTGCGACTCGAGCAGCTCGACCCCCCGTGCGCGCGAGGTGTCTGTGGATGCGGTCGACGACATCGAGGTTGGAGATGACGGCGACCATCTTCAGCTCGACACGGCAGCGGGGGCAGAGCAAGGGGGTCGACCTCGTAGATGCGGCGCAACAGCCTGCCCCAGCTGCGGCGGCGGGCGCGGGCAGCGGGGGTGTCGGTTGCGTCAGTGCTTCTGAAATAGAGGCACGAATCTGGCCCGGCATGGGCGGAAGGTTTCCAGGGGGCGTTGACTGGCAGTCTGGTGCCGGCCCCCTGCCGGTGATAGGATCATGCGGATTCCCGACACGCCATCGGGCTGGCCACGACGCGCACAACCCATCCACCGAGGTGCCACCATGCGCAATCGAACGCAGTTCCTGTTCTTCCTCCCGCTCGTCTTCACGCTGCTGGCCATGCCATTCTCGGCCTTGGCGGCGGGGGATATAGTCATTCAGGCTGTGGGCTCTGTGCAGGGCCTCATCCAAGGCGAGGCAGTCGTGCCCGGCCACCTAAACTGGATTGACGTTTTCAGTTTCTCACATGGGGTCTCGACTCCCATCGGACCCAACGGCCTACCGACCGGTCCGCCGCAGACTTCTCTGCTGAGTATCATGGGGCGGTTCGACCGCTCCACGGTGAAGCTGTTCACGGCACATTCGACGCAGGAGACATTCTCGAACTTCAGGATGGAATGGGTCCAAGCAGGGACAGCGCAGACCCTCATCCGATACGAATTGGTCAACGCGCGCCTCATCGACGCTCAAGAATCTGGAAGCGCCGGTGGCGATGTAACTCCGACCGTGAGCATGAGCTTTTCCTACTCGAGGATCAATATCACCGATGTGGTCCTGGGCACCACGGTGAGTTACGACTGGAACTCCGTTGCAACCGCGACGCCGGAGCCGTTGGCAAAGGGGATCTTGCTCCCCCCGGCTCCCAATCCGACGCGTGGCGAGACCGAGTTCCGCTTCTCGCTGCCCACCGGGAGCAACGCCGAGCTGACGCTCTTCGATCTGCGCGGTCGCGTGGTGCGCGAGCTGCATCGCGGTTGGACCTCGGCCGAGCCCGTGGTCGCCGTCTGGGATGGCACCGATGACCAAGGTATCAAGGTCGCACAGGGTCTCTACGTGGCGCGACTGACCTATCCGGGCACGGTGGTCACGCAGCGCATCGCTCTCGTGCGCTAAGTCTACGCACGGCGCCGGGCCCCCAAGGCAGGGGCCCGGTCCGCAATTCACTCTGTATCTACGGTTTTTCCAGCGCTGCCGACTGCTCGAGCACCTGCACACTGACCTCGTCGTGGCCAGCCCCCCCGCTGCGCCTGACGCCGTGGGCATGCGCGCGGGGCCGCCTGTCTCACCCAACTCACGCACGCCGGCGGTGCCCTCGTCTCGACGAGCGCCGGGAGGCGGTTGCGTCGACCCTCATGACCGCCGCGACCGCCAATCGCGACCGCCCACTCGATCACGGAGCTGCGCGATCTCTAGCGGGACCGGGGGGTGTCACGTGGGCCGTGACGTCACGAACCGGTCACGCCGCCGGCGGGGCCCGCCCCTCGGCCGGCTCCTCGAACGGATCCCTGCCGCCTGTCATTGCCAGGTGGCGCAGGATGCCGTCCACCACGCCCTCGTCCTGGATCACCGCCACGATCCGCATCTCCACCCACACCGCGGACATAGCAGCGGGTCCGCCTCGTAGATCCGCCGCAGCAGCCGCGCCCAGCTGCACCGGCGCGCGCGCTGCTCGGCGCTCTGCGCTGGCGTGGTGTTCCGGGGAGCCGCTGCCGCCGGTGGTGCGGCAGCACGGCTCGCCTCGCTGCGCCGCCGCGCCCCCCGACTGCGGTTGGCGTACCAGCCGTAGTACCCACAGGACTGCAACCTCGAGCGGGGTCGCGGGCGGCACGGTCGTCATCACGCATCCTTGCCATCCGTACGCCGGCCGGGAGGTCTGTGTTGTCCGCGCCGATCGCCGCCGCGGAGATCTCCTGAGCCTGGTGGTCCGGCTGCCCGATGGAAGCACCCAGTGCATGCCCGTGGCCTGGACGGATCGGGCCGCGCCCGATTCTCACGTGATCGGCGCTTCACCACGAGCGCAGCTCTCGGGTCTTGCCCTGCTCGAGGTCCTGGACTGGCTCGACGGGTTGCATAGCGGGTCTTGACGGGAGCGGACGGGATGGAGCACTCTGGGCATGTATTCACAGGGTCAGATCAACATGGCTCGAACACCGTCACGTCGAAGGCTGCCCAGCAAGCGCGCACGGGAGCGCCTGCTCGCCCAGCTGCCCGATCTGCGGCAGATCCTGCGCGGCTCGCTGGTCACGCGCTACCGCCGCTGCGGCCGCTCCAATTGCCACTGTGCCGCGCCGCAGGATCCTGGTCATGGGCCGGCCTACTACCTGATGGTGACGACGGGCCCGGGCGAGACGGTGCAGATCTACGTCCCGGCCCGCATCAAGCCCGACGTCGAGGCCTGGCTCGAGAATTTCCAGCGCGTGCGCGACACGCTGGAGCAGATCTCGTCGATCAACCGGGAGCTGCTGCGCCAGGGGCGGCTCTTCGAGGAGGACTGAGCTGCGCGCCACCGCGGGCAGGCCGACGGACAGCGTGGCCCTACCGGCGCCCGGTTGGCAGCCGCAGCCGTGTCCGCCACGGACGGATCGCGCTGCAGGGCCGCTGCCGGAGCTGGACCGAACGAGGATCGAGGAGATCCTCTGCGCGATGCTGATCTCCTCGGTACAAGACGTTCAATCGGGTGTCGTGCGTGAGCCAAAGAGGAAGTATGGCCGTGGGAAAGATCGGCTGGCAGCACCTGAATCGTAAGGCGTGCCTGTATGTGCGCCAGTCCTCGCTGGCCCAGGTTACGCACCACCGGGAGAGCACGGCCCGCCAGTACAACCTGCGCGAGCGGGCGGTCGCGCTGGGGTGGGCGGCCGAACAGGTCGAGGTGATCGACGAGGATCAGGGGCTCTCGGGCGCGAGCGCGGTGGGTCGCGAAGGCTTCCAGCGCTTGGTCTCCGATGTGGCGCTGGGCCAGGTGGGGGCGGTGCTGGGGCTGGAGGTCAGCCGGCTGGCCCGCTCGTGCGCGGATTGGTACCGGCTGCTGGAGGTAGCGGCCCTGGCCGGGACCTTGATCGTCGACGAGGAGGGCGTCTACGACCCCAATCACTACAACGACCGGCTGTTGCTGGGGCTCAAGGGGACCCTCAGCGAGGCGGAGTTGCACTTTCTCAAGCAGCGCATGATCGGTGGCCGCCGCAACAAGGCGTTGCGCGGCGAGTATCGCATTCGTCTGCCGGTGGGCTACGTGTGGGAGAAGGAAGCCGGGATCCGGATGGATCCCGACGAGCGCGTGCGCGACACGGTCGCGCTCTTCTTCCGCTGCTTCGCACGGCTGGGCACGGCGGCGGCGGTGGCCCGCCACTTCGAGCAGCTGCGCCAGCCGTTTCCGCGCCGCGACGGCTGGGGGAGTCCCGACGTGGCCGTCAGCTGGGGGCCGTTGAGCTGGTCGCGAGCGGCGGAGATACTGCGCAGTCCGATCTACGCCGGAGTCTATGCCTACGCACGGAAGGCGTCGGCGGAGATGGATGCGGAGGATCCGTGTGCGGGGGGTCGGATCTTGATTCCCGGCGCGCACCCTGGCTATATCACAGTCGAGCAGTACGAGCGCAACCTGGCGCGTCTGGCGGGCAACCGGAATCTCTACGGCGGCATGCGGACCAAGGGAAGCCCACGCGAGGGACACAGCCTGCTGCAGGGCATCGTGCTGTGCGGGCGGTGCGGGCGCCGGATGAGTGTGATCTACCGCCGCGACGTACGAATGTCGTCGCCCGATCACGCGCCGACTCTGCCAGCAGGTCCACGCGCGGCACGTCGAGCCTCTGGTGGAGGGGCAACTGCTGGGGACCCTCTCGCGCGAGCAGTTGGAGCTGGCGGTGGGAGCGCTGGAGCGGCTGGCCGAGCGGGGCCGGGAGATCGACCGCCAGTGGCACAAGCGTCTTGAAAAGCTCGCTACGAGGCGGAGCGGGCAGCGCGGCGCTACCACCAGGTGGAGCCGGAGAACCGGCTGGTCGCGCGCACGCTGGAGGCGGAGTGGAACGCGCGGCTGGAGGAGGTGGCGCAGCTGGAGAAGGAGTACGCACAGCTGCGGGAGCGTCCGCCCTTGGCGCTGACCGGCGAGCAGCGTAGCCGGATCGTTTCACTGGCGAGCGATCTGCCACGGCTGTGGCGGGCGCCAACGACACGCCACAGCCAGCGCAAGGAATTGGTGCGGCTGCTGGTCGAAGACGTCACGGTGCACAACACGGACATCCCGTGGGCGACCGCGGTGGCGATCCGTTGGCGGACGGGGTTGGTCGAACGCCATACGGTGGAGCGTGTCCTGCCGCACCCGCAGACCACACCAAAGGCGGCGGTCGATCGGATCCGGGAGCTGTACCGGGTGCAGACGGATCGAGAGATCGCTCACCTCCTCAACGGCGAGGGCTACCGCACCGGATACGGGAAGCCCTTCACGGAGTCGAGTGTAGGCAGCATCCGGCTGCAGCGGGGGCTGCGGAAGACCGCGGCCGACAAGGCGCCGGGTGGGCCGTTGGACCGAAGCACAAGTAGGGAGGAAGTCGATGAGTCGCGGGGAGCAGCCACGCCCCCACCCCGCTCGGACTCGTAGTCCTGAGGGTACTATCCGTAGTAGCGGACCATGTGCTGCCGCGGTGCGGGGATCTGCTGCACCAGCCGGTGGATCAGCTCCAGGGGGTCCAGTTGCAGGTCGCGTTGGCCCGTGCGCGGGTCGATGGGCGTCTGCACCACCACGGCCTGCGCGGTCTGCCGTACCGCATCCAGGCGCAGCGGCGCCCTCGTCAGATAGCGCGCGACGTGCTCCAGGCTCGCCGTATCGTCGGGCAACAGGGCGGGACCCACGTGCACCGAGAAGCCCGGGTGTACCTAGCCCAGCAGGTTCTGGTGGAACTCCTCCGACAACCGCTGCTCCCGCCGCAGCGCGGCCAGCACCAACCGGCGGAAGAGCTCGGTCAGGGCGGCAGCGTCCCAGTGACCCATCCGCTCGAAGTGGCCATCGGGTGCGAAGGCGCCGTCGGTGACGATGGCGTGCACGTGAGGATGGAAGTTGGCGGCGTAGCTGCCAAAGGTCTGCAGGGCGGCCACCGTCCCCACCGACAGCGATGGATCATCGACGCATGCCCGAGCCGCCCGCCGGAGCCTGTCAACGCGGATGAGACAGCTCATCCCCGACTCCCTGGTCACCCTCTACACTAAACCCCAGGGGGATCGATGTCTCATCCAGATTGGCAGAGAGGGTTGAGCTGTCCCGTGCTGGTGATCCCTCGCTGCTGGAGGGGTTCCAAGACAGCCGCAAGCAGAGGGTCCTCTGGAAGGGCGCCCCCCAGCGGGCGCCGCCGGCGGCATGCGCGGCGCCCGTCCAAACGCTGCACTCAGCTAAGGCGGCTGCTCACAGCGTGGCGAGGGTCAGCGGGTGCTGTTACGGGCACGCGGTCCGGGGCAAGGCGCCCTGCTCGGAGCGGAAGTCATGGCGCAAGGTCGGGCCAGGGCGGATACAAACACCGATCCACACCGCCGCCGCTACAAAGACTCAGCCGTTCCTCCCAAATCTCCAAACTGCTCAGCGGATCACATCTTCAGAGCATCGCAGCCCACGGGAAAGGCGTAGGCTGCCTTGGCAGGCTCTCGCTGGAGCTGGGATGTGGTCCATCTGCCTCGTCCGCGATGTCGCCTCTTACCCACAGCTGCCGTTTGCGATTGCTACCTGTTCTCTCGCTGCGGAAGTCCACCGCCCGCCACAGCTAAGCTGGGTCTCCGGCGACTCCACGGTCCATTCCCGCGCACCGACAGTCCGCGACGATTGCACTGGCGAGGAGCCAGCGGTGGCATCCGATGACCGCAGTCAGCACCAACGCGCTGACCCATTGTACAAGTACGCCAGCGCTGTCCTGCCAACCGAGGTCCTCAACGCCAACTAGGAGTCATCATGCGCGATGCGATAGCTGCGCGGTTCGCCGTACTGGCGCTGGTCACGGGGATGACGCTCGTGACCGGAATCCCGGCAAACGCCTCCGAGTTCGACATCAGCACCGTCACGAGCGCCGCGATCGGGCAGACGTCCCTGGTCATCGACAGCACTGGTGACGCCAATATCGCGTTCTTCGAGAGCGCGGGCATCAACACGTACCGGCTGCGCTTCGCCCACGGCAGACCGGGGGCGTGGACGGTCGAAACCGTGGACACGGACGTGGGCTTGTCGGCCTCGTTGGCCGTTGCTTCGAATGGCACGCCATATATCAGCTACTTCTACTCGGCCGCCAGCGACTTGCGCCTCGCGACGAAGAGCGGCACAACCTGGGGCCACGTCACGGTCGACGCAACCGGCACGGTGGGGCAGTGGAGCTCCCTCGCGCTGAATCACCTCGGGCGCCCCGTGATGAGCTACTACGGCCAGGGCCACCTCAAGTTCGCCGTGTTCAACGGCACCAGTTTCACGATTACCACCGTCGACGCGACCAACAGTACCGTCGGCCAGTACACCTCGTTGAGGCTCTACGGAACCAGCGATATCCCCCACATCAGTTACTACGACGCCGCCAATGGCGACCTGAAGTACGCCACGAATCCCAGTGGGTCGTGGTTGCTCACACCCGTGGACAGCGTGGGCGATGTCGGATCCTGGACTTCCATCACCTTGGTGGGACACGCGGGTTCTCCGGCGGTCAGCTACTACGACGTCACAAACACCGCGCTGAAGTTCGCCGCGTCTTCCGGGCTCTCCTACCAGCTGCAGACCTTGGACGAGGTGGGCGATGTCGGACGTGAGACCAGTTGCCGCGGTTACGCGGTCGCCTACACCGATCAGACCAATGGCACCGTCAAGTACGCGGAGCGGAACGCGATCTGGGACCTCCACGTCGTCGACGGGGGTAACGCGCGCTACCCGTCGCTGGCCTTCGACAGCAGCGGAGCGCCTTGTATCAGCTACATCAGCGCCACTGCTGGTGAGCTGCGCTTCGCCGTCGGCGCACGTTTGTGGAGCGACCTGACCACCTACACCGGTAGTTACAGCGGACCGACCCAGGGTGTCGCCTGGGGGGACTACGACAACGACGGCTGGCCTGATCTGTTCTTGTCGAACAACGGTGCGGCCAGTGTTCTCCTGCACAGCAGCTACGGGTCCTTCACGAACGTCGCCGTATCGCCGGTGAACTACGCGAATTGCGTTGCCGCCCAGTGGGCGGACTACGACAACGACGGTGACCTGGACCTGTTCACTGCGGGCGGTGGCATGAGCAACAAGCTCTTCCGAAACCTAGGCGCCGCGGGCGGGTACGCGTTCCAGGAGGTGCTGGGCCGCCCGGTGTCCGACACCACAGCCGAGGGCGTTTGGCTGGACGCCGACGGCGACGGCAACGTCGACCTCCTGCTGGCGAGCTACCTCTACCCCAACCAGTTGCTCCACAACTCGGGTGAAGGTGGCGGATACGCCTTCACGAACACCGCCTCCGGCGAGCTCCTGGGTGTGGGGGCCACGGCGTTCGCGTCGGTGGCGTGGTGGGCCTCAGCGGCCGACTTCATCGACATCGCCGTCATCACGCCCCAGCCAAATCTTGGCCTGCGGCTCCTGCACAACACTGGAACGACTTTCGGGGCGGGGCCCGCGCTGGCGCCCGGTGGCTACATCAATGGCCTGGCGTGGGGGGACTACAACAACGACAGCCGGCCCGACCTGCTCGTCATCCGAGGCATGAACGGTGACCCCCTATCGACGGCCCTCCTCTACAGAAGCGACGGCACTTTCGGACCGTTCTCCGCGCAGTCGGTGCCGGCTCTGGCCATCCCCTCACGGAGTGCCGCATGGGGCGACGTGGACAACGACGGGGACCTGGACGTCTACGTCACCGGCCTAGGTGTGCCAGACCGCCTGTTGCGCAACGACAGCAGCGGCACGACCACGGCCTTCACCGACATCACACCGCCGCTCCTGGCCGTAAGCGGCACAGGCCGTGCCGCCGCCTTCGCCGACTGCGACCTCGACGGGGACCTCGATCTCTTCCTCGCCAACGACGGCTCGACGAGCCGGCTCTTCCGCAACGACCTCGAGAACGGCAATCACTGGCTCAAGATCGAGCTGCGCGGCCCAGGAGGGAGCCGCAACGTCACGGGCGCGCGGATCAGCCTCACCGCCGGCGGGGTCATGCAGTGGCGGGAGATCACCGCAGGCTCTGGTGGCCGGAGCCAGAACATGCCGATCGCCTTTTTCGGGCTGGGAAGCGCAACCACGGTCGATCAGCTGACCATCCGCTGGCCGCGCTACCGCAGCGAGGCCCCCCAGACATTGACGAACCTCGCGGTCGACCGCGTCATCGAGGTCACCGAGCCGTGGCCATTTACGCAGATCTCGCTCGGCAGCTTGACCGACGCGGACTTCAGGGGGTTGGCGTGGGGGGATTACGACCGGGACGGCGACCCCGACCTCGCTGCGAGCAGCGCGGGGTATCTGGCGTCCGGGCCGCTGGGGATCTACCGCAACGATTCCGGAGTGTTCGTAGTTGCAGACTCACCGGCCGACCTGATGGGAGGCGGCCTGGCATGGGGCGACTACGACAACGACGGCTGGCTTGATCTGATCGTGCAGGAGCAGTACGGCATCCAGTGGCTGTTCCACAACAACCACGGTTACCTGAACTCGGCAAACACGCCCATCAGGCCTCCGTTGGCCACTCTCTCGACCTGGACCGGCGTCGCCTGGCTCGATTGCGACCGGGACGGCTTCCTGGACATCTACGCCGTCAACTCGGAAGCGTCGTTCTATCCGACATCACCCAATTACCTCTATCGCAACGACAGGCACTCCTGGTTCACGGAAAGCACACCGGCCGGACTCGGGGTGACCGGCCTCAGCGAGAATGCTGTATGTGCCGACTACGACAACGACGGCGATCCCGACATACTGCTGCTTCGCACCGGATCGCCGACGTATCCGGGCCTCAGCCTGCTGCTGCGAAACGATGGCGTGGCGGGATTCACCTCCGTCGCGGCGGGCTCGTTTGGGGGTATCGCCGCGGTCGCGGGTGCCTGGGGAGACTACGACAACGATGGCGACCTGGACGTGATCGTAGGCCACAGCCTGTTGCGCAACGACGGCGGCGACGTATTCACCCCGGTGGCATTGCCGACCGTGTATGGTGCGACAAGCGTCTCCTGGGTCGACTACGACCTCGACGGCGACCTCGATCTGGCCCGGGGAGGGACCACGCTGCGCAACGACGGCGGGGGGGCCTTCGTTGCAGAGCACAACTTCCTGTCGGGAGGAGGTGCTGCGCCCTGGGCGGACTACGATCGTGACGGAGACCCGGATCTCGTCCTGTCCTACAACGGCAACCTCACGCTCTGCCGCAACGACCAGCGCTCGGGCAACCACTGGCTGCAGGTGGACCTGCGCGGCACCGTCTCCAATGCGGCGGCCATCGGAGCGCGCGCGCGCGTCGTGGCGGGGGGAGTGTCGCAGATCCGCGAGGTATCCGGCGGGTCAGGATGGTGGAGCGAGGACGACTTGGTCCTGTCCTTCGGTCTCGGGGCCTCCACCAGCGCGGAGACGCTCCAGGTGCGTTGGCCGAGCGGCTACGTCCAGACCTTCACGCAGGGGGTTCTGGCCGATCGGCGTCACACGATCCAGGAGCGCAACGGTGGAGCAACGGACGCACCGCCGGTGTTGCCGGCCGTCCTGGTGTTTGCCGCGCCTCGCCCAAACCCTGCCAACCCCGGCACCGTGCTCCGCTTCGAGCTTCCGCGAGCCGCCACCGTGCGGCTGACCATCTACGATGTGGCGGGGCGCCGGGTGGCCGAGCCGGTAAGGGGGGAGCGTCGTGATGCGGGGGTGCACGAGATCTTCTGGGACGGCCGCAACGACCGAAGGGTGTCAGTGGCATCCGGCGTCTACCTGGCGCGCCTGGTCACGGACATCGGGACCCGCGTCCAGCGGTTCTCGATCGTGCGTTAGCCCCAGCCAGACTCGTCGATCGTGTCGATCGGACCGAGTGCCACCATGGGGAGGACTGAGTTCCGCATGTGCACACCATCGTCACGGATGGCGGCTTCGCCCCTGACGGCCGCTTCGAGCGGATGGGGCACTGGGCAGCCGGCGCGCTGACCGAGCTCTTCCGCCGCCTGGTGCTTTCGGCGTTACGACGCGAGCAACGCCTGACGGCGGATACCCAGCAGGCGCTGTTGGCCTGGGTGCACTCCGGCTGCTCGGTCCACGTCGGACCACCGATCCTGCCGGACGACACGGGCAGTCTCGAGCACTTGGCCCGATACCTCACGCGGGCATCGCTGCACCTGGCCCGCCACGTGGGTTGGTGCACCAACCGCGGCCGGGCAGCGCGGGACGGCGGCCTCAGCGCTCTCCGCGCTCGAACTCGGAGAGATCCACCAGAAACGCGGTGGCCGCAATCAGATGGTGTCCCGCGATGTCCTTCAGCAGTCGCTCAACGGCGGGGGATCGGCCCAGACGGTCACCGAATCGTCGGGATAGCCAAATCGCGACCGGGATGACGGCCAGCCCGAACAGCGTGCTGGCGACCAAGTAGCGAAGGCCGAGGGTCTGGTAGGCGTCCACGCCCCACAGGCCCTGCAGGACGACGATGAGCAACGGCGTCCACGCCAGCGCAGCGCCCAGCAGCACCCACTGTACGTGCCGAATCCGCCGCAGCCGCAACCTCTCCAGCCGCCTCTGGATGGGGGCGAGCGGCTGCGCGTAGTCGATTCGCGCAGCCAGACTCAGCTGCGCGATCAAGTCACCGAAGACCGCGATGGCAAACAAGTGGAGGGCTACGCCCGGGAGCGCGAAGCGTGCCGCGGAGAAGTGCGCGTAGTTGAACGTTCCCAGGGCCAGGATTGCGGCAAACGTCAACCCGGCCTCCAGTCCCAAGGCGAGCGCGTGGCGCTGCAACGCAGAGCGGGCTCGGCCGAGGTGCACTGCACCGCGGGGTTTGTATCCGCCCCGGCCCGAACTCCGGCCGAACTCCCGCCGCGCGCCGCGGCACCTTACGCTGATGCGCGTGCCCGCAACAACGCTCGCTCGCCCTGGCCACGGCCCGGTGGGGCCGCTTCGGCGATGCGGGGCACGCCATCTCACACCTGCAGTGCCTCGCGGCTTGCGACCGGCGGCTCTCCATCCCCCCCGCGGGCACACCTCCACGCCGGCTCCCCCACGAACTACAGGCGAGCCCAGCAGGATGCCCCCGGTGAGCGGCGGTCATGGCCGGTCACGTCAGGCCGCCGGCGGGGCCCGCCCCTCGGCCGGCTCCTCGAACGGATCCCTGCCGCCTGTCATTGCCAGGTGGCGCAGGATGCGGTCGACGACGCCTTCTTCCTGGATCACTGCGACGATCCGCATCTCCACGCCGCAGCGCGGACGGAGTAGCGGGACCGCTTCGTAGATCCGCCGCAGCAGCCGTGCCCAGCTGCGCCGGCGGGCGCGCTGCTCGGGACGATCGAACCGGATCGCTGCGTCTTCGCTCTGCGCACCGCTCGCGGCCAGCGCCGCCAGAGCGGCGGCGTCACCGGTGAGCTCCGCACGCCCCTCAGCCGCCCGCCTTCGCCGCGCGCCGCGGCTGCGGTTGGCGTACCAGGCGAGGGTGCGCGCCATGTGTTGCCGCGGCGCGGGGATCTGCTGCACGAGCCGGTGGATCAGTTCCAGGGGCGAAAGCTGCAGGTCGCGCTGGCCCGTGCGCGGATCCACCGGGGTGGGCACGATCACCGCCTCGGCCACCGGGCGCAGCGCGTCTTGCCGCAGCGGAGAGCGGGCGATGGTCCGGGCAAGCTGCTCCAGACCGGCGCGGTCGTCGGGCAGCATCGGCGGGCCGACGTGGACGGAGAAGCCCGAGTGCACCCAGGCCAACAGCCGCGCTGGGTGCCCGCCGTCAGACGTTGCTCGCGTCGCAAGGCCGCGAGCACCAGCCGGCAGAAGAGCTCGGTCAGGGCGATGGCGGCCCATCGACCCATCCGCTCGAAGCGGCCAGCACCGGCGAAGGCGCCATCGGTGACGATCGCGTGGACGTGAGGATGGGAATTGGCAGCAGAGCTGCCGAAGGTCTGCAGAGCGGCAATCGTGCCCACCGAGCGGCGAGGATCTCGCGCGCACCGGTGATGGGGTGCCGTGGAGTGCGTACGACGACTTCGCCCGCGGTCTGACGGACGGCGTCCATGCGCAGGCGGGCGCGGCACAACTAGCGCGCCAAGTGCTCCAGCAGCCGGGTCTCGTCCGGCAGGATCGGCGGGCCGACGTGGACCGAGAAACCCGAGTGCATCCAGCCCAGCAGCTGCAGGCGGGTCTCTTCGATCAACCGCTGGTCGCGTAGCAGGGCGACCAACACCAGGCGACGGAACAGCTCGCGGAGCGCCTGCTGGTCCCAGCGGCGGACGCGCTCGAAGCTGCCGTGAGGTGCGAACACCCCGTCGGCGACCAGGGCGTGCACGTGCGGGTGGAAGGTGGCAGCATAGCTGCCAAAGGTCTGCAAGGCGGCGACCGTCACCCGGTGGGCACGCGGTAGGCCGGCAACCTCGCGGAGCATCTTCCGCACGCAAGCGTGCGCACAGCGGGTCAGCAGCCCCACCAGGGGTCGCTCGTGTGGTGAGCGAGCGCCGACTCCAGGGAGGCTCGGCGGCCTCGCGAACATCCGGCGCTCGGTCGAGCAAGGAACCGATCCCACGCCAGCGATCTCCGGAGAGCCCCGCGCGAGCACTCCCAGGCGCAAGAGGCCAAACCGGCGGCCGCCGCACAGTTTGTTCGCATACCGAACGAAGTTGTGCTAGACTCCAGGGTGGCTGCCCACGTCACTTCGGGAGCACACGATGTCGCGGTTTCCCTTCGTGTTGGGCCTTCTCGCCTGTCTGCTGCCGGCAGTCACCAAGAGCCAGCCCTACGAGCTCGTCTGGCAGGACGAGTTCGACGGCACGCAGCTGGACCTGACCAAGTGGCAGCCTCAGATCGGGACCGGCTGCCCCGCGCTGTGCGGTTGGGGCAACAACGAGCTTCAATACTATCGATCCCAGAACGCGACCGTGAGCGGCGGGTTCCTCACCATCACTGCCAAGCAGGAGAGCTTCGGCGGAAGCAGCTACACCTCCGCGCGCCTGCGCACTCTGAACCGCGGCGATTGGACCTATGGCCGCTTCGAGATGCGAGCCAAGATGCCCATCGGGCGGGGGCTGTGGCCGGCCTTCTGGATGCTATCCAGCGACGAGGAGTACGGTACGTGGGCGGCCAGCGGCGAGATCGACATATTCGAGTATCTGGGCCACCGTCCCAACGAGGTCCTCGGCACGTTGCACTACGGCGGGGGCTTTCCGGACAACGTCTACTCCTCGCGGACATACCGGCTGAGCTCGGGAACGTTCCACGACGACTTCCACGTGTTCGCGCTGGAATGGGATCCGTACGAGATGCGGTGGCTGGTCGATGGCAAGGTGTATGCCACCCAGATCAACTGGTACACCACCGCCGCACCATATCCCGCTCCGTTCGATCGCCGCTTCCATCTGCTTCTCAACTTGGCAGTGGGCGGGAACCTCCCTGGTCCGCCCGACGCGACGACGGTGTTCCCACAGCAGCTGGTCGTGGACTACGTGCGGGTGTACCAGCTTCCTGCGTATGCGAGGTGCCTGGTGGAGTTCGATGGAATGGAGCACGCCGCGCCGTTCGCCAACGGGTGGTTCAGCTTCGGAGGCAGCGTGGGAGGGGGAGGCATCGGCGCGAACCTGGTCGA
Organism: Candidatus Krumholzibacteriia bacterium; assembly: GCA_041484665.1. Taxonomy (GTDB): domain Bacteria; phylum Krumholzibacteriota; class Krumholzibacteriia; order JAJRXK01; family JAJRXK01; genus JBGPIA01. The sequence goes on from JBGPIA010000028.1 coordinate 25,091, forward strand.
CCTGCCGCCGGTGGACGGGCGCCGCGTCTCGCTGGAGTCCGGTTGGGGATCGGGAGGAGTCCCCGGCTTCTTCGGTGGCTTCGGCCGCAATCGCCCCCTGGACCTGACCGGCCTCACGCATTTCACGTTCTGGATCCTTCCCGATGCCCAGCAGGACTACACGCTCGAGATCAACTTGCAGGAGGATGACGCGGGCGACGATGTGGTCGCCGCCACCCCCGATGGCACCGACGACGAGTTCCAGTACAACTTCCGGGTGAGCCCTTCCGGGCCCGACGCCATCAGCGGCGGCGGCTGGCAGCGCGTGGCAATTCCCCTGACCAGCTTCGTCGACGACAACTCGTACCACTACGGCGGCAACGGGATCTTCGACCCCTTCCCCGTGAGCGCGGGCGGAAACGGGCGGCTGGTGAACGTGGTTTTCGCCGTGCTCAGCACACAGGGTGCCCCGGTGACCTTCCGGACCGATCGCTGGGCCTTCACCCGGCAGACGAGCTCCATCGGCGGCACGCTCTGGTCCGACACCGATGGCGACGGGGTGCGCGACGCCTTAGAGCCGGGCATCGCGGGTGCCATGGTCGAGCTGATCGACGAGCGATGGGGCCAGGCGATCGCGTCCCGCTCCACCGCGAGCGACGGTGGCTACCTGTTCGACACCCTGTTCAGCGGACCCTGCCGCGTGCGCATCGATCCCCAGAGCCTGCCGAGCGGGCACGTTCCCACCTTTGACCCGGATGGGACGGGCAGCGCCAACGCGTTCGCCCTCGTGCTGGACTGCGATCAGGCGATGACCGATGGCGACTTCGGCTACGCTCCGCCCTCGTCCTGGGCGCCGGCGCCCACCCACCCGACGACCGCGCTGCACCAGAATGTGCCCAACCCGTTCAATCCCAGCACCGTGATCACCTTCGAGCTCGCCGAGCCCGGCCGGGTCGAGCTGGTGGTGTACGACGCCGCGGGCAGGATGGTCCGCAGCCTCGTGCGGGCGGATTGGCCAGCGGGCAGCCATTGGGTGCAGTGGGATGGGCGCGACGAGAGGGGGCGACCGGTGGCCAGCGGTTCGTACCACTACACGCTGCGCACGAGCCAGGGAATCTGGACGCGCCGCATGGCGCTCCTTCGCTGACATGGGAGGTGTCCGGTGAACCACGTAATGCGACGGCTGCTGGTTGTGGCCGCCATCCCCCTGCTGGCGCTGGGAGCCGGATGCAGCGATCGCGATCCCGCGGGTCTGGAGATGGCGCGAGCGAGGATCGATCCGGTGGTCTTCGACGACGACTATGGCGAGGACGTCTACTTCCAGGCGTTCTACCAGACGGATGTGACCGCGGTAGAGCTCGACTCCGTGTACGCCTACGGCGGCCTGGCGGCCGACGGCGCGAGATCGCTCAAGATCCACGTGCCCCCCGCCCAATCCGCGCTGGGTCTGTACTCGGGGGGAGTCCTGACTTCCGTGGCGAGCCGTGACCTGGCCGACTTCAACGCCCTGACGTTCTACGCCCGCTCGAACGCCGAGATCAGCCTCGACGTAGCCGGCTTCGGAAACGACAACACGGGAACGTCGTTGTACGAGACGGGTCGCAAGACAATCACCTTGACGCGCGACTGGCAGTTCGTCGTCATTCCCATTCCGGGGCCGTCCAAGCTGATCTCCGAGCGCGGGCTCCTCACGTTCGCTGAGAGCCTGGAGCAACGGCCACCGAACAGTGGCATATTTCCGTACCCGGACGGCTACGACATCTGGCTCGACGAGGTCCGGTTCGCCAAGCTCGGCAACATCGAGATCTTCCGCGCAAGTATGCGCTCGGTGAACCGGCAGTACTTCGTCGGTTCCACGGCGACCGTCGAGAACACCAGCACCGTCTTCCTGATCGACGGTGCATACGTTCCCGTCGACCACTCGCCCAACTACTTCGACTACGAATCCTCGGACCCGTCGGTCGCCGTCGTGGAGCGCGGGAAGATCAAGGTCGTCGGCAGCGGCCAGGCCACCGTCACAGCCAGCCTCGAAGGGCATAGCGTCACGGGCACGATCACGCTTACCGGCAATCCCCGGCCGGCAACCGCCGCAGCTACCCCGACTCTTCCCGCGGGCGACGTGATCTCGATGTTCAGCGACGCCTACCACGACGTCCCTGTCGACAGCTGGCGGGCCAATTGGGGCGGGAGCACGGCAACCCTCGAGGAGTTCGTCGTTGCGGGCTCGAACACCAAGATGTACGCGTCGCTCAACTTCGCGGGCATCACGTTCGAGAGTGCGAAGGTCGATGCCTCGCAGATGACCCATTTCCATCTGGACGTCTACGCACCCGCAGGCACGAACTTCAGGGTCAAGTTGGTGTCCTTTCCTCCCGACCAGAGCGCCGGGGTGCAGACCACCGATCTGATCCTGAACTCCAGCACGACGCCGGCTTTCGCCCCGGGCGCGTGGTCGTCCCTGGATATCCCATTGACGGATTTCGAGCTTCCCACATCCTGGGACTGGGCTCACGTGGGTCAGCTCGTCCTCAGCACCACCGACGCGCAGCTGGTGCTGGTGGACAACGTTTACTGGCACCGCTGATCCCGACTCGGAGCGCCCCCTGGCGCTCCCCGCAGGCGCGCGCGATCACCGCGGGGTGCCAGCGGTCCGGCGGCTTTTCTCGCATGAAGGAACGGACCGAGTGACTCAGCAGCTGAATTGGAAGGGTCTCCGCAGAACCGAGCCCGACGGGCCCCGCCCGTTAGCGGACGCGGTGTTGCGGTTGATCTGGCAGGAGCGTCGCATCTCCCGCGCGGACATCGCGCGGCGCGCCGATCTGTCGCGGTCGACGGTGTCCGAGATCGTCAACGAGATCCTCCCCATTGGCTTGGTCGCCGCGGTGGGCGAAGGGCCGTCCCGTGGGGGCCGCCGGCCCATCCTGCTGGAGTTTCGCGACGATGCCTGCTGCATCCTGGGCGTCGAGATGGGAGCCACGCACGTCGCGGTCGTCCTCACCGATCTGCGCGGGCACGTCCTCAGCTCGCAGACGGTGGAGCACCCAGTGCGTTCGGATCCGCCGGGAACGCGCAAGGTCATCGCCGAGCTCTGCCGCGCTAGCCTCGCGGCCGGGGCGAACCGCCGCCGGCCGCTCATCGGGATCGGCGTCGCCGTCGCCTGCCCCGTCGATCCCTCCGAACCCAGCCGGCTCTCGCGCCTGGTGCTTCCGGCGTGGGAAGGAGGCCTGGGCCTCGAGGAGCTCGCGCGGAAGCATGGTGTGCCCCTGCTGGTCGACAACGATGCCAACCTGGGCGCGCTCGCCGAGCACTGGTGGGGGGCGGGGCGGGGAGTGGCGGATCTCGCGTACATCAAGGTCGGCACCGGAATCGGCTCGGGACACGTCATCGGCGGCGAGATCTATCGGGGGGCCACGGGTTTCGCCGGGGAGATCGGCCACATCGCCATCGATCCGCGCGGCAAACCCTGCATGTGCGGATTGCACGGGTGCCTGGTCACCCTGATCGGCGCAGCCGCGCTGGAGGCCCGCGCCGTGGAGTTGATCGGTGAGTTCCCGCAGAGCAAGCTGGCGGACAGGCACAGCACTGTGCTCGAGATCGAGGACGCGGCGCTGGCCGGGGATACCCTCGCCCTGCAAGTGGTTCGAGAGGCGGCAGAGCACTTGGGCATCGTCGTTGCGGGCCTGCTGAACCTCTTGAACCCGTCGCTCGTGGTCCTGGGGGGAAGCCTCGCTCGGCTCGGCGACCTCGTGCTGCGGCCGTTGCGGGAGACGGTTGCCAAGCGCACTCTCGTCAGCTCGGTCGCGGCGGCCGAAATCCGCAGCAGCGACCTGGGCCAACAATCGATCGCGATCGGCGCCGCTACGCTGGTGCTGAAAGCTGCGCTAGCCGACTCCCGGATGTTCTCGTTGGCGCGAGAACTCGTAGCGACATCGTCGGGGAGGGCGACGACTTGAGACGGGCGCTCGTCGGCCTGGCGGCGCTGCTGGCTCTGCCGCTCATCCCCGGATGTGCCGATAAGGAGCAGCCGAAGACGGAGTACGGGCTCGTCTGGCAGGACGAGTTCGACGGTCCGGTGGGCCAGCTTCCCGATCCCAAACGCTGGATGTTCGACGTCGGCACCGACTGGGGCAACGCGCAGCTCGAGTTCGACACCGACCGCGCCGACAACGTCAGCCTCGACGGGGCCGGCAACCTGGCCATCACCGCCCGCCGCGAAGAGTTCGCAGGTCAGTCCTACACATCGGGCCGCATCAAGACCAAAGGGCTGTTCGAGCGCACACATGGGCGCTTCGAGGCGCGGATCAAGCTGCCGGTGGGGCAGGGCATGTGGCCGGCGTTCTGGATGCTCGGCGCGAACATCGACGAGGTCGGCTGGCCGCAGTGCGGCGAGATCGACATCATGGAGTACCGCGGCCAGGAGCCCCGCGTCCTGTACGGAACGGCCCATGGCCCGGGCTACTCCGGCGGTTCCGCCCTGGGCAACCGGCACGTGCTGGCACAAGGCGGCTTCGACCTGGGATTTCACGTCTTCGCCATCGAATGGACCGAGGGATCGATCACTTGGCTGGTCGACGGGCACCAGTACCACGCCGTCACGCCCGCCGACTTGCCGCAAGGCACCACCTGGGTGTTCGACAAGCCATTCTTCGTGCTGCTCAACGTGGCGGTCGGCGGGAATTGGGTAGGCTCACCGGACGAAAGCACCCCCCTTCCGCAGACCATGCTCGTGGACTGGGTGCGCGCCTACGGGACGCTGCCCTGAATCGCGCCGCGGCGGCCCGCGCGGTCCCGGGCGGCGTCACAGGGCCAGGTGGACGTAGGTCCGGATCTCCCACTCCCTGCCCTGCGGCAGGCCGTCGGGATAGATTTCGCTCGCGGCGGGCGCGAGCGCGCCTTCGGGTTGGTAGCGGTTCGAGTAGCGGTCCAGTGTGCGGTAGGTGGTGCACACGCCGAAGCGGGTCTGCGGCAGATCGAACCACCGGGGCGTGCCCAGGTTGAACGAGACATCTGCCATCAGCTGAAGCGGAAACGTGAAGTTGAAGTCGCGGTGGTAATCGTAGGGTCCGTAGTCGTTGACCTTCATGTGGCCCGCCAGAGCCACCGAGCCCCATGCGATGCGACTGCTCAGGCCGAATCGATGGATCAGCCGCAGGTCGTCGCCATTGGGCTCGGCAGTTCCAAAGTAGACATCGCTGATCATGCGCGTGCGAGGACCGAAGCCGTTGACGATACGGCCGTTGACCTCCCAAAGATCCCGCGCTGGCGTGGCCCCGGGGAATGGATAGATCGCGTTCTCGCTCGAGATGAACAGTCCAGCGTCGGCGGTCGAATGGTGCCGCCGGACGACGAATCCGAGGCTGGCGGCCATGCGGGCGTCCTCCCGCAGGTCGCTGTCCCAGTTCCACAACCAGGTGGCGGGGGTGGGATCGTAGGTGAGCATGATCTCCGCCGCGGTGGTCTCGCGGTTGGCGCGCACCGCGAACGGATCGTCGAGCACGTTGCGCGGCCTGCCGGCGGTGCCGACCAGATCTTCCGAGTGCAGCATGGGGCCCACGATGGGCTTCTGCCACAGGAGGTTCGGACCGATCTGCCAGTTGCCTGTGGACACCGCCAGCCCCGAGAGCGCGTGGATCTGGTTGCCCGATCCGCTGTCGCGCAGCTGCCAGCCGGTGAAGGTCGGTATCGACGTGGGCCCCGCCTCCGCCACCAGCCCCATGTAGGCGCCCTGGCCGTACCAGTGCCAACGCCCCCGCTCCCAGGTCAGCCTGCCTTTGAATCCAAACGTGTCGGCCGTCTCGATCTTGTCCTGACGGACGTCCTCGGGCGTGGCGGTGTCGCCGCGGTCATCGGCTCCCTCGGTCATCAGCTGGAACGTCTCGCCCACCCGGGGCTGACCCGACCACAGCGCGCCGCCTTCGAACCCGAGCGGTCCGACGTGGGTCTGCATCTGCAGCGAGGCCTTGCGGGTCTCGCGGATCGGGATGGCCAGCGAGCTGGTCGTCTGCGTCCGCTGGGCGAAGTCCTCCTGGAAGACGCCCGTCCACTGGATGCCCCCCACCGATCGCCGGTACTTGACGAACACCGCAGGGTTGGCGCCCCACCACAGCTCCGGACCCAGTGCCAGCGTGAGGCCGGCGAGGGCTTTCTTGCCGTCCAGCTCGAAGCCGACCGGCGCCTGACCGTTGTAGATGTCGACGTTCCCTCCGTAGAAGGCATCGCGGTAGAGGGCGAAGAAGTCGCCCTCGTACTGCCAGTGCAGGTGACCAGTCCGGTAGAAGGCATCGAGCATGAACCAGCGGTCGTCCCAGCTGAGCGAGGACTGATAGACCTTGACGCGCTCGAGCGACCCGACCTCGACGACGCTGCCCTCGCTGTCGACGAAGGTGCGGGACCGGCCGCGATTCTCGTAGAAGATCTCATCGATGGGATTCACCGGCACGTGGCCCAGCACGTTCACCGACAGCCGGCCGAGGACGGCGTCGGTGGGTTTGGCCTCGATGTCAGCGTAGAAGGACTGCCCGTGATCGAATCCCAGGTACGATGGGAACGCGGACTGCGGCTGCTCGATCTTCGGCGTCGAGATGTTCTTGCCGCCGGTGCTGAAGGTCTCGAACTCCAGCCGCAGCCCCGACACCCGGACCCGGTCCAGCAGCGCTGTCTGGAGCTTGGCCGCATCGCCCCGGGCGGCCAACTCGGCAGCGATGGGCTGGATGCTCGCGAAGTGCGCCCGGATGGCCGCCAGGTCCGTGGCGGGGCCATAGGGATCGATGCGGAAGGCGTCCCGTAGGGCGTAGTAAGCCGCGCGCGGATAGACGTCGTACATCCCCCGCGCATCGGGGTATCCCTTGGCGGTGATGCCCCACCACTCCTCATTCATGTTGTTGTCGCCTGCGCGATAGTCCTCGGCGTATCCGCGGTTCGGCCACGAGGCGTTGGTGTCGTGGATGTCCAGACGCTCCTCCTGCCGGAACTTCCACCAGCCATCGCTCCACTGGAAGATGAGACCTCCGATGGCGTTGCCCGCGCGGCCCTTCCCGGCCGACTGCTCGTAGATCTCCCGCCACTGGCCCAGCAGGTAACGGGCCTGGGTCGGCTGATCCTCCTGCATGGTGATCGCGTTGAACGCGTCGGCGCCGAACTCGGTGAACATGGTCGGCACGCCCAGCTTGTCCTTCACGACGTCGAAGAAGTCGCGGGCTGAGATCCCGCGGTAGACGTTCGCGCCGAACACGTCCAGTCCTGCGCATTCTTCGGCGATGATGTCGATGTATTGCAGGTCCCCGTTGGCGATGGCCACCGGCCGGCCGGGATCGCGTTGGTGGATGTCGTGGATGATCTCGCCGAACAGGGAGTACAGGTATCGGGCGCGGGCCGCGTTCCGCTCGCCTTCCGGCAACGCCTCGATTTCGAACGAGGACCAGGTCAGGCCGTAGTTGTTCTCGTTGCCGAGCAGCCACATCAGCATCCCCGGCGTTCCCTCGAACTCGTCGACCAGCCCCGAGATCTCCCGCTTCAGCAGCGCGCGGACCTTGGGGTCGCTGTAGTCGGTGATCGGATGCCACACGCCTTCAATGGTCAAACCGTAGCGGCCCACCGTGTGGTTGATGATGGTGTAGATCCCGTACGTCTCGTAGACGTACCGGACCCAGCGCGGAGGCATCCCCACGTAGTGCCGGATGGTGTTGACCCCCATGGCCCGAAGCAGCGGCATCTCCCGGGCCAGGGCGGCCTCGATGAAGTCATCGGGCTGGGTCCAGAAGCTGTAGGAGTAATTCTGGCCGATGGGCTGGTAGTCCCAGTTCATGCCGAACACCATGAAATCGCGGCCGTCCACCTGCAGGCGCGAGCCGCTGGCGTCGGTCACGACCTTCACGTGCGGCTGATCGGCGGCCCCGGACTGTGCCAAGCCTCTGACGGGAAGCGCGGCCAGCAGGAGGATTGCCGCGGGCGCGAGCGAACGGAATCGGCGGTGACCGCCGTCAGGTGCTCGGTGCATGGGATTCCCCTCGGGTCGAAGTCGACGAACCACTGGCGACGGCATTCGCCGAGACGACGCCACGATACCAGAGCGCGCTCTCCTTGGGGATGCGCCGCTGGGTCGCACGATCGACGGCGAGAAGGCCGAACCGCTTCTGGTATCCGTAACCCCATTCGAAGTTGTCCATCAAGGACCAGAGGAAGTAACCGCGCAAGGGCACGCCGTCCGCGATCGCGCGATGGGCAGCCTGCAGATGCTCGCGCAGGTAGCGAACCCGCTTCTCGTCCACGATCCGACCTGCGGCATCGACGGGATCGTCGAAGGCGGCTCCGTTCTCGGTGATGTAGATGGCGCGCGGGGCGTAGTCCCGGTGGATGCGCAGCAGGCTCTCGTGGAGCCCGCGCGGATAGACTTCCCACCCCATGGCCGTCCGCTCTTCCGCCGCCGTCATTTTCGCATCGGTGGGCCGGCCGTCGGCATCGGCCTTCATGATCGCGCGGCTGTAGTAGTTCACCCCCAGGAAGTCGAGCGGAGTGGAAATGGCCTGCATGTCCCCGGTGTGCACGAACCGCAGCTCGGCATCGGCGAGGTGGCCTCGCGCGACCCGATCGGCGATCGCGTCGGAAGGGTACGTGCCCCTCAACACCGGATCGAGGTACCAGCGATTGAAGAAGCCGTCGAACCAGCGAGCGGCGTCCCGGTCGGCCTTCTGGTTTGAGGCCGCGTGCGCCGGGCAGTGGATGAGCACGATCCCGACCTCCGCCGCCGGCGTTTCGCGCCGGATGGCCTGTGTCGCCCAGCCGTGGGACAGCAGGAGATGATGGGCCACCTGCAAGCCCTCGGCGGGATCGCAGTGCCCGGGAGCGTGGTGACCCTCCTCGTGGCCGAGCGTGGCTACGCACCAAGGTTCGTTGTGCGTCACCCAGCGACGCGCGCGGTCACCCAGCCGTCGCAGCACCACCGTGGTGTACTCCACGAATGCCTCGGCCGTGTCGCGCTGTGCCCACCCACCCTCGTCCTGCAGCGCCTGAGGCAGGTCCCAATGGTAGAGCGTGGGAAACGGCTCGATGCCCGCCTCGAGCAGCCCGTCGATCAGAGCGTCGTAGAAGTCGAGGCCGGAGCGGTTCGCTTGGCCACGGCCATTCGGCAGGACCCGTGGCCACGAAATGGAGAACCGGTAGGCGCCCACACCGAGCCAGCCCAACAGCCCGATGTCCTCGCGCCAGCGGTGGTAGTGATCGCACGCGATATCGGGGTTTGAGCCGTCGTGGATCTTGCCGGGGATCGCGGCGAAGCGGTCCCAGATCGAATCCCCACGGCCCTCGTCGCGCCGGCCGCCCTCGATCTGCTGGGCGGACGTGCCGACGCCCCACACGAAGCCCTCGGGAAAGGCCAAGCGCGCCAACTCCCATCAACTCCCTGGGCAACAACCAGTTAGACCAGTGGATCCGGCTATCGATCAAGCCGTGGATCCGGCTGCGGGCGGGCGGGTTCAACCCGCAAATTCGCCTTTGTTCGGACGCCGAACATAGTGTATCATTGCCTTGGCCCTGTCAAGGCGTCTCTCGGCGCCCGGGCAGCGTGCACGCGGCGGCGCGCACGAACACAAACGGCGATCCGAACGAAGAGGTCGACGACATGAGAACTCACACAACCGCTGTGCTGGGGACTCGAGCAACTCCTCGGCTGCGCACGCGCGCAACGCATCTCCTGTTGGCTGCGATGCTGATCGGTCTGATTTCCTCGCCAGCCCGCGCTGACCTGGCGGCCTACAGCCAGGACTTCGAGGGGCTGGTCCAGTCCGACCCGGGCGCCCTGGCGAACGACGGCTGTTTGGTCTACGGAAACGTCTTCCAGCCGGACGGAACCACCTACATCTATGGTTACGGTGCGTTCCTGGCTCCCAACGATGGCTTCGCGTTCTGCCAGATCGACCTCGGGCAGGGTGGCGTGGAGCAGGGCTTCCAGCAGCTCGTGGTGTTCAGCGATTACAACAACACCGATCACGCCCTCGGGCGGATCATCGAATCGAACGTCTACCGGGAGCAGATCATCGGAGCCGCGAACGTCGGGCAGACGTGGGTATTCCAATTCCAGGCCAAGCTCGGCAATCTGACCGGCGCATCCACAGCGGCGGCATGGATCAAGACCCTCAACCCGAGCGCTGGCTACGCGACGACCAACTGGATCTCCCAGAACATGACGTCGACTCCCGTCAGCTGGTCGGGCTACTCGCTGTCGATCCTGATCGATGCGAGTCTGGTGGGTCAGATCCTCCAGATTGGGTTCTCGAACCGGGCCACGAACTATCAGGGTTCGGGGGTCTTCTACGACAACCTCGATTTCCACCAGGGCGGCGGGATCGACGCACCACCGAGCCCGGTCGCTTTCGGCGCTGCGCTGGGGCAGAACTACCCCAACCCATTCAACCCCAGCACGCGCATCGACTTCCGCCTCGATCAGCCGGGGACGGTCGATCTCGCGGTGTTCAATCTCGCAGGACGCAGGTTGGCAACCCTCGAGCAAGGAGCGCTGGCGAGCGGGAACCACGTGGCGGTCTGGAACGGGCGGACCGACGACGGCGTGGCCGTAGCCTCCGGTCGGTATGCATACGTGCTGACCACCGCGAGCGGTCGGATCTCCCGCGGTATGGTCCTGCTCAAGTAGGTGTTCTGGAGGCCACGCCGAGGCCGTGCCGCCGGTTGATGCGGTGGCGGCGGTGAATCATGGAAGGTAGGACGAGGCCAGCTCACGTCGCGCCGAAGGCCGACGCCCCACCGGCGTCTGTCGCCGGCGCATTCGTGGATCTGGAAGGAGAATCGTACTATCGGATCTCGGCGTTCGATCGGCTCACCCCCTTCTTGATGAGCCTGCCGAGCGACACTGACCTGTGGATGTTCGTGACGTCCGGCGGGGGCCTCACCGCCGGGCGCGTCGATCCCGACGGCAGCCTCTTCCCCTACCGCACGGTCGATGAGCTCCACGACGCCCACCATCACACCGGACCCATCACGCTGCTGCGGGTCGGGCGCGACCACGGCGCGTCCATGCTCTGGGAGCCGCTGGCTGGGAACGCCACCCCCGGCCGGGCCGTCGAGCGGAACCTGTACAAGAACACAGTCGGCAACCGGCTTCTCTTCGAAGAGACCCGTCACGACCTCGGCCTCACCTTCCGGTACCGGTGGTCGGCGTGCGACGAGTTCGGATGGGTGCGTTCGGTGTCGCTGCAGAACCACAGCGAGCACGCCGTCGAGCTCTCCCTCCTCGATGGGCTCAGGAACATCCTTCCCTTCGGGGCCCCTCTGTCGCTGTACCAGCAGGCGGGCAACCTGGTCGACGCGTACAAGAAGTCGGAAGTCGACCCGCTGACGGGACTCGGCATCTTCTCGCTCACCGCCGGGATCACCGATCGAGCGGAGGCTCTCGAGATTTTGCGCGCCAACACCGTCTGGTGCTGCGGTCTCGACCAGTTCCAGGTTGCCCTCTCCCCCGCCGCGCTGGAGAGCTTCCGCGCAGGAGACCCGGTTCCTGTCGACCGCGTCCGCAACGGTGTTCGCGGGAACTACTTCGTGACCGCGAATCTGAAGCTGCCGCCGGGGGAGGAGCGGCACTGGCACATCGTCGCCGATGCCGGCCTGGATCACGTGCGAATCAGCGCTCTGCGCCGCCGGCTCCTCGACGACCGGGAGCTGATCGATCGAATCGAGCCGAGCCTCGAGCGGGCCCGGGAGAGTCTGTGGCGGATCGTCGCCAGCGCGGACGGCGTCCAGCTGTCCGGCCGCCCCGAGTCGTGGTGCCATCACTTCGCGAACGTACTCTTCAACGGTATGCGGGGCGGGGTCTTCCTGCGCAACCACGAGATCCCGGCTACGGACCTGGCGGCCTCGCTTGCGGTGCGCAACCGTGCCGTGGCCGACCGTCACGCGCGCCTTCTGGACCAGCTGCCCGCGGGCTCCACAGTATCGCAGGTGCGCGCCGTGGCGCGCGAGACCGGCGACGCGGACCTCGAGCGGCTGGTCCGCGAGTATCTCCCGCTGTACTTCAGCCGGCGTCACGGCGACCCCAGCCGGCCCTGGAATCGCTTCACGATCCGCGCCCGCGACCGGGCCCGCAACCGCGACCTGCATTACGAGGGCAACTGGCGGGACATCTTTCAGAATTGGGAAGCGCTGGGCTACGCGTTCCCCGGCTTCCTGCCGAGCATGGTCGCCAGATTCCTCAACGCGTCCACGGCGGATGGGTTCAACCCGTATCGCGTCACACAACAGGGCGTCGACTGGGAAACGGTCTCCTCCGGCGACCCCTGGAGCAACATCGGGTACTGGGGGGATCACCAGATCGTCTATCTGTTGCGGCTGCTCGAGGCGATGGACCGCTTCCATCCCTCGGAGATCGACGATCTGCTGGGCGTGGAGATCTTCAGCTACGTGGATATCCCCTACCGCAGCAAGCCCTACGCAGCGCTGCTGCGCAACCCCAGCTCGACGATCGAGTTCGATCACGAGCGGGCGGCTGGTATCGAGGAGCGCGTCCGGCGCCAGGGGACCGACGGCAAGCTACTGCAGTCCCCGGCCGGTGCGATCTACCACGCAAACCTCTTCGAGAAACTGCTCGTCCCGGCTCTCTCCAAGTTGTCGAATCTGGTGCCGGGCGCGGGCATCTGGATGAACACCCAGCGTCCGGAATGGAACGACGCGAACAATGCGCTGGCAGCCGGCGGGATCTCGGTCGTGACGCTCTGCTACCTGCGTCGCTACCTCGCGTTCCTGGCCGATCGGCTCACTGCCTCCGCGACGCTGAAGGTCCCGGTCTCGCGTGAGGTCGCCGACTGGCTCGACAGCATTGCTGCCGTGCTGGAGAGCGAGCAGCAGATGCTCCCCACGAGTTCGCTCGCGCCGCATGACCGCAAGCGGCTGATGGACGCGCTGGGCGAGGCGTTTTCTGGCTACCGCGAACGCGTCTACGCACATGGCTTCTCGGGCAAGGTCGACGTCAGCGTGCAACGGGGGATCGACCTTTGCCAGCTCGCCTTGCGCTTCGTCGACGCTGGGCTGGCGGCGAATCGTCGCGCAGACGGCCTCTTTCACTCCTACCACGTGCTGCATCTCACGCAGGACCAGCAGGGCGTCGAGGTGGTTCCCCTGCCGGAGATGCTCGAGGGGCAGGTGGCCGCGCTCAGCTCGGGCTGCCTGGAGCCACCGGACGCCCTCGAACTGCTCCAGCAGTTGTTCCGCAGTGCCCTGTATCGGCCCGACCAGCGTAGCTTCCTGCTCCAGCCGGAGCGTGAACTGCCGGGGTTCCTGGCCAAGAACGTGCTCGAAAACGCCAGAGTGGAGGCGATTCCACTCCTGAAGGATCTCCTGGCCGCGGAGGACCGGTCGTTGCTCGCCCGCGATGAGGATGGAGTCGTGCGCTTCTGCAGCGAGTTCCGCGCTGCCAGCGACGTGGTCGAGGCCCTGGACCGCCTCGGAGCGCGCGCGAGGTGGGCGCGAGCGGTCGAGCGCGACCGGGGCACCGTCCTCGAGCTGTTCGAGGACGTGTTCCGCCACAGGTCGTACACCGGCCGGTCAGGGGTGATGTACGCTTACGAAGGGCTCGGCTGCATCTACTGGCACATGGTTGCCAAGCTCCTCGTAGCGGTCCAAGAGAATGTCCTGCGCGCTGTCCATGAGTGCCAGGCGGCGCACACGCGCGGGCCGCATCACAGTTTTGGCCAGGGCGGCCGCTCGGGGGCTGCGCCGCACGCGATGCATCCGTCGGTCCGAGACGATCTGGCCCGCATGTACTTCCGGATCCGTGCCGGCCTCGGTTACGAGAAGTCGGCCGCGGAATACGGTGCGTTCCCCACCGACCCCTACTCCCACACACCTGGCGACGGCGGTGCGAAGCAACCCGGCATGACCGGGCAGGTGAAGGAGGAGATCCTCACGCGGGCCGGCGAGCTGGGGATCCTCGTGGTGAACGGCGCGCTGCGCTTCGAGCCGTTCCTGCTCCGCGCGCGCGAGTTTCTCCAGCGTCCGGCAAGCTTCCGCTATGTGGACGTCGACGGAGGCGTCCAGGCCATCCCCCTGCCGACTGGGAGCTTGGCGTTCACCTTCTGCCAGGTCCCCGTGGTCTACGAGCGCGTGGTCGGGGATCCATGGATCCGCGTGGTGTTTCGCGACGGGTTCGCCAGCGAAGCGCCCGGCGGCAGGCTGGATCCTGCGCTCAGCGCAGAGGTCTTCGCCCGCAGCGGACGGATCGAGTGCATCCGCGTGGGCGTTTCCGAGCGACAGCTGTGCGCGGCGGCCTAGTCCGCGCATCGGCCGCTCCCCGAGAAGGCGAAGGGGCCCGCCTGGGCGGGCCCCTACGTTCGCGCAACCGCGAGTAAGGCTAGTTGAAGAGCGACTTCACGCTGCCCCAGGTCACCGGTTCGGTCGGGATGGACCCGTCGGGAGCGAAGTTGATGTTGTCGTAAAGGGTGCCCGAGGGCTCGTAGTGGGTTGCGTTGTTCGCGAAGCCGATCTGCAGGATCTGACCCACCAGGCTCGGATCGATCACGATCGACAACGAGTACGTCGACCACGTGGCAGGGATGGCCGTCATGTTTGCCGTGATGAAGTTCGTCATCGCATAGCCGGCTGCGGGATTGAGGGTCTTGATGAACGCCAGCGCGGTCGAGTTGCCAGCCAGGTCCCCGTGCTTGGCGTCGAACGTGAACACCCACGTCTGGCCTGCGTTCGCCGCGCCGACGACCAGCTCGTGGAAGACGTTGGACTCGATGATGTTGCCGTTGGCGTGGTCGCCGTTGTTGTAGTCGCTGAAGACCACGAGCTGTTGCGCACCCTGCCCGGCTCCACCCTCCCCGGCGGCGATGGTGCAGAACGCGTAGGGAGGCCCGCCATTGGGAGCCGGGAAGCTTCCGTAGCCGTACAGGTACGCGCCGCCCGGGGCGAACACGTTGGCGAAGACCAGCCAGCCGCCGCCCGCCAGCGCGCCGGGATCCGTCTGGATCATGCTCTCGAAATCTTGCGAGTAGATAGCTAGGTCTGCGCGAGCCGCCGCGGGAATCACGATGATCAGCGCCGCGACCGCGAAGACGGCGGTAGCACACTTGCTCATTCTAGTGTCCTCTCATTGGAGACGACGTTGCTGACAGACAAACCGGGAATCGGCACCGTCCCGCGGATCCGGGGGGGAGCCCGAACTCCAGCACCCCCAGTATAGACTATGTTCGGTAACCGAATCAAGTTTAGGAATTGGCCCGGCCAGAATGCTGGCAGGCGGAGCTCCCCGAAGTGCACGCGAGAATCGGCTTGACAGCGATGGAAACGCCGGGATACTTTGTTCGGTTGTCGTACAAAGTATCCACCGCCGGGCCCCGTGCCGGGAGCCCGCGACCTGCCGATGCGGTGAAGGCATGAACCCTCCCGCCCATTCCAGGACCGCTCGGGAGGACCGGGTCGCCTTCGCGCACCGCCTGGCGTACGGCGCCGGCGCGTTCGTCAACAACCTCCTGGCCGCAGCCAGTGGGGGGATGATGATCGTCCTGAACCTGGGCCTGGGAATGAACCCGGCCCTGGTGGGACTGCTGGGCGCCCTGCCCAGACTGTTCGACGCCCTCATCGACCCCCTGATGGGGTTCATCTCCGACAACACACGCAGTCATTGGGGGCGCCGGCGCCCGTATATCTTCTGGGGCGCCATCGCCTCCGGTGTCACCTTCGCGCTGTTGTGGCAACTGCCGCGTGGCCACAGCGAGACCTTCTATTTCGTCTTCTTCCTGTTCGTATCGCTCCTTTTCTATGCCGCCTACACCGTGTTCGCCGCCCCGTGGGTCGCGCTCGGCTACGAGTTGACCCCCGATTACCACGAGCGGACGCGCCTGATGGGGACGCAGAACTTCGTCGGCCAGCTGGCCTATGTGCTCTCGCCCTGGTTCCTGTGGATCATGAACTCCGGTCGGTTCTTTCCCGATCAAGTGGCCGGCGCGGCCGGCCTGGCCGTCGTCGTCGCGGTGGTGGCCATGGGACTCGGCGTTCTGCCGGCCATCTTCCTGCGTGAACGCATGCTCGGCGTCGCCATGGCCGAAGCACGGGAGGCGCGCGGCAGCGACGGCCTGAAGCAGAAGCTGGCGGAGTTCTTCCGCGGCTTCAAACTGACCCTCTCGAATGGGCCCTTCCTCAGGTTGTGCATGGCGGCCTTCCTGGTGTTCAACGGCTTCATCCTCATCTCGTCGTTCCAGTACTACGTGATCATCTACTATGTGTGCGGCGGCGATCAGACGGCCGGGGCGAGGTACGCCGGCTGGGCCGGCACCGTCGGCGGCGTGTGCACCTTCGCCGTGGTCGCGTTCGTCACCTGGCTCGGCACCAGGATCGGCAAGCGACGCGCGTTCTTCGTGTCCACCGGGGTGTCCATCGTCGGGTACGGGCTCAAGTGGTTCTGCTACAATCCGAACCACCCCTTGCTGGTGATGCTGCCCGCGCCGTTGCTGTCCTTCGGATTGGGCGGGCTGTTCACGCTGGTTCCGTCGATGATCGCCGACGTCGTCGACACCGACGAGCTGCGGACCCACGAACGCCGGGAAGGCATGTTCGGGTCGATCTTCTGGTGGATGGTAAAGCTGGGCCTGTCGGCGGCGCTCGCGGGCAGCGGGTATCTGCTCAACGCCACTGGTTTCGACGTGAAGCTTGCCGGCGGCCAGGCCGCCCGGACTATCGTGCTCATGCGCCTGTGCGATCTCGGCTTCCCCATGCTCACCTCGGCCATCGCCATCTGGGCGATCGCGAAGTATCCGATCACCGAGGCGCGGGCGCTCGAAGTGCGACAGGAGCTGGAGCGGCGGCGGGGGAAGGCGAAGGCCGAAGTTGTCCCTGCTACGTAGCCGCGTGGGAGTGACGGCATTCCGCTGACAGCGGCGGATCGTCGATTCTCTCCGGCGGGTGTCGCGTTCTTACCGCGCGGCTGGCCGATGTCGCGCTGGCGTGGGGGTGCCCGGGCGCTGGCGCGCCCTTCTTCCAGCCCCGCTGGGTGCCGTGTCGAACCCGGGCCCGCCGATGCCCCGCCGGGAACACCCGTCGCCGGCGCCCGGAGTTGCCGACTTGCCTCCAGCGGGCACACCGGCACTAGGACTGCGCCACGCCGCGCGCGCGAACTCGGGCGGGCCCACCCGGGAGGTTCGCTCCTGCGGGGCCAGGCCGTGCCTTGGCCCTGCCCGCTCACGGCGCCAGTGGCGCCCTTCCTTCGGCAACCTCGAAGGGGTCATCGCCGCCTGTGCGTGACAGGTGGCGCAGGATGCGGTCCACGACCTTGTCGTCCTGGATCACCGACACGATCCGCATCTCCACGCCGCAGCGCGGACAGAGTAGCGGGACCGCTTCGTAGATCCGCCGCAGCAGCCGTGCCCAGCTCGTCCAGCAAGAGCGGAATGGCCGCCACGGCGTTGGCCACCAGATGCAGCCCGGTGATCCG
>JBGPIA010000029.1:0-33710 GCA_041484665.1 Candidatus Krumholzibacteriia bacterium
CCGTGTGTTTCATGAGCCGGCGTCCCCCGTGATCTGCCGCTGGGCAGCCACGCTTGCCGCCCACGACTCTCGGCCGATCTGCACGATCCCCCGCGCGCCGCCGCCTACCAAGCCCCTAACTTACTGTAAATCAACAACTTGGATCTGGAGCGCGATTTCGATGCTCTTCACTTGCAATTCTTAGTCAATTGACTAAAATTTTAGTCGTTCGACTAATTTACTGAGCACGACACCAGAGAGGCGACCTCCACCACAGGATGGGCCACGATGGGAACTGATCGCGCGCACGGAAACAGGCTAAAAGAGCCCTGGGATGAGATCCTGGGCACACGCGGCCAGGTCCGAGTGCTGCGGACGTTGGAGCGGGTCCGCGAGGCGATGGCTGTCCGGGAACTGGCCCGCCGCGCCGCGGTGCACCTTCGAGCGGTGCAGATCGCCGTCGATCGATTGGTCGAGGCCGGAGTGATCGAACGCGTCGGGACGGGAATCCGGCAGCAGGTACGACTGCGAGTCGACCATCCGCTCACCCCCGCTCTGTACAGCCTGTTCCAAACCGAGCGCGCGCGGTTCGAAGGGCTGGCGGATGCGCTCAAGGCAGTCGTCCGGCAAAAAGCCAGCTCGGCGCAAGCCGTGTGGGCGCACGAACGCCCACCAGACGGAGGGCCATGGCTGGAGCTGGGAGTCCTTGCAGAGAGCGGCGAGGTTGATCGGCTCGTGGACATCCTACGGGAATCGATCGTCCCGCTCACGCGACGCGAGGACGTCCCGATCGAAGTCCGGGGTTGGACGCGTCCCGACCTCGAAGCGTTGGGATCGGCCCGAAGGCCATGGCCCGAGCACGCCATGTTGCTATGGGGGGTGCTACCCCAGCCATCCCGCGGGAAGCTGAGGGAGCCGGCCGTCACCCCGCGTTCCCATCAACGCGTGGACGACGCACTCCGCGAGCGCGCCGAACGCCTCGCCGCTGTGCTCGCGCGCCGACCCGAGCTCGTGCGTCTCGCGAAGGAGGAGATCGCCAAGCGCCTGGAGACGGCGCGACCCCAAGAGGGGCATACCTTGCGAGAATGGCAGCAGGTGCTCGACGGCATGAGCCCCGCACGGTTGCGCCGCTGGCTGGTCGACGAAGGGGAACAGGCGACTCGCCTCCGCCAGTCGATGCCCGTGACATTCCTGCGGGCGGCAACTGAGGAGAGCGAAGGCGCGCCGCGCCGAGCTCGCCGCCCCAAGGGAAAGCGATGACGCGCGAAGAGCTCGAACATGCGATCCGTGCTGCGTGCGATGTTGCGGGGGACAAGGAGGTCTGGATCTTCGGCTCGCAGTCCATCCTCGGACAGCACCCAAACGCGCCAGAGTCCCTGCGCTTCTCGATGGAGGTCGACGTTGACCCAAAGAACCACCCCGAGCGGGTGGACTCGATCGATGGGGCGCTGGGCGAGGGTACGCAGTTCCACGACACGTTCAAATTCTACGTGCACGGAGTTTCGATCGAAACCGCGAAGCTCCCGGCAGGATGGCAGGATCGGACGGTGACCGTGCGCAACGACAACACGCGTGGGGCCACGGGGTATTGCTTGGACGTGCACGACCTGGCTGCAAGCAAGTTGGCTGCCGATCGTGACAAAGACCGGGAGTTCGTTCGCGCGCTTCTTCGGGAACGGTTGGTCAATTCCGACCAGCTCATGGAGCGGGTCGCCATGCTCCCCGTTGATGGGCGAGAGCGAAACCGACTGGCGCGCTGGGTCGAGAGTACGAACGAGGAGATTCGACAGGCATCAAGCGCGCCTACCGAAGGCGATGAATCTGGAAGCTCATCGAAACCATCCCGCGGAACGACTCCGTGAGCCCGCCGGCGGCACGAAGCGCATCACACCTCCGGCAGGACGCGGTGGAGATGCGGAGTAAGCACACCTCGCTCAGCCACCCGCGCGCCCGGCCGGGAGACTGCGGACCTCGACTCGAGTGACGCGCGATGCCCCGCTTCACCCCGCTGCGCGCCGCATCAGCGCCGTCACGACGCTCGGGCTGGCGCTGCTTGTGCGCGCCTGCAGTTGCTGTCCTCGCGACGCATGGGAGGCGATCGAGATCGGCACCGATGCCGAGTTCGAGGACATCTGCTTCGTCGATGAGCGGACCGGGTGGATGGTGGGCGACAACCCGTTCGCCGGCGGGGGCATCCTGGGCTGGACGCAGAACGGTGGGAAGACCTGGAGCTACCGCAGCGGTCTTGTACAAGACGAGAGCGGCGTCATGCGGTACTCCCTCAACGCCGTGCATTTCTCCGATCCGCTCCATGGCTGTATGGCGGGTGACGGCGGCAAGATCCTCGTCACCGTTGACGGCGGAGAGAATTGGCGCCAGGTCCGATACGGGCGCGGGACTAGCGATCACATCTTCGGTCTGCACTTGATCGACGACCGCGAAGGATGGGCGGTGGGTCTGGGAGGTGTGCTGCACACGCCAGACGGGGGCGAGACGTGGACCAGCGTGGGTCCGCAGGAGCGCACCTATGTGGACGTCCAGGGGCGAGCGATCCACTTCGTCGATCGGGAGAATGGCTGGGTCGCCGGGCTGCATGCTGGGCTCTGGCGGACCCACGACGCCGGGAGCTCCTGGACGCGCGTCCAGCTCGTGCCGCCGACCTCTGATGGAAGCAAACTTCCATACTTGTTCGACATGGCCTGGAGTGGGTGACCGGGTGCGGAGCGCCCCGCAGAAGCTGATCCGGCGAGCCTGTGGCGCGGCGCGCGTGCGGTTGCTTCCTGTTCGAGTTCTTCGACGCTGCGCAGCCCTGCAGCGGGAGTGGAACCGCTTGGACGTGGCGGATCTCTCAAACAAGCGTATGCCCCAGTTCCAGCAGCAGGTGGAGGCGGTGGGTGGGCGCGTCCCGGACGTACAGCGAAGCTGCGGTTCGGTGAAGGCAAAGTTCGGAGCGCCGGCAGGTCAGGCGGGTCCGGGCGGGCAATGAGCAGCTGCCGCGTCGAGCGCGTCCGCGCCGTGGGCCGGGTCAGTAGTAGACCCAGCATTTCCAGGCTGCCCCCGGCGTGCCCGAGGCGAGCCTCACTTATCCTCCCCCAGTCCCCGGGTCCAGTTCAGCACGATGACGAATCCGGTCGGGCGCTGGCCCGCCGGCAGCAGCGCGAGGAAGCGGTCCCCCTCGGGTGCGGCGACGATGCCGCGCAGCCCCGACGGCAGCGTCTGCAGCAGGCGTGGCGGACCGGTGGTCAGCGACGGCTGGGTGCGCACGTCGCAGACAAAGAGCGAGACTCCACCGCTCCCCAGGAAGTAGATCTCGCGATCGTCCTTCCGCCACGCAACGCTCCCTCCGAGGGCCGCGACTCCCGCGCTCGACACGCGATGCGGGCTCGTGGGCTGGGGAAACGTGTCGATGAAGAGCTCGTTGCGCCCCGATCCGTCACTGGTGTACGCCAGCCAGCGCCCATCGTTGGAGAGGACGGCGAGATCCTCGCTCGCAGGCGTCCCCACGTAGGTGCGGGTCGAGCCGGTATCGCCCATCGCCTTGAACATGATGTCGCGCTGATGACCCGGGATCATCTGCGTGAACACCAACGTCCGCTGGTCGGGGGAGATGGACATCGGCTCGACGTATTCTCTGCGGGCGAGGAGCAGTAGCCGTTCCGCGTTTCCGCTCGTGTCCAGAAGCGAGATCCGGTTCACCCCGTCGGCTTGGACGAGACAGGCTACGCCCCGAGCGTCCGGAGCCCAGGCGGGCACCGCGATGGACTGATTCTGCGAGCCCAGAGCCGTGTGCGTGCCCGCGGTCAGATCGAATACCAGCGTCCGATACTGCGGCGCCACCTCGCTTGCGGCGCACCGGTCACCCGCGGGAGCAATTGCCGGACCGATCAACACACCTGGATAGCTGGCTGCCACCTGCAAGCGGCGGCCCTCCCGCGTCAGCCAGACCAGCTCGGTGGGACGGCGGTCCGTCTCCGCGTAGGCCATGACCCCGCTCTGGCCGGAGCTGGTCACGGGCGAGAGCGTGATGCTGCCAGCGACCATCGGCCGGTCGGCGAGCAGCACGGGCTCACCGAGTAGCTTCACCCCGCGTAGCTTCAGACGCTGCGCCATCAAGGCCCGGTCGCGGCTGAACACGACGTAGTCTGGTGGTGCAAAGGTTGCGGTTGAGAAGGCCTGGAGCAGGGGCCTTCCACGTGGATCGCTCAGCGCTGCAACGCAGGTATTGTACAGTTCGCCGCTGGCCGACGGCATCGTCCCGTAGAGGAAATGGTCCCCATCGGGCAAGAACGAAGGGAAGCGATGAGAGATCTCGTTGCGCGCGCTGTCGAGCGCGGTCGCCGCAGTGGGGACCCCGCCGCTGGCGCTCACCTGCAGCAACGCCGCGTGTGGCTCGGGGGCGAACACGATGACCCCGCCCGGGCTCCATGCTCCTCCCCGCCCGGCGCTGGCGAGGCACAGCGTCTGGATGGCCCCGCCTGCTGCGGGCACGCGCCTGAGCTTTCCGTCGGCGAAGAAGCCCACCTGCCGCGAATCCGGTGACCAGAAGGGAAAGCTCGCTCCGTCGGTGCCATCCAGGGGATGGCTCGCGAGCTCGGCGAGCCAACGCAGCGACAGACGCGTCACCCCGGTGCTGTCGGGGAACGTGAACACCAGTGCGCGCCCATCGGGCGAGAGCGCGAAGTTGCCGGGGTCGCCCGCGAAGAAGCGGTCTGTCTCGGGCACGATGCTCAGGCGCGTCAGCGCCGCCTGCCTTGGAGCGGGCCGCAGCAGTAGCCAGGTGGAGAGCGTCAAGAGCGCAAGCGCGCCAACGACGGCAACGCGGAGTGCTCCGGAGTTCCAAGGCCGGCGCGGCGCGCCCCAGCGGGAACCGGTGGAGGAAGCGGCAATGCCCGCGGCTGCGCCCGCGGTACTCGCGGCGCCGGTCGCGGAGACCCCAAGCCCGCTGTCGCCGGCGAGCGCTTCCACGAGCTCCAACCGCGCATCTCCGATATCGCGCAAGCGCTCCCGGGCATCCTTGCGCAGGCAGCGGCGCAGCAGCTGTCCTACGCGGGGCGGTGTGTCGGCCGGCAGCGCGCTCCAATCGGGCTCCCGCTCCAGGATCTTCGCGATCACATCGGAGACGGTCTCGCCGGCATACAGCTGTCGCCCGCTGAGGCATTCGTAAAGAACGCAGCCGAACGACCAGATATCGGTCCGCCGGTCGACGGGTTTGCCGCGCGCTTGCTCGGGGCTCATGTACGCAGCGGTGCCCAGGATCAGTCCCACCCCCGTGGCCGGCGAGGTCAAGGTCGGCGAGGCGTTCAGGTCGAGCGCGGAGGTCTCCACGCCCGCCGAAGCCGCTTTCGCCAGCCCGAAATCCAGCACCTTCACCTGCCCCCCGGGTGCGAGTTTCACGTTGCCGGGCTTGAGGTCACGGTGGATGACACCACTCTCGTGTGCGGCCTCCACGCCCGCGGCGATCTGCCGGCACACGTCCAGCGCTTCGTCCACGGGGAGAGCTCCGCGCTTGAGACGCTCGCCGAGCGTCGGCCCGTCGACGAACTCGAGGATCAAGTAGCGCTGGCCGGCCACCACCTCCAGCCCGTGGATGCCCGCGATGTTGGTGTGGCTGAGCGACGCAAGCAGCTTCGCTTCACGCTCGAATCGCCCCAGCCGCTCGGGGTCGCGCGCGAAGGCCTCCGGCAGCGCCTTGATCGCAACGTCGCGCCCTAACCGCGTGTCCCGCGCCCGGTACACCTCCCCCATGCCGCCGGCGCCCAGCGGCGCGAGGATCTCGAAGGGACCGAGCTTGGTGCCAGCGGTAAGGCCCATGCGTGGATCTACCTCGACGCGCTCGAGCGTTGGCGCTGGGCCAACTTCCGCGTCCAGTCGGTGATCAGCGTGACCGGTGACGCCAGGTCACCTTCGAGCGGGACGGTCACCAGGAAGCGGTCGCCCGCCGGCGAAACGTCGTAGCGCCAGGGACCACCGGCGCCGTGGAATTGGAAGAGCCTGCGCACCGCCCCGGTCTGGAACCCGGTCGCCGAGCGCTCGACGTCGATGCAGACGAGGTAGTTCTCGGGATCGACATAGAACAGCTCCCGGCCGTCGCGCCGCCAACGAGGTTCTGCTCCTCCGTCCTGCGACACCTGCCAGCGGCCGCCCGGCTGCGGGAACGCCGCCACGAAGATTTCGCCTCGGCCGGTCTCGTCCGACATGTAGGCAACCAAGCGTCCGTCTGGCGAGAACTGTCCGTCGGACTCGCCTCCGGGCCCGTTGGCAACCGGCACTACGGCCCGGTCCCCGGCGAGGCCGACGGCCAGGAGATCACTCTCCGACCGCGTGCCGCTGTGCTCCGCGGTATAGAGAAAGAAGCCGTCCCGCGATGACTGCGGCCAGACATAGTCCTGCACGGTCACAAGGCGCCCTGCGTTGGATCCGTCCAGATCGACGAGATCCAGGCTGCCCTTTGCCTGTTCCATAGTCGCGACCACGACCGCCTTGCCATCAAAGACCCACGCGGCCGCCGGATGGTCCTTCATGTCCACCGTCAGTTTGCGCCGGCGCCCGGTTGTGAGGTCGATCGTCCAGACGTCGGAGTTACCGCGATCTCGGTTCAGGATGGGCATGGCGGCGAAGCGGCCGTCCGGAGACATCTGTGGAGCTCCCCCGTAGGTGTAGTCCGCCGGCTCGCCGATGTCGCCGAGCGGATGGCCGCTGCGATCGAGCCATCGCAATTGTGTGCGCGTCTGATCCTTGCCTGTCATGCAGACCAGAACGCCATTGGCCGAGGCTGCGAACACACCACGGCTGAACCGCTCGTCCATGCGCGCATCGTCGACCAAGGGCACCGCCGGCCCCGTGACTGCCAGGGCGCTCGGGTCGAACGGTTGCGCGACCAGAACACCGCCACGGATGTACAGCAGGTGCCCCGACGCGTACACCACGTTCGAAGCGACCTCCACGAGCCGCGTACGGCGCGCCGACCCCAGCTCGCCCGCGTAGATGGTCGGGTTCTTTCCCGATCCAGCGCTAGCCTGGCGCGCGAGATAGAGGAAGTGGCGGCCGTCCGGGAGAAAATACGGATAGCGGTGCGTTGCCTCGCCGAGCGTGGAGTCCAGCGTCGTCGCATCCATCACCGATCCGCCATCGGCGGAGATCCTGGAGACGGGTCCGAACGTGTACCGTGTGAACAGGATCACGCCGTCCTGGTTCCAGGTGCCCCCGCGCGGATCCATCCGGTCCGCGAGCTGGATGACGGGCCCCCCAGCGACGTCGATCCGTTTGAGCTTGCCGTCGGCGAAGAACCCGAGCGAGCGGCCGTCGGGCGAGAAGAACGGCCCCTGCGCGCCCTCGGTGCCGGCGAGCGAGCGGGCGTCTTGTGAGGCCAACGACCGAACCCACAGCATGTCGGGACCCTCGCCGTTGCGCGCGCAGAACGCGATGACCGAGCCATCCGGCGAGAGAGCGAGCGGCAGCGGCCTGACCGTGCTCGAGGAGAACACCACTCCCAGTGGTGGCAGCAACGACGCCTCCACCGCGGGCGTAAGCGGCCTGGGGCGTGACACGAACGCAACGGCCATGACGCCCAGCAGGACAGCCGCGATCGCGACGCCCCACGCCAACCGCTCTCTGCTGCGGCGCCTTGTCGACCTCGGCAGCGGCGCACCCGCCTGTGACCCGGCTCCTGCGATCCACTCAAGCTGCAACTTGACGTCGTGCGCGCTCTGGATGCGGTCGGCCGCGTCCTTGACCAGACACGCCCGAACCAGTCCATCGAGCGCGGGCGGTGTCATCGGCACCAGCTGGGAGATCGGCAGGGGCTGCGCGTTCATGATGGCGCCGACCAGCGATGCCTGGCTCTTCCCCTCGAACGCGGGCCTGGCCGCGGCCATTTCGTAGAGGACGCAGCCAAGCGCCCAGATGTCCGAGCGCGCATCCGCCTCGTGGCCTTCCAGCTGCTCCGGCGCCATGTACTGAAAAGTCCCGACGATCGTGCCTGCAACGGTCAGCGGCTGCCCCATCGTCGGCGATTGCGCGAGCGTCGCCAGCGTCACACCGCTTCCGCTCTCCGGGCCCCCCATCCCGGCCGGGCGCGCCAAACCGAAATCCATGAGCTTCGTCCCGGACTTCGTCAGCATTACGTTGCCCGGCTTGAGGTCGCGGTGGATTACCCCTGCCCGATGCGCGCGGTCCAGCGCATCGGCGATCTCCGCTCCGAGCTTCAGCACCTGATCCTGCGGCAGCGCGCCCCGGGCCAATCGCTGGGCGAGCGTCTCACCCTCGATCAGCTCCATCACGAGGTAGTCGGTGTCGCCTTCGCGGCCCACGTCGTAGAGCGTGCAGATGTGCGGGTGGTTGAGCGACGAGACGGTCCTCGCCTCGCGCTCGAAGCGCGCGCGGACCTCACGGCTGGCGGCACGCTGCTCAGGCAGCACCTTGACGGCGACATCGCGTCCCAGCCGCGTGTCCCGCGCCCGATAGACCTCGCCCATGCCCCCCGCGCCAAGCGGCGCCAGGATTTCATAGGGGCCGAGGCGGGTGCCGGCGACCATCGTCATCTTTTCTTGTCCGCCTCGTTCATCCAGCCGTGGACCACGGTGATGGAGCGGGAGCGACTTCCCTCGGGAAGCAGGACGAGCACGCGGCCGTCGTTCACGATGATCGCGTCGCGCGCTTCCCGCGGGATGCGGCGAATCGCCCGCGGCGCGCCGATCGAGAGCCGCGGCGCCGTGCGAAGCTCGACGGCGTACACCGTGAGTCCGTCGCCGCCAACGTAGAGCAGCTCGCGGTCGTCGGCGCGCCAGGTGAGGCCGCCGGTCGAGGCCGAGCCCATCGGCGAAGGGGCCACGCCGGCCCGAACGGCCTCCGAACGCTCGGGATAGCGCTCGACGTACACCTCGGCGCGACCGGAAGCGTCGCTCTCATAGGCGATCCAACGGCCATCATGCGAGAGCATGCCGTCGATCTCGTCCGCCGAGGTGGCCAGGTAGGGACGCGGCTTCTCCCCCGGCCTCAGTGACAACGTCTGCAGATCGTAGCGGTTCCCCTCCACCATCGCGCTCATGACCAGCGTTGCGCCGTCCGGGCTCCAGCTGTGCGGGAGGCGCCACAGTTTGTCGCCCACGTCGAGGAGGCTGTCGGCGCCGCTGGCCGGGTCGATCTGCCGCAGGCCGCTCATGGTCGCGCCCACGAGTCGTGTTCCCGCAGGGTTCCAGAGCGGGCCGTACACGCCCTTCCCCGGAGGAGCAATCTGGGCCGCGGTTCCATCCTCCAGGTTGCCGATCCAGTTCCCGTAGCCTTCCGCCCCGACCACCATCACTGCGAGGCGTCGGTGGTCGGGAGAGATCGCCGCCGTGCCCGCGAGCGCGGGGAATCGCACCCGCGTCTGTGTGAGGCGCCCGCCCTGCTCGAGCCACGCGACGGTCGTGGGTCGCCGATCTTGCGGGGCATAGGCCATCACACCGGTCTGCGAACAGCTCACCTCCGGGGATAGCTGGATCGGCCCGACGGCTTCCGGCTGGTCTTCAAGCAACCGGGGTTCGCCGACCAGCGTGAGTCCACGAAGGTCGACGCGTTGGGCGAGCAGGGCGCGGTCGCGCGTGAAGATCACCCAGTCGGGCGCGGCGAATACGGCGGCCGAGCCACTCACGAGCAGCGGCTTCGCGGGCGAACTATTCACCGACCCCACCATCACCCGGGTCTCCGGACGCCCGGTCGTCTGGTTGACGACGAAGATGAAATGGCGACCGTCCGGAAGGAACGACGGAAATCGATGCGAGCTCTCGCCCTTCTTGGAATCGACCGCGGTCACCGGCCGCGGTGCGCCGCCGCTGGCTTCCACAGCTGCCAGCCCACCCTCCGCATCGGGCGCGAACACGATGACGCCGGTGCTGCCCCACGATCCGCCTCGCCCCTTCGATGCCTCGCACACCGTGCGCACCGAGCCACCCGACGCGGGGATCCGCCGCAGGCGGCCACCCGAGAAGAACGCGACGTCGCGGGAATCGGGGGACCAGAAGGGCCACTGTGCGCCTTCGGTGCCCTCGAGTACGTGCGCCTCGTCCTTCTCCAGGGGCCGGATGAAAAGACGGTCGGTTCCCAGGCTGTCCGCGAGTACGAACACAAGCGAGCGGCCGTCCGGAGAAACCGCATACGTGCCGAGAACGCCGACGTCGGCGTCCGGGTTCGGTGACAACATGGCAAGGCGTGTCACGCGGTCCGGCGAAACACGCCGAAGCCCGGGCAAGAGCGCGCCGAGCGCGATCCCCGCAGCCGCAACGATGGCCAGGAGCGCGGCGGTGCGAAGGCGCACCCCCCGCGCCGGCGGTGCGGCACTCGCCGCAGACCGTGCTTGTGCTCCGGGCGCACGCGCTTCGCCGAGGGCGATACGCGCCTCACCGATGTCGCGCAGGCGTTCGCGGGCATCCTTGGTCAGGCACCGCCGGATCAGCCGCCGGACTGCCTCCTGGATGGTCGCGGGAACGGCGGCCCAGTCGGGCTCGCGCTCGAGGATTCGCGCCACGAGGTCCGAGATGGTCTCTCCTTCGAATGCCCGCCGGCCGGTGAGGCATTCGTAAAGCACGCAACCGAACGACCAGATGTCGGTGCGCCGGTCCACGGCCTTGCCGCGCGCCTGCTCGGGGCTCATGTATGCGGCCGTGCCCAGGATCACGCCCGCACCCGTCGCCGCGTAGGTCATCGTCGGGGACGCCGAGAGGTTCGCGTCCGACGACGAACCATCCGCGGCGCTCGCCTTCGCCAGCCCGAAGTCGAGCACCTTCACCATGCCGTCCGGCTTCAGCATGACGTTGCCGGGCTTGAGATCCCGATGGATCACCCCCTCCTCGTGCGCCGCTTCCACCGCCGCCGCGATCTGCGCGCACACCGCGAGCGCTTCGTCCACTGGCAACGCCCCGCGCGAAAGCCGCGCGCTCAGCGTCTCACCCTCCACGAACTCGAGCACCAGGTAGCGATGACCCGCCACCTCCTCGAGTCCGAAGATCGAGCCGACGTTCGGGTGATGCAGCGACGCCAGCAGCTTGGCCTCGCGCTCGAACCGTGCCACGCGCTCGGAATCGCGCGCGAACGCCTCGGGCAGCACCTTGATCGCCACCTCGCGCCCCAACCGCGTGTCGCGGGCGCGGTAGACCTCGCCCATACCCCCCGCGCCCAGCGGCGCCAGGATTTCGTAGGGGCCAAGCTTCGTGCCAAGCAAGAGCGTCATCGGTCTTTGAGCTGCTCCGTCCAATCGAGCGTGAGCGAGAGCGAAGGCGGTACCGTGGTGCCCGCCTCGGCCGAGATCAGGATGTGCTCGCCGTCGCTCGTCACGGAGAATGCTTGCAAGCCAGCGCGATGGAACAGGAGGTGCGATGTTCCCGCACGGAACGCAGGGCTGGTCTCGACCGCGACGGAGATCACGCTGCCGCCGGAGGGTTCCGGGCGCTCGTAGAGCAGCTCGTTGCCCCCGCGCGTCCATTGCGCCGCGAATCCAGCGTCGGTGGAGATCCGCACCTTCGCGCCCGGTCCGGGATAGGGCTGGACGTAGATCTCGAATTGTCCCGTCTCGTTGCTCGTGAACGCCAGCCACCGGCCGTCGGGCGAGACCACTCCGCCGATTTCCATTGCCGGCGTGCGAGCCAGGGCGACAGGCGCGCCGCGACCGTCCAACGGGACGGCCCACAGATCGAACTGCGTCGCGGGCGAGGCCACGGCGATGATGAGCGTCTTGCCGTCGGGCGTGAAGCCCGAGGGACTCTGGAACTGGGCTTCGGGGGTGGCGATCGCCTGCGCCTGGGAAGCTGCGCCGACCCGCCCCAGGTAGATCCGCTCTCCGGACTCCTGCGTCGCGTTGTAGGCGAAGGTCGTCCCGTCGGGAGACCACGCCGGGTTGCCGAACGCAGATCCCGTTGAAGCGATGCGGGTCGTCGTGCCGCGGGCGGGATCCGCCTGCCAGATATCGGACATCACCGCCGAGGAGATGCGCACCGCGAGCACCGAGCTGCCGTCGGGAGCCGCGACCACCTGCGGGTAGCGCCCGGCCGGCAACGGGACCCCGCCCGTGGGCTCGCCTGCGCGATTCACCCACTGCACGCGCGTCTCGACCTGGGCGTTGCGCAGCACCACCAGGCGCCCATCGCGTGAGGTGGTGGCGATGCGGGCCGCGTCGACTGTGCCCGGCGCGGGCGGGTCGCCGATCGGGACGGGGTCCCCCGAAAGCTCCAGACGCGCCGCATCGAAGCGCTGGGCGACGAGCTTGGCATCGCGCACGAATATCAGATACCCGGGCTCGGCAAAGGTCACCCCCGACCCGGCGGTCAGGAGCTTCTTCACCTGCTTGGAGCGCAGCGAGCCCGTGAAGATGTCCCAGCCCCGGCCCTGCAGCGGCAGCGCGGCGAAGAGGAAATGCTCCCCGTCGGGCAGGAAACACGGCATGCGATGGCCGGTCTCGTGCCGCGTGCCATCGAGGGCCGTGACCGGTGAGACTTCGCCGCCGCTGGCCGAGACGCGATCGAGCGGGCCCTCGGCAGCCGCCGCGAACACGATGTCCGCGTTCTTCCCCCACGTCGCGCCACGCGGCCACTTGACGTCGCAGATCGAGACGGGGGTGCCGCCTGCAGCCGGGACCTTCCACAGCCGCGCATCCTCACCGCTCGTGCCAAAGCCGAGGAATCGCCCGTCCGGCGACCAGAACACGTCCAGCACGGGGCTGATCTCGCTGACCTTGCGCGGAATCGGCTCGCTGAGATCGCGCACCCAGAGCTTCGAGCTGGTCGAGTCCTGTACGACGTAGGCCACGCGCCGGCCGTCTGGTGAGATCGCGCAGGAGGAGGGCTCGGACGAGATGATGCCGCCGGCTTCGTGGGTGAGCACCACGTGGAGGTGCGGGTCCGCCGTGCGGCGAGCGATCCCTCGCCACAGCCCAGCGGCCGCCACGGCGAGCGCGCCCGCCGCAACCAGCCACGGGAGCCACAGGGATCGTCTTCCCATACGAGCGCGCGCAGCGGGCACGGCGAGCAGGCCGGACTGCGAGCTCGCGCTTGCGATCCATTCCAGCTCGCGCCTGAGGTCGCCCGCGGTCTGCCAGCGTTCGTTGGGATCTTTCGCCAGGCACTGTCGCACCACACGGTCCAACGCCGCCGGTGCGAGCGGCTGCAGCTCGGTGATGGGGCGCGGCGCATCGCGCATGATGGCTGAGATCAGGCTGGCCTGGGTCGAGCCGTCGAACGCGCGCCGGCCCGTGGCCATCTCGTAGAGGGTCGCCCCCAGCGACCACAGGTCGCTGCGCGCGTCGGCCTCTTTGCCCTCCAGCTGCTCGGGCGCCATGTACTGGAACGTCCCGACGATCGTGCCCTCGGCGGTCAGCGGCTGCGGCGCTGTCGGCAGGCCGGTCAGGCCGGTCAGGCCGGTCAGGCCGGTGAAGCTGCCGCCCACGGGCCGCGCCTCGGTCGCCCGCGCCAGGCCGAAGTCCAGCAGCTTCGCCCCTGACTTCGTCAGCATGATGTTGCCGGGCTTGAGGTCGCGATGGATGACGCCGCTCTGGTGCGCGAGATCGAGCGCGCCGGCGATCTGCGTGCCGATGCGGAGTATCTCGGCAGCCGGCAGCGCCCCGCGGTGCAGTCGGTCGGCCAGGCTCTCGCCCTCCACGAGCTCCATCACCAGGTAGTCCACGCCATCCTGGTGGCCGACGTCGTGCAGGGTGCAGATGTTCGGGTGGTTGAGACCCGAGATGGCCCGGGCCTCACGCTCGAAGCGGGCGCGCACCTCGGGGCTCTCGCCCAAGTGAGGCGGGAGCACCTTGACGGCGACTTCCCGCGCCAGGCGGGAGTCCCGCGCGCGGTAGACCTCGCCCATGCCGCCTGCGCCGAGCGGACCGAGGATCTCGTAGGGGCCCAGGCGGGTGCCGGCAGACAGCATCGAGCGGTTCTCGGGACCGGTGGATCGCGCGTGCCAGGAAAAGGGGCGACCGGGCGCGGTCGACGTCAGCTTTGGCTAGCGTCACCAGCGTCAACCGATCGACGACTTTAGCATGGACCAGCGGGTCTCCGGCAGAAAAACGTGCGGTGCGCCCGGCGGGGGCACGACTCGGTGGCGTTCACGACAACCGCAGAGTGAGCGCCCCGCGTTGCGCTCGGCTCGGGCGTATCACTGGGCGGCTAGCCCCAGGATGCGGCTGACGTCGGTCATCAAGCCGTGTGCCGTGACTTCGGTCATGCCGCCCGCGAGCGTGGTAGAGCGCCCACCGCACTCCGCGCATAGCATGTAGGACACCGCCTTGGCCCGGGCGCGATTGACGGCGCGATCGTTCGCCGCGCCTGCCTGCATGGCCGAGTACATGGTGCCCGTCTCAACGGCCACGCTTCCCCCGGCGATCTCGGGGACGCCGTTGCGCAGGATCAACCGATGCAGCTGCTCGCGCTCGATGGTGGCGCCGTCGGACGTCTCGATGCCGGTAGGGGAGACCACGAAGGTCCCACCCGGCGAGCGGATCTTGTCGACGCGCCCAGCGAACCACTTGTTGACGAACTTGCGCACGAACCACGCGCCGACGATGCCGAAGGCAAAGCGGAAGAACACGAGCGCAGACGCGCTGTGCGCAGGCGTGGTTCCGATCACGAGCAATGCGAACAACGCGGCGATGATGTTGGCGGCGCCCTTGGACCTGGGGGCTGACGCCGGCGTAACGGCGAACCGCACGCGCCCTTCACCGGCGGGCTCCTGTCGGTAGCTGCTGTCCATCTCCTACTCCTTGGGTCGAGGTGTTGGATCGACGCGGGGTGTTCTCCCCGCACCAGATCACGGGCGCCGCCCGGCGCCGGAGCCAGGCGCGCCTCGAACGTCCCCTTCACGCGGGCGGTGGTGAGGCTCGTCAGCCGACCACCAGCGCGGCGATGAGGGTCGCGACGAGCAGCGGGTGCAGGGCACGGCGCACGGGATCGCTCCCTCTTGCGGGTCACCATCGGTCCTGGGGATCATCTATACTGAGCGAGGCCCAGGACCCTTCCCTGGGCTCCTGCTTCCCCCTTGCGCGAAGCGAACAGGAAAACCGTCATGGCTTCCCGGACCCCTCGTCGACTGCCGGGATCCAGGCCGTCGGACGCCGAGGCGATACCCGCCGGCGAGCGGCTGGCACTGGACCACCTGTTCAGTGCCACCTACGAAGAGCTGCGGCGGCTGGCCGCCAGCGTGCGCCGGGGCGACCCGGGGGCGACGCTCAGCCCTACGGCCCTGGTGAACGAAGCCTGGCTGAAGCTCTCCCGGACCCCGGCCGTCGCCCAGACCTCGCAGCTGCACTTCAAGCGCATTGCCGCCCGCGCCATGCGCCAGGTGCTGATCGAGGCAGCCCGGCGACGACGCTCGCTCAAGCGGGGCGGGCCCCATGCGGCGTTCGTGACCTTCGACGAGTCGGTCGCGGTGGGAGCCGCCTGGGCCGACGACATCTTGGGGCTCGATGCCGCGCTGGAGGCGCTGGCCCGGGTCAGTCCCCGTCAGGCCCAGATGGTGGAGAGCCGCTTCTTCGGCGGGCTGGACATCCCCGAGACGGCGCAGCTGTTGGGGGTCTCCGAGGCCACGGTCTTGCGCGACTGGCGTGCCGCCAAGGCCTGGCTCGCGCATCAGCTCCGCCGGGCGAGCTGACGGCGGTACTCCGCAGCTCGCGGCGCGCCCATGGACCCCGCACGTTGGACCCGCATGCAGGCGCTTTTCGAGGAGGCGCTCGAGCACCCCGCCGAGCAATGGGCGACTCTGCTCGAAGCTCGCTGCGGCGACGACCCCACCTTGCGCGACGACGTCCTGAGCATGCTCCAGGAGGACAGCCGCGACGATTCACTGTTGAGCCACGATCTGGCGCAGGTGGCTCATCGAGTTCTTGGTGAGGACGAGTGGGCGGGGCTGCCCAAGGAGCTGGGTCCTTACCGCTTGCTCGAGCTGCTGGGCGCGGGCGGCATGGGCGTCGTGTTCCTGGCCGAGCGGGCAGACCTCGACAGCCGGGTGGCCATCAAGGTGTTGCGCGACGCATGGTTCTCACCGGCCCGGCGTGCGCGCTTTCGCAGCGAGCAGCGTACGCTGGCCCGGCTCAACCACCCTGCGATCGCTCGCCTGTATGACGCCGGGACGTTGCCGGATGGAGTGCCCTGGTTCGCCATGGAGCACGTGGACGGGCTGCCCATTACGCGATACTGCGCCGAACACGCTCCCACCATCCGCGAGGTCCTCGAGTTGTTCAAGTCCGTCTGCGAGGCCGTGCTGCACGCGCACCAGCATGCGATCATCCATCGCGACCTGAAGCCCTCCAACATCCTCGTGACCCATCAGGGGCAGGTGAAACTGCTCGATTTCGGCATCGCCAAGCCGCTCGACCGCGATGACACCGGCAACGAGCCCACGCGCACGGCGCTGCAGCTCATGACCCCCACCTATGCCGCACCCGAGCAGGTGCGCGGCGGCGCGCTGGGGGTGCAGACCGACATCTACTCGTTGGGGGTGGTGCTGTACGAGCTATTGACCGGGCGACTGCCGCTGGAGCTCGCGGGTCGCACCCCCGCCGAGATCGAGCGGATGCTTGCCGAGCAGGAGCCGCAGAAGCCGTCCGTCGCGGTGCGCGAGATGGTGACGGCCGACCGTTTCCGCAACGTCCGCCGCGCACAGTGGTCCGATCTGGACGTGCTGTGCCTCACGGCGCTGCAGAAGGATCCGCAACGACGCTACCGTACGGCGGAGTCACTCATCCGCGACATCGACCACTATCTGCGCGGGGATCCGTTGGAGGCCCGGCCCGATTCCATCAGCTACCGCTCGGGAAAATTCCTGCGGCGCCACGCGCGTGCCGTGTCCGCCGCTGCGGTGCTGCTGGCGACGGTCGTTGGACTCGTCGCGTTCTACACCGTGCGGCTCGCCACCAGCCGCAATGAAGCCCTGGCCGAGGCCGAGCGGAGGCGGCGCATCCAGGCGTTCATGGCCAACCTGTTCCAGGGCGGGGATCCCGAGGCCGGCCCCTCCGACTCGCTGCGGGTAGTGACCCTGCTCGATCGCGGCGTGCGGGAGGCAACCGCGCTGGCCTCCGACCCGGCGTTGCATGCCGAGCTCTACCAGACACTGGGCGGCATCTACAACAAACTGGGCAACTTCGATCGGGCCGATTCGCTGCTCTCCGCGGCGCTGCGGGAGCGCCAGCTCATCCTGCCGGCTGGCGAATCGGGACTGGCGGCCAATCTCATCGAGCTGGGGCTGCTGAGGGCCGATCAGTCCAAGCTCGACGAAGCCGAGCGCCTGGTTCGCGACGGTCTCGGCCGCAGCCGGCGCAACGCTCACCTGGATCCGGCGGGGGAAGCGCGGGCCACCGCCGCGCTGGGCGTTGTCCAGGAGGCTCGCGGCGACTACGACGGAGCCATCGCCACGCTCACCCGCGCGTTGCAGCTGGATTCCGCCGCCGAGCTGCCGCCTGCGGACGTATCGGCCACGCTGACCGAGCTGGCGAACTGTCATTACTACGCGGGCCGTTACGACGTTGCCGACTCCCTGAATCGACGCGTGCTGGCCGTAGACATGGGGCTGTTCGGCGAACGCCATCCCCATGTTGCCAGCGACCTGGTCAACCTGGGCTCGATCCAGCAGGAGCGCGGCAACTATGCCGAGGCGGAGAAATCGTACCGCCGAGCCCTGGACATCTATCGCGGCTGGTACGGCGACGAGCACTTCGAGACGGCGGCTACCCTCACCATGGTGGCCCGCTCGCTGCTGTCGCAGAAGCGACCCGCGGAGGCGACCGAGTTACTGCAGCGCGCCTTGACGATCCGCGAGCGCGTGTACGGCAAGAACCATCCCAACGTGGCGACGACGCTGAGCGAGTTGGCGGGGGTCGCGCGCTTGGAAGGCCGCCTCGATGATGCCGAGGCGGACTATCGTCGCGTGATCGAGATCTATCGCGAGGCGTACCACGATCACCACGAGTTCATCGGCGTCACGCTGGTGAATCTGGGGGCGGTCTACAGCGATCGGGGCGACGATCGGGGGGCAGAGCGCATGTTTCGCGACGGGCTCGCCCACTACGCCGACACGCTGCCCGCCGATCATCTGTATGTGGGGATCGTGCGCATCCGACTGGGTCGATCGCTGCTGCGCCAGCATCGCTATGCCGAGGCCGAGCGCGAGACGCACGCGGGCTACGAGATCGTCTCGCGTCAGTCCGACCCGACGGTGAGCTGGCTGAAGGGCGCTCGCAGCGATCTGGCCGAGGCCTACGATGCGCTGGGCCAGCCCGACCAGGCCGCGAGATTCCGGGCGGAGGAGCAGCAGGTAGAGAAGGGCGAGGAAGCTTCCACCGCCACGGGGGAGCG
Source organism: Candidatus Krumholzibacteriia bacterium (assembly GCA_041484665.1). Classification (GTDB taxonomy): domain Bacteria; phylum Krumholzibacteriota; class Krumholzibacteriia; order JAJRXK01; family JAJRXK01; genus JBGPIA01. The sequence goes on from JBGPIA010000029.1 coordinate 18,294, forward strand.
GTAATCCGCTCATCTCGCGCGGGCGGCGGTCGCTTGGGGCGGTTCTCGTGGGGACTCTCCACTTGCTGCTGCCACAACTGTGGATCAGACTCTTACGGGGAGGGACGAGCCGTGAAGATCTCCAGGGCTTCGGCCGCACTCGGTGCCGTCGTCATCAGCCTGGCCCTTCCGCACCCAACGTTGGCGGGCTTGCGTGAGTCGGCGCGTCCAGCGGATCCACCGGACAGCGTGGCCGCTTCGGCAGCGATTCCCGTAACCACGCCGGCCGGTGTGCCCGATTCGGTTCGCTCCACGGAATCCCGATTCCCGCTCACGATGCACCCCGCTCCCCTGCTCCGCGGGGGTATGCGACCCCTGCAGCTCAGCCCGCCAAGCTTGAGCCTCAGGTATTCGTTTCTCTCCCAGCAGGAGGCTCGAGACATCCAGCCCACCCGGTTTGACACCGGTGTGCTCGGAGCCGACCGCGGTGCCTACGCCGGCATGATGCTGGGATTCGTCGGGACGCAGTCCGGTCTATGGGGCCAGCGAACCTCATGGTATCTGATGGGCGCGGGGGCTGCCCTGGGCGCACTGTGGGGCAGTACTGCGGGCGTGCACAGCCCCGGACTTCGGGTCCACATCGAGCCGCGGCGTCGCGTCGATCTGGATCGATGGGATCGCCGCGAGTAGCTCGGACGCAACGATGCGAGCGCGCACATTCTGGGTGACGATCTGGCAGAACGAATCGGCCCCCCGGTGCCGCCTGACCGCCATGGCGCTCACCCGCGAGCCGCGCCTTGAACTCAGGACTGACGTAGCTGTCCGTGAACCAACCACGCTCGAACAGCTCCGGCTTTTCGCTCAACGAGAATGCGACCACCGATGCCAAGTCCCGGATGCCCGAATCCTTGAGCTGTTGGCCCAGGATATCGAGAGCGGGGTTGAACGCCTCGACAAAATACACGTCGGGAGAGGTTGCTTTCGCAGCCGCCATCCTGGATCTGAAATCCTCCGTCGACGCTTCGAATCGGTCTTCGTAGACGAATGCGATTCCGGCCGGCGCCGCCACCGCCTTCAACGCCCTCACGTGGTTATCAATGCTCGGATAGTCTTGGGTCAGGCGGGCGATTCTCCTGATACGTCTCTTCTTGGCTTCGGTGACCCATCGCGCAGCTTCGTCTTCCGCCAGCGACATCGTGGTGAAGGTGTATAGCTCATCGCCAACGCCGCTGACCGAGCAGGTGCAGAAAAGGGAAGTTTTGGCAGCGGTGGCATAGGGCTTGACGATCTGCCCCGAAATGGATAGCCCTACGATGAGCGCGTCGACGTTATCGATCTTGATCAGCTTTTCAATGGCGGGTACTGCCTGGTCTGGACTTTGGATCTCTTCGATGACAAGCTCGTATCGGTGCGTCGTGTTCTTCAGATCCTCCTTTGCCAACCGAATCGCCTTGACGAATGAGTTCCCTAGGAGCGCCGCAGCCCCGCTTGTGGCGACGACCGCCCCGACCTTGATCAGCCGGGCGGCTCGGACTTCCGCCATTTTCGTATCTGCGTCACGCATGGTCATGGTGCCCTCCCGCGAAGCGGATCACCGGGCGCACATTCTGGTTCTGCGGGGCCGCGTGAGTCTCCTCAGCTCGCTAGCTGGCCAAGTCCAGGGCTGCCCGGTCGGCCCAACGTGTCGCCTCACCTGCAACCGCAAAGCGTCTGGCTGGCGCAGGTGGTTGTCAGACATCAGCGCACCGCTCCGGAGAAGAGGGACTTCAATAGACTCCAAGTGGTCGCATCTGATGGAATGCGGCAGGATACTGTGGCCACGAGAGTCGCCTCGAAGAGAACTGCGACGCCGCCTGGCTCACGCGCGGTCGCACGATAAGGATACGTCCCGTCGGGCACGAGACCTCCCAATTCGTCCCGGCCGTCCCAGGTGACCGAGTGGTAGCCGGTCTGAAGACCTTCGTTCACCAGCGTCCTCAGGGAAGTCGTCTCATCCGAAGTCCAAACGCTGAGGACGACGTCTGCCGCTCGTGGGATCGCGAATTGGATCGTGATGAATGTGGCGGCGCCCGAGGCAGAACAGAAAGGGTCCGGAACGTTCTGTTGAAGGGCGAAGGCCGTCGGCGTTTGGCCATGGGCAACTCCCGCGAGCAGCCCGCTGAGTACAGCGGCCGCTGCGAGTCTGAGACTTCTCATGGTGCCTCCCAGCAAGCACTTCTGATGTCTAACGTCCCGCGTATCACCTGCGGCCGGCGCCGAGTGTACCGGGTGGCGGACCACCACCGTTTCACGCCGGCCGGCAGGGCCACGCGCATGTCAGCCGGCATGCTCCGATCACCAAACCCAGGGAACAAGACGATGCGTTCGCGCCATGTACGCCGCGTACTCATCGCGAAACTGCTCCAGCATCATCCTCTCCTCGGCGCGGACACGACATGCGAAGAGGATCCCGAATGTGACCAAGTACGATGGACCTGCCACCCAGTTGGGGAGCACGAGCGCTTGGCCGACAGAATAGAGAAACAGCGCCGTGTACATTGGGTGACGGATGCGGCGATAAACGCCACGCGTCACCAGTCGATGCTGTTCTCGCACTTCAAGCGTGATCGACCAGTTCGTGCCGAGGTCCACGTGCGACCCGTAGAACAACCAGAGACCCACCACGAAGCACGCGCTGCCAGCGGCGAGCGGGCCGGCTCGCAGTGGATACTCAGCGAACGAGAACGCAGGTGACGCGATCCAGATCAGCGGGACGAGGAAACCAACCATCACAAGAATCAGCAGGGCGGTCTCCAACCCACCCTTGCGGCTCTTCACGACCTCGATGCGTCGACTGCGGTGACCATGGGGAGCCCGAATTGCAATCATCACCACGCTGGCTGCGAGGATTACCGCCTTCGCGATCCACGGATTCATCATCGAGGACGATTCCTTGTGATCAGCCATTGCGGAGCGCCGTCGAACGTTGGTGTCCGGCTAACGCTCGCGCTCACCTGCGAGGCCGGCCGCCCCCGCAGAACTCAGGATACGTCATCTCGACACCGGCCGGCTTCGGGAAGTGCAGCGCGTTGTTGGACCCCCCTCCAGGACCCGCGACCATCAAGGTGCCGGCGCCATCGCAGCAGCTGCCTCCGCCGAAGTCCGCACGGGAACTATCTCGAAGTCGATCAGATCCTGCCAGTTGACGGTCCATTGCCGAAGGAGCCCCTCGTCTTCCGCTTCCATGAGCTGGAAGCAGCGTTGGAAGCCGAGATCAACCCAGCTGGAGACGTATTGGACGCCGTCAGGAGCCATCCGGCCACGTTCGCTGAAGCGGCGATACACCTCAGGCGCTCGCCCTGGTCGGAAATGTTCGATCACCATGTAGAGCATGGCTCGCACCCTTCTCCTGAAGCTGCCGAGACAGCCTCATCCTCCACGCCGGCCACGTGACGACGGACTGCCTAGATCGTGAGAGGGCCACCCTCTCTCCCATGCACGCGAGGTCTCGGGCCAACGGTTCGGTTCAGCAGCGGCGCGGCGCGGCGGCCGCGGCAACCGGATGTCAGGCGGCTCGCCCATCGGACAAGAAACAAGCTCTCGCGTGGATCGTCGTTCGATCGAGCCCTATTTCTTCACGCCGACCGACCTCGCTAGACGAAAGCCAACCGTGTTGAGGCGCACATACGAACCGCGTCCGTTGCGATCCCTGACGCGGACACTGCCCTCACGATTTGACCAACTGCCCCCGCGGAGAATCCGGGAGTCGAAGTACTTCCCAACGGGATCGCAGGGATAGGGCTTCTTGGATTGCTCACACCACTCCGAGATGTTGCCACTCATATCGAATAGCTCCAGCTCGTTGGGCCTCAAGGCTCCGACAGTGTGAGGCCTGCCTTCCGAGTTGGCGTCATGCCAAGCGACATCAGCGGCATTGTCGCTTCCGGCGTACAGAAAGTTGTTGCTCTTCAGACCACCTCGGGCTGCGAACTCCCATTCCTCTTCAGAGGGAAGGCGATAGCGTTCGCCAGACCTGCCATTCAGCTTCTGGATGAATTCCTGCGCATCATCCCACGAAACCTGCTCAACTGGGCAGTTGCGACAGCCGGAGAAGTAGCTGGGACGGTGTCCGAGAACCTCCGCCCAAGCGTCTTGAGTTACCTCAGACTTGCCGATCAAAAAGTCGCCTACGGTCACCTCATGAGGGCACTCGTCTAAACTGCCGGGGGGACCGCCATCATCGACCGCGTCGTTCCCACCCATGGTGAAACGTCCACCCGATACGTAGACCATTTCGAGACCCGACCTACGGCTGTCCATTCCCATTGGCAATGTGGTGCCGCGAAGAGGTGCCGAGCTGGCACAGCCGGCCGACAGGAGCGTGACGAGGAACAACGATAAGGTGTTCATGAGACACATGATACAGCAACCTGACGCCTGGCCCCAGCCGCGCGGCTCCACCGCGTCCACTGCAGCGCCTTGTTGGGGCGAATCGTGACGAGCCGATGGTCGGCGGTCGTCAGGGCGGCTGCGCTGGCGCCGACCTGCGCGCGCAACCGGCGGCGCGCTCGAGGAGCAGCTCGCGGTCGCGGGCGTTGCGCGTGAGCGATGCCGCGCGCTCGAACTCCGCACGGGCCTCGTGAAAGCGGCCGAGCGTTGCGAGGAGGTCGCCGCGCACGCTCGGCAGGAGGTGGTAGCTCTGGAGCGACGGGTCCGAGGCCAGCGCATCGACGAGCTCGAGACCCGCTGCTGCACCGAATGCCATCGCGACCGCACGATTCAGATCCACGACGGGGGATAGTGCGAGCTGGGCGAGCGCATCGTAGAGTGCCGCGATGCGCGCCCAGTCTGTCTCGGCCGCAGTACGGGCTCGCGCGTGACAGGCGGCGATCGCGGCCTGAAGCGCGTACGGGCCAAGCGCGCCGCCGAGCTGCTCGGCACGCTCGAGCGCGGCGAGACCACGACGGACGAGGACGTGATCCCAGCGCGCGCGGTCTTGATCGAGCAACAGAACGGGCTCTCCCGACGGGCCGACCCGGGCGGCTGAGCGCGACGCCTGGATCTCCATCAGCGCGACGAGGCCGTAGACCTCCGGCTCCTTCGGAGCGAGCTCGGCCAGGATACGCCCGAGACGCAGCGCCTCCTCGCAGAGCGCGGGGCGCATCCAGTCGTCACCGGCGGTCGCCGAGTAGCCCTCGTTGAAGACGAGGTAGACAACCTCGAGCACCGACGACAGACGGGCAGCAAGCTCGGCCCCGCGGGGGACCTCGAAGTGAACGCGCGCCTCGGCGAGGGTCCGCTTGGCCCGGACGATTCGCTGGGCGATGGTCGGCTCCGCGACCAGGAAGGCACGCGCGATCTCCTCGGTCGTCAGTCCTCCGAGCAAGCGGAGCGTGAGCGCAACGCGCACCTCGGTGGAGAGCACCGGATGACAGGAGATGAACAGGAGGCGCAGGAGGTCGTCGCCGAGGTCGTCGTCGATCGCGGCGTCGAGATCCGGCACGGCCATCTCGGGCTGGGCCTCGAGCTCGCGACCGAGCACCTTGTGCTGGCGCTCGAGCCGCTTGCCCCGGCGCAGCACGTCGATCGCACGATTCTTCGCGGCGGCCATGAGCCAGGCGCCCGGGTTGTCCGGGACGCCCGACTGTGGCCAGCGCTCGAGCGCAGCGACGAGAGCCTCCTGCGCGAGCTCCTCGGCGAGACCGACGTCGCGTACGATCCGCGTGAGACCGGCGATGATCCTGGCGGACTCGATCCTCCAGACCGCGTCGATCGCGCGATGCGTATCGGAAGTCGTCACGGCGACCGATCAGACCACGTTCAATCCGCCGGTGCAAGCCGAGGGGCGCTGCCGAGGCGCACCGCGCCTACGGCGCCGCGCGCTTCTTGTTCTCGTCAACACGCCCCCCAACCTTGTCGAGCAGCGCGGCCTCGGCGCGTGCGACCTCGGGACCAAAGTCCGACGCCTCGAACACCTGGCGAATCTCGAGCACGTCGCCGTCCGTGGCGGGGCAGCGCGAGGCCCATTCGATCGCCTCAGCCTTCGACTTCACCTGCCACAGCCAGTAGCCGCCGATCAGCTCCCTCGCCTCGGTGAAGGGCCCGTCGGTCACGGTGCGCTTGCCTCCCCAGAACCGGATGCGCGCGCCCTTCGAGGTCGGATGGAGCCCGTCGAGCGCGAGCAGCACGCCAGCCTTCGCCAGGTCCTCGTTGTACTTCATCATCGCGGCGATGACCTTCTCGTCCGGCATGACGCCCTTCTCCACGTTTTTGTCGCCTGGGATCATCAGCACCATGAACCGCATCGTCGTGTCTCCTTCGGGTTTCGGGTTGCGAGCTGGGCTGCTGGCCGGTGTCGACCGTGCGTGAACCCTCGCTCTACTGTGGCGACGAACGAGGGTCCGGGAAATCGACAGGGCGGGCGAACTTTCTGGGCGGGCCTCTTTTTTCTGGCAGCGCTGCTACGGGCTCGAATTGCCGAGCACCTGTCGAGTCGCCGGAGGGGTGAGGCCCGCTGGGCCAGAGGCGCCCCTGTGTCCGCCCCTGCCGCCACCACCCCGGGCGGGCGGTCCGGCGCAGGTGGCGGCAGCCCGCCACCAGGGCCGTCGTGTCCCCCCGCACCCGGGTTCCGCAACCGGGCTTGCCGCAACTCCCTGCCCCGCCAACTCCGTCTTCTCTCCAGGCGCGACAGGCGCGACGACCCGACTCCCTATAGCTGCGCCCAGGAGGGTGGGACAATGCCCGCGATCCGAATCCGACGCGCCATCTTCCTCACCGGTAGGCTGTCTATCGCCTGCCTGCCGCCCCTGCTCTGGCCCACTCTGGCCGGCGCGCTGTCCAACCGCGCCCTCGTGTCGCCCAAGGGCGCCGTCGCCAACGACGAGCTGGGCACCGCGGTGGCGTCGGCGGGCGACGTGAACGGCGACGGCTACGACGACGTGATCGCGGGAGCTCCGAAGAACGACTCCGGGGGGCAGGACGCGGGGCGGGCGTACATCCTCCTCGGCGGGCCGGTCGGCGTCTCCGGCTCTCTCCAACTTCCCCTTGTCGACGATGTCCCCGATTTCACCTTCACCGGCGAGGTGGCCTTCGACCAATTCGGCGGCTCGGTCGCCTCGGCTGGCGACGTGAACGGCGACGGCTACGAAGACGTGATCGTCGGCGCCAGCATGAACGACGCCGGGGGCGTGGCGACAGACAATCGCGGGCGTGCCTATGTGTTCTTCATGGGCCCCGGCGCCGACACCACAGCGGACCTGATCCTGACCGGCCAGGCAAGCGACGACCGCTTCGGCACGGTGGTGGCGGGGGCGGGCGACTTGAATGGAGACGGCTACGACGACGTCATCGTCGGCGCACCCAACAACGACGCCGGCGGCGCCCCCGCCGACAACCGCGGGCGCGCCTACGTGTTCCTCGGGGGCCCGGGGCCCGATGCCGCGGCCGACCTGACGCTCACCGGACTTGCCGCCGGGGACAACTTCGGCGTCGCCGCAGCCAGCGCAGGGGACGTGAACGGCGACGGCTACGACGACGTGGTCGTGGGCGCCGAGATGAACGACGCCGCCGCGGGCAACGCTGGCGCGGCCTATCTGTTCTACGGGGGACCCAGCGGCGCCGGCTTCAACGCCGTCGCGGACCTCACATTGACGGGCACGGCGATCGACGACCACTTCGGGCACACAGTGGCCGGAGCCGGCGACGTGAACGGCGACGGCTACGACGACCTGGTGATCGGAGCTCCCGACAACGACACCGGATTCGCAGGCGCGGGGCAGGCCTACCTCTACCTGGGCGGAGCCAACGCCGACGCTTCGGCAGACCTCACCTTCACCGGCGCGTTCACCAACGACGGCCTGGGCGTGTCCGTCGCCTCGGCTGGCGACGTCAACGGCGACGGCTTCGCCGATGTGATCCTCGGCATCTGGGGCGGCGACCCCAACGGAGGCAATTCCGGGGAGGTGGCCGTGATGCTGGGCGGTACGACGGCCAATGCGGTCGTCGATCTGACGCTGGGCGGCGCGACCGCCGCCGACCTGTACGGCTTCGCCGTCGCCTCGGCTGGTGACTTCGACGGCGACGGGTACGACGACGTGATCGCGGGCGCCTACGGCAACGACGCCGGCGGGAGCAACGCTGGCCGCGCCTACGTAACCGGGGTATTCCCCTATCGCGTGTTGTCTCCCGATGGGGGGGAGACCTGGGTCGCGGGCCGGCCCGCCTCGGTGCGCTGGCTGGGCCACGACGTGGCCGACGTGGCGCTCTCCACCGACGGCGGGGCGACCTGGAGCACACTCCTGGCGGGAGTCGGCGGACTGGACGCGAATCAGCACTCGATCACCGCTCCCGGTGTGCCCACCGACGCGGCGAAGTTGCGCATCAGCATGAGCGGGCAGGCCGTCAAGCACTCGACTTCCGACAGCAGCGACCGGCCCTTCCGCATCGTGCGGCCAGCGGACCCGCCGCCGGCGGCGGCCCGCCTGCAGGTGGCGCCCGCAGGTGCCGTGGCCGGCGACAACCTGGGCTGGTCGGTCGCGAGCGCCGGCGACATCAACGGTGACGGTTTCGCCGATGTGGCCACCGGCGCGATCAACGGCGACGCCGGCGTCGTCGACGGCGGCGAGGTACGCGTCTACTTCGGAGGTCCTGCCGCCGACGCGATGGCCGACCTGATCCTGGCCGGGACGCAGGCCGGAGAGCTGTTCGGGAATGCCATCGCGGCCGCGGGGGACGTCAACGGCGACGGTTACGGCGACCTGATCGTCGGCGCTCGCGGATACGACGCCGGTTCAGCCGACATCGGGCGCGCCTACGTGTTCCTCGGCGGTGCCGTGCCCAATGCGGTCGCCGATCTCGTCCTCACCGGTGCGGGCGCGGGTGACTGGTTCGGGAGCGCGGTCGCCGGCGTGGGGGACGTGAATCGCGACGGTTACGATGATTTCCTCGTCGGCGCGGACCAGACCGGGGCCGCTGCCGGCGCGGGACGCGCCTACCTCTACTTCGGTGGACCGGCGCTTCCTGCGACCGCTGCGCTCACGTTGACCGGCGGGGCGCCGGGGGATCGCTTCGGGCGGACGGTGGCGGGCCTGGGCGACATCGATGGCGATGGCTTCGACGATGTGCTGGTCGGCGCTCCGTACCGCGACACTGGAAGCAACGATGCCGGCGCTGTCTACGTCTACCTTGGCGGTGCGACGCCCAACGCGGTTGCCGACCTGATCCTCACCGGAGACGCACCGGCGGCCCGCCTGGGCTTCGCCGCGGCCGCGGCCGGCGACGTCGACGGCGACGGTTTCCCCGACCTGATCGCGGGAGCACCCGGCGACTTCTTCACCCCGCAGATCGGGCGGGCGCTCGTATTCCAAGGCGGTCCGGCGATGGATGCCGTGCCGGACCGGGTGCTGGTGGGCGTAGCCGCCGGGGATCTGTTCGGCAATGCGGTCGCCTCCGCGGGGGACGTAAACGGCGACGGCTTCGCCGACCTGGTCGTCGGCGCCTACAAGAACGGGTCGGGCGCATCCGAGGGTGGCCAGGCCTACCTGTATCACGGTGGTCCCGGAGCCGACGCGCTGGCCGACCACGTCTTCACCGGCACCGGTGCCGGCGAGTCGCTGGGCTGGGCTGTGGCCGGCGCGGGCGACGTGAACGCCGACGGCTTCGACGACGTGATCGTCGGCGCGACGTACTTCGATCTCCCGAGTCGCGCAGATGCCGGCCGCGCGGTCCTGTACGACCTCAACCGATACCATCTGCTGGCGCCCGCCGGCGGCGTCACCTGGAACGTGGGCGCGAGCGTCAGCGCGGCGTGGTCCGGCGCAGAGCCGGCTGACCTCTGGCTGTCGCTGGACGGAGGACGCACCTACGACATGCTTCGCGCCGATGTGGGCGGTGCCACCAGCAACGCCATCCAGCTGCTGGTGCCCCACGCGCCGACGCGGTTCGCGCTGTTGAGGCTGACTCCAAGCGACCAGGCTGTTTCTGGCAAGGACGAAACCGGTTCGTTCTTCACGATCCAGGCCAGCGTGGCGCTCTTGGGCTTCACCGCGCGGCCGCAGTCAGAGGGAGGAAGCGGTGTGGTGCTCTCGTGGTCCACCGATCCGCCGGCGGGCCCGCAAGGGTTGAAGGGATACCGGCTGTTCCGGATACAGAAGGCCGGCGCGGCGGTGGGTACGGATGGTTCGGCGGCAGTCACCCTCGGCCGCACGCGGGTAGGGCCCGAGCTGATCGTGGACTCGCAGTACACCGATGCGCAGCCGCAGCCCGCAAGCAAGTACGAGCTGTTCGCGGTGAACGGGTTGGACGAGGAGTTGCTGGTGGGCGAAGCGTCGCTGCTGCCCATGCGCGCATTGTCGGCGTGGCCCTTGCCAATGTCGCCGTCGCGCGGGGAGCTGCACGTGTCGTTCGCGGCGACGGGCGGACTGGGAGGGGGTGCGGGCGAGGTCGAGGTCGCCTTGTTCGACGTCCGTGGGCGGCGCGTGCGGACCGTGGCGAGCGGCGGGTTTGGCGCCGGGTACCACGCGGTGACGTGGGACGGGCGCGACGCGCATGGACAGACGCTTGCGGCGGGCGTCTATTTTCTGCGCGCGACCAGCGGGGGGCGCCACACGCAGATGAAGCTGGTGGTGATGCCGTGAGATGGGCGTCGCTGCTGGCGCTCTCCATGACGGCCCTGGTCGTCACGCCGGCGGCCGCGACCACTCTGTTCGGGCTGATCGACACCGGGGAGCTCTACAGTTCCCCGGACAACGGCGCCTCCTGGAGTGCGCTCGCCGCGCTTCCCGTGCACGATGCGGTTGCCCTGTCGGCGCGCACCAGCAGCCTCGACCTGATCGCGATCAGTCGCTTTGGATCGGTGTACGGTTCGTCCGACGGCGGCCTGACCTGGACCGCGGTGGGCGTTGTCCCGGCCCACGATGTCGTGGATCTGGCGATCCTGCCGAACCACAACGGGGTCCTGCTGGTGATGACCGCAGCGGGATCGCTGTACCAATCCACCGACCAGGGGGCGAGCTTCACCGCCCTCGCCGCGCTGGTCGGCTCGAGCTTCGTCAGCCTTACGGTCACCGCGTCTGGCGCGGCGTGCTACGCCCTGACCCGCACCGGGGAGGTCTACGAGAGCACCGATGGCGGCACGAGCTGGGAGATCAAGGGTGCGGTGGCCGTGCCCGACGCGCAGCAGCTGCGGTCGTCGCCGGCCGGCCTTTGTCTGCTGACCGCAAGCGGGGACGTTCTGCGCAGCACGGACGCCGGCGCGACGTGGGTGACGGTGGGCACGCTGTCACAGGTGGGGATGCGCGGGCTCGCACGCATCGGCACGAGCCTGGTGGCAGCCAGCCGCGAGGGGCACGTGGCCATCTCGAGTGACGGGATGAACTGGACCTGGCGGGGCTCGATCAACCAGCTCACGCTGACGGCGCTGGCCACCGACGAGCCCGTGACGACCAGCACACAGCTGGCGCCAACGCTCGAGCCCAGCGTACTGTCGGTGGGGCCGCCGTTTCCGAACCCGTCGCGGGGGCGGGTATCCTTCGTGGTGCGGGCGCAGCGCGACGACGTCGTGCGGCTGACGGTGTACGACCTCGCGGGGCGACGGGTAGCGCACGGGGAGCCGCAATCGCTGGGGGCCGGAGCGCATCTGCTGACGTGGGTGCCGCGGGGTGTGGCCGCGGGGAGTTACGTGGTGAGGATCGAAGGCCACCTGGGGGTCGCGGCAGCGCGAACGTGGGTGGTGGCACGGTAACGGCAACAAGGCCCGGGTGAGCCTGCGCTGCCCCCGCGCTTGATGCTGCGTGCTGCGCCGGCGCCCTCGAGACGCGCCTCGCCATGGCCTCGCGCTCATGGCTCCCTTATGGCTGTCGAACGACATGCGATTGAGCCGCGACTTCCCGGGCTACTTGAAAAGGAGGTGGGCCACCTCGGATTCGAGATTCCAGTAGATCATCGCGACCGCGGTCAGGTCGAACGCGGCGTGCGCAAACATCAGCATCCAGATCCGGCCTGTGACTGCGTAGATCGCTCCGTACACAAGCCCGACGATCGTGGCCTGCTCGGCGCCGGCGAGCCCTTGGACTGGATAGTGGACCAGTCCGAACCATGCGGCAGTGAGCAGCACGGTCGCTGTTTTGGCGCCCACGCCGCGTCCGAAAAGCTTCCCGAGGCGTTCGAACAGGTACCCCCGGAACACGGTCTCTTCTCCGAAGCCTGCGCCGACAGTTACGTCGAACAGCATTCCGGGGAGCGCGGCCCGGTTTCCTGCCAGGAAATGGTACGCCTGATTGATCGGATCGGCGCCGAGAAGCGGCATCACGATCATCTTCATCAGGACCTTGAACGCGCTGCCGAAAACGATGCCGACCGCCACGGTGCGGGCCCAGCTCCCGCGCCGTACGTATCCGATCTCGTGCCATGGCGTGCGCGAACGGCGGGCCCACACCAGTACCAGGATGGCACCAAGGGGCTCAACGACCGGACCGGCCGCGAGGATGACGAGCATCGCGACGGTGCCGAGCGCCCCGAATCCGCGCAGGCTCTCCGCGAGACGATCCCCGGAAGGCGGTGCTGCTCCCGTTTCGCCCGGAACCTTAGGAACCCGTTCCGGGAATTTCGACGCGTCGCTTGTCAGCATGCTGACACTCTCGAAGGGGTGGTTGCCGAAGACGGAATCGGGTGGGGTCCGTCTAACGGGGCAGCGCGTCCGGACCATCGCGCCGCTTCACCCGCGGCGGGGGCCGATTTCAATCAATGCTCGTCTGAGCACCTTGCGCGCTCGCCGCGGGGTGCAAGCGAATGTTGGACAGCCCGCCGCTACCTTCTCAAGAGATAGAAGTCAGATATCGCCAGCCCGATGCCGAGAGTCCGAGGCCACGAGAGCGTCTCGTGAAAGAATACGACTCCGGCCACGGCCATGAGAGTGCCCCCCCCCGCCCGAATCGCCGGAACGGACGACAACGGCCCCCCGGCGTTGAAGGAGCAGCAAGAACGCGATCGTTCCAGCTCACACCGCAACACCCGAGAGCAACGAAAGTATCCATCCCATCCCGTCTACCGGTCTAACGGATTGCCGCTCAGCCGCGAGCGGCGCTTCCCCTTGTTCGACTCAGACTGACGTGCCCGCGCCGCTCATCGGCTGCAGCGGCTGGTTAGATCGCCTGTCGCTGATGTGAGCTCGCTACGGATCCTTCATTTCAGACCTAAGAATCTTGCGGGACGTAAGCGTTGCCGAGATCGTGACCCACACGCACCAGGTTGCCCGATGGATCGACAAGCGTGAACTCGCGCATGCCCCACGGCTGATCGACCGGTGCGGTCAGCCGAGGTATCCCCTCGGAAGGCAGGTTGAGTGCGGCGAACTCCTGATAGAACCGGTCCGCATCCTTGACGCGCCAGTAGCAGCTCGTGTCGTTCTCGCTTGGTGTTAATCCTGGTTCAGCGAAGAAATGGACGACAAGGTGGCCGCGGGAAACAATTTCGTAGTCCCAGGGTCCACGTCCCCGAAACCACGGGGCGAAACCGAGCTTCTCATAAAACGCGCGCGTCTCATCGAGGCTTCGCGCTGGAAGAATGGGCTCTGGGCGTTCCGTTCGCATCGCTGATCCTCAGAACAACGGCACGATGACTTGTGGCCGGGTCCGCGGAGAGCTACGCGGTCTAACGCTCGGCATGAGCGCCGGCGCGACGCGCCGCCGGCTGCATGCTGTTGTTAGGCCGTGGAGCCCTGTCCACCTACGAGGGTCCTCAAAAGGATACCTCGGCGCGAAGTCCAAGACCAGCCGCACCAATTGGCATAGGGTGAGCCCGAAGAAGACTACCCCTGCTGAGTTGGCCATGCGAACCACCATTCGTGAGCTCATGCTCCTGAGACCGCGCCCTGCCATACATCGATCTACGAAAGCCGCCTAACGACGGGTATCAGCCGCGGACAAAGGCCGTCGGCTGCAACCATTGTTAGGCGGGGCGTTCCCACGAGTCCTGGCAACATGACGAATCCAGCAGTCGCCAATGAGGCCCAGAGCGATCGCGTCCGCAAGGAGAACCGGTCGAAGTTTGTGCTCGTCTGCATCTCGTAACCGCGCGCTTGCAGGATCTGCCGCAATTGGCCCAGGGATTTCGGGATGTCGTAGTGCTGAAGAGACAGGGCACCTGACTCGCCAATCGGGATGGTCACCTCACTGACGCTGCCGGGGACGCCGTTGGGCCGCGGCTCGTTGGCGTCGCGTGGTGCGACTCGCCGGTTGCCGTGGGCTCACCGCCGCATGCTTTCATCCAAAAAGGCGAACACGTCGGGCTCCCACGTCGCTACGCTCAGATGGACGAAGTTGTGCCCCTCGTCGGCAGTCCGACCGAAGGCAGGGTGGATCTTGACGCGGTGCGGCTTGCCGAGCCGCGCCATCTCGGCGGCCAGCGCCTCCCCCGGCGCGATGGAGTAGTCGTTCGCGGCGTGGATGAAGAATACCGGCGCCGCGATGCGGCGGATGGCCGCGAAGAGCCGCGCGCTCAACTCCGGCGAGCGCCCCCAGCTGTAGGCTGCGCCGGCGAAATCGACGACCGCCCGGAGGGTGGTGTCGCGCTCGGCCACGAGCAGGGTGAGGGACCCTCCGAACGAGTGTCCGGCGACCGCGACGCGGCGCGCGTCGACCTCGGGGAGCGCACGCAGGAACGCGAGCCCGGCGAGGGCGTCACTCAGCTCATCGGCCTCCAGCAGATGCGACTGGATCTGGTTGCGCCCCTCGTGCCCATGTGCCGCAAGCTCTTGGTCCAGAGAGTCGCCGCTGTAGGTGCCCCGGTTGGCCGAGAGTCCGGCCCCGCGCCGGAAGAGGAAGACGAAGACGTAACCATGTCTGGCGAAAACGGGTCCGAGCGCCGCGGCCTGCTGCTCGAAGGTTCGCTGATCACGTTGCCCGGATTCGGTGCCTTTCGCGTGCCCGCTCCCGTGGTTGAACAGGACCGCGGGAAACGGCCCCCGGCCCCGGGGGGTGCCAGAGCAGTGCGCGCAGCTTGAGCGCCTCGCTCTACACCACGACCGTATCAGGCCCGGCGGACGCCTGGCCCTCCGCCGAAGCCGAGAGCGCGGAGGCTAGAGCCAGCGCGAGCAAGAGCACGCGAGTCTTCACCCTTGCATCCCCGAAAGCGTGAAGCCGCCTAACGGATCGGGCATCACCTGCGGCTGGCGCGCCTGCCCTGAACCTCACACTACGGCCGATGCTCGGGGCGTGCCACCTGGCAGGTGCATGCCCTGGTTGGCCTGCCGTCGCAACCGGGTCAATCGTAGAGCGTCTTGATCCGACCGAAACTCCGGTCAAGCGCAGGCACGACGGTCGCGGAGTCAAGCCCATTCCTAGTTGGAAATCTCCACGGCTCGTCGGTTGGCTACGCCACCTCTTCCTCGAATGACTGCTCACTCGGCTCGATCTTAAGTTCCACTTGGATCGCTTTGCGAAGCTTCAGCAGGTGCCGGTGGCC
>JBGPIA010000030.1:0-29857 GCA_041484665.1 Candidatus Krumholzibacteriia bacterium
ATCTGCTGCCCGACGCCTGGGCTGCTCAGCAAGCGGCGTCGCTACCCGCCCAGAATCAAGCCGCTGCCTGACCCATCGAGCGCGCTACCCCGCCGCGCGTGACGTCGTATCCTGGGGATGGGATCGCCGGATGGATACTCTGCGCCGCATACCCGTCGCGCGGGCTGATCAGCGAACGAGCGCCAGCCGCGCCGACCCGGCGGCCCGGCCGTCGATTCGCAGCGTGGCCACGTAGACGCCGCTGGCCACCGCGGCGCCAGCGTCGTCCCGACCATGCCATGGCGCGCTATAGCTTCCAGAGGCCAGCGGCTGGTCGCACAACGTCGCGATCCGACGGCCGGCCAGGTCGTGGATCGTCAACTGCACGCGAGGTGCATACGACCGCTCGGTCGCAGCGCCGCTCCCACGTGTGGCGCCGACCTCGAAGTCGATGCGCGTCGTGGGATTGAAGGGATTGGGGACGGCGGCGACCACCCTCGAGCGTTGCGGTACCGCGCCGAAAGCGACCGTGGCCCAGCTCACCGGAACCACCTCGGATCCCTGTTGCACGGTCCCCAGCATGTAGCGCAGCTCGCCCGGCGGCACGTCGACGTCGACAAAGCCGCCAGAGGCAGCCTGGCCGCGGAACACATCGCTGGAGCCGCCGGCGGCGAAGCGCCGGACCAGAAGCTCGGCGGGAGCGCTCAGCCTCCACGTCACCTCCACGTCGCGACCGTTGCGCTGCGCCACGAAGGCATCGACCAGCACCGGAGTGGTGCGGTCGCAGGCTGTTGTGAAGGCTCCCATCAGGCCGCACTCACTATTCGGCGGAGCGGCTGGCGAGTGGGTGCTGATCGTGTAGTCACCGCGCGCACGATCGCAGAAGATGGGTGGCGCGCTGATGTTGCCGTCGACGCCGGTGGGGTCCCCAATGCCGCCGCGGTAGTGCGCGTCGGCGCTCTGGAAGGCGTCATTGCACTGGACGACGGTCCCATGGGGCGCATCCAGGACGGCGCCGGGCTGGCCGATGAAGAGGTTGTGGGTGAGCGAGCCGGTCGCCGTCGGGGCGAGAGTGATCAGTGCCGGGATCTGCTGCGGAGTCGGGTAGGGGCAACCGCAAGCCTGGTAGGAATAGCCGGTGTCCACAAAGGTGTTGTTCCGGACTTCCGTGGGTCCGTCCGCCTGGATGCACCGGGTGTAGCCGTAGCACTCGGCGAATGCGCAATCGGAGTCTTCCGTCAGTGAGAACGCTGCGACCAGGCAGTCCTTCATGTCCAGACCGACACGCGCCGTGATCAGATACTCCTCGCAGTTGCGGAACTGACTTCCAACGATCTCGACGGGCACCCACGAAACCACGGAACCGCGTTGCTGCTGGAACATGCACTCGAGGAAGCGCAGCCGGCCGGTGTTGACGCCGCCGTCGCTGCCGTGCACTACGCAATTGGCCGCGATGGCCTCCCCATGGAGGTTACCCCCGGTCCAATTGCCGCGAAACCCGCAGCCGGTGAATTCGACACTGCTGTCCCCGGAGATCACGATTGGGACACTCTGCCCATCCCCAACGCATCCACCGTTGCCGCACGGCACGAGCCCCTGGAACAGGCAGTCCGAAAAGCGAACCTCCGAGAACGTCACCGTCACGCCCTGGGGAGAATCGCCATGCTGCAGTCCCCCGTACAGGTCGTTGTAGCCGACGTGGAATCCGATCACGTGGACCGGTCCGCCCAGCCGCTCCAGCCGCAGCGCCTCGATGCGGTTGGCGCGGGACTCCCGCGAGAGGAGCGTGGTGGCGCGTGTAAGGATGATCTCGCCGCCGTCAAGCTGCCGCGCGGCGACACTCACCGTGTCGGCCGGGCCGGCCAACGCGAGTGCTTGCTCGAGCGTGTAGTGCTCGGGAACCAGGAGCAGCCCGGCGGCGAAGATCGGCGATGACGTGAGGGCCGCGAGCAGCAACACCCCACCGGTCAGCAACGGCCGGGCAACCAAGGCGTAAACCCCTGCAGCGATCCGCCGGATCTGGGCGGCGATTGTAAGAACGCGCGCTGCGGGCGCACCCAGCGGGCTCAATATGAAGCGGTTCGGATGTCGCATTGCGGCACCCCTTTCCACCATCGGGCGCCGACACTTCCTTTGGAGTATGCGCCCGCCAGCGGGCCGGAGCAAGTGGCGCGCCCGGTCGTCGCCGCTTCGAGCGCTTCGAGACGCGCCTGCGCCCGCGCCGACGTGACAATGAGTGGCGCCTGTGCGAGCGCCGGCCGCGAGCCACGTGGTGGTTGCCCCACCTGCTCCGTCAGTTCTCCTCGAGCACGATGGTGTGGCGCACCAGCGTCAGACCGTCGGCAATGCGCCCGGGCGTTTCGACCCGGGTCACGTCTTGGGGATGGTCGGCGGTCCACCGCCGCGCGCGCTCCTGGCGCTGCAGCGTGATGAGCGGATCCCCGGCGAACCAGATCGTCGAGTAACGCAGCCGGTAGCCCGGGCAGTTGACCTCGAAGTGCACATGCGCGGGCTCCGACGCGTCGGGATAGGGCCCCGGGCTGACCGTCAGCAATTGGAACTTGCCGTCAGTATCCGACGTCACCGCGCCGCGGATGCGCGGCACGCGCGTTGGGGAGTTGCGGGGGTTGTAGAGTCCCTGAGCGTCGGCGTTGTAGGCCACGACCTGCGCGCCGGCCACTGGGTGGCCGCTGCCATCCAGCACCTGTCCTGCGATAAGCAAACGCGGGCCCGGCTCATCAGCCTGGCACATGATTGCGGTCGAGCCAGGCCCGGGCGGCGGCACGCGCTCTGCGCCGCCTGCGGACGCCGGATCGGCCGGCGGTGCGAAAGCAGCCGGCCGCGCAGCGGCCATCAGCGGCCCGGTGGCAGCAACCAGCGGCGCAGCGGCGACCAGCTGGGCTGCGATAGCGAGCGGCGCAGCGGCGATCGGCTGCCCGGCGGCGGCAACCAGCGGGGCCGCCGCGACCGGCAGCGCGGCAGCGGCAAGCAAGGCCGCGAGGGCCCGGGGCAAAGCCGCCCGGCGCGTAGTCATCGCTGCGCATTCGCCGCCGCAGCGCGGTACGGCTTGACGATCACGGCCGGCACCTGCAGCTGTTGCACGAGCGAGTCCAGCGCTGGCAGGTCGCGTGCGAGCAGCTCGTCCAGCTTGGTGAGCTCGGCGTCGATGGCGCTGGTCAGCTCCTTCTTCACCGCCAGCGCCTGATCGGTCGGGCGGTCCTGCGACATCGCCACGGTGCTCGCCAACGCACTCAGCTTGTTGTTGAGACGGATCGGGTAGTTGAGGGGGTCCTGGGAGCTCTGGTTCTTCGTCTGGTAGAGCGCCTGCTCGGTGCGCGTCATCCGCGCATCGAGGGAATCGGCCGCCTCGGCGAACTGCTTGTACTTGGCGTCGTCGAATGCGGGGCTCTCGCCCACACGCTTCTTCAGCGCAAAGAGCTGGTCGCGCGCGTCGCGGATCGCGGTGATGGCGTCGTGCGTGACCGTGAGCTCGTCACGGATCTGCGTCAGGAACTCGAACTGCGCCTGCATGTCCTCCGGCGTGGCTTTGATGCGGGGGTCGCGCAGGATGGTGAAGGGCGCGGCGAGGGTGTCCGCACCGGCCATCAAACGCACCGTATAGTCTCCCGGCACTGCCAGCGGGCCCGCAGTCCAGCCATCCCACAGCACGACACCCGGGAAGCTGCGCGGCCCCGCGTAGCGCATGTTCCACACGAAGCGATTCAGCCCAGCCTTGTCGGCCAGCACGGCGTCGTCGACGATGCGGAGGTCCTTGGCGCCCTTGGGCCGCTCGGCCGGCTCTTTGTCGCCGGGCTTGTGGTCGCCAGGTTTGCGGTCGCCGAGCGCGCTCTCGCCCTTCTGCTTCTCCCCTACGTGCGGGCCCGCCCCCTTCGTCTCCTCCCCTTCGCGCGCGCCGTCGTTCTGGCCTTCCTTCTGCCCTTCCTTCTGCCCCTCCTTCTGGCCTTCCTTCTTCGGCTTGTGCACGAAGCGTTTGACGAGCTTGCCGTCGCGCTGGCGAAACTCCAGGGCAAACTCCTGGTCGGTCATCGCTTTGCCGAGCCAGTAGCGCACCACCACGCCGTTGGGCGGATTTCGCCCGGCGTTGGGCGGCGGGCCGAAGTCAAACGCCGACAGGCGGTGGGTCGGCCGCGGCGCGTACACGTGCAGCGGCCGTGCCGAGACGTCGCGCGAGACCTGGTGCAGCGGTGTCAGGTCGTCGAGGATCCAGACGGCGCGCCCCTGCGTGGCGGCGATCAGGTCGTCATTCTTGACCGCCAGATCGGTAATGGGCACGACCGGCAGATTCAGCTGCAGCGACTGCCAGTGGTCGCCATCGTCGAACGAGACGTACATACCGCTCTCGGTGCCGCAGTACAAGAGGCCGGGACGCTTGGGGTCGGCGCGCACCACGCGCGTGAAATGCTCGGGCGGAATGCCCGCCACGATCTTCGTCCAGTGCTCGCCGTAATCGGTCGTCTTGTAGAGGTATGGCTGGAAGTCGTCCCACTTGTACATGGTGGCCGCCACGTAGAGGCCGCCCTTCTGGAAGGGGCTGGCCTCGAGGCTATTCACCATGATCCACGCGGGGCTCTCGCGCGGCGTCACGTTCTTCCAGGTCGCCCCATTGTCGCGCGAGACCTGGATCACTCCATCGTCGGAGCCGGTCCACAGCACCCCGGGCTCAAGCGGCGACTCCAGCGCGGTGAAGATCGTCCCGTAATACTCGACGCTGGTGTTGTCCTTGGTGAGGGAGCCGCCCGAAGGGCCCATCTTGCTCGTGTCGTTGCGCGTGAGGTCGGGGCTCACGGCCTCCCAGCTCTGGCCCCCGTTGCGCGTGCGGAACAGGGTGTTGCCGGCCGCGTAGAGCGTCTTGGGATCGTGCGGCGAGAAGAAGATTGGGAAGCTCCACTGGAAGCGGTACTTCAGCTCGGCGGCGCCCCAGCCCATGGGGTTGTCGGGCCACACGTTCACGGCGCGCAGCTCCTTGGTGCCATGGTCGTAGCGCGTGAGGTAGCCGCCGTAGGAGCCGCCGTAGACGACCTCCGGGTCGGCCGGGTCGGGCGCCAGCCAGCCGCTCTCACCGCCCGAGCTCTCCTCCCAATCGCGTACGCCGATGCCACCGCCCAGGGAGCGGTGCGCGATGCGCACGGTGGAGTTGTCCTGTTGCGCACCGTAGATGCGGTACGGGAAGACGTCGTCGGTCACGACGCGGTAGAACTGTCCGGTGGGCTGGTTGTTCAACGATGACCAGTTCTGTCCGCCATCGAAGGTGACGCAGGCGCCGCCGTCGTTGCCCTCGATCATCCGGCGCGGGTCGTTGGGGGCGATCCATAGGTCGTGGTTGTCGCCGTGCGGCGTGTTGACGGCGTTGAACGTGCGCCCGCCGTCCTTGGAGCGGAAGAAGTCCACGTTGACCACGTAGACGACGTCCTGGTCGACCGGGTCCGCGTAGATGCGGGTGTAATACCACGCGCGCTGGCGCAGCTTGCGCTCATCGTTGGTCTTACTCCAGGTCTTGCCGCCGTCGCGCGAGCGGAAGACCCCGCCCTCCTCGGCCTCCATGATGGCGTACACGTTATCGGGATTGCTGGCTGAGACGCTGATCCCGCTGATGCCCAGCGTACCCTTGGGGAGCCCCTCGTTGCGGGTGATCTCCTTCCAGGTGTCGCCACTGTCGACGCTCTTCCAGAGGCCGCTGCCCTCGCCGCCGCTCTCCAGGCTCCATGGCGTGCGGCGCACACGCCAGAAGCAAGCGTACAGGACACGCGGGTTGGTCGGATCCATGGCCAGGTCGACAGCACCAGCGTCCTTGCTCACAAAGAGGATCCGCTGCCAGGTCTTGCCGCCGTCCTTGCTGCGATAGACTCCGCGCGTGTCGTGGGGACCGAACAGATGCCCCAGCACCGCCGCGTACACGAGGTCGGGATCGCGCGGGTGGATGCAGATGCGTGGGATGCAACGCGAGTCGGCCAGACCCATCTGACTCCAGGTCTTACCGGCGTCGGTCGACTTCCAGACGCCATGGCCCTGGGAGACGTTGCCCCGGACCGTCACTTCGCCCCCGCCCGCGTAGACGACGTTGGGATCCCACTCGCTCACGGCGACCGCGCCGATCGAGCCTCCGAAGGAGCTGTCCGACAGGCACGTCCAGCTCGCCCCGCCGTCGCTTGTCTTCCAGACGCCCCCGCCCGTGCCGCCGAAGTAGTAGACGAGCGGCTGGTTGGGGATGCCGGCAACGGCGGCGCAGCGCCCACCCCGCCAGGGCCCGATGCAGCGCCACTCCATGGCCGGAAACTGCGCCGCGTCGAAGCCGGATTCGGTCATGCGCGCGCCCGGGGTCGTGGCCTTGGGCGGGTTCTTGGCGGCGGAGCTGGAGGTTTGGGCTGCGACGGCGAGGTGCGTCGCGCCGGTGGCATGCGTCGCGGCGGCAGCGCGGGTCGCGCCGGCAGCGTCGGCCGCGGTTGCGTGGGCGGCGACCCCGGCCAGCACGAGCGTGCACGCCAGCGTCGCGGGCATCGTGGGCAGCTTCATCATCTGGGAGGTGGAACGGGGCCCTGACCGACCCGATTGCCCCGTTCTGCACCACGCGTGCAGGACCACCAGATGCATCGCGCCGTCCTCGTGCATGGGACACCTCCCGGGAGAGCCACGAGGATGGCGCATTCGGGCGGCGCAGACCAGCCCGTTTCGAACGCGCCCACGTGGTGCTGGACGTGGGCCATCGATGCAGGCCATGGACGCACTCTGGCGACGATCGGCTCCGCGGGCAGAGGCGCGCTGCTCGGCCTGCCCCTCACCCCCGCGGCGACCGCCCGGCCAGGTGCAGCAGCAGATCGGTCTTCGACAGGCTCCCCAGCAGCCGCGGGTTGGTCCGGCTCTCTACCACCGGAATGCGCTCGGAGTTGCTCAGCTCGAAGGTCTGCAGCGCCTGCTCCAGCGCGCTCTCCGGCGTGACGGATGGGAACTCCTCGTGGAGCACGTCCTGTGCGATGAGCACCCGGGCCAGCTCGGGTTGGTCGAGGTAGCCCTTGACGTCGTGCAGCGAGATGGCGCCCACGAACCGCGTCTCCGCGTCCACCACGTAGAGATAGTTGAAGCGGTT
Source organism: Candidatus Krumholzibacteriia bacterium (assembly GCA_041484665.1). GTDB lineage: Bacteria > Krumholzibacteriota > Krumholzibacteriia > JAJRXK01 > JAJRXK01 > JBGPIA01. The sequence continues at coordinate 7,082 of JBGPIA010000030.1, forward strand.
CTGCAGGAACCACTCCGCGATCTCGCGGAACGTGGCCGTAGTTCGCACGTGCGTCGCGCTGGGCTTCATGAGGTCCACGACCCGCAGCAGCGCCAGCTGCTGCGCCACGGCGCGGGCGCCCTTACGCTCCATGGCCTCGCCGTAGAGGAACTCACGCTCCGCGGCCTTCGCCGTGTAATAGCCGACGACGCAGGCCAGCATCAGGGGCAGGATGATCTGGTAGTCGAGCGTGAGCTCGAACAACATGATGATCGCCATGATCGGCGCGCCGGTCGCTGCCGCCAGGAAGGCTCCCATGCCCACCAGCGCGTAGGCGCTGGGCTGCAGCCCCGCGTACGGGAAGACGGCGCCGACCGCAGTGCCGAACAGGGATCCAATGGCGGCGCCCGCCACGAGGGTGGGCGTGAATACGCCGCCAACGGCCCCCGAGCCGAACGTGGCGGCCGTGGCGACCAGTTTGAACAGCAGGATCACGGCCAGTTCCCGCCACAGCCACTGCCCGTGGAGGATGGAGTGCGCGACGTTGTAGCCGTTGCCGCAGACCTCGGGGTGCATGATCGCCAGCCCACCTACGATCGCGCCGCCCAGGCCGAGCTTCGCCACGCGGTGGATGCGCAGCCGGGCGAACGCGCGCTCGCTGCCGCGCAACAGCCGCAGATAGAGGGGCGCAAGCGCCCCGCAGCCGATCCCCAGCACCACGTACGGGGCGATCTCCCAATAGGAGTTGAGCTTGAAGGCCGGAGCCCGATACAGCGCGTCGGCCCCTTCCACGGCGCGGGTCACCATGGTCGCCACGACGGACGAAACGACCATCGGGCCGAAGTACTCCATGGAGACCGAGCCCAGGACGATCTCGGCCACGAAGAACGCGCCGGCGATCGGCGCGTTGTAGGCGCTGGCGATGCCGGCCGCGGCGCCGCAGGCCACCATCTCGCGGCGCATCGGCAGCGAGAACGAGCGGGCGCGGCCCACCAGCGAAGCCAGCATCGACGACAGCTGGACCATGGGGCCCTCGCGCCCGATGCTGGCGCCCGTGGCGCCGGAGAGCAGCGCCGACGCGCTCTTGACGAGGCTCGTGCGGAACGAGACGCGCCCGTCCCCCACCACGATCGCCTCCATGTAATCGGAGCTCTTCTCGCTGCGACCGAGCCGCCAGCCGTGGTGGAGCACCAGGCCGGCGAGCACGCCGCCGACCGTGGGGACCAGCAGGCGCTGCCACCAGAGCAGGTGGCGGAAGCCGCTCACCTGGCTGCCCGGCTGGCCGGTGAGCAGATGCGGGATGCCTTCAATCGCCGCGCGGAACAGCGCCGCGGCCAGCGCGCCGATCACGCCGATGCCCGCGGCCCACAACAGCGTGATCTGGAGGTCGCTCGGGCGCAGCGTCTCCGCCACCCAGACCCTCAGCTTGAGGAGCCGGCGGAGCAGCGTTCCCAGTTCCTGCGACTCGATCCGATGCATCGCCCCGAGGGTACGCGGGGGCGCGGCGCGGGGCCAGTGCAAGGACACGCCCACGGGCAAGCCGGGCGGCTGGGTGCCAGCAGCGGCGTGCGCTCCGGCCGCGCAGCGTCGACGCGCCGGCCCGATGGCCGCGCGTCAGCGGCCGCGTATCGCCGATGCGCCGGCGCGCCGGCCCGCCAGCGCTCCGGCCTCGCGCCGGCCCCTGCGCGCCTTCCCTCAGCGCTGCATCAGGAGGGTCGACACCAGGATCTGCGCCAGGATGATCTTCGCGATCATCGACGCTGGGTAGACCGTGGCATACCAGAGGTTGGGGAGCTCGTTCTCGGTCTGCTGGTTGGCATAGGCGAGACACGCCGGCTGCGTTTGGATGCCCGACACCATCCCCATCACGGCGGACATCGGCAGCTTGAGCGTGCGCGTGCCCACCCAGAGCGCGGTGACGCTCACCGCCGTGGTGATCACGGCACCCGCTGCGATCAGCCCCCAGCCGCCGCGCTGAAAGGTGTCGCCGAAGCCGAACCCGGCCTTGGTGCCGATGCCGGCCAGGAAGAACACCAGGCCGATCTGCCGCAGCACGAGGTTGGCGTTGAAGGGCAGCGTCCAGTGGACGCGGCCGGTGCGACCGAGCCGTCCCAGCACGAGCCCCGTCATCAGGGGCCCGCCGGCGAAGCCCAGCCGGAACGTCATGCCACGCGGCAGCGGGAACGGAACCATGCCGAGGAACACGCCCAGCACGATTCCCAGCGACAACGAGAGGAAGTCGGTCTCGGAGATGGCGCGGACCGAGTCGCCGAACAACGACGTGGCGCGTCCCGCGTCCGCACGGCGCGAGACGACCAGGATGCGGTCTCCCATCTGCAGCACGGTGTCGGGGGTGGGGACGAACTCGACGTCGCCGCGCCGCAGCCGCGTGATGCTGCCCTCGAAGCCCGGGAGCAGGCGCACCTCGCGGATGGTCTTGCCGACCACCTTCTTGTTGGAGACGAACAGGTTGCTGTAGCTCGTCTCGTCGCGCCGCTCGGCGATGTGCTGCGGGCTCTCCTCACCGAACAGGATGCGGGCCCGCTCCATTGCCGCGGCGTTGCCCACGGCCACGATCTGGTCGCCGGCCGCAAGCACCGTGTCCTGCGCGACGATCTCGATCGACTCCCCCTTCTTGATGCGGCTGAGGGCGAAGCCGGCGTTGCCAAAGGTCGCCAGCGCCTGCTCGGTTGTCTGGCCCACGACGGCGGGATTGGTCACCAGGAACGTCCGGCTCAGGATCGCCTCGGCGCTCGCTGCCTCGAGGCGGTCGCGCTCTTCCTGGGCGAAGTCGACCTTGCGCACCCGGCCGAAGACGAAGAACCAGAGAATCACGCCGAACACGCCGAAGGGATAGGCCAGGCCGTAGGTGACGACCGGGCTGCTGAGCAGCAACTGCACCTGATCGGCAGGAAGGCCCGGAGCCAGGTTCTTGATCGTCTCAACCGTCGCCGCCAACGCCGGGGTGTTGGTCAGCGCCCCGCAGAACAGCCCCGCCGTGCTGGCCGCCGACAGTCCCAGCAGCCGCCCCAGCAGGCCGGCCACGACCGCCCCGCCGGCCAGCACGAGCACTGCGGCGACGCCGGTGCCCAGGCCGCGCTTGTGGAACGACGCGAAGAACCCGGGCCCGGCGTGCAGCCCGATGGCGTAGACGAATAGCACCAGCCCGATGACGTAGATGGTATCGGGCAGCGCCAGCCGCGGGTCGATGGCGCCCAGCGCGATCCCCACGAACAGCACCGCCGAGACGCCCAAGCCGAAGCCGAACAGTCGGACGCTGCCCAGGAGGTAGCCCAGGCCGATCACCGTGAACAGCAGGAGCAGCTGGTTGCCGGCCAGCAGCTCGAGGAATGCGTGCATCACACCCCGGCTTCCCGACCTCGATGGCCCCCTACATTGCTAAGAGCGCTCCGTCGGAGCAAGGCCGGTCCGGCCCCGCCCTGTGCCCGACCCGGCTGCTTCCGCATGCGGCCGGGTGCGCTCCCATACGCCGTTGGCGCATCCCATCGCGTGCGTCCCTGGCCGGATTCTCCCCGGGGTGCCCCCCTTGACTTCCGGGACTCCGGGCGGTGACGATTGAAGGGTGAGCCCCGCGGACGCCTCCGCCGCGGGCCCTCCTGCTCCAGTCCCAGCAACCAGAGGGAACACCATGGATCGTGGTCAGAGCCTGCGCAAACCATCCCTGGGGCGCGCGTTGCGCACCCTGCCCGTGGCCCTGCTCCTCCTGACGGGCGTGAGCGCGCTGGCCAGCGCAAACGCCGTCACTTTCGACATCCCTGCGCCCCCCAGCCACTGGGGCGCCCCCTACGGCAACGTGCCCGGCGACCCGATGTTCATCGAGAACAGCATCAGGCTCCATATCCACGAGCTCTTCCTGGGCGGCGCGCCGTTCTTCAACTCCTGCGACATCGAGCCGGCCTTCGGCGGCTTCGGGACGCTGCGCATCCTGCACTACAACAACGTCAACGTGGAGTACGACTTCAGTGCGGTGCCGGTGGCTCCCGCGTCGGTCTCCTTCGAGTACCTCGACCAGGGCGGCCGCGAGAACATCATGGTCAACGGCGCCGGTCCGCCGATCGAGACGCTGACGATGGCCGCCCTCAGCGGATCGATCGTGGCGCCGGGCGTGCTGCTCATGGCCACCGCGGTTGCGACCCCGGTTGGCACCATGGGCGTGGTCACGCTGTTCGGCCCGGTGAGCGACCTGTGGGTGGGCGGCCAGGAGTTCTTCGTGGACAACGTGCGGATGGTGTCGCCCGGCAACCCTCCGGGCGACCTGGTCTGCGACCGCATCGTCGACCACGAGTCCCTGCCGCTGGGCACCTGCTTCGGCACCTGCGCGGGCAATGTCCCTGGCGACCTCGTCTTCACGGAAGATGGCATCGGCGTGCGCGTCGACAACTTCGAGTTGGGCGGCGGGCCGATCTTCAACGTTTGCCGCGTCGATCCCACCTTCGGGGGTTTCGGCGACTTCCACATCATGATGGTGAACAACATCGACATGGTCTACGACTTCGCGGCGCTGCCGTTCGCGGTCGGCAAGGTCACGATCGAGTTCCTCGATCAGGGTGGGCGGGAGAATCTCCAGGTCAACGGTGGGACGCTCTACATCGGCGACCTGGACACCGTGGTGCCGCCCACGCCGGAGCCGGGCATCGATTTCTTCCTGACCGAGGCGGCCACGCCCAGTGGCCTGCAAGGGACCATCACGCTGGTGGCCCAGCCTGGATCGTTCATCAAGCGCGTGCGCCTGGGCGGGCAGGAGTTCTTCGTCGACAACATCTGCGTGGGGAGCCGCTGCGACCGGTTGGTGGACAACGAGAGCCAGGCCCTCGGCACGCTCTGGGGCAGCACCGTCGGGAACTCGCCGGGCGACCTGTTCTTCGTCGAGGACGGCATCCCGGTGATCGGAGAGTGGTTCACCAATCCCGCTGGCGGGCTGACCTTCAATGGCGCGCGCATCGAGCCGAGCCTGTCCGGAATGGGCAGCAGCCACGTGCTGCATCTGAACAACATCGCGGTGGGCTACAACATCGCAGCGGTGCCGCTGGCGGTGGCCGAGGTGAGCTTCGAGTTCCTCGATCTGGGCGGTTTCGAGAACCTGCAGGTCAATGGCGGACCGCTCTACATCGGCGACCTCGCGCTGGCACCCGCCGCGATCGCGCCAGGGGTGACCTTCAGCGTGGCCACCACAGCCGTCCCCGGCGGCGTGCGGGGGATCGTCACGCTGCTCGGCCCGGTGAGCAAGGTGCTCCTGGGCGGCCAGGAGTTCTGGACGGACAACCTCTGCGTCAACGGTGAGGCGGCGAGCGGCACGCCTACGCTGGCCGCCCTCCCGGCGCGGCTCAGCCTGTCGCCGGCCCAGCCGAATCCCTTCAACCCGCGCACGGCGATCGCCTTCTCGCTGCCGTCGCAGGGTCGCGTGCGCCTCACCGTGCACAACCTGCGCGGACGGCTCGTGCGCACGCTGCTGGATGCAGTCCAGCCCGCCGGCACGCACCAGGCGACCTGGGATGGCCAGGACGACCTTGGCAGCGCTGTCTCGTCGGGCGTCTACTTCATCAGCGCCGAGTTCAACGGCGAGGTGCAGACGCAGAAGGCGGCGTTGATCCGTTAGCGCTCGCCGATCGCGTGGCCGTCACGTGACGCCCATTGGAAGGGGCGGTCCCATTGGGGGGCCGCCCCTCTTCTGCGCCTGCTACGCGCGGCTTGTGGCTGGAAGCGGTCTTCAGCCTGCGGCGTGTGGCTCAGAGCGGCCTTCCGCCTCGGGCCTACGGCCTGTGGCTCGGAGCGGCCTTCGGCTTCGGGCCTGCGGCTCGTTGCTGAAAGCGGCCTTCCGCCCCGGGCCTACGGCTCAGAACTCGTAGCCGGTATTGAAGAAGACCTGGGCGTCGTCGGACTCCTTGGTCAGCCCGAACAACGGCGCGATGTTGAGGGTCATCTGCGGCAGCGGCCGGTACTGCAGGCTGGGCCCCAAGCGGATGTTCTTCGCGAAATTGCCGCGGCCGGCCGCGACATCGGTGAAGGCGCAGCGAGTCTCGGCGCCGAGCGACAGCTTGGAGTCGATCACGGAGCGCGAGATGCCTCCGGTGACCTCGTATTCGTACTCACGTTCCCCGCTCAGCTCCAGCTCGGCCACGAAATTGAGCCCGGCGTGCCAGCCTTCCGACAGCTGGCCGCCCAGCAGCAGCTTGGGCTCGATTTTGTCCGGGCGCTCCTCCAGGCCGACCCACTCGAAATAGAACGTCGGGTTTCCCCACAAGCGGCCCCATTCGGCGAACGCCCAGCGCACTTCGACCTGTTGGCCGAGCTGCATCGCGGACAGGTCACCCTCCTGATCGAACCGCAGGTACAGGTCGAGCTGGAAGCGGTGCGGAAGCCCGAACTCCATTTCCCACAGGCTGCGCATCTCGTTGATGCCGTTGTTCCAGGTCGGGCGCGCCCAGTACTCGAACTCGACTTTGCCCTCGGGGACGACGTAGACGCGGGTGCTGGGGAAGCGCCGCGTGGCGGTCCAGCGCGGCTGGCTGTAGGTCCCGATGCGCTGCTCCTCGCGCAAGCGGTGGGGGCGCTCGCCGATCACGACCACCTCGGGCAGCTTCCACGAGCGGTGCTCCCGTTCCTGCGGAGTCTGCGTTGTGTCGCGGCTGGCGGCAGGGCGTCGCTGCGCGTCGGCCGGATTGACGACCTGGGCGAGCTCCACCCCGCCGGCGTCGACGTCCGAGCGGGCGGGGCCGATCGGGGAGGCCACCTCGCCGGCACCACCGCCCCCAGCGGCCCCAGCGCCCAACGCATTGCCGGACAGCACCGGTGCGAGCACGGCCGCCGCCAGGGCAACGGTCCGGGCGAGTGGAAGTTTGCTCACGGTGATCTCCTCGGGAAGCAATCGGTTCAATCCACGGAATGGATCGGATGCAATGCTGCGGGGCAATGCCGGATGTCCATGCGGACGGTTGCCACGCGAGGTGAGCAGGCAGTGCACAGCCCCACCCCGTCCTCTGCGCATGGCGTGAGCGAAACCGGCCGTTTCCACAGCCGAAACGCTGGTGTGCGGCCCTACTAGCAACTGAGGTGCCGTGTCCGTCCCCCGTGCAGGCCGGGGCTGGCTCCGAGTCGCTTTGAAGCGGGGCGCGTTGCACCGACGCACGGCGCGGGAGCCCTACGAGCTGCTTCCCGGTTGCCCGGGCCAGTGGCCGGAAGGATACTGCCGCCCATGATCAGGATCGCCCAGAGCGTCGGGCCCGCAGCGAGCCTTCCCGCCAGGCGCGTACTTCACGCCCCACATCGCCGCTGGCTGGCGGTGGTCGGCGTGCTGCTCCTGGGTGGAGCAGCGTGCTCGCGCCAATCCGCGCAGCAGCAGTCCCCCCCGCCCACGAGCGCCGCGCCGGGGACCGCGTCCGGGGGCGCGCCCACCACCGCGCCGCCATCCCCGCAAGCTCCCGGGGCGCCGAGCGCGACGGCCGCGGTGCAGACCAGCCCTTCAGCGACCGAACATCTTCCCCCCTGGTCACAGGCCGTGCCCCAGTGGGGCCCGCGCGGGCACCTCCAGACGCCTCTGATCGACGAGTGCTCGGGCATCGTGCGCGGCCGACTGCACCCCGATGTCTACTGGGTGCACAACGACTCGGGCGACTCGGCGCGGATCTTCGCCATCGCGTCCGACGGAGCACTGGTGGGAGTGCTGCCCGTGCCCGGGGCCCGCAACGTAGACTGGGAGGACATCACCGACGACGACGCCGGAAACCTGTACGTGTGCGACGTCGGCAACAACCGTAGCGAGCGCCGCGACCTGGCGATCTACGTGGTCGCGGAGCCCGACCCGCGACGCGACCATGCCGCGCGGCTCGTGCGCAGGCTACGCTTCCACTATCCCGATCAGACCGCCTTCCCCGATCCGCAACGCAACTTCGATTGCGAGGCAGCGTTCTGGCTGCGCGGCAAGCTGTACTTGCTCACCAAGCACCGCGGAGATACCCGCACCTGCTTGTACTGCCTGGACGACCTGCAGTCGTCCTTTGACCAGACACTGCGCCCCATCGACAGCTTCGACGTGGCCAGCCAGGTGACTGCGGCATCGCTCTCGGCCGACGGGCGCGAGTTGGCGGTCCTGACCTACGAGTATCTGTATCTGTTCGACCAGCAGCCCGGCGCGGAGCCATCCCTCTCCCGGGGCGTCGTGCGCCGCCTGCCGTTCGAGGCAAAGCAGGACGAGGCCATCCTCCACGACGGCGACGTGCTCCGCGTGCTCAACGAGCAGGGGGAGATCCACCTGCTGGCGACGAGCGCGGTACGCGCAGCCGCGGCGATGCGCCCCGCCGCGGCTGCAGCGGTATTCACCGTTGCGCCCGACGCCCCCGAGGCGCTGGCCCGCGGCTACCTCCCGCCGCGGCCAAGCGTCCTGCTCACGTCGAAGCAAGCGACGGCGCTCCCGTTGGACGCCGCGCAGGGCGAGAATCGCGAGGCCGCGCCCGCCAAGGGCGACGCGACGGCAACGGTCGAGCGCGACGGCGATGGGCTGCGGATCTCGGTGGCATGGGAGGCTCTGGACCCCACGGCAGACGCCGCGCGGAGCAAGGACGACGCCGAGCCGCCGGTGCTGGCGTACATCGCCTTTGGCGCCCTCAGCGCGCGGCCCGCACCCGGACCGGGGGACCAGGTGTGGGCGCTGACGCTGCGCGGGGGTGCCGTGGTCGCGCAAGCGCTGGGTGGCAACGCGCCCGTCGCGGCGCCGCCGGCGCTCGCGCTGCGGATCAGCGGCCGGCGCGTTGAGGGGTCGCTGGTGCTGCACGCCGCGCACGCCGCCCCGCAGGACGCAGCGCAGCAGGACGCTGCGCAGCAGGACGCGGCGTCGCGGGACGCAGCGTCGCGGGACGCAGCGGCCCAAGGTGCGGGGGAGGCGCTCTGCGTCGTCCTCTTCGCGCCCAGCGGCGGCGATTGGTCGTTCGGCGGCGGGTGGGCGATGCGCGGGCCCCTCAATCCCTTTCTCTGGGGCCAGCTCGCCGGATCGCAGCGTCGCTCGTAGATTCTTCAGGCGCAGCCCGCTCCTTGCGGGTCGTTCCCACCCGTGGCCCCCTCGAAAGGCCCTGGAGATGCCCGAGCCTATCCGCTTCGATCCCACGCCCGTCGAGGCCGTGCGTGTCCAGGCCGTGCCCGTGCAGCGCAGCCGCGGCGTCGAGCACGTGATCCGCGCCCAACCGGTCACCGATGGGGCTGGCGTCAGGCTGTTTCGCAACTTCGATGCGCAGCTCCAGCAACGCCTGGATCCCTTCCTGATGCTCGACGAGTTCCGCTCCGACGATGCCGACGACTACATCGCAGGCTTTCCCGAGCATCCCCACCGCGGCTTCGAGACCGTCACCTACATGCTGGCCGGCACCATGCGCCACCAGGACAGCGCGGGCAACAGCGGGCTGTTGCGCTCGGGTGGCGTGCAATGGATGAAGGCCGCGCGCGGCGTCCTGCACTCCGAGATGCCCGAGCAGGAGCAGGGACTCATGCATGGCTTCCAGCTGTGGCTGAATCTCCCAGCGGCCGAGAAGATGGACCCGCCCGGCTACGACGACATCCCCGCCGAGCGGATCGTCGCGTTCGCGCTGGCCAGCGGCGTGCAAGGCAAGGTGATCGCCGGGCAGAGCCACGGCGTGCGTGGTCCCGCTCCGGCGCGCGCGACCGAGCCTTTGTATGTGGACCTGGCGCTGCCCGCGGGCACGCAGCTCACGCTGCCGATTCCCCAAGGACACAACAGCTTCGCGTACGTCTACGAGGGGGAGGCGGAGCTCGGGCCTGCGCAAGCCGTGCAGACCGTTGCCGTGCGACAGTTGGCCGTTCTGGGCAACGAGCGTGAAGCCGATGGGATACGGATCGCGGCGGGACAGCGTTCCGCCCGCCTGCTGGTCCTGGCGGGCAAGCCCTTGCACGAGACCATCGTTCAGCATGGCCCGTTCGTGATGAACACACGCCGTGAGATCATGGAAGCGTTCGAGGATTACCAGGCCGGGCGGCTGGGCCGCTGACCGATCGCGGTCGCGCGAAACATCGCCCTCGCGCGAAGCATCGCAGTCGCGCGAGATCTCGCGGTCGCCGGGAGCGGCCGGGCGGCCTGCGGCGAGGCCGAGGGCGAGGCCGTCGGCGAGGCCGGCTGCGGTCCGAGTTCACTTCAATCGTGAGTACGTCGTCGCGAGCACCGAGAAATGTGGAGCCTGCGGGTCGGCGCCGGAGACCTCGATCACGAAGTGGTCGTCGTCGAGCTGTCGCCACGTCGCCCGCAGGGCCTGCTTGCCTTCCGCCGGGTCGATATAGCTCCCGGACCACTCGATCGTGACGCCACCATCCTCGCTGGTGCCCGTGAGGCCGAGGATCGCGGTCGAGCCCGTATGGGCCCATGAGGCCTCGTACTGCTTGGTGCCGTTGTTGTACCCGTAGAGGCGCTCGCCGGTGAACGGCTCGCCCATGAGCGTCCCAGCGTCCTCCTCGAGCAGGAACCGGCCGCTGCAGATGCTGGTGAGGGTCGCGGTTCCGGTCGACTCCTGCACCGGGCCGTCGGCCCCCATGCGGAATCTCAACACGGTCGTGTAGCGGCCCGCGCGAGCGGCCAGCAGCCCATGGGCTGGGCTGGGCGCGTTGGCCTGCAGCATAGCTTGCATGCTCGATGTCCCCCCCGCGGTCCTCTGGCCGCCCTGCGCCGCCGCCGGGGTGGTCGCGGCGCTGAGGATCAGCAACGGCATCATCAGACCCAGGGCGATGGACGCCACGGTGTGCGATCGCTTGACGTGCACGGAGGGCTCCTTTCGGGGGAAGCAATGGTGGCGCACCCGGTCCGCCCCGCGAGCGCGAGCCGGCCAGTGTTCTCGCCCGGCAACGGCGGGGCGCACTGCGGTGCGTGCGCTCAGCGCTCGGAGGGCGGATCCGCCGGCCCCACGCGCTCGCGGCGCGCCGCGACCATCGACGCGAGCACGCCCGTCGCCAAGATCGCCAACACCAGACCCAGCAGGTAGAAGTTGAAACTCGGACCCAGCAGCTCCTTGAGCCGCCGCGCCGCCAGCATCTTACCACCCACCGCCATCAGAACGACTGCCAGCGACGCCTTCAGGTAGCGGAAGCGGTCGAGCATCCCGGCCAGGGCGAAGTACAAGGACCGCAGCCCGAGGATCGCGAACACGTTGCTGCTGAAGACCAGGAACGGGTCGGCGGTGATGGCGAAGATCGCTGGAATGGAATCCACCGCAAAGACCACGTCGGTGGACTCGACCATAATGAGCGCCAGCGCCAGCGGCGTGAGCATGCGGGTCCCCGGCCGGGCGCGCTGGACGGACTCGTCGGCCGCGACGGCGGCGCCGGGCTGCTCGGCCTGCCCGGACGCCAGCGAACCGGCGCGCACGGAGAAGTGTTGGCCGTGGAAGCGCGCGGTCACCGGGAACAGGCGCCGCGTCACACGCACCACGACGTTCTGGCCGGGGTCGGCGTGGCCCGTCTTCATCAACAGCATCTTGAGCCCGGTCAGGATCAGGAACGCGCCGAACACGTAGAGCACCCAGTGAAAGGTGGCGATCAGCCGGGCACCGGCCGCGATCATGGCTCCGCGCAGGACCAGGGCGCCCAGGACGCCCCAGAAGAGCACGCGGTGCTGATAAATGGCCGGAACCGCGAAGAAGCCCAGAATCATCGCGATCACGAATACGTTGTCGACGCTCAGCGACTTCTCGACGATGTACCCGGTCAAGTACTTCACGACGGCGGTGGAGCCGTCGTTGACCAGTCCGTCCGCAGGGTCGACCGGCCGGCCGAGCCCCAGCCAGTGTCCGTCGTAGGCGAAGTGGACGAACACGGCGAACGATAGCCCCAGCGTGATCCACACTCCGGACCACGCGAGCGCCTCCTTCGTGCTCACCACGTGCGCGTGCCGGTGGAAGACCCCCAGGTCGAGGGCCAGCAGCAACAAGATGAAGGAGATGAAGCCGAGCCAGATCCAGATCATCGGACGCCTTCCGGTTGCTGGTCGACCTCGCGACGGCCGGCGATCAGCGCGCGGGGGTGCTCAGCGAGTCTCCGATCTCCGCAAAGAAGCGATCTAGGTCCTCATGGAGCGCGAAGCCGATCCCGCCGGCCGCTACACCCCAGGGCGACGATCGCAAAGCGGGGCCCGGGAGCCCGCGCGAGCGCTCCAGTGACGAACCGCCGGGCGTCCGCGGGCGTGCGGGGATGCGGGCGTGCGGGCGTGCGGGGATGGGGAAAGCGATCGCGGGAGCTACGTGAGCTCGCCCAGCGCCTCCAGGTCGGCGAGGTCGCGCCTGCGCCCGGTGGCTCGCTTGTTGGCGACCAGCTCGCGCCGGCCCATGAAATGCACCGTGAGGTCTCCGTAGGTGCCCGCGACCCTTCCGCGGAAGACCTCCTCCAGCGGGACACCCGTGGCTGCCGTCAAGATATCGATGCGGATCGGCGGCACGCCCAGTTGCACCACGGTCTCCGGGCGCTGGAAGTCCGCCAACTTCAGGCCTATCGACTCGAAGCCGAACTCGATCAGCGCGCCGAGGATGCGCTCCGCGTTTGCCGGATCGGGCCGGACCAGCAGGTCGAGATCGCCGGTGTAGCGGGGAGCGCCGTGGAAGGCCAGCGCGTAGCCCCCCACGATCACGTACTCAACTCCGCGGGCGTTGAACAACGCGAGCAGATTTCTGAAGTCGGGCTGTACTTCCATGGAACTGCTTTCGCAGGAACTCGACGGCTGCCAGCCGGTCCTCGGGGGATCGGCCCAGCCAGTAGTTGAGGTCCTGCTTCCAGTGCGCAGGATCCCGCAGCTCGGCCCTGGTCACCACTTTCTTGATCACGAATCCAAGATACCACGGTCCTGGAAACCCGGATACAGCGCGCTGCGTCACCGCGTCCGGTCGCGATGGTTGTCGATCCGGCCGAACGCCCCGCCGAAGACGACTTCCCGGATCGAGTCGCTGCCGAGGAAGTCGTGAGGGAAGCCCAGCTCGATCTGGCTGGCGGCGCCCAGGCGCGTGAGCTGCGCATCGCTGAGTTGCACTTGCAGCGCGCCGAGATTGTCGCGTAGCTGTTCCAGATTGCGCGCGCCCACGAGCGGGATGATCACGCCGGGCTGGCGGCGGACCCAGCTGATTGCGACCTGCGAGGGCGTGCAGCCGATCTCCCGTGCCACCGCCATCGCCTCGGCGGCGATGCGCAGGTTGCGCTCGACCTGGGCCGCTCCCTGCTTGGCGCGGCCATCCGCCGGCGGATCGGGGCGGTTGTACTTGCCCGAGAGCACGCCGGCGCCCAGCACGCTCCACGGCATCACCGCCAGATCGAACGCGCGCGCCATGGGCAGCAGGTCGCGCTCGGCCGCGCGGTCGATGAGGCTGTAGCGCAGCTGCAGCGCCACGAAGGGCGTCCACCCGCGCAGGACGGCCAGCGTGTTCGCCTGCGAGATGACCCAGGCGGGCGTGTCGGAGATCCCGACGTGGAGCACCTTGCCCTGGCGAACGAGATCGTCGAGCCCGCGCATGACCTCCTCCACCGCGGTCGTGAAGTCCCAGGCGTGCACCCAGAAGAGGTCGACGTAGCCGGTCTGCAGTCGCTGCAGGCTGGCCTCCAGCGACTGGACCATGTTCTTGCGGTGGTTGCCGCTGAAGTTGGGATCGCCCTGGCGCGTCATGAGGGTGTACTTCGTGGCCACCACGAAGCGCTCCCGGTCGGAGGCGATGCACTTGCCGACCAGGCGCTCGCTGGTGCCGTCGGTGTAGCGGTTGGCGGTGTCGATGAAGTTGCCCCCCAGCTCCACGAACGCGTTGAACATGCGCAGGCTCTCCTCGCGCGAGGCTCCCCACCCCCACTCCTCGCCGAACGTCATGGTGCCCAGCGCGAGCTCGGAGACGCGCAGGCCGCTGCCACCCAGGAGTTTGTACCGCATTGCGCTGTGCCTCTCGATGAAGGTGAAGGGTGCCCCCGTGGCGCGGGCCCTCGCCGAGGGTACCACGCGGGTGGCGAGCCCCTCCCCGCGCAAGATCGTGACGTGGTCCCTGGCCAGCTCCGGCAGCCGGGCCTCCTTCCGGGGCTTGAGCCGGTAGGCCACGAGCACGATCCGGCCCATGGTGCGGCCCTCCTCAGGGGGTGAGCCACGAGCTCACTGCAGCACACGCAGGTACGCGCGCCAGGGCCCGGCGGCTTGCGCGTACTGCTTGGCCATCACGCGGACCGTTTGGCCGATGTGGTCCAGGTCGTGCGCGACCCAGGTGGCCAGGTGCTGGGCCAAGGTGACGCGGCCGAGCTCGGGGTGGATGCCAGTGCGCGCGAGGTCGGCCGGCGTGAGGTGCCAGCCTCTGAGCGCGGCGAGGTTGCTGAAGCGCTGGCTCGCAAAACGCTCGAGGAGCTCCTCGAGCGGCCTGCCATGGTTGAGGCGCGCGTGGCGGAAGCGGTCGAACGGTGTGAAGGGGCGAGCCTCGCCATGCTCCAGGATGATCCTTGCGCGCGGGATCCAGTCGGTCTCCTCGCCGTCGATCAGGTGGCCGATGACGTCGAACGGGCTCCACGTGGCGGGACCCTCGTTGCAGGTGGTCCAGCCGGGTGGAAGCCCGGAGAGCAGGCTTTGCAGAACCCGCGGGGTGCGCTCCAGCACGGCGCAAGCTTGGTCGAGGTTGTAGTCCATGGCGGCTCCGGTCGGTGGGCGTGGGGGTGGCTCGGCGCGGGGTGGGGTCGGCGTGGGCTTGTCGCAGCGCTGGCGTGGCGTTGGCGTGGGGTCGACTCGCGGTCGGCGCGAAGTTCGCGCAGGGTTTGCCGGACAGTGACGCAGGGTCACGCGGTGTTCTCGCAAATTACGCCATTCCACTGCCAAGAGTTTCGCGCTGGGTGGTGGCCTGGCGCCTGCAGATCGGGAGCCCGACTCCGAAACTGCTTGAAGTGCCTCACGCGGCCTGCGATCCCTCGACACGGCCATGGCGACGGATTCTCCCGAGGAGCGCCCTCTCGTGCGAGCCCGCGATGAATCGACGAACCACTCCGAGGAGGGCACAGGAGCGCTCACCCCGGCGCGCCTGGAACACTCCGGCCGCGGCGGCGCCGGCGGCCACTCCGGATGCGGCGGCACCGGCGGCCGCTTTGGCCGCGCTGGCCATCGCGGCCGTCTCGCCCGCGTCTACCTCGCCGCGGAACTCACCGCCATCTTCGTGGCGTTGCCCGTGTTCCTGATCTTCGAGCGGCGTGCATTCGCCCGGCTCATCATCCCCACGCTGCTGGTGATCGGGACCGGCTGCCTGCTGCTGCTGCTGCGCGACCCCGAGTTCGACCGCCGGCGGCTGTGGAACGCGAGCGACCTGCGCGCTGGGCTCGGGCGGATTCTGCGCCGGCTGGTTCCGGCCAGCGTGATCCTGGGCCTGGTAGTGGCCCGCCTTGCGCCGGGGCTCTTGTTCGCGCTCCCGCGCCGGGCGCCTGGATTCTGGCTGCTGGTGATGGCTCTCTACCCGCTGCTCTCGGCGTACCCGCAGGAGCTGATCTTCCGCACGTTCCTCTTCCACCGTTATCGCAGCCTGCTACGCGGCGAGCGCGCGCGGATCGCCGTCAGTGCAGCGGCCTTCGCGTTGGCCCACGTGTTCCTGGCCAATTGGATCGCGCCGCTGCTGGGCCTGGCGGGCGGGCTGTTGTTCGCGCGGACCTACGCCCGCTCCGGCTCGACCCTGCAGGCGGTGCTCGAGCACGGGATGTGGGGCGATGTGCTCTTCACTCTGGGGGTCGGCTGGTACTTCTACGGAGGGTCGATTGGAGCGGCGGGGCCGCCGGGGGCAGGGGGATAGCGGCCGGGTCACTGCCGTGGGGGCCGGTTGGCGGCGGGCGCGAGGGCGACCGCCGCCGGAGGCCGCGTTCACGCGAATGGCCGCTCACCAGCCCCCCATCCCACCGTCCGAGCATCCAGCCTTGCTCCGATTGCACTGTCGTCGTGGCCGGCGCGGCGCCGATTCGCGCGCGCGTGAGCTCGCCACGCCCCTTGGGCGCGGGCTCTGCATGACGTCGGCCCGACGCTCGCGGCGCGGCCGCAAATTCGCCTGGCCCATGGCGTTGATGGTGCTAGACTGTCGCCCATGGCAGAACTCAAGACCTCCCCGTCGCCCACCCGTCCCTCCCGCCGGCGAGCCTCCCGCCGACCTGCGGCACCGCCTCCGGCGCTCGAGCTCGAGCCACCGAGCGCGTCGCTGGCCGTCGAGCCGGTCAAGGAAGAGCCCTGGACCACCGAGGACTCCCTCGAGCTCTACAGCATCCCGTCGTGGGGCCAGGGCTACTTCGGGATCTCGGAGAAGGGCCACCTGGTCGTCTTCCCGGATAAACGGCGCGAGCGGGGGATCGACCTCTACGACGTGGTGGAGGGGCTCAAGGCGCGCCAGATCATGCCGCCGGTGCTGCTGCGCTTCCCTGACCTGCTGGACCACCGCATCAGCGAGCTCGCCGGCGTCTTCCGCACGGCGATGCGCGAGAACGACTACAAGGGCGAATACATCTGCGTCTACCCGACCAAGGTCAACCCGCAGCAGCACGTGGTGGAGGAGATCCTCAGCTACGGGCGCCAGTACGGCTTCGGGCTGGAGGCGGGCACCAAGCCCGAGCTGCTCGCTGTCATGGGCATGACCTCCCAACACCCGGACACGATGATCGTCTGCAACGGCTTCAAAGACGACGAGTACATCGAGGCCGTGGTGCTGGCGCAGAAGATCGGGCGGCGCATCGTGCCGGTGGTGGAGAAGTTCAGCGAGCTGGTGCTGATGGTGAAGTACGCCCAGAAGCACAACGTGCGCCCCACCATCGGCGTGCGCGTCAAGCTCTCGGCTCCCGGCGTCGGACGCTGGCAGTCCTCGGGTGGCGTGCGATCGAAGTTTGGGCTGTTCATCAGCGAAGTCATCGACTGCTTGCAGTACCTCAAGGACCGCAACATGGAGGACTGCCTGCAGATGCTGCACTGCCACCTGGGCAGCCAGATCTGTGATATCGCCTTCTTCAAGAACGCGATCAACGAGCTCGCCCACGTCTACACCGAGCTGTGCCGCATGGGCGCTGGGCTGCGCTCCGTAGATATCGGCGGCGGCCTGGGGGTCGATTACGACGGCAGCCAGACCAACTTCGATTCGTCGATGAACTACACGATCGCCGAGTACGCGGCTGACGTGGTGTACCGCATCGGACGCGTGTGCGACGAGAACGACGTACCGCACCCCACCATCATGTCCGAGTCGGGGCGGGCGCTGGTGGCGTTCTCCAGCGTGATGGTGACCGAGGTGTCGGACGTGAGCGGCTTCGACCGCTTCGAGATCCCCACCAAGATGGAGCTGAGCACCAAGCGCGAGGAGATCCCCCAGCCGCTCATCACGCTCTACGACACCTACAACGTGGTGAAGACCGGCAACCTGATCGAGCTGTACCACGACGCGGTGCAGGCCCGCGACGAGGCACTCAACCTGTTCAATCTGGGCTACCTCGACCTGGAGCTGCGCAGCGTGGCGGAGCGGCTGTTCTGGGCCATCTGCTCGCGGATCCTCAGGCGCGCCCAGAAGCTCGAGGAGATGCCCGAGGAGCTGGCGGAGCTGCCGGGATTGTTGAGCGACACCTACTTTTGCAATTTCTCGGTCTTCCAGTCGATGCCCGACAGCTGGGCGATCGACCAGCTGTTTCCCGTGGTGCCCATCCACCGCCTGGAGGAGTACCCGACGCGACGCGCGGTGCTGGCCGACATCACGTGCGACAGCGACGGTAAGATCGATCGCTTCGTGGACCGCAAGGACGTGAAGCGCTCGCTGGAGGTCCACGAGCTGCGCGGGATCGAGCCGTACTACCTGGGGATCTTCCTGCTGGGAGCCTACCAGGAGATCCTAGGCGATCTGCACAACCTGCTGGGCGACACCCACGCTGTCCACATCCGCCTCGACGAGGATGGCCAGTGGTCGGTGGACGAGTTCATCGCCGGCGACACCCTCACCGAGGTGCTCGAGTACGTGCAGTACGAGCCCAAGCAGCTTCAGGAAGCCATCCGTAAGGAGACCGAGCTGGCGGTGCAGAAGGGCCGGCTCACGCTGCAGGAGTCGACACAGCTGTTCAACTTCTACCGCGACGGCCTCAACGGCTACACGTACCTGGAGCGTTACGAGGAGGAGCCGCCGGCCCAGGCGCACGCTGCGGCAGCCGTGGCGGCGGTGGCAATCCCGGCAAACGGGACGCCGGTGCCCCCATCGGTCTCCGGCATTGCGTCGGTTGCGGCGGGCGCGCCCGCGGCCGCCGTCGCGCCAGTCGCGCCCGTCGCACCGGTCGCTTCCGTCGAGCCGCCGGCGGTTGAGCGGCACCGCGACCACTCGCGGCCGTAGAGTCGGCCGCGGTCGAACGTCAGCGCGATCAGCCGCGGCCGTAGCCCGCCTTCAGCGCACCCCAGCCGACTTGCGATGCAGGGATGGGGAGGCGCTCATCCCCGAACGCGTCTGAGTCGGTGGGCTACCCGCGGCCAGAACGAAATCCTCCGCTGGCTCGATGACTTCCGACCTCGGACGAAGCTGGGTGCCACTGGCGATTCGGGTATCGTTGCCGGTAAACCCGGGCTGCGGTGGCGATCCGGACCAAGGCCGCGACGCTCTCCCGCGATGGGCGTTGCCCGCCGGTTGTCAATGTGGTCGGAGGTCCACGCTGGCTGCGAGCCCCGCTGGTGCTACACTGTGCCCCATGCCGGCCCCAAGACGGCCCGTGTTCTGACGAGATCGTGAGCACGGCACGAGCCCGGCCTGCAGTCGTGACCGGGCGCTCCGCCCGCTGAGCATTGCGGCGGAGCTGCCGGCACCGATCACGGGATGAGCCCTCGGCGGCGCAGGCTGCTGGGTGGATGCGCAGAAAGGGACGCACCCATGAAGAGCTGGACCAAGGAAGAGCTGCTGTCGCGGACCGTCGACCACGTCGACATCACCCGCTTCGACGCCCGGCCCATTGTCGAGGCCTACGGCAAAATGGCCTTTCAGGCGCGCAACCTGGCTCGGGCCACCGAGGTCTACAACCGCGCGCTGGCCGACCAGGACTGCGCCGTGATCCTGACACTGGCGGGCTCGCTGATCAGCGCCGGGCTGAAGAAGACCTTCGTCACGCTGCTCGAGCACAACATGGTCGACGCGATCGTCACTACCGGCGCTAACATCGTCGATCAGGACTTCTTCGAGGGGCTGGGCTTCCACCACTACCAGGCGCCCGGCGCTCCTGAGAACCCAGTGGTGAAGGACGAGACGCTGCGCGAGATGGCCATCGACCGCATCTACGACACCTACATCGACGAGGAGCAACTGCGCGCGTGTGACGACACCGTAAAGAAAGTGGCCGACGAGCTGGGGCCGGGAGCCTACTCCTCGCGACAGTTCATCGACCGCATGGGCGCCTGGCTGGTCAAGCACGGGCCCCAGGCAGAGTCGATCGTGCGCACGGCGCACAAGCTGCGCGTGCCGATCTTCGCGCCGGCCTTCAGCGACTGCAGCGCCGGTTTCGGACTGGTCATGCAGCAGGTGCAGCATCCGGGCGAGGACGAGCAGATCATGATCGACTCGGTGCGAGACTTCCGCGAGCTGACCGCGCTGAAGGTCCACTGCAAGGAGACCGCGCTGCTCATGATGGGCGGCGGCGTGCCCAAGAACTTCGTGCAGGACACCGTGGTGGCGGCCGAGCTATTGGGCAAGGAAGCTCCCATGCACAAGTATGCCGTACAGATCACGGTCGCCGACGTGCGCGATGGAGCGCTCAGCAGCTCGACGCTGCGCGAGGCCTGCTCATGGGGCAAGGTCGACACCGTATTCGAGCAGATGGTCTACGGCGAGGTGACGGCGTTCCTTCCGATCCTGGCGAGCGCGGCCTACCATGGCGGGGCCTGGAAGGGCCGCAAGGCGCGCAAGCTGTGCGACGTGCTGGACGCGCAAGCGAGGACGGGCGCGGGAGCCGCCGGCGCGCCGGCGCGCACCTTGGCGGCGCCGCGGTAATCGCGGGCGGTTGCCGGCGTTGTAGCGGCACAGCGGTCGTCTCGACACCGCGGTCGTCGTGGGCGCGTGCGGCGGGCGTAGTGGCACAGCGGTCGTCGCGGGAGAGCGGTCGTCGTGGGATGTCGCGGCGCGCTCCGGAAGTGCCTGTAGTATTAGCCCGGATTATTCGGTGCGCCACGAAGACGTGGAAGACCAGCGGATGAAGGATCCCGGCCAGGCGACCGAACTTGCAACGCGCAGTCGGAACCCCCGCAGATCGGCCTTATTTCCTACTGCTCCCTGTGTTCGCGGAAGCGCCACTTCACGTTTCCCAACGTACTGTTTCGGGGACCAAGTGGGTCGCTCGCGAATGGCTCGAACTGCACAATCACGTTTAGCGCTGGATCGTCTGAGCTGTCTCGTATCCTGCTCGCAATGCTGTCGGGGTTGCTGATTCCCCAGTAGTTACCCGTCAAGTCTACAATTGCAGGCGAAGCTCTAATGCACTGATGCGCGCGTACAAGCAGCATCCCATCGCCTAGAATGTGGCTCTCGTGCAAGTCTACGGTCGCACAAGCAGTCAGGGTGATGGTCTCGAAACTCGCTCCACGCAGTACGTTTCGACGTCCGGTGATCACGCCGCCAAATTCACCCTTCAGACTGGAGCGGCCCCCTATGAGTTGCACATTCGTGAGATCTATGAACGACTCATTCACGGCAATCACACCGATGTTTAGAAAACCCTCGATTCGTACGAACGTTATGGTACCTGAGGATAGTCCCTCGTACTGTATTCCAACGGTTCCCCCAGTAATCGTACAGTGTTCAATATGTACGTTCTGGTTGTCGAGCACCTCGATTGCGAGGGCGTTCGCATCGAATATGCAGTGACGTACGGCCACCGGTCCCGTGCCGGCATAAAAGACCACTCCGTCACCGCTCTGCTCCCGAAAGGTGCATGAGTCAACGGTGACGGTTGAGCCCAGATTTGATGCCAAACCGGTGTCTGTCCTCTGAATCTCGCATGCACTTACGCGGGCGCCGCCGCGCAGTTCAATCCCATCGTGCACCCCAGATACCGACAAGTTCCTGATCTCCAGGTAGGTCAGGGTATCGCGCATCGCAATCCCCGTAGGCTCTTGGCCCCAGTAGCTCGGAGTCTCGGGTCCGATGATCGTCGAGCCTGCACCTGCGCCGATGAGGGTCAGGCTGTCAGCCGTGACACCAGCGAACGTGTCCTTGATCAGGATGTCCTCGATCGCGAACGGGGCGAACTCGAGATAGCGTCCAGGCCCGATCCGCACGGTGTCGCCTCGCGCCGCGGCATCGAGCGCAGGCTGGATCGTGGTGAAATCGCCCGTCCCATCCTGGCGCACGAGCCATGTCGCCGCGGATGCGAGGCAGGGCACCAGCACCTCCAGCACCGCGAGGGCGAAGCCGGCCCGGCGGGGTGTATACCGTCGGCCCATCTTCTGGGTTCTTGACACCACGTACCTCACCCTCGCAATCAGCGCATGGTGCACCGAGGGCGAACCGCGGGACTACTACGCTCGAGCACCACGCAAGGACGCGCATCGTGATCCGGCAAGTCAAATGCGGAAGGCGCTACCTCTGCGGGCCTGCGGGCGGCCGGCACGCGATGGCGATGAGCCGGAGCTCCGGGCCGCGGAGCTGGGAAACCCATCACGTGACCGGCCGGACGCAGGCGTCTTCTGGGCTCTTTCCGGTAGCTTCCTTACGAGACTGCGGTCGCTGCGAGCAGGCGACTTGTCGCGCAGATTCTGATCCCGGAATCCACTCTTGGCATCTGCCGTTGGAGGCTTTTGTCGGCGACTGCCCTGATTTCAGGAGTGTGTACTGATTCCCGGAATGTGTCCTGGAATCATGACACAGGCATAACAGACTGGAACTCATTCGATTGCGCGCGCGGGGCCAGTCGCGCGCACGGTGCGCCTAACACCGGCGTCAACGGCGCGTGACGGGCCGCCGAGAGCCGGTCGATGTAAGCCCCACAATCACAAGCACTCACATCTGCCAGCGCATGTTGCAGGTTCCGGCACAGCGGCTGCATTGTCCAAGTGGTCGACAGCGCACGCGAGGGTAGGCGCGGGACGCGGGACCGAACGGTATGGCCGTGCGCGGGGTTCGGTGATCGTCATGAGTGGATGCCCGCGGGCCAGGCGCGACGCCTGCGGGCCGCAGATCACGACAGCGAGTCAGATGCGGTACGGGTAGCGCGCCACTGCGCTGGACCGGGTGGTGCATCGCGGCGGGCCAAGCTGCGACTGCGAACGGCCGGATTAGGCGGCGCGACAGGCCGCCGGTCGACTGCGAACGGCCGGATCGAGGGGGTCGGCGGGGGTGATCGGCGGCTGCCAGCGGCTGGATCAAGTGGGTCGACAGGGGCGAATGGTGACTGCGAACGGCCGGATCGAGCGCCGTCGACCGAAGCCAACAACGGTGGCGAACGTCGGCAAGGTATCCATCCGGCGATCCCATCCCCAGGATACGACGTCACGCGCAGCGGGATAGAGCCGTCGATCGGTCAGGCAGCGGCTTGATTCTGGGCGGGTAGCGACGCCGCTTGCTGAGCAGCCCAGGCGTCGGGCAGCAGATCGGCCATCCGCTCGCGCGGCCAGCCCTCGGCCAGCTTCTGCAGTACGTCAGTCAGGTAGGTGTAGGTGTTCACCCCGTGCAGCGCGCACGTCCGCAGCAGGCTGTAGAGGATCGCGGCGCGCTCGGCGCCCTCATCACTGCCGGCGAACAGGTAGTTCTTCCTGCCCACCGCCAGGCTGCGGATCTGCAGCTCGCACAGGTTGTTGTCCAGGCGCAGCTCCCCATCCTC
>JBGPIA010000031.1:0-21945 GCA_041484665.1 Candidatus Krumholzibacteriia bacterium
AGCTCTTTGTCTCGCATGCCCCCAGCATCTACCACCAACCAGCCTGGGGTTTCAACGATTCCGACGGCCGCCTCAGCAGACGCCGGCTTCCTTACTCACCCACCAGAAAGTCCGAAGCGCCGCAATATGTCTGGCTTCGTGACGAGTATGGCGCAAGCCAGGAAGCCGAAGTCGTTGATCGAGCTCACGACGCTCCGGCTTGCCGTCCGATAGACCTGAATGGGTGACAGCTGCTCCTGCTCACGGCGAACCACGTCACCCCCGATGCCCAGCCAGGAGAGCATCTCGGCAACGCCGACGGGGAACGCGACGTCGAGGCGGTCGGCCTCGCGGATGGGCAACAGGACCGGCAGACGGGATCGCTCGCTGTCGAAGAGCAGGAGGTGGCGTCGCCCCAACCAGATCCGATGGCCGTACCAGTCTCCCAGCGCAGTGGTTGACGACGATGCATCCTCCTCGTCGAGTTTCTTCAACCGGCGCAGCAATGCCTGAGTGCATCGGATGACAACCATCATGAGTTCCGGCTGTTACCGCCCAGGTTCGGCAGCGGCACGTAGCGCCGGCCGCCGAGACCTCGGGGCCGTCTGGGGCGCGTTGAAGGGCGAGATGACCGATTATGAACGCCCTGACCGGGAGGCGCCGTTCGTCTGAGCCTGCCCGCCGGTGCTATTGGAACGGACCATTCAAGATCCAACCCCTAGTCACGCCTCGATCCGCGATGTAAGCTCGGCGCCTCCGGCCTGCACGCATGCGCGGGGCTTGGGGGTCGTGGCTCCGGGCCGCTGGTGGATGCCCCGCGCACAGGGCCGGCCTTCGGTCTGAAGGGGAAGGTCTGGCCTTCCCATTCGGGCGAATGCCCTGACGGCATCCGCAGTGGCCAACGCGCGGGGCCCGCGCTGACGCTGACGAACCCCCTGGCCCGCAAGCAGCCATTATGAATGAAGATCACGTTTCCAGACCAGTTTGGGTCGTCCGTGCCGGGAAGGTGGGGCAAGACGAGGAGGCGGCCCTTACTCGGGGGATGGCGATCATCGGCTTCGATCAGGTGGAGGACCTTACCCAAGCCTCATCCACGTCCGACACCGTCTCAGCGGTCCGCCGTGCGTACCCCGAGGCCGTGCCCACGACGGGTGAACCAACAGGCACGCCAGCTCTGGGCCTTCCGTGAGAAGATCCAAAACGGCGACTTCGTCGTGCTGCCCCTGAAGACGCGGCTGGGCTGCGTTGCCGTGGGGCGAGCCGCGGGCCCATACCAGTACCGCGACATCGACGGGCAGTCTCGGCACAGCCGGGCCGTGGACTGGATCCGCCGCGACGTGCCAAGGGCCGCGTTTGGCCAAGATATTCGGTATTCGTTCGGTGCGTTCAGCACGGTCTGCCGAGTGAAGCGCGACCATGCCGATCAGCGGGTCGCGGCTGTCCTGGAAGCCGGAGTCGATCCCGGCCCATCCGAGGACGAAGCAACACGCCGCCTTGCCACCGATCAGCCCCTCCCGCCGGTCAAGGACATGCTCGAGGAGTTCGCCTCGACCTACTTCCTCGACCCCCCCGGAACCCACCGCGGGAACCTCGTCGGCAACGCGCACGCCAGCTTCTGGGAGCGAACCCGCGCCGAAGCTCGTCAGAACTGGGCGCTGGTCGAGGAGGCCCAGCGCGCCGGGAAGGACATCACCGACCTGGTGCTGCGCAAGTTGCTGCCACACGCCGACACTCCCCACAACCGCGCGGAAGGCGGATGGATCCACATCGCGCCCGCGATTACCAAAGACGTGAAGTCCTGGTTCGAGAACGCCGCGTGGACCCCGGCGAGTGACTGGCCCCGGGTCGCCGACGCTATCCACCGCTTCTTTCAGAGGGCGCAGGCCGACCCGTCCGCTCTGCGCGACGCCTGCGCCGAGTTCGCGGCCTCGCCCTATTCCAAGGGCATCCAGTCGGCGTTTCTCTCGCCGATCCTGAACGCGCTGCGCCCCGACGAGTACCTGCTGGTGAACTCGAAGTCGCGTCGCGTGCTAGCCCATCTGACGGGGGAGCGCTTCCCCGCCGACAGGGTCGAATACCCGGATGCCAACGACGCGCTGCGCAAGCTGGTAAACGAGCTAACCCCTGAGTTGCAGCGGCTGGTGCCCGGACACCGTCCGGCAGACGTGCTCGACGCGTTCTGCCATTGGTTCGTCCGGATCAAGGGCTACGGACCTGGCCGGCGGCGGCACGAACAACTGGGAGAAGGGTCGCGGCGCAGCGCGACGGCGAGGCCCCCGACGATCCGGCTCGACCTGACGCAGCGCACCGATCCGCAAGCGGCTGCCCGCGTGGCCGCGTTCATCCTCCCCGATCCGGAGCAGCGCCACACCTGCCTGGCGATCTTCGCCGAAGCGATCGAGCTATCCAGCCACTACGGTGGATGGCGCTGGGCAGTGACGCTGAGGCCGCAATTCATGCGCCTGAACGTGGGGTGCGTTCTGGCCATGGAGCTGGGCGAGAAACGCGTCCGCATCGGCCTGTCGCTGCGCGACCTGCCCGCCGACGTGCGCGAGGCGCTCGACCATGCGGCTGACGCCCGGAAGTCCGTTCGTCTCCGCTCCCCGGCGGTGTTGCCTATCGCGGACTTCCGCTGAAATCTGGACCCCTGGCCGGCGAATCGGTGAGCACTGCCAAAGCGTGCGTACCGCATTCCGTTCCAGCGCATCTCTGAGAGGGTGGGAATGGGAACGGATGCGCGGAGGGCCGGGCGTTCGAAGCAACGGGCCTTCAGTGCGTTGCTCGGCCGGGACCGCCAAGCGCGCGTCCGGCGAGCGCGGCGTCCTGGGAACGGCGGGGGCCTTGCTGTGGCCACGCAAACCGCGTGCCCCGCGGCTCGCTGCTGCAAGAAGGGCTGCGAGAACGGGTTGACCGGCGTCGTGTTCATTTTTCGGCGCTTCTAAATGAGCGTCGACATTCAACTTCAGGGGCCAGCAGTTCGTGTCGGTACAGGCGCCACTCCCTGTCCGCGCCAAGCCGGACTTCGGGGGCGGCGTCCTCGTGCGACCGCACGCGGGCGGTGAGGTCCGCGTTACGGCCCTCGAGCGCTGCCTCGTCGATCTGCTGCACGCGCCCGAGCAGGGCGGTGGATGGGAGGAGATCTGGCGCTCGCTGGAGATGGTCGAGTTCTTCGACCTGGACGCGGTCGTGGAGCACGCACTACGCCTGCGCTCCGCCTTGACGGTTGCGCGCGTGGGTTTCTTCCTGGAGCAGCACCGTGAGGAGTGGATGGTGCAGGAGAAGCACCTGGAACCGCTGCTGCGGAGGGCTCCTGCACAACCGCGGTACCTGAGTCCCCGCCGCGAAGCCGGCAAACTCGTCGCGCGCTGGAACCTGGTCGTGCCCGAGTACGTCCTCCAGCGCCGCTGGGAAGACCCGCGATGACGCTCTCTCAGACTCAGCTTGCGCGCATCGCCGCGGAGACCGGCTTTGGGATCCGGTGGATGCGCAGCGACGGTTGCTACCGCTCTTGCGCGGAACTGGATCGCCGGCCCGTGAAGATCTCGAAGCTTGGACTGCACGCCTCGTCGCGGAATGCCGCGAACGGCTCTCCATCGTCCTGCCTTTCGAGCCCGAGGAGCTCGAGTTCCTCGCGCTCGTCAACGACCGAGGCGAGATCGCTCCCGATCTGCTGACCATCGAAGCGCCCATGCTGGACCGCATCCGCTCCCATCCGGCCCTCTTGTGGAAAACTTTGAATGTCAGGCGCCACGTAGGAGGAGACGGCGAAGCGTAGCGGCGCGCGCTGCGTCCTCCCCCCTTGGAGTTCGGCTTCTCGATCGATGGGGGCTCCTTGCTGAGGGGCTCTGGAGCCCGACCGCCCCGCGAGGTATCCTCGGAAGCTGTGGAGACTCCGGCGTTCGTCACGTCGCACCGCTGCTACGACCGAGCGCGAAGTTCCGGCCGGGAGCGGCCACTGGCGGGCGGATCCCCGGCGGGGACTCGGGATATCACGGGGGGCATCTAACCCGATCTATGACAACCAGAGCCGCGATCACCAGGGCCATCGCGGAGGAGGAAGCACGCCTCCGTAGGCTGGGGGCTGAGCAATCCGAAGCCCGGGCGCGCTTGACGGCCCTGCGCGCCGGACTCGCCGCGCTACCCGCGCCCGCCCAGACTGCAGCGCCCCCGGCTTCCGCAGAGACCGTCACCCCCCCGGTCCCCTCAGCGGCTAACGCGCCCGCCACGATCGCCCCGCCCGCCGCGATCGCCCCGCCAGCCCATCCCGCCCCACCCACCACGCCCTCCGCGCCAGCCGGTTCCTCCACCAAACCCCTTCCCGTCGGCCCGCGTTCTCCCGCCGAAAAGCTCAAGCTGTTCCGGGAGCTCTTCCGGGGCCGGCAGGACGTTTACCCGACGCGCTTCGTCAGCAAGAAGACCGGTCGTCCGGGCTACGCACCGGCCTGCGCGAACAAGTTCGTTCCGGGAGTGTGTGATCTGCCCAAGGTCAAGTGCGGCGAGTGCACCAACCAGGCGTTCCGGCCAGTCGACGATGCCGCGCTCGTCGCGCATCTGACAGGCAAACACGTCATGGGCGTCTACCCCATTCTCGCTGATGAGACATGCTGGTTCCTGGCGATCGACTTCGACAAGAGCACCTGGACCAACGACGTGCGGGCGGTGCTGGAAACCTGCCGCCGATTGGGCCTGCCCGCAGCGGTGGAACGGTCGCGCTCGGGGAATGGCGCCCATGTCTGGTTCTTCTTCTCCGCGCCGGTCTCGGCGGCCGCAGCGCGCAAGATGGGCTGCCACATCATCACCGAGACGATGGCCAGCCGGCACGAGCTCAGCATGGACTCCTACGACCGGCTCTTCCCGAGCCAGGACACTCTGCCACGCGGCGGGTTCGGCAACCTGATCGCCCTGCCGCTGCAGCGCGGCCCACGCCAGGCCGGCAACTCGGTTTTCCTGGACGAAGACCTCGTTCCGTATCCGGACGACCGACAGTGGGCGTTCCTCGCTTCCATCCAGCGCATCGATCCCTCGACCGTCGAGCGGATCGCGGCGGAGGCCACCCGCACGGGCAGCATCGTCGGGGTACGAGTCGCCGGGTCGGCCGATGACGAGGACGCCACGCCGTGGACCCGTCTGCCTTCAGAAAGGCGACCCGCTCCTCGAATCACCGAGCCTCTGCCGGAACGTGTCTCGGCCGTGCTCGCCCAGCGGCTGTTCGTCGAGAAGTCGGGACTTCCGTCGCCGCTGCTGAACCAGATCAAGCGCCTCGCTGCTTTCCAGAACCCCGAGTTCTACAAGAAACAGAGCATGCGGCTCTCCACGGCGCTGACCCCGCGCGTTATCACCTGCGCCGAAGACCTCCCCCAGCACATCGCGCTGCCACGGGGCTGCCGGCTCGAGCTCGAGCGGCTGTTGCAGGAGCACGGGATTGGCCTCGAGGTCGCGGACCAACGCGCGTGCGGTGACCCGCTCCAGTTGCGCTTCCAGGGCACGCTCACGGCTACCCAGGAGGAGGCGGCCCGAGCGCTCCTCGCCCACGACACGGGGGTTTTCGTCGCTCCGCCCGGCGTCGGCAAGACCGTAGTGGGTATCTACCTGGTCGCAGCCCGCGCGTGCAGCACAATGGTGCTTGTGCACCGCCGGCCTCTTCTCGACCAATGGGTCGCGCAGCTTGCGGTGTTCCTCGGCATTGACCCGACCGGCATCGGAAAGATCGCCGGCGGAAAGCACGCCGGCGGCAAGCACGCCCCCACTGGCCGACTGGACGTGGCAATGGTCCAGAGCCTCATCCGAAGGGACGCCGTTGCCGACGCGGTCGCTGTCTACGGACAGGTAATCGTCGACGAGTGCCACCACATCCCAGCAGTGTCATTCGAGCGCGTGCTCTCAGCGGTGAGGGCGCGTTACGTCGTCGGACTGACGGCGACGCCCCAGCGCCGCGATGGACATCAGCCGATCACGCAGATGCAACTCGGTCCAGTCCGCTTTGCGGTCGATGCGCGGACGCAGGCCGGGCAGCGGCCCTTCGAGCACCGCCTCGTCGTGCGCGAGACGACCTTTCGCACCGCGCCCTCCATCGAGGCCCACGGGATCCAAGGGCTCTACGCCGCTCTCGCGCGGGACGAGACGCGCAATCTGCTCATCTTGGACGACGTGATCCGTGCGCTGGAGGACGGGCGCTCACCGATCCTGCTGACCGAGCGTCGAGACCATCTGGAGTACTTCGCGGGCCGGCTTGCCGGCGTAGCCAGGCACCTTGTCGTCCTCCGGGGCGGCATGGGTGCCAAGGCGCTGGGTGAGCTCAGGGGACAGCTCGCAGCCATTCCTGCGAACGAGGAGCGGCTTGTCCTGGCGACCGGGCGCTACATCGGGGAGGGGTTCGACGACGCGCGCCTGGACACACTGTTCCTGGCGCTGCCGGTGTCCTGGAAAGGTACGCTGGTGCAGTACACGGGTCGGCTTCATCGCCTGCACCCCGGCAAGCGCGAAGTCCGGATCTATGACTACGTGGACCGCGAGGTGCCGATGCTGATGAGGATGTTCGAGAAGCGGCTGCGTGGCTACCGCGCGATCGGCTACGCGCGGGGTGAGGCACCGCTCGCATATGCGGCGCCACGGGACGGCCCTGTGGTCGAATACGACGAGGAGGCTCTCGCGGCCCTGGACGGTCAGGATGATCTCGGGCCGGGGTAGCCGTCCGCTGGCCGCGGGGTTCATCGGGGTCACCGCTCTCCGCCCTCGAGCGCGCCAAGGCTCGATGGGGCGGGCGAGGCACAGGTGAACCATGACCCGCGCAGCCCACCGCGCGTTCTACGGAGGGTCTTCTCGTGTGCCCCACCGACAATTTCGTGGGTACGTAGGCGGGCAGGCGCCCTCGGCAACTCCGACACGAACGGTTCCAGAAGGTCGCCGTTAGCCGCGGTGGAGCCAGTCCGCGTAACCAAGCCACAACTCGACCCGCCCTGCCGCAAGCGCGGGGACGCTGGGACGTGCTGATGCGGGGGACGGGGCGTAGATCTTTGCGATGAAGGGGCGCCGATTCCCTGCGATGAACCGCTCTACGCGCGGATACCTCGCGATGAAGTTCTGCGCGAGGTCCCGGAGGGGCGCGCGCCCTACGAGCACGAACAGACCAGCTCCGGATGTCATTACAGCGTCGCGTTCGTTCGGCTTGTAGCGGATTCGCTGGTCGTGGGTCAGCACGAGCCAATGTCGGCGGCCACCTCGGTCAGCCACTCCTCGTCGGGCACGGCATCCTGGAAGTGATCCGTGTGCCGCTCGACGTGGATGCCAGCCGACCGCAAGAGGTCGGGAAACTGCTTACCGAGATCCCGGTCGGTGAAGAGGACGATGCTCAAGCCGCGCGCTCATAGAGGACGGCGAGTTCGACCTCCTCAAGCGTGAGGCCATAGTCCTCGGCAACCGCGTCGACGGTTTCGTTGGCATCGATGCGTCCGACGATGGCAGACGTCGAAACCCCCTTGCGGAGGACGATGGGCCGTCCGAACGAAATCGCGGGATCGATCGCGATGCCGGTGGTTGGGTGGGCGTCTTGAACTACGAACGGATGCAAGCGCACAGGCAGCTTCGCACGATCCCAATCGACACGCTTCAGATAGGTCTCCAGCACCCTGCGCAGCGCGAGCTGACCGGACCTCGAGAGATCGATCAGCTCCCCGTAACTGGCCAAGAAGAGATCGCCGGCTCCGGTGCGGAGATCTTCCCGCAGGAGGAGGTGCGAGATGTCAAGTTCGCGCTCGGCGTAGTCCAACGCGGCGCGGACGGCCCTGATGGGGACGCCGTGCTCAGTGCGCAGGGCGCGCAGCACATGCGCTTCGACGAGATTGGAGAAGGAAAGCCTACGGGCGCGCCGATCGGCGAGCTGGATGAGTGGATTGAAAAAGGCGCGCCCCTGACCGCGCGGGTACGGGCGCCCCGCCACCCAGGACCGCAGCGTGGCGGGCGGGACCCGGACGTACCGCGCCGCCTCGGTCAGCCCGTAGGCCGGTACGTCGCGCGGACTGGAAGGTGAAGGGAGCGTGTGAGTCGGCCGCGGCACGGGAAGCCTCCGTTCCCAGGGAGGTCAGGTGCTCTCTGCAATCTAGCTTCCGGGCCGGGGATTCAAGCTCCAAACCCGGGCACGAACCCCAGAGCGTCCTTGAACTAACGGTCATGTCTCGTGGCGCGCAAGCTCCTTTGCCGCGGAGCGCGCCGCCAGGCGACTGGGGCTTTCGCGGAGCCAGCTCCACCAGCGTGGTGAGGTCTGGTGGGCGGACTAGGTGGACCATCGCGGTTCGGAGCCTGGGTATCGACGTTCCGTGGTCGTGCTCCAATCGGATGCTTTCAATCGCAGCCGGATCGGCACGGTGATTGTCGCGGCGATCAGCTCGAATCTCGATCTGGTCGCGGCTCCCGGGAACGTCCGGCTGACACGCCGGGAGAGCAAGCTGTCACGAGAGTCGATCGTGAACGTCTCGCAGCTGCTGACCCTGGACCGCCGCTTCCTGACCGAGCGAATCTGCCGGCTTCCCGCCGATGTGATCCGTGAGCTCGAGGAAGGTCTTTGGCTGGTGCTGGGGTTATGACCCACGCCGATGAGTCGTTCCTGCAGCCGATGCCTGCTCGGACGAGGCTTGGAAGCCGCGGGTCGGGGCGCCGCGGATTGACAGCTGCCGCATCGCCGGGTGCCGCGCACCTCACCGGAGGTCCCTGCTCATCCTCGGCTCCCGCCTCACCCTCACCTCCGGTTCCCACAGCTCCTCCACGATCAGGTGCACCACGCCCTCGTCTTGGATGACCCCGACGACGCGCACCTCCACGCGCCGAGCTGGAACCGTAGCTGCAGGGCTGGGCGGCCGCGGCCCCCGCCGCCATCCCGCGTGCCATCGTTTCGGCCCATTGGGAGTACGAGGCCTGGCTCCTTGCCGCCGTCGAGTCGCTCCGGTCGAGTCGTCCCGAGTCGCTCCGAGTCGCTCCGGGGTTGCCGCGCCGTCCGCGCCGAAGCATCATCGCTCACGTCTTCGCCGTACTTGCTCAGGCGGAGGGGGAGAGCACCGTCGTGTGGCCACCACCCGCGTGGTGACGAGTACTGCAGGGGGTGTCTGGTTGGCACAGCGCAAGGGTTCAGGAAAACCGAGCCGCAAGCAGCCCGCGGCGGCCTCACCGAAACGTCCTGGGAGGCCAGTACGCACGCTCGCCAGCGTCGTTGGTCCGCAGACGTACGCGGTGTGGGTGGAGATGCTGCGAACGCTGGTCCCGCACGGTCGAACGCATCGGCTCTCTGTTCTCGTTGCTGCCATGCTGCGGCACGCCGCCGACGTGGCTCAGAAAAGTGGACGGCGTCGTGTTGCGCGGGGCTCCGTCGCTGCTTCCCTGCTGTCTGCATCGGAGGAGGCCGACCCCGTGGCAGTCGCAGACGAGCTTGGCGATGTGCTCGTGCGGCTGTTCCGTGACGCCCGGGTGTCAGGCCAGAGGGTCAACGCCCGGGGCGTCCCGTACAGCGTCCTCGACAGTGCCATTGCGCAATTCGTCGCTTGGGAGATGATGCCCTGGGAATAGGGCCACAGCCGATGGCTCCTCCCGATGGGCTGAAGGTCTTCATCTCCACTCGCGGGACCAGCTGCGGCGAGTGCGGCTTTCGGCATGGGCGTTCGGCGTGGATCCACCTCGTGGAGGACAAAGGCGCGCTCTGTCTGGCCTGCGCCGATCTGGACCATCTCGAGTTCGTACCCGCCGGCAACGCGGCTTTGACGCGTCGGGCCAGGAAGCTGTCCACCCATCCTGCCCCGCGGGTCGCGAGCTGGAGATCGCCGAGCATGCGTGCCGCAAGTACAGTGGTCGCATCGGCCGGTCCGGTAACGCAAAGAGTCTCGACCCAGGCGCGATCGAGCTGGCGGTCCGAGCGCACGTGCGCCACCGCGAGACGGAGTACGACCTTCTGCTGGCGCATGGCCACGAGCGGCACCAGGCAAGGAGTGCAGTGACCGCGCAGGTCGCCACAGTGGTGGAAAGGTGGCAGAACGCCACGTGACCTTGCGGTGCCGCCGACTGGACGCCGCGGCCGCCGTGGCCTAGGCGCCGCCGACGCCCCCAGCCGACGCCCCCAATGGTGGTCCGGACCATACGGATTCGCTATGCTCCTGTGGGCAGCACGCGCAAGGGCGTCCGCGAGGGAGGTCCAGATGGCAAGGCTGGGAACGACCGAGAAACCCGCGGTTCTGTGCGTGCAGTCGATGGAGCGCGCCGACGAGCTCATGGCGATCGCCGAGCAGAACGGCTGGAAGGTGATCGTCGGCATCGAGCCCGACCAACCGGAGAACATTGACGACCTCGAGACGCTCCTTCGGGGAGGAGCCTCCCCGATCCGGCGCGAGCTGGCCGCCGGCCGCAACGACCCGTGCCCGTGCGGCAGCGGGCGCAAGTTCAAGAAGTGCTGCGGCGCGTAGCCAGAACGCGGAAGTTCCGGTCCGACAGGAGGCCCGACCCCATGCCCTTCGCCCCCATCACGATGCCCGAATGCGTCGCGCTGCACCTGCGGAGCAACCCGACCGAGAACGCGGACGACTTGACTTCGAGACTGCGGGCCGCGCTAGCCGCGCGCCTGGCGGGAGACACCAGCGAGCGCGGCAACGCCCTCTGGGTCATCGGGTCTGCGGTGGCAGGCCACGCCTGCTTCACCTGCATCACGGGGGAGGCCGTTCCGGAGGCGGACTACGAGATTGCGGAAGCGCTGGGCGCGGACTGAACGAGCGGCCCGCTGCCCGGGCGCTGGCGCTTCCGATTCGCGTAGCCGGAGGCTCGCCGTGTCTGCCAGCAGTCCCTCTGGCCCGTTGCCAGGCGGAAGTTGGACCTGTTGAATCGTGTTGGCGAGCTTCGCGAACTGGGGATTCCGCCGGGGAACCGGCTGGAGCGGCTCCGGCGCGACCGGCACGGCCAGCATAGCATTCGGATCAACGATCAGTTCCGCGTCTGTTTTCGCTGGGAGGCGGGAGATGCCCACGAAGTCGAAATCGCTGACTACCACTAGGTCGCGCGCCGGGGGAGGGAGCGCGGGCGGCGGGTCGCCGCCTGCCGTCGCGGCGGCCCCCGACGCACCCGGGGGAGATGCTCTTTGAGGAATTCCTCCGGCCGTTGGAGATCAGCCAGTCCGCCTTCGCCATCCGCCTGGGGATCTCGTTCCCTCGGCTCAACGAGATTATCCGCGGCAAGCGGGGGGTGACGCCCGATACAGCGCTTCGTCTCGAGCGTGTTCTGGGGATGCCCGCGGAGTTCTGGCTCGGACTTCAACTTGACTGGGATCTCTGGCACGCCATGCGCGGTCAGGATGCAACCGCCATCGCACGGCTCCAGCCACTTCGCCAAGCCGGCTGAGGCCGGCCAACCGCGCGCTGCGCCCGACGGCCAGCATTGAAGCGCGACCACTCGAGTTTCGCCTAGAATCTGCACGGGCTGCGGGCGGGCGCGAGGCGTTAGCCACGCAGGGATTGCTCGCCAGAAGGCGTGGTATACTGTTGGGTGATCCGCACCTACGGGTCCACCTCTTGGAGAATCAGGGGCGCGAATGAACTGGCGCGAGCACATCTTGAGCGAGCCCGAGGTCCTCGCCGGTAAGCCGGTGGTTCGAGGGACAAGGCTCGCGCTGGACTTCATTCTCGGCCTGCTCGCCGCCGGGTGGGCGGAGGCTCAGGTTCGAGAGAATTACCCCCAGCTGACGGCTGAATCCCTCCGTGCGGTGTTCGCCTTCGC
Source organism: Candidatus Krumholzibacteriia bacterium (assembly GCA_041484665.1). Classification (GTDB taxonomy): domain Bacteria; phylum Krumholzibacteriota; class Krumholzibacteriia; order JAJRXK01; family JAJRXK01; genus JBGPIA01. The sequence continues at coordinate 11,719 of JBGPIA010000031.1, forward strand.
GGCCGAGACCCTCGGAGAGGAGGCGTGCTATCCGCTCCGTCGCCGAGCCCTTTGATGCAGCTCTTGACCGACGAGAACACCCCGCTGGCGACCGTTCGGGCTCTGCGCGCGCCCGGGGATGACGTCCTTTCCGCATCCGAGGCGATGCCCCGCGCGTTGACAAGCCACTGTGGGCGACGAACCGCGCGGATTCGCGGAGCTGATTGGCGAGGAGTGCGTGGCGCCGCTCGCGCCTGACCGGCAAGGTGATCGATGGGAGGATCCAGATGGATCTTGAGAAGAAGCTCGCGCGCAAGCTCCGGAGAAACCGGGCGAGCATCCTGAACGATGCCGAAGTGGAGCTCCTGGCGGCGCAGTTGTGCAGCATGCTGGCGACCGAGTTCCCGCATGTGTTCGGCGGTCGGCCGGCCCAGGCCTTCCAAGACCAGATTCGCTGGGGGGCAGTCGGCGCTCGGTGCCAACAAGCACGAGACGAACGAGGCTTGTCTCTCAAGGAAGCCGCGGTCGCGGCCGGAGTCCCGCGGTACCGCGCCGAGGGCTCGGAAAAAGGGCGCCTTCGCTCGTTCCGCCCAGATCTCGCCTGGCGGTACTTCTCGTTTCTGGGTCTCGATCCTTGGTTCCGGCGCTGGGCGCGCGCCAACCCTGAGTTGACAGCGCGATCGGGCCTCGCGGAGGTTGCCGTCGCGCGTCGTGAGCGAGGCCATGGCGAGCGTGCGAAGGACTCCACCGGCCGCTCCAGCGGACGGACTCGCGCGTCACGCCCCCTGCAAAGCAAGGGCCGCGCCGCCCGATCCCACCGCTGAGCGCGGGCGTCAGCCGCGACGTGCTGCAGGGGACGGCCACCAGGCCATGACGCGCGGTGGCGAGTCGAAGATCTGAGTCGGGCGCAACGACCTCGCCCGGGCGCTAGGCCGTTCGGCGGACAGCGAGCTCACTCGGAAGCGTGTACGAGGCTTTTTGGCGGATCTGGAGGCAGAGGCAATGACGCGGCGCAACGATGACGTTGACGATGTCTTTCCACTGCGGGAGCACGCGGAGGACTTTGCGGGCAGGCGGCGGTCCTTTGTAATCACGTGCCATTCGACGCCTGTCGGGTTCACGGTTCGGGCGGAGGAAGAGGGGGCAGGCGGCGCTGGGTACGCGTTCGGGGCGTACAGCGAGACGACCTGCGCCGCTGCGCTCGGACGCCTGCGCGAGAAAATGTACCGGGCGCTGGCCACCCGTCACATCCGGGGTGCTCAAGGAAAGTATGACACGACCCACGACACGGTGCGCGGGCGCATCACGTGCGACTCGGAGCGTGGAATTGCTCTGGTGGTCGACGGCATTTCCTTGAGCCTGGGGGACTTCGCTTCGATCCTTGCGTCGCATGAAGGCTGGGACTTCGAACTGCGGCTCAGGGACTCGCTGGAGTGATATTCCTGGCGGGGCTCAGATTGCCGAAGGAGACCGCTGCACCCACCGAGGGGTGTGAGCGGCCCGCGGAGATTCGGCCTTCAGCGAGCTGCAACATGACGATGACAACGTCCTCCTCGGCGGCATCGGGTTCGTATCCACTCAAGCCCAGGAAAACTGCCATGGCCATGAAGGCGATCCGCTTGATGCCGTCGTGGTAGGGGTGGTTGCGAGCCGGCCCGTATCCTCAGGCCGTCGCGAGCGTCGCGAGGTCCGCCTTCGCCATCCGCCTGGGCATCTCGTTCCCCCGGCTCAACGAGATCATCCGCGGCAAGCGGGGGGTGACGCCTGATACAGCGCTCCGTCTCGAGCGTGTCCTGGGAATGCCCGCGGAGTTCTGGCTCGAACTCCAACTCGACTTGGACCTCTGGCACGCCCTGCGGGGTCAGGATGTAGTCCCTATCGCCCGGCTCCAGGCGCTTCGCCATGCCGGCTGAGGCCGGCCAACCGCGCGCTGCGCCCGACGCCCGCGGAGACCCAACGCTGCGCCTGTGCTACACTTCGCGCCGTGGCTCACGGCTCCGCCGCTCGATCCCGGCTGGTCCGCAAACTCGACCCGCCGCGCACTCCCCGACCGCGCCGAAACCCTCACCCTCCCCAATCCCCGACCCACGCCGCGCTCCCGAAGGATGCTCTCATGCCCGAACCCATCGACCTCCAGCGCGAACGCTATCGCCGCCTGACCATCGACCCCTCCGACACATGGGAAGGAGCCCTCGCGCGCGTAGCCGCGTGGATCGAGGGGGAGCGCCCGCAACCGTATCGGCCGGTCGCGCCGTTGTGGGCCAGCGCGCGGACGTCACACGTCTTCTTCGCCGCCCCGATGCCTCCCGAGCAGGCAACTCCCAGCCTGTTGCTGCAGCGCCTCATGGCCAGCGCACTGTCCGAGGGCGGCGGCCACCGCCCCGCTCGGCTGCGGGTCAAAGACGGGGCGCTGGCCGATTTCCTGCGCAGCGAACTCGCTGGCACCGACACCGTGATCGAGGCCGTCGCACAGCTTCCGGCGATCGACGAGTTTCTGGAGGCCATGAACGAGCGCTTGGGCGGTCCCATCACGAGCGGCAGCCTGATCGCCGCATGCGGCGGTGACGTGCCGCGCGTGCGGGCCTTCGCCGGCGCCGCCGAGGGGTTCTTCCGCGCCCGCCCATGGCTGCATCTAGATTCCGACGACCCGCTCCACATCGAGTCGCCGAAGCCGCCGGATCGCGGGCTTTCGTGGCTCACAGTGATGGGCGCGGCCGGCCAGGAGAGGGGATTGGCTTTCTACGAGTCGCGCGCGAACTACGACCGGCTGTTCGCCACCGAGGCGCGCGAGTACTTCAACGAGGTGTGGGGCTGGGCTCTCACGTACGACCCGATCGTACACATGGGGTTCGCGGACGCCGACCTTTGGGAGGACGAGGGGTTGCCAGTGGCGGGCCCCGACGCGTACCCGCTGGTCATCTGCGCGGAGCGCCGTCTCAAGCGCTTCACGCGGCCCGACGCGCCCGCGCTGGCCTTTCTCGAGGGGCTGCTGCGCGCCCTGGCCGATACGACCGAGGACGAGCTCGACTCCGGCCGCTGGACGAAGACCGTTTCCACGATCGACGGCCCGCAGACCTACACGCTCGCGTTGCCGGACGTGCTGAAGCCGCCGCGCGAGACGTTTCCGCTCGACGATCACTCCGGGCGGCGCGCGACCGAGCGCGCGCTGCGCAACCTGCATCGGCTCATCGCCGACCAGCAGTTCGAGTCCCCCGATCAGCTGAATCAGTTCGTGCAGTCCAAGATCGTCGGCGGGGTTGTGCCCGAGGCCGCTCCCCGCAACGTTCAGGAGCAAGCGCAGGACCTGGTGGACCAGGCTGCCGGGGCGCGCGGTCGCCTGCAGCTGAAGCTCGCGCGCCAGGCGTTGCGCCTGGATCCCGATTGCGCCGATGCGTACGTGGTGCTCGCCCAGAGCATGCCCGATCCACAGCTCGCGACCGACCTCTACCGCAAGGCCGTCGATGCCGGACAGCGGGCGTTGGGAGCCGCGTTCTTCGAGGAGAACGCCGGCCATTTCTGGGGATTGCTCGAGACGCGCCCATACATGCGTGCCCGGTTTGGTCTGGCCGATGCGCTGCAGCGCGCCGGCGGCCTGGACGAGGCCATCACGCACTACCGCGAGCTGCTGCGCTTGAACCCTTCCGACAATCAGGGGGTCCGCACCGAACTGATGCGCAGTCTGCTGCGCGCTGGACGCGACGCAGACGTCGAAGAGCTGGCGGCGCGCTATGACGATGATTCGCAAGCGAGCTTCGGCTACGCGCGGGCGCTGGCCGCCTTCCGCCGCCACGGCGATGGGCCCGCATCCCAGGCGCTGCTGGAGCAGGCCTTGCGCGGCAATCGTCTGGCCGCGCAGTTCCTGCTGGGCCGCCGCCGTTTGCCCGACGAGCTGCCCGACAGCTTCGTCCTGGGCGGTCAGGACGAGGCGGTGCTGTGCGCTGACGAGCTGCTCCCCGTGTGGCGTGAGACTCCAGGGGCTCTGGCCTGGCTGGAGGGCCGGCTGCGCGAACGCCGCCACGAGAAGCGCGCGTCAAAAAAACAACGCCCGGGCGGCCGGGCGGCGCGTGGCGGCGCGGGGGGCGGCGGCTCGGCGGGTTGAGGCCCTGCGGCACGCGCCCAAGCCCCAAGCGACTTGTGCAAATCCAAAGTCCGCCTCTTGATTTGCGCGCGACTGAAATCGCGCTGTGGCCCGCGCCCCGGGCGCGTCGTCTTCTGAGCTCGAGTCTTGACCGTGGGTGTAACCGCGGCTCTACTCATTCCATGAAAACCGCCATCTCCATCCCCGATGACTTGTTCAAAGCCGCAGAGCGCATAGCCAGGCGACTGGGGCTCTCCCGGAGCCAGCTCTACCAGCGCGCGATCCTCCACTTCCTCGAGGGGCAGGCGGGCAGCCATATGACGGAGGCGTTGGATCAGGTCTACGATTCCAGGGAGCCGATTGCCCTGGACCCGGTGCTGGATCGGATGCAGCGGGCGAGCCTCCCTCAGGAGGAGTGGTGATCCAGCGTGGTGAGCTCTGGTGGGCGGATTTGGTAGACCCCCGCGGTTCGCATCCCGGGTACCGGCGCCCGGTGATCGTGATCCAATCGGATGCGTTCAATCGCAGCCGGGTCGGCACGGTGATCATCGGGGCGATCAACTCGAATCTCGATCTGGTCGCGGCTCCCAGGAACGTCCGACTGACACGCCGGGAGAGCAATCTGTCACGAGCGTCGGTCGTGAACGTCTCGCAGCTGCTGACCCTGGACCGCCGCTTCCTAACCGAGCGAATCTGCCGGCTGCCCGCCGATGTTATCCGTGAACTGGAGGAGGGCCTTCGGTTGGTGCTGGGGTTGTAACCCTGCTTGGGGACAGCTTCGACCTCAGCGGCTCCATCGAGTGGGTTACGCGCTCAGTGGACCCCCCTGCCAACCGGTAGCCCGCTTTGCCTACCGCAGCTGCACCACCCGCTCCACGCTCTCCGCCGCCCCCGCCCGCGCCCGCACATAATAGATGCCCGATGCGACCGGCGCCGCGGCGTCGTCCTTGCCATCCCAGGCCAGGTCGTGCCTCCCGGAGCCGAGCACCCCGGCATCGGGCAGCGAGCGGATGCGCCGGCCGCGGGCGTCCAGCACGTCGATCCTCACCTGGGCGGTTGCCGAAAGCTCCAGAGCGAATCGCACCAGGCCGCGCGCGGGGTTCGACGACAAGAGTGCGAGGCGCAGGCCCGCGGAGGAAACGGCTGGACCGGGCGGCGCCGCGGTCGCCACGCCGCTGCCGGCGATGTGGTCGGCGTAGACGTCCGGATTCCCGTTGCGCGGGTCGTTCCACGCGACGAGCGCGCCGGAACCCGCGTCTCTCAATACAGCAGGCGCGTCCTGAAAGCCCGCAGCCTGGCACAGCGGAACGCCGTTGGGGTCCCACAACAGGTTGCTGTTGCCGTCCACGCGCTGCGCGTAGATGTCAGCCTCTCCGCTCCTGCGGTCCGTCCACGCCACAATCGCTCCTCCAGATCCGTCGGCGACGACTGCGGGAAAGGCCTGGTCGCCCGCCCCCGAGGCGAGCGGAACGCCGTCCACGGTCGTCCACACTGGCTGACCGTTCCCATCGATGCGCTGCGCATAGATCGCCGTCGCGGCCCCTCGGGGGTCGGTCCACGTCGCGATGACGCCACCCGCGCCGTCGCCCACGATCACCGGCGACTGTTGGTTCCCCTGCGCCCTGCAGACCGGAAGGCCATTGGCGAGCCACGCCACGGTTCCCGTGATCGAGAGCTTCTGGGCATAGAGATCCTGGTCCACGTTCCGAGCGTCCTCCCAAAGAATGATCACGTTGCCGCTTCCGACGAACGCGATGTGCGGATTCGATCGCGAGCCCGGCCCGCTGCAGATGGGGATTCCATCGGCCGCCCACTGCGGGACACCGGCCGAGGACACGCGGCGCGCAGCGATGTCATAGCCCGTTGGATGGTATTGCTGCCACGTGATGATCGCCCCGCGTGGACCGAACGCCGCACCCGTCCCGTCGGTAGCAATCGCAGGGGCGGACCTTCCGCCCGCCAGCGAGACCAGGTAGACGCCGCCTGCAGCGGCGGAGGCCCACATGCCTGCGCCAAGATAGTCCACGCGCTGTACGGCCAAGCCCGTAATGCCCCCGTTGTTCAGGTCAGTGTTGAGCCAGGCCACGACGTACCCCGGCGTCACCGTCGCCCCGCTCGCTCCGTCCGGAACCGCGATCGGAGAGGAATGCCGCTCGGTGGTGCTCGTGCAGAGAGGCACGCCGTTGATCGCCCACAGCGGGATTCCGAGCGCGTCCAGCCGTTGCGCGTAGATGTCCAAGCGGGGCGTGTCGCGGCCATCCTGCCAGAAGATGGTCGCTCCGCCCGCGGCGTCCGGCAGCACCGTGGGGCTGGTCTGAGCGCCGTGGATCGTACAGACCGCCACACCGTTGGTGCTCCAGCGCGGCACGCCGGAGGCATCGATCCTCTGGGCGAAGATGTCATCGTTGCTGAACCGCGCGTCCGACCAGGCGATGATCGCCCCTCCGGCTCCATCCGTTGCAATACTGCGCACGTTCGCGTACTGCGCGTGGGTCTCGGTGCACACTGGGGTTCCGCCGGGAACCCACGCGCCACGCGCGGTGGGCGCGAGCGCAGTCAGTCCCGAGGCGGCCACCCCCAGCGCGATCATGCCCGGCGCAAGCGCGGCGTGCCGCAGCGCTCGGCACGAGGTCAAGTTGCCGGTTTGAGCTGCTGTGCGCTTGCGCATGTCTGCCTTTCGTTGTTCGTCGACCGGCTTGGTGAGCTGCCGTCGCCTCGGCTTGTCCCCCGGCTGCCTGCCGGGGGGGTGCGAGGAGAGCCGCCGGGGGCCGTAGAGCCGCAACGCCGCGGCCGGCCGGGTTCGTCCACCCGGCTACTCTTCCCTACGGCCGGAGGGCGCAAAGTGAACGGATGCGGCGGGGGCGGTGCGCTCAGCGGGCGGCTCGTGGGTGGCGTCGTCGAATCGGCGTTCCTGGATCGATTGGGCGGACACAGCTTCAGGCATTCGAGCGCGGCAGAGTGAGCCAGGGGTCCCCGGAACGCCCCTCTGCGAATTTGAGCATTTTGATGAGCAAATTCGCAGAGCGTTCCGGAAGCTACCCCACGAGCGGCCGTCGGCCCGGGTACGCCCTCGCCGGCTCCCACCGCTCGATCCCGAACCACCGCCGCTCCGCCCCTCCGCCGGGCGCCGATTCCACGTCAGCGGCGTCGCGTACTTATGTATACTTATCTTGGTGCCTATGCGCGCACTGCCCAGCCTGGCCACCCCGCCGGCGGGGACGACTCCGACGCCCGGATCTGCGCGCCATCCGACCGCAGGACGCAGTCCTTTTCCCCACTGGTGGCACCATGCGTCCCCACGTCCGATCGCGCAGCGTTGCTCTTTCTGTCGTCGTTGCGAGCGCCGTCACCGGCACCCTCGTCGGTGTCAGCGCAATCGCCCTTGCACCCCTTGCCGCATCGGGGAGCCCCGCCCCCGGACAGTGGCTGCTCAACAGCAATGCCATGTCCACCGCCGGAAATCGACAGAGCGGGCCTCAGAGCGTTTCCGACGGGGCAGGTGGGATCATCGCCGTGTGGACGGACCAGCGGGACCCCGTCACGCTCAAGGACATCTACGCGAACCACCTGACGGCGACCGGAGCTGACTCACGGCGGAGGATGTGAGTCCACGCACGATTTCACCCACAATTCCACCCACGATTGGATGCATGAGTTCGCGCCAGCGATCGGACAGCCGAGCCCAGCCCGAACCAACAGTCTCAACCAGCCCGCAAAGTGCCCTCCCAGATCGGAAGGTCCTCCCATGCAAACCGCCCAACGACCCGCGCGCCTGATTCTCGCGGCAGTTCTCTCGATGATCGTCGGCCTGGCAAGGCCCGCGGTGGCCACACCGCTGGGTACGAGTTTCACCTATCAGGGGCAGCTCGTGCTCAATGGCTCTCCCGTGACGGGGATCGCTGACCTGCGGTTCGACCTGTACGACCAGGCGACCGGTGGGCCGCTGCTCAGCACCTTGACCTCGTCCAGCTGGCCCGTGCAGAGCGGGTTGTTCACGGTGGACCTCGACTTCGGGACGCTCTTCACCAACCGGAATCTGTGGCTGGAGATCCACGCCCGCTATCCCGCTGGAAGTGGCGCGTACGTTCCGCTCTCTCCCCGCCAGGCGCTCACTGCCGCCCCGTTCGCCAATTTCGCGGCGGCGCCATGGCGCACCAACTCCGCTGGGAGCCTCTATTACGGCGGGGACGTCGGCATCGGAACGACTGCGAGCCCGCTGCGCCCGTTGCACATTCTGTCTCCGCAGGCCATCGCTCGTCTGTCCACGAGCACTGGTGCGTTCGGCTCGGTGCTCGAGCTCCAGAGTTTGCTGATCGCCCCGACTTACCTCGGCGCGATCAATTTCCTGGACAACGCTGCGAACGTGCCGGGCCAGATCGCGTATCTGGCCACTGAGGATGCATTGACGATCAGAGTCAACGGCGCGGAGAGCTGCCGCTTCGAGTCGAACGGCACTCTGGCAATTGGCGGCCCGAGCTGGCCGGCTGGCACAACGCGCCTATTCGCCGCAGCGCCGCAAGGGCATTACACGGTTGCCCAGCTTCAGCGCGAAGGGGATGGCCGACTCATGAGTTTCCTGATCAATGCCAACGGGTTCGAGGTCGGCACCATCACCGTTGCGGGCTCGACCGTCAGCTACAATTCCTTTACCGGCTCGCACCTGGCGCAGGTGGATCGCGCGATCGAGCGCGGCGCACTCGTGCGCCTGACTGGCGCCATCGCGCGTGACGGCGCCGATCCGGGAGTCGAACCAGTCTACGGAGTCGTTCCCACGGCCACCGCCAACGATGCGCGTTGCCTTGGAGCGTACCTCGGCCCCTGCAGCTCGAGCGCGGCGGGTTCTTGCCAAGATGTTCACCTCGTGATGTCCGTCGGGAATGGCGACATGTGGGTGGTCGACTCGGGAGCGGGCGACATCGAACCCGGCAACTGCCTGATCGCTTCAGACGTGGCCGGGTGCGCCATGAAGGATGATCCGCTGCGCTACGCGGTCGGTCACGTCGTAGCCCGAGCGGCCGAGCAAGTGCACTGGCAGGACATCCACACGCAGCAGCACGGTGGTCAAACTGTGAAGCGCGCGAGGATCTCGATCCTGTTCGACCGGTTCGAGCGTCATAGCGACGGCGGCGCGTTGGCGAGCAAGGTCGAGGCGCAGCAGCGTGACATCGAGGCGCAGCAGCGCAAGATCGAACTGCAGGAGCGCAAGATCGAGTCGCTCGAGGCGCAGCTCACGGCGTTGCAGGCGCTGGGCGACCGCCTCGCTCAGCTCGAGCGCGCAAGCGCGGGCGAGCGATTCGGTGGGCAATTCGCAGCGTCCACGGCAACCGCCCCCGCCGGGTCAACCGCGCCAGCCGCAACAGTCGCGACAGCCACAGCAGTCGCGACAGCCGCAGCAGTCGCGACAGCCGCGCCAGTTGCGTCAGATGCGTGCGCGCCAGTTGCGCCAACCGGGGCCGCTGGGCCGGCGCTGGCTCGCCGGTAGCTCGTCGAACACAGCTGCCGCGGGCGCGCGCGATCGAGCTCGCTCTGTTCGCCGCCGCGTTCGCTGACAGCTCTCCCGCCGAGGTTTGGCACGACCGCCCTACCAGGAGCGCCCTACAAGGGATCGAGTCGTCCCTGGAAGTGCGCGTCCGCCTCGGGGCGCACGCGCTCGTAGGCAGCCAATCGTTGCTGACCAGGATCCCGAAACACGAGACACGGCCCGTGCGGAAGCTCGAACGGCTCTCCCTCAACGGACCAGCCGACACTTGTGAGCCTCTGGTGCGTCTCCGTCAGGCTACGCACGCGATAGATGAGCAGCCCCTGGCCGACCTCGAGGTGGTTCGCGAGAAGCACGAGAGGCCCGTTTGGCGCGAGGCGCACCGCGGCCACCCACGTGTCCTCCTCGCGAATGCGCCAAAGCAGCTCGCCGCCCAGCGTCTCCGTATAGAAAGCGATCGCAACCGCGATGTCGGGCGCCGGCAGGTACAGGTAGTCGAGCGCTTCGAACAGCGGCGCAGGCTGCTGGATGCCGTTCTCAGGCACCCGCGTGTAGACGGCCACGGGTTTCCGCGTGTTTTTGACGCGGCGTAGCTGGCGAGGCAGGACGCGGTCAGTCTGTTTTGCGTTGGCGCCACGAGTCGGCCTCGATGTCGAGCACGTGGCAGTTCTCGGTGAAGCGATCCACCAGC
>JBGPIA010000032.1:0-19152 GCA_041484665.1 Candidatus Krumholzibacteriia bacterium
AACGGCCGTCCCTTCCGCATGGCGGCGGGACGTCAGGACGCTGCCGTCGAAGTCCAGCGTCACCCTGGCCAGCGCTGCTTCGATGAGACGGTCGAGCACGATCTCGCGGTTGAGGCGCGCCACTTCGCCGCACGCCGGCAGATCCATGGTCGCCAGACGCCGGGAGTACGTCGATACGTCGGGCAGGTGCTGCCAACCCAGCACGCGCAGCACCATGGGACCTTCCCGGTAGTACGCCGTCTCCCGCAGGTTGCGGTAGCCCAGCAGGACGTGGACCACCAGGCTGAGGAAAAGGTCCACGTGAGCGTAGATTGGCCACTGCACAAGGTGGTTGAAGCACCCGCGTAGCCGCCGGCGGAGGTTCAGCGACTGGAAGAGCGCTTCGTAGAGGACCAACCCGGCCGAGGAGGCCAACGCTTGATCCTCGAACCGGCACTGGGGGAGGGTATGGACACGACGCCGGACCTGTGCTTTACTGACTTTCACGAGAAGTGGCCTCTGCTTCGTGGGGAGTTGGGTGTAATGTTCAACCCCTTTTTCCCACGATGGAGGCCACTTTTCAATTCATCATATCAAGCCGTGCCCAGATCTTTTTGCAACAGCGGGGTTGAGAGAGCCCATGACAAGCGATGTCCTCCTGCGTGATGTGACAGAGGGTGACCTCCCCATCTTCTTCGAGCACCAGATGGACCCGGACGCAAACCAGATGGCCGCGTTTCCGCCCAGGGACAGGGATGCGTTCATGACGCACTGGACGAAGAAGATCCTGGGCGACGACACCGTGACCAAGAAGACGATCCTCTTCGACGGGCAAGTGGCCGGGAACATCGTGAGCTTTGAGCATTGTGGTGAAACACAAGTCGGCTACTGGATTGGGAAGCAGTACTGGGGCAAGGGCATCGCGACCCGGGCGCTATCGGAGTTCCTGGATCGCGTCAAGGCGCGCCCGCTCCATGCCCATGTCGCGAAACACAATCTCGGCTCCCTGCGGGTTCTGGAGAAATGTGGGTTCAGGATCTGCGGCGAGGACAAGGCGCCTTCCAACGCGGGCGGCGAGCCGGTCGAGGAGTTCATCTTGACGCTTGGAGCCAACGCGCGAGGCGAATCGCCGTGAGCGCGGTACGCCGCCCGATCCTTGGTGTGCTCGTGGCGATCGCGATTACCACCACGATGGACGCCACCGGGCTTTCCGCATTCAGCGCCTTGCCGTTGTTTCCCCTGATGGGCATCTTGTGGTACCTCGACCGGCTCGCGCGTCCGAGCATGGGTTTCGTGTGGGGACGATGGAGCCACTATGGCCTGGCCGGGCTCTATCCGGTGGTTGTGCTCGGCGTGGTCGCGCTCGTCTCGGCAGCGGCCGGCGCCGTTGACCTCTCCCAGACCAACTGGGAGAAGGTCCGGCTCAACCTTGCGCTCGTCGCTGTATCGACGATCCTCGTTGCAATGATCACCGAAGAGGGGTTCTTCCGCGGCTGGCTTTGGGCCTCGCTCGAACGAGCGGGGCAGAAACCGGGGTGGGTGTTGCTCTGGAGCAGCATCGCGTTTTCGCTGTGGCACTTGTCGGCGGTGGCCCTCAAGACCGGATTCGACCTCCCGGCGGCCCAGATTCCCGTCTTCATGGTCAACGCCGCCGTCATGGGTGCGGTGTGGGGTCTTCTGCGCCGGATCTCCGGCTCTGTGGTCGTCGCCAGCTTGAGCCATGGCTTGTGGAACGGCGGCGCGTACGTGTTCTTCGGATTTGGAACCAGAGTTGGGGCGCTCGGCATCAAGGACACTGCGACCTTCGGGCCCGAGGTGGGCGTCTTGGGGCTGGCCGCGAACGTCGCCTTTGCCATCGCGCTGTGGTGGTGGTGGAGAGCGGGTGCCGGCGACGCCGCCTGATGCCTGACACGCCGCCGAAGCTGACGGCCGCCTTCGGCGCCCGAAGCGCATCGGCGGTTTGGCAGGCGAGTCGTTATCCTCGTCGCCGAACCCCAACAGAGTGGCATTCGCGGGGAGGCTCGAAGTGGATGCGACCTGGAGAGCGATCCTCTGGCATCAGTTCGGGGGCGCGATCGACATGCTCGAAAATGCCCTGGTCGCCTGTCCCGACGAGCTATGGGGCGACCGCTCGCGGAAGCCTGAGTTCTGGTATCTCGTGTATCACACGCTCTTCTGGCTGGACCTGTACCTCTCCGACTCGCTCGAGGGATTCGCGCCGCCCGCTCCGTTTACGCTGGACGAGCTGGACCCGGCGGGGCTGCTCCCCGAACGGGTGTATTCGAAAGACGAGCTTCAAGCCTATCTTGTGCATAGCCGCCGCAAGTGCAGAGCGACGATCGACGCGCTGACGGACGCGAAAGCCCGTGAGCGCTGTGGGTTCGAATGGGTCGACGCCAACGTCGCAGAGTTGCTTCTGTACAACATGCGCCATGTCCAACACGGCGCTGCGCAGCTCAATCTCATATTGCGGCAGACGACCGACTCGGCCCCGCGCTGGGTCAAGCAGACGAAACGCGCGCGCACGGGCGAATGAGCATTCGCGACGCCGAGGCGACCGAAAGGGTCAGCATGACCGCAGCAAAGTTCCGAAGTCTGGCGCTCAGTCTTCCCGAGGCGTCAGAAGCCCAGCACATGGGGCATCCCGATTTCCGGGTCCGTGGGAAGATTTTCGCGACGCTGGGGCCTGGCGAGGCCTGGGGCATGGTCAAGCTGACGCCGGCCGAGCAGCGGTCGTTCATGCGCGCTGCGCCGGATGTCTTCGACCCCGCCAGCGGGGCGTGGGGGCGTCGAGGGGCCACGATCGTCCGCCTGCGCGCCGCTCACGAGTCGATTGTTCGGCAAGCCCTGATCGCGGCATGGCGCAACACTGCCCCAAAGCGACTCGTTGCGCAATCTGATGAGGAGTAGCGCGTCCGTCGAGGAGTGCTTCCATGAGGTTCCTGTTCATGCTCGCACAGGTAGAAGAAGCCTGGGCCGCGCGCATGCCCAAGTACGGACACGGGTCGATCGAGGTGCGTCCGATCTGGGATTGAATCGCCTCTGCAAACCCCACGGGGGCGCGCGACTGACGTCCCCAAACGGTCGCGGCGGCCGCGACGACACCGTGACCTGACCGCGGTCGTGATCTACACTCAGGCGCTGAAATCGCAGCGGCCGCAGCGTCAGGAACCCCGCGGAGGACCAGCGGGAGCCGTGAGAGGCTGGTGGAGGTTGCGCCCGGGGGATGACTGTGCGCGATAGACTGCGGCGCGGCGCTCGGTATCCGGGAGGGGTGGGCCGGACAAACCGACGGAAGGCCGTGCGGGAATGACCTATGAGCGGCTGAACGCGATCGGTCGCCGGCGTGATGGACGGCGAGTTTCAAGCCCGCTCATTGGAGATAGATTCGCTGTCTACTGCTCGTTGGGCCGCAGTTGACTGCCGCTCATGTCGGACGTTAGGCGGCAATGTGGGAAAGACCCGGGTCATCCTCTTTTTCTTCATCGCAGTGGCCCACTTCGTGGCGAGTGTCGCCGCCGCCACTTACACATTTAGTAGTGCCATGAAGGGAGCGACGCCGACAGGGCCATCCAATGGCTACAGCCGAAACGCCTAACCACTCGAGCGGTCTGTTCGTTCACACGAGCGGGCGGGCCGCTCCGGTGTCCGGCCACCCAGCCCCGGCAGGGGGCTTCCATGAGGTTCCTGTTCATCCTGACACAGGTGGAAGAAGCCTGGGCCCGCGCTGCGCCGGGTGAGGGTGATCGCGTCGGCGTTCAGGCTCTGCGAACCCGGGTGCTCTCCTGCGTGCCTCGCAGAAGTCCGGCCAGCCCTTCGAAGAGTGCCACCAGCGTCGCCGCAGCTTCGGCATTCGCCTCAATGCGCAGACCCCCTTGCGATGTCGGACGGATCTCGAGCTGCGTGAACAGTCGCCGAACGTCGGCAGCCGACACAGCGCGCGCCGCGGCTTCGGCGATAGCCGCTGCCCCATCCACGCGCGATCCGTCCGCCGCCGCTCCTGGATCCTCTTGGATGGGACCCGAGGCGGCGATCGGGTCCGCGGTCGCGGGGGCCGCCACGACACGTTTGGCTGCGCCAACCAGCCCTTCCGCCGGCAAAATCTCATCAGCCCCGCGCGACTCGTCCGCCGCGGCCACGAGCGCCTCGATCTCCCGCTCCACCGCGGCGTCCACCACCGATTCCGACTCGGCGGCGAGTTCCTCCGCGGCGGCGGCGGCGCGACGGCCAGCAGCGCCGTCGCCATGGCCAGCCGCAACGCGCCGCTCAACCGCTCGCTCGCGTGCCACGCGTTGAGTCGCAGCGGCTGCCTGCCCAACAGCGCCGCCACCAGCGCCGTCTCCGGCGCCATCCGTCGCACCCGGCCCCGCCTCCACCAGCCTCCCGACGTTGGCCAAGAACGACCCCGAGCGCTCGAAGCGGATCTCGTCGCTGCGCCCGTCGAAGAGGCCCGTGAACAATGCGCGCTTGTCGCCGACGAGGGCCGCGATGCGCGACTCGATGCAGTCCTGCGCCACCAGGTTGTAGACATCGATCGGACGTTTCTGGCCCATCCGGAAGATGCGGCCGATACGCTGCTCGAGCACGGCGGGGTTCCATGGCAGCTCGATGTTGACGCAGCAGCTCGCGGCGCGCTGCAGATTCAGCCCCACGCCGCCGGCGTCGGTTGCAAAAAGCACGCGCACGCGAGGATCGTCGTGGAACTCGACGATATTCCTGGTGCGCTGCCGCTGGTTCTCGCGGCCGGTGAAGAACGCGGCCCGCAGTCCCCCCTCCGCCAGCACATCGCCCACCGCCCAGTGCGCGAGAGCAAGCATACGGCGCCACTGGCTGAATACGACCACCTTGCGCTGCTGCTGGATGGCGACCTGGGCGATGATCTCCCGCAGCTCCGAGAGCTTGGGGCTGTGCAAGCTCTGCAAGAGCTGCGGCTCGGGGCGTGGCGCAGCACTGATCTGCGGCCAAATCTGAGCGAAGCGGATCTGCCCCAGACCGTTGGCGATCATCCGCTGGGTGGTGAGGAGCGTCATCAGCCTCAGGAACTGGGCCTGCGTGAGCGGCCGCTTGCGTGCGATGGCCGCGAGCTGGGCGATGGGCTGGTTGAGCGCGTCGTGCTCGTCGCGCTGCTCGCTCGTCAGATCGACGGGGATGACGCTGTCCGTCCGTGGCGGGAGCTGCGTGAGGATCTCGCGCCGCACGCGGCGGAGCATGCAGGGCGCCAGGCGCACCCGCAGCGTGTCGAGATTGCGGGCGCCAGCTGTTTCGGATGCGCCGTCCGACCACATGGAGTGCCACGGCACCAGTCGCCACTTGGGCTCGAGCGCGTGGTCGTCGACCCATTCGACGATGGAGGCCAGCTCCTCGAGGCGATTCTCCATGGGCGTCCCGGTGAGGACGAGCCGGTACGCCGGCTGGAGCTGCTTGACGCAGCCGGCCGTGCGCGTCGCCCAGTTCTTGATGCGTTGCGCCTCATCAAGCACGATGAGATCGGGCGCCCAGGCCTGCATCGCCGGCAGGTCGCGCAGCACCTGCTCGTAATTGACCAAGAGGAACCCAAGCCGGCGGCGCCGGTAGAACGCGTGCCGTTGCTGCGGGCCGCCGTCGACGACATCGATCGGCGCGTCGGAGAAGAGCCTCCACTCGCGCTGCCACTGCGATTTCAGGCTCGCGGGCACGATCAACAGCCCTCGCCGCACCCTGCCTGCGTGCCACAGGACGTGACACGCCGCGGTGGCCTGCACGGTTTTGCCGAGCCCCATGTCGTCGGCCAGCAGCAGGCGCCCGGTGTCGAGGAAACGGCGGACTCCCTCCTGCTGGTACGGGTAGAGCGGCCGGCGGAGTGAGCGCAGCGACCGCTCCAGACGCTTGCGTTCGGCGCGGTCGGCGGTGATTCGCGCGAGATGCTTGCGCTCGGCGGCGAGCAAAGCGTGCAAGGCCGGCTCTGCGGTGAGCCGGGCGCGGCCTCCTTTCGCACGCTGTCGACGGGTCCCACCGTGCCGGGGAGGCTCGCTAGCGCGCAGCAGATCCTCGATCATGGCAGTCCGCGCTTGCGGGCGATCCTCGCCGGGAGCCTCCGCCTGCAGGTCTCCGTTCGTTCCACCGCGGAACCAGCGCCGCGCCCGGGCCAGATCGGCGTGCCTAACGGCGTGCTGCGGGTCGAATCCGTGCCACCACACCCGGCCGAGCCAGTCGCCGCGCCCCGTCAGCGGTCGCACAGGATCCCAGGTAAGCTCCGGGCCGTCGGCCGTCGTTGGTGCGGCGAGAGCCCGCTGCCAGCGTCGCGGCCTCGCGGCGAGATCATCGAGCACGACGAGCAGATGCTTGCACAGTCCCAGCGAGCTACGCAGGTAGTCGGGGCAATCGCAACTGCCGCGCAGCGGGCTGAGGGACTGAAGCGATGTGGAGTAGGGCCGCTGCGATCCGCGTACCCGCCGCGTCGAGTAGGCCCCGAAGGGCGCCTGCCGGGTGGGTCGCGCTGCGATGCGCAGCCGGTCGCGTAGCGCGAACGCGCAGCGGCGCAGCAGCGCCTCCATCGCGGCCCGACGGACCGGCCAGTCCGCTTGGGCCGTAAGCGTGAGGACATGCTGAACGAGCAGCAGCGGGGGGATGCGCAGGGTGGCGCCAAACGCCAGGTGTTGGAGCGCGGCCACCGCTTCGCTACGGTCGGCGGGCTCGCCGTTGGCGTGTGTCGCGGCAGGCGCGGGCGTGGCTCGCGCCGCGACGGGCCGCGGGCGGCGAGCGGATGGGCCAGCCTGCCGGCCAGCGGAACCCTTGATGATGACGGAAGGCGGTGCGGATCCCACCGAAGAGCGGTACCGCCGGGGAATCGTGGAGGCCATGCTGGGCAGGCTAACGTGCAGCAGCCTGAAGGACAAGGGGGTAGCGCTTCCACCCGACCTCGCGCCGGGTGTGACGTGGTAGGCAGTGGAAACCAGGGTCTCGGCCCAAGTCACCAGCCCTTGACCCTACCAGCCGGCGCGGGCCCCGAAAGAGCCCTTCCCCCAGCCCAAGATCGGCGGGGCGGCTCCGGCCGCAGAGTGCGTCCTTCGGTGGCCGGTCTCGACGTAGCATGGAATCTCGGCGATCATGCTTTCGTGATTCTCGTTCGTGATTCTCGGCTTCCGCAACATGGGCACCCAGGATAGCTTCAATGGTCGCTCGACCACGGCGGCACGAAAGACCTGTCCGACGGCCCTGTGGAGCGTGGCCGCGCGGAAGCTGGAGTACCACTAGGTGTGTGCGATGATTCGAGTCCCAACCCACTGCGAGCCCATCCACACCGGCGGAATGCTGCTGCGGGAGTTCTTGGAGCCCAGGGGGATCACGCAGCGGGACCTCGCGGACGGCATTGGCGTGCCCTACCAGCGCGTGAACGAGCTCGTGAACGGTCGGCGTGGCGTGACCCCGAGCACCGCGCTGCGGCTTGCCAAGTACCTGGGGACCTCCGCGGAGCTATGGCTGGATCTTCAGCAGCGGTGGAATCTCTACCACGCGCAGCGAGTGGAGGCGGCGGCGCTGGGACGAATCCGGCGCGTGACGCGGCCCAAGCGAGCCGCCTGATTCGCGTTGGAACCACACGAGCGCCAGTGCTCTCGGTCCTG
This sequence comes from Candidatus Krumholzibacteriia bacterium, assembly GCA_041484665.1. Taxonomy (GTDB): domain Bacteria; phylum Krumholzibacteriota; class Krumholzibacteriia; order JAJRXK01; family JAJRXK01; genus JBGPIA01. Next base: position 7,581 of record JBGPIA010000032.1, read on the forward strand.
GAGGCGGGCACCGCCCAAGTCCGGTTCGATGCGGCCGCGCACCGGCAGGTCTGCCAGCCGCCCAGCCTGGAGGTCCGATGCCCCGCAAACCCGCCGCCCCCCGTTCGCCGCGCGCAGGCACGACGTCTGGTGGGCGCAACCGCGACCGTGACACGCTCAAAGGTAAGGTCCGCCCCCACGATTCTTTCGAGCTGATCCGCTGGCTCGCCTACAGCCAGCCCGATCCACGCAAGGCGCTGGCCGAGCTGGTCCAGAACAGCCTCGACGCGCAAGCCGCCCACGTGCGGGTGACGCGCGTCCGCCTGAAGAGCGTCCCCTGCCTGCGCATCCACGATGACGGTGACGGCGTCATCCCCGAGCTGCCGCGTCCCGAGGCGCTCAAGTACATCGCCACGCACATCGGCCACAGCCGCAAACGGCACCTGTCCCCCCAGGAGCGGCTGGAGCTCATGACGCAGGGCCAGTACGGCATCGGCCTGCTGGGCTTCTGGAGCCTGGGCGCGCAGCTTGACATCCGCTCGGCCGTACCCGGGCAGCGTCCCTACCGGCTGCTCTTGCACCGCGACAGCTCGCGCTACGAGATCGAGCCCTTGCGCGGCCATTTGGGACTCGACGAGCGCTCGACCGAAGTCGTCGTGTCGGGGCTGAGGCGCGAGGCGCTGGCGGTGCTGGCGGCCGGACGCGCCGCCGACTACCTCGCCGCCGAGCTGCGCGGGCAGCTCCTGGCGCGCGAGGTCGAGCTTGTGATCGAGGACAAGATCGCGCGCGGCCGCGCGCAGAAGCTGATCCGCGTGCGCCCGCCGCGCTTTCTGGGCGAGCGCGTCGACTCGCTCACGGCCGTCGCCGTGCCCGGCCACCCTCCCATCCGTCTGGAAATCTACGTCGCCCCAGAGCGCGGCGACGGCGGCGAGCCCCACGCGCTCGCGGTGTACTGCACGGGGACGCTGGTGGCCGACGACTTCCATGCGCTGGCGGCGCTGGGACTGGACCACTCACCCTGGACCGACACGCGACTGGTCGGGATGGTCGACTGGCCCGCCTTCAAGGTGGCCCCGGGGAGCAGGCGCGGCGTACTGGCCGACGACGCGGCGGGCGCGTTCTCCCGCGCGCTGCTGACGGCGGAGCCCGCGCTGCAGGCCGTGCTCGAGACGCTCGAACGCCGGCGCGAGGAGGAGGCGGACCGCCACCTCGTGCGTGACCTCCAGCGGGCCTTCCGCGGGCTGTACCGGCAACGCCCGCGCTACGCGATGCTCCCGGTGGAATCCCCGGGCGACCGCGGCGCGGCCGCGGCGGGCGACGGCGCGGCGGGTGGCGCGGAAGGAACGGCGGCGGGCACGGATGCGCCGGCTGGTCCAGACATCACCAGTCCCGAGACGGCAGCGGCCGCTGAGGATGTCGCGACCGGCGACGTGGATGCCGCGGCCGCGGCCGGCCCGGACGCGCTGGAGAGCGTTGAGGCGGCCGACTCCGCGCAAGGCCAGCTCCTCCCGCCCGGTCCGCTGCACAGCGTACGCATCGCGCCCGCACGGCTGCGCGTCGAGCGCGGCGGCACGCGGCGCGCGCGGGCCGAGGCGCTGGATGCCTCCGGCCGCGCCATCGAGGAGCCGATTGCGCACGAGTGGCGGTTGGTGTGCGCAGCGAATGGGCGCGGCGGTGCTGACGAAGCCGATGAAATCGAGCCACTTGGCCGGCTGGAGCCGGTCGAAGGCCGGCCCGACGTCGTGCTGTTGCATGCTGGAGATATTGCGCGCGACGGCGAGCTACAAGTTGTCGTGCGCAGCGGTGGGCTCGAAGCGTTCGCTGCCATTCCCGTAGAGGTCGTCGACGAGCTGCATGCGGGCCGCTCGGACGAGGGCATCCCCAAGCCGCAGTTCATCTACGACCCGGGCGCGAGCTGGCGATCGCGGATGGTCGACGCGCGATGGCAGGTGAACTCGGGGCACCACGAATTCCGTGGGATCGCCGACCGCCCCGCCCTCAAGCTGCGCTACCTCGCCCTGCTCTTCGCCAAGGAGGTCGTGCTGCGCAGCTACCAGGACCCGCGGTTGGAGAAGCCGCTGGAGCAGCTCGTGGAGGTCATGGCGTTCGCGGACCGCAATCTCGCCGGAAAGGGGGCCAGGAGCGCGAAGGGAGCCGGAGCCGACAAGGGCGCGCGCGGCCTCCGTAATCCGCGAAGGGTCGCCCCGTCGGCGGAGGCAGGCGCCACGGAGCCCGCCGCAGAACTCGCCGCGCATCCCGCTGCGGAACCCGCCGCCGATCCCGACACAGAACCCGCAAGGGACCGCGAGGAACGCCACGCTGACGATGCAGCGGGGTGACGCAGGAACGATCATCGAGTTCGTGGATGCTCTCACGGCGGTTGACGCGCCCTGGCTGCACCTGGCCCAAGCGACCTCATCGCGATCGAGCTTCCGACGGCGCCCCTACATCGGCGTCCGCCAGGCACCGGCGCGGCGCGGCGCGGCGCTGGGCATCCGGTGGAGAGTGACCTGGTCAAACCGGCGGAGGTCCGTGCGGCAATGACCCACGAGCGGCTCAACGCGATTGGTCGTCGGCGTGATGAACGGCGAGTTTCCGCCCACTCAATGGAGATAGATTCGCAGTCTACTGCTTGTTACCTGACCTGGAGAGGAGAATCGGTATGGCGATATGGCAGCGAATCGTCGGCCAGATTCTGGTGGCCGTTGGTGCGGTTCTGGCCGCGGGCGGGGTCCTGAGTTTTTTCTGGACGAATGTCGAGTTGAAGTTCTTCAAGACACCGGTTGCCTCTCCGCAGGCACGAATAACGTGGGTCATCGTCACGTTGGCTGTGGCACTCCTCGGTCTCTGGCTTGTACGCCGCTCGAGGGCGGCACGGGACCGGCCAACGGTCAGCTGACAAGCGCATGCAGCGAACGGCGCTACGCGCCGCCCCTGATGCGCAGACGTTCGGCCACCGACTCAACGAGGTGGATCATGGCCATCAAGATTGAAGGAACCTGCACCCTGCTCGAGGTCTTCGACATGCCGACGTCGGTTGCGTTCTACCGCGACGTGCTGGCTTTCGAGGTCGTCAAGGCATCGCAGCCTGGAGACGATTTCGATTGGGGGCTGCTCCGGCTCAACGACACGGAGTTGATGCTCAACACACTGTACGAGAAACACGACCGGCCGCCGGCCCCGGCTCCCGCCCGCGTCGCCGGCCGCGGCGACACCTCGCTCTTCTTCAGTTGTCGGGACTTGGACGCGGCTTACGCGCACCTCCGCGCGCACGGCATTGACGTGAAGTCCCCGGTCGTTCGTGACTACGGCATGAAGCAGCTGTCGCTCGACGATCCGGACGGCGACAATGTCTGCTTTCAGTGGCCAGCGGTTTGACAAGGCGCTGCAGCTGGGGACCCACGCGCGGCGCGACGGCGACCCTCGAAGTTCGTCCCGCGTGGCTCGCAGCTGAACGCCAGGCCGTCAAAGCGGCGCTTGACGTCGCCAGACTGGACGCTCGCCCGTGAGGGCGGGAGGAGGGAACTGATGAGGTTTTCCGATCCCACAAAGCGCGAGGCCCGTTGGCGACAACACAGCAGATGTGCGGTGCGTGGCGGGAGCCTCGATTGGCAGGAGGAGTTCGCCCACCATGTCGATCCTGATGCGCTGGGTGGACCGGATCGCGTGGACAACTGTGTGATCCTGTGCCGGCCCGGCCACGACCGAGTGCACTACGATGGTCGGTTTCGCACCGGCATCGTCGCACCGCGAAGCTATTTTCGCTACTTGATCGGGTGATCCTCGGGTCATCCGACGGTACGCGCGTGCTGCCCATGGATCGCGCTCATTGCGCCGATTGCGTCGGTCGCGACCGTCACGTCGGGCCGATCAGCCCCGCCGCTTGGCCACCGCCTCTGCGAGCCGCTTGCCGTACTCCGCGTCCGCCTTGCGGAAGTGCTCGATCGAGCGGGCGACGACGTCTTGGAGGCTCACCTGCGCAAGGCCTCCGGCGATGTTGTCGATGAGGCGCTTGCGCGCGTCTTCCCTCATCACGCGGTAGAGCGCGCCGGCCTGGACAAAGTCGTCGTCCTCGCGATGCTTCACGAGCCCGTGCGGTCCCACAGCGCCCGAGACGTCGTAGCCCAGGTCGTAGGCAGCGCCGGTCTGGGCGGGACCGTCGTAGCTGTTGGGCTCGTGGTTCTTGGTGCGCCCGCCGTTGTCGTCGAAGCGCATGGCGCCGTCACGGCCGTAGTTCTGGGCGCCGCCCTCGACTGCACGCGGTGCGTTCACCGGCAGCCGCGTGTGGTTGACGCCGAGCCGGTAGCGGTGTGCGTCGCCGTACGCGAAGAGCCGCGCTTGCAGCATCGGGTCGGGGGAGGGGCCGATGCCGGGCACGAAGTTCGACGGATCGAACGCTGCCTGCTCCACCTCGGCGAAGTAGTTGTCCGGCACCCGGTCGAGCACCATTCTACCGATCGGGATGAGCGGGTAGTCCTTGTACGGCCAAACCTTCGTCAGGTCGAAGGGATTGAAGCGGTAACTAGCCGCCGCTTTCTCCGGCATCGCCTGCACCTTGAGCGTCCACGACGGGAACTCACGGCGGGCGATCGCGTCGTAGAGATCCTTGTGGATCGCGGAGGGGTCCGCACCACCGATGCGCTCCGCCTCCTCGCTGGTGAGGCACTTGATCCCCTGGTCCGTCTTGAAGTGGAACTTGACCCAGACGCGCTCGCCCTTGGCGTTGACCCACTGGAACGTGTGCGATCCGAACCCGTCCATCTGGCGGTAGCTGGCCGGGATCCCGCGGTCGCCGAACAGCCAGGTGAACTGGTGCGTGGCCTCGGGCGAGTGCGAGAAGAAGTCCCAGATGTTGTCGGGCTCCTGGCGGTTGGTGAAGGGGTCGTACTTCTGCGAGTGGATGAAGTCTGGGAACTTGATGCCGTCGCGTATGAAGAAGATCGGCGTGTTGTTGCCGACCAGGTCCCAGTTACCGTCCTCGGTGTAGACCTTGATCGCGAAGCCGCGCGGGTCGCGCGCCGTGTCCGCCCCGCCGCGTGAAGCCGCCACCGTCGAGAACCGGACGAAGAGCGGCGTGCGCTTGCCCGCCTGCGCGAAGACCTTCATCTTCGTCCAGCGCGCCACGTCCGGGCTCGTGACCTCCAGGTAGCCGTAGGCACCGCTGCCGACGGCGTGGACGATACGCTCGGGAATCCGCTCGCGGTTGAAGCGCGCGAGCTTCTCGATCAGGTGGTGGTCCTGCAGCAACGTCGGGCCGCCCGCGCCTGCTCTCTGGGAGTGCTGATTGTCGCTCACCGGGGCCCCGGCCTCGGTCGTGAGCTTCCGTCGCTTCGCCATGGTCATCTGCCTTTCCGGGGGCGGCGCCCCGCGTTCCGCTACCTTGCGGGATTCCTCGGTTGTCCGACTGCTCACGCGTACAGTGTGTGCTGGGGGGGGCTGATTGCTCCAAGACATTCTATGGATGGATGTGATAGTTTAGGTCTATCACGAACCTCGGCCCACATCCATGAATCTCGGCCCACATCCCTTTACGCTGCGGCAGCTCCAGTACGCGGTCGCGGTGGCGGAGTCGCTCAACTTCCGCAAGGCCGCGCAGCGGTGCCACGTCTCCCAGCCAGCACTCAGCACCCAGATCGCGGAGCTCGAGCGCGTCCTGAGCGTGACGCTCTTCGAGCGCGACCGCAGGCGCGTCCTGGTGACCGCGGTCGGGCGGGGGCTCGTCGAACGAGCGCGGGTTGTCCTGCGCGAAACGGACGATCTGGCCGAGTCAGCGCGGCAGTCGGGCGATCCGCTCGCCGGAACGCTGCGCATCGGCGTCATCCCGACCATCTCCCCCTATCTGTTGCCACACATCACGCCGGCGATCCGCGCGGCGCATCCCCACCTCACGCTGCTGTGGGTGGAGGACAAGACGGGCACGCTGGCGCGCAGGGTCGACGCCGGCACGCTGGATGCGGCGCTGCTCGCGCTCGAGGCGGATCTCGGCGACGTGGAACACGAGGCGATCGCGCGGGACCCGTTCGTCCTGGTGGGCGCAGCGGGAGAGCCACTCGTGACCCGAGCCGTTTTGGCCAAGCCGTCCGAGCTTCGCGACGTGAGCGTCCTGCTGCTGGATGACGAGCATTGCTTCGGCAAGCAAGCGTTCGACTTCTGCTCGAACGCAAAGGCGCGCGAGCTGGAGTTCAGGGCCACGAGCCTCTCCACGATCGCGCAGATGGTGGCGGGCGGCGCCGGCGTTACCTTGCTGCCGGAGCTGTCGGTGGCGACCGAAGTCCGGGGGACGCAGCTGCGCGTGCGCCGGTTCGGCGATCCCGCCCCGGGCCGCACGATCGCGCTGGTGTGGCGCAAGCGGTTCCCTCTGGCGCCTGCATTGCAGCAGCTGGCGGCCACTATGCGCGCCGCGTACCCTGGCCAGCGGCGGCCGAAGGCGAGCCCGTCGGCGCGAAAGCGGAGAGCAGGGCGGCGATGATCTATGTATTGTGGGGCCTCGGCATACTCGCTGGCCTCTACTGCCTCCACCGGGCCGCGCTGTGGGCCGAGCGACGTGGCTGGATCTACTACCGCAAGGCGGGCAGTAGCGGGGCCATCGGGAACGCGTTTCTGGAGATCCAAGCGACCTTCGACCCAGCGGCTCGCCACGTTCAGGAAGAACGAGAGAGAGCTCACTCGCAAACGCAGGAGTCCGGAGACCCGCCCGTGCCTGGGCCACAATCCACGACGCCGGAGGACCCCACTCAGCGGCAAACTCGGGGTTGAGGGCGGCCTCGCTGCCGACGCATCGGTTGGCCGACTCTGCCACCTGCCTACAGTGGCTGAGCGCGGCCGGCCTCGCCGAGAGAGAGGTGCACGACGAGCAGTTGGGCTACCATCTGCACCCCCCCGAGGCGAGTTGGGCCGAGTGAGCCTCGGGGTCTGGCAGCACGCGACACAGTGGAACTCTTCCCCGATCCCCCACGGTGATACCAGGATGGCGAACGGCGAGAAGATCCACCCCGGATCCGCGGAAAGGACAGTGCCTCTGCGGGTGACGCTCCGGGAGCCTCCAGCGGGCGTGACATGGGCCCTCCAGATCGGACGCGATGAGCTCGCGCCTCCCGCCAAGACGACGCGCAAGAGTATTATTTTCGATGTCGTCGTTCGGGTCGCGGGGACCGTCTCGGGCGGAGCGCCGCAGTGTCTGGGCCCTGCCGTCCCGGGGCCGCCGACGTCTCGCTTCCTGTACCTGAACTCCGGTCTGCGGGCGGGCCAGGTGAGCTCCGGCTGGGACCGTCGGGCCAAGGTGCCGCTCGTCGGCATCAGCTGGGCCCTCATCGAGGCCGTGGCTGCCAAGCGCGGAGCCGTGCTCGTCGCGGAGGTGGCCGGCACGGCGCGGGATGGCGGGCCGGCGTGCGCTTCCGTGCCGCTTCTCGGGAGTGGCTGGCGGATCGCCTGAAGCGCCGCCCGGTGCGCCCGCGGTCAAGAGCACCTATGCAGGAGGAAACACGGTGGCCAGCAGGCAAGTCGCACTGATCCGCGGCATCAACGTCGGGCGCGCCAAGCGAATCGCGATGGCGGATCTGCGAGCCCTCGTCGAGAAACTGGGCTACGGCGACGTGCGCACACTTCTCAACAGCGGCAACGTGGTTTTTACCGTCTCTGCCGCCACGGGCCGCAGCGATGGGGCCCCGGGCAAGTCCGGCGCCCGTATCGAGGAAGCGATCCGCACGAAGCTTGGCGTTTCAGCTCGGGTCACGGTGCTCAGCGCGGCAGAGCTCGCGGTTGCCGTGGCCGAGAACCCGCTGCTGGAAGTGGCCGACAACCCGTCTCGCCTGATGGTCGCGTTCCTCGCCGACCCGGCCGATCGGCAACGATTGAAGCCGCTGTCGGGAAAGGACTGGCACCCCGAGGTTCTGGCCATCGGCAAGCGGGTGGCCTATTTGTGGTGCCCGAACGGGATGCTCGAGAGCCCGCTGTCCGAGGCCGTTGGCCGGCTGCTGGGCGCTGCCGTGACCACCCGCAACTGGGCGACCGTGACGAAGCTGCACGCGCTCGCTGGGGAGAAGCCGTGATCGCGCAGCTGCTCCAGTCCAATCGCTGCGGTACGTGGCAGACCCACTTTTCGCCCCCCGACTTTCATACCAAGGTTCGCAGAAACGTCAGAGCCGGCGGCCCGCGCGGCTGCGCGACCCGGCCACGCAACTCAGCACTCCCGGTCTCGGGAGGGCTGCCTCCCCAGACTACGGCATGGACACGCCTTGGCCTCTTGAGACCTCGGGGATAGACTCCAGCCGCCGATCGCTCGAGCAAGATTGGATTCGTGGGCCGCCATTCGTCGGGTGTCGGGCCAGGCACGCGATGCGAGGGGAACGATTCGTTATGTGGAGGCTCAGCAGCGTCTTGGTGTTCTGTGTTGTCCTGACTGGCTGCGTTCTTTCGAACGATGCGGTGGTCCCGGAATCCGCAGCGACGTTCGACGCCCGCCTGTTGGGTGGGTGGGAAGAGGTCGGCGGATCGGATCGCGCCGTCGTTTCGAGCGCCAGAACGAATGCCTATGCGATCGAGTACACCGATTCCGACGGTCAGGTGGGTCGGTTCGAAGCGCGCCTCGGGCGTCTCGGCACGCGCCTCGTCCTCGACGTCCTGCCTGCCCCGCGACAGGCCGGCTCCTCGCCTCCGGAAGCCGGCGCGTTGATCCGGGGGCATGTCCTGTTCGATCTGCAGGTCGGTGCCGACACCGCTCGGGTAGCCCTGCTGGAGCAGGGTGCGCTTGTGGCGGTGCTTGCCGGCGGCGCTTCGCACTTGGCGCACGTCACCAGCGGCGATCAGCTGATCCTCACCGATGCGACGGATCGGCTGCGCGTCGGCCTGGCGCGTTACCTGGATCGGGCGGGGCCGTTCGGGTCGCCGAGCGTCTGGCACCGGACGGGCGGACCGGAGCCCGCTGCCCCTGGCCCAGACAAGAGCGCGCGGCATACGGCCGCGGCCGCGCTCCCCGGCGCGCCCACCGCACCACGCGCCACCCCCAACGCATCGCGCACGGCGCCGCCCGCCTCACCTACCGCCTCGTCGACGGCCTCGCCCACCGCGGCCGCGCAACAGGGGCAGGACCCGTGCTTCGAGTCAGCCCCGTGGCGCGAAGCCGATCTCTTGTTCCGTCGCGACCCGCACTGGGTTGGATCGGACGGTGCGTACTCGATCGACCTCGGGCACGAGCGCATCCTCTGGCTCTTCGGAGACACCAGGATCGATCCGTCGGGCCGGCACACCCGGTGCGGAGCGCGCATGGTCCGCAACACCGTGGCGATCCAGAAGGGCGCGGATCCATCGCGAGCGGAAATGACGTTCTACTGGGGCGAGACGCGTGGCGGCGAACCCGGGCCGCTGTTCGCCGACCAGGGGGACGATTGGTTCTGGCCCGGGAACGGCATCCGACTCGAGAATTGCCTCGTCCTGTTCCTCATGCGTACCCGGGGCAGCTCCGGTGGGCTCGGCTTCGAATCAGCCGGGTGGAATGCCGTGCTGGTGAGCAATCCAGACGCGGAGCCGTCCCAATGGAAGGTCAAGTGGCTGGACACGCCGCGCAATGCGCTCGGCGTCGTCGTTGGATCGGCTGGCGTCGTGCGATGGGGCGATCAGGTGTACGCCTTCGGATCGCAGGAGCCGGTGAAGTCGCATCCGATGTACGTCGTGCGCTGGCCGGTGGCAGCGCTGCGGCGAGGCGACCTGCGCGCTCCGGAGTGGTGGGCGGGCGCCGACGCGGGATGGGTCCCGGACTCATCCCAGGTCGCGCGTTGGCCGGCGTTCGAGAACGGCCAGTCCGAGCTCACCGTCCACTTCGATGAGCCCACGCGCCGATTCGTGGTTGTCCAGTCCGTCGGCTTCGGTGCGGCGGACGTGGCGGTCCGCTTTGCGCCCGAGCTGACCGGCCCGTGGACGCAGCCGCGCACGGTCCATCGGCCCGCGGAGTTCTACCGGCCCAAGATCATGATCTACGCCGCCAAGGCGCACCCGGAGCTCTCGGGCGCCGACCTGGTGCTGACCTATGCCACCAACACGTTTGAATTCGCGGAGCAGATGACGGACAGCACCAGTTATTATCCGCGGTTCGTGCGGCTGACACGGTGTCCGTAGAGTTCGAGGCATGCGTTGCGACGGGGTTGCGGACATCGCGCGTGGAGCATGAGACGCTGGCGCGGCCAGCGGGGATGGAGCGGATGCGAGAGGGTATCGAAGAGGGTGGGTCGACAGCGGGTGCCGTCGTGGTCGGATCGTAGAAGGTCCGGGCGGATCGTTCACGAAACGCCCGCGTCCTTGCGTTGGCCGCGCAGCTGAGCGCGGGTGACGGCGCATCCATGTGGATCGAGGGTGAGGTTGTCCGGGGCGAGGCGTAGATCACAACATTATGATGTGCTGTGTGCGGCGAGCCTTCCGTCGGCAGGGTCAACACCCCGTGTCGTCGGGTGTGCGATCGCTCTTCCGGCGATGCTGAGGCCCTTGTCGCCTCCACAGCCAAGTTGTAGGCTTGTCTCCGTCGTTGTTGGGCTGCCAGAAAGACCGAACTTGGGCGCACTGCAGGCCCCTGTTGCAAGTATGCGCGGCGCGTGGTGTGGGACCCCGCGGCGGTTTGGCATGTGTGCGCGCGGAGGCGCGGGGCCGCCGGTGGGTCTGAAGGCGCCGTTCGCGGCTCGCCTGGGGCGGGTGCGGGCGCAGCACCGGCGCTACCTGGGGGCAGGGCGCGGAAGCGTCGAGCTGCCCTCTGCGCTGACCAAGAAGCACCCGCTCGCCGCGTGGGCCTGGGCGTGGCAACGGTTGTTCCCCGCGACCCGCTTCTACCTGGATCCTCCGTTGGACCAGTACCACCGCCACCATTTTCACGCGTCCGTGCTGCAGCGGGTCGTCAAAGAAGCTGCCCGGACGGCGGGCCCGTCGAAACCAGCGAGCTGCCACACCCTGTGGAACGCCTTCGCCACCCACCTCCTTGAGTGCGGATAGGACATTCCCACCGTTCAAGAGCTGCTCGGACACGCGGGCGTGAGCACGACCCTGATCTGCACCCACGTCCTGAATCGGGGTGTGCGCAGCCCGCTCGATGAAGGTGTGCGGCTATGATGGGCGCCGTGCGAGCGTCGAGCGCGGTCCGAGGGACGGCGCGAGCGTGCCGATGAAGCGGGGGCAGGGATAGACTGCGGAGGATAGACCGCGGCTCGGTGCGGGGTATCTGGGGCGGGCGGCTTGCGTCGGCGCGATGGAAGAGGCAGCCGGGATCGAGGATGCGGGTCGCTCGGGCGTGTGGGAGCGGCGGGATAGACGGACGGATAGCGCGCGATCAAGGGAAATAGATTCGCAGTCTACTACTTGTTCGGCGGGCTCGGAGAGCGTGAACATCGAGGCGATCTTCTTCCAATAGGAGATATCAAAATGAACGCAAGTGATCTTATTGATGATCTAATCGCAACACTTACTGATTGGCGCAGCGTGACTTTTACCAACATCCGCAAAATTGTCCGTGATGCTGATCCAGAGATAGTCGAGGAATGGAAATGGATGGGTACCCCAGTCTGGTCTCACGATGGAATAGTCTGTGTCGCAAATGCCTTCAAAGATAAGGTTAAGC
>JBGPIA010000033.1:0-17612 GCA_041484665.1 Candidatus Krumholzibacteriia bacterium
CCGATCTGCTGCCCGACGCCTGGGCTGCTCAGCAAGCGGCGTCGCTACCCGCCCAGAATCAAGCCGCTGCCTGACCCATCGAGCGCGCTACCCCGCTGCGCGTGACGTCGTATCCTGGGGATGGGATCGCCGGATGGATACATTACTGTGGCGCCCGCAATCTGGACGCCGCCCGTGCCCTCAATCCGGCTCTCCAGACCTTCGACCAGTGGCTCGCGGAGAACAAGAGTCGCATCCCGCTCGCGTAGCCGGAACTCCCCAATGGCGCTGAGCGCTGCCTGACAAGGCATGACGCTAGCAGACCGGGGCGGCCGCTTCGGGTGGACCAACGGCCTAGCTGCGCTGCGGGAGTCCGGCTCGCCCGGCGACGGTCTCCGCGGAAGGCGCACGACAAAGCCCGGCCCTCCTGCTAGACTACGCGCCCGTCAAGCACCGATCCGCTCCGCCGGCGGCGCGGTCGAGGGGTTCTCGTCGCGGACGCGGACGCCCAGGCGCGCGTCATCTGTTCGGCAGGCGGATTCGAATCGGTCACGTCCATGCTCCTTGCGAGATGCTCGCGGAGGAACGGGCTGAGCCCGGGTGGCGGACGCCGAACCGGCGCCGCAGCTGCTACCCAGCCCCGGGACGACGCGATCCCATCCTGACCCGGGCTCGGCGCAGGCCTGCATGATCCGTGTGCAGAGGCTCGGGAGCGCCTCAGCGCGCCGATTGCTGCATCTCACTTTGCCGACCTGGGCAGGGCCGCGGTCCAGTTCGTGATCAGCACGATGCCGCGCGACGCCTCTTCCTCGACGGGCACGGAAACGAGGAAGCGCGACCCGTCCGGTGCCGTGTCGTAACGCCAACTTCCTCCGGCACCATGGAGTTGGAACAGCGTCCGGCTCGCGCCAGGTTCGAAGGTCGCGGCGTCCGGGCGGACCTCCACCGCGTTCAGATGGTTGTCACGATCGAAGAAGAGGAGCTCGCGTCCGTCGCGGCTCCAGCGCGGCTCTACGCCGCCGTTCTGAGAGACCTGCCAGCGCGCGTCGCTCTGTGGGAAGGTCGCAGCGTAGACTTCGTCGCGGCCCGATTGGTCCGATGCGTAGGACACGAATCGTCCGTCGGGGGAGAACTGCGGCCAGTTCTCGTTCGTCGGTCCCGCGGCGAGTTCGAGGACCTTGTCCTGGCCCTCGAGCGGCAAAGCCAGAATGTCCGCTCCCGGGTTGCGGGTGACGAGCAGGTACCGTCCGTCCCGCGACTCGTCCCATGGAATCAGGTCCTGACCCACGACTCCCCGCAAGTCGAGGTCGCGGTAGGCAGAGCCGTCGCTCGCGCAGAAGCTCAATGCCGCGTTCGGCCTCGTCAGGCTGTTCATGAACACCCTGTGGCCGTCCGATCCCCAGCTGCACGCGTAGTGATCGATCTCCCCGACGGTGAGCTGGCGCCGGCTGCCGGAGGTGAGGTCCACGATCCATACGTCGGATTGACCGCGCATTTCGTTCACGATCGTGATGGCCGCCCGAGTCCCATCGGGCGAAACTTCCGGTGCGCCGCCGAAGAAGTACGTGGCGGGCTCGCCCACAGCTCCCAGTCGCTTGCCGGTGCGATCGACCCACAGCAGCTGCGAGCGCGTACTCGCCTTGCCGACCATGCAGGCCAGAATGCCGTTCTGCGACGCGGAGAACACGCCGCGACTGAAGCGCTCGTCCATGCGCACGTCGGGCAGCAGCGAGACCGCCGCACCGTTGACCCGGAGCCGTTTCGCGTCGAACGGTTGCGCCATCAGCACACTTTGGCGCACGTACAGGAGATGGCCTGACGCGTACACGACGTTCGATGCCACGCCGACGACTCCGACGCGTTCCGGACTGTCCAACGCGCCGGCGTAGATGGTCGGCTCCGCTCCGGCGCCGGCCCCCGCACGCCGCGCCAGATACAAGAAATGTCGGCCGTCCGGCAGGAAGAAGGGGTAGCGGTGCGTTTCCTCGTGCAAGGTGCTGTCGAGCACCGTCGTCGCGACCGCCGGGCCGCCATCGGCCGCGACGCGGAAGATCGGAGTGCGATAATCGGGCGCGAAGACGATCACGCCACGCGCGCTCCAGGAGCCGCCTCGGGGGTCGGTCGCCGAGGCCAAGGTGATGACCGGACCACCGTCCACTTCGACACGCTTGAGTTTGCTTTCGGCAAAGAAGCCGAGCGCGCGGCCGTCCGGCGAGAAGAACGGCTGCTGAGCACCCTCGGTTCCGGCGAGCTCGTGCGCATCCCCGGTCGCCAGAGAACGCACCCACAGGCGATCCGATCCCTCGCCTACGCGGGCGCAGTACACGATGCGCGAACCGTCGGGCGACATCGCCAGTGGAATCGGCGAGGTGACCGACGAGGAGAAGACCGCTCCCGGCGGCGGGAGGATCGAGGCCTGCAGCGTGGCAGGCGCGGCGCTCGATCGGTTCCGCGACGCGATCCAGACACCGAGCAGCGCACCGACAGCGATCGCGGCGGGCAGCGCCAGCAAGAGCCAGCGCGAACGGGGCAGCGGACCCGGCGCGCCCACTCGCGTCGCAGTCCGCGAAGACGAGCCCGCGGAGGCGGTCGACGCTGACGTCGACGGCATGCCCGGCGTCACGCTCGACGCAGCCCCTGACGCAACAAGCCACTCCAGCTCGCGCCGCAAGTCACCGGCGCTCTGCCAACGCTCTTGCGGATCCTTCGTCAGGCACTGCCTCACAGCCCGATCCAGCGCCGGCGGGCTCATGGGGACGAAGTTTTGCATCGGTCGTGGCTCGTCGCGCAGGATCGAGCTGATCAGCGACGCCTGGCTCGCTCCTTCGAAGGGCTTCTGCCCCGTCGCCATCTCGTACAGGGTCGCCCCGAGCGCCCAGATGTCGCCGCGCGCGTCACCCTCCTTGCCCTCGAGCTGCTCCGGCGCCATGTAGTGGAACGTACCGACGAGTGCCCCTTCCGCCGTCAGCGGCTGCGCCATGGTCGGCGACTGCGCCAATGCCGCGAATGTCGCCACGCTTTCGCGAGTGGGCCCAGCCAGGCCCGGCAGCCCGCGCCAACCCGAAGTCCATGAGCTTGGCGCCGCTCTTCGTCAGCATGACGTTGCCCGGCTTCAAGTCCCGGTGGACCACGCCGGCACGGTGCGCGCGGTCCAGGGCGTCGGCGATCTGTGCGCCGAACTTCAGCACCTCGGTCGTCGGTAGTGCACCCTTCGCGAGTCGCTCGGCCAGCGTCTCGCCCTCGATCAGCTCCATCACCAGATAGTCGGTCTCGCCATCGCGGCCCACGTCGAACAGCGTGCAGATGTGCGGGTGGTTGAGCGACGACACCGTCTTCGCCTCGCGCGCGAAACGCGCGCGGACCTCAGGATTCGCGCTCAGATGCTGCGGCAGCACCTTCACCGCGACGTCGCGCCCGAGCCGCGTGTCTTTGGCGCGATACACCTCACCCATACCGCCGGCGCCCAGCGGCGCGACGATCTCGTAGGGGCCAAGACGGGTGCCGGGAGCGAGCATCACGGGCGCGCCTTGCGTGCGCGGATCCGTTCCGCGAGGTGCAGGGTCCAGCCGAGCGAGAGCACGATCTCGCGACGTTCTTCGGTGCCCGCCAGTGGGCGCGTGAACAGGAAGCGATCGCCCCGCGGGTCGTATGCATAATCGCGATACGCGGGTTCGGTGGGCGACGGCGGCACCTCGAACAGCGGGGTGGGCTGGCTCACGGACAGCACGGGCCCGCCGTTGGAGCGCGGGCCGGCGTCGTCGACCGTCACCCGCTTCAGTGTTTCGCCCTGAACCAGGAACAACTCGCGCCCGTCGTGCCCCCAGCGCAGGCCCCTACCGCCGCCCGCGGAGACTTGCCAGCTCCCGCCCTCGCCTTCGAAGCGCCTCACGCAGACCTCCTCGCGGCTGGTGCGATTGGAGACGTACGCAATCCACCGGCCGTCGGGCGACACTGCAGCGGCCATCTCGTTCTTGTCGTTGCCGCGATCGGGCGCGAGTGCGTGCGGATCCGGATCGCCGTCCACGTGCACCGTCCAGATTCGCCCCTGCGCGAGCCCGTAGTCGCTGAATATGAGGCGGTCGCCGGAGGGCGTGCAGTCGGTGAGACGGATCGGATGCGACACGTGGAAAAGGTCACGTTCCCCGCCGTCGCCGTCGATCCGCCGCACGACGACGCTGTAGCCACCCGTGGAATCGCGCCGCGCGTAGGCCATGCGAGCACCGTCTTTGAGCCAGACTCCATCACTGCCCGTGCCGCCGAAGGTGATGCGGTTCATTCCGCCTGAAGCCAGATCGGCCACCCACAGATCGGACGATCCGCCTCCCGGGCCCACGTCGATGAGCGCACGCCGTCCTTCCGGCGAGAGGGCGAGCCGGCGATACTCGCCGGGCGGTATGGCCGTCGGCGTCCAGCGCCCGGAGCGATCGAACCAACCGATAGTCCGCTGGTGCGCTCGTTCATCGTCCGCGATCCACGCCAGCGTGCCGTCGCTCGAGATGTCCATGAACGCCGCGCCGCTCGAGGTTTCGCCGGCGACGCCATCGAGCACCGGAATGGGCTCGGACGTCGGACGCGGATCGCGCGGATCGATCGGCATGGCGTAGAGATCGCCGGCGCGGTCGTATACGAGGTATCCCGGCGGCGCCCAGATGGCACGCCGCGCGCCGTGCACGAGCCACCGTCGCTCGCCCGTTCGCACGTTCACCGCATCGATCTGGCCATTGTCGTAGCCGCCCGGGCTATCCACACGGCCCACCGTGAAGACGACCCATGGCCCGCCCGCGAGCGCGCACGGAAAGCGATGCGTACGCTCCTTCGCCGTGGTGTCGAGTTGGGTGATCGCCACGGGTGTGCCGCCGGCGGCCGGCATGCGCGTGAGCGGAGCCGTGGTCTCGGCGCTGAATACGATCGTGCCGTCGGCGAGCCACGTGCCGAGGCGATCCTGTCCCGCGGGCGCCAGCACGACCGGGGCTCCGCCGTGGACGGACGCTTTGAGCAGATTCTGGCTGTCGAAGAAGGCGATCCATTCGCCGTCGGGCGAGAAGAACATGTCGCGCGCGTTCTCCGTGCCGGGAAGCTCGACGTCCTCGCGGTGATCGAGCCGCCGCAGCCGCATCGCGAGGCGCCCGTTCTCGTGCGAGGCGTATGCGAGCGCTCTCCCATCGGGGGAGAGCGCGAAGAAGTGAAAGCCGACGTCCTCGCCGAGACGGCGCCCCTGCGGCAGCACTACGCTTACCTCGCTTGCCGACGGGCGTAGCGCAGGCCGGCGCGACAGCGCTACCGCGGCCACGCCAAGAGCAAGGGCCGCCACGACCCACGGTAGCACGGCTGCGAGCCGGCGCGGCCGAGGACGACCTGCGCTCGCGGGCGCCGCCGCAGGCGAAGCGTCCGCCGGCTGCGCTGCGACCAGCTCGAGCACGATGCGCGCCTCGCCGATCGCTTGCAGGCGCTGCTTCGCGTCGCGCGTCAAGCAGCGCGCGAGCAAATCGCGCACCCGCAGCGGCGTCGCCGCCGGCAGCGCGCTCCAGTCCGGCTCTGTCTGCAGGATACGCGCGATCACGTCGCTCACCGTCTCGCCCGCGAAGGCCTGCCGCCCCGTGATGCATTCGAAGAGCACGCACCCGAACGACCAGATGTCGGTGCGCCGGTCCACGGCCTTGCCGCGCGCCTGCTCGGGACTCATGTACCCCGCTGTGCCCAGGATCACACCGGCGCCGGTCGCCGCGTACGTCATCGTCGGGGACGCCGGGAGGCCCATGTCCGCGGACGAACCATCGGTAGCACTCGCCTTCGCCAGCCCGAAGTCCAGCACCTTCACGATGCCGTCCGGCTTCAGCATGACGTTGCCGGGCTTGAGATCCCGATGGATCACCCCCGCCTCGTGCGCCGCTTCCACCGCCGCCGCGATCTGCGCGCACACCGCGAGCGCCTCGTCCACTGGCAACGCCCCGCGCGAAAGCCGCGCGCTCAGCGTCTCGCCCTCCACGAACTCGAGCACCAGGTAGCGGTGGCCGCCCACCTCCTCGAGTCCGAAGATCGAGCCCACGTTCGGGTGTTGCAGCGCAGCCAACAGCTTCGCCTCGCGTTCGAAGCGCGCCGCGCGCTCCGGGTCACGCTCGAAGCCTTCCGGCAGCGCCTTGATCGCCACGTCGCGCCCGAGCCGCGTGTCTTTGGCACGATACACCTCGCCCATGCCGCCGGCGCCGAGCGGCCCGACGATCTCGTAGGGGCCAAGACGGGTGCCGGGAGCGAGCGTCATTTCGCAACCTCAAGCAGATCCGTCCAGGTCAGGCTCGTGGTGCGGTTGGGAGTTCGCGATTGCGTAGTGTAGTGATCCAACTTCTGATCGATCGTCACGCAGCGCCCAGCGGGCCGAGGATCTCGTAGGGACGCAAGCGAGTTCCTATCGGGAGCGGCATCGCGAGAGCATAAGGTAAACCCGACCAATGCGAAAGTCCGCGTGGGAAAGCTGCGCGATTCTCCGTGGGGTTCACGGTATGCGGGGTGTTCGCAGTCCAGAGTCCAGGGGAAGGTGCTGCGCGGCTCCGCTGAAGCGGGCGTTGGGCGTCCTCTGAACGGCTTCGCGCGCCGAGTTGATGGCTCGTACGGTAGCCCTGCCCGGATCGGGCAGCGGCTTCGCGCAACAACAGTTCGTCGGGGTCCGGAAGCCCCGCCTCCGCGCCAGCCCCGCTTGGCCCAGGACCTCTGGCCCAGGACCTCTGGCCTAGGCGCCGCTCGCCCCAGCCCCATTCGCCCCAGCCCCCCGACCCCCTTGAACGCCAAGGGGCAGACCCCGCGGCAGCAGGTGCGTGGTGCCCTTCTGCCCGCCAGGAAACCGCATCAGGGACCGACCCAAGGACCGACCCAGGGATCGACCCAGTTGCCTGGGCCCCGCCCGCCGCGCTACACTGGCGGGCACGCCGTGCGCTTGGATCCCCCATCCCCCGATTGAGCGCACCCATGGTGGGGGGCCCGGCACCCCCCGCCGCGATGGCTCAAACCATGACGATCACGATCAGTGTTCCAGCGATGCTGCGCACCTACTGCGAGGGCGCCTCGGAGCTGATGCTTGTGGCCCCGAGCGTGCGCGCCGCTCTCGAAGAGCTCGAGCGGCGCCACCCATCGTTGTACAGCGGCGTCTGCGACGAGACGGGTGCAGTGCGCCGTCACGTGAATCTGTTCGTCAACACGTCGAACGTACGCGACCGCGAAGGGCTCGACACGGCGCTGGTGCCGGGGGACGTCGTGACGATCCTGCCCGCGGTCTCGGGAGGTTGAACATGCCGGAACGCGTCATTCTCAGTATCGGGACCAGGAAGGGCCTGTTCGTTGCCGAGGCGCCGAAGAACCGGCGCAGCTTCGCGCTGCGCGGACCCTTCGGATCAGGGGTGGCGGTCTACGCGACGCTGATCGACACGCGTGGCACACCGCGGATGTATGCCTCGAGCTGCAACGCCTATTTCGGCATGAAGGTCCTGCGCTCCAAGGATCTCGGGAAGACCTTCAAGGAGACCAAGTCGGCGCCTGCCTTCCCGAAGGACGATGGTCGAGCGCTCGCCAACATCTGGTCGCTGGAAGCGGGCGACACCAAGAACGATCTATGGTGCGGCGTCGAGCCGGCGTCGCTCTTCAGGAGCCGCGATGGCGGAGACTCCTGGGAGATGGTTGAGGGCATCAGCAACCACGAACACGCGCGGAAGTGGCATCCCGGGGCCGGCGGCCTCTGCATGCACACGATCCTGCGCGCCGGGGCTCGAGTGCACCTCGGCATCTCGACCGGCGGCCACTACCTGAGCGAAGACGGCGGCGTGACGTTCACGGCGTCCAACAAGGGCGTCGGCGCCGGATTCGTGCCCGATCCCTCCCCCGAGTTCGGCCAGTGCGTGCACAAGATCGCGCGTCCCAAGGACGCGCCCGGCCGCCTCTACATGCAGAACCACGGCGGCTGGCCCGATCGTCCGGGGATCGGCGTGTTGCGCAGCGACGACCACGGCCACTCGTGGCGCTCGATCGCCAAGGGGCTGCCGTCCGACTTCGGCTTTCCGATCGTCGTGCACCCACACGACCCCGACACGGTCTACGTGCTGCCGCTCGAGCCGCCGACGCGCTCGTGCCCCGGCGGCGCCCCGGCGGTCTGGCGCAGCGAGAACGGCGGTGACTCGTGGAAGCGGCTGGCCCGCGGGCTGCCGAAGAAGGAGAGCTTCTTCACGGTCCAGCGCGATGCGATGGAAATCGACGAGCACAAGTCGCCCGCGCTCTACTTCGGGACCACGACCGGACAGCTCTGGATCGGGCGAGACGGCGGCGAGGAGTGGGAATGCCTGTTCGACTCGCTCCCGCCGATCCACTGCGTGAAGGCCGCGATCGTGTGAGTCCGACGGCGGCGCAACGGCCGGCCGACTGCGCCGGCCCCCGCCGCCGAGCGGCGAACCGGCCGACCGGCCGCCGCCGACCAGCAGGGCGCCCGACGGACGCAGGCGTCGCCGGGGGACTGCCGCCGATCGTGGCTCGAGCTGCGCCGTTCCAACGATGAATGACCGCCATGCCCTACGACCCGACGATCTATCAGGGCAGCGCGGCCTATTACGCGAGCGGTCGGCCACCGTACTCGCGGGCATTGGTCAAGACGCTCGCCGCCGAACTCGGTTTGGACGGCTCGGGACGCTTGCTCGACGTTGGATGCGGCCCTGGCATTCTCACCATCGAGTTTGCCGATCGCTTCAAGGAAGCGATCGGCCTCGACCCCGACGCCGCGATGCTGGCCGAGGGCGCGCGGCGGGCCGCTCGTGGAGGGCTCGACAACATCCGGTGGGTGCATGCCCTCGCAGAGGACATCTCCGAGCTCAGCCTCGGAACGTTCAAGTTGGTGACCTTCGGCCAGTCGTTTCACTGGGTCGACCGAGAGCGAGTCGCGCAAACGGTGTACGAGATCCTCGAACCGGGGGGCGCGTTGGCGTTGATCGGTCACTCGCACGAGGGTCGGCCACAGCCGAAGGGCCCTGGCTGCCCACCGGTCCCCCCCGAAGCGATTCGCGCGCTCGTCGATCACTATCTCGGGCCGCGCCGACGTGCCGGCCACGGGTTCGCTTCACCGCCCGCGGATCGGCACGAAGATGCACTTGTGCGCACGCGGTTCGGGGCCCCTCGAAGCATCATCTGCGAGGGCCGGCCAGACATCGTCCAAGATGTCGACACGGTGCTCGCTAACTACTTCTCCAAATCGTTCGCCGTGCCGCATCTGTTCGGGGACCAGCGTGAGCGCTTCGAAGCCGATTTCCAGGCCGAGCTTGCGGCTCGTTCGCCGAGCGGCCTGTTCTGGGATTGGCCGGGCGACACGGAGATCCTCCTGGCCCGCAAGCCGGGTTGAGCCCAGCCGATGGTACGTGAGCCATCTCCGGCGAGCGCGCCGCTGCAACCGGCCGCTGAACGCCAGCGCGTCAGATCGTGGTAACGAGTTCGTCGCAGAGTGAAGGAGCCGAGATGAATCTCGTTCGAATCGAACACCCCGTACCCGATTTCGACGGTTGGAAGAAGGCCTTCGACCGTGACCCAGTCGGCCGACAGCGATCCGGCGTTCGCCGCTATCAAGTCTCGCGGCCGATCGACGATCCAAACTACGTCATGATCGACCTCGAGTTCGACTCGTTGAGCGAGGCGGAGGCGTTCCTCGCCGCGATGCGCGCCGTTTGGGGTCGTGTCGAAGGCAAGATCATGCGGGATCCACAAGCGCGGATCCTCGATGCGGTCGAGACCAAGCAGTTTTGACTCCAGGAAGTCTTCGCACGGACACAGGGCCGGAGCGCGTCTGTGCCCTGACTTGCGGGTTGCTACGGGACCGGTAGCCTAGCCCGAAGCTCGGGGCGCGGCCACCCAGCCCACGGTTGCAGCGGTCGTCTCCCTCGCCTAGGCTGGGTTCACGCCGCTGAACGGCAAGTCGTTCGGCAGAGTGTATCCTCTCCTCGTTGCGGTCCTCGTTTCTGGAAGGAACCATGAGCAGTACCAGTTTCGCTACGCGCTGGGGCTCGTGGGCGCCGCACGTGCTCAGCATCCTGCGCATCATTGTGGCGTTCCTCTTCGTGCAATACGGGACAACCAAGCTCTTCGGGTTTCCTGCGGCCGTGATGCCGGGAGGCGGGACAGCATCGCTGACCTCGCTTGCTGGTTTCGGCGGCGCCTTGGAGTTGGTGGGGGGCGTGCTCCTGCTCGTGGGGTTGTTCACTCGCCCTGTGGCGTTCCTGCTGTCGGGCGAGATGGCGGTGGCCTACTTCATGGGGCACGCCGGTCAAGGGTTCTGGCCGGTTCTCAATGGCGGCGCTCCGGCCGTGTTCTTCGCTTTTCTCTGGCTCTATGTCTCCGCGGCTGGACCGGGGCCGTGGAGCATCGATGCGATTCGACGGCGCAACGCGGGTGCGGTCTGACCACCGGTTCCAGTGGTGTGCGCTTGAGCGCCGCCGCGCAACCCCAAACCGTCAGGTGGACCGGGATAACGACCATGCCTGAGCGAGATGACAGCTCGACCCGCTCGTGGGATGCGGTCGCCGAGGACTGGGTCATTCACGCAGACGAAAATGACTATCGCAACCACTTCTTGATGCCGCTCACACTCGAGATGTTGGCAGATGTCCGGGGCATTCGAATCCTCGACGTGGGCTGTGGAGAGGGCGGTTACACCCGCGAGCTCGCCGCTCGGGGCGCAACGGTCGTTGGCGTGGACGGGAGCCCCCGCCTGATCGCAGTGGCGAAACGGCGGGCGGCCGAGGCCGGGCACAAGATCGAGTACATCTGCGCGAACGCCAGCTCCCTCGAGCCCGTTTCAACGGAAGCGTTCGACTTGGCTTTGGCGTCGATGAGCCTGATGGATGTCGAAGACTACCTCGGTGCGGCGGATCAAGTCTGGCGAGTGCTTGCTCCCGAGGGAAAACTCCTGATGAGCATCACCCACCCTTGCTTCTCGGCACCGACCTCGGAGTGGATCCGGACCGAATCGGGAGAGCTGCGCTATTTCGCCGTCGACCGCTACTTCGAGCGCAGCGCCTGGAATAGTTTCCTCAGCTCCAGGTTTCAGCGGCCGGTAATCCGTCGCCACCAACCCCTCGAGGACTTTGTCCGCCCGTTGCTGAGACGCGGCTTTGTAGTCCGCGACTTTCGCGAGCCCAGCGCGACGCCTGAACACCTACAGAAGTCCGAACGCCTGAGGTACCTGACGCGGCTGCCCTACTTCCTGTTCATGTCGTGGCAGAAAGGAAACTGGATCACCTGACATCGCCGTGAGGCCGCCGATTCGAGCCGTCGCATGATCGCAGGAGGAGGGAATGCGCGACCGTCAAGAACGCCTGCTTCGCACGGCCTTTCTCGCCGGGGCCGTCACGGATGCCGTCGCTCTCTTGCCGATGCTGTTCCCCCCACTTGCCGGCCTGCTGTGGGGACTCCACAGTACAGCGGGGAGCTACAAGTTTGCCATGGGGTATGGCGCCTCTCTCATGCTCGGCTGGACGCTTCTTCTGCTCTGGGCGTACCGGCGCCCCGTCGAGAGGCGTTTCATCGCGGCGCTTACCGGCCTCGTGATCTCTGGCCTGGTTCTCACAGAGGTGCTGGCGGTACTCTCCGGTTTGCTCGGGGTGTGGCGCATGGTGCCAACCTGGTGTCTGCAAGCGGCGTTGCTCGGACTGTTTGGCAATGCCTTCATCGCTGCGGCTCCGCTGCGCGGGACGGGGAGCTCGACATGAAACGCCCACGAACGTATAGCGCACCCGGGATCACGGTCACCTTTGACCCGAACGTATGCATCCACTCGGCCGTCTGCCTGCGGACGCTGCCGACGGTATTCGACGTGCGACTGAAGCGCTGGGTCCGGCCAGAAGCCGCGACTCCGGAAGAAGTGGCGGCCGCCATCGACCGCTGTCCGTCGGGCGCGCTGCGGTACACGTTGCAGGGCACGGCGCAGGCAGCCGACGCGGAGGGAGGATCCCCGGCTGGCACCTCCATCCAGGCCAGCCGCAATGGGCCCCTGCTCGTGCAGGGCGAGTTCGAGGTCCTGGACGAGAACGGGGCGACGATCGCTGCGGTGGGTCGGGCGGCCCTGTGCCGCTGCGGCGCCACGCGGAACCAACCCTTCTGCGACGGCAGCCACCGGACGGTTGGGTTCCTGTCGAAGAGGGGCGAGGAGGGCTAGCAGCGCCGCTGGGCGCTCGAGCCTCCTAGCCGAACGCTGGCATTCCTTGCGCACTATGCGCTGGCCCACGCCCCGCCCCGCAGACGCAAATTGCTTGAAAATCATTCGACTGGTGCACGATTTTCAAGCATAATTGGTCCATGATCCCCCGCGAACGACATCTCTCGCGCCTGACAGCTAGTTTGGCCAGAAGTCCAGTGGTCGCCATTCTGGGCGCGCGGCAGGTGGGGAAGACCACGCTGGCCTCGCAGCTCGAGGGCCGACTCGCTGGCCCGACGACCCGCTTCGACTTGGAGGACCCAGACGACCTCAGCCGCCTCGCGGAGCCGAAGCTGGCGCTGCAGGCGCTGACCGGGCTGGTCGTGATCGACGAGATCCAGCGACGACCGGATCTGTTTCCACTGCTGAGGGTGCTGGTCGATCGCCCCTCGTGTCCGGCGAAATTTCTCGTGCTGGGCAGCGCATCGCCCGACTTGCTTCGCCAGAGTTCCGAGACGCTGGCCGGCCGCATCGCCTACCACGAGCTGAGCGGACTCGCGCTCGATGAGGTGGGCGTCGAGGCTAGCGAATCGCTCTGGTTGCGGGGCGGATTCCCCAGGGCGTTCCTCGCCGACACCGACGAGGCGAGCGCGGAGTGGCGGAGCGACTTCATCCGTACATTTCTCGAGCGCGATCTACCGCAACTGGGCATCCGCATTCCTGCCCCGACTCTCCAGCGCTTCTGGCGCATGCTGGCCCACTACCACGGGCAGATCTGGAATGGTGCAGAACTGTCACGCGCGTTCGGAGTCTCATCGTCCACCGTCCGCCGATACCTCGATGTGCTCACCGGCGCGCTGGTGCTATGGCAACTGCCGCCCTGGCACGAAAACGTATCGAAGCGTCAAGTGAAGGCACCGAAGATCTATCTCTCCGATTCCGGTCTGCTGCACGCGCTGCTGGGGATCAGGACGAGACACGATCTCGACGGCCACCCCGTCATTGGCGCTTCGTGGGAAGGCTTCGTGCTGCGCGAGTTGATCCAGCACCTGGGCGTCCGCAGTGAGGAGTGCTGGTTCTGGGCGACCCACGCCGGCGCCGAGTTAGACCTGCTGATCGTGCGCGGGCAGCGACGCTTCGGGTACGAGGTGAAGCGCTCCACCGCGCCAAGCGTGACACGCTCCATGCGCGTGGCGAGCGAGAGCCTTGGCCTGAACCGCGTCTGCGTACTCCACGCCGGCGACCATTCGTTCCCGATGGCCGCCGGGTTTGACGCCGTGGCCGTCTCGCGGATGTTGCAAGACGTCGAGGCGTTGTAATTGTGAGCGCCTCCCCACTGGGGGTATAGTCGGGAGCGGCTGGCCAGCGCTGATTGCGTTGCAGTGCCCCGGGGCGTCCCTCCGCGAGGCATCTTCCCGCGGGGAGCCCACGGTGGCCGAAGTCGCAGCGAGCGACACCGCCGCCACGTTCTCGTGCCGCCCACCGGAAGAACCCAAATGTGGATCGGGGACCAACGATGAAGAAGCCATCGCGCGCTGCAGCCGGTGTCGTCGCGGGGATCTGCCTCTCCTTGGGCCTCGGCTGCTCGGCGACTTCGCATACCCACGTTCAAAGTGCAGCCTTAGAGGAGGCGGTCGTGGTGACTCGCGCAAGTGGAACATTTGACGTCAAGCTGAGCCCGCTGGCGCCGAACGACAAAGCCGCGAACAGCCCAGTGGGCAGGATGTCCATCGACAAACAGTTCCATGGGGATCTCGAAGGTACCAGCAAGGGCGAGATGCTGAGCGCCATGACGGAGGTGAAGGGCTCGGCCGGTTACGTCGCGATCGAGCAGGTCAGCGGAACCCTGCATGGCCGCAGAGGCACCTTCGTGCTTCAGCACAGTGGCACCATGACGCGCGGTGCGCCGCAACTGAGCGTCACCGTCGTGCCAGACTCCGGCACCGGGCAGTTGATGGGCCTTGCGGGCAAAATGAGCATCAAGATCAAGAACGGACAGCACTCCTACGAGTTCGAATACACGCTCGCCGAGGCCCCCTGAGCGACGACCGCCACGAGCCCGCGTGCCGGAGGGGCCACTCGATGGCCGGGGCGGCAGCGGGCCGACAGCGGGCCGACTTCCCCGCCCGGTGCTATTGTGGGATGGCTGCTTCCAGCCTCCCCCACCGCACCCGTCGGCAGGAAGGGCCCGTTCCCGATGCCCACCGACGACCGCATCCCGGATCCCACCGGCGCCACGTCGGCGAACCAGCCGGCTGGGCCGCGGGGCGCTGACGCGTCGCCGCCCCAGGCGCCGCTCCCCGAGCCACCGCCCCCCGAGCCGCCGCGCGCCGGCCCCCACGTCGTCCCGCATACCCGCCCGCGCACCCGCCGCATCATCCGGCTTGGCTCGCTGCGCAGCCTGGGCCGCCTGGGTCTTCCGCTCTCCATCGCCGCCGCGCTGGTGGCCCTCACGATTGCATCGTTTCGCGTCGCCTCCCGCTTCGAGGCCCGCGAGCGCGAGGCGCCGACGCGGCTGTACGGCCGCGCCGCCGCGCTCAGGCCGTGCGTGCTGCTGCCGGCCGACGAGCTCGTCGCGCGCCTCGAGCGGCTGGGGTACCGGCGCACGCGCGGCGAGCCGAAAGCGCCGGGAGAGTACCGGGTCTCCCGCGCGGTCAGCGTCCGCCTGCGCTCCTTCGAGACGGCGCGCGGGACGGTTGCGCCGCGCGCGCTGCGCATCCACTGGGACGACCGCCGCATCGAGTGGGTGGAGGACGTTGCGTCGGGCGACGCGGTCGACGACGCGGTGCTCCCCCCCGAGGTGGTGGCGACGCTGTATGGTCCGATACAAGAGGACCGGACCGTGCTCCCGCTGTCGGAGTTCCCGCGCGATCTGATCGATGCCGTGCTGGTGACCGAGGACCGGCGCTTCTACCGGCATCATGGCATCGACCCCATCGGGATCGCACGCGCCGCGGTCACCAACGCCAGCAGCGGCGCCATCAAGCAGGGCGGCAGCACGCTGACGCAGCAGCTCGCCAAGAATCTTTTCTTCGACCAGCAGCGCACCCTCTCGCGCAAGGCGGTCGAGGCGGTGACGGCCGTTCTGCTCGAGACGCGCTATCCCAAAGACCGGATCCTGCAGGCCTATCTCAATGAGGTCTACCTGGGCCAACGGGGGGCGGTCTCGATCAAGGGATTCGCCCGCGCCGCCACGTTCTACTTCGGCAAAGACGTAGGCGCGCTCGACCTGGCCGAGTCGGCCACGCTCGCCGGGCTGATCCGGGCCCCTGGCCTCTACAATCCTTTCCTGCACCCCGAGCGCGCCGTCGAGCGGCGCGATCAGGTGCTGGCCGCGATGGAGAAAGAGAAGCGCATCACCGCCCAGCAGCGGCGGACCGCACAGGCCAAGCCCCTGAAGCCGACCGGGGACCGGCAGGCGACACCGACGCCCCGGGCGGTCGCGTACCTGGCGGACTACGCGCGCCAGATAATCGCAAAGGGACCCGCGGGGAGCGCCGCGGGGAATCCTGCCGGGAATGCCGCGGGCAACGCCGCGACGACCGTCGACCGGAGCGCGGCTACGAACGCCGCGACGGCCGCCGACCGGAACACCGCCCGGAAGGCCGCGAGCGACCCGTCGCGCGCCGGCCTGCGGATCTTCACGACGATCGATCCCACGCTCCAGCGCTACGCGGAGGATGCGCTCGCGCGCGGCATCGCCCAGTTGGAGCGCTCGTACCGGGCGCTGCGCCGGCGCGACGTGTCCGACATGCTGCAAGGCGCGATCGTGGTGCTCGATCCGCGTGACGGCGCGGTCCTCGCCATGGTGGGCGGGCGCGACTACGACACCAGCCAGTTCAACCGGGTCACGCAGGCCCACCGGCCCCCGGGGTCGCTGTTCAAGCCGTTCGTGTACTTGGCCGGCTACGAAGCGGCCGCCGCCGCGGGCTCGGACGATGAGGTCTTCACACCGGCCACGCTGCTGGAGGACGAGCCGCTGCAGATGCGCGTGGCGGGCAAGCAGTGGGCGCCCGCCAACTACGACGGCGAGTTCCGCGGGCCGGTGACCGCGCAACTGGCGCTCGAGCAGTCGCTGAACGTCCCGACGGTGCGGGCGGCGCTGCAGATCGGGCTGAAGCCGATCGTCGCCGTTGCCGGGGCGGCCGGCGTGCAGTCGACGCTGAAGCCCTATCCCTCGCTGGCGCTGGGAGCGCAGGAGGTCACCCCGCTGGAGATCGCCGCCGCCTACGCCACCATCGCCAATGGCGGCACCCGACACGACGCGTCCATGGTCGAGACCGTCATGGACGCGAGCGGATCCACGCTGTTCGAGCACCGCGCGGAGTCCGAGCCGGCGCTGTCCGCTGCCGCCACGTTTCTGGTGACAGTGGGACTGGAGGGGGCGCTGGACCGCGGGACTGGCGCCACGGCCCGCGCGCTGGGATTCCGCGGCACTGCAGCTGGCAAGACCGGCACCACCGACGACTATCGCGACGCCTGGTTCTGCGGCTATACGCCTGACGTGCTCGCGCTGGTCTGGATCGGGTTCGACGACGGCAGCTCGCTCGGGCTGACGGGCGCTGCTGCGGCGCTGCCCATCTGGGTCGACTTCATGCGGCGCGCGGGAGCCGAGACCTCCGAGGCATTTCCGGAGCCGTCGGGGATCGCTTGGGAGGACGTCGACCCGATCAGCGGGGGCCGCGCACGGTGGGGGTGTCCCGACCAGCGCCGGATGGCCTTCCTCGAGGGCACCGAGCCGACCAGCAAGTGCGACATGCACGGCTGGTTCAGGAAGTGGTGGTGAGAGCGGACGCACGCTGAACCGAGATCGGAGGGCTCATGGACATTCAGGACATCGAGTTTCTCTACGCGTACGATCGATGGGCCAACGCCAAGCTCCTGGCGGCTGCGGGCGATCTGAGCGTCGAGCAGCTTCACCGGAACCTGGGCAGCAGCCACAGCTCCGTTTTCGGCACCTTGCTGCATATCATGTGGGGGGAGTGGAGGTGGATCGGCCGCTGGGGTGCGCCCACCCCTGGACCCGGGCCAGATCCGAGCACGTGCGAGAGCCTCGCAGCCTTGCGCGCGCGCTGGAGCGAGATCGAGCGGGCGCAGGCCGCCTTCGTGGCTCAACTCAGTGGCCGCGCTCTGGCGGCTCCGCTCAGCTATGAAAACCCTCCAGGCAAGACCTGGACATATCCGCTCGGCCAAGCGCTTCAGCACTTGGCCAATCACTCTACTTACCACCGCGGGCAGGTAACGACCATGCTACGGCAGCTTGGGGCCGCGCCCATGGCCACCGACTTGTTGGTGTTCGTCGACGAGCAGGGTGATGCTTGGAAAGCGCGTCGGGGCGCGGGTGTAGACGGCCACTGAGATCCGCGTATTTCTGACCGTCTGCTCGACCTTCTGCTCTTTGTGCGCCCGTGGTATAGAGCGACCTGGGATGGTCGCCGGAAACGGTGAGGGCCCAGGATCTGTTAGCTCCCTGGGCCCTCGC
>JBGPIA010000034.1:0-17059 GCA_041484665.1 Candidatus Krumholzibacteriia bacterium
ACTCGTCCAGGAGTGCCCGCCGCTTCCGCTGCGTCTCGTCCAGCGCAGCGAGATTGCAGGACAAAAACGCTGCTCCGCCGGGAGCCGTCGAAGCATGGTCTTCACGCATTTCGCGCTTCCTTCCCGTGCTGTCTGGCTAACAAGTAGTAGACAGCGAATCTATTTCGCCTGAACGCGCGCAGCCCGGCCGTATATCCCGGCGCCCCGCCAAAGCCTGGTAGGTCGCATCTTCCATCGCCACCCGGCCTTCGACCGGCCCAGCGGTAGAGCCCTTCGCCGGATATCCCGCACTGCGCCGCGGTGTATCCGCCGCGGAATATCTCTCCCCACGTGCCGCTGGAACGCCAGGCCGCAGTCCCTCCCGGCGCACCGCTCACAGCCCGCCACCTTCATCCAGCGGGCTGCGGACACCCCGGCCTCCCCGGTTCAGGACGTGGGTGTAGATCATGGTCGTGGCCACGTCACGGTGCCCCAGCAGCTCCTGGATCGTCCGGATATCGTAGCCGCTTTCCAGCAGGTGGGTGGCGAACGAGTGGCGCAGCGTGTGGCAGCTCGCCGGCTTCGCCAGTCGCGCCTTGCGTGCGGCCTCCTTGACGGCGCGCTGGAGCACCGACTCGTGCAAGTGGTGGCGGCGGCGCTGGCCGGAGTCCCGATCCAGGTAGAAACGCGTCGCTGGAAACACCCACTGCCAACCCCATTCCCATGCTGCGCTCGGGTATTTCTTGGCCAGGGCGAGGGGGAGCTCCACGCTTCCTCGCCCTGCGGCGCGATCGCGGTCGTGCTGCTCCCGCACGTGATTCAGGTGCGAGGCGAGCGGCGTCTTCAACCCCGCGGGCAGCATCGTGATGCGATCCTTGCTGCCCTTCCCATCCCTCACGATGATCTCCAGACGCGTCGGGTCGACGTCCTTGACGCGCAGGCGGCAACACTCCAGCAGCCGCAGGCCGGCCCCGTACAGTAGGGACGCCATCAGCCCGGGTGTTCCGTCCATGCGGCCGAGTAGGGCGTGCACCTCGTGCCGATTCAGCACGACCGGCAACCGCACCGGCCGCTTTGCGCGCACCAGCCCGTCCAGCCATGGCAGCTCGACCTCAAGCACCTGCCGGTACAGGAACAACAGAGCGCTCAGCGCCTGGTTCTGCGTCGAGGCGCTCACCTTCCCGTCGGTGGCCAGGTGCGACAAGAAGGCTGTCACCTCGGCGGCACCCATCTGCGACGGGTGGCGCTTGCCGTGGAACAGCACGAACCGCCGGGTCCAGAAGACGTAGGCCTTCTCGGTGCGGCGGCTATAGTGGCGAGCGCGGGTTGCCCGACGGACGCTGTCGAGCAGGCGCGGGCGGGTGCCGGCGGCCGGAGCGATCGGGTCGGGCGGCGCCGGATGACGGGGGTCCTGGCGGGGCCCACCCGGCTCCCGCACGCGCAACGGCGCAACCGGGCTTGAGGCCGCGCGCGCACTCAAGCGATGCGGCAGCCGCCAGACTGCGGCGCCAGTCACGGTTGTAGCTAGGGTGGGCATTGCACCCACCAGTGACCCTTCTCGGAGCCTACTTGGAGCAGGCACGAGCTTACTCCTCGCACATCACCTCCGACAAGGGGGTGCGGCCCATCGTGTGGTAGCGGCCCTTCGCCAGCAAGCCCACCGTCCCCGTCCGGTCGGCCCCTCAGCCCACCCCCCTCAGCGGAAATCCCTGCTCTTGCGCGGCTCGGGGTGCAGGTTCAGGCGCGGCTCCCACAGCGCCTCGACGATCACGTGGACCACCCCCGACTCCGCCTGCACCTTGCCGGTGACGCCCAGCAGCGAGGTGGTCTTGGCCAGCAGCGCGTAGCGGGCGAACACGTCGCGCCACAGCACCAGGTTCACAAAGCCGGTCTCGTCCTCCAGCGTCATGAACACCACCCCGCCGGCGGTCTTGGGGCGCTGGCGGTTGATGACCAGTCCGGCGTAGCGGATACCGCGGCCGTCGGGCAGGCCAACGACGGTGCGCGCGTCGGGCAGGCCCTGGCGTGCGAGTTCGCCGCGCAGCGCCTGCAGCGGATGTCCGCGCGTGCTGTGGGCACTGGCGCGGTAGTCCCACTCGATCTCCTCGAAGGATGTGAGCGGCTCGAAGAGAGAACCGCAAGAAGTGGCGTCGAGCGAAGCCGGCGCGGGCGCTGGCAGTTGCGCGGAGGCGGCGGGCGGAGTTGGCGCAGGCGCAGCGGCGACCGGGGGGAGATCGGGCGCAGGCGCCGCCGCTGCGGCCGCAGCGGTGCTGTCCTCGGCCGGCGCCTCCCCATGGACTGGCGCCCCCGCATCGGCTGGCGGCCCCTCCGCGCGTAGCGCCAGCACCGGCTCCGACTCACGGCGCACCGCGTGCACCTCCCACAGCGCGTCGCGGCGTTCAGCTTTGAGTGACTCCAGCGCGCCGCACTGCGCCAGGCGCTCCAGAACGCCCCGGTCCAGGCCGGCGCGGGCCGCGAGCCCGTCGGCCGCAGCGAACGGCCCCCTGCCCCGCTCCTGCTCGATGCGGCGGCCGGCCTCCTCGCGCATGCCCTTGACGTAGCGCAGCCCCATGCGCACGGCGAACGGCTCGGGGTTGTCGGGCGCGGGCGAGCCGGAGGGGGCGGTGGGCGCGTGGAGCCCGCCGATCCGGCCGTTCGCAGTCGGCGCGCATGGCTCCAGCGAGCAATCCCATCCGCTGCGCTGCACGTCGATCGGCCGCACCTCGATCGCGTGACGCTTGAGGTCGTCGATGATGGTGGCCGGCGCGTAGAAGCCCATGGGCTGGGAGTTCAACAACGCGCACCCGAAGGTCGCCGGGTGATGGCGCTTCAGCCACGCCGTGGCATACGCGATCAGCGCGAAGCTCGCGGCATGGCTCTCAGGGAAACCGTACTCGCCGAAGCCGCGGATCTGATCGTAGACACGCTCCGCGAACTCGGGAGCGATGCCCTTGGCAGCCATGCGCGTGATGAGCCGGTCGCGGTGGCGCTCGAGCTTGCCACTGTGGCGCCAGGCGGCCATATCGCGGCGCAGCTGATCGGCCTCGCCGGGCGTGTAATCGGCCACGGCCACGGCGAGCTGCATCACCTGCTCCTGGAACAGCGGTACGCCGAGCGTCTTGCGCAGGATCGGCTCCAGCAGCGGGTGTGGATAGGTCACGGGCTCCTCGCCACGACGGCGACGCAGGTAGGGATGCACCATGCCGCCGGTGATGGGCCCGGGGCGTACGATGCTGATCTCGATCACCAGGTCGTAGTAGCTGCGTGGCTGCAAGCGCGGCAGCATGTTCATCTGCGCGCGGCTCTCGATCTGGAAGACGCCGATGGTGTCGGCGCGGCGAATCATCTCGAAGGTCGCCGGGTCCTCGGCCGGGATGGTGGCCATGGTCAGCTCGGGGGCCGGCGCGGCGCTCGCGGCGTCGGTGCGGCCCGCGGCGTCGGTGCGGCCCGCGGGGTCTGTGCTACCGGCGCCCTCCTGCCCGCGCCGGTGCTCGTTCAGCATCCGCAGCGACTTGTCCACCGCGGTCAGGATCCCCAGCCCCAGCAGGTCGACCTTGAACAGCTCGAGATTCTCCAGGTCGTCCTTGTCCCACTGGATCACCGTGCGGTCCTCCATGGTGGCGTTCTCGATGGGGACCAGATCGCAGACCGGCTCGTGGCCCAGCAAAAAGCCGCCGGGATGGATGGACAGGTGCCGCGGGAAGTCCTGGATCTCTGCGGTCAGGCGCAGCAGGTGCTGGTGGATGGGGCTCTCCACATCGAAGCCCGCGGTATGCAGCAGCTCGGTCGTGACCGGCTCGTCGTAGGACAGCAGGTTCGCGAGGCGATCCAGCTCGACTTCGGGCAGGCCTAGCACCTTGCCCACCTCGCGCACCGCCGACCGCGCGCGGTAGCGGATGAAGTTGGCGACCATCGCGGCGTGGCGACGGCCGTACTTCTGGTAGACGTGCTGGATGACCTCCTCACGGCGCTCGTGCTGGATGTCGAGGTCGATGTCCGGCGGCTCGGCGCGCTCGCGCGAGATGAACCGCTCGAACAAGAGTCCCATGCGCACAGGGTCGATGGCGGTGATGCCCAGGCAGTAGCAGACCGCGGAGTTGGCCGCCGAGCCACGCCCCTGGCAGAGGATCCCGTTGCGCCGGCAGAACTGTACGATCTCCCACATGGTGAGGAAGTAGCCGTCGTACTCGAGCTCGTGGATGAGGGCGAGCTCCTTGTCGAGTTGCGCGACGACGTCCTGGGGGATGCCTGCGGGGCAGCGCTCGTCCAGGCAACGTTCTTCCAAGCCATGCTCGTCCTGGGCGCGCTCGCCCAAGCGGCGCGTGCCGGGGCGGTGCGCGTGCGGGTAGCGCTCGCGCGCGCCCTCGAAGGTGAGCGCGCGCAGGTGCTGCGAGCTGCTGCGCCCGTCGGGCAAGCGCTCGGCGGGATAGCGGTAGCGGATCTCGGCGAGCGAGAACGCGCAGCGGGCGGCGATGTCATTGGTGCGGCGGATGGAGTCGGGATCGTCGCCGAACAACAGCCCGAAGCTGGCGGCCGAGCGCAGCGCGTGCTCGGCGTTGGAGTTGGTGATGTGGCCGGCCGTCGGCAGCGTGATCCCGTGACGCAGGCAGGTCAGCACATCCTGCAGGTCGCGGCGGCCCGGCGTGTGGTAGAGGACTTCGCTCGCCGCCACCGTGAGCAATCCGTAACGCGCGGCGCGCTCGCGCAGGCGGCGCTCGGCGCCGGGCTCGTCGGCCTGGCGGTGGCGGGCGACCAGCGCGTAGAGGCGGGGGCCATCGCGGTCGGCAAGGCGGATCGGGCCGCTGGCGCTGGCGCCGCCCATACCCGCGCCGCCGCCCGGGCTGACCCCGCTCGCGCCGCTCCCGCCCGCACCCGCCCCCCAGCCCGCGCTGCCCCCACCGCCTCCGCCCCCGAATGCGTCGCGCAGGTCGCGGGCGATGAACAGCGGATCAGGGTCGCGCACGAGCAGGCTGTTGCGGCCTCCCCACAGCGCGATCAGGCCCGCGGCTTGCTCGCAGACCTCGCGCCAGGTGACGCTGCTCACGCCCTTCTCGCTGCGCAGGCGGCCGGCGGTGATCAGGCGACAGAGGTTGGCCCAGCCGGCGCGGTTCTGCACCAGGAGCAGGATCGTCGAGCCGTCATCGATCGTGACCTCGCTGCCCAGGATCAGGTGGAGGTCGACGGCCTGCGCGGCGACGTGGGCGCGCACCGTGCCGTAGACGCCATCGCGGTCGGTGAGGGCGAGCGTGCGGAGGTTGAGGCGGCGGGCTTCCTCGACCAGCTCCTCGGGGTGCGCGGCTCCCTCGAGAAAGGAGTAGTTCGACTTGCACCAGAGGGGGGTGTAGGGGAGGTGGGTGGGTGGCGACATGAAGGCCTCCGGGGGGCTGACCCCACGGTGCCGGAGAGGGCGCCCAGGCTAGAGTATAGCAGACAAACGACCGTAAGACAAATGTCCCCGATCGTCGCGGTGCGGGTCAGTTGCTGCGACCCCTATGCGATTCTGACCATCGAAATGCTCATATTGGCAGAGTCACGCCGGCAGCATCGCTGCGTGCCTCCCTGCCCAGGGAAGAAATCCGGGCTCGAACTGACTCACCACGCGATCGTCGTGGGACAGAATGCGGCGGAGCGGTCGGTCAGTGGAGGGGCGACACGGGCAACACGGGCAACACGGGCGACGCGGGTGGCACGGGACGACAAGCGATCAGATCGCGCGTAAGCTGCGGCGCGCTGAAGAAAGAATTGTTCCCTACTCTACGCGCGCCGTCAGCTTCAAGCGCTTGTCAGGCGGCTTTCGCAGATCGATGTGTGGCAGGGCGCGGTCTCAGGAGCATGAGCTCACAAATCGAGGTTCGCATGGCCAACTCAGCAGGGATCGTCCTCTTCGGGCTCACCCTGTGCGTTCTTCTGTCTGGGCCGGCTGGAGCACAGGAGACAGCCGGATCCCCCTCGCGAGGGGATAGCACCGTCGTCTCCTCTGGGTGTGCGGAGGAACGAATTCCTGGCATCAAGTCGGGCACGACAGCGCTCTTGTGGTCGCTCCTCGGCACGGTTGTGCCCGCAGTAGCGGGCGGCCTCGAGGTATGGGAGGGATCAAGTGATTCGAAAGTGCCAGGGATCGTGTTCGTTGGAGCCTTGGTCATTGGTCCATCGTTGGGTCACTTCTATGCGGCCCGCCCTGGCCGCGCTCTTGTTGGCGTCGGGATTCGAGCACTGGCCTCGGCTGGGATCGGGGCCGCCCTCTTGGAAACTTTGGGTGAGAGCCGGGAGCACAAGCTTGAGGTGCTAGGTAGTGTCAGCCTCGCTCTCGGGGGAGCGGTCTTGGCTTGGGACATCATAAGCGCCCCACACTCCGCCCGTGTTCACAACGACCAGGTACGTCAGGGTGGAATGGCCATTGGCATCACTCCGTCGATTGGTGCGGCCGGTCTTGGACTCCGCGCCGAGGTGTCCTTTTGAGGACCCGCGTAGGTGGGCGGGACTCGACGGCCTGACAACAGCATGCAGCGGCCGACGCCTCGCGCCGCCGCTGATGCCGAGCGTCAGGCTGCTCCCGCCGTTGATAGCTGCGTCAACGCGGCTGGAAGTTCTCGACGAAGACGTACACCGTGATCGTGGCTAGTAGAAGGCAGCTGGCGCTCAGAGCCATGAGATTCAGGACAGCACCGCGCAGCCGGAGAGACACGGTGCCGACCAGGGTGCCTTCCTCGTGACCGAAGCGGACCCGCAAAACCGGAAGCGCATTCAATGCGAAGGCCGCGAGAAGACCGCCCATCACGAGCGCCGGATTTACCAGGGCGTCCGGCCGTTCGAAGCCAAGCAAACCGGACGATACGAGAACGAGCGCGGGAAGAAGCAGGACAAAACCCACACCTGCCACGCTCACGTTTCTGACCATAGGACCTCCGCAGCAGTGAATGAGGGCGGTCGGGGTGGAAAGTACTTTGTATAGTAAAGCTAGTTCTGCCGCCCGTCAAGGGGGCCGGGGCACGGCCCTCGATCGCAGCCTTGACGTTTTAGCGCTATGACGCTACCATTTCCGCATGGGCACTGCAAGGCGAGCCACCATCTACCTGGATCCAGATCTCCATCGCGCTCTCCGGGTGAAGGCCGCGGAGACGGACAAGAGCATTTCGGATCTCGTGAACGACGCAGTCCGCCAGACCCTGGCTGAGGACGACGAAGACCTGACCGCATATCGGACACGTGCCAAGGAGCCAAGCCTCGACTTCGAGAAAGTCCTGAAGGACCTGCGACGTCGTGGCAAGCTATAGGCTGCTGATCAAGCCATCGGCCGTCCAGGAACTCGAGGCCCTTCCTCGAAAGGACCGTCGACGCGGGGTCACCCGCATGCGGGAACTCGCGGATCAGCCGAGACCACCCGACTCCCAGAAACTGAGCGGCCACGAACTCTATAGGGTGCGCCAAGGCAACTACCGAATCCTCTACGAGATCGTCGATCACGATGGCACCGTCACGGTCATCAAGATCGGTCACCGGCGAGACGTGTACCGCTGATTCGGTCCGCCAAATACCGGATTCACCGCTTGCCAGCGCAGCCTACACTCGTCAGGGCTGAGGCGGTTCCCTCCGCTGACCGCGCCCAGGAGGTGAGCGTGTGGGGTCGTGGACGCCCGCGGACCGGCGGGCCGGGGTCGGGTCGGCCCTGAGCGCGGTGCTCATCGCCGTCGCGTACATCGCCACGGGCGCCGTCTGACTCATGGCGGGCAGCTCCCGTTTGCCGGAACGGTTGGCACCGACGGACCCCTACCTGGCGATTCTCGAGACACTCCTCGTCCTGTTGGCTCCGGTGATGATCGTCCTGATGGTAAGCGTGCACGCCTACGTGCCGCGCGGCCAGCGGGCGTTCACGCGCGTGGCGCTCGCGCTCACGACGGTTGCCGCCGGACTGACGTGCAGCATCCACTTCATGCAGCTGACCGCTGTGCGCCGCCTGGCGGCTCAGGGAGCTCCCGGACTCGCGCCGGTCCAGTTCTACCCCTGGCCCTCGCCGGTGTTCGCGCTGGATCTGCTGGTCTGGGATCTTTTTCTGGGACTGGCCTTGCTGTTCGCGGCTCCGGCGTTCCGGGGCGACCGGTTGCACGACGTGGTCCGTGTCGGGATGCGGCTCAGCGGGGGACTCTGCGTGGCGGGCCTCCTGGGCCCAGCGCTCGGGGACCTTCGGCTCCAATACCTCGGGATCCTGGGCCACGCCGGCGGGTTTCCAGCGGTCTGTGCCCTGCTGGGAATCCTGTTCCGCAAGTCGAGGGCGGCGCCTGACCCAGCGCTGCAGCCAACCGTGGCCCATCAGATGAAGCCGTAGTCGCCTAAGATTTAGTTGTAGCTAGACTGTGTCAAGTCGCAGCTCCCCCCAATGAATGCTTGGCCATCACCCAGAGCTCTTGCACTGTCCAATGACCAACGGCTACGCTTCGCGCGTCAATCCCCCTGAGCATCCATCGTCGTGGTTGCGAGCTCTTTCCTTACGGGCGACGCGCAGAGCCCGCGCGCACCGAACCGGAAGCCCCGGCGCGGTTGACACCCAGCAACGCGCCGCTCGCCACCAACGCCCCCGGTCCCCATCGATGGCACCTCTGTGGGGAGCCGCCTCGCCGTACGTGGGCCCCGATCGCGCTACGAGCATGGTGCCGCTTGGGATCCTGCCTTCGTTGGGTGTCAGGCGTGGCGACGGAGGTCTCACTTAGGCAGTGTATCAGCCGTCGGATACCGGCTTGCGCAACCGGACAACCCGAGGAGAGAACGATGGTTTCATCCCAGCGAAGGACCTGTTGGAGCACGACGCTGAAGGCCACCATCGGTCTGCTGTTGTCCCTCGGCCTTCTGGGGGGCGCTGTAGGACACCCGCGCGCGAACCTGCTTCTCAATGGAAGCTTCGAGGACGGGCCATCTCTGGGAACCGCCCCCTTTATTGATCTGCCTGCGGGCGCTACTGCAATCGTCGGCTGGACAGTCGGCGGATTCCACATCGATTACGCGGGTCCAGGAACCTGGACCATCTCGGACGGCGTCCGCAGTGTCGATCTGGATGGAAGTGCAGGTCTCCCCGTAAACGGTGCCATCGCGCAAACGTTTGTGACGACGCCGGGACAACACTATCGCGTCACCTTCGATCTGTCGGGCAATAGCGCCGGACTGCCGCTCCTCAAGCAAGTGGAGGTCACTGCGGGCGCAGAGTCGCAGGTCTTTACGTACGACATCGGCGCTGTAGTACCTCCCGTCATTCCGCTTACGCTCACTTACATCCCGCAAACGTTGCACTTCACGGCGACTGGCAGCTCGACCACTCTCGTCTTCACGAGTCTCACCTTCCAAATGGGCGACTCAGGTTTCGGCCCGATCATCGATAACGTCGAGGCCGTCGAGGAGGTGCCGATTGCAGGCGAATCCGTTACTTGGAGTGCGATCAAGCGGCTGTGGCCAGTGCCGAGGTAGAACCGGTTTGCATCTGCGTGGAGCCGGCGGTCCCGGTCTGCCAGGGGCCGCCCAGGGCACGGCCGGTGAGCGTCTAGTCGCGCGTTTTCTGCGAACGTTGGGTGGGCGATGGCATCTGCTCGGCGTTTTGTTGCTTGCGGCCTGCGCGCCGCTCTCTCCGCGGTACGCCCGCGCGCAGGAGGCACCCGATGGCCCGAAGCGGATCTTCCAGGATGAGTTCATCGACCGCTTGGCCGGGGACTGGAAGCTGACCCGCAAGATCCGCGGCACGCAGGTCGAGAATACGGTCAAGGCCGAGTGGGTGCTCAATCACCAGTTCCTGCAACTGCATATGAAGGACGTGGCCGTCCCGCCGGCGTACGAGGCGCTGATCCTGATCGGATATAGCCACGCCGACCAGCAGTACGTCGCCCCCTGGTGCGACACCTATGGTGGCAGGATCTCGGCGGACGGGTATGGCAAGCGGTCGGGGGATACGATCGAGTTCGAGTTCCACCACCCGGACGGCCCGTTCTTCAACACGTTCACCTAGGACGCGAAGGCCAACGGGTGGACCTTCCGGATGGAGAGCCAAGACAAGGATGGCAAGCGCGCACTCTTCGCCGAGGAGAGGATGCGCCGGCCGTAGCCCGCACCGCGCGGACCCGTGAACTCAAACTGGAAGATCCGGCTGGGTTAGCATGGCAAGCTCGCGCGAAGCCTACACGCCGGGCTATTCCGAGCCTACTCTTCGACTGATGCGCAAGCGCACCGCTGCTAAGCACGCGGCGTTCTTCACACCTGTCTTGCATCGCGGGATGCGCTTGCTGGACTGTGGCTGTGGTCCCGGAACCATCACCATGGACTTGGCGAAGCTGGTCTCGCCGGGACAGGTAGTTCGAATCGACCTTGAAGCCACCCAAGCCCGTTCCGCTGCGCATCTTGCGAAACAGCAACACATCAATGCAGGTCTTGGAGTGGCGAGTACATACGCCCTCCCGTTTTCTGATGGACAGTTCGATGCCGTTTTCGCCCATGCCCTGGTCGAACACCTGCGGGAACCCGCCAAGGCGCTCCTGGAGATGAAGCGTGTCTTGAAACCCTCGGGTGTGGTGGGTATAAGAAGTCCCGAGTGGGCCGGCCGATTGATCTACCCCCCAAGCCCACTCCTTGACCAAGCGATTCATTCGTTCGAAGAAATGCAGATAGCGAACGGAGGCAACCCGCATGTAGGAAGAGCCTTCACGCGGCTCCTACGGGAATCAGGATTCTCCAGGATCTCGATTTCGGCATCGTATGAGATCTACGACGATCCGGCTTTCTTCGCGGAGTGGCTCGCCGGTTATCTCGAGTCGAGGGGCCATACTGAGCTCAGGAACAGCGCCCAAGAGGTGCGCGCCTGGAGCGAGCACCCCGATGTCGTCCTCGCGCTCGCTTGGTTTAAAGGACTTGGAGCCGCCTAGCTTGGCCCGGCTGAACCCCCGAATGAACGGCGATCGCGAGCTTCGCGATGTTTTTCGTTGCGGGCAGGGTGGCGCCCTGCATTCTGTGCCCTAACATGCGCGCGGTGGCCTAGGATGCGCGCTGTGGCCTAACATGCGTGTGCTGCGACCTCGCCGCCTCGCTTCGCTCGGCCGCTCGCGCTGCCCGCTCGGCTCGCCGCTGACGCGCCACCTGTTCGACCGCTGGAGCACTTTATGGACACTTCCAGAGAGTCGCTAGCGGACGGTTACGAATCCTTCTATCGGGGGTTCGACTCGCCCTTGATGCGTCAGCTTCGGCGCGAAGCCTACGGCGAGGACATTGGACAACACTCCTGGGTGAGGGCCGAGGAGCTGCGCGCGGACATCCACCGCCTCAAGCTGTCATCTTCGAGTCGGTTTCTCGATCTTGGCTGCGGGCCCTGCGGGCCGCTGACGTACATTTTGGCCACCGTTGGGTGTCAGGGTACCGGAGTGGAACTCAGCCCATCGGCTCTCCAGGTCGGGCGAGCGCGCGCCGCCTCGCTTGGCGTCGATGCCTTGCTCTCGGTTCAAGAGGCCGACCTCAACGAGCCGCTTCCGTTCAAGTCTCGGTCGTTCGATGCAGCAATGTCGCTGGACGTAGTGCTCCATCTTCGCGACCGCTTAAAGCTGTTCCTGGAGGTTGCGAAACTGCTACCGCCCGGTGGGCGGTTTCTGTTCACCGATGCCGGGGTGTTCACCGGCTCTGTCTCGAACGAAGAGGTGCGCAAACGCAGCGTCCACGGCTACACCCAGTTCGCGGCGGCAGGCTGGAACGAAGGGCTGCTCGAATCCGCGGGGTTTCGGCTGATCGAGACTGAGAATCGGACGATGAGCGTGGTCAAGAACGCCAGCGGCAGGCTGGCGGCCATGCAGGCGCATCGAGCAGAGCTCGAGCAAGTTTCCGGTGCTGCGGACTTCGAGAAAGAGCAGGACTATCTCAAGACCGTTGTCGAGTTGTCGCGCAGGGGAGCCGTGTCGCGAATGATGTATCTGGCCGAAGTTCATGGGCCAAAGGCAGGCTGACCAGGCGTTGGAGCGCACGGGTCGTCGGCGCGCCGCCTGTCGGGCGGCACGCGCAATCACCTGGTCCACGGAGCGGGAGAGAGCGTAAGGTTCGAGCAATGAAGGTTGCCTTCGGGATGAAAGCTCATTCAGGCTGGGCAGCCCTGGTGGTGGTCGGCAAACGTGATGGCGACTTCGTAGTCGTCGAACGCTGCCGCATCGAGCTTGTTCAGGACGAATGGGCAAAGCAGCCGTACCACGCCGCGGAGGGCTTGAGGCCGAATGCGGCACGAGATATCGTTGAGCGCGGTATCGAAGCGGCGCACAGGATCGCGGTGCGAGAGATGCGAGCGGCCGTAGAGCGCGAGCGAGCGCGGAACAACGAAGTTACAGCGTGTGCGATACTTGTGGGCAATCCCATGCCCGAGTGGAGCATCGAGGAGATTCTCGCCGTTCACTTCCGCATGCACAAGGCCGAGGGCGCTCTGTTCCGGGATGCGCTGGTCGGTGCCACCAAGGCGTGCGGCTTGAGGCTGGTCGCGATCCCAGAGATGCTGCTGACGGAGCACGCCGAGAAGGCGCTCGGGACCCCAGCGAGCGGCCTAACGAAGAAGATTGCGATGCTCGGGAAGTTTGTCGGCCCTCCTTGGGGGAAAGACCAGAAGGACGCTGCTCTCGCTGGCCTGATCGCGTTGTAGGCTTCTCCCAAAGTGCGGGGAACGCCCGCCGAACAAGGCGACGCACCGGACGGCGCTTCACGCCACCGCTGCTCGCCAAGGCGTTGGACAACCGGATCGGACTTGCGAATGGGCATGGACCTGGACATCCGGCGGATTGGAGCAGCGGACGCGGCTTTGCTTGTCGCGCTTCGCCGCGAGGCATTGGAGAACAACCCGCTCGCCTTCGGGGCATCCACCGAGGACGATTACAGCCTCTCGCTCGAGCGGGTTCGGGCGTTTCTGGCCGACCCTCAGGAGCAGGCGGTCTTCGGCCAGTTCGAAGGCGGCGTCCTCGCCGGGATGGTCGGGGTGAGACGAGAATCCAGGTTGAAGCGACGGCACAAGGCGCACATCTGGGGGATGTACGTCGCTCCGCGCGCGCGGGGGAAGGGCGCCGGACGGGCATTGCTCGCGGCAGCCATCGCGCAGGCGCGCGCATGGCCCGGCGTCGAGCAGCTGCAGCTCAGCGTCACCGACGCCGCCGACACCGCGCGGCGAATGTACGAGGCTGCAGGGTTTCGAGCGTGGGGACACGAGCCTCGCGCGCTGCACTGGGAGGGGTGCTTCGTGGACGAGCTCCATCTCGTCTTGGAGCTCGGCGTCCCATCGGGCGTGCCGCCCAACCAAGGCGCCCAACGGGTAAACTGACGCCGGGCGCGCTGGCCTTGCGAGTCGCGCGAGCCCCGCACGCCGGCACGCCGCCGCGCTGCGAGCGCCGTGAGCAATCGGGAGCGCAGTTCAGAGGAGAACAGGCTCGGGTCAGCGGAGAACAGGACCAGCTCAGCGGAGAACGGGATATGGCCGAGAGCGCACTCGCGAAGAAGATGAAGCTCAAGCCCGGTCATCGGGCCGCGCTCGTCACTGCGCCGCAGAACTACCTGAAGGAGCTCCGTCCTCTGCCCAGCGGCACGCAAATGGCCGACCGGCTGAC
Organism: Candidatus Krumholzibacteriia bacterium; assembly: GCA_041484665.1. GTDB lineage: Bacteria > Krumholzibacteriota > Krumholzibacteriia > JAJRXK01 > JAJRXK01 > JBGPIA01. Next base: position 13,569 of record JBGPIA010000034.1, read on the forward strand.
CGGCAAGTTCGACTGGGTGCAGGTGTTCGTGAGAGACAAAGCGGAACTGGAGAAAGTGATCCCGCGTCTCACGCGAGCGGTGAATCCGGATGGTATCGTGTGGATCTCGTTCCCCAAAGGAACGTCCAGGATCCAAACCGACTTGACCCGCGACAAGGGCTGGGAGGGCCTCGAGCACGTGGCCCTCAAGTGGATCACGCTGATTTCCGTGAACGAGACCTGGTCGGCGTTTGCGTTGCGGCCGTACAAACCGAGCGAGGAGCGCCAGCCCTTCCGGTGAGCCTTGCGATGGTGGTGGTCCCGAGGAGGGCTCCATGCTCCTGCTCCGGAGTCTGTTCTTTGCAATCGTCGTCCCCGGCACCGTCGCGGGTGTGATCCCCTATCTCATCGTGTCGCGCGGGCGGGGCTCGCCCCTGGACCACTGGGGACCGGCGCAGTTTGGTGCGCTGCTGCCAATTGCGCTGGGGGCCTCCATTCTCTTGCGTTGCATCTGGGAGTTCGCTCACGTCGGCCGCGGTACCCTCGCGCCGATCGATCCGCCCAAGGAGCTGGTCGTGAGCGGACTCTATCGGTACGTCCGCAACCCGATGTACGTGGGCGTCTTCATCCTGCTCCTGGGGGAGGCATTGCTGTTCGAATCCGTCCGGGTGCTCGAGTACATGGCCGGCTGGTCGGTCATCGTCCAGCTGTTCGTGGCTCTCTACGAGGAGCCGGCGTTGCGCCGTCGGTTTGGGGAATCCTACGAGCGCTACTGTCGTTCCGTTCGCCGGTGGCTGCCTGGGCGCCCGTTCGCCGGGACCGCGTGACAAGCGCTTGGAGCTGACAAGGGCGCGCTATCTGCGGCAGCCACCGCGCCTTATGCTTGGCCGCGCCTTATCCTCGAATGTGGGGCCTACGCGGCGGCTGCGGCGCAGCACCCTCGCAGCTGAAGCGCAGGCAGTGAGGCGAACAACGCGATGATCGACGCATGATGGCGTGGCTGGCATCGGGCGGCGCGGTTGTCGCGATGGGAGTTGTCTACTCGACGGTCACGTCGCTGCCCGTCCTTCGTCGGTTGCAGGGGTCGCGGCAAGGCGAGGGGAGACGAAGTAGCGGGCCGGGATGGCTTGCTTCATTCCTGTCGGGATGTCTTTTCGCACTGGCGGGCCGTCCGCTCATTGCGTCGCTTCATCTCTCGACTCACTGGCTCATCCTTTCATTGTGGTTGCTGTTGTTCGTCCTTGGCTTCCTGCTGAGCATGATCGAAGCGAGGGCGTTCACGGACGGACCAAGCCCTGTTCGGGTGCGCGACGTCATCGGTGCGATGGCCGCGTCGGCAGTTGCGGCATCGGTCGCCGGGTGCTTGATCAAGGCGCCATCGCCTGGTTCCTTGTCCGTGAACCTCGAACAGTGGATTGACACGTTCGGATGGACCGGTCTGGTGGTTCGTCTTCTCGGTGCGGCCGTCGCGTTCATGGTGGCCTACTGCGTCATCGGATCCGTGGCGTGGCGGTTCGTCCGCCCGTTCTACGCTGATCCGAAGTTGGGACTGCGCCTGCGGATCCCGTCCGGACGATTGGTCGTCTTGCTTCAACTCGGACGCGGACTCTTGGCCGTCGTGGCGCTGGCACCGCTCATCGCGTCCTTGTCGGCGCATGGTTTCGACTGGTGGGCCAGGTTCGCGTTTGCTCTCGCGGTGACGTCCGGCGTGATTCCCCTCCTTGGAGCCGCCGGTTGGCCGACGTACCTTCGCATCGTGCACGGCGTGGAGATCGTCGTGTTCGACCTGGTGTACGCGTTCGCGTTGTGGCGGATCCTCGGGGTCTGAATCGGTGACCGTCCCAGTGCTCGAAATTGGATGGAGGACCGCCGGTTTACGGAGGCGTAGCTTCGGCATATGCTTGACCGAGCCACCGGCCACCGCCCCCGAGCGCATCTCGGTCGCGAGACTGAATCGGCTCCCTAGAGATCTTGCTCGACCGGTGCTCAAGCGAGCAGATCTCGTCTCCCTGCGCGCCGCGTAACGGGGCCTCTGTCCAACAGGGCGGTGGAGCGGCCGCGGCGCTCACCGCCGAAGCGTTCGGCGTAGGAAAGGCGACTGCATATGCCCGAGTACAAGTCGGTAGTCGTGTGGAGCCGCGACGGCGCAGCCTTCACTGACAATCGCTACAGCCGCAGCCACCGCTGGCTTTTCGACGGTGGCGTCGAGGTGCCGGCGTCGTCCTCCCCACACGCCGTCCCACTCCCGCTGTCCGTCGCGGCAGCGGTCGATCCAGAGGAAGCCTTTGTCGTCAGTCTTTCCAGTTGCCACATGCTGTGGTTCCTGTCCATCGCCGCCAAGCGGGGGTTCTTGGTTGAAAGCTACCGCGACGAAGCGGTTGGGGTGATGGCCAAGGACGCGTCAGGCAAGCTGGCGATGACGCGCGTGACGCTCCGCCCCGCGGTCGAGTTCGGCGGCGAAAGGCAGCCCACGGCGGACGAAGTGGTTGCCCTGCACGACGAGGCGCACGAACAGTGCTACATCGCCCACTCGGTAAAGACCGACGTCCGGTGCGAACCGGTCGGCATACCCGGCTAACACACCAGTAACCACACCATGAGACGATAAAATGAAGGACTTAGCAATCGCCCTGGAAAACCGACCTGGCGCGCTGGCCGAGATGGGCGAGGCGCTGGGCCGCGCCGGGGTGAGCATCGAGGGTGGAGGGGCGTGGGTCGTCGACGGCACCGGTGTCGCCCATTTCCTCTTCGAGGACGCAACCGCCGCACGCAAGGCGCTCGAAGCGGCTGGCATCCGCGTCCTCGAGGAACGGGAGGTGCTCCTGCAGCGATTGAGGCAAGCCGTCCCCGGTCAACTCGGCCTGCTCACGCGCCGGATGGCCGAGGCCGGCGTCAATATCGAAGTCCTGTACAGCGACCATGACCACCAACTGATCCTCGTGGTGGACGACCTTGCGCGAGGTCGGGCGGTCTACGAGGCGTGGGCCCGCGAGCGTTGATCGTGGGGTCGATTCTGGATCGAAGCACTGCGGTGGCCGAACCCGGCGCCGCAACCGAACCCGCCGTAGGGCGCGATCGATCCGGATCCGATTTGCGCGGGAGTCGCGGCCCAAGGCGCCGTTGCAGGTCCGCAATCTCGTCGCTTACGCTCGGATCTGGCAGCTGAACGCCAACGCCCTCAGGCGGCTCCAGCCGCGCGGTGGACCAAGATTCGAGCGGCGGAAGCCTCATCTACGGAGGAAGTGACTATGCAGCGGTTTCTCGGAAAATATTCTGAACCCGTTTACGCCGTTCTTCGCTTGGTGGCCGGTTTCCTGTTTGCGTGCCACGGCGCCCAGAAGCTGTCTGGCGCCCTTGGAGGCACTCCGCAGTGTATCCATCCGGCGATCCCATCCCCAGGATACGACGTCACGCGCGGCGGGGTAGCGCGCTCGATGGGTCAGGCAGCGGCTTGATTCTGGGCGGGTAGCGACGCCGCTTGCTGAGCAGCCCAGGCGTCGGGCAGCAGATCG
>JBGPIA010000035.1:0-13876 GCA_041484665.1 Candidatus Krumholzibacteriia bacterium
ATTACATCTATCGTGTATTGGACGAACGGGAGACAGAGCATCCTGCGTGCCGATGCCACGTCCAACGCGCACAACACCAACAACGCTGGAATCAACGACTTGCGCGCGAGGTAGCAGCGCGGCGTGCGGCAGGTCGTTGACACCGGTGCCCGGCGATCAGGACACGTTTCGGCGCAAAGCTCGCAACTCGAATGCAAGCAATCGGATCGCTGGTGTACTGGAAACCGTGCACGTCACGGCCATCAGGACAGGTCTGCGCGATCCGCCGCGCACCAAGAGAGCACCCACAGCTCCAAAGATCCAAGACGCCGCCGCAGGCCAAACGACGCCACCGGGACAGCGCGCGGTGGGTCGCGTCATGCGGATTCCCTCACGCTGGCCCCACCGAAGAGAAATTGCTTGATGAACTCGTTTTCGTTGTCGACGTGCCACTCGCGCAAGGGGAAGGGGAGTCGCAGGCGGATGCAATGGACCCCGGTGCGGACCTGGCGGTGGGTGATCCCCCCAAACCAAGTCTAGCTCGGTCCAGCTGGTGGCGACATCCACGGGTGTAAGCGTGGTGGGAGAGAGGCCGGTACCTGGGCTGCCGCGCCGCAGGGCGACAGCGTTTCCGTAGACTCGCGGCATGCTGCTCCGGCGTTCGTCGGGTCATGATGCCTGTTTCCGGCCCGATGGCTCGGGTTGGGGCGTTCTGAGGCATCCACCCTTCGTTCGGTCGCCCTTTCAATGAGGCAGATCGCGTCCTTGAAACCAGGCATGCGAGTGCGTTAGAGTGGGGCATGGTGTCAAATGGTTGACAGGGCGAAGAAGGCTCCCCTCGACGTGAGCCGCCGCGAGAGGCAGATCCTCGAGATCCTCTACCGCCTCGGGCATGCGTCGGCCGCCGAAGTGGCGGCGCTCATGAGCGATGCGCCCACCTACACCACGGTGCGCGGACTGTTGCGCGTCCTCGAGAACAAGGGCTACATCCGACACGGAAACGACGGGGTCCGGTACGTCTACTCTCCGATCATGCCCAAGACGACCGCGGGAGCGTCCGTCCTGGCGCATGTCGTGCGCACGTTCTTCAACGGTTCCCCCGCCGAGGCGATGGCCGCGCTCCTCGGTTCCACCTCCGGCGTGTCGGACGAGGATCTCCGGCGTCTGACGCGACTGGTCGAGCGCGCCCGCAAAGGACGGTGACGGATGCCGGTCGATCTCCTCCTCCTGATTTCGGCGGCCAAGGCGGCCCTCCTGGTCGCGGCGGCGCTTGCCCTGGTGGGTCTGGCCCGGCGGGCCTCGGCCGCGATGCGGCATGCCGTCCTCTTCGCGGCCATGGCCGGCGCGCTGCTCCTCCCGTTGCTTGCGGCGACGCTTCCGGCGTTCTCTCCCGTCTCGCTTCCAAGCCGCCCCGCCTTCCATCGTCCGGCGCCGCAGCACTTGAGTGACGTATCGATCGCGCTCGTTCTGGTCCGCTCGGATGCGGTCTCACAGCTCCCGGTGCGACCAGGAGAGCGGGGGGCGGCGAGCCGGCGCCGTGCAATCCTCGCGGTCTGGCTGCTCGGAACGGCGGTCATGCTGTACCGGATCGTGAGGAGAGTCTCCGCGGCGCGAAGAACGCTCTCCCGCGCGATGATTCCCGGGAGCTTCGGCCCCGGCGTTCGGGTGGTGGAAAGCGCCGAGATCGACGAGCCGCTCACCGTGGGCTTCGTCCGGCCGGCCATCCTGCTCCCCATGGGTTCTGCGTTTGAGAGGGAGACGTTCCGGTGGGTCATCGCGCACGAGCTTCGGCATATCGAGCGGAGGGACTGCCTCACGCAGCTCGTCGCGCGCCTCGCGTGCGCCGTCTACTGGTTCAATCCGCTGGTCTGGCGCGCCGCGGAACGGATCGCCCTGGAGCAGGAGCGAGCCTGCGACGACGGCGTCCTCGCTTCCGGCGCGGATCCAATCGGCTACTCGGAGCTCCTCATCGACGTGGCCCGGCGACGCGCGGGGACGGCCGTACCCCTTCCGGCTGCACCTGCAATGGCGCGACCGGCGCACCTCGAGAGGCGGATCGTCGGAATTCTTGACGCGTCGGCACCCCGCGTGGGGGTCTCGCGCGCGCGCATTGTCGCGCTCGCGCTCGCCACGTGCGCCATCGTCGCTCCGCTCGCCTCCTTTGCCATCCACGACCGGCCTCCGCGGGACGCCACTTCGGATCCCTACCTCGATCCGCAGACCGAACGGGTCCCTGGAGTCCGTGAGCTCGATCCGTCCACTGCGAACGAGGAGCCGGGGACCGCCGACGGCGCCTTGATCACGAAACTGCGCGGCGCGGCGGCGCGCGAGCCGGAAGGCCCGGGCGACCTCGTTCCCGACCGGGCGCGGTGGGCGCTCTCGCAGGTGGGCGGCGGCCGGATCATCGAGCCCGTAATCGAAGCGCTCCAGCATCCCGACTGGCGGGTCCGCGGTTACGCGGCCTGGGCGCTCGCCGTGAGCGGCGATCCACGCGGAGTCGAGCCGCTCCTCCCGCTTCTGGATCACCCTGTCTGGCGGCTTCGTGCCATGGCGGCGTACGCGCTCCGCGCGATCGGCGATCCGAGCGCCGCGCAAGCCATGACCGGCGGTCTCAAGGACCCGTCCTGGCAGGTGCGCATCGAGGCGGTCGCGTTCCTGGGAGCGCTCCGGGACCCGAGCTTCCGGGGACGGATCGAGCCGCTCCGGAATGACCCCCACCTCGCGGTCCGCCTCGCGGCCGACGAGGCCCTGAGCACGATCCCGTAGAACCATGAGCTCGAAGGTACAAAGCTGTCTGGCTCCAAGTGTTATTTTTTTGACAGGAGACGCCATGATGACTGGATTCGCCGCGTTCGTCGCCATCACGCTCCTCTGCGCTCTCCCGGCGCCGGCGCTGCCTTCACCGCCTCGCGGGATGCCGCCCGCACTGGACCGGTACATCGCAAAGGCGGTGCGCGAGTGGGATGTCCCAGGCCTCGCAATCGTGATCGTGAAGGATGATCAGGTCCTCGCCGCCCGGGGATACGGCGTGCGGGAGCTGGGGAAGCCGGAGCAGGTCGACGGCGAGACGATCTTCGACATCGCGTCCCTGGCCAAGTCGTTCACGGCGGCCGGGGCCGCAGTGCTGGTGGACGAGGGCAGGCTGGGGTGGGATGACCGGGTGCGGGAGCGCCTTCCCGCCGTCACCTTCTCCGATCCGTATATCGACCACGAGGTGACGCTTCGCGATCTGCTCTCCCACCGGACCGGGCTGCAGCCAGCGAACGCGATGTTCCGCTTCACGGGATACGATCGGAGCGAGGTCCTCCATCGAGTCCGCTTCCTTGCGCCCCGGACTCCCTTTCGCGCCGACATGGTCTATTCGAACGTCCTCTACACGGTCGCGGGCGAGCTGACCGCCGCCGCGGCGGGCACGACCTGGGCCGAGCTGATCCGACACCGCCTCCTCGAGCCCGCCGGGATGCTGGCGACAACGGTCGAGACGCGCCCCTCGGGCCCCAACGTCGCCCGGCCCCACGCGGTCCTCGGCGGCGTCCAGCAGCCGATCCGCCCGTTCGACTACACGATGGTCGGCCCCTCCTCCAGCATATTCACGAATGCCGTGGACCTCGCGCGCTGGCTGCGCCTCCAGCTCAATGACGGCCTGCTCGACGGCAGGCAGATCGTGAGCCGCGCGTCGATGACGGAGATGCACTCGCCGCAGATCATCATCCGGACCACGCCCGAGATGCGTCGCGCGCGCCTCGTGGAGCATTTCGCCAGCTACGGGCTCGGCTGGCAGGTCATGGACTACCGCGGCGAGCCGATGCTGTGGCACAGCGGCAACGCCGACGGGATGCCTTCGTACATGGCGCTCCTCCCGAAACAGAAACTGGGCGTCGCGGTGCTGATCAACACGTGGGGCGCGCCCACCCTGCATGGCGCGCTCGCCGCCCGGATCATCGACACCTACCTCGGCGCGCCGCCGCGCGACTGGAGCGGCGAGGCCCTGACCCGCAACCGTGGCGCGGCGGCGCGGGACGCCGAGACGAGAAGATCGATCGCGGCGCGCCAGGCGACGGCGCCGAAGGCGGAGCGGCCTCCGGAGGAATACGCCGGCGTCTACGAGGCGACTCTGTATGGGAACGTTCACGTGCGGGTCGAGGCGGAGGCCCTCACGCTCCAGATGGCCGAAGGCGAAGTCGCCGACCTGTCACCCTGGGATCACGACACGTTCCTCGTGACCTGGCGCGACCCGGTGTTCCGGGAGGACTCCGCCTGGGCTGTTTTCAGCGTCGACGACGACGGCCATGTCAGCCGCCTCTCGATGTCGCTCGGGCAGGACAAGATCGAAGCGGCGCGCCGGCCGTAGAAGCTCGGGCCCCGGCGCCCGCGGGCAAGCTTCCGGAACGCATCGCATCCGTTCCCGACGCCTTCTGATTGCGCCCGTGCAGCCGCGCCTCGCCTGCCGTTCACCGCCGTGGCGTACGCGCTCGGGAGTGCCGACGGCACTGTCGGGGCCAGTTCCATTGCGGGCAACGCCATGGAGAGCCCGCACCTAGTTCTTGCCTCGGTGACCCCCAACAAACTCGACACCACAGGGAGCTCTTGGGTCAGAGTCTGGTGTTCAACGGGAGCTCGTTCGTGTGGGGAGCTCCTTTGGACGCCGAGTTGGCTGCCGTTCGGACCTAGGCGGCGCCTTACCACATCGCACTCGCTTGGGACGGTACTGCATACAGTTTTTTCAATTCGTATCGGGAGCCTACATGAGCCAGCTGTGATCGGCGCAGGACCTGCGTACGTGCCGTAGCAGCAGCCAGAGGGTGGTGAGCACGACCGGCACGATCGGGCCCGGTTCGGCCTCCCGATCTGACTACTTGAGCACGACGACATCCGCCGTGTTCGACGGCGCGTCGATCGTCAGGCTACTTGCGTTGTAGAGCGTGACCGCAACGCTGTTGGTGTTGACACGCGTTGTCGCAATGACGAGGCCGGACGGAAGACCCACGCGCGGGTTGAAGATCGCCACGTCTCCGACGGCTGCGCCGCTGACGAGGACCCCTATGCCGACGCTTGCGCCGGCGGCGACGCTCGGTGGGTCGAAGACCGCTGAGACCTTCAGGCGTTGGTACGCCGTCGTCTGGATTGAGCCGTCGGGAAACTTGATGCCATCGGTCCCAGCTGTGCCACCAATCTCGAGCTTGGCCGTTGGACTGGCGGTGCCCACACCCACGTTGCCGCCTAAGGCATTGAGACTGAGCTTGCTCGCCACGCCGCTTGCGACCGCCTGCAGATCATTGGTGTCCAGCAGCAGGCTCGCGCCGGCCGTCGTCCCGATTCGCAGACTCCCCCCCGTGACGCCCGCCGTGATGGGGTTGTCGGTGTTGATGTGCAGCGGATTGGCGGGCGTGAAGAAGTCCTGCCCCAGCCCGACCCGCCCCGCCCCATCGATCACCATCCGCACGGTGTTTCCCTGCACAATGAACTCGAATCCATGCGGCACGAGCACGTTGTTGAAGAGAATCCCGCCGGCATACTGCTCGGGGAAGGGCTGCGTGAAGATGATGCCCGCCTGTGCGTTGGATGGCATGGCCATCCTGACGAAGTTGTCCACATTGCGCTCGAGCACGAGCGTAGATCCGCCGTCGATCACTGCTCCAGCTGAGCCGTCCGGCAACGTGCAGCCGGCCGGCCGCAAACGGCGAGTTGATCGCAACATCCCCGAAAGCGTCGACGCTGAGCACGTTCGTGGGACTGCCATCGGCGGCATCGAGGGCGTGACCGTTCGGCGCGATCAGCGACCGGATCGCGTATGGTGCGGGCGTGAGCGGTTGGCGGGGGGAAAGCGTCGTGTAGCTCCCGCCGGCGCAGTTGCCGGGTGTGTTGTCGAGCCGGGTACCAATCTCGAGCCAACGGGCGCTGCCCTCAAACGCGGCGGCGCCGAAGTCGAGCGCGGCCGTGAAGAGCCCGTCGACCACACTGGCGCCGTCCACGCAGAGTGTAACGCCCACCTGGGTTCCGCCCGTGGGCGGGACGCCGCTGCCCGGAGCATCGAAGAGCCGCAACTGCAGGTCATAGGTCCCGTTCGCCGGCGGCCCACCATCCGTGAGGCGCCCCTGGTAGGTGAACGCGGTCGCGAGCCGCGTCTGCGCATAGGCGATGCCTGTTGCGGTCAGCAACACCAGCCCACTGGCGATGAGAGTGCGACAACGACCAAGAGAGGGGTCCCTTTGCTGGCCGGTGCAGAGCCCGCGGGTCCGATTCCCGTCGTGGTATAGCGTCTGGTCCCGGTGGGGGGGCCATGGGCGATGACGGCGGCGACCGGCGACGCGCGGAACGCAGCGGCTGCCTGTTGAGTTTGGCGGGCGAGCGCGTCTCCCGCGAGCATCCGGCGCGCGATCTGGGCTTTGCCGACGGTTCGGCGGACGATTCCCCGGCTTGGAGTGTCGAGACCCTGCGAAGCCCGTGGATCGTTGATGGTATCCACCGCGCGTCGACGCTTCGCCTCACGCGGCGGCGTCTCCCCCCCGGCCGGGCGCTCGCAACAACGCAGTCCCGAAGCGGCCCCGACCCGTCCCGAGCAGTCTCGCGCAGCGCCGAGCAGGGTCGAGCAGGGTCGAGGCGCGACGAGCGCTGTCGGCCTCAGCCTGCCGACTGCGCTCCTTCGCGCTTCAGCAATGCGGTCGCCAGGGTCACCATCGAGCCGATGTCCGCCAGGTTCGCCGGGATCACGAAGGTGTTCCCCTGCTGTGCCAAGCGCCCGAATTCCCGGATGTACTGCTCCGCGACCCGCAGGCGCATCGCCTGATCGCCTCCGGGAGCATCCAGCGACGCGGCGACGCGGCGCAGACCCTCCGCCGTGGCGGTCGCCACGGCCAGGATCGCCTCCGCCTGACCCTCGGCCTCGTTGATCTGGCGCTGCTTCGTGGCCTCGGACTCCTTGATGACCCGCTGCTTCTCACCCTCGGCCTGGTTGATGCGCGCGTCGCGCTCGCCTTCCGACGTCAGGATCACCGCGCGCTTCTCCCGCTCCGCGCGCATCTGCTTCTCCATCGCAGTGAGCACGTCCTTGGGCGGTGTGATGTTCTTGATCTCGTAGCGGAGCACCTTCACGCCCCATGGCTCGCTGGCCTTGTCCAGCTCCTGCACGATCGCGGAGTTGATCGCGGCACGCTCCTCGAAGGTGCGGTCGAGGTCGATCTTGCCGACCTCGCTGCGCAGCATGGTCTGGGCGAGCTGCGTGATGGCGAAGCGATAGCTGCCGATCCCGTAGGCGGCGCGCTGCGCGTCGAGCACTTTCAGATAGAGGATGCCGTCCACGGCGACCTGTACGTTGTCGCGCGTGATGCAAACCTGCTCCGGGATGTCGGTGGCCTCCTCCTTCAGGTTGTGCCGGTACGCCACGCGCTCCACGAACGGCACGAGGATGTGGAACCCGGCCTGGAGGGTCCTGCGGTACTTGCCGAGGTACTCCACCACATAGGCGCTCTGTTGCGGGACGACGACCGCGGTCCGGGCGATGACGATCAGCACCAGGATCACGACCACGAGAACGGGGATCAGGGTATGCGCCATGTTCGTGCCTCCTACGGGGATGAAATGCGTCACGGGGACCGCGGAGCCCGCGCCAAGCTGGCGCTCAGACCATCGGCCACAACCCGCAGAGCCGCGGCAAAGCGACGGTCGCCGCCTCAGCTTGCGCCGCGCACGTGGAGCGTCAGCCCCTCGACCTTCTCCACCGTGCAGCGCTCCCCCGCGTGCAACGGGCCTGCGCCTGCGTTGTGGAGGTTCCACACGGAGCCGCGCAGCTCACCTCGGCCGATTCCGCCGGCGGGCATCTCCGCGCTCACCAGTACGGTCTCGCCGACCAGATCGGTTCCCTCCGGACCGCGTTGCCGGCCCAGCGCACGCCGCAAGCGGGGGCGCAACAGCAGCAGCGACGCGACCGAGAGACCGGCGAACAGAAGCCACTGGGCCCAGGCCGGTGGATGGATCCCGCCGAGCATCACGAGCCCGACGATCAGGGCGGCGGCGCCGAAGAAGACCAGAAAGAAGTCAGTCGTGAGAACGGCCTCGGCGCCCAACAGAATGGCACCGAGGGCGATCCAGCTCCACCATGGCATGAGAGCGCCCTTTCCGCGCGCGAGGGCATGCGGCGCGCGTGCGCGGACGAAGCATAGGATCAGCGGCCGGATGACGGCAAGGGCGGGTCTGTGGTTGGGTCTGCGGGCGGGTCTGTGATCCTGCGCGATCCCCGCCCCTGCCTGCGCGAACCCCGCGCGGCGACCCACCTTCCCCCGGGCACTTGAAGCAGGAAGGTTTCGCTGCTGTCAACGGATCGCCATGGTGCTCGGTTCCATTGATTGCACGGGCGTGGGGGACCATCCCAGGCATCTCGATTCGCAGAAGCGGTGACCCTGTTTCAGCCCCGCGCCCGCGTCTCGATCTGTGGTCCGTGAAGCTGCTGGCCTACGGTCATGCGCCGTCGCAACTCCTTGGCCCCGGCATTCCCCGGCGCGGCAAGGAAGCGACTCCGACAGGATATCCGTAGGCTGGCCAGGCCACGAGTCCGCGAGGGGACCGGGTCGGTCCGCAGCAGGGCGACTGCCCCACGGTCGCCTTCAGCTGCCGCAGCGCCGATGCGCCACGACCCGGTCAGCCTCGTTTCGATAGCTGAGCGGTGTGACAGGAATCCGTCAGCTCAATGACAACTGGGAAACATCGTCGGGCCGCAAGCCTCGCAACGGGCTGCCGTGCCCCGGGGCGCGCGCTTGGGTATCAGTGGGCTCCCGCCGGCGCGCTCCACACGTGCGCGATCACCTGTTTCATGGCCGGCGTGGCGAGCTGGAAATTGCGCCCCACGGGATGGGGCTCGGGGAACCACTTCCAGAGAAACGCCCCCAGCACCCACGGCTCGCCGGCGATCGCCTCCAGCGCCGTGCGCATGCAGGCGAGTTGGATCCGCTCCGCGGGCGCTCCATCCGCGTGGTACTCCCACGGGCGCAGCGGTGCGGCGAACGACTGGTTGTAGCCCAGCTCAGTGAACACGATCGGCCGGTCATGGGCGATGGCGAACGGACGCAGCCGGGCCAGCACCTGCTGCCAGCCGTGGGCGAGCGCGTCCTGCAGCTGTGCGTCGGTCATGCGCTCGACGCTGCCGCCGGCACCGGCCTCCTCCAGCAACGGGAAGTAGGCCTGGATGCCGATCACGTCGAGCGCGTCCCAGAACCCCACGCGCTCGTAGTCGGTCCAGTTGGAAGCGTAGGTGAGCGCAGCAGGCGTGACCGCGCGCACCTGGGCAATGAGCGCGCGCCACTGCTGCGGCTGATCGATCATGCGGTCGAGCTCCGAGCCGACGCAGAATCCATCGGCGCCGCGGCACGCTGACGCGAGCGCCGCGATCCAGGCGCGGTAACCCTCCCAGAAGCGCTGCCACTGCTCCGGCGTCTGGAACGTGATCTCCCCGCGGTAGTGGAACGGGGACCCCCAGTAGGCCAGATGCGGCGTGATGAGGATCTTCAGGCCCAGCGCGTGGGCCTCGGCGATCGGCCGGGTCAGCCAGGACGGCGGTGCCGCAGCGTCGATCTCGTCCCACCACACCGTGCCGTCGCCTCCGATGCCCGCATACGGGTGGATCGCGACCCATCCTGCCCCGAGCTCTTTCATGGCTCGCAGCGCGGGGACGATTCCATCGCTTCCCCACTCCTGACCGCCGGTATGGGTCGACAGCACGATGCCGCGCACGCTCTCATAGCTCGGTGCAGGCAGCGGCGCGGCGAGGGCGACCGGCGCCGGAAGCGCCGCAGCAGCCAGCAGCAACGCGCTCACCGGCAGCGGGCCGCACAACGCGCCCGGCAGCCGGGCGTGGCTCACCGAGCGCGGCGAAGAGCCCCGCACAGAGCCCGGCGGTGTGCCTGCGGGGAGGCTGCTGCGTCCGTACAGCATCATCGTATCCGCGCGGCGAGCAGCTTCAGGCTCGCCGGTAGGATCGTCCTGCGACTGGCAACCGCGACACGGTTCTCCCAGGCGTTGAATCGGCGCGTATGCACGTGGGGAAAGCAGTCCCGGATGTCGGCGATCAGGTCCTCGTAGGTCGCGTCGCGCTGGGGGATCACGTTGCGCGCGTAGATGCCCGAAGGGGTCAGGCTGCCCGCCACCAGCGATGCGAGCGCCATGCACGAGCGCGGCCGTCGCGGAGTCCCGTGCGTGAGCTCGAAGCAGTCGTCCAGGACCACGTCGAACCGCCACGGTCGCTCTTGCCCCCGCTGCTTCGCGCCGCGCGGCCGCAGCCGTTGGTGCTGCTGCCGGTGTTGCTGCTGGTGGCGCTGCTGGTGCCGCTCCAGGAATGGAGCCGCTTCGGAGGTGACCAATCGCACGCCGCGTGGCAGCCATGGGCGCGCGCCATCGATCATCCAGGGGTCGGGGTCGATTCCCACGACGGTGGCGTCCGGGCGCAGCCCGCACAGCAGCTGCGCGAGCCCGCCCAATCCGTAGCCGAGCACGCAGACGCGCGGCGCGTGGCGCCAGCGGCGCAGCAGGACCGCCCGTGCCGTCGCCAAAAAGGGTGCCGGGACCGCCCCGCCCCAATCGGGAGTGAAGCTGAACAGGACATGGGGCGTCTGGACGACGAGATGCGTGGACGGGTGTCCGGATGGGCCCGCGGAATCACCCGTGGAGTGTCGGGCGGTCCCGCGCTCGCTGCGGTGCGCGGACTGGAGGCGTCGGGACATGGCCTCCCCGGCGGGGGATTGCGGGCGACTTCGGCGGCGGGCCGGGACTGACGATTGCGCTGACATGACGATTGCGCTGACATCCGGTAAACACTTGTACCAGAATAGCTTGGACGGAGACTCCGTCCAAGGGCCAAAATGGCGCACGCTGTGGGGTGGGTCTCTGCGCACGCGACCGAACCCGGTCATGGCCGTGTGCGTCCCACAGACAGAGCCGAGCAGAGGGCCGGGCCAACGCGGCGCACGGTTTCCCACGCGGGTGTCGATGGACCTGCACAGTCTACTCGAGCGGTGCCGCAGCGGGGACGCCCTGGCATGGGAAGCGTTGGTGCGCACTCACCAGTCGCGCGTCTACGGGATCGCGCTGCACTACACGGGCAACGGCGAGGACGCGCGCGATGTGGCGCAGGAGATCTTCGTGAAGGTCTACAGACACCTGGACACCTGCGACGACGCCGAGCTGTTCGTGCCGTGGCTGATCCGGTTGTCGCGCAACGCGTGCCTGGACCACCTGCGGCGGCGCAAGGCCAGGCCACCGGCGAGCGACGTCCCGGTGGAGGAGATGACCAACCTCCCCGCCAACGACGCCGATCCGCAGGAGCGCTGGGTGATGGAGTCGCGCAAGCGTCTCCTGCACCGCGCGCTGCAGAAGATGAGCGAGCTCAATCGCGAGGTGATCCTGCTCAAGGAGATCCAGGGGCTGAGTCTGGAGGAGACCGCAGGGATGCTCGGCGTGCCCATCGGGACGATCAAGTCACGCTGCAGCCGAGCCCGCCTGGAGCTGGCGCGCAAGGTGATGGAGCTGACGGGGCAGACTTGACCGCGAGCTGAACGAGCCAATCGGGCAGACGCGACGGCAAGGCGTTGGAGCTGATGCGACGGGCGTGACCGCAAGCCAGGGGATCCCAGGGGGCGCCCCTCATCGAAGGATGGTTTCGGAGTAGAGCCATGGATTGCCGGACACTCGAGCAGCAACTGGACGCCCTGGTCGCCGCGAGCAGCACTGACCGGGCGCCCGAGGCAGCCGGGCTGGACGCGGAGGCCCGCGATCATCTGGCCGGGTGCGTCCGCTGCCGCCAGCTGTACGAGGTCGCCCTGGGCCGGCTCGACGTGCTGGGCGAAGGAGCGGGGCGCCGCCTGACCGAGTCGATCGTCGCTCAGACGACGGGCTCCTCGTGCGCGCGCGCCGCGGAGATGCTCCCCGAGCTGTTCGACAACGCGCTGTCCGCGGCCGAGACCGAGCTGGTGCACCTGCACCTCCAGCACTGCGCCCCGTGCGCGCAGCTGCACGAGACGCTGGCCTGGATGGCAGGGGCGCTGCCCGAGCTCGCCGAGATCGCGCCGGACGCGGCCTTCGTCGACGATGTCTTGCGGGTCACCTCGCGCGCTCAGCTGCCCGTGGCGCTGCGCGCGCAGAGCCGGCTGCGGAAGTGGTGGCAGCAGATGATGGCGCGCCCGCGGTTCGCGCTGGAGCTCGCGTACTCCGTCGCGGTCGTGGTGGCGCTGCTGTGCGGCACGCCGCTCTCGCCGCTGCGGGGCACGCCGGGCAAGGTGCTCTCCAGCGTGCAGCTGCGCCCGGACCTGGTACTGCAGACAGCCGCGGGGCCGGTGGGCGCGGTGGGTGCGTTCCTCGGGTCGGCCGGCACGCACCTGTGGGATGCCACAGCCGGCCGGCTGGCCGACGCGACCGGTGGAGCGCGCGCCGACTGGCGGGCGCGCCGCGCGGGGATCGACGCGGGCTGGTCGTTGCTGCGCGCGCACCTGCGGGAGGCCACGCACGGGCTGTTCGCTGCTGACGTCAGCCGGGCCGCGCTGTCCCTGCAGCAGGTGGGCGGCGATTGCCGGCTGATCTGGGTCAGCCTATGGCGCGGCGGCGCGGGCGCCGACGGCAGCGGTGGTGGCGCAACAGCGCAGCCACCGCGGGGCTGAGCCCCCAAAGCGACGGGACGAGACAATGCAGGACGGATGCAGCGCACCCAGGACGCAATGGAACACGAACGCGACGGAACACCGGCGCAGTGGAACACGGGCGCGGTGGAGAACAGACGCGGTGGACGAAGGGTACAGCGCGATGGAAAACGTCACACGAGCGGTCGTCACGAGACGCAACGACCCGCCAGACGGGAAAGGGAGATGGTCATGAGCGCAGCTGAGGAAACCGGACACGACTACGGACAGCAGCCGCAGCAGCCGGATCAGGGGATGCGGGGGGGCTGGCAGTCGGGCGGGTACGCGCAGGGCCCGGGGATGGGTCCCGCAGGGGCGCCCGGCGCGGGGGGTTCAGGCGGGCCGGGTGTCGGGCCGGGTGGACCGGTAGGCGGGCCCCTGTATGGCGCGGGGCCTGGGCCTGTGTACGGCCCCGGCGGAGCAGGCCGCGGCTTTGGCGCCGACGATCCGCGGCGCAAGTCGCCCGTGCTGGCCAGCGTGCTCTCGGCGGTGATGCCGGGGCTTGGCCAGATCTATCTCGGCTACTACGTGCGCGGCTTCTCCCACGCGCTGGTGTTCATCTGTACGATCACCGCATTGGCGTCAAGCCGCATCCATGGCCTGGAGCCGTTCTTCGGGGTCTTCCTGGCCTTCTTCTATCTGTACAACATCATCGATGCGGGCCGGCGGGCCATGATCCACAACCAGGCGCTGGCGGGCATGGATCCAGGGGCGATGCCAGAGGACTTCAAGATGCCTGGCGGCGGGTCGCTGGCGGGCGGAATCGCGTTGATCGTTCTCGGCGGGTTGTTGCTGCTCAACACGCACTTCGACGTAAGCCTGGAGTGGCTCGAGGATTGGTGGCCGGCCGGTCTGATCATCATGGGTGCCTGGCTGGCATGGAAGGCGATGCGTGAGAAGCAGCGGCGCACCACGTGACGGCTTACGGCCGCGAATCGACCCGCCTGCGTGTCGATGCGCAGGCGCGGGTCGACGCAGCTACGGATCGACGCGGCTGCGGATCGACGTGGCTCCAGATCGACGCGGCGGTGGTTGGGTGAAGGGCCGGCGCCGGCGATGGGATCGCCGGCGCCGGTTCGTTTCCTGGCATGTCGTCTGCGCCGTATCCGTTCGGGCAACCCATGTTGAGCTGACCGCTGGCGCCTGACACTGTCGGGCACCCCCTGGGAGGTGGTGTCCGATGAGCTCGAGGAAGTCGTGGCTGGCCAGGACGCTGGCCAAGCCCTACTGGCGGGAAGCCG
>JBGPIA010000036.1:0-13517 GCA_041484665.1 Candidatus Krumholzibacteriia bacterium
CGGCTTCCCGCCAGTAGGGCTTGGCCAGCGTCCTGGCCAGCCACGACTTCCTCGAGCTCATCGGACACCACCTCCCAGGGGGTGCCCGACAGTGTCAGGCGCCAGCGGTCAGCTCAACATGGGTTGCCCGAACGGATACGGTGCGGGGCGCATCGGCCATCGACATGGGCACCATGGCCATCGGCGTGGTGGCGTCCGGCAACGGCTCCGTCACCATCCAGGACCAGGGATCGATCATCCGCTCCAATGACAATGTCTGGGTGGGTGGCGGCTTCGGCGGAGTGGGCGGGACGGGCTCACTTCTGATCGACAATGGCGGCGTCATCAGCGTGCCGCACATCACCGGCATCAACCCGGCGCTGATCACCGTGTACCCCACGGTGGGAACGGTCACGGTGCGCAATGCCGGGTTGCTGACCACGCCGGGCACACTCGATGACCGTGGCCGGGTCACGATCCTCGACGGCGAAATCCATGCTCAGACCGTCAACATGCCCGGCACTGGCATCCTCGACGGCACCGGGCTGATCCAGGCGAACTTCAACACCAACGGGAGCCTCGATCCCCACGAAGCCAGCAACGCTGTGGGAGTGCTGCAAGTCGTGGGCGGCATGCAGGCCTTCGGATTGTTTCACTACGTGGCAGACCTGGTCGCGCCCACGGTGAATGGCTGCGATGTCCTGCAGTTCTCCGGCACGGTCGCGCTGAGCGGCGGCACGCTGGACCTGCGCACGCCGCCGGGCTTCGTGGGCCACCCCGGCGACACCTTCGGCATCCTGACCTGCGGCTCGCGCACCGGCACGTTCGCTGCCGTAACCTGGAATGGCGCTGCGCTGGCCGGTCAGGCCACGATCGTGTACGGGGCCAACTACATCTGGGTCGTCATTCCGGGCGCGGCCACTGGCGTCGACCCGGGCACGACGGGCAAAGACGTCACCGAGCTGCGCTTCGCCCCCGCCGGCGGGAACGCGCGCGTCGCCTTCGCGCTCGACCTGCCCCAGGCGTCCGACGTGCAGGTGAAGCTGTTCGATCTGCGCGGGCGCGAGCGGGGCACGGTGTTCACGGGCACGCTCGCGGCTGGGCAACACCAGCTCGAGGGACGCGCGCAGGCGCGCGATCTGCCCAGCGGAGCCTACTTCGCGCGCGCGGTCATCCAGTCCGGCGGGCGCACCACCGTCCGCTCCGCACGCACGCTGATCGTCCACTGATCCGACGCGTGCCGCGCGCGCCGAGACGGCCCATTCGCTCCACGAGCGGATGCGGCCGCCTCGGCGCGCGTGGCTTCCCACACCCTCGCGCTCAGCGTAACACGACCACGCGCCGCGTCAGCTGGAGCTGCGGCCCGCCCGCGCGCACGATGTATACGCCCGCGGCGACGCGACGACCGTTGCCGTCCGATCCATCCCATGCGAAGGGGTGGACTCCAGGCTGCACGATGCCCTCGAACACTCTTCTGACACGGCGGCCGGCCAGGTCAAAGACGTCCAGGACGACGGGAGTTGCCCGGGGTGTGGCCAGGCTTAACGTGGCTCGTCCGATGAGCGGGTTTGGATACGCGCTGAGCGCGTACACCGTGGGCGACCCGGACACGGGGCCGGGCTCAGGTGATGGCACGCCGGTGGCAATGGTGGGCTGGTTGAGCACCAGCAGCCCCGAGGCACCATCGGCCACGAACACCCGTCCGTTGGCCACGATTACATGGTTGGCGGTCCCACCGGTCTCCAAGAATGACACGGGCTGCGGCGACGTGGGGCTCGACACGTCCACCACCGCGAGCCCGTCGCTCCCGTTGGTGACGTAGGCTCTCCCACCGTCCACGGTTACACCGGTGGCATAGCCGTGTGTGTCGAACGTGCTGATGACCGAATTGGACCCCCCGAGCTGGACGATCGCCAGCCCAGCGGATCCGCAGGCAACGTACGCGTATTGGCCGGCGACCTCGACGTCGTTAGCGTCGCCCGGCAGCTCGATGGACGTCATGATCGACGGGATTCTGCCCGGCCTCGTGTCGACGATCCAAAGCTGCCCGCCAAAGCCATCCGCGACGTAGGCACGGTCTGCAACCGGTGATGCGAACGTGACGCGTCGCGAATCTCCATCCACGTCAAACTCCCCAAGCAGGCTCGGAAACTCCGGATAGGTCCAGTCGAGGAGGTCGATGCGATTGAAAGCGACGGCGATCACTCGGCCTGTCGCGTCGATGTCGGCCGCGCTGAAGCCAAAGTCGGGAAACGTCCCGTCCACAGCACCGCTGCCCAGGTCGATCGACGTGAGCTGGCTTGTGCCGGTGACGACCGCGCGAGCGCCTCGCGAACGGATATCCAGAGCGTCTCCTTGAAATCCCGGTACGGCCCCCAACACAGTCGGGTTGGATGGTGCGCTGACATCGACGACCGTGACCCCGGCTGCACCATCGGCGACATAGGCCAACGTTGGCGCCTTGCTCGAGCCGCTACCTGCGGACGCCGCGGGGGGCGGCGGTCCGTACACGATGATGGCCTGGGCATCGCCGGGGGTGTCGGCCCAGGCGCCGCCAGCGGGGATCGTGGTGACGCGGAAGGAGTAGGTTCCCGATCCGCCGTTGTCGTTGACGACGTACAGCGTGTGCGGCCCCGAGCGCGTCGCGATGTAGCTCGCGTACGGCATCCCGTTCGTCTCAAGCGCTGGAAGCGGGTCCCCAGGAGCCGAGCCCCGCCCGTCCCAGCCAGTGCCCTTGCTGAGGCACAGCCTTGCGTCCAGCGAGCCGGTGGCGGCAAACTCGAAGTAGTACGTCGTGCCCGACTGGAGCACGACATCCCAGGCGTCCACAATATCAGTCGCTGCAAAGCTCCGCGTGGTCGGGGGGCCGTCCAAGCTGATCGTGCCAAGGCCCGCGTCCCATTCCATGCGAATCGGAATCGGATTGTTGTAAACGTGGAAGACGACAGCTCGGTATCTGCCTGTCGCGAGTCCGCCAGGCGCGAGGTTCGCGGAAAGCACGCCGACCTTGCCGTACTCTGCCCAGCATTCGGCCTGCGCTACGGTCAAGCCGCAGCCCGGCTCGGGCGTGCCTACGAGCACATGTGCCGGACCGAGAGCCGGCGCCTCCACCCGCCAGGCGAGCGCCCCGCTCTGTGCCGCAGTCTGCTCGAATTCGAACTTCCAAGGGAAGCCTGAGATACTCTGGGGTGGCTTCAGCACCGACTGCTGTGTGAGCAGGATCGGGAAACCGCAGCCGCGCACTTCGACGGCGTCATCGGGGACGACAGGATTCGTCGACATGCTTGTTACCAGCAGATACCAGTCGTTTGTTGGTACGAAGAAGGAGGCCGGGGTAACCGGCGAGGCAGGGGTGCCCTGAACCTCCAGGAGCGCGCTGCCCGTGGAAAACCATGCGTTCCCAGGGGTGCTGTTCCTGAATACGCGCAGCCAGGAGGGCTGCGGCGCGCTGGAGGTGTAGTACACGTCCTGTCTCGTGCCCGCGTACAGGTAGACTCGGAACACCCGGATGGGACTGGCGACATTCAGAGTGCCGGTCCAGTCAAATACATATCCATCCACCGCGAGATCGGTGGGGGTCATCCACCGGAGGGCTCCAGTGGTCGCGGGCACTGCTGTCTGGGCGTCCACCCCATAGGTCGCACCTGGGGTCCAACGCAGGTCGGCCGCGAGATAGGTGACGGGAGCGAGTGGCGCTGACGCGAGCATGTTCGAGAAGCAGGTCGGGGGCGGGGCAAAGCCGGTGCTGAAGACCTGGAGGGTCCAGTCTGGAGACAGGGGGGGACTCCAGGTGGTCAACACGCCCCAGTTCTGGGTCGGCGCTTGCAGTGTGTACAGGGCGCCTGGCGAAGCCAATGCTGCTCCATTGGCTGTGTCCAAGAGCACGGAGCCCGGGCACACGTGGTTGTTCATCGACTGGGCAGTGATCCAGTTGGACGCGAACTGCTGAGACTGGGGTGTGGTCGCGATCACGCGAAACGTGTTGTCGACCAGATCCGCGGTCGTCTGGATGTCCGCGCTGTAGTTCGGCCCGCCACCGCCGCCCACTGAGGCGATCGGCACAAAGCTGGGGGGAACGGTCGCTCGCTCGATTTGGAAGTCAGTGAACGGCCCGCCGTCCCCCTCGCGGAAGGTGGCGCGCACGAAGCCGCCGTTGTCATCGGGCACGTCATTGACGGACAGCAGAAGCGGTTCGGGGTGTCCCAGGCGGCCGACGCTGTTCTCGAGCCGCGACGCGAACACATCGTTGATGAGAGCGAATCCGGAGTTGCGGCGGTCCTCCCAGGCAATGATCGTCCCCCCCAGGCCATCCGCGACGATCACCGGGAAGAACTGATTGTGCGACTCCGTGCAGACCGCAACCCCATTGGCTGGCCACCATGCGCCGCCGAAGTCGTCGAGGTGTTGCGCGTAGACATCGAAGGTGCCGGCCACGGTGCGGACATCCTGCCAAGTGATCACGACGCCGCCGACCCCGTCGGAGACGAGATCGACATTGGTTTGGGCGAAGGGAGCCGGGCAGACCGCGACCCCGTTGGCGAGCCACAAGCGATTGCCACTTCCGTCGATCCGCTGGGCGTAGATGTCGGGTCCCGTCGTTGTGCTGTTGCGGTCGTCCTCCCACGCCAGGATCGCTCCACCCTGACCGTCGGGAATCATCTTGGGGAGGAGCATCAAGTCAGCGGCGACCCGAATGGGGACGCCATTGGCAGCCCACAACATGGCTCCCGAGGCATCGATGTGCTGGGCATACAGATCGGTGTGGGTCGAGGAGTTGCGACGGTCTTCCCAAGCCACGATCGCGCCACCGGCGCCATCACTGACAATCATCGGGGAGAGCTGCGCGGCGGGGTGAGTGCAGACGGGCATGCCCGGGGGGTCCCAAAGGAGCACGCCCGAGAGGCTGACCTTCTGAGCGTAGATGTCCGGATTGGGGCCGCTTCGAGCGTCCTGCCAGACGATGATCGCAGTCCCGTCGCCCTCGGTGGCGACCGCGGGGACGGTTCGTGCAGCCGACGAGTTGCAGACTCTGAACCCGTTCGCCTGCCCTAGCCGACCGCCGCTGGTGAAGACCTGTGCATAGACGTCGTCAGTTCCGCTGCGAGCGTCGATCCAGGCCGCGATCGCAATTTCGTGGTCCGGGTCTACCGCAAGGCTGGGCGCCCGCTGGCCCCCGGTAGCGACGCCGAGCGGGTACCCATTGGGTGTCGTCAACACGTTGCCACTGCCATCGGTAACGGCACCGAAGATGTCACCGGTGTCCGTGCGCGCGTCTTGCCACACGTAGTAGAACTGCCCGCCGTTGTCATGACCAACGCGGGGGGCCGACTGCGTGCCGGAGGTCGTGCAGAGGGCGATGCCATCAGGCGCCCAGAGTCCCGTGCCGTGCTGATCCACCCTGCGTGCGAAGATGTCGGAGGCCGAGCTGGTGCGATTGTCCGCCCAGACCATGACCGCACCGCCCAACGCATCCGCGGTAATGGCGACACCGTATTGGTCGTCGGTTGCGGTGCAGATGGGGTTTCCGTTGGCGACCCACTGGGCTTTCGTGAGTTCGGGGGCGCAGAGTGCCAGCACGGCACCCAACAGCGCAGCGAACGAGCGCGCGTCACGAGTTCTGGCGTACATGAAGACACCTCTCTGGTGGAGTCGCCGAGCGTTTCACCGGCATGAGCTGGCCTGGGCGGGGACCGCGCGACCGACCGGATGCCGACCGAGAGCGCGGCAGCCGCAGGCGGGGCCGGGTTCACCCAGAACCAGGTACTTCACGGACTCACGTCCCCGCCGCTGATCACAGAATTGGTGCCACGAGGGGAAAGGGGGGGGTATCCTTGTGGGGCTCGAGTCACCCCACGCCGGGCGAGTGGCCCCGGCATCGCCGTCCGCGTCAGGCACGGTCCCGCAGTGCACGCTCCCGCGCTCGCTGGTGCACCTGGCTTCGCCGAGTCCTCCCGCAGCGCGCGGACGGAACTCGCTTCGCGGCTGCTGGAACGCCTGCGCGGCTCCGCCGCATACGGTCTGCTGCTGGCATGGCTGGTTGTGACCTTCGCCGACGCATCGGCACTTGCGGCCGCTCGCCGGTCCGCGCCGCCGGCCGTGGCCACCGCCGACTCGCTCTACCAGGCCGGCCAGCGGGGGCGGGCCATGCAGCTGCTTGACTCGCTTGCGGTTGCGCCCGGCACGCTCGCGAACCCTCGACTGCTCCAGGCGATCCTGCTGGCGCGAGGGCGGCAGAAGTACGGGTCCGGCCGCACGCCGGAAGCAGACCACGACTTGCGCCAGTCACTCCGGCTGGCCGAGGGCCTGCGCGACACCCTGGGCATCTGCCGAAGCATGCGGTGGCTGGCGCTGGTGTGCGAGCGCCAGGGTCTGACCGCGGAGAGCCGGCGCTACTACCACCGGCTCCACGACTGGGCCGGCCGCCTTGGCGAGCGTGTGCTGCAGGCCGTCGGCTTGTGGGGAATGGCGTTCGAGGATCAGGTCGAAGGGCGAGCTGCGGCCGCGCGTGAGAAATACGAGTCAGCGATCGCGGTCTTTCGAGAGGAGGGCGACGTCCGCAACGAATTGCACGCGATGCTGAGCCTGGGCGACTTTCTCTGGTCGGTGGGAGACAACCTTGGCTCGCGCCGGACCAACCTGGACCTCGTTCGTCTCAGTCGGATGCACGGCATGCGTGAGACGGAGGCCTCGGCGCTGAACAACCTCGCGGCCTGGGAAGCGCAGGTCGGAGATCCGAGCGAGGCTGTTCGCCTGTGGCGAGAGGCGGAACAGCTCAGCGGACAATCGGGGAGCGAGATCACCCGCGCAGTGGTGCGCGGCAACATCGGGTGGGCACTTCTCCAGCAAGGGTTGTGGGACGACGGCGCCGCCCTGCTCGATAGTGTCCGTGCCGCTGCGTCCGCCCAGCAGGACGCTGGGAATCGCGGTTGGACGCTGACGCAGCTGGCCGCCGCTCGGGAGGAGCAAGGGCGCCACGCCGAAGCGGCGCGACTGTGGCACCGAGTGCTGGCGGCCGCCGATTCGATTCCAGCCAACCACGTGATCGTAGCAGCGGACGCCCTCGCGATTTCGAGCGGCGATCCAGCCGCAGAGCTTGCGGTCCTGAGAGCGCTGGGTGAACGAATCGAAGCGCACCTCAGCTACGCGATGCGACGGGAGTGGGCGGATGCGCAGGCGGTTCTTTTGCTGCGGCTGCACCGCTACGATGAAGCCCTCCAGATCTGGCGGCGACTGGATCAAGGCGCGACGGCTCTGGAGGGGTTCCATATCGCCGTGCGCGCCACGCGCTGCGCCCGCGCTGCCGGAAACCTCGACAGCGCGCGCGTCTGGCTGACCCGGGCGCGTGCGCGCTGGGAGCGCGACCGCCGCATTCCGAGCGACCCAAGTTGGAGGGAGTCGCGGTCGTTGAGCGTACGGTCGCTGGTGCCGGATCTCGTCGAATTGACCCTGGGAGGTCCACCGGACGGGAGCTCTGGAATCGCCGCCGCGTACGACGCCGTGCAACAGATCAAGCTCCGCACCTTCCTGGAGCGGGTGGCCGGCCCCAGCGCGCCGATCCAACCGGCCGAGGCGGTCGCAAGGTTGGAGACCGTCCAAGCCGAGGCGTTGGCTCCTGGCGAGCTGCTGCTGGATGCCGTCGTCGGTGACGAGCAGTCGTACGTGTTCGCAGTCACGCGCGACGCGTGCCGGCTGATGCGACTCCCCGGCGCCGACGAGCTCACCGACCGATTGGCGCGCGTGCAAGAGCTACTGACAGACCCCACCGAGCTCTCGCGGCCCGGGCCAGACTCACTCGGCGCGGCGATGCGGGTGAACGCGCTGCAGGCCCTGTCCGACCAGATGCTGGGGCCCATCGGAGACCTCATCGCGCGCCAACGGAGATTGATCGTCTCGGCAGACGGACCCCTTCATTTGTTGGACCTGGGAGCGCTCCCTCCACCCGCTTCGGCCTCATCCAGCGCCCGCGCTCTGCTCGAGACGCACGAGATCGTGCGCATCCCGTCGGCCACGGTTCTGCTGCGCCTGCGTGAGCGCAACACGGTTGGCGCCGCGGCTGAGCACCCGCCGCGGATGCTCGCGGTGCCCAGCGCCGCGGATACCACGGGAAGGGTGCTCGCGGGCAGCCTTGCTGAGGTGCATGCGCTAGCCCGGCGCTACCGGGGCTTCGCGGTCTATCGGTCAGCGGGGGGTACGAAGGAACGGTCGCCGGCAACCGAATACCTGCGCGACTACGACGTGCTTCACCTGACCGGTCACTGCACCGCTGACGATCGCCGGCCCTGGAATTCGCGATTCGTGATCGAGCGGCGCGACGTTCCCGAGCCTTCCATCGAGCTGCGGGCTTCGGAAGTGCTCGGAGCGAAGCTGGGGGCGCAGCTGTGCACTCTGGCAAGCTGCGAATCGGCCGCGGGGCCGTTGCACACGGGGGAGGGGGTCCAGGGGTTGGCCGGCGCCTTTCTGGCTGCGGGTGTTCGTACGGTCGTGGCGACCACCGCGCCGGTGGACGATCAAACGAGCGCCCGGGTGGTGCTACGCTTCTACGAGGAACTCAGCCACGGCGCCACCGTGGGGGTGGCGCTGCGTGCGGCCCAGCTCGCGATCCGGAATGATCGGCGTACCGATCATCCGTTCTATTGGGCCGGCTGGGTCGTGATCGGCGACCCGGACACGCGCATCGTACTCCGCCGCCGGTGGCCCGGGGGAGGCGCACTGGCCCTTGGTGGCCTGGCCGTCGCGCTGGCAATGCTGGGCGCGTGGAGGTACGGCTTCCGGGCACGCCAGCGGTCGGCCACGAAAAATCTGTGACGGCCGAACCTCCCGGGAGATCCATACCTGTGGGCGTTGAGACTCGCAGCCTGGACCAACAGGAGGACGCCGAGCTCGCCGCGGCGGTCCGCCTGGATCCCGCGAGCGAGCTGGCGGGCGCCGCCGCATCGGTCTTGCTCCGAAGGTACGCTGGCCGAGTCCACGCCTGGTGCAAGCGATACGTCCGCGACCATGATCTCGCCCTCGACCTGGCTCAAGAGGTGCTGATCCGGGCGTATCAGGGGCTGCCCAAGTTCGACGGGCGGGCCCCGTTCTCGGCGTGGTTGTTCGTGATCGTCCGCAACCGCTGCCTGCGCGCAATGCGCAAGCCCAGCTGGACTGCCGACGAATCGCTCGAGCTGGAACGGATCGCAGACCCGGCAGACCCGGTCGACGAACGCCTGGAGAGCCTGGAGGAGTACGACCTGATCCTGGAACTGATGGACCGCCATCTGGAGCCGTTGGAGCGAGAGGCACTGCTGCTCCGGGCCGTCGAGCGGATGCCGGTCGCGGAAATCACGGAGGTATTGGCCATCGATCATGCCACGGGGGCGCGGGCAGTCCTGCAAACGGCACGGCGGAAGCTGCGCGCTGCGCTGGAACGGCACCCATCGCGGGGGAAGGCGACGCCTTGAGCGGCGAACACCTGGACGTCGTCGGGGTTGTCCTGGCGCGCTCCGCCCCGGCGGACGATCCGGGCCGCCAGCACCTCGAGCGGTGTGCGCAATGCCGCATCCTACTGCGGACCTACGAGCAATTCACTGCCGCGGATCACGTCGATGAACAAGCGGAGCGCCGCCTGCAGGCGTTCGTGAACAACACAGTCGAGGCGCACCGCACGAGGGTCGGCGAGGCCAGAAACGTCGTTGGCGATCCAGCCCGGCCCCCCGCTCGTCAGTGGCTGGCGCCGGCGCGCGGATTCAGAGGGCGAGCGCTGCCTGTAGTGTTCGCCGTGGCGATGGCAGCGGCGGCCGTGGTGTGCTTCGTGCGCCTGCGGAGCGCCGAGAGCCCTGACGTCTTGCTGCGGCAGGGCCCGTCCGCCGGCGGCTCTGGCGCGCAGGAGGTGACCCTCGATGCTCCGCGAGCCACCTCCGGCGGCCCGGACTTGCGCTGGCGTCCGGTCGGCTCGGCCGATGCATACGCGGTCCGGATCTACGGCCCAGACCTACGATTGCTGGCGAGCCTCTCCCCACAACCGACGACGAGTCTAAGGCTGGATCGCAGCATCCCAGCACTTAGTGCCGTGCCCGAGAGCCTCTTTGCCCGTGTCGTCGCGCTGCGCGATTCCGTGGCAATCGGTCAATCAGTCCTGCGGGCGGTCGTGCTGCCGCGCTGACCTGTTCCTGACACCGGGGGGCCGGAGGGCCCCCCGGCAATGGCGTGCGGCCCACGTTCGCCCAGACACCGGTAGTGCTCGGGGTCAGGGAGCTGGGTCGGTCGTAGACGCCGACGCCGTCCTGCAGCGCCCGGGCCCGCCCGGTCCCCCGCTTTGTAATATCTACGATTTGGGAACTGAAGATCGTCGCGGTCATCCCCAACCTCGAGGTTGTCGACCGCATGCTGCGACACCTCGCGCGCGCCGCCGGAGGCCTGAACAGCGCCCAGCTCCAGCCTCCCGGCGATCCCCACCGGGGACGCGGGGGCCGAGGTCTGTTCCAGGCGGGTATGAAGGGAGATTCTCAGGCGCCTGGGGCTCCCGCCGTGCACAGGCGGCGGGAGCCACAGCCGTCCGGCGCAAGAGGATTGGGGCTCAGCGACCCGGCACCCGGCGCTCCGTGCCCACATGGCGCGCTCGCGACCCGCAAAGACGCCAAACGCTCCACGCGCCCTCGATAGAAACCCTTCTACTCGGTTTGGTAGGCGGGGGGGAAACTCGTGTGCAAATGCCCAATTGGCTGAGTTTGCCGGCAAGCGGCGGCGCCGCACCCGCCAGCACTGGCTGCACCCGCTGTTCGCCGCCCAGCGCTCGGGCGTAGGATCTAGCAACGCTTCCCTCAGAGAGCACGGCACGATCCGCTAGATCGGCCCACGGGCGGCGCGTAGCAGCACAGGAATTCCAAGTACGGGAGGCCGTCATGCAATGTCGCTCATGGAGATCGCCGATCGCAGCCCTCGCTTTCCTGACACTACCATTCCTATTCCACGCTGAGGCGGGAGCGCAGTGCGTCGACTACGGCGACTACGCGCACTTCCTCGGGCGATTGGCCGTCACGGGCGATCAATTCGACGTGGCGATTTCGGGTGGCTACGCCTGCGTTTCCGACGGCTCCGCGGGCATCCAAATCGTCGACATCGCCAATCTCGGTTCCCCCCAAATCGTCGGCCACACCTGGACCTCCTCGGATGCCCTCGCCGCGGCATGGTCGGGAAGCTACGCCTTCATCGCAGTGGGATGCTCGGGAGTCGACGTGGCCGATGTCTCGAATCCCACCAATCCATCGATCGTCGAAACGCTGCCCACGCTGGCCTGCGCGCAGGACATCGCGGTGTTCGGCAACTATGCCTTCGTCGCCGACGGCACTGCGGGCCTGCGGGTCATCAACAAGACGAATCCCCTGACTCTGTCCATCGCCGGCGGCATCGACACGCCGGGCTTCGCCCAGGCCATCGCCCTCTCTGCCAACGGGCAGTTCGCCTATATCGCGGACGGCTCTGATGGCTTGCGCGTGTACAACATCGCGACGCCTGCCTCGCCTTCCTTCGTCGGCACCTTCGACACGGTGGGGCAGGCATTGGATGTGGCTGTCTCCGGCTCCTACGCCTACGTCGCCGACGGCGGCTCCGGCATGCAAATCGTCAACATCTCGAATCCGGCCACCCCGTCTTTCGCGGGAAACGTGCCGTCGACGGGCTACGACGTCACGGACGTCGCGATCGTGAGCACGCAGGCCTACCTGGTGGACATGAAAGCCCTTCGGATCGCGGATGTCTCGACTCCGACGACGCCCCATGCGCTTGCGAGCATTGGCATGATCTACGCGCAGGGCTTGGCCATGTCGGGCAGCACTGCGTTCGTCGTGGACCTCAGCATGGGACTTCAGATCTTCGACGTCGCTTCGGCGCAGTTGGCGCTTCCGGTCACGACGTTCGACACACCGGGCTACTGCTACGACGTCCAAGTATCCGGAACGCGCGCCTATGTCGGCGATGGAAGCTCGGGCCTGCGCATCGTGGACATCACGACTCCCGGCTCACCGGCGCCGTTGGGCTTCGTCGACACGCCGGGATCCGCCCACGAAATCGCGCTCTCGGGCAATCTCGCCTTCGTCGCCGACGGCAGCTCCGGGCTGCAGGTCGTGGACGTCACGAACCCTCTGTTGCCAGCCATCATCGGTAGCGCCGCAACGCCCGGTGCGACTACCAACTCCGTCGCAGTGGCCGGAAACTACGCTTATCTCGCCGACTTCGACGCCGGACTCTGCATCGTGAACGTCGCGACGCCGAGCAACCCCACCGGCGTTCACAATGTCGCGCTTCCCCTCTTCGCCGAGTCGGTCGCAGTGGCGGGCCATTACGCGTATGTGCCCGTTCGGACGTATGGACTGCGAGTGATCGACATCTCGTCCCCCGGGTCGGAAGCGGTCGTCGGATCGGTTCCCACGGCCGGCTCCGCCTTCGGGATCGCAATCGCCGGCAACTACGCGTATGTGGCCGAGGGATACAACTTCGTCGGCCTCGAAGTCGTGGACATCTCCACGCCGACCGCTCCTTTGGTCGTAGGAAGTGTCGCAACCCGAGACCTGGCCGTCGACGTCGAAGTCGTCGGCGACTTTGCCTATGTAACGGATGAATACGGCGGGCTTGCGATCGTCGACATCACGACCCCGACATCCCCGCAGCACGTCGGGATGCTGGCCACGCCCGATGTGGCCTACAAAGTCGATGCGCAGGGAAACTATGTCTACATCGCCACGACCGGTGCCGGACTCATCGTCGCCCCGGCCCAATGCGCGCAACCGACGGCGGCGCAAGCGGCGAATTCCCTCGGCTCTCACGTCGTGACGCTCGGTCCGGCATTCCCCAATCCCTTTCAGGGCCGCGCCGCCATGGCAGTCGACGTCGCTCAGCAAGCGCGCGTCGTGCTCGACGTCTACGACGTGCGTGGGCGGCTCGTGCGCAATCTGTTCGACGATGCCATGCCAGTGGGAAAACACTGGATAGACTGGGATGGCCGCGATGGCGCCGGGCAAGCTGTCTCGACCGGCATGTACTACATCCGGGTCGTGGGCGGCAACGACAGCGAAGTGCAGCGGGTGGTGCGGTTGAGGTGATCGCTTCCTTGAGACTCGCCGCTCGAGAGTGACCTGCCCCAGGTGTCCGACGTGAAGGTGAAGCTGCTCGATCTGCGCGGGCGCGAGCGGGGCACGGTGTTCACGGGCACGCTCGCGGCTGGGCAACACCAGCTCGAGGGACGCGCGCAGGCGCGCGATCTGCCCAGCGGAGCCTACTTCGCTCGCGCGATCATCCAGTCCGACGGGCGCACCACCGTCCGCTCCACACGCACGCTGATCGTCCACTGATCCGACGCGGGCTGCGCGCGCCGAGACGGCTCATTCGCTCCACGAGCGTATGCGGCCGCCTCGGCGCGCGTGGCTGTCCGTCGTGCCGTGGTGAGCACCTACTAGGCTTCTCCCCGGCGGTTGCAAGCTGCAGGTGATACGGCGGGTTGAAGAGCAGGCCGCATCCCCCCTGCGAGCCTGGATCTGCAGGAAGCAAAAGAGGCTTGGCGTGTC
>JBGPIA010000037.1:0-12422 GCA_041484665.1 Candidatus Krumholzibacteriia bacterium
GGACAACAGGTTGCAAGAAAGTTGAGATTTCGTGTCCCCGACCACTGGGCAGACCCCCCTTTCCCCATCAGCGGACGCGAGTCCAACGACAGGAGGTAGCCGGCCATGCGCACGCCGGAAGTTCGGACGCTGGTTTCGGAACTGTTCGAGGAGGAGGCCCTGGTCCTCGGCGGCCTGGTTGCCACCCACGCGGTGGATGACGAGCTGGTCTGGAGCCTGGTCCGCAGCCTCGACGTGATCCGCCGGCGGACGCTGGGCCGGGTCGACGAGGGGGCTTCGCCGGCCATTGGCGAGGACGCCCCGAAGCCCGGCGTGCCGCGACCTCATCCGGCGATCGAGGACTTCCTGAAGAGGATTCGCGAGGACACGACGTGATGGCCGCCTTGGCGCCGACCAAAGCGCCACGGGCAGGATCAATCTAAACAGGCCCGGTCACACCGTGACTGTGGCCATGAAAGAGGAGCCAGAACAATGATCGTCAGCGATCCATGGAAGCGTGCCGAGCAGATGGCGCGCAATCACGATCAGGGCGCCAGCAAGTGGCTCAAGCTCGTCGACGGCGAGAAGAAGGTCGTCGTCTTCCTCGGCGACCCACACCCCCGCGAGGTCGTCTTCCAGGAGGGCAAGTACGCGACGTTCGATGACAGCCACCGGGCCCAGGGTCTCAAGTCGTCGCTCCGCGTGAGTTTCAACGTCGCGATCTACAACACCAAGGAGATCAGGATCTTCGAGCAGGGCTCGATGTTCTTCAAGGACCTCCTGCGCGTGCGCGAGAAGTTCCGCCTGGACCGCTGGGCGTTCGAGATCCAGCGCAACGGTGCCGCAGGTGATCCCAAGACGACCTACAGCATCCTGCCTGAGCGCGAGCTCACTCCGGAGCAGCAGAAGGCTTACCAGGCGCTGCCGCTGTTCGACCTGGTGGAGCTGTACGGGGGCAACGCTGCGGCGCAGCCGACGCCGGTCAGCCAGGGCGCCGGGCCCGCTGCCGTCGGCGAGACAGGCCCCACGCCGGCCACCGCCGTGCCCCAGGCCGACGACGATCGAGATCTTCCGTTCTGAGCCCGCTTGTGAGCGTCTCGACTGCAGCAGCGTACGTGAGGGCGTCCCCAGGGCGCCCCATCTCCGCGACTGACCTCGTGGTCGTGATCGATACGCGCGAGCAGCTGCCCTACCGCTTTCCGCGGTCGGTGGTGCAGACGCTGCAGTCAGGGGACTACTCGCTGGTGGGATACGAGGACTGGGTGGCCATCGAGCGCAAGACGAAATCGGACGCCTACAGCTCGCTGGGGCGAGATCGACCGCGATTCGAGAGGGAGATGGAGCGGCTCGCCGAGCTGGACTACGCAGCCGTGGTCCTCGAGGTCAGCCTGCGCGAGTTCCTAGTGGCGCCCTACCACTCGTGCCTGAACCCGCGCGCCGCGGTCAACACCCTGCTCGCGTGGTCGATCAAGTACGACGTCCACGTCTTCTTCGCGGGCAGCCGGGAGTGCGGCAACGCGATCACCCTGCGCCTGCTGGAGAAGTACCACCGCTACCGCATCGAGCCGGGGCGGTCGTCCCAGGTTGGCGCGCAGTGAGGCAGGCCATGGCCGAGACCATCGAGGGGGCCAGGGACGTGCTCGTTGAAAGCGGCACGGTGGCAGGCGAGGCGAGCCCGGGCGGCTTCCCACGGCAGGCCGAGGACCCGGTTGCCCTGCGCACGGAGGAGGTCCGCGCCGGCATCGCGCGAGGCTGGGCGTTCACGCCGCTGAACGGGAAGAAGCCAATCCTCAAGGCGTGGCAGAAGCGCCCCAAGCCTCGGTTGGACGAGGCCCTTGTCTGGGCACGTCAAGGCAACATCGGCCTTCGGACCGGCGCGATCTCGGGGGTCGTAGTCGTCGACATCGATCCGGGGGCTGAGACGAGCGCGCTTGACCTGCCGCGGACGGTAACCGTGGTGACGGGCCGGGGCGGTCGGCATCTGTATTTCCGCGCCCCTGACGTCGAGATCTGCAACTCCGCTGGCAAACTTGCCGAGCACGTCGACTTCCGCGGCGACGGCGGCCAGGCGGCATTTGTCGGATCGGCGCACCCCGACACCGGGCAGGTGTACCGGTGGGCAGACGACTTGTCCCCGGACGATGTCGTGCTGGCGCCGTTGCCCGACTGGATACTCCACGCAGGGAAGGGCAACGGCTCCCCTGCCAGCGATGCTGGGGCGCCCGCCAAGCCCGATCGTCCGCGGGCTTACGCGCAGAAGTGTCTCCGCGCGGAGCTGGAGAAAGTGCGGACCGCGTCCGAAGGGCAGCGCAACGACCAGCTCAACAAGTCGGCCTTCAACCTCGGCCGCTTGATCGCCAGCGGGGACCTCGACCGCGCCGACGTCGAGCGCGAGCTGCTCGTCGCAACGGCGCTGCCGGATGCGGAAGCCCGGCCGACGATTCAGTCGGGGATCGACGCGGGCATGCTGGAGCCGCGGGGCCCGGCGCAGGGCCGACACACCGTCCTCGTTCCGGGCGGGCACCGCACCGACGACGGGGCTTACAAGGAGGTGAGCGAGAAGGAGTTTGCCCAGGCGGTGCTCCACGCCATCCCGGAGGGCCAGATCTACCGTCGAGGCGAGCCGGGCGTGCCGGGCGAGCTGCTGGGCAGCCCCGGCTCGCGCTACTTCAACGTCCTCGACTCCGACTCCAGCCGCCTGCTCATCGGCGAGTTCGCACGGTTGTGCAAGTGGACGAAGGCAACGCGAGGAGAAGACCCGAAGCTCGTCGTCTGTCCCGTCACCAAGGCGCACGCTGGTCTGGTCCTGGCGGAAGCGCGCGGCAACGATCGCGTGCGCAGGATCGAGCTGATCGCTCCCTACCCGGCCTACGGGTGCATGCCAGGCTGGAACGCCAACGGGATCTACTGCGACCTCGTGGCGGAGCTGGTCGATCTGGAACCCGAGTTGGACAGCGAGACGATCCACTGCGCCCTCGAGGACCTGCTCATCGACTTCCCGTTCGCCGACGAGGCCAGCCGACAGAACTTCATCGGTCTGATGCTGACGCCCCTCCTGCGGCCGATCATCGAGGGCAACGTCCCGCTTCACCTGGTCGCCTCCCCACTGGAGCGGACGGGCAAGACCAAGCTGTGCGAGGAGATCTTCGGGGGCACGCTCCTGGGCTACCCCACGCCGGCGCTGCAGCTGTCGGGCAGCGAGGAGGAGATCGACAAGCGGATCGTGGGGTTGCTGCTCAAGGGGACCCCGCTCGTCCACCTGGACAACCTCCGCGCCTACGTCGACAGCCCCGCCCTGTCCAGCTTGATCACGGCCTCGCGCTACCAGGGGCGGGTGCTGAGCACCAACGCCATGCCCGCGTTGTCCAACCAGGCGGTGCTCGTGGCGAGCGGCAACAACGTGCACATGTCGGGCGAGATGGCCAAGCGGACGGTGCCCATCCTGCTCCAGCCCTCCGACGATGCCCCCGAGCTGCGCAGGGACTTCAAGCACCCCGACCTGCGGGCGTTCGTGCGGGACTCGCGCCGCCTGAACCTGGCTTGCCTGCTCGGGATGATCGCTCGCTGGGAGCAGCAAGGGCGCCCTCAGGGGGAGCAGCGCCTCGGCGGGTTCGAGGCGTGGTGCGCGATCGTGGGCGGCGTCATGCGGGCCAACCGGTTCGACCGCTGGCTGACCAACGCCAGGGACTGGCAGCGCCAGGCCGACCCCCACGGGGAGGACCTCATCACCTTCGTGCGGCTGTGGCGCGAGCGGCACGGCGAGGTGCCCGTCTCGGCCAACCAGCTCATGGCCCTCGCCGACGAGAACGACCTGTTCCTCGACGAGCTCAGGGGCGCGACCGAGAAGGGCAAGCTGGGCTCGTTCTCCAAGCGGGTGCTGGGTCGGCACAAGGACACGCCAGTGCGCGGGCGCACGATCCGGCAGCTGCGGACGGGGGCGGAGCGGCTGTGGAAGCTGGAGCAGGCCAGTGCCAATGACACGTCGTGACACGTATGACACGTTTCCTTAGATGCTTCTAAGAAGGAAGGAAGGAATGAAGAATATAAAGGGGGGAAGGAAAACGCGTCACACGTGTCATCACGTGTCATCGCCGTGGCCTGCACAGGGGGGTTCGGGGTGATGCTCGCGGCCCTCCGAGCCCTCCCCGCCTACCTCGGCGGCAAGCGCCGGCTGCTCGGCGCCATCTTCCGCGGGCTGCCGCCGCCGGCCGAGGCGCCGGTGCTCGTGGATCCCTTCCTCGGCGGCGGGTCGGTGAGCCTGTACGCCAAGGCCCGGGGCTACCGCGTGGTGTGCAACGACCTGGCCGAGCGCAGCGCGATCGTGGGCAAGGCCCTCATCGAGAACGACCGCGTCCGGCTGCAGCACGACGACCTGGTCCGCCTGTGCGTCCATGTGGACGGCCCCGGGTACGCGGAACAGCACCTGGCGCCGGACGTCTGGCCGGTGGAGCACGCCAGGTTCCTCGACACCGCCCTGGCCAATGCCCGCGAGCTCGAAGGCCCGAAGCGATGGCTCGCCTTGCTGCTCGTCGAGCGCCACGCCCTGCGGCTGCGGCCAATGGGCAACTTCGGCGCGAGGACGATCGTGCGACAGGCAGCGGCTGGCGAGTGGGAGTCGATGAACGAGCACTACGTCCGCGACCTCGCACGGCGTGGCCTGCCCCTGCACCCGATCCGGCTGGCGGAGACGCTGCGTCGCCAGATCAACGCGGGCGTGTTCAGCAATGGCCAGGAGAACCGCGCCTGCCAGGGCGATGCCGTCGAGTTCCTGCGCGGCGTCCGGGGCGACGTCTGCTACCTGGACCCCCCATACGCTGGGACGCAGTCCTACGAGCGTTCGCTGCGCCCGCTCGACGAGCTCCTGCATGGCGGGCCGCTGGACAGCCAGTCGAGCGCGTACAGCACGGACTCACCCGACAAGGTGTTGCCTCCGCTGCTGGAGGCGGCTGCGCACATCCCCGTCGTCGCGCTGTCGTACGGCAATCACCTCATCGACCTGGGTGACCTCATGGAAATGGTCCGCCGGCACTGGCCAGTGGTCGAAGGGCGCGCCATCCGCTACGTGCACTGCACCGGGCTGGCTGGCGAGGCGAGTCGCGAGCGGAACCATGAGCTGCTGGTGATCGGGAGGAAGTCATGAAGGCGAGCGAGCTCGAGGTCGTGCAGATCGACGTGGACCGGCTGGTGCCGAACCCCTGGAACGTGAACCGCATGCCCGCGCGGCTGCAGGCGAAGCTGGCGGCCTACCTGAAGCGTGAGGGGTTCGTCGAGCCGATCGTGGTGCGCCCGCATCCGAAGCAGGATGGCGCCTACGAGATCATCGGCGGGGAGCACCGCTGGCGCGTGGCGAAGGAGCGGCTGGGCTACAGCGTCGTCCCGTGCGTGGTGCTGCAGGGGCTCGATGACAAGCGCGCAAAGATTCTGTCGGTGAATCTCAACAGTATGAAAGGCGAGGCAGTCCCCTCGCTGCTCAGCAAGCTGCTCAACGATCTTCAGCAGGGCATCCCGCTCGATGACCTGGCGGCGACGCTGCCCTACGACACGAGCGAGATCACGGACTTCCTGTCGCTGCTGCAGGTGCCCGAGGGGTTCGCCGACGAACTCGAAGCCGAGGCCGAGGCTCAGGACGAGCACGCGCCGGTGGTGCTGACGCTGGTGCTGGACCGCAAGCAGGCGGAGCTGTGGGAAGCAGCGGTGCAGGCGGCCAAGGAGGAAGTCGGCGGAGCGCGCAACCCGAAGGCGCGGACGCTGGAGCTGATGGCGAGCGAGTTCGTTGCGGCACGCCGTGAGGAGAATGACCCTCGAAAGCAAAGGGTGGCCCAGGGCGGGGCGTGAAGCTGATCGCGGGGCAAGGCGAATGCCGAATGTGTACGCATCAGCGAACGCTGCCACGCTGGCAGATCATACACGCGGCGCGCGGAGGCGAAAGGTCGCGAATTGTGCGGTGAACAGCGCGGATCATACAGCAGCGTTGTTACTGCTCAGTGAGAAAACGCTGCTTTCTCACGAAGGCCCCCGCGAGTGGCTAGAACCTGGCCGATCTTCGGGGGTGCAGATTCGCCTCAGGGCAGGCCCGGGGCGCGGGAAGGCCGGGTCGGAACGGCGGCAAGGTGGGCGCAGAACGTGACCTCCCGGGAACCCCCGATCATGCCCGGCGTGGCCGGGCGGTCGAGGAGCCAGCGGGCCCCCGGGAGGCGGTAACAGGCTAGGTCTGAGGGGGATACGCGGCAATGGAGACGAGCGGCGACCTGGCGGCGCTGCAGGCTGCAGCGGCGGACCTGCCGGCCCAGCTGCGCCCGTTGCCCGGTCAGCTGGAAATCCGCCCACCGGCGGGCACCGTGGGGCCACACAAGGGGGCCACCCGCCATGGCTGGCACAGCGGCGACGCCGTCCAGATCCCGACATCGCTGACCTGCAATCAGTGCCCGCTGTACCACGTGAAGCGCAAGGATCCGCGGCACCCGCTGTCCTGTCCCGAGGGACGGAAGAACCGCATCTGCCCCATCCTGACGCGCCAGCAGATCGCCTGGGCCGATGGTCTACTCCGCGAGGTGCAAGACGTCACCGGGGCACCCGCCACTCCGTCCGACTGCGCCCGGGTCGAGCAGATCATCCGGCACCGCAGCCGCCTGTTCCAGATCGAGAACTTCCTGAAGGTCAGCGGGCTCATCGATCTGCGCAGCGGCGAGGTGCGCAACGTGGCCGACCGGCTCACCACCACCGAGAACGCGCTGACGCGGGTGCTCGGGGAGTACAGGCAGGCGATCGCGGAGCGCCGCGAGCAGCAGCCGCACCGTGGGCCACGACTCCAGGACTACCTGCGTGAGATCCAGGAG
This sequence comes from Candidatus Krumholzibacteriia bacterium, assembly GCA_041484665.1. Lineage (GTDB taxonomy): Bacteria > Krumholzibacteriota > Krumholzibacteriia > JAJRXK01 > JAJRXK01 > JBGPIA01. Next base: position 6,816 of record JBGPIA010000037.1, read on the forward strand.
GGGACCGCTGGCCACGATGCGGGGACCGGTGCTGTGGCCGATCGGATCGCAGACGCCACCGTCCAGGACGCACCCCAGGACGACCCCGAGGACGCCGACGACGACGACACCGACGAGACCGACGACGAGATCGACGCGGAGGGCAACGCGCCGTGACCCCTGCGATCGACATCCTGCGCGCCATCCACGACCCCAACATCCTGGGCGACGAGATCTCGCCCGCGCAGGAGGCGGCCCTGCGCGCGCTGTACGGGCTACCCATGACGGCGGACCAGCTGGAGATCGCCCGCCGCTGCGCTGGCCAGGCGTGGCGCCCGGGGACTGAGTACCGCGAGGCCGCGTTCGTGTGCGGGCGTCGCTCGGGCAAGTCCGACAAGCTGGCGGCCAACGTCGCGATCTACGAGGCCTTCTTCCGCGACCACCGCCTGTCCGCAGGCGAGACCGGCGTGGTGCTGTTGCTCGCCCAGAACATGCGCCAGGCCAAGGTCGTGAAGGGGTACGTCGAGGGCAAGATCGAGCGCAGTCCGGTGCTGCGCGGGCACGTCGTGGCCAGTCGCGCTCAGGAGCTGGAGCTGGACAACCGCGTGACGATCGCGATCCACCCCTCGTCGTTCCGTGCCATCCGTGGGCTGTCTGTCGTGGCCTGCATCTGCGATGAGGTCGCGTACTGGTGGACCGAGGAGGGCTACAGCAACCCGGACGTCGAAGTGGTGCGCGCGGTGCGGCCCGCCATGGCGACCTTCCCCAACGCCAAGCTCCTGCTGGTCAGCTCGCCGTACGCCATGAGCGGCGTGCTGTGGGAGATGTGGCAGGCTCGCAACGAGGACCCCGACGCGCTGGTGTGGCATGCGCCCACCGCGCTGATGAACCCGACCGTGTCCCAGCGATTCCTGCAGCGGGAGCAGCGGCGCGACCCCGAGACGTACGAGCGGGAGTACGAGGCGGTCTTCACCGAGGCACTCAGCTCGTTCCTGCCGGGCGATGCCATCGACGAGTGCATCGTGCGCGGGCGGGCGGAGGTGCCACCGGACAACCACCGGCACGTCTACATATCCGCTGTCGATGCGGGGTTCGTCGGCGATCGCTTCACCTTTGCGATCGTTCACCGCGAGTGGGAGCGGAACCAGACGGTGGTGGTCGACTACCTCACGGGCTGGCAGGGCTCGCGGCGCGCGCCGGTGCAGCTGCGGGAGGTGCTGCCGCACATCAAGGCGAAGTGCAAGGAGTACTGGATCTGTGAGGTTCACGGCGACCAGTACGGAGCGGCGCCGATCGGTGAGGCGCTGTGGGGCCACGGCCTGAAGCTGAAGGAGGTGCCGTTCACGCAGACCAGCAAGGCGGACATCTACGGGACACTGCGCACGCTGGTGGTGAACCGCCGCATCGAGCTGCCCGACCACGCGGACCTCATTAAAGAGCTGCGAGCGCTGGAGCTGGAGCTGGTGCCCGGCGGAATGACGCGGATCGGTCATCCCAGCCGTGCGGGCGCTCACGACGACTACGCCGCGGTGGTGGCGCTGGCGGCGATGCAGGCGCAGGCGCTGAGGATGTGCGGCGTGGGGTAGGCGGCCTGAACGTGGTGCGCGTGAACGATGGCGATGACGGCGGCCCTTGATGTTTCCCACGACCAGAGCGTCCATGGTCGCGCCCCAAGGAGGTGGCGCCATGAACTACGCTCCTGACCCAGGCTGGCACCCAACCGGGCGCGCTATCCGGCAACGTAGCAATGATCGCCCTGGCCGGCAGCCTGGCGAGCCCGCCAGCGACGACGCAGCCCAGACGCCGCGCACAGCGCCCCACACGGGCGGTTTCCTGGCGGTGGAGGCCCAACAGCTGCATCCCGGCGCGCATCCGGCCCTGTCGGCCGCCCTGCCGCGCTTCCTGCGCCGCTGCGACGCCGAGTCCACGCGACTGGCGTACGAGCGCGAGCTTCTCCGCTTCATCGCCTGGCTGCCCGAGCGGCCCGGCCCCGAGGTCCTGTTCGACTACCGCGATCACTTGCGTGCCCGCGGCCTGGGCCCGACGACCATCCGCTGGCGCACGACGGTGGCGAGGGCGTTCCTGCAGTTCGCCGAGCGCGAGGGCTACCTGCCCCCCACCCTGGCCGGCGACTTCCGCCCGCCCCGCGGGCACAGCGGCTTCGTACCGCGCGTGCTCACGCAACGCGAGCTGGAGCGGCTGCTCGCCGCCCCCGACCGCCGCAGCCGCCGAGGGAGGCGCGACGCAGCGATCCTGGTGTGCCTCGGCGTGGGTGGCCTGCGCGCTGGGGAGGTCTGCGCGCTCGACGCGGAGGACCTGCTCATCCGCAGCGACGCGGTCGTGCTCACGGTGAATGGCAAGGGCCGCAAGCGCAGGCTCGTCTCGCTGCCCGCGCGGTGGGCCGAGCTGTTCCGCGGGTACCTGCGCAGCTGGCCGGACGTCAACGTGCCAGGAGCGTCGCTGTTCCGCTGCGTGCGCCCGGGGACCGAAGCGCGGCGCCTCACCGTGCCGTCGGTCGATTACGTCGTGCGGCACCACGCCACGGCCGCCCACCTGGCTGGCATCAGCGCTCATTGCCTGCGACACACGGCCGCGTCCCTGGCCATTGATGCTGGCGAGCCACTCCACCGCCTCCGCGACCGCCTGGGGCACAGCAGCGTGCTCGTGACGTCGCGGTACCTGCACGTGGCGGGCGGCATCACCGAAGGGAGACAACCGTGAAAGTGCGAGAGCTGATCAGCCTTCTGGAGGACATGGAGCCGGATGCGGACGTCTTCCTGCTCACCCAGGAAGCGTATCCGTTTGAAAACTCGATTGCTGGCGTCTGCGAGCGTCGTGACTTCACCGAGTGCGAGCCCGATCCGGACCCCGCCGCCGAGGCGCCCCATGGCAAGGCCCGGTGGTACACGCGCGAGGGGCGCCTGCCCGCCAGCGACGTCTTTTTGATCGAAGGCGCGCAGCTGCGGTACGGGAACAAGGCGGCGTGGGAGGCGGCGAGGCGGTGAGGCGAGGCAACGCCAGCAGTAAGAACCCCATCCGCCACAACGAATTGGTCCGGATCAATCCCGCAGTTGACCACTTCAGCGGGGACAGAGCATCGTTCTACTTCCACAGATCACATCTTCGGAATCCACATTACACAATTGCACCTTGACATCCGCGAGCACCGGGCCCTTGATTCACGCACGACTCGCTGAGAACCGGCCACCTCTCGCGCTGCATCCCGACCGCAGGCTCCCACCGAACACCCCAGCGAGTCCGTAGGCGGCTGCATAGCCTCCTCCTCGATCGTCGGCTCCCGATCGATCTGCCTGTGCAAGTGCATGCCGTCCGCGGGCCCTCCCCGGGGCGCGGAGGTGCCGGCATGGATCGATCGGTGCAGCGGAGATCTCGCCCTTACATGCTGCCCAGAGGCCCGCTGTCCGAGCCACTTCAGCGGGTCAGATACGCACGGCAACGTTCGGCACTTCTGCGGCCGCTTCGATGGCGCGCCGTTGGGGCATCGAACAGCCTCGGTGGCGGCGTTTGGAGTGGCGGGTGGAGCGGCCTGGGAAAGTGAGGTGTGCGCTCCACTGGCACAATGGATCTAGCGTAGGAGCACGCTGGTGTCGCGCAATTGGAGACGTATCTGTATGGCTGTAGTCAAGTCAGGGAGGTCGTCATGCGTTATATCCAAGTACGTTGGCCGTTGACGGCGGGACGATCTATAGTAACCCTCGCCACGGCAATCTGGTCCGTCACGTCGTGCTTGCCGTCTGCCTCGGCGGATGACTGGTGCCTCACGCAGATGCCAGACAATGCGGTGGCCACATGTGTTTACCCCTATCCCCACACCCTTCGGCGCGCCACGCTCCGCATCTTTGTGCACCGCGTCCACGAAAGCAACGGTACCGGTGGTTTGACCCAGAGTCAGGTCGACGACATGTTGTCCGGAACTGCCGCGATCTACGCGCCGAGGGGTGTCTTTTTCGAAAAGCTCGGTCAAGACGAGATCAACGATTCGAGCCTTGTCACAGGCTTCACAGGCTGCACCTCTCCGCCGGCTAGTGAGCACTCGGATGCAATTGACATGTACTTGGTTGCGCCAGACTTGGTCAATCCGAGCAACAACAAAGGAAAGTCGTGCTACTCCGATGGTGGGACAACCGTCTGGATAAGGCACTCAGCGGCGGTCGTCCTCGCTCACGAAATCGGGCACTCTCTGGGCTTGGCGCACACGAACGGGGGGACCTGCATCGACCCGCCGGGCGGTGCCCAGTGCGCAACCTGCGGAGACTACGTGTGCGACACGCCACCGGATCCAGGCCTGTCTTGCGAGAATCCGCCGGCGAATACTATCGACCCCTACACCTGTGCTTGGACCGTCACAAGCCCTGCGCATCCTCTGTGGACCACCTGGGGCGCTTACAATCCACCGCCGGGACCGCCGGATACGCACAACATCATGTCAACCCGGTTGTCGTGCCTTAACTGCGAGACGGAGATCACCGCCGGGCAGGCCGACCGGATCCTCTGCAATCTCGAGGCCGATTCCCGCTACGTCCCGGAACTGGCAAGCTCTGGGGTGATCGCGGCCTTCGTGAATCAGTCTGCCACCGTGGCTTTCGACTACACTGGCAACCCGTACGACAGCAGAGGGCTGGACTACGACGCCGATGGGGACCTGGACCTCTTCGTGACCGACACCGGGGGACAGGGCGGGCTGATGCAGGACCAGAGGCAGCAGAACGCGGCTCTGCCGCAGTTCCACGACGTTCGCCTCACGGCCTTCGCGAGCAGCGACCAGCCGAGCCACCTGCGCCGCCTCGCCGTAGGCGATCTGGACAATGACGGGAAGGTCGATGTATTCGCGTCGGCTCGGGGCGTGTCCAGCCCTCCCCGGCTCTACCGAAACGTGTACTCCGGCGGCCAGGGCCTGGTTTTCGACGACCTCGCGAACAACGTCGGTGGCATCGGCGTCGATTGGGCGACATACGCCAATGACTCCTGGACGGGAGCGTTTGGGGACTACAACCGAGATGGCCTGGTCGATCTCTACATCGGACGCGGAAATACCGACGGGGCCGGAAAGCCCTCGACTCCCCTCCCCGACCAGCTGCTGCGCAATAAGGGAAACGGGCTCTTTGATGTTGCGACTTCGTCCAGCGGACTGGACCTCGTTCCGAACGTGACAACAACCGTCGCCCTATGGGCGGACATCGACGGGGACAACGACATTGACCTATTCCGCGGGGACCACGGCGGTCTGGGCTCCCAGGTTGTGCAAAATCGTGGGGATGGCACCTTCAACGCCTCTCCCTCGCCTTTGTACTGGAAGAGCGTGACCGGGGCGGCATGTATGGACGTGGACGGCGACGGGAAGCTCGATCTCATCGTTGTCCAAGACGATCCGCTTCTCCCGGGCCCGATCGTGGCACTTGGGGATGGCAACGGGAGCTTCCCCGGCGGCCCGATCCTGCCCAATCCGGGATCAATTCCCCTGGGTGGACCCCACTGTTGCAAAAAGATCTGGGCACAACGTGATGTGAGGAATTGAAAAGTGGCCTCCGTCGTGGGAAAAAGGGGTTGCTTATTACACCCAGATCCCCACGAAGCAGAGGCCACTTCCAGTGAAGTTCAGTAAAGCAC
>JBGPIA010000038.1:0-10574 GCA_041484665.1 Candidatus Krumholzibacteriia bacterium
CCGATCTGCTGCCCGACGCCTGGGCTGCTCAGCAAGCGGCGTCGCTACCCGCCCAGAATCAAGCCGCTGCCTGACCCATCGAGCGCGCTACCCCGCTGCGCGTGACGTCGTATCCTGGGGATGGGATCGCCGGATGGATACCGGGGTGAGACCATGGACGCTCTGGTCGTGGGAAACATCAAGCGGATGCCTGATCGCTCTTCAGCTGGACAAATCGCGCCATCGAGACGAGAAGCAGTCCAGTTAGAACCATCGTCGCAGTGTGCGCGTTGAAGCCCTCCGCCGGCACCTTTCCGTGACAGATCTCATTCCGCAGATTCAACCCCCTCCGGTCCGTCAGCAGCGTTCGGAGGTAGAGCACTGCGTCGCTGCCGAAAAGGCGGTCAACGGATGGATCCCTCAGCAAGGCGTCCAAGTCGCACGGTATGAGCCCCCCACCTTTTGCCTGCTTGTACACCACCCCGCCTGAAAGGCGCACCGACTCGCGGACGCTTGCTTCCAGCACGGTGACCAGGGCATGTGCAGCGCCGATCCAGTCGTCCTCGAAGTAGTGGTCGATAACCCAGGTGAGGACCTCCCGCCGCGACTCGGGAATGACCGGCGAATCAGCGAACCATGCCCGGAGCTGCGGTGCGTTTATTCGCTGTCCAGCGATCAATCTCTCGATGCCCAAGCGCACAAACCCTGACTGGACCGAGATGTGCTTTCCGCAGTGGTGGACCAGTCGGCCCTCGGGATCGTCCACGACGGATCCGAGCCGCGCGACTGGATCGCCATCTCGATCGAAGAGGTGGACTCCTACAAGCGACGAGAGGGGGGCCTGCTTCATGAGTTCCTGAAGGTCTTGCTGAGCTTGGCTCTTGCTTCGAATCGTCGAGGCCACGAATCGCCGCAAGCACTCGTCCAGCGATCCGTGCGTGAATTTCTCCATCTGTCGTTCAAAGTCATCTAACGGAATGTGCACCTTGCTCTCGATAGGCTTTGCGTTGGCCCGAGCGCCTGACCGCAGTGCCTCGACCCGTCGAGCAACGTCGTCTCGTTCGGCGATCATCCCGAATTGGTGCAAGACGGCATGAACTTCTTCGAGTCGAACCATCGCGACAAGCGGCTCGGCTTGCCGCAGGAGTCCGTCCATCACGGTGTTGTACGCGCGCAGCACGCGCTCAAGTTCCGCCCGCGTCTGCTTCGCCTGGTAGTACCGGGCGAGGCGAATCGTGCAAGCCTCAAGCGCGTTCGTGCTTAATTCGGCGCCGGGTGTGGTGGTCGTCAGCGGACGAAATTCATCCTCCAACACGCGTACAACCCGGAGTTCCTCGTCAGCGTTCAGCCCCAGCTTCTTGCGGTTCTCCCACAGCACGTCGAAGGCCAGGAGCCTTAGTTGCAACGAGTCTTCGCCTGGCGGCTCGCTCAAAGCCAGGGCAACCCGCTTGACCTGCCCCATGCGGACAGCGTCCGGAGTGGTGATCGCCAGATCGGCCGCTCTCGCAAGTCCATCGCGGAGCCGTGGGAGGTTCTTCCAAAGCCTGCCCTCGCATGCCGCGAGGTAGCCGTCGATCGCGTGGCTTGCCCACTCGACCTGCCGTTGTTCCATCGTGAACTTCGGTGACATGTCCCACAGGACATCGTAGTAGCGAGCGCGCAGTGCGGGGTTCCGCGCAGCGCACGCGAGACCCTTCAGCTCCGCCGCGACCGGGCCCACTAGGAGCGTAGGATTCGGTTCGACCAGTACGGTCCCTCCGGGGCCCCGCCACACCGCGAAGGGGCGGAAATGCGTTCGCCAGTCATCTGCTTCGTCCTTGCCGCCGTGCAGGAAACGCAGCGCGACATGGGCTGCCACTGTCCTGGGCGGCTGACCGGCCATGTCCTGGCCATGCTTTCGCACGATTTCGAGGATGTCCTGCGAGATGTGGAACTCGGCGATAACCGCATCCGCTTGATCCGCCTGATCGAGGAGTGACTGCACTTCTTCGTCGGTCGTCATTGCTAGATACCCTTCCCGGGAGCCCAACCCTAGATAGCGCGCAGTTGGGGCAGGCACAAGGCGCTGGGTTCTGCCGGAGATTGGCGGTCACGCCACCCGGAGTCCATCTCGCGAGTCCTCTGCTCCTGTGCCCGCTCCGCCCCCAGGGCCATCGCTCACGTACGCCACCTCCAGGCCGCCTACCCCACGCCGCACATCCGCATCGCCTGCGCCTGCATCGCCGCCAGCGCCACCACCGCGGCGTAGTCGTCGTGCGCGCCAGCGCGGCTGGGATGACCGATCCGCGTCATTCCGCCGGGCACCAGCTCCAGCTCCAGCGCTCGCAGCTCCTTGATGAGATCGGCGTGGTCGGGCAGCTCGATGCGGCGGTTCACCACCAGCGTGCGCAGCGTGCCGTAGATGTCAGCCTTGCTGGTCTGCGTGAAGGGCACCTCCTTCAGTTTCAGGCTATAGCCCCACAGCGCCTCACCGATCGGAGCCGCTCCGTACTGGTCGCCGTAAACCTCACAGATCCAGTACTCCTTGCACTTCGCCTTGATGTGCGGCAGCACCTCCCGCAGCTGCACTGGCGCGCGCCGCGAGCCCTGCCAGCCGGTAAGGTAGTCGACCACCACCGTCTGGTTGCGCTCCCACTCGCGGTGAACGATCGCGAAGGTGAAGCGATCGCCCTTGAAGGCCGCGTCGATGGCGGCTACGTAGACGTGGCGGTGGTTGTCCGGTGGCACGTCCGTCCGCCCGCGCACGATGCACTCGTCGATCGCGTCGCCCGGGAGAAAGCTGCTGAGCGCCTCCGTGAAGGTGGCCTCGTACTCGCGCTCGTAGGTCTCGGGGTCCCGGCGCTGCTCGCGCTGCAGGAAGCGCTGCGACACGGTCGGGTTCATCAGCGCCGTGGGCGCGTGCCACACCAGCGCGTCGGGGTCCTCGTTGCGCGCCTGCCACATCTCCCATAAGACGCCGCTCATGGCGTAGGGCGAGCTGACCAGCAGGAGTTTGGCATTGGGGAAGGTCGCCATGGCGGGCCGCACCGCGCGCACGACCTCGACGTCCGGGTTGCTGTAGCCCTCCTCGGTCCACCAGTAGGCCACCTCATCGCAGATGCAGGCCACGACGGACAGCCCGCGGATGGCACGGAACGACGAGGGGTGGATGGCGATGGTCACCCGGTTGTCGAGCTCCAACTCCTGAGCGCGGCTGGCCACGACGTGCCCACGCAGCACCGGGCTGCGCTCGATCTTCCCTTCGACGTACCCCTTCACGACCTTCGCCTGGCGCATGTTCTGGGCAAGCAGCAGGACCACGCCCGTCTCGCCGGCCGACAGGCGGTGGTCACGAAAGAACGCCTCGTAGATCGCGACGTTGGCCGCGAGCTTGTCGCTCTTGCCGCTGCGCCGCCCGCACACGAAGGCCGCCTCGCGGTACTCGGTGCCGGGCCGCCACGCCTGGCCAGCGCAGCGCCGGGCGATCTCCAGCTGGTCCGCTGTCATCGGCAGCCCGTACAGCGCGCGCAGGGCCGCCTCCTGCGCAGGCGAAATGTCGTCGCCCAGGATGTTTGGGTCGTGGATGGCGCGCAGGATGTCGATCGCAGGCGTCACGGCGCGTCGCCCTCCACGTCGATCTCATCGTCGTCGCCGTCGGTGTCGGCCTCGTCGGTGTCGTCGGCGGCGGCGTCCTCAGGCTCGTCGTGCGGTTCGTCCTGGACAGTGGCATCTGCGATCCGATCGGCCACAGCACCGATCTCCACATCGTGGCCGGCGTTCGCCTCCTGGATCTCGCGCAGGTAGTCCTGGAGTCTCGGCCCACGGTGCGGCTGCTGCTCACGGCGCTCGCTGATCGCCTGCCTGTACTCCCCGAGCACCCGCGTCAGCGCGTTCTCCGTAGTGGTGAGCCGGTCGGCCACGTTGCGGACCTCGCCACTGCGCAGGTCGATCAAGCCAGCGACCTTGAGGTAGTTCTCGATCTGGAAGATGCGCGAGCGGTGACGGACCACCTGCTCGATTCGGGCATTGTCGCTGGGGGTCGGCGGGCTGTCCGTGGCTTGCTGCACCTCGTCGATGAGCCCCTCCGCCCACCCAAGCTGCAGGCGGGTGAGGATCGGACAGATCGAGTTCTTGCGTCCCTCCGGGCAGCTCAGCGGGTGCCGCGGGTCCTTGCGCTTCACATGGTAAAGCGGGCACTGGTTGCAGGTCAGCGAGGTCGGGATCTGCACGGCGTCGCCGCTGTGCCAGCCATGGCGGGTCGCCCCCTTGTGTGGCCCCACGGTGCCCGCCGGTGGGCGGATTTCCAGCTGCCCGGGCAACGGGCGCAGCTCGGCGGGCAGGTCCGCCGCTGCGGCCTGTAGCGCCGCCAGGTGCCCGCTCGTCTCCATTGCCGCGTATCCCCCTCACACCTAGGCTGTTAGCGCCTCCCGGGGGCCCGCTGGCTCCTCGACCGCCCGGCCACGCCGGGCCTGATCGGGGGCTCCCGGGGGGTCACGTTCTGCGCCCACCTTGCGGACGTTTCGCTTGCGCACCGCAGGGCCCCGAGCCCACCCCGAGGCGAATCTGCGGCCCCGAAGATCGGCCAGGTTCTAGCCACTCGCGGGGGCCTTCGTGAGAAAGCAGCGTTTTCCCACTGAGCAGTAATATCGCGGCAGTATGATCGGCACTGTTCACCGCGTGATTTCCGATCTTTCGCCTCCGCGCGCCGAGTGTATGATCTGCCACGGTGGCAGCGTTCGCTGATGCATACACATTCGGCATTCGCCTTGCCCCGCGATCAGCTTCACACCCCGCCCTGGGCCACCCTTTGCTTTCGACCGTCATTCTCCCCATGGCGTGCCGCAACGAACTCGCTCGCCATCAGCTCCAGCGTTCGGGCCTTCGGATTGCGCGTTCCCGCCACGTCGTCGCTGGCCAGCTCCACGGCTCGCTCCCACAGCGCGGCCTGCTTCTTGTCGAGCACGAGCGTGAGCACAACGGGTGCCTCCCCGTCCTGCGCCTCGGCCTCCGCCTCCAGCTCATCGGCGAACCCCTCGGGCACTTGCAGCAGCGACAGCAGGTCCTGGATCTCGCTCGTGTCGTAGGGCAGCGTCGCCGCCAGATCATCGAGCGGGATGCCCTGCTGCAGATCGTTGAGCAGCTTGCTGAGCAGCGACGGCACCGCGTCGCCTTTCATCGAGTTCAGGTTGACCGACAAGATCTTCGCGCGCTTGTCATCGAGGCCCTCCAGAACGACGCACGGGACGGCCTTGTACCCCAGCCGCTCCTTCGCCACGCGCCAGCGGTGCTCGCCGCCGATGATCTCATAGGCGTCTTCTTGCTTCGGATGCGGCCGAACCACGATTGGCTCGACGAAGCCCTCGCGCTTCAGGTAGGCGGCCAGCTTCGCCTGCAGCCCGGCGGGCATGCGGTTCACGTTCCACGTATTTGGCACCAACCGGTCCACGTCGATCTGCACGACCTCGACCTCGTTCGTCTTCATGATCGCCTCCCGATCACCAGCAGTTCGGCGTTGCGCTCACGACTTGCCTCGCCAGCCAGACCAGTGCAGTGCACGTAGCGGATGGCGCGCCCTTCGACCACGGGCCAATGCCGACGGACCATGTCCATCAGCTCGCGTAGGTCGACGAGGTGATTCCCGTACGACAGCGCGAGGACTGGGATGTGCGCCGCCGCCTCCAGCAGCGGAGGCAACACCTTGTCGGGTGAGTCCGTGCTGTAGGCGCTCGGCTGGCTGTCCACCGGCCCGCCATGCAGGAGCTCGTCGAGCGGGCGGAGTGAGCGCTCGTAGGACTGGGTCCCGGCATACGGCGGGTCGAGGTAGACCACGTCGCCTTGTACGCCGCGCAGGAACTCGATCGCGTCGCCCTGACAGGCGCGGTTCTCGCGGCCGCTGGAGAAGATGCCAGCATTGATCTGCCGGCGGATCTGCTCGGCCAGCCGCAGCGGGTGCAGCGGCAGACCCCGGCGCACGACGTCGACCACGTAGGCGGGGTTCATCTCCTCCCACTCGCCGGCCGCAGCCTGTCGCACGATCGTCTTCGCCCCGAAGTTCCCCATCGGCCGCAGCCGCAGCGCGTACTTCACCGCGAGCAGCTTGGCCAACGATCGCTTGTGACCCTCCAGCGAGTCCGCGTTGGCCAGCAGCGTATCGAGGAACCGGGCGTGGGCCTCGGGGAAGACGTCCGGCGCGAGGTGCTCCTGCGCGAACTGGCGCCTGTCCTGCCAAACGCACAGCCGCACGAGGTCGTCGTGCTGCAGCCGGACGCGGTCGTTCTCGACGAGCGCCCGGCCTACGATCGCGCTGCGCTCGGCCAGGTCGTTGCACAGCACCCGGTACCCCCGGGCCTTGGCGTACAGGCTCACCGACCCGCCACCCAGGAAGGGGTCGACGAAGACGGGCGCCCCGGCCGGCAGGGGCAGGCCACGGAAGATGGCGCCGAGCAGCCGGCGCTTGCCGCCGAGGTACGCGGGCAGTGCTCGCAGGATCCGGCTCGCCACGCTTGGCACCGTCAAACTCCCCGCTCGCTGGCCACGTCGCGCCGCGGCGATCGTTCAGTCGTTCCATATCGTTCGACACACCGTTCAGTCTTGCCAACTCGTTGATGCCAAGCGACTTCCGATGTTGTGTACCAGCCATACCGAACAGTTGAACCGTAGTTCGCTATCTTTATCCTTATATCTACCCTCTCGCGTGGAGATACCGGAGAAAGGTTCGAGGGTTCGGACCGTTCAATGCTCATCGCTCGCCACCCCCGAACGCACGCAAACCCACTCCACGCCAAGCCTTACGCCCCGACGGCAGGCGCGCGTCGTTATTGTGGCCGCGCTCCTTGAGCCGTTGGCCGAACCATTTCTGGCTGGCGGGCTTCTCGCCGGCGCGCTCGGACCACTCCCTGTAGGCCGAGTACAGCTCGCCCGCCGGGGCGGTCTGGCCGGGTCCTTCGACGCAGCATTCCGCGATGAAGTCGGCGAGGCGGTCCTGCTCGGCGCGGTAATCTGCCGTCGCTGCCAGCACCTCCGGCGGATCTCGTAGGCTGCCGTCCTCGAGCCACTGCTGGCAGCCCTCGACCGCCCACGCGAGGATTCCGGGCAGCTCCTCGAGCAGCTTTGTCCCCAGCTCGCGGTCTTGCTGATCCGCAGGGATCGTCACGCTGAACGGCACGAGCCGGACCCTCCGCCAGATGGCGGGGTCGGTGCCCCGGATCGTGGGCCGATGGTTCGTGGCCAGAACGACCTTGAACGCCGGCTTGAACGTGAAGAACTCCTGGAACAGGAACCGCACCGTGAGCGCGTCCTCACCCGTGAGCTGCTTGACCAGGCCCTCCGCGAGCCGCTGGCCGTCCTCGGACTCGATCGCGGAGACGAATCGTGCGCCGCGCAGCTTGGCGAGGTCGTTGGTCCCGGCCTGGTCCCGCCTGGCCATGAACGTCGTCGCCGGCGTTTGCTCAGCGTAGTCACCCGAGAGCGCCCTCATCGTGTTCACGAGGACGCTCTTCCCGTTCGCGCCGGTGCCGTGGAGGATCCAGAAGCACTGCTCGCTGGTCCGCCCGGTGAGGCAGTAGCCGAGCACGCGCTGCAGGTAGGCCACGAGCGCCTGCTTGCCTGCCATGATCTCGCCGAGGAACGCGAGCCAGCGTGGGCACTGCGCGTCGGGGTCGTAGGACACAGGCACGAGCTTGGTGATGAGGTCCTCGCGCCGGCGTTCGCGAAGCTCTGCGGTCCTCAGGTCGAGTGTCCCGTTCTCCACGTTCAGAAGCCACGGATCCGCGTCGAGATTCTCTGGCAGCACCGCGACGCCCGCTTCGCTCTGAGCGGATTCGATCATGGCCTTCAGTCGCTGGACGCTCTCGGACCTGCCCGCCCAGGAGGCCAGGGCCTTGCGAGCCTCCTCGTTGGGCGCCTGGGCCGCCTCGGCGTAGATCGACGCGACGGTGTCCTTGGCGCGACGCATCACCTCGCCGGTCTTGTCCTCGGTCCAGCGCGAGCCATCCCACACCAGCCAGGTCTTCCATGGGTGGGAGAAGCGGAGATCGCGACCGTGCCGGGCGACCAGTCGTGCACCATTGCCCACATCGGTGGTGTGGTGAGGGGTCAGCACGGCGCCGATCGGCGGCTTCGAGCCATTGCCAGAGGGGATTGCGGGCCCGCGTGGATGCTCCGTGCCCGCGCGCCAACCGCTGTCGATGGTGAGTCGGATCTCGTCCGCCGTGCAGTCGTCGTCGATCCAGGGGGTGGCAGCCTGCACCAGTGCCGCCTGGGCCGCACCGAGGTCCAGTTCACCAGCAGCCGCGAGCTGGGCGATGGCGAACGCCGAGCGATTGAGCTGATCGTTGCGCTGGCCCTTGGCCACGCTGCGGAGGGAGCGGAGCTCGTCTTCCAGTGCCGCAACCCCGTACGCAGTCCCGCGACCATCGACCGGTGGACTGGCGGGCGAGTTGCGCCGAGCAATCGCCTCGAGGATCCAGGCAGGCAGCGGCGCCATGTCCATCTCGGCAGGCGAGCGGCCCGGCGCCCAACGGTAGATTCGCTTGGTCTTCGGATGGATTGACCCGACGAACACCACTTGCCCGCCATCGCCGCGGACATCGATGCTCGGTCCGAGTTTCTTGACCGAGTTTGGGATCGCGGCGCCCGCCGGCATCCGGTAGTACAGGTGGAGGCCACCGCCGCCCGTCTCGACCGCCACGGTCTCCGGGAATCGCTCGTCTGGTCGTGCGTCTCCATCGAAGTCGATCACCACGACTCCCGAGCGCGCGCCCGTCAGGAGGCCGATGTTCCCCGCGCGCGCCCAGGCGAGTACCTCCTCCAGCGTGACCTTGGGACCGTTCGGCCACCCCTTGAGCGTCGGCGCCTTGCCGTTCAGTGGCGTGAACGCCCAGCCTCGCGTGATGCCCCCGCGGACCTCCTCCACGCGCAGGGCGACCGGATCCTCGGCCCGCCCTGGGAAGCCGCCCGGGCTCGCCTCGCCTGCCACCGTGCCGCTTTCAACGAGCACGTCCCTGGCCCCCTCGATGGTCTCGGCCATGGCCTGCCTCACTGCTCGCCGACCTGGGACGCCCGCCCTGGCACGATGCGGTAGCGGTGGTACTTCTCCAGCAGGCGCAGGGTGATCGCGTTGCCACACTCCCGGCTGCCCGCGAAGAAGACGTGGACGTTGTACTTGATCGACCACGCGAGCAGCGTGTTGACCGCAGCGCGCGGGTTCAGACACGAGTGGAAGGGGGCCACTAGGAACTCGCCCAGGCTGACCTCCAGGACCACGGCGGCGTAGTCCAGCTCGGCGAGCCGCCCCATCTCCCGCTCGAACCGCGGTCGATCGCGCCCCAGCGAGCTGTAGGCATCCGTTTTCGTCTTGCGCTCGATGGCCACCCAGTTCTCGTATCCCACCAGCGAGTAATCGCCGGACTGCAGCGTCTGCACCACGGAGCGTGGAAATCGGTAGGGCAGCTGCTCGCGCGTATCGATCACGACCACGAGGTCGGTCGCGGAGATAGGGCGCCCTGGGGACGCCCTCACATGCGCGGATGCAGTCGAGACGCTCACAAGCGGGCTCAGAACGGAAGATCTCGATCGTCGTCGGCCTGGGGCACGGCGGTGGGCGGTGCGGTGCGTGCCTCGGCGACGTGATCCCGAGCGCCCCCCTGGCCAGCGGGGGACGGCTGCTCCTCCGCGGCCTCGGCGTAGAGCGCCGCCAGGTCGTGGAACTCCAGCGCCTGGAAGGCCATCTGCTGCTCAGCCGTGAGTTGGTGCTCGGGCAGAATGCTGTAGGTGGTCTTGGGATCCTTCGCAGCGCCATGCCGCTGGACTTCGAACGCCCGACCCCCGAGGCCGTACTTCTCGCGGATGCGGAGCAGGTCCTTCAGGAACGTCACGCCCTGCTCGAGCACCTTCACCTCCCGGCTGTCGTACAACGCGACGTTGAAGGCGACGCGCAACGTCGGCTTCAGCCCCTGGGCACGGTGCCCTTCTTGGAACGCCGTGTACTTGTTGTTCAGGAAGACGGCCTCGCGGGTGTGCGGGTCGCCCAGGAAGACCACGACAGCAGTGTCTCCGTCGTTGGCCAGCTTGAGCCACATACTCGTCGTCTGATCGTGCCTGCGGGCCATCTGCTCGGCCCGCTTCCATGGGTCGTTGGCTATCATTGATTTCTCTCCTTCTTCGTTGCCGCAGTCACCCTGTGACCGGGCATGTGCGAATTGATCCTGCCCGTGGTTCGCCGGTCGGCACCAAGGCGGGCATCACGCAGCGTCCTCGCGGATCCGCTTCAGGAAGTCCTCGATCGCGGGATGAGGTCGCGGCATACCGGGCTTCGGGGCGTCCTCGCCAATGGTTGGCGAAGTCTCCTCATCGACCCGGCCCAGCGTCCGCCGGCGGATCACGTCGAGGCTGCGGACCAGGCTCCAGACCAGCTCGTCGTCCACAGCGTGGGTGGCGACCAGGCCGCCGAGAACCAGGGCCTCCTCCTCGAACACTTCCGAAACCAGCGTCCGAACTTCCGGCGTGCGCATGGCCGGCTACCTCCTGTCGTTGGACTCGCGTCCGCTGATGGGGAAAGGGGGGTCTGCCCAGTGGTCGGGGACACGAAATCTCAACTTTCTTGCAACCTGTTGTCC
>JBGPIA010000039.1:0-10230 GCA_041484665.1 Candidatus Krumholzibacteriia bacterium
CGCGCGCAGCCCTTGGCTGGCCGCCGGCAGCTCCACCGCCACGATCACCTCGTCGGGGCCGCTCGGTGTTGCGGCCGATGCCGTCCAGTCGATTTGGCCTCTGTGGCACTCGCCTGGAATTGGGCACGGATCCGATGGTTTGGCGGAGCTTGTACATCTCACTCAACAATTCGAAGATCCGGTTCCAATTCGCGACGCACGCCGACGTGGGGCTCCGCCAGCGCCGCCTACTCGTACCGCAGGGCCTCGATCGGGTCGAGCTTCGAAGCCCGGATCGCGGGCAGCATGCCGAACGCGAGCCCGACGGTCGAGCAGAAGACGAGCCCGATGACGGCCCACTCCAGTGGGACGCGTGGCTCAAAGTGCGCGAAGACGGCGACGAGGTTGCCGAGCCCGAAGCCGACCAGGACCCCCACCGCGCCGCCGATGTTGCAGAGCACGACCGCCTCCAGCAGAAATTGCGTGCGGATGCTCGCGGAGCGCGCGCCGAGCGCCTTGCGCAGGCCGATCTCCCGGGTTCGCTCCGTCACGGCGACCAGCATGATGTTCATGATCCCGATCCCGGCCACGATCAGCGCGATGATGCCGATGACGAAACCCGCCATCTTCACTCCCATGCTCATCCGGTTGAACTCCGTGATCAGGCTGGCGCTGTTGTAGAAGTCGAAATTGTCCTCCTCACCCGCCTTGACGCCGCGTTCCCTTCGCAGGATCTGACGCGTCTGTTCGATCGCATCGGTCATGAGTTCGGGGGTCTTCGCCCGCACCGTGATGTTGACCGAGCGGGCCATTCCGTTCCGATCGGTGAGTCCGTAGACGTTCAGGAACGTCGTGACAGGCATCAGCACGTAGTTGTCGAAGTGCCCGCCGAACGCGGACTTCTTTTCGTCGAACACGCCGGCCACCCGGTACTTTCGATGGTCGATGAGGATCTCCCGTCCAAGCGGATCGGTGAAGGGGAACAATTTCTGCGCGATCGCATGACCGATGACCACCACCCGGCCGGCACTTCTCACGTCCATCGGCGAGAGGTTCCGACCCAACCCCACGTAATGTGTGTTGTTGGGCGCGTACTCGGGCGTGCCGCCCACGATCGAGATGTTCGGATTGGTGACCTCACCCCGGTATTCCGCGACGAAGCCGAAGTCCCAGATCTCGGATCCCACCAGGTCCACCGAGCCGACCTGCTCCCGAATGGCGTCGGCATTCTCGAGCGTGAGCGGCGGACGGCGCATGGCACGCCGCCGTTGCGCGTCCGACGCAAACCCGCCGGCCGGCCATTTTTGCACCTGGAAGGTCTGCGCCCCCAGCACGCTCATCTCCCTTTCAAGCGTGGCCTGGACCAGGGCAATGGCCGTCATCACAGCGATGATCGAGGCGACTCCCGCAACGATGCCCACGAGCGTCAGCACCGTCCTCAGCTTGTTGGCCAGGATGACGTGGAGTGACATGGACAGCGCATCAAGCGGGCGCACCGGATTTCCTCCGCGCTCACTCATGACGGAGCGCCTCGATAGGATCCATGCGGGCCCCGCGATAGGCGGGCGCCACCCCGGCGACCAAGCCGACGAGGATCGAGATCAGGACGGCGATGCCTAGGATCGGGAGTGACAGGCTCGCCGGCATCAGCGTGGCGTTCACGATGGCGGTCAGGATCGCGGCCAGGACGATTCCGATCGCCCCACCAAGCAGACAGATGACGGACGACTCGAACAGAAATTGCAGGAGGATACGCCTTCGAGTCGCACCGAGCGCCTTGCGAATGCCGATCTCCGGGGTCCGCTCCGTGACGGACACGAGCATGATGTTCATCACGCCCACCGAGCCGACGAACAGCGAGATGCTCGTGACCAGGAGCCCGACCAGGAGCACGACGCCCATAACGTTGTTGAAGGTCCCGACGAGGGTGTCGAGCTTGTTGATCGAGAAATTGTCGGGCTCGGCGGGCCGCAACGCGCGAACCTTGCGCATCTCCCCGATCACCGCGTACTCGAGATCTTCCATCGCCTCTTGGGAGGGCGCCTTGATCGCGACGTTCACGTCCACGTGGCCTCGACGGCCGCCGAAGGTTTTCACGTAGGAGGTGATCGGGATGAAGATCTGCCGGTCGAGGTTGGGGCCTCCGAGAAAGCTCCCACCCTGCTTTTCCATCACACCGATGACCCGAAACTCGGTGCGGCCGATCCTGAGGGTCCGGTGGTTGGGATCCATGCCCTTGAAGAGGCCGTCCCGAATGTCACTCCCGATCACGCAGACGTTCTTCTTGTAGTTCAGGTCGAAGGGCATCAGGAATCGCCCGCTCTGCGGCTGGGCGGGGGACATCTGGGACTGCTTCTCCGTCGTGCCGACGAGCGTCACGGCGTCCATCGTCTCGGACCCGTACTTGACGTCCACCCGGCTGTCCAGGGTGGGGTTCACCAGGGCCTTGCCCCGCAGCCGGTCCTCGAGGGCGCGGGCCTCCCGCAGATCGAGATTCGGGCGATTGCGGTACAGGAAGAAGTCGTTCATGACCACCCAGGGCATGCGCGACACGTAAATCACATCCGTGCCCACCGCGGAGAAGCTCTCGCGGAACCTGTTCTGCAACCCGTTCACCGCGGTCATCGTGGTCACCACCGCGACGATACCGATGATGATCCCCAGCGTCGTCAGGGCGCCCCGCACCTTGTTGGCCGCCAGCGCGCCGAGAGCGATCTGGAGCGACTCGCGAAGAATGAGCAGCGATCCCATCCTGTTGGAGCCCCTATGCCCGCACCTTGCTCGCGTCCGGCTTCTCGGGCTGCTTCTCGTTGTTGATCCTCACCACGGCGCCGTTCTCGAGGTCCTTCGAGATCGCGCGGTAGCTTCCGGTGACGACCTCCTCACCCTCCCGCAGGCCCTCGAGGATCTCGATCAACTCGTCACTCTGAATGCCGGTCTTGACCTGTCGGGCGACCGCCTTGCCGCCCTCGACGCAGAACACCACCTCCACGAAGCCGTCCCGATCGGGCTTGAAGCGTGCTTCGACGTCCTTTCGTTTCTCGCCCTTCTTCACGAGCTGGTCCACCGTCCGAAGCGCCACGCACTGAAGTGGCACACTCAGCGCATTGGAATTGGTGTTGGTCACGATGTCCGCGCTGGCCGTCATGCCCGGCCGAAGTGCCTTGGGGGGATCGGTGATGCTGATCTTGATCTCGAACTCGGTCTTCTGCTCGGAGGTGCCCGAGGCCAGGGCATTGGCGCTGCTGCTGATCTCGTGCACGGTGCCCTTCAGCGTCTGACCGAGCAGGGCATCCGACTGGATCTCCGCCGGTTGGCCGGCCTTGATGGAGACGATGTCGTTCTCGTCCACATTGACCTGCGCCTCCATCTCCGAGAGGTCGGCGATCACCAGAATGACGTCCGCCTGGAATTGGGACCCGAGAGCGATCTCGCCCTCCTCCTTGTTCAACTCGCTCACCGTTCCGGCCATGGGCGCGTAGATGGTGGTCTTGGACAGATCATCCTGGGCCTGTTTCAGCGACGCCCGCGCCTGGTCCACCTGCTCCAACACGGACTTATAGCGCGCCTCCTCGACCTGAAACGCGGTCTGTTTGGCATCGAAGTCCGAAGTCGGCTCCAGTTCCCGCGCCTGCAGCTCCGTCGACCGCGTGTACGCCTTCCGTGCCCCCTCCATTTGCTGGCGGGTAAGCGTGGCGTTCGCCTGCACGGATCTCACGTTGGCTTCCGCGCTCTCGACGGCCGCGAGATATCGTTCGCGATCCAGCCCGACCAGAAATGCGCCCTTCTCGACCCACTGGCCCTCCACGACGGCGAGCTTCCTGATCTTCGCGCTCACGTCCGCGCTGATCTTGATCTGGGTTCTGGGCTGGATCTTCCCCGTCGCGCTGACCTTCTGCACGATCTCCTGTCGGCTCACCTTCGTCGATTGGACCTCGAGCCCTTTGTGCTCGCGACCCCGGGCGGCAATGAGCAGTCCGACGCTGGCCACCAGCACGAGCGCGGCGCCCGCCCACAGAGCTCTTCGTTTCATCGTCCCGCGCTTTCCATGATCATGTGTGTCCGGACGTAACGGGCCCTTCGAGGCATCGAGGCGTCGGCTGTGAATACGACCGAGGCGAGGGAAAGGTTACCACACCGGGCGGCGGAAGTACCGGGGGGCGCGCTGGGGTTAGGCCGGCGGTCCGCCTCCCCATCCCGGACTGAATCCTATCCACAGCGTGAATGTCCGGTCCGCCCGGACGCGCTCAGCCCAACAGCTGCTGCAGCAGCCGCCGCGTGGACAATCCCAGCATCTTGCGTCGGTGCTTGGGCGTGAAGCGGGTGTTCTTGCGCGGCACCACCTCGGCAGTCACGCGGTCGCTCAGAGCGCGGATCGGCGCTTGGCGGGAACTCGGCGATCGCATGCTGGAGGGCAAGGAGCCTGCGGGCTTCTTCGACATGAAACTGACGCGCGTGGGGAACTCCAACTGGCCCGCGGCCGGCGTCATCAGCCGCAAGTAGCGGCGCGTTCGGCAGCCAGCCCGTCTCGATCGAACGGCATCCGAGCGAGCAGATGGTGCAGGATTGACCCTCTTCGGGGAGCTGGGCCTGAGACTCAGCGCTGGCCGCCGCGGCGCGCCACCAGCTCGATGGGTGGACCGGTCACCACGCCTTTCTTTCCTGCGTCGACCGGCGCGAGCCGCAGCCGCGCCGGGCCGAGCGCCCCGGCTGGGACCGCCACCCGCACCGAATTCTCCGGTCGCCCGCCGACCCGCCGGGGGGCGCTCCAGGTGTGGCCGTCGTCCCACGATAGCGACAGGTTGGCACGCTCCGCGCCAAGCCAGGACACCATCGCTGCGTCCCCAGCACTCCAGCGGTCGCCCGAGCGCGGCCGCAGAATCACGAAGCGATTGAAATCGAGCAGGTAGGCAGCCCCGGCCGCCTTGCCCACCTGATCGTTGCCGGGCGCACCGACCAGCAAGGTGGGGAAGCCGTCTCCCCGCAGGTCCGCTAGAGCGCACAGGCTAGCACCGAACTGTTCACCCGCGCCCGTGCCCACGAGCTTCAGATCGGGCATCGCATCCATGTCCGGCCCGCCGAAATACACGTAGATCGCGCCGGAGGCCCCGAGCCCCTGGTCGAAGGTGTACGCCCCGATGAGAAGATCCTGGAAGCCGTCTCCGTTCACGTCGGCGACCGCGAGCCGCTCGCCGAAGCGACTGCCGGCTTTTTCCCCCTGGAGCACCACCGCAGGAGCGGTCTGCGGGTTCGGCCCGCCGAGGTAGACGTAGGCCGCGCCCGAGCTAGGCTCGAAGCCGTCCGCCCAACCCGCACCCACCACCACGTCGGAAGCACCGTCGCCATTGAGATCGGCGCCGGTGACACTCGATCCGAACCAGGCGCCGGGCGCGGGAGCTGCCAGCAAGAGATCCGGCCGTGTGTGCGGGGTGCGACCGCCGAAGTAGATGTAGCACCGGCCGGCGAGCCGGCCGTCCGTGTCGTCCCAGTGGGCCCCGACCGCGATGTCCTCGAAACCGTCGCTGTTCACGTCCCCCACCACGGCCACGGCGTAACCGAATTGCGCTTCGGGCACCGCGGTCGCGAGCGTGAGATCTGGCTGCCCGGAAAACTGGCGCCCTCCGAAGTACACGAATGCGCGTCCGCTGGGAGTCCCGGATGCATCGTCGGTGGGGGCGCCGACGATCAACTCCGCGATGCCGTCTCCGTTCACGTCCCCCGAGGCAAGTGAGTAGCCGAAATCTTGATTCGCGCGCACCCCGTGCAGGACGCGATCGGGCTCCGTCCCCGGCGTACGAGCGCCGAAATAGAGGTAGACGTCGCCCGCACCGCGGCCCAAGGCAATCCCGGAGGGAGCCCCTACCGCAAGGTCTGGATGGCCATCGGCGTTCAGGTCCCCCGCGGCGCACATGGTGGAGCCGAAGTCCACCGCCGTTGCCGGCCGGGGGAGCTTCGCGGGACGGCCGAACGAACCGTCGGGCAGACCATAGAAAACAGTGGTGCTTCCCCGGCCATCCTCGTCGCCAGTGGAGCTGACAGCGAGATCGGGGTACCCGTCTGCGTCCAGATCGCCAGGTGAGCACACGCAGCTCCCGCAGCGCGCCCAGCTCTGCGCCCCGACGAACGTCTGACCCGTCGTGTTGGCCACAGCCGCAGCGCCCTTGGCTAGCGCGAAGCGCGGCCGGAGCAGGCGCGGCAACGTGGTGACCCCCAGCCAGCACAACTTCATCAACGCGGCCCCGGCGACTATCCCCGCGGCGATCGCCCA
Source organism: Candidatus Krumholzibacteriia bacterium (assembly GCA_041484665.1). GTDB lineage: Bacteria > Krumholzibacteriota > Krumholzibacteriia > JAJRXK01 > JAJRXK01 > JBGPIA01. The sequence goes on from JBGPIA010000039.1 coordinate 6,248, forward strand.
GCGCGGGCCCGCGCGCCGTGTCGGAACCAGGTCGGCCGAGCCCCCCGCGGCCGCGAGCGCGCGCTCCATCTCGGCCGCACTGCGGAAGCGATGGCCGGGCTCGCGCGCCAGCGCGCGCTCCACGACCCGCACGAATGCCGGCGGCAAATCGGGCCGCAAGAGGCGAGCGAGGCGAACGGTCCAAGCCGGCATTGGGCGCCGCGTTTGTGCGACTTTCCGCCCGATTTCTGCTACGATCGACCCCCCGCAGACGGCACACCTCTAACGCTGGAGGGCGCGTACCGCCATGGTTCGAAGGCTGAACTCTATCCTATGGGTCCTGGCAGTGCTGATCGGCGGCGGCTGCGGGGGTGATGACGACGGTGGTGGGCCCCCCACCGAGCCGGGCGGTAGCACGGGGGGAGGGAACTTCTTCGCGGCGAAGATCGATGGCGTCTCGTGGAGCAGCGACAGCGATCGGATCCAGGTCACCGGCAACACTCCGGCAACGCGACCGGGGACACTCGTCCTCAGTGGGTACAATGTCTCGAACAACCGTGGCGTCCAGCTGACGCTCTCCTTCATCATCGGTCCAGCCTCGCAGCCGCTGGGCGTCAATCCCGGCACCAATCCTGGTGGCACCGGCGGGCTGATCCTTAGCACCGACTCGTGGCTCACACCATTGAACGGCGCAGCCGGGTTCATCAACATCACCGCGCGCACGGACAAGCGCATCGCGGGAAGCTTCAATTTCACCGCCGACGGAATCCTGCCCAGCATCGTTCCGCCGCAGCGCGTCGTCACTGAAGGTGCCTTCGACATCACGATCGACGCCGGGCTCCCGCCGCTGCCGACCGGAGTGGGCAGCACCTCCATCGCCACCATCGGCGGCACGCCTTGGAACGCGGCAACCATCGTCGGGAGCTACGCTGGGCCCGGGGTCTTCGCACTGTCGGTGGGCAACACCAGCTACATGATCGTCTTCACGCCCGCGACGCCGGTGTCGGCCGGCAATGTCTACGGCATTCCCTCGCAGGTGACCATGCAGGTGACGCGGCAGGGGACCGCCGACGGATGGGCGGCCGTCACCGGCCCCGACATCGGTTCGTTTTCACTCACGACCTTCAACGTCAACCGCCTGATCGCGACGTACAATGCCACGCTGCCCAAGCTCGGGGGCGGGGCTCCGCTGGCCATCACCGGCGGAACGATCAACGCGTATCTCGAAAACTGATGAGCGTCGGCGCCAGGGGCAGGCGCACCAGGCGCCACGCCTCCCCGCGGCGCAACCGACGTCTCGCCACCCGGGCCTGTTCGCGCGTGGACCATCGCGCGTGGGACTCCTCGGGCGAGGCCCCAGCGTGGGCCTCGCTGCCCAGCCTCGCAGGACGGTGCCCATTGCCGTCCCAGCGCGCCGCGTAGCGGGCGTCGATCGCGCGTGCGGGTCAGCCACCAGTCGCCGTCTCGAGCGGGGAGGTGCCGTATGCGCGTGCGCGCCATTGGCTCGTTGGTAGGAGTCGCCTGCGCATGCGCCGGGTGTCTCGTTCAGGCCACCCCGATCTACGACTGGAGCCGCACCTTCGGCGTCCACAGCCAACCCCACACGGCCGCGGTGGCCACCGACGGCCAGGGCAACGTGCTCGCAACCGGCGACTTCGAAGGCTCGATCGCGCTCGGCGGCAGTCCGTTGCACAGCGCCGGCACCGCCGACATCTTCCTCGCGAAGTTCGATTCCGACGGCCATCACCAATGGAGCCGGCGGTTCGGATCGTTCGATTGCGATGGGGGCACCGCAGTGACCGCGGACCCCGCGGGCAATGTGGTGGTGGCCGGACGGTTCCGCCACACGGTGGATCTGGGCGGTGGAGTGCTCACGAGCGCAGGGAACAACGACACCTGCCTCGCGAAGCTCGACGCCGAGGGCCTGGCCGATGCCCGGCAGATCCTCGAGGCCTGGAAAGAGGAGTACAATACGGAGCGGCCGCACTCGGCATCGGAAGACAGCACTCCCGCCGACTACGCGGCCAGACTGCTAGCCTGGTCTTCAGGTTAGCCGTCTTGAACGTTCGAATCTCTCGAAATCCCTGGACCAAGGTTGAGTACGTCTCCCGCTACCTCCGCGGTCAACTCGTCCGAATCGGGTACGAACGTGCAGTTCACTTCGACTTTCAGAACTGGCCGGCCTATCTCGCCTTTGCTAATTCGCGTGAGCCAAGTTCCGATAGGATCAGGAGCGTCGCAGAGGCGAAGGGCGTGTTCGAATCGACCGCAGTTTTCACCCGGCGCTTCCTCGAGATGCATCTCATGAACGATAATGGCGCCGGCGCGGCTCTCACCACCCCCGCGCATGTCGCGGACGTATCATCAGGTCTCGCGACCGTCCTTGTAGTGCGCCGATGAGCGGCCGGCGTCTCGTCCGCCATGCGCTGCCGCGGATAGCGGTTTGTATCCGCCCCGGCCCGAACTGCGTCCGCGCGCCGCGGCACCTCACGCTGATGCGCGTGCCCGCAACAACGCTCGCTCGCCCTGGCCACGGCTCGGGGGGCCGCTTCGGCGATGCGGGGCACGCCATCTCACACCTGCAGTGCCGCGCGGCTTGCGACCGGCGGCTCTCCATCCCCCCCGCGGGCACACCTCCACGCCCACTCCCCCACGAACTCCAGGCGAGCCCAGCAGGATGCCCCCGGTGAGCGGCGCTCGTGGCCGGTCACGTCACGCCGCGGGCGGGGCCCGCCCCTCAGCCGGCTCCTCAAACGGATCCCTGCCGCCTGTCATTGCCAGGTGGCGCAGGATGCGGTCCACCACGCCCTCGTCCTGGATCACCGACACGATCCGCATCTCCACGCCGCAGCGCGGACAGAGTAGCGGGTCCGCTTCGTAGATCCGCCGCAGCAGCCGCGCCCAGCTGCACCGGCGCGCACGTTGCCCGGCGCTCTGCGCTGGCGTGGTGTCCAGGGGAGCCGCTGCCGCCGGTGGGGCAGCAGCACGGCTCGCCTCGCTGCGCCGCCGCGCCCCGCGGCTGCGGTTGGAGTACCAACCGACATACCGCACCGTGTGCTGCCGGGGAGCCGGGATCTGCTGCACCAGCCGGTGGATCAGCTCCAGGGGGTCCAGGTGCAGGTCGCGTTGGCCCGTGCGCGGGTCGAGGGGCGTCTGCACCACCACGGCCTGCGCGGTCTGCCGTACTGCATCCAGCCGCAGCGGCGCCCGCGTCAGGTAGCGCGCGACGTGCTCCAGGCTCGCCGTGTCGTCGGACAACAGGGCGGGACCCACGTGCACCGAAAAGCCCGAGTGCACCCAGCGCAGCAGGTTCTGGTGGAACTCCTCCGACAAACGCTGCTCCCGCCGCAGCGCGGCCAGCACCAACCGGCGGAAGAGCTCGGTCAGGGCGGCAGCGTCCCAGAGACCCATGCGCTCGAAGTGGCCGTCGGGTGCGAAGGCACCGTCGGTAACGATGGCGTGCACATGCGGATGGAAGTTGGCGGCGTAGCTGCCGAAGGTCTGCAGGGCGGCCACCGTCCCCACCGACAGGGATGGATCGTCGAAGTACGCCCGAGCCGCCCGTTGTACGCAGTCGTGCGCACAACGGCTCAGCAGCGAGAGCAGCCGGCGCTCCCGCTCGAACAACCCGCGCAGCGCTTTGGGGATGGTGAACACCACGTGGCGGTGCGGGACCGGCTCCAGCACGGAGGTGACCAGCAGCTCCCCGAACAACGCCGCCCGCTTGGCCTGGCAGCTCGGGCAGACCCCGGCTGTGTCGCCCAACGACCTTGCCGCCGCAGCGGGAGGCCAGGATCAGAGGCAGGCCAGCATCACCTTAGCGGCCAGCGGCGCGCCTCACCACCAGCACGACGCAAGCGCGGGGACCGGCCACCACAGGCCACAGCCGATGCGCCCCGGTACGCTCAGCCCAACAGCTGCTGCAGCAGCCGCCGCGTGAACACCCCGAGCATCTTGCGGCGGTACTTGGGCGTGAAGTGGGTGTTCTTGTGCGGCACGACCTC
>JBGPIA010000040.1:0-9763 GCA_041484665.1 Candidatus Krumholzibacteriia bacterium
CGGCGTCCTGGGAACGGCGCGGGCCTTGCTGTGGCCACGCAAACCGCGTGCCCCGCGGCTCGCTGCTGCAAGAAGGGCTGCGAGAACGGGTTGACCGGCGCCGTGTTCATTTTTCGGCGCTTCTAAATGAGCGTCGACAGTGCTGGTCGCGGCTGACGGGGGTGGCGTCATGGCGGGAGTGCTAGTGGTGCTGTGTTCGGTGGTGTTCGGGTCCCGGCGGCGTTGCCGCGGGGCGTGGAGCTGGTGCGCTTGGTCGCGTGGCCCGCGTGGTGGCGAGGTGTTGGTGCTGGTCGTGGCGTGGCCTGGTCAGGCCTGTGTGTTGGAACCGTGGGTGGTGCTCATGGAGGCTGGTGGTGGTTCGGGTTGGGTGGGGCGCGTGGTCGGGTGGTCTCTGGGAGTTGGTGGCTTGTGTTGGTTCGGTTTGGGAGGTGTGGTTGGCGGCGTGGGGTTTGGTTGGTTGCTTGCCGGCCTTGAAGGCGCTTCGCGCTTGAAGGGCCCGTACCGGGCCTGGAATGGCTGCATGCTGGCAGAATGGCAGGACGGATAGTCGAGTGAGATAGAAAAAAGCGAGCACGGGAGACGAAGAAAAAGAATTAACCGTCAACCCCGGTTGGCTCGGCGGTTGTCGCGACGGCGAAACCCAAGCGCTGATTGGCCGCGCCGACGTCGAGGTGCTCATCGTTGGAGGTCCCAGGCATGTCCCGCGTACTACGCCGCAAAGAAGTCATCCGCCTGACGGGCTTGTCCGCCTCCACGATCTGGAGGCTTGAACGCCGCGGCGACTTCCCCGCACGACTCCAGCTCGGACCCCAAGCAGTCGGCTGGCTCGAAGACGAAATCCACGCGTGGATCAACGCGCGAACACGGTCGGGGCGCCGCCCGGCGCAAGTGACGCACACGGTCACCAAGGCATGAGGCGGACGACGCAGGCAGCCACGCCGCGAGAGCGTACCCCTTGAGCGATGCCTGCGTCTCTTAGCCGGCCATCCCCGCACGCCGTGGCGTATCGCAGCTGTCCCGGCAGCTGGCTGTGCCCCTCTCCAAGGGTCGACCGGGATCCTGCCGCGACGAGCTACGACTTGTCCCTGGAAATCCAGGAAGGACTTCCGACACTGGGCACGCACCCTCTTCCTGAGGTGGGCCACCAGAGAATCGGAGGGGGATGGAGCACCGTTTCTGCGTCTCTTTAGGTACTAGACGGCAGCTCGGATTGAATCGCCCCTGGTTGCCAAATGCTAAGGGCTTTGGAGCATCCCCGAATCTCGCGTGGAGATCGCTGACCGCGATGATCTGAGCCGGCGACTAGCTCGGCATTGTCCCACCAAACGCCCCTCATCCTCCGCTTGAGCGCCTTCATCCGTGGGGCTGCGCAGGGTGGGCTCACCCGAGCCGAACCCAAGTCGCCACCGCGCCGACGGCGACGGAAGGGATCGTTGAAATGAAGCTGAAGAGCATCATCCTGAAGAACTTTCGGGCCTACCGCGAGCAGACGGTCATCCCGCTGGACGACCTGACAGCGTTCATCGGGAAGAATGACGTTGGCAAGTCCAGTATCCTCCAAGCAGTCGGACTCTTCCTCGGAAGCGACGCGCTGAAGCTGGACGCCGGGGACCGGTGCGTCCATTCGAGCGAGACAGAAGTGCGGATTGGCTGCGTTTTCACGCAACTGCCTGCGGAGCTCGTCATCGATGTGGCCGCGCGGACAACGCTTGCTGACGAACATCTCCTCAACGCGGACGGCGACCTCGAACTGCACCAGATCTTCGAGTGCCGCAGTGGTAAAGTTTCCGAGAAGGGCATTGTCGCTCTGGCGGTGCATCCACGCGCGCAGAATGCCGCCGACTTGCTCCTCCTCACGAATGCGCAGCTAAAGCTGCGCGCGAAGGACGTCGGCGTTGACCTGCAGCAGGTCGACCAACGCTCCAATGTGGAACTGCGCCAAGCAATCCGTCGGACCATTGGGAGCCTCGACCCCGGTCCCAGCGAAATCCCGCTGAACAAGGAAGGCGGGAAGGAAATTTGGGAGCAGCTCATGAAAGAGCTGCCCGTGTTCGCCCTATTCCGCGCTGATCGTCCGTGCACGGACGAGGACGCGGAAGCACAGGATCCCATGCAAGTGGCCGTGAGGCAGGCGATCGCCGAATTGTCTGGCGAACTCGAGACGGTGAAGACGCGAGTGAAGGAGCGCGTGCTCGACGTTGCGACGCGCACCGTCGCCAAGCTCAAGGAGCTTGACCCCAAGACGGGCGCAAACCTGTCGCCACGATTCCGGGCCGAACCCAAGTGGGACGCAGTCTTCAAGCTCAATCTCGACAGCGACGACGGCATCCCGCTCAACAAGCGCGGCAGCGGGTTCCGCCGACTCGTCCTGCTCAGCTTTTTCCGGGCAGAAGCAGAACGCCAGCAAACGGCGCGCGGTGCTCGGGGCATCATCTATGCGATCGAAGAACCCGAAGCCTCACAGCACCCCGAGAACCAAGCTCTCATCCTTGATGCCCTCACTCGCCTCGCGGCCAACAGCGGCTGCCAAGTACTCCTTACCACGCACGTCCCCGGCCTCGCAGGTCTGCTGCCCACCACTTCGATCCGCCACGTCACCAGGCAAGCGGACGGCACCACAAGTGTGTCGTCAGGTACTGATGGAATGCTCAAGGACGTCGCCAGCGACTTGGGCGTGCTGCCCGACTCTCGTGTACGTGTCTTGGTCTGCCTAGAAGGACCAAATGACGTGAAGCATCTGAACCACCTCGCGCGCATTCTGCGCGCAGCAGATCCGACGCTACCGGACCTCAAACATGACCCGCGGCTCACACTGATAACGCTCGGGGGAGAGAATCTGCGCCAGTGGGTGACCCAGCACTACCTGCGGCGGACCGGCCTCTGCGAACTCCACATCTACGACCGCGGAACAAGTACGCCTCCAAAGTTCCAGGCGGCGTGCGAGGAGGTCAACGCACGCACGGACCGCTCAGCCGCATTCCTCACGCAGAAGCGCGAACTTGAGAACTACCTCCACGCCGACGCCGTTGAAGAAGCCCTTGGCGTCCGCGTCGTGATTGACGATTCCGCAAACGTAGGGGAGGCTGTCGCCGAGGCCGTGCACGCGGCAGCTCCAGACGCCGCGACGCCCTGGTCAGCACTCGATGACGAGAAGCAACGGAAGAAGACTGGACATGCGAAGCGGCGACTGAACGACGAAGCCGCTGCTCGAATGACGCTCGACCGACTCATCGCAAGAAGCGCCCGCGATGAGGTGACCGAATGGCTCCGCGCCATTGCAGCACGACTGCCAGCCATCGAGGAGCCCAGAACCACCCACGGAGGAACACACGCAGACCAAGCGCACGCCTGATGAGCCGCGAAGCCGCGCTTAATCGCGGCCACAGAAGCGCTTTCCCCACCACAGCGACCGCCACGTGGTCCAGACCGGCTCGAGACGATTTGCCTCACGCCGCCCCCCCGGCGGGGTGCCCGTAGCCCGCCAGGACATCCTCTGATAGCGTAACCGCCGCCTCCACCCGAGAGGGGCCCGTCCGAACCGTGCGGGAATAGCCCCCGTGGCGGCCGGGGTCCCGGAATCCCAAGGAGGCCGGACATGCAGGGTTCTAGGGTCAATCGGAACCTGAAACGGAACCTGAAAGCAGCCGAGCAGAGCAGAGCCTGGGAAGGCATACCACAGATAACTAGCAACAATCATTTGAGTTAATCGCTTTGTGGGCCGCTAGCTCATCTGGTAGAGCAACGGACTTTTAATCCGTCGGTGCTGGGTTCGAGTCCCAGGCGGCCCACTGACGCTTCGTGGATCACCCGGCTTGGCAGAGACGCGGAGACGGGTTCCTGACTACCCGGCGTAGGCGTACCGGCTCTTGACCTCATCGAGGCGCAGGGTGCGGTCGACGCGGGCGAGCACCCGGGGGCGACGACGCAGGACGACGAAGAGCTTGTCGACGTCGCCCTCGTTTACGAAGGCGCAGACCATCTTCACCTTCTCGATCGCGAAATAGCGCTCGGCGATGTCGAACTTCTGCTCGAGGTCGCCGTCGTCTCCGGGCCCGCCCTGCCCCGGCCCGAAGATGTTGTGGCTCTCGAACATGAGGACACCGTTCTCGGCGATGAGATAGTAGAGCTTCGCCACGTACTCCTCGAAACTCAGGGCGAGATTGCCGTCGATCGTGTGGTGGTTGGAGAGCGAGAATACGACATCGAATCGATCCTGAGTCCAGAAGGTCGTGAAATCTTGCTGCACTTGGCGGAGATTGGTCACCCCCAGAAAGCTCGCCGCACACGCGGTCAACTGGTTCAGGTAGGGATTCAGCTCGATGCCGTGCACCATGGACGCATGGCGGCTGAGTTCGACCGCGAAGAACCCGCAATTGCTCCCGACATCGAGGATCGTGGGATGGTCGGCGAGATACTCGTGGATGTCGTACTGCGCCAACCGCTGCCCACTGGGCTTGCAGCCGCTGATGCCGATGCGTTCGAGACCCTGGTACGCATACCCCCCGCAGTACGTCTCCGGCCAAAAGCGGCGCTGGTAGTCCAGGAGCCGGGCAATGGTGTCATGCAGGCCGCGCCAACCGGGTTCGAGAAAAGCGGCCAGCATCAGGTCCCGGAATGCCAACTGGCACCCTACGTGACCCCACACTTCCTCCTCCGCTGAACGCGGGTTGGAAAGCCTCTGCAGCAGGCGCCCCATCAACGAGCCCGGCGAATCGGTGGGGGAGTTGGAGCGGAGCCAGCGGGAGCGCTGGGATTCGATCTCCGGGCTGACGCGGGCGGCTGCCGGCGTATTGAATCGACCGAGGTAGCCCAGAACCTGCGGGTGGCTGGCCGCGATGCCGGGGAAGAAGAGGCGGAATCGGTGCGGGTCGAGCAGCACCGCCTGGTTGATCCAGTCCCAGCCTTCGAGGAACGCATGGACGGCCAGGGTGGAAGGATTTTCCGACTGAAGCAGCTGCAGGAATTCGCGAAGGCGGCCGGTGTCCGGGTCCTGCGCGCGGGGGTGCTGGAGGTCCAGAATCCGGGCGAGCAGGCGGGCCCGGGCGCGGATGCTCCGACTGTCGGCCGGGCGGGGCGAGGGAATCCTGTGCCCGGCGTCTTGGGCGTCCGCGATGGCTGTGACCGACATCTGCTTCCCGTTCTCTGCCGGGGGTTCTCGCGGTCGGTGCGCGCAGACGCCGTACCGCTGGATGCTCCCTCGTTTCGCAAGAACAGAGCCGGAATGCAGGGTGACAAAGCCACGCGGGACACACTACGACCGTCCGCGGACATGATGCGCGACCGCACGGCAGCGTGGCCTCGCGGCGGATGGCGCTCATCCGGTGAGGGGGGCGCCAGCGACGGTCTGCCCAGGAAGCGCGTGACCTGGCTTTGCGCGCGCTCGCGGGACGCTGGCGTCCGGCCGGCCGCCCTGCGAGGATCTGCCGGAGAAAGGAAGGACCTCTCATCCGTCGAGTGGCGCATCCCGGGCAGCGCCAGGCCGGGGCCGACCGACGACCCAGACTCACAAAATCAGAGTTCCTGGCTCGAACGGCGGGGCGTAGATTGTACCGCGTAGATTGTAACGTGCACGTAACTCCAGCACGCTGCTCCAAGATCAGGCCGGCGCCCGCACAGTACCTTCCGCAAGGGGGTCGCCATGGCTGACGCACGTCGGAGCGCTCTGATCGCGCAGCCCGGACGGCAAGGATCGGCGGCTCGCGCAACGCTCGTAGGCGCGCTCCGTGCGCCGCACCGATTCCTGCTCTCGTCCTCTTTCTTCGTTTATCTCACCGCGGCCTGGCTCGGCCAGCCGGCCACGCTCCATGCCGCCGCAGCGGGGCCCGTCCCGGCCACCGCCGCCCCGCAGGCGTTCTCCATCGTGAGCTTCAGCGCCGACCCGGACACCGTGGCGCCGTTCGGCTCCACGACGCTCAGCTGGGAGGTGATGGGAGACGCCAACGTCACGCTCGACGGATTTGGTGATCAGGGGACCGTGGGCAGCGTCGTGACGCAGCCCGAGCGCAGCCGCAGCTACACGCTGCGCGCGTACATGGGCCCCGTTCAGCAAACCGCCCAGGTGCGCGTAACGGTCGCTGCGTCGGGGGTTGGCCCCGGGTTTCTCACCCTGAGCTGGTCTCCCACGTCGATCGAGACCACGCCACCCCCGCTGGCGCCATACACTCTGTTCCACTTCTGGGTGGTGGCGGTCGCTCCGGCCGCGGGCGTGCTCGGCTACGAGTTCAAGGTGGTCGTACCGCCGTGCGTGCAGGTCGTCGACCGCACTCCGTTTCCGCCCGGCGCCTGGGATGCCTCGCCCGATCCGGACATCTTCATCGTCGGCACGTCCGGCAGTTGTCTGAGCGGGAGCCTGGTCCAGCTGGTGGAGTACGTCGCCCTGGTCACCGACGCGGCGTGCCTGAACAGCAACACTCTCGTCGACCTGGATGCAGCCACCCCCAGCTCGTTCGTGCCGCCAGCGCCGGGGTACCTCACGTGCCAGGCGCTTGGCGACCTGCGCAGGTTCATGGTGGGGCCGCCGCTGTCGTTGGGCCAGGGACCCACCGTCTCTCCCGTGGTGATCCAGCAATTCGCGGCGAACCGGCCGGAGCTGGAGTTCGGGCAGAGCGGGACGCTGACCTGGTCCACGGCCAATGCCGATTCGGTCTGGATCACGCCCGGCGGGCTCGCAGGGCTGCCAAGGTCAGGGTCGGTGACCGTCTCGCCGCCGTCGACGACCACCTACACGCTCCATGCCACGAATCCCGCGAGCGCCGCAACGTCTTCAATCACCGTGGGCCGGGTGCCATTTGCCATCTCTCGCTTCAGTGCGACGCCCGAGACGTTGTCCACCCCTGGCAACGTCATGCTGAGCTGGGAAGTGCTGGGCGGGGCGAGCGTGTCCATCGACAGCCTGGGGGCGCAACCACTGGTCGGGAGCCTGTCGACCTACGTCACCGAGTCCCGCAATTTCATCCTCCGCGCGGTCGGCGGCGGCTACGTGCGGTCCGCCTCGGTGTACGTGTGGGTCACAGCCGGGCTGGAGCCGATCGTCATCGTGTCCTTCACGGCCAGACCGCCCTCGATCATGCCGGGACAGTCCTCGACGCTGGCCTGGCTGGTGCGCGGTCCCGCCGCCGTTTCACTCGACGGGATCGGGCCCCAGCCGGCCTCGGGGAGTCTGGTCGTCACCCCGCCCGCCACGCGCACCTACGTGCTACGCGCTGCGGATGCGACGCGCGTGCGCACGGCCTCGCTGCAAGTGACCGTGGGCGGTCCTCTCGTGGTGATCCAGCAATTCGTGGCGAACCCGCCGGAGCTGGACTTCGGGCACACCGGGACGCTGAGCTGGTCCACGGCCAACGCCGATTCGATCTGGATCGAACCCGGAGGATTCGCAGGGCTCCCGGCGGCCGGGTCGGTGACGATCTCACCGCCGTCCACGACGACGTACACGCTCCACGCCACGAATCCCGCGAGCGCCGCGACCTCCGCGGTGACCGTGGCCCGAGTGCCATTCGCGATCTCCCACTTCAGCGCCGCGCCTGAGACCTTGGCCACCGAGGGCGATGTCCTCTTGACCTGGGAAGTGTTGGGCGTGGCGAGCGTATCGATCGACGGTCTCGGGGTGCTCCCACCCATCGGAAGCACGTCGACGCATGTGAACGCCACGCGGAGTTTCCTGCTGCGGGCAACCGGCGGCGGGTACACGCGGACCGCCTCGGTGCACGTGCAAGTGGGAACCGGGCTGGAGCAAATCGTCATCCAGTCGTTCACGGCGACGCCGTCTTCGATCCTGCCGGGACAGTCCTCGACGCTGTCCTGGGCGGTGACCGGGCCTGCCGGCGTTTGGCTCGACGGCATCGGGCCTCAGCCGAGGGTGGGAAGCCTGGTCGTCGCACCCCCTGCCACGCGCAGCTACGTGCTGCGCGCTGCGGATGCGACGCGCGTGCGCACGGCCTCGCTGCAGGTGACCGTGATCGACTCGCCGGCGCCCTTCACCATCGAGTCGTTCGCGGCAAGCCCTGCGACGATCACCGTCGGCCAATCCTCGACGCTCGTGTGGCGCGTCACCGGATCTGGGGAAGTCTCCGTGGATGGGATCGGCCCGCAGCCGATGATCGGCAGCCTGGTGGTGACCCCCACGACGAGCACGACCTACGTGCTGCGCGTGCAGTCCGGCAACATCGTCCGCACCGCCGGGGCGCGGGTGGACGTGGTGCCCAGCGGATTCACCCAAGCCGTGATCGCCCCGAGCTGGTCGGCCACGGAGTATCCGGGGAATCCGCCGGTGATCGCCCCCTTCACGCCGTTCAACTTCTACATCATCGCGATCGAGCCCACGGGGGGAATCCTCGGGTTCGAGTTCTCGGTGGTTCCGCCGCCAGGCGTGCTCGTCACGGGAGGGCGCGGGCTCTCGCCTCCGGGGGCGCTGGACGTCGCGAGTGGGGACGACAATTTCATCGTCGGCACTGGGGGCGTGTGCCTCACCGGGAGCATCGTCTGGCTGGTTTCGTACAACGGCTGCCTCTTCCTGGGGATTCCGCCCCAGGGAGCCGTCATCCACGTGGGTCCGTCCAGCCCCTCCAGCCTGCCGTCAGGTCCGGCATACCTCACGTGCCTCGCCGCAGGCGATATCCGCGCCTGGAACACCGGGCCCGACCTCCCGCTCTTCGCGCCGCCGCCAAACGCTGCGATCGCCATGCGCTTGCGAGCGTCGGCTGAAGCGGCTGGAGTGCAGCTGACTTGGAGCCTCACCGCGCCGCGGGCCCCCGAGCAGATCGAGCTGCTGCGCGGGGAGCAAGGAGGCGTCAGGTCGCTACTGGTTCGGCTGACCGGACCACAGGCGACACTCTCCGGGACCTGGACCGATGCCGACGCACAGCCCGCCGTCAGGTACTCGTACGTCGCACTCGCCCTGCTCGATGGCGAGCCCATCGCTTCCAACGAGGTGGTGGCGACGCGCACGCCGCCGGCCGCGGCGGTGACTGCCACGCGCCTGCTGGGCGCTTCTCCCAATCCCTTCAACCCGCGCACCACGATCCGCTTCGAACTGGCCGCAGCGGCGGCCGCGCGGCTGACCATCGTGGATGTGGCAGGGCGGCGTGTGCGCGACCTGCAGTTGCCCACGCTGGAGGCCGGGGCTCGGGCATGGGAATGGGATGGCACGGACGACGCCGGCGTGGCGGTGGGCAGCGGCGTGTACTGGATCCGTCTGACCGCCGGCGGCCGCCACTTCGCGCAGCCGGTTACTTTGGTGCGATAGCGAGCCTTCGTGCGACGAGGCGACGGGCGCGGCTGGGCGCGGCTGAACGCAGCTGGGCGCGCCCGCCGCGGCGGTCAGGCGCCCCTGATGTAGGGTGTTCATGATTGAACCAAAGTATCGGACCTTTGGCCGGCGGTCTTGGGCTTGCGTTGTGGATAGCCTCGTCTTTTTACCCCTTGCTGTCGCAAACTTCTTTATTGCGTCCGGCGACGGCGTGCCGATCTGGCTCCGCTCAGTCTGGTACGTAGGTGGATCGTTCAGCTACATTGCGTACCGCGTGATCATGCATGCTCGATATGGCCAAACCCTCGGCAAGATGGCAACAGGCGTGAAGGTGCTCGACATCTCAGGGTTCAGACTGTCAGGGCGGCAGGCCTTCTTAGGACCCGTCAATGAATAACGTTGACAACCAGGAGCGGTTGGCATATGCTTTGGATCCATGGGAACCCTCAGCGCACTCGAGCGGAAGTTCGCCCTCATCTGGCCTCATCTCAACGAACGTGCACGCCGGATGATGGC
>JBGPIA010000041.1:0-9224 GCA_041484665.1 Candidatus Krumholzibacteriia bacterium
TCCAAGGATGGTGGCGTAGAGCTCTTTGTCTCGCATGCCCCCAGCATCTACCACCAACCAGCCTGGGGTTTCAACGATTCCGACGGCCGCCTCAGCAGACGCCGGCTTCCTTACTCACCCACCAGAAAGTCCGAAGCGCCACTAAGTTTAGCTCACCCTCCGGTCGCGCGCGTGTAGACATACTCGCCTGCATCAGGGCAAGCGTAGTTTAGGCTGAGAATCAGCCACGGTGGTTCAGTGCAGCAGACCCCATACGGATCGATGGTCACTTCCGTTACGAGTACGGAGACGATCGGTTCGCAGCCTGTACCGAACGGCCATACCGGACCGTCACCCGGTCGCTCGTAAACGATCTTTGCGCCCTCCCAGTATATGGGGATGGTCACCCGCCCGGGCAGCGCGTCGCCCCATGGCTGGGGCCCCCAAACTACGATCCGATCGAGGGCGATCTCGATCTGCTGGCGTTCACCCGGTGGATAATTGGTGATTTCATTGGGACTCCCTCCGCCGCCGACTGTCACCAAGCCCCACCGGCCTAGTAAGGGCCCGCGCTCGTCTACTTGAGCCAAGGAGGAGTGCGCGCACAAGCAAACAGTCAGTGCCCACAGATACGACAGAGCGGTTTTCCTTGTTCGCATCTCGTTCCTGCACCCAGGCTAACGCTGCGTTTAACCCGCGCGCTGCGATCTGCATCTTTAGAAGACACGCTGATAGCGCGTCCAGTTGAACCGCGTGTTCGGTGTCGGCTAATCCGTCGGCAACGACGTTTGAGAAGTGGTCATTACCCAAACGTCGTTACTGTAAATGAACCTTTGTTCGCCGTTCTCCCTGACAGAGTATTTACCGCCAGTCATGTAAAGTCCATTGCCAAACATCCAAGTTGCCGCCGCTCCGCGCGGAGTCCACGGTGCGGTGTGCTCTTTCCATGTCATGCCATCATCCGTCACAAGCACCGCTCTGGTGAAGTTGCCGTCGCGGTTCGCGCCGACAAGCCAAAGTTTGCCATCAAAGACGATCGGTGACGCGCCCCACTGCTTCACCATTTTGTCGCTCACTTTTGTCCAGTTGGCGCCATCGTAGGAAGACCAAATTTCGCCGCGTGATTGCGGATTGTTCGTCGGCTGTCCATCAATCACCCCGCCGCCGATAATCCAGATTTTGCTCTTGAAAACTACGGCGACATCAATGTTGCGGGGACTCCACGCAGTTGTTTCGGCGACTCGTCTCCAACGCACGCCGTCCGCCGAGTTCCACACATCGTTGTAATAGTTCTTGCCGTCAAATCCGCCCATCAGCCATATCTTCCCTTTGAAAACCACCGTTCTGTAGAAAACCCGCGCCGGTAAGTTCGTTGTGTTGGCAACTACATCCCAACGCTTGAAATCAACTGTGCGAATGATGCGCGAACCCAAACGCATATTCCTATAATCGCCTTCTACTGTCCCAAGCAGGTAAACAGCATCGTTAAACTGCACGTATTTCTGATAGCCGGAGCTCGCGCCTGCGAGCGGCATCTCCGATTTCGTCCAACTTCTGCCGTCGGTCGAGTACCAGTTGCCCGCCGGGTGAAAAGCCCACATCTGGTTTCGCACGGTAAAAACCGGAAAATTGTACGCGCCTGGAAAAGCCGCATGGTCTGTCAGCTGCGTCCAAGAAGGTGACGAAGCGTGTTCAACGGGCGATTTGCTCGGAACAGTGCCGCCGCTACCCATACCGCAGGGGATCGCCGCGGCAGAGCAGACTAATACGAAAACCGCCGTGAGTGTTTTCGCCTTTGAGTCGAACATATAGCCTCCTCATCTGTGCCGACTTTAGCGGAACGCAAGGCCCCGAACGCAGAGGACTTGAGCTGCGGGCGAGCCGGTCGCGCCAGCGGGTGGATCGCGTACTCCAACGGTGTGCAGCGAGCCTGTCTGGTTCAAGCCCGTGGTAGGCCGAACGGCCCTAGGGGTCACACCGACATGATAACAGATAGGCCACGACGTCCGCGGCAGTGTAGCTCGTCCGGCCGCGGAGGAAGCCAGCGATGGTCGCGAGGTCATCGCCGCTGGTGAGGATCGGCGGCTCTACCGTGCCGTTGGCACGGGTCTGCGGGTGGCCGATGACGGAGAGCAGCGCGTTGCACAGGCACTGGCGGCCGATCGTGTCCTCCATCTTGCCGCCCTTCTTCACGTAGGCGGCCTCAGGCTCACCGGGACACCGGTAGTCCACTTTCCCGTCCGCCGCCATGTAGGCGACGCGGAGATACCCCAGATCGCAGACCCGCTCCCGCGTTGCGCCCACGGCGGGGTTCTCGGCCCAATTCACGACCTTGAGTGGATAGCCAGTGGGCGATGCGCGGGGCTCCGTGCGAACGTCCACCTCGCCGCGGGCCGCGTGGGCGAGCACCGAGCGCTTGAGCGGCTCGGCGAGTCCCGATTCGTCACAGAAGGCGAAGAGTGTCCCGACCTGGACTCCGGCGGCTCCCGCCTCACGCGCCGCAAGCAGGCGCTCGGGGTGTCCGGCCCCACCCGCCAGCCAGAACGGCAGCCCCAGCTCGCGGATCTTCCCGAGGTCCACCTCGTCGCGCTCGCCGTAGATCGGCTCGCCGCGCTCGTTGAACCGTGGCTCCCCGCGGGGCGGGGCGTTGTGGCCACCGGCGGTGGGACCCTCGATCACGAATCCGTCCACCCGGCCGCTCGCCTTGCGGGCGAGCATCGTCGCCAGGGAGTTGCTCGCGACGATCGGGAAGAACTTCGGCCGCGCGAGTGGTGCCGGCGGCGTCTCCCAATGCGCGCCGGGGTCGAACTCGAGGTATTCGACGGCGTCGGAGGGGAGTCCCTCTACGTCGAATCGGGGCCGGGCCGGGTGGTGCCCAGCGAGCAGGTCGAGCACGCCCGCAATCTCTTGCGGGATGCCGGCACCCATCAGGACGCAGTCGACCCCGGCGAGCATTGCGCCGTAGAGCGTCGCCAGCGTGGGCAGCTGAATTTTGGTGAGAAGGTTGATGCCGACCGGTGCATCGTGTCCCTCCTTGGCGAGGAACACTTCGACGAACGCGGCCAGCATGGTGAGCTCCTGCCGAGCGGGAGCGATCACCTGGCGGTACAAGGGGAGCATCGTGTACGGCTCGCCCGGCGCCCGGCCATCGGGCCGATAGTAGCGGCGCAGGGCCTCGTCCGCGGCGCGACGGATCGGGAACTGGTCCATCCCGCGCCGCATGTGGCCGCCGCGATCGCCATCCTGCAGGCGACGCACGAATACCGTATCGATGCCGGTACCGGAGACGACCCCCAGCTGGCCAGTTCGTGCCACGGCGTCGGCCAGCCGCCAGTCGGAGACAGCGGCACCCATGCCGCCTTGAATGATCAGGGGAAGCGTTGAGAGCTGTTCCATGGAAGGAGTATAGCGTCGAGAGCCCCTCGCGCGCCTTCACCGATTGCGATCGATACGGGCTTCTTCATGCTATCACGCGACCGGTTGCGCGAACACGCGAGGGCGAATGGTGGGGCTCGGCTCGATCCGCATCGCAGGCCCGGCATGCTCTGGTGCGTCGCGTGCGATTCGAGCCGACTGCCAATCTGCTCCGCGCACCACGGCACACCGTTGCCGGGCACCCTTCCCACGCGGCAGAACGATTGATGCCTCGCGACCCTCGAACTGCCCCCGCAGTCGTGCGCGATTCTCAACGTAGACCGATTTCATTAGTTGCGGCCTAGCGTTCCGGCTAAGCTGTGCCGCGCGCGCCAGCGCGTACATCGGCTGCAGACCTCACGCGCGTCGTCAACTTCAGCCGATTGTTAGGCGGCCCAGCGTGATCGCCAACCGCTGACGGCTCGCGCTGTTGGTGAGAGCCTTGGCGCCATGGCGCCTGCGCGAGCCGGCAGAGGAGCCTCACTGTCAGGGGTGGAAGCCCAAGTACAGCAGGACGACGCTCGTAGTATCCACGACTCCGTGCACCAGGATCGGCAACCACAGGTTGCGGCCAGAGGCCAGGCAGAGGACCGCGAACAACAGGCCAGCCAGGACGTTATCCAAGACGCCTGTGACACCCTGGACATGGTGCGCGAGCCCAAAGGCAAGGCTGACCAGCGTCGCGTTCACCGCCCAGACCGCGGCAGTCCTCCCGAACACGTCCGCCAGCCGATTGAGGATATAGCCGCGGTAGAGCATTTCTTCGGGAAAGGCGGCGGACAGCCAACTCGCCGCTGCCAGCAGCAGCAGCACCCCAGCATTGCCCTTCAGCGAGGCGAATTGCGTCAGGTCTAGGGGCTCGCCGGTGAACCGGTGCAAGAGTGGAAGAATGACACCGATATCGAGAGCGTTATAGGCGAGCCCGATGAAGATCGCGGCGACCACAGTCATCGGCCAGCTCACGGGCCGGGACATGCCCACCTGCCGCCAGCCCACCCGGCGCAACCACATTGAAAGCCAACCAAAGAGGAGAAGCGGGAGCTTCGGCTTGGCCAGCACCCCGGCCGCCTGCAGCCCCAGCAGCAATGGCACGACTAGCAACTCGAGCCCTGCAGCAACCCTGCTGCTGCGAAGTGGCACGCCGAGTCTGTCGCGCAGCTCTATCTGACCATCGGACTTCACACTTTCCTCGTTTCGTCCCACTTTGCTCACGCGCGATCCGTCTCTCCACCTAACGGATTGCGCCTAAGCTGCGGGGTAGAGCGGCCGCAATCAAGACAGATCCCTCCCCGATCAGGAGGCCGCCGCGCCCCAACACCTTCAAGCGCGTGTTACGTGGCGCGCCGACTCGTGTCCTCCCCGAAAGCCAGGACCAACCCATTGCAGTCTCTGACCACGAGCTCGCGCTGCTCGTAAACGCGGACCACGGGGCCCTCAAGGATGTCGGCACCTCGTGCGCGCAACTCCCCAGCCAGGGCCTCCACCCCGATGATGCGGAGGTACGCGTCATACGCACGCCGGGTCCGGCCCGTTCGAACTTCGGACTGGTCGGCGCGGTTGAAGAACAGTTCAACCTTGTCGCGCCACACGATCGCAAAGACCGGCGGCGTAGCCCAATAGCCGGCTATCTGGAAGCCGAGAACGTCCCGATAATACTCGGCTGTCCGCACCACGTCCGGCACCGTGAACTGGGGAACGGCTCCCTCGAAGCTGATGGTCGTAACTGGGCCTGAGTTCATGTGCTCGCCCTCCTAAGGCGGGCTGCCTAGCGCATTGGCGCTCAGCGGCAGTAGAAGGCCGGCCGCTGCAGCGCCTTGTTGGACCGCACCTGTTTGCCAGCCCGACTACTCCGAGCAATTGAGCGGCTGATCCAGCTCGGTCTGAGTGATGCGATTTTGGACATGCTTGAGACCGCCTACCCCACGGGTTGGGTGAACATCAACTCGACCCCGTTCAGATCGCGGATGCCGAACTCTCGCTGGCCGTAGAACGCAGTGTAAAGATCGAGGGTGAATCGCACGTCCGGCGTGTCCGTCGCTTCCCCGGCGAGCGCCGCGCGGGCACGCTCGAGCTGCTGCCGCTTGAGGAGGGCGTACAGGTCGTCGAGGCGGTTCGTGCCGATCCAGAGGCTCAGCCCAGAGGTCGGTGGGTGCCACGGGTCGCTCGATGGGACGAACATGATCTCGGCGTTCCCGAACTTCACGGAGGCCCAGCCCATCTTACCATCCTCCGCGTGGCTGCCGGCGAGTTCGAACCCGATCGATCGGTACCAGGCTACCGTGACTTCCATGTCCGGCACACCGAGCATCGGCGTGAGCTTGCCGATCGAACTCGCCAGGTCGGAAACCGTCTCCCGCCATGTCGCTTCGAACGACTCCGGTTCCTTGGCGCCTGCGGCGTACAGGCGGCGCATCGCCTCCCGGTCGCCTCGCAGCATGGCGACCGCAAGCGGAGTACGACCCTTCGCGTCCCGGGCTTCCAGGTCCGCACCCAGCTCGATCAGGACCTCGAGCGTGCGGTAGTGGTCCCCGGTCCGGAACAGGCCGCCGACGAGCCCGTCTGGCGGTGCGATCACGTAGTGCAGCGCGGTCTGCTCCTGGTCGGAGGGCGACAGCCGGCGCGCGATCGCGGCGGGGTCGTGGTCGACGACGCGACGGAGAAGATCGAGATCGCCGAGAGCGATTGCGGAGAAGGCGTGATGGTGCGCGCCCCGCTCGACGAGCAGATTCACCACATCCCGGCGCGCGTCCGCGAAGCACGTGGCCCAGCCGATGACGTCTAGCCGGTGCACGTCGCCGAAGCCGTGCACGTCCGAGCCCGCGTCGATCAGCGCCCGCACCGACTCAAGGTGTCCGTGTCCCGCCGCAAAATGGAGCGGGAGCGCGTTGTCGCCGACGTCGCGGGCGTTCGGATCCGCGCCGCGCTCGAGTAGGAGCCGCACGGCCTCCGCGTGGCGCACGGCCACGTGGAGCCCGGTCGTGCCGCCGTGGCGCTCGCGAGCCAGACCCGGATCTCGGTCCAGGAGGTTGCGCAGCGCAGCGACGTCTCCCGCCGGGCACGCCGCAACGAACGCCTCGAGTGTGGACGACCTGCGGCGGTCCGTCTCCGCCTTCAGGGCCCGCCAGCTGGGGAAGCCATGATCCCGGGCGACGGCGAGCTGCGCGTCGGACAGGCGCGCGGCGGGATCGGCGCGGCGCAGCTCCCGCAGCCGTTCCTTGGCCAGCTTCTTCAGGTATTCGAGGGACGCACGCTCGGGGAGATCGGAGCTCGACATAGACACCCTTCCCTCCATACCGCCCGGTGTCCGCGTCTCTCGGGCTGGAAGTCAGGGCAAGTGACCGTCGACGAGGTCTTGCGGGTGGGTTCGACCCTTCACGCGGACCGTCGGCCGCCCTAGTCGGCCGATTCTGACTCTAACCGACAGGAGGACCCGATGCCAAGCCTGACGCGACAAGAGCCCGAACGCGAGGGACATTCGATCCCCGTCAAGGCCCCTTGCTTCCTCAGCACCTTAGGGACCGCGAGAGAATCAGTGATGCAGGTCATATCTGACCCCGCTTGCGGCGCGGCCGGATCGAGTAGTTCCACTCACCGTGAAAGGAGTCGTGCTTGAGGCAGACGCTCGCCATCTGGTCGTCCGTGACCTTGACCTCCTTTGGATAGCGCCGCCGGTCCAGAACGCAGCGTACCTTCAGCCCCGCCGACGTACGCGTGTTCGCGATCAGCTTCACGATCGTGGCGTGCGTCAACAGCGGTTGGCCTCGCCAGTTCTTGGTGATAAACGAGAAGAGTCGACCCCACTGTCGCATAAAGGAGCCTTCGGAGTTTGCGATCGCAGCCTTCTCCCCGGCAGATCGTCGTCGCGCACCGTCAACTACTGCAAGTCACCGAGGGTGAAGTCCGCGCGAACAGCATCGCCGGCCAGGCCGGAAGTCTCTGGGGCTTCGTTCTCCGGGGCATTTCGACGGCTGCTGGCAGGGGCTCCGCGAGGTTTATGCAACGATGGGGTCGATGCTCGATCTTGTTCCACTTGCTGGTCCCCGGTGGCAGGTGGGATACCTGAATCGTAAGGTTGGTCGCGTCGGCCAAGCGTTGCAGCTCCCATTTCCACAGCCGAACCCGGCTGCCGTTGCTGCCACCGCTGTCGGCGACGATCAGCAGCGAACGCGCCCGCGGATACGCCCCAGCCCCCATCTGCACCCACCAGCGCCGGATGGTGTTCACCGCGAAGCTGGCCGTATCATGGTCGAGGCCGACTGCCACCCAGCCCCTGTTCAGGCGAAGATCAAAGACGCCGTAGGGGATCGCCTTGCCCTTCGTAGGATCCAGGAAGTCGTGGACTCGAACCGGCTCGGGCAGTCCGCGAGGACGCCACTGCTGCCCTGCATTCTTGAAGTCCCCGACGAGTTCCTTCTTCTTGGTGTCGACGGAGATCGCCGGCTGCCTGCGCCGCAGCTGTCGGGCGACCCGGTCGTTGATGTACCGGAATTGAGCGTCGCGGTCCGGATGCTGGGTGCCCTCCGTCGTCTTGCGATTCGCCTGCAGGCTGTATCCGAGATCGTAGAGCAGTTGGCGGACCAGCCAGTAGCTGGCGGGATGGCCGCCTGCCACCAACTGCCCGGCCAGCAAGCGGGTGCTCTTGCATGTCCAGCGCAGAGGCGACTCAGGGTCACCCCGAGTCACCGGCTCGACCAACTGCTCCAGCGCCGCCTCCAGGCGAGGATCCGTCGCCGTCGCGCTCTTGCGCCCTCCACCTCGCCGCCGGACACGGCCTTCTTCCAAACCCGCTCCGCTGTGGACCTCCTTCATGCCACGCAGGATTGTGCTCCGGGACATCCCGGTTGCCCTGGCGACGACCGACGCTCCCCCAAAGCCGAGCGACTGGGCCTCCGTCGCCGCCCAAAGGCGGCGCGCGCAGCGAATCCTTGAGCGCGCGGTACTTCGGGCGGATGACCTGCACCTGCGTCACGCCGGGAGTATCGCACAGTCACAAGACTGTGCCAGTTACTTTCTCGCAGTCCTTTAGGACCTGAAATGGGTGCGGTCTAACACGCGCGCCCAGCTGCGGGGGCGGCCGCGAGCGCAAAGAACGCGCGCAGCCTAGGACATTGTGGCCGCCCCCGGCCGCTGCAGCGCGTCGTTAGAGTTCATTGCGGTACTGGGATCCTCAGCGGCGCTGACGCTAGCATCGTTGCATCCCACCAGAGCGACCCCGGTTCACCTCTCCAGATGGACACGGTCCCGATGAATACGCCGGGCAATTGCACGAAATCGCAAGCACGGAAGCTGATCGAGAGTGTGTCACGGAAGGCGTCGCCTGGGGCAATCAGCACACGGCGGCCGCCGAACGGGCGCCGGCCCATAAAACGGTGCGGGATGGAAATTGGCCACGGATACCTTCGGCAGGCGTGCCCTCCCGCGGCATCAATGGAATTCACACCAGCATCGATGGCCCTACGCAGGGAGTCGGTCGGCGTATAGTCCCATTCTATGACGGTAGCCAGCCACGCGTCGAGCGCTGCGCCAGAATCGTCGGACGCAACAACCCAGACGCAGCCATGGTCGCAAAGTGTCGCGGGCATAGCGTAGCCAGCACTGATGCGGAGCTGGAACGCCTCCCTGGAATCCGCGGCAGCCTGGACTAGCGCCACGGCCAGGACTACTGAAACTCCGAGCACACCCGACATATATCGCCCCGGTGCCAAGCAATCTCGGCGCTTCGGACTTTCTGGTGGGTGAGTAAGGAAGCCGGCGTCTGCTGAGGCGGCCGTCGGAATCGTTGAAACCCCAGGCTGGTTGGTGGTAGATGCTGGGGGCATGCGAGACAAAGA
>JBGPIA010000042.1:0-8227 GCA_041484665.1 Candidatus Krumholzibacteriia bacterium
GGCTCCCCCGCACGCGCGGGGATGGACCCGCCACGAAGAGAGAAGCCATGAGTCACCGCACGGCTCCCCCGCACGCGCGGGGATGGACCCGCCACGAAGAGAGAAGCCATGAGTCACCGCACGGCTCCCCCGCACGCGCGGGGATGGACCCTCGGCGAGCGGCTCGATGGGCAGCAGCTCGAGGGCTCCCCCGCACGCGCGGGGATGGACCCAAGCTACTCTCTGACTACCGGCCACTGGTGCAGGCTCCCCCGCACGCGCGGGGATGGACCCTGGCGCGCGCTGTAGGCCTCGAAGGCTCGATCGGCTCCCCCGCACGCGCGGGGATGGACCCGACCGGACCGGCACGGCGCATCCGACGAAGAAGGCTCCCCCGCACGCGCGGGGATGGACCCCCTGTCGACTTACGCATGGCGCTCACCCCGCGGGCTCCCCCGCACGCGCGGGGATGGACCCCAGAATCCCCGCAGCTGCGAGGACAAGGTCTCGGCTCCCCCGCACGCGCGGGGATGGACCCGAGGTCGAACGAGGAGATCCGTGATTCAGTCTGGCTCCCCCGCACGCGCGGGGATGGACCCGAGCGCGGCCCCTATACCTTCCTGCTCTACAAGGCTCCCCCGCACGCGCGGGGATGGACCCAAGCAGATCGTCCTCAGCACGTCGCCGCCAGAGGCTCCCCCGCACGCGCGGGGATGGACCCTGGATCGTGCTGGCCCTGGGCCTCGTTGGCCAGGCTCCCCCGCACGCGCGGGGATGGACCCCGGTTAACGAGTGGCACCATTACTGCTGGGTGGGCTCCCCCGCACGCGCGGGGATGGACCATCTCGGCATCGGGCGGAGGGGTCCACGTCGAGGGCTCCCCCGCACGCGCGGGGATGGACCCTCGAGGACCTCGGCGATCGCGTTCGTGCCGAAGGCTCCCCCGCACGCGCGGGGATGGACCCTGGAAGGATGTTGCCGCCGCGCTTCGGTTCTCGGCTCCCCCGCACGCGCGGGGCGATGCTCGTGCTACCCCCGCACTTGATCTGCCCAGAGCCCACGCTTGGCGAGCCCTCGGAGCTGGCGCTCCGTCATCGGGACGCTCCGGGGCCTGCCGTCTTCCGGCAGCAGGATCGCTTCCTGCACCCCAGGCGCGAGCCAGCGAAGTTCCAGAATCTGCGACACCCTCACCCTGGACAGCCCCATCACCCTGGCGACCTCAGCCTGGCTCTCAACCTTGCCCTCGTCGATGAGCCGCTGCCACCGGTGGGCCGGGGCGAGGAGCGGCGCGACCCGGGTCTCGATTAGGTCACCGCCCACAGCCCCGTTTGGCTGCGCCCAACGACCGCGGATGAGCTGCAGGGACCGACTGCATGAATGTCAGTCCGGTCACAACAGATCGGCCGGGCTCTGACAGCTTCATGTGCTGGTTAGGCCGCTACCCGGGCCCGCCTACTTCGCCGCGGCCGCCATGCCTGGGCTCGGCACGCCGTGTCATCGATCGCACGGATGTGCTACTATCCTGCCTTCGCAAACGCCGGGGTGCAGCTGAGACTTCGGCAAGGCACCCAAGCCGGAACAACTTTCTGCTGCTCACACGCTCGACGCCGGTCTTGCGTTTCCACATCGCGTAAGGAGTTCGTCTATGAAATACGCAGGTGTACTCATCGTCGCAGGGCTCGCCCTGACAGGATGCTCAACTCAATCTCCCCTGCAGCCCGATTCGGCAACAAGCGCTCTAAAGACCAGCCAAGACCTGGCCTCGGCCGGCACATCGGCTGGCGCGGTAGCCCAGGCAAAACCCGGTTACGAACCAGCTTATTTCAACGGTCAGACGGTGACGATCAACGCCATCGAGGTGCGGCAGAACGTAGGCCCGCTTGAACACGCCGCAGCGGACTTCTACGAGACCGTCTATCCGCCGGACCATTCGCTCTGGCCAGACACGCCGCAGTGCAACCCGTGCGACCATGCAGGGGACGGCATTGACTTCACGGACTTCCACAACCACGTCCTCGACTCGATTCCGTCCAATCCGGGCCACGGCCAGTTCAATGCGCTCTGGCACGTCTTCGTCATCCTTCCGGCTGACCTCTCGCCTTCCGGACAGGCGGCCTACGCGGCTATGCTCCCGATGAAGTCGGAGACCGAAGTCGATGCAGCCGTCGCCGCCGGTGTCGCGGTGGAGATCGATACGCACTTCTACTTCTTGTGTGCGGTCGTGAACGCTCACGCTGCACACTAGCGCTTCGCAGCACAAATCATGTTGATGCTCCCTCCAGGTACGCGCTGTACCTGGAGGGGCCATCAAGCGAGAGCGACACGAAGGCCTATGCCGTTCGCCATTACCTCTGGACGCCTGATTCGCCGAGAAACACCGCAGCGGTGGGCGAGGCCCCGGGCGGAATGCCGATGACGGAGCGATGGCTGCGCGCTCGGGGCGACGGCAGCGCTACTCCGCGAGCTGGTCTGCCCAGGCTGCGCGCGTAGCGATGCGCCGAAGGGCGCGCTCCTCCAATGAGCAGCGCGGCGCGCCGGGGCCGTTCGGCATGAGGATCGCCTCCTGCACCGCAGGTGCGAGCCAGCGAAGTTCCATGACTTGGCTGACCCTCGCCCTGGACAACCCCATCACCCGCGCGATCTCCGCCTGGCTCTCGACCTGGCCTTGGTCGATCAGCCGTTGCCAGCGGTGTGCCAACGCGAGCAGCCTGGCGACGCGCGGAACAGCCTCCGGGGCGGGATCCGCAAGGGACCCGGCGCCCTGGCTGGCCATGGGCGGACGCGGGCGGCGGCCTTTGAGCATCACCTTGAACTCGACGCGAGGCGGCTCCGGCCGTGGATGTTCGTCGCTCATGCTGCCTCCACCTCCTGCTTGCCAGTCTCGCCCACCAGCGTCTTGATGCCGCCCGCCGCGAACGTGATGCCGACGGTGCCACTCACGCCGTTGTAGTCAACCTCCTGAATGAGCAGTCGGACGACTCGGGCGCGTTCCTTGGGGAGCAGCACGTCCCAGATCGGCTCGAACTCGGCGAGCAGCCGCGCCAGCTCGTCGGGGTTGATCGCCGACTGCGCTATGGTCACGTACGCCTGCTGCAGGCCGGCCAGCCGTTCCTCGGCGTCGGCCAGCTCCTGATGCCGTGCCTCTGCGTCTCCGCCATGGCCGTTGCCGTTGCCCCCGGTCGCTGCCGTACGCAGCCGCTTCGCCTCGCGCTCGGCGCCGGTCATCTCCGCCGCGAGCAACCGCATCTGGTCCGCCCGCTGCGCCCGCGCCGCTTCCAGGGTCGCGCGGACCAACTCGGGGTCGCGGCCGATGTCGCGGATGCGGTCGACGATCACGCGCTCGATCTCGGCGGCCGGCAGCGACTTCGTCGGGCACGTGCTCCAGCCATTGCGCTGGGCGGCGCCGCAGACGTAGTAGCGGTACAGCCTGCTGCCCTTGCGCGTGTGGCTGTGCACCATCGCCGCGTCGCACGGCCGGCAGCGCAGGATACCCACCAGCAGGGCCCCGTGCTTGTTGCGGGCAATGCCGCCCCCATTGCGCCCGTTGGCCCGTAGAAGCTGCTGGACGCGATCCCAGATGGCCTGCTCAATGATGGCCGCGTGCTCGCCATCGTGGAGCTTGCCATGGCAGGCGACTTTGCCGGCGTACACCACGTTGGTCAGCAGCCTATGCAGCGCCGTCTTGTCGAACGGCCGCCCGGGGTGAACCACTCCCCGCTGGGTGGTCCAGCCCTTCGTCCGCCAGCCACGCTCGCGCACGGCGGCGAGGGTGTCTCGCAGCGACTCGTGCTGCCGGTACAGGTTGTAAATCGCCCTGATGCGCTCGGACTCCTCAGCATTGAGAACAAGCTTGCCCTCGACGAGGTCGTACCCGAAGGGCACAGGGCCGCCGGTCCATCGCCCCCTCTGGCGAGCGGCAACGATCTTGTCCCTCGTGCGCTGGGCGATCACCTCGCGCTCCAACTCGGCGGCGGACATCAGGATGTTCCTGGCGAACCGACCGGTCGGGCTGGACGTGTCGAGGGATTCGCTCACCGACACGAATTCGACGCCGGCAGCTTGAAACCGGGCGAGCAACTGCGTGAAGTCCAGCATCGACCTGGAGATGCGATCGAATCGGTAGACGATGACGCAACCGATCGCACCAGCATTGATGTCGCGCAGCAGCCGTTGGAGCGCCGGGCGGTCCGTGTTCGAGCCCGTGAAGCCCGCGTCGGTGTAGTGGGTCGGCGCGACCTCCCAGCGACGCCCCGCGTGGGCGCGAATGTACGCTTCGCCCGCCGCCCGCTGGGCATCGATGCTGCTGAAGTCTTTGTCCGCCTGCCCCTCGGTCGAAACGCGGCAGTAACACGCGCAACGGATTGGTTTCGTCGCGGTGGCTGCGGCTGTCGCAATCACGTTGGCTTCCCCTTCCGCGCGGACCGCTGCTTGAGCCCGAAGAACACCGCCCCGCTCCACGGGCAGCCTGCAATCTCCCGGGCAACGCCCGACAGCGAGCGAAATACCCGGCCCTTGTACTCGAACTGACGGTCGCCAATGACGAGCACCTCGTGGAGCTCGCCGCGGTACTCCTTCGCGAGGGTGACGCCAGGCACGAGGCGCGTCGAATCATTCGACAAGGCGAACGGCAGCACCTCACGGTGACCCTCAGCGCCGTTGCCATTGCTGCGTGCGCGCTGCGTCCGCGGCGGCAAGTACCTCGCGTCGACGTCGCGCGCGAGTTCTTCGAGGCGTCGCTGCGCGCGCTCGCTCAAACCACCAAACGCGACTTCCTGGACCTTCCATGCGAGCTTCTTGAATAACTGCACCTTGTGCTTCGACTTCGTAGCGACGCCGAACAGTTCGAGGTGCCGCTGGCGCAACTGCGCCACGGTCATCTGGCTCAGCTCGTGGATCTGTCCGGTGATCGTCGTCGCCTGCTCGCCGCTGTAGGGATTGGCGTCGACTCGCGGTGGCGGGGTCGTAGGTGTGGCCTGCCCTTCCGGGAGGGGCGGTCCCCCGTAGCCGGGCAAGGGCGGCGTCTCTGGTCGTTCACTCATCGTGGAATGCCCCCCTGGGTCTGGGTGTCTGACTTGCGTTGAATCGAGACGCTCCATCACTCACTCCGGAGCCCGGATGACATCCAGTTGATTCTCAGTCACGGAACCGGGCCACGAATCGTCGGTTACGACGTCGCTCGCGGTTCGAGGCTCGCCAGGGTGCGGGGTCTGGCGGCGAGCCAGGAGGCGGAGGTAGCCGCGAGCCACTAGACCAGCGATTTCGTTTCGCGCGTCAAAGTCCACGTTTACCATCCCCGCATTGTGGTGCTGCGGCTTCTTCTGGTAGAAGGGGGCTCGCGGAGTAGTGTGGGGACACAGCGGGCATGGCGATCGCGGGTCGGCATGTCAATCGAGGCACGACATCAGCCGGAAAGGTGTTGCGATGGAAAGTCGTCGGCTCGAACTCAGGCTTGTGCATCTCGACGGGAGGCCCGTCCGGCCTGAAGAGCTACCGAGTGGAACGAAACTTGTGCTCGTGCACCTCGATGGGACTCCCGTGAGGCCGGAGGAGCTGCCGACCGGGTACTCGGGCATAGAAATCCGTGGATTCGGACCGGCGGCAAGCGCCGCCCAAGCGACGGCGGTCGAGCACGTTCGCGGCAGCGACGGGCAGATACAAGTCCGACCTGCACCCCCCCGCCGCAGCACCGGCAAGCCCTAGGGCATTCGGGGCGCTCGCTGCCTCGGTCTACCACCTTCACGCGGGGGCTGCGAACACCTC
The DNA here is from genome assembly GCA_041484665.1 of Candidatus Krumholzibacteriia bacterium. GTDB lineage: Bacteria > Krumholzibacteriota > Krumholzibacteriia > JAJRXK01 > JAJRXK01 > JBGPIA01. The sequence goes on from JBGPIA010000042.1 coordinate 5,740, forward strand.
GCTTGCCGCTGGTCTCCGGAGTTCAACGACTCCGATCTCAGGAGGCGCTCCAGCGATGTCGGCTGCAGTTGCCCTTTTCGCTACTCCCATCCCAGATGGAAGCCTCCTCTTGCATCGCTTCATCTGGGAGAACTTCGGTCCATTGAAGAAGGCCGGCGGGGAATTCCTGACGTGGCGACCCATTGGACACCCGGCAAGCATGGACGAGATCCACAAGAGGCAGCGCACTGAGGAGCTGAGGCGCCGCGACGACGAGGATGCGGCTGCGTATGAGTCGATGTGGAAGCAGGCGGGCTCCGAAGAGCACTACTTTCGCCAAGAGTACGAGAAGTACGCAGCTGACCTGGGGGTGGCGGATCTAGAGGCTCCCTTGATCGTCTTCTGGGACCGCCCGGAGGTCGGGATCGCGGTCCTTCCAATCAATCCGGAGGCGCTCGACACTCCCCGATGTCGGCGGGCGCTGCTCCGCCTCTTCCGTGAGCGTCTCGCAGTGGAAGAGATCTGCAAGTTCCGCAAAGGCCAGATGTTCACCACGGCGAGCCTGGTGGAGTTGGACACGCATCTTGCGCAGCTCGCCAACGAAATTGATGCCATCGCCGCGGGAGCGGGTCCGTCGGGACTGCAGAGTCCGGAGGATGAGGATCGCTGGCACTTCCGGAGGCACGGGAAGTTGTGGATGGTGGGGCGCGGTCCTGAACCGAGACCCATGAACCACGCCATCGGGATGCAGTACATCACGATCCTGCTCCGAAATCCCAACCAGAATTTCCACGCTGCCGACCTTCGCGCGCTCGCTCATGGCGAGCAGCGGTTCCCACTCGGCTCGGCTGGGGAGGTGGCAGACGAAAAGACGAAAGAAGATCTCCAGAAAAGACGCGAAGATCTCCAAGAGCTCCTCGCTGGGGCGCAGGCCAGTGCGGATCCGTCGGTGTACGCCGAGTTAGCCGAGGAAGAGGAGACGATCAACGCGGCGCTCGGCCGTATGACCGGCCTTGCCGGGCGACCGCGTCTTGCTGCAGACGATCGACAACGCGCCGCTCAATCTGTGTCGAAGGCCGTTCGCGATGCGCTCAAGCGTGTCAAGGCCACCGATGAGGCGGTGTGGCGTCATCTATATCACTCGCTGAGCTTGGGCGCAGCCCTGTCCTACCAGCCCGAACACCCACCCAACTGGATCCTGTAGCGCCCGATTCGCGCCCAGCAATAGAGACGCGGGTTGTCCCTGGAGAGACACGAGTTGTCCCGCCGAATAGGCGGGAGCTTGGCCCGCCCTACCCCTGTCGCGCGCGCCACAGCATGGTGCGTTTGACGGGGCCTTTCCCGGGGCCGAGAAGGCAGCACTTCAATGCGTGAATGGCGGTGCCGTCATTGCCACATCCTGTTGGGGGTGTGGAATGAGGGCAAGATGATGATCCGTTTCGCACGGGGACACCAGTATTCGGCGTCGAGCCCGGTAGCCGCGCGATGCCGCAGGTGCGGTGAGCTCAACGAGTTCGCGGCCGCCCCGGCGGCGCCAGCGGCGTCCCGAGGCACGAACAGGTAACAGGACAATCCACAGGAGGCGCATGACGCCCTAGCAGGCCCGCAGTGAGGCGCGTGACGCCCGGCCAGAAGGCTGGGCGTTATGCGTTCCGGGCGGCGGTCGCTCGACCGCCAGCATCTCGAACGTGAGGTTCAATCCAAGCACTACCAGATCAAGCTCCACGACCTCGCAGCCCGCACCGCACCCCTCCAGGGGGTTGCTTCGTGGCTTGCTGTTGAGGGGCTGATGCAACGGGCGCACTCGACCCCGCAGGGGGATGCGATCTTGCGCGCCATCTTCGAGCGCCACAGGGAGGACGGTGACCCTGCATGGCGCACGATCCTTCTCCTGCTCCACTGGCACGTACTGGAGATCATCTGGTCGCGCGCACGGAGGCTGGATGACGACGGCGAAGCGCGTTGGGCCAACGTGCTGTGGGCATTCCTCAAGGCCGTCTGCCGTCTGGACGTGCGCCAACGACCGGAGGGCATCGCCCGAAAGATCTTCAACGACACCTGCCATGACCTGCGCGCGCTGTACCGACGCGAGCGATTTCGGGCGGGCGCACCTTGGCCCGAGGACGATGACGGCAATCCGATCGACATCGCCGACTGGGACCGAGGCTTCGCTGAGTTCGACAAGGCTCAGGACCGCGCCGACCTCCTTCGGCGCCTCGACCAACTCCGGCGATCCGGACACCTCCCAGAGGTCGACTACCTCCTGCTCGTGGGGACGGAGGTCTACAACCGCTCCCTGCAGGAGTGCGCGAACGAGACCGGGCTGTCCTACGAGGCTGCGAAGAAGCGCAGGCAGCGGGCGAAGGGCGCTATCGGATTGTCGGACAACAGGTTGCAAGAAAGTTGAGATTTCGTGTCCCCGACCACTGGGCAGACCCCCCTTTCCCCATCAGCGGACGCGAGTCCAACGACAGGAGGTAGCCGGCCATGCGCACGCCGGAAGTTCGGA
>JBGPIA010000043.1:0-7498 GCA_041484665.1 Candidatus Krumholzibacteriia bacterium
GCCTGGCGCCGCAGGCGCTCCAGCAGATCGCCCTGCACCCGGCTGATGCGTCCCTCGAGCACCGCCAGGGCGATCGGGTCGTGGCGCAGGCGGCGGCGGGCGCGGCGCAGATAGTCGCCGGTGGTGCGGGGCGGCAGGCCCAGCACGGCCTGGGCGAACTGGTCGAAGCGGCGGTAGCCCAGCCTGCCGGCGGCGCCCTCCTGCAACAGCCGCAGCAGGCCGTCCTCCAGCTCGGCATCCACACGGATCAAACGCGGGATCTGGCGCTTGAGGAAGCGGTCCAGGAGGTGGGCTGTGCGCCGGGTGGGGTGGTCGTCGGCCAGGTGCCAGACGCGGGCGCTGCCGGTCGGCTGCCCCGTGTGCGCGGGGGATTCCCCGGCGGGCCGCGCGCAGGCAAGGCTGGGCGGCCGCGGGACGCTGCACGCCTGGATCGCTTCCGCCAGGTCCGCGGCAGACAGCGGGATGCCCAGGCGGCGGCAGCCCTCCGGCGCGGACACGGTGACGTCGATGTCGGTGGAGGTCTCGGCCACCACGACGGCTAGCTGCTCGTGCTCGGGGCAGTCGTGGCCGATCAGGACCTGGGCCAGCTGCAGGGTCTCACGCTCGTAGACTGCGGCGGGCAGGGGCGTGCGATGCTGCCAGGGGACGAGGGCGTCCTCGCGCAGGGGATCCAGGGGCTGCCGACGTTCGCCGGCGGGGTCAGCGTCGTCCGCTGGGAGCGTGGCCGCTGTCTCGGCGGCCCCCGATTGCCGACGTTCGCCGGCGGGGTCAGCGTCGTCTGTCAAGTGGGTGCCCCCTGCCCCGGCGCGCCCGGGCGGATCGGCGTCTCGCCGCAGCGCACTGTCCACCAGCGCCCGCACCACCCGCACCGTTGACCCCCGCGCCGCCGGCACGAGGGCCCGCACCAGCGCCGCGTCCTGCAGCCGCGTCAGCTCCACCAGCACCCAATAGGAGAGGCTGCCCAAGAGCAGTCCCTCCTCCGCCTGCGGGGCCTGCCGCAGCAGTTCTCCCACGTGCGCCCACCGCGCAAGCTCGCGGGCCGGCACCCCCAGATGCTCGCAGGCGTACTGGCCCAGCGTGGAACAGCTCAGCCAGCCCGGGCCGTTGGCGGCGAGCAGGCGCGCGGAGGCCACGCACACGTCGCGCAGCAGCCGGTTGGGCAGCTGGGCGAGCGCCCAGCAGCGCTGCGAGAGCGACGCGGTCCGTTGCGCTCGCGATGGGTGCCGTGAGGCCCGCGGCCGCTGCCGTTGCGCACGCGCGCGCCGACGCACGATGCGCCGCCGGCGTGACGGGCGGGGCGGGCGCGGGGGCTCGACCGTGGTCGGCATACGACCTTCGCTGGCAGGGAGGCCGCAGGTGGGCAGGCGGCGGTCGCGAGCTGGGGGCCGCCCATCCTACATTACATCTATCGTGTATTGGACGAACGGGAGACAGAGCATCCTGCGTGCCGATGCCACGTCCAACGCGCACAACACCAACAACGCTGGAATCAACGACTTGCGCGCGAGGTAGCAGCGCGGCGTGCGGCGGGTCGTTGACACCGATGCCCGGCGATCAGGACACGTTTCGGCGCAGAGCCCGCAACTCGAATGCGCACAACCGGATCGCGGGTGTCCTGGAAACCGTGCACATCCCGGCCATCAGGACACATCTACGCGACCCAAGGAAGCTGTCACGCGAGCCTCGGGGGCCGAAGTATGATTTGGCGGGCAGCTACCGAGACGGAATCGCCGGAGAAGGCTGGACTGCACGGTTTCACTCAAGGGTGCGGTCGTCGGAACTCCCTCGGCCAACGGTGGTCACGCCGCTGCACTCGACCGGCAGACCTCGGCGTCAAGGCGCGGGGCAACCGTGGCAACCCTGACCCGGCCGAGATGCTCTGGTCGTGGGCTGTTGAGATGAATCAGCGAACCAGAGTCACCGCGAGCCGGGCGAGCGTGGCGCCGGCGGCGCTCAGCTCGAGGTGGTAGACGCCGCTCGCCAACTCGGCGCCTCGCGAGTCCTTCCCCTCCCAGACAACGTCGCGTCTGCCCGCACCGAGCCGTCCGGTAGCGAGGATCGCTACCTTCCGTCCCGCCGCGTCGAAGGCGGCCAGCTCGATGTCGCCAGCCTCCGGCAGCGCCAGGGTGACGATCACGCGCGGGTTGAAGGGGTTTGGATGAGCGGACAGACTCGCGCGTTGGGGAAGCAGCGGGCCGCCTACCGACACTTGGACTGGACCAAGCATCGTCAGCTCGAGTCCCTCGAGATCGCGGACCCGCACGCGGTATGCCACCCTCGCGCCTGGGCGATCCGTGGAAGACCATGGCACATAGTGCTCGACCTGCTCAGCTCCGAGCCCTGCTCGCAAAGCGATCGTCCGGAATGTCGTCGGGGTCGATCCGTCGCCCTGCTCCACCACGTATTCCACTCGTTCGTCCGACCACGCCACCCACGACAGGGTGACGCCCCCGCTCGACGCTTCAGCGCGCAGGTTACCGAACCCCACGGGCACGCGCAGCGCCGGAACGAGCATCGAAATGCGTCCTGACCACTGACTCGCGACGTAGAGGACATCCCCCGGCCCACCCGCCACGTCCACGGGCTTCCAGAGATTTGCGCTCAGCGCAGGTACGTCCTCGCCGTCGTAGAACTCCATCCCCGTCCCGGCAACCGTCGTGATCATGCCGTTCGGCGACACACGTCGGATGCGATTGTTCGCCGCGTCGGCGATGTAGAGGTAGCCCCACCGGTCCCTGAAGAGCCCAACCGGAACGCTGAGTTTGGCAAGCACTGCCGGCCCGCCGTCCCCACCGAACCCACGCTCAGCCCCCCCGGCCACCGTCGTGACGATCCCGCTCGTGTCGATCATGCGGACGCGGTTCCCACTCGCCTCGGACACGTACACCTTCCCATCGTCCGTTGCGTACACACAGCCGGGCCGGAAGACGGTCGCCAGAGAGGCTGGCCCCCCGTCGCCAGTTGAGGTTGCCGATCCGTTCCCGATGAGCGTCCAGATGTAGCCTGTAGAATCGATGTACCGCACACGATTGTTCTCAGTGTCGGCGATGAAGAGCCTTTGGTGCGCGACGCTGTACCAGATATCCGTCGGCCGTTTGAAGAGGGCGGTCGCCGCAGGGCCCCCATCCCCTGCGTAGCCCTCCCCGTCCCGACCCGCCACGTGGTGGACCACGCCACTGGGATCGATCCGACGGATCCGTGCGCCACCTCCACTACCATCGAGGAAATACAGAGTCCCGTCGGGTGCAAGCGCTAGATCCTCAGTTGCAAGGGTCGCATCGATCGCAGGTCCACCGTCACCCATTGACCCCAGTGTGCCGTTCCCGGCGTAGGTCGTGACGATGCCGTTTGGCCCAATGCGGCGAATGCGCCGGTTCCCGATGTCCGCAATGAAAATGCTTCCATCGGGGGCGATCGTCGGGTCGTGTGGAGACCAGAAAGTTGCCTCTTGCGCTGGCCCACCGTCACCACCGAAGAGCTTGGTGCCATTGCCAGCGACTGTCGTGATGATGCCGTCCGTATCAATCTTGCGAATGCGGAACTCGGAGTCGTCCAGGAGATAGAGGTTGCCCGCAGCATCGAATTCCATGTCGATGATCGATCCCAGCATCGCCTGCCGTGCCGGTCCCTCGTCCCCGCTGTAGCCCTTCTCACCAGTGCCCGCGAGTGTGTTGATGATGCCGTTCTGGTCGATGACCCGGATGACGCCGTTGTACGAGTCGGCGATGAGCAGGTTGCCGCTAGCGTCGAACGCCACGTCGCTGGGCTTGCCGATCTCCGCCGCGATCGCCGGGCCGCCATCGCCGCTCACGCTCCATCCGTAGGTCATCCCCGCGATGGTCGTGAGGATGCCGTCGGTTCCGACTCGGCGGACGCGCGATTGACCGGAGACTGCGAGGAATACGCTCCCGGCAACGTCGACTGCCATCCCACGGGATCCGGATACGGATGCATCCGTTGCCGGACCGCCCTCTCCGTCGGCGCCCGAAACGTCCGTACCGTTCCCGGCAAACGTGCTAATGATGCCGTCGGGTGAGATTCGGCGCACTCGCAGATAATCAGATACGTACAGTGAGCGGTCGGGCCCGAAGGCCAGGCAGACGGGGTTGCCAAGCTTCGCTTCCGTCGCTGGCCCTCCATCTCCGCCGAATCCCCACACGCCCCAGCGACCGGCCACCGTGCGCACGGTTCCGTCCGGAGCGATCCTGCGGACAACGCTCCAGTAGATGTCGGCAACGATCAGGCTGCCATCGAGGTCCAAGACCATGTCCGACGCCCCCGAAAAGTCAGCCTGGAGCGCCGGCCCTCCCTCGCCAGGTTGCCAGTTGTGCGGGTAGGTCCCGGCGATCGTTTCCACCAGGCCCCCGGGCCGCAATCGACGTACGACACTGTGGCTGCTGAAGTAGATCGTCCCGTCCGCTGTGACGTACATCCCGTACGGCCAGATGTTGGCATCGAGCGGAGCGACGGGATTGGGAAGGCCGTTCCCGATGTAGGTGCGTACGCGAAACGTCCCTGGTATGCCCGGATCCGCGTGGCCCGGTTGGGCGCCGAGGACGTACAGGAGTACGAGAAAGGCAGCGGGGGCGACCCAGCGTATCGTATCGACCCGTGTGGCTCGCTGGATCCTCGGATGCCGTGTGCTTCCGCCAGGTCGCTCCCGCACGGTACTACCTCCCGCGCGCGCGTCTACGCTCGATCGCTAACGGAGGACCGTGATCTTCTGGTCAACCGCCCAGCCGGTCCCCTTGAGGCGGGCGAAGTAGACCCCGCGCGCCACCGGGCTTCCGGCTGCGTCGCGACCCGCCCAGGGGACCTGATGCTCGCCGGCACCGAGAAGCCCTAGCTCTTGGATGGCCACCCGGCGACCCGACAGGTCGAAGACCTCCAGCACCACATGGTCCTCCCGTTGCAGCGCGAAGCGCAGGGCGCTTCCCGCCGCAAGCGGGTTCGGGTGGAACGTCAGGCCACGGCCGGGGGAAGCTGCCGTTCGGTCCGACGCGCCCGATTCCTTCGAAGCTGCCGGAGCATTGCCGTGGCCCGCGACGACCGCCACGCCCGCCCGCGGCGCCCGTTGCAGGCCAAGCGTCCTGCTGAACGGCCCTGCCTCCCCCGGGGCCTCCGTCCGCCTTGTGTAAACTAGGAAGTCGGCAGAGCCGAGTCCAGTCGCCCCCACCGCGAGCGAGACTGGGGTGTACTCGCCCCCCTGCGGCTGGGCCGCCACCCAAACGCTTGCGGCGCCCCCGGTTAGCTGCGCTACGAGGGTCCCTGTCAAGTCCAGCGCCACGCGGGCGCGCCACGCGAGCGGCACCTCTTCGCCCGCGCTGGACGACGCAAGGGCCTCCGCCTCTTCCCCGACGCTGGGCGCCGAGCGCGTCCCACCAGCGACGACAATCCGTGCCACCGGAAGCCGGTCCTCGGCCGCCGTACCCGGAATCACGCCAACCTCGAGCGCCGCGGAGACGAGAACCTCCGTCGCCTCCAGCTCGCTGAGATCGAACGTGAAGACGGCCGTGGCGAGCGCGTCATCCCACGTGGCAGTCGAAGCGTGGATCCGGTGGAGTCCCGCCTCCGCCACACCCGCAGTCCCAACGCAGAGCGCCAACGCCCACGCCAGGACGTTGCTTACCCTACGGACACTGATTGCCGGCGGTGCACTCGTCGTCTTCGCAGAACAGGCAGTTTTCATGATTCACCATCCCCATGAACTTGGTGGCCTTGGGAGGGCAGGCACCCCAGTAGTTTCCGACCGCTTCCACCGTAAGACCGGTGTGCAGGTTGGCCACGTACTTGTAGGTGTTGCCCGCGAAGCTGTTGTGCCCGCAGCTCACGCCCAGCGTAGCCGTGGCCTGGTCGCCGATCAGCACGCCGGTAGAGTTGTTGCGGATCCGGCTACTCTGGACATCCACGTCGCTCGTGCCCTCAGCGACGACCCCGGACCCCGAGTTGCTGTCCAGGGTGGCGTCCAGCACTGTCGCATCGGCGTCGAGCAGGTAGAGCCCCAACGCGTTGTGCGAGAGCACGGTGCCGGAACCGAGGCTCACCGACCTGCCCTCTACGCGCAGGCCGGAGCTGCCGTTGTATTGGGCCGTGAGATCCGCCCAGGTTCCGCTAAGAGTCGATCCAATGACCAGCAGACCGTGCAGGGCACAGTGCTGGGCGGACACGCTGCCCGCGAGTGTCACCGCTGCGCCATCGGTGATCTGGATCCCCGGCATGCCCGCGCCGCTCCCGTCCACCACGACCGCCGGTCCGAGCGAGAGTGTCCCGCCCGAGATCGCCAAGGGGACGCCGCTGGAGTTCGTCATCGTGATGTCCTCCACGACCGATCCGGCTCCGAGGTTGGTCAGATTCACGCCGGCGCACTCGTCCGCAGTGACCGGATCCGTGACCGTGAACACCCCGCCGTTCATTTCGATCGCCGCCTCGACGACGTCGCTGAACGACACGTTACCGAGCGTGAGGTCCCCTCCGTTGCCCCGCACGATCCCCCACTGCCCCATGGTGTCGAAGCTGCTGTCAGTGAGCGTGAGGTCGCCGGAGCTGCCGTTCGCGAGAACCCCGATCACGCAGTTGCGGAACGTCATGTCCGAGAGCGACACCGTCCCGGCGTGCTCTACGCCGTAAGTGGCGTACTCGATCGTCCATGGGCCGGACGATGTGAGCGATCCGATGATCTTCAGGCCTGTCCAGTCGCCCGCCGCCGGGGACGCCAGGCGCGATGTGAAAATCAGTGGAAAGATCGTCGACAAACCACCCTCAATGAGGACCCGGTCATCGGCCGCATCCACCGTCAGGCCGGGTCCGCTGGTGATCTCAAAGCCCCCGGTGAACCTCACGTCCGCGTCCACGGCGTCCACCGCCGTGCCGGAGACGGACGCGAAGCGGCTGCCCTCGCCGAGCGTGGCGCCCCCGTGCAGCACGAGGCCGTTCGTGCAGTACTCCGCGATGAACTCAAGCGATTGGCCGCTCCCGGTCATCGTCAGCGCGGTCTCGGCGTTGCGGATCCTCAGGCTGTGCCCGTTGGTGACCAGGGAGCCAGAGGACGCGATTTCCAGTCCCTTCCAAGCAGCGGGATCCGTCCCCCTGTCGTAGGTCGCGAAGCTCACCGGGCCTTGCAGCATCAGCGTCCCCTGTACGAGGATCAACACACCGTCGCCCGTGGTCTCGACCCTGATCGGTTGGAGCGACCCATTCGCCCTTCCCAGCGTGAGGGTGGCTCCTGCCGCCACCGTCAGATCATCGGCGAGCACGAGGGTCCCGTCGCTCGTCAGCGACGTATTCTGTGTAACCTACATTCCGCACTTTGCTGACGGTGTCGGGCGAGTTTTTCTGTTGCCGTAAGCTGCGTTCCTCCGCGCGATTGCGCTACTCGTAGGGTTCGTCTCGCGTCTCCATCAGGCCACGCAGAATGGCCTTCTGCTTCTTTTGGATGGCCTCCAGCTCCCGCAGCGCCGTCCGGTAGTCCTGATAGACGCGCAGCCGCTCCTGTACTGCC
>JBGPIA010000044.1:0-6565 GCA_041484665.1 Candidatus Krumholzibacteriia bacterium
GCGCGGCGGGCGACGCGGCGGGCGACGCGGCGAGAGGCGTGGCGGGCGGCGCGGCGGGCGGCGCGGCGGGCGACGCGGCAGGCGGCGCGGCGGGCGACGCGGCGGGCGACGCGGCGAGAGGCGTGGCGGGCGGCGCGGCGAGAGGCGTGGCGGGCGACGCGGCAGGCGGCGCGGCGGGCGGCGTGGCGAGCGGCGCGGTGAGCTGGGCTGAGAGGGTGGGTGCGGGCAAGGGATCGGTCACAAGTCGGTCCGATTGCAGGGATTGAGTGGGAACTCCCGACCGCGGGCAGGGAGCGCTGGCGCGGGCGCACACGCTCAAGCAAGGCTCCAGCGCTCGCCAGGGGCACGCCTGGTTCTGTGAGCTGTCCGGGGATGTCCCGCCAGTCCTGGCGGGCCACCCGCTCCGGCCTGCGCTCCCTGGCACCCTTCAACCCTTTGTCGTAGGCTTGGATAGCCCGCCGGCGGGCCCGCGGTCGGCGCTGGCGCGCTTCTCGCTGATCCTGTCCATCAGCCGTTGCCAGTCTTGGAAATGGAGGACCGCCCATGCGCGGCCATTCGCCATCCCCGCCGTCCTTTCTCCTTCGTGCCCGGCGCCGCGTGGCGCCCGTGGGCCCCGCGCGTGCTGCGCTGGGCGCGCTGATCTCCACCGCGCTGCTGTTGGCGACCGGTGCGCTGCGTCCCGAGACGGCATCGGCGGCCCGCTGGCTCTACTACACGGTGGGCTCGGGGCTGCCCAGCAACGACGTGCGAAAGCTGGCCGCGGCCGCCGACGGCTCCGTGTGGGCCGCCACGCCGGTTGGGTTGGTCCGATACTTCGACGGCGTCTGGTCGGTGGTCTCACCCCAGCGCTTCGACGCCGTGACCTTGGATGCCACGGGGGTGTTGTGGGCGGCCGGCCAGGCTGGGCAGGTCCAGTGGTTTGCGGCCGACGGCCACGCGCTCACGACGCCCGACATCGGCCTCTCGCACACCAGCAACGACGATGTGCTCTCGCTCGCCGCGGGCCCGGGTGGCGAGGTGTGGCTGGGCACGCTGACGGCGCTGTGGCACTGGCATTCCGGGGCGACCGGCTGGGTGGCCGACCTCGTCCACAGCGGGCGGATCCGCGCGCTGCACGTATCGTCCACCGGCAAGGTCTGGTGGGGCGAGGACCTCGGGCTCGGCACGATCCTCAATGGCTCGCCGGCCGTGGTGGCGCCGCCCCAGCAGGGCGGCAACTGGCCGCCGGACCGCTCGGTGTGGGCAGTCCACGCCCTGGCCGACGAGAGCGTCGTGCTCGGGACCGCGTCAGGCAAGGCGTGGTGGAGCGCCAACGGGAGCGCGTTCTCGTCGGTACCGCTGCCCGCCTCCAGCGTCGTTGGCTTCGAGAACCCGGTTCTCGACGTGCTCGAGGACGCGCGCGGGCGCGTTTGGCTCGCGCGCGGCGAGGCACACCGCTTCGATCGCACCGACTACCCTCAAGATCCTTCACGCTGGGTGCGCAAGAGCTTCGGCGCGGAGGACGGTCTCAGCGGCAGCAACATCTTCGCGCTACTGGAGGCCGTCGGCACCGGCGCGTCCAAGGGTAGCCGGGCGCTCTGGTTCGGCACCGATCTGGGCGTGAGCGTGCTGAGCAGCTTCGCCTGGACCGCATTCACGACATCCAACGGTCTTGCGGGGCAGCCTTGCGAGCTGCAGCTCGCCGGCTGCAGCGAGGTCACCGCCATCGCGCCCGACCCCGCGCACAATGTCGTTTGGTTCGGCGCCACCGCGGGCTTGAGCCGCCTGCGCAACGGCAGCGAGTGGACCGGCTGGCTCAACCAGCTCTTCGGCGGTCCGCTCACGCACCCGCAGATCCGCGCGCTGCACGCGGACGCGGACGGCACGCTGTGGGTCGCGAACGGCGACGATGCTGCTTCGACTTCCGCCGTGCAGTACCACCGGCCGGGGCAGGACGACAGCACCTGGCCCGTGCTGGGCCAGGGTGCCGTACGCTGGCGCGTGGCGGCCATCGACCGCGACGACGCCGGACTGCTCTGGCTGGCCGCCGGCGACGGCGCGTGGCGCCTGGACGACGCCGCCACGCCCATGGGCGAGACGCAGTTCACCGTGGCGAACGGCCTGCCGGCGCCGCCGTTGACGGCGCTGGACGCGGGCGAGGGGCACGTCGCCGTGGGCGCTCGGGGCGCGCTGGCTGTGTACGACATCGCCAGCTCTGCCTGGACGAGCCTGCCGTTCACCGCGCTCATTCCCGGCAGCGGCGCGACGGTGGAGGTGCGCAGTGTACTGCTGCGCGGCGGTAAGCTGTTCGCCGCCACCTCTGTCGGCCTGATCGTAGCCGACGCCGCGGCGGCATCGCTGGCGGGCGCCAGCGTGCTCGACGGCGGCCATGGATTCGCGGACGACCTACGCGCGCTCGCCGACCCGGGCGACGGCTTCCTGCTGGTCGCCTCCGTCACCGGGCTGTTCCGGCTGGATCTCGACCTGTCGCGCTGGCACCGGCTGGGCGTCAGTGATGGTCTGCCCGCCGAGGATCTGTTGTCGGTGGCCGTCGACGGTGACGGGCTGTGGGTCGGGACCCGCGGCGACGGCGCCGCGACGCATAGCTTCGAGATGCCGGATACGCGCGTGACGCTCGCGCCACCGGCGGTGGTCACGACCCGCGCCGTCGGCGTGGTCGTGCAGGTCGATGCCATGGACCCCGACAGCGACCTGGCGCAGATCTTCTTCCAGTGGCGCGTCGATGACGGCACGTGGTCCACGCCGTCCCCCGACCGCACGATCACGTTCGTGCCGGCCAGCCTGGTCCTGCAGGACGGCGTCCACACGTTCGGCGTACGCGCGGTCGATCCGGAGTTCAACGTCGACCCCACGCCGGCGCTGGCCGTCTTCGAGCTCGACACGACGCCGCCTGTGCCCAAGATCGCCGCGCCCGGCGCGGACGACGTGCTGCGCGGTACGATCGCCGTGCGCGGGACGGCGACCGATCCGCGCTTCGACCGCTACACCGTCACGGTCTGGCGCAAGGGTACGCCGGCCGCTCAGGCCGACACGCTGCTGCCATGGACGCCGACGCCCGTGAACGAAGCGCAACTGGCGACCTGGGATACGCGCGACGTGGCGCGCTTCCCCGACGACCGCTGGGAGCTGCGCGTGACGCTGCGCGACCAGCTCGGCGTGGAGGGCTACACGCAGATCGAGGTGCTCGTCGACAACGTCGCGCCCTTTGCCGACGTGACGAGCCCCGTGCTGGTGCGCGGGGATCTGGGTGCGACGGTCTACTCTGCCAACGGCGACGCGGTGGTGTTCGTGCCGCCCTTCGCCATGGCGGGTGAGCGGCTGGTGACGGTGGACCGCGAGGCGGTCGCCGACAGCCCGGCGAGCGCCGGCGCGCGTCTGGGCCCGGCCGACCTGGCGCTGGCCAAGAAGACCACGCTCCGGCTGCGGGCCAGCGCGCAGGCCGAGAGCGGAGGCGCTTTGGCCATCTATCGTAAGGAGCAGGATGCCAGCTGGACGCGCCTGGGCGGTACCCGCGAGGACGCCGGATCGGGCCAGGCATTCTACTCGACCGGGGTTGACGGCCCCGGGCTCTACGCCCTCCGGTCGGACATTCCGCCAGTCGTGGGCGGCGGGGCCGTCATCACTACCCTCAGTGCCGAGCCGCGCTACTTCTCACCGCGATCGGGCGGGCTCGAGGGCCGCATGTCGATCAGCTTCAGCCTCGGGCATCCCGCGCCCGTGAAGGCGGTCGTCTACAACCGGGCGGGCCGCCTGCGGCGCGAGCTGGCCGACGGCCTGACGATGGACAGCGGGCAGCACGTGCTGTTCTGGGACGGCCGTGACACCGACGGCGCGATCGTCGCCACTGGGCTCTACATCGTGTGCGTGGAGGCCGGCAGCGAGCGCGTGACGAAGGTGATCGAGGTGGGGCGGAAGTAGCGGCGCAGGGCGCGGGTACCGCGCGGGTACCGGCGCGGGCGCCGCCTGCGATCTCCGACGTGGGGCGTCAGCACATTGTGGTCACGACAGGGTGATCACCACAGGCAAGCGAGCTCCCCGCGGCCCAACCCTTCCGGCGGGGTCGTAAGCACACTGTGATTACGGCTCACGCGGAGCAACCCTCGTAGCCCGCGGACCCTGCGCGCCCGCGTCCACGTCCGCGTGCTGGCACGACCACACGAGCTGCTTCTCACTCACCGCTGCGCCGCGGTCCCGAACGCCAGCTTGAGCTGCCCGAACCGGATGCCGCCAGTCTCCACGGCGCTCACGACCAGGCGTCCGTCCACGGTCAAGTGATCGATCGGCTGGAGGTTGCCATCGAAGGCCCGCGTTGAGAGCAGCCGAAGCGACGTCTCGCCGGCGCTGTCCGCGAGTCGAAAGCGCAACCGCAGTACCTCGATACCGATGGCCGTAGCTCCCACACCGCTGAGGCTCGCCATCGAGATTCGCACATTGCCGGGGCTCGGGTTGTAGGCGAGCTGCCAGTCGAGCGTGATGGGCGTCGGAACCACCGCGTCCAGAGACGCCAGGGCTGCGTCCCAACTGATGGTCATGTCGAGTCCGGAGACGTCGGACGGATCACCCTTCGAGCCATTGGCCATCATCAGGAGCAGGGGTACCTCGACTGAGGCGCCCGGGTTGCCGCCGGCTTGACCCAGGAGCATGACCATGTTGGGGGCGGCGTGGGCGGTGTCGGCGGCCGAAGCTCCCAGCAACGTCAGACCGGCAAGGGTCGACGCGCGGAGGGCGAGCGAACGTGCGCGGCGTGCGTATCCCATGGTGTCTTCGCTCTTGATGCAGTTCCAAAGGCTGTGACCGTCGTTGACGGCCCTCGGTCGGTGAGCGACCGCGAGCATACCACACACAGCGGGCCTTCCAGCGCGCCGCGCGTGGGTGGGGAGGGGGGTGCGACCAGCGCCCCCCTCGCGCACTCGAGTGGTCCCTACCTCACGCAGGCTGCAACGCTTCCCGCAACCTCGCGTCTGGACTCAGTATCGACTCGGAGACGGCGTTCTCTACTTCACGAGCGTGACGCGTCCTACGTGCGTCTGGCCAAGCGCCTCCAGGTGGACCAGGTAGTTGCCGCTCGCCACGACGGAACCAGACTCATTGCGCCCGTCCCACAGGACCGAATGCTCGCCGCGCTCCAGACCGGACAGCGTCAGGCTCCGCACTTGGCGCCCCGCGGTATCCAGAATGCGCAGCACGGCGTCGCCCCTGGAGCCGAGTTGGAAGCGCAGCAAAGTGGACGGGTTGAAGGGATTGGGCTGAGCTGGCAGCAGCTGCACGCGCGAATCCATCGCGATGTTGCCCGGGACGGCGGTCGCGCTGATGTTGAGCGCGGCAGTGCCGAGCTTGATCCCTTGGGGGTCTCCAGCCTCATCAAACGCATGGGAGTCCGTCAAACGGACCGCGCCACCACCCGCCTTGACGTCGAACTGTAGCCGGATCGTGCCGCTGCCCGCGGTCGCCTTGGCGAACGCGATCTTCACACGGCCCGGGTCCTTGCCATTCGCCACCGCGAGGCCACCCGTGCCGGGTGCGGTTGCCCGCATGAACTGCAAACCCGACTCGTCGTAGTCGACCATCGCTTCCAGGCCGGCAGTCCCCTGGTAGTTCAGCAATACCTCACCCAACGCATCGCCAGGCGCGACGTCCAACCGGGCCGGTGCCGCCGCGACCACCGCGGGCTTGGCCAGCCCCACCGCGCGCCGAAGGATCAAGACCGCGTCGCCGGAATTCACGATTCCATCGCCGTTCATATCACCGGCGCACTGCTCTACCGGCGATGGGGTGTACTCACCGGCGCCGATCTCCAAGGCGAGGATCGCGTCGGCAGAGTTCACCTCATTGTCATCCACGAGGTCCCCCCTGTCGCACTGCTGCACGACCAGGCTGCCTGCGACCGTGCGGAACGCGATGGGCTGGCGATTGCCGTCGAATGCCCGCGCGCTGGTGGCCGTCACGGCGGTCTGACCGCTGTTGTTGCCGGCCCGCAACCGTACGATGAGCACCACCACGCCTGAGGCGGGCACGCTGATGCCGCTGAGCGATGCCATGGAGACCCGCGTCGAGTCCTGACCCGGGAAGTACTGCATCAGCCAGTTGGACGTCGCCGGCGCGACAGTCACGCTTTCGAGCGTTGCGATCGAGCCATTCCAGTGGATGCTGAGGTCCAGCCCGGACAGATCGTTCAGGTTGCCCTTGGGGAGCTGGACCTGCGACAGGGTCACGGGGATGTCGACCACCGCGCCAGGCACCGCCGAGCGGTTTCCGAACGCGATCTCGATCCCGGGGCACGAGGACGGAGCTCCACTCGGATTCAGCAACGCGCATGCTGCCTGCCCTGCACAGTCCACGTACGCGGGTCCGAACGTGCGAAAGTCGTTTGGGCTCAGGCAGGTCACGTAGCCCGGAATCCCGCCAACGCTCGACGGAGTCGCCCCGCCGAGGCAGATCTGGACGTTGGCGCCAGGCTGCGCCAGGAACAGGGCTCCGTTGTACTGGACCATGATCTGGGCGGCCACGCTCTCTTCGAGGCAGGTCCCGCCCGTGCCCACGAGCCAGTTGTCATCGCCCGTGCCGA
>JBGPIA010000045.1:0-6342 GCA_041484665.1 Candidatus Krumholzibacteriia bacterium
AGTAGGGCTTGGCCAGCGTCCTGGCCAGCCACGACTTCCTCGAGCTCATCGGACACCACCTCCCAGGGGGTGCCCGACAGTGTCAGGCGCCAGCGGTCAGCTCAACATGGGTTGCCCGAACGGATACGGAACTTGTCGGTATCTGGGGTGCACGATGGGATTGAACTGCGTGGCGGTGCCCGCGTAAGTGCATGCGAAATTCAGAGGACAGAGAACGGTTTGGCATCAAATCTGGGCTCAACCGTCACCATTGACTCATGCACGTTTCGAGAGCAGAGCGGTGACGGAGTGGTCTTTTATGCTGGCACGGGGCCGGTAGTCGTACGTCACTGCATATTCGATGCGAACGCCCTCGCAATCGAGGTGCTCGACAACCAGAACGTACATATTGAAAACTGTACGATTACTGGGGGAACCGTTGGAATACAGTACGAGGGAGTATCCTCAGGTGTCATAACGTCGGTACGAATCGAGAGTTTTCTAAACATCGGTGTGATTGCCTTGAATCAGTCGTTCATAGATCTCACGAATGTGCAACTCATAGGGGGCCGGGCCAGTCTGAACAGTGAATTTGGCGCCGTAATCACCGGACGTCGAAACGTACTGCGCGGAGCGAGTTTCGAGACCATCACCCTCTATGCGTGTGCGACCGTAGACTTGCACGAAAGCCACATTCTAGGCGATGGGATGCTGCTCGTACACGCGCATCAGTGCAATAGAGCTTCCCCTGCAATTGTAGACTTGACGGGTAACTACTGGGGAATCAGCAACCCCGACAGCATTGCGAGCAGGATACGAGACAGCTCAGACGATCCAGCGCTAAACGTGATTGTCCAGTTCGAGCCATTCGCGAACGACCCGCTTGCTCCCCGAAACAGTACGTTGGGAAACGTGAAGTGGCGCTTCCGCGGACACGGGGAGCAGTAGGAAATAAGGCCGAGCTGCGGGGGTTCCGACCGCGCGTTGCATGCTCACTCGCTTAGGCATTGAGACGGGGGCTTGAATCGGACACCAGGAACTGCACCCATCAGCGGAACCGTGCACTCCCGCCTCGCCGCCGTTCCCGATTTCTATACCTACCCACCGGATCATATGTTGGTGCGCCGCACCCGTTCGGCCACCCCATGTTGAACTGACCGCTTGCGCCTGAGAGTGTCGTGCAGCCCCTGGGGGGTGGTGTCCGATGAGCTCGAGGAAGCCGTCGCCGGGAAGGACGCTGGCCAAGCCCTCCCGGCGGGACGCTGTAACCCTTCACTGTCTGCTGCTGTGTGGGGTGGGGTGGGCGTCACATTGAGAGGATGAGAAAGTCCGTTGCGGGTTGCGCTGTGTGCGACACTTCGTGGCGCGCACGTCAACCCGCAACGGAGGACGTGGACCACGGCTGTAGGTTGGTGAGCCTCCCGTGCCCCACGTGACGCAATCGAGAGTGTACTCGCAGTGGGCCTTGCTGCCTACCTCCCAGCGATCCGGACGCCTTGTCTGGACGTGGGGGCCTTGGTCGAAGCGGCGGGGCGTCGCTGCGGTCGGTGTGGCGATGGCCGCTGCGCCCGCCGCCACGCCGTCTGGTACCGCAAGCGCATCACCGACCTCTCCACCGGCAAGGTCTTCGAGCAGGTGCCGATCCTGCGGGTCTCCTTCTGCGACGGTACGAGCGCCTCGCTGTTTCCCGCCGAGCTGTGGCGCGGGCGCTGCACCGTGGGTTCGGTGCTGGAGGCCGTCGTGCGGGTCCACCGCGAGGGGGTCGAGGCGGCCAGCGAGTGGGCGCTCTACGCCGGCACGGGCGATGACGTGGTGTCGCCGCGCACGCTGCGGCGCTGGCGCCACGCCGTGCGCACGCGGCTGGTTGGCGCCGCCCTCGCCTGGCTGGGGCCGCGCCTGGGCTTCTGCTGGTCCGACGCCGCCGACGCCGCCACTCAACTCGAGACGCTGCTCGACCGGCTGACCGCTGCGCTGCTGTTGGCCTTCCGCGCCGTGGCCGGTCACGCCGTGCTGGACAAACCGCCACGGCCGCGTCCGCGGGCGCGCTGCGCTGCGCGCCGCGTGGTGGGCCGTCTCGCTGGCCCTTCCCCACAGACAACGCCTTCGCCACGCCGGCGGCGGGGCGCATGGTCCCGTCCTTCCGGCCGGGGACCCCCCGGCCCCACCCTCAGCAGGAAGGACCACCGTGATCCAGGACCACACCCGACCCCCCAAGCCCTTGCCGCGCGACTGGGCCGTGTTCCGCTACGGCCTGATCAGCGAGGCCACGCGACCGTTGACCCACGAGGTCGTCGCCCAGACGCTGGCCCGCGTCGCCGCCCGCCAGCACGCGTTGCCCGACGGCTCCCTGCAGCGCTTCAGCGTCTCGACGCTGCGCAACTGGCTGCGCGCCTACCAGCGCGGCGGACTGGACGCACTGCTGCCCAAGACACGGGCCGACAAGGGCACCTTCCGCAGGCTCGACGACGATGTCGCCGAGGTCATCGCCCGCCACCGCGTCCAGCACCGCGACCTCACCGTCAAGCTCTTCCACCAGATCCTGCACGAGGACGGCGTGCTGCCCCAAGGCACCCACATCTGCGAAGCGACCCTGCGGCGCTTCCTGAAGGCCCGCGGCCTGGACCGGCCCCTGCGCGGTCCCGAGAAAGCCCGCGCCAAGTACGAGATGCCCCACCCCAACGACCTGTGGGTCGCCGACTTCATGCACGGCCCCCAGGTCCGCACCGAGCACGGCAAGCGCAAGGCCATCCTCTGCGCCATCCTGGATGACCACAGCCGCGTGGTCGTGGGCGCCCGCTTCGCCTGCGGCGAGGACACTGCCGACCTGCTGTGCACCTTCCGCGATGCGATCGCCACCTACGGCGTCCCCAAGCGCTTCTACTGCGACAACGGGTCCGCCTTCAGCTCCCGCCACCTGGCCGAGGCCTGCGCGCGCATCAGCTGCACGCTGTTGCACAGCGAGCCCTTCGACTCGCCGTCGCGCGGCAAGGTCGAACGCTTCTTCCGTACCGTCCGCCTGCGCTGCTTGCCCCGCCTGCAGGAGAAAGACCTCGCCTCGCTGGCCGCCCTCCAGGAGCGCCTGGAGCACTGGCTGCGCGAGGACTACCACCTGCGCCGCCACGGCGGCATCGACATGAAGCCGCTGGACCGCTTCCTCGCAGGCGCCGAGGCCACCTTGATCACGCGCCTGGCCCCCCACGAGATCGACCGTGCGTTTCTGGGGCGCATCACCCGGCTGGTGCGCAACGACGCCACCGTCAAGATCGACGGCCGCTTCTTCGAAGTCCCTCCCGAATGCATCGGCACCAAGGTCGAGCTGCGCTTCCCCATCGCACGCCCCGACGAGCTCGTGCTCTACCGCGACGACCAGCCCGTGACCGCGATCCGCCAAGTCGATGTCGTCGACAACGCCCGCTTCCACGCCCAGCACGTCGAGCTCTCCTACGCCCAGCTCGTCGCCCAGCGTCAGGAGCAGCAGAAGGAGGAGCGGTCGTGATCGAAGCCCGCTTCGGCTTGAAAGCCCGCCCCTTCGACAAGAGCATCCCAAGCCACGACCTCTACGTCTGGCCCGGGCTGGAGGAGCTCGCCGCCCGCCTCGAGATGGCCAAGCGCGCGCGGGGCATCCTGCTCTTGACCGGCGAGCCCGGCACCGGCAAGACCGTCGCCCTGCGGCGATTCGTCGACTCGCTCAACGCCGAGCACTACCTGCCCATCTACCTGCCCCTGGCCACCGTCACCGTCATGGACGCCTACGCCCAGCTCAACCGCGCCCTGGGCGGTCAGGACGTCCGCAGCAAGAGCGGCCTGTGGCGCGACATCCAGCAGGGCATCGCCCAGCTCGCCGCCCAGGGCAAGCAGCCCGTACTGATCCTGGACGAGGCCGACCTGCTGCGGTCGGCGCTGTTTGACGAGCTGCGCATCCTGCTCAACTTCGAGATGGACTCCAAGGACCCGCTGCTCTTGATCCTGGCCGGCCAGCCGCAGCTATTGGCCAAGCTCGCCCTGCGCGTGCACCTGCCGTTTCGCGAGCGCGTGGCCATGCGCTACCGCATGCCCCCCATGGACGAGATCCACACCCGCGGCTACGTCGAGCACCAGCTCAAACTGGCCGGCCGCAAGCAGCGCCTCTTCACCGACGAGGCGCTGCTGCAGCTCTTCGTCCAGTCCGGCGGCATCCCCCGCGCCATCGGCAACCTGGCGCTGGCCGCCCTGCTCAACGCCGCCGCCGCGAGCAAGGACCAAGTCGAGCTCGACGACGTGATCGCCGCCACCAAGGAGCTGGCGTGATGCCACCCCAAGACCCCCACGAAGTAGAGTTGGGCAAAGCCACGCTGGCCTTGGCGGCGCTCCTGGACCGGGAGATGGACGCCATCTTCCAGGACCTCCTCGAGCAGCTCGCCAACGACAATACCTTCCAACGCCAGCGCGCCGCGGCCGCCAACCGCATCGTGCTCCTGTGCCGCAACCTCGCCGAGGAGGTCCACCGTTACGAGCACCTGCGCTGGCTCGTGGACGGCCAAGCCCCCGACGAAGAAGACGTCGACTTCTGACGCTGCGACCCACGCAGAAGAGCGTGCCACAGCCCAGAGGAGCACGCTCCTCTGCGTGCACCGAGAACCACCGTTTGCACGGTGCGCAGCGTGCAACCGCTCATCCCGTCGCGCTCGACACTCTGAAACAACGGCGCAGAATAATGTGGCAGGTTACAGACGCCCACCCGCAGAGCGCCTGCGCAGCGTGGGCGGTTAGCGGCCAACCGCTCGTGGCTTCGCCCGTGAGCGAGCCGTGGGTCGGCCGGGGGGGTGACCTGCTGGCCCCTCGAGAGCACCCCAGGTAAGTCGGGCACCGCGAGCTGGTTGACAGCCCGCGCCGCCCAATGGTCAACCTCCGAACCGAGACGCTTCCGAGGAGCGTCGCGCTCGGGGAGCCAACTGATCTGGAGTGGGAATTTGACGCCCCGCTGGTTGACGCAGACCCCGTCTCCTGGTCGAGACGGGGTCGCTTTATGTGCTGGAATTCGTGGGGTTTGTGAGGGCCGCCGGAGGGCATGTTCTCCGTTTTGAGGAGCGTTGCGGACGGGGGCACGGGTGAAGACCTCGGAAACGGCCCGCGCGCTCTCGATGTCTCGGTTTTTGGCTTCAGGACGGCCGGACGTTTGACACAAATTGAGCATCCGGGGTCCGAGTGGGACGCTCCACGAACTTAGACGCACCGGCGCAGGAGGTGGCTCGGGACCACCGCGCCGTCATCCTCATCCCCGCGGCCCGGAACCAAACCCAGATCTGGCGAGGGCCTCTGCGGGGCAACCAGTCGGGGCAGCTCGACACGTAGACGCGGGAGGGACGGAAGCGACTGTGCTGAGCCGCGCCGGATGGCGACCGGGTGCATCACGGCGCTCGTCGTGCGCGCGATGCGGTTGGCGGCTTCGTGCGCCGTTTGGAGCGCGGGGGCGGCAACGATCCGCTGAACGCGCTATTGACCCAGTAAGCGAAGTGGCAGCCGCCGGCCTGCTCGGGTACGTTCAGCTGAGGAATTCCGACCGATGGCGTTGCCCGCCAAATGAGCCGCGTTGCCGCAAGCGCGCGCCGGTCGGGTGGGGGCATGTTGCTACCACGCGGCGGGCTACTTACCACTCCATCTCATCTGTCCGTGCATCTGTCCGTCGCCTCACCCCACACCGCCACCCGCAAAAAACAAGCACCGTAGGCGATCGCCTATCCGCTCACGCCGATTTCGACGAACGGCTGGAGGGCCACGGCCTTGCGGTCGATCTCCGTCACCACGACCGCCATGCCTGGTGCACACCCCCCCCCTACTAGCACGAATGCAATAAGTGAACTGCGAAGATCCCGACGTCCGCCAGATTCATCAGGCCGTCGTAGAAGAAATCCGCACAAAAACCGTAACCGCAAGAGCTGAAGGCGCATGAAAATGGCCCGACGTCGGCGAAGTTGACTAAGAGGTCGCCGGTCATATCAGGGCTGTTGACCTGGATTCTGAGGCTATTCCCAGGCGCCGAAGTCAACGGAAGCCCACCGACGACGAGAGTCAAGCCCATTCCTAGTTGGAAATCTCCACGGCTCGTCGGTTGGCTACGCCACCTCTTCCTCGAATGACTGCTCACTCGGCTCGATCTTAAGTTCCACTTGGATCGCTTTGCGAAGCTTCAGCAGGTGCCGGTGGCCCTTCACCCTCCTCAGTCGCGGCTCGATCTCCAGAAGCGCCGTGGCCAGCCAGCGGTGCTTCTGGTTCGAGTTCTTCCATGAGTCCACCTTCGCGCATCGCTCTTCGACCAGGGCATTGACCGACTCGAGACAGTTCGTGGTCTTGAGCGAGCGACCCAACACCCCGTACAGACCCAGG
>JBGPIA010000046.1:0-6271 GCA_041484665.1 Candidatus Krumholzibacteriia bacterium
ACAGGCCACAGCCGATGCGCCCCGGTACGCTCAGCCCAACAGCTGCTGCAGCAGCCGCCGCGTGAACACCCCGAGCATCTTGCGGCGGTACTTGGGCGTGAAGTGGGTGTTCTTGTGCGGCACGACCTCGGCGGTCACGCGGTCGCCCAGTGCGCGGATCGCCGCATCAGAGGTGGCGGGTGCGGCAAGAGCATCTGCAACAGTGTCGCGCCGAGGTCCGCGCACGCATGTGCGCCCCCACGGTAGACGTACGGCCGGGCACGACGCCTCCGCACTTGGTCTTGCAGCCCTCGCATATGCACCAGCGGTACGCAGGCGCGCGCCGAGACGGGGAGTCATCGTCATGGAAGACGAGGACAGCCCGGCCGTGCGGGCGGTCCAAAGCGGGGACCGGGAGGCTTTCGCGGTCTTGGAGCGGCGCCACCGACCATGGCTACGCGGCCTGATCCTGGGCTGGACGCACGACCCCGGCGCAGCTGACGAACTTGTCGAGGAAGTCTTTGTACAGGCGTACCTCGGGCTGACGAAATTTCGGGGGGAAGGGCCGTTCGGCGCGTGGCTGAGACGCATCGCGCTCCGCGTGACTCGCGAGCAGTGGCGGAAGGAGCATCGTCGAAGAGAGGTCTCGCTGGACGCTTTGCTCGACGCGCCAGGCCAGACGCGGCTCTGCGCCCAGGTCAGGGCGCTTGCTGACCTGCGGCCCGCTTCCAACCCAGCGGCCGTGCTGGACACTCGGAATCTGCACACGCGATTGGGCATCGCACTGGGGGCTCTCCCGTCCGCCGACGAAGCCCTCATCCTCCTGAAGTACGTGGATGCCCTCTCGTACGGCGAGATCGCCGCGGCCACCGGGGGCAACCTATTGGTCACACGACCAACCCCCGCGATTACTACGGAGGAGATCAATCGCCTGCGCACGGGCGCTGCGATTGACCCGCTGCTCGACAACGAAACCAGCAAGGCTGTATGCGCTGATGGCGTGCGTCTCGTCGGCCAACGTGGCCTGCGGTGGCCACGCGGGGGACGAAGCCAGCATGGAGGCCACCGTGCGGGCGGCGCTGCGGCACGGCGTGGCGATCGGCGCGCACCCCAGCTATCCCGACCGCGAGCAGTTCGGGCGGCGCGAGATGCCGGCGACGCCCGAGCAGGTCGAGGCGTTCGTGCGCGAGCAGGTGCTGGCGCTGGGGACGGTGGCGGCACGGTTGGGCGCGCGGCTGGCGCACGTGAAGCCGCCCGGGGCGTTGTATCACGTGGCCGGGCGCGATGCCGCGGTCGCGGAGGCTATCGGGCGGGCGGTGCAGGGGTGCGGCGCCCAGCTGAAGTGTGCGGGCGGCCTACGACTGGTCGGCCAGGCGGGCTCGGGCATGCTGGAGGTGTGGCGGGCGATGGGGCTGGCGGTGGTGGCCGAGGCGTTTGCGGACCGGCGGTACGAGGCGGATGGGCGGTTGCGGTCACGGCGTCATGACGACGCGCTGATCAGCGATCCGCAGGAGGCAGCGCGGCAGGCGGTGCGGATTGCTCGGGGCGAAGGGGTGGTTGCCGTTGGTGGCGCCGTGCTGGAAGCACGCGCGCAGTCGATCTGTGTGCATGGGGATTCGGCGGGGGCGGTGGGGGTGGCGCGGGCGGTTCGGGTGGCGTTGGTGGGGGACGGGTTCGCGATCGTGGCCCAGCGATAGACCGACAAGTCCCCATGCGGTGGCACCAGATGAAGGTCGTGCAGGCAAGGCAACAACCTCGCCGGTGCGCTCCGACTATCTGGCCCTCGCCATCGGGCTGTCTCCGGTGGCTACCGGGTACTGATGGAAGCCGGGCCCGAGCTGCCAACCACATCGCTGTGCACGATCGCGAACACCCGCCACGTCAGATCGAGCGTCGCAGGCAGAGCGGCGGGGAGAATGGAACGATTCACCGTCAGCGAGGTTTCGGGCACATTGGGCGAGCGGTAGACTTCGCTCAAGTCAGGGCCGTAGATCCGCACCTGATAGTGATCCGCGCCATCTACAGGATTCCATGCCAGATGAATGGCTCCGTCGGCGCTGATCTCCGCTGGGTGCACGACGAACGCCTCTGAAATCGTCGAATCCTGGCGGATGGCACTTGGCTCGGGCGTCAACGACCTCCACAGCGCTCCGGCGGCGATGACCAATGCACCTGTCACCGCCATCGGTACCGGGCGCAGCAGAAAGCGCCACCAAGTCGCTGCAGGTACCGTAGGCGCCGCGGGCGCCGTGGCGGGCGGCATCCCGCGCGGCGTCCAGCGGGCTGCGTCCTCGCGGATGTGCGCGTCCAGGGCCCCGCGGACCCCCTCGATTCCCGATCCCGGCACCCGCTCGGCCTGCAGGAACTGTTGGCACGACTCGAGGAGGCTCCAGCAGCGAGGGCACGTCTTCGCGTGCAGACGATCCGGATGTTCGTCCGGCAGCTCCATGACCTGGCCCAGGCGCTCGAGGTCGATGCAACGATCTTCCATTCGACGTTCCTCCTCTCGACCTCAGCTACTGGGTGCGTCTGCGCGCCTCGATCGCTGCGCGCAACTTGTTGCGAGCTCGCTGCAGGACCGCCCGGGCCCCGGATACGTTTTCCAGATGCATGATGCGGGTGATCTCCTCGATCCCCATGTGCTCGATGCACCGCAGCCAGATGGCGCGCTGCTCGTCGGGCTCGAGCGCGGTGCCGATGGTCCGCAACAGCCAGTCCTCGTCTTGTGCCCGGTCGAACGCCACGTCCGGAGCCGGCGATGGATCCTCAACGTCCGGGATCTCGCCCCCTTCGGACCACAGGCTGGCACGCCGGCTGGCGTCGATGCACCGATTGCGCGTCACCGAGTAGATCCACGTCGAGAACTTTGCCCTTCCCTCGAATCTGTCGATCTTCTGCCAAACGGTCGTCAGGACGTCCTGGGCGAGGTCGCGTGCCCGGTCGAAATCGTGTGTGTACCGATAGCACCAGAGATACACCGCGTCGCGGTACCGGCAAACCAGCTCGACCGCCGCCTCGCGACGACGTGCCGAATCGGCCTCGGTCCGCACGATGCGGAGGAGCTCTTCGTCGGGGACAGCCTGGTCCCACGTCTGGTTAGACGAATGAGACATCGATCGTCACGGAAAAAATCGCGGGCTCGAGAAGCTCATTGCACGTTCGCTCAGGCCTGTCGACGCTGCACGGTCCACGCCAGAATCAACAGGATGAGCCCACCGACACCGGCCAGCAGCACCCGATTCGATGCCGGAGAACGCTTCTCGATCGGCACCACCCGCGAACCGTCTCCCACGACCGTGAACCCGGACCAGAAGTAGGGGTGTCCGTACTTCCCCGAGCGGCTGACTTCCAGCTGCGCACGGCGCAGGGCCGTCGCCACGGGCTCGCCCGCCGCCAGGTGACCGTAGAACGCACGCATCAGGATCGCCGTCACGCGGTCGTCCACCGGCCACAGGCTCGAGACGACGACGGGCACCCCCGCGCTCAAGAATGCGGCCGTAAGGCCCAGGGTGCCTTCACCCGTTGTCATCCGCCCGCCGGCCGTCTCACAGGCCGACAGCACGGCCAATCTGGCCGGAATATCGAGCTGTGCGATCTGCCAGGCTCGTACGTACGGATCGGAGGGAAACGTGCGCTCGACCAGGAGCGAGTCCACCTCTGAAAGAGAGGTGTAGTGCTGCTCAGCGTGTGCTGCCGGTTCAGCCACCTCCGATCGCTGGGCGGTGCCCGGCTGCAGGTTCCTGAGCCGGATTCCCGACCACCACGGTGAGCGATCCATCACCAGGGCGTGGGACGCGATGTGCAGAAGGTCGCAAGTGCTCGCCGCTCTTGCGAACGCGTCGGGGCCTCCAAGATCATCCACCTGACTCACATGTCGATAGCGCCGCGCCAGGTCCTGCACCTCTGCCCGGGCCCCGGGAAGGCCGGGGCTGGAGGTGCTGATGGTCGCCACGCCGCGGCCCCTTCCCTCGGTCTTGAGCGCGGCGCGCTGCAGCACGAGCACACTGGCGGATGGCACCTGGACAACGTCGCGCCCGGCCATGAGGACTTCGCCGTTCTCCCCCGTGATGAGGATTCCAAACGGTACGGCGGCGAAGAAGCCGTCAGGACAGACGAATACCCGCGAGGCACGGGCGATCAGGTCTGCGACGCCGCCGAGCACGTCACGACCCAGGGAGCGCTGCACGCCGGCCAGCCGGTCCGGGGGGTACTGCGCGCGGAGCGTTGCCTGGGTGCTGGCCACAATGCTCCGAAAGAGCAAGACGCGCTCGGCGAGTGACGAATCGGATCCAGGAAGCTCGACGACTCGCAGCGAGTCGGCCGTGACCGCGACAACGAAGGATCCGTGGACACCGACGCAGAAATCGAGCAGGACCTCGTCAGCGCGCAGACACGCGCGCAAGTCACCAGCAGTGGCCACGTGGTTCGACCAGCGGGTCTCGACCTCGGGAGCCTCGGAGCGCGGTCGGATGATCCGCTCGAGGAGCGCGCGCGTCCTCACGCGTTGCATGGCGTCAAAGAACGTCTCGATCCGGGCCGCGCGCGATGAGGTCAGGGGGTAGTCGAGCAGCACCCGGCCGGCTTCGACCACGTCCCGCGCCACCCACTGCCCGTACACCTCCCGCCATTCGGGAGTGCCGATGCCGCTGCGGGTTGCATCCAGGCTGTCGAGGGCGGTGTTGAACGTCGCGGTCGCCGCTTCCCGGTCTCCCAATGCTCGGCGGCACCGGCTCTCCAGGATCACCGCCTCGACGGCAACGCGCTCCTGCCTTGCGGGGCCAGCGGCCGTGCGGGCTCGCACGGCGTACGCAAGCGCACCGCGCGGGTCGCCTTCTTCCAGCAGCAGCCTGGCGAGCGTGACGCTGGCGCGGGGGACCAGAGCGCCGTACAGCGCACTCGCGGGCTTGTCCAGGTAGCTCGACAGGTACTTGACTGCCGCCCCGGCACTGTCGGCCGCCGCCAGCGCCCACGCCAGCTCGACGGCCACCTGGTCACGAACCTGGGGCTGCAGTGATCCGGAAGCGGCGTCCAAGCGTCGCAGGATGGCAATCGCGTCCGCGTTTCGGCCCTGCTGCAGGCGCAGCCAGGCGAGTGCATAGTCGACGATCGGCAGTTGATCCAACGCACCCTGGGACTGGCACAGCGCCCGTGCTTCATCGAGTAGGGCCTGCGCCGCCTCGAAGTCTCCCAACTCCATCATCCGGCTGGAGAGATTTGTCGCGGGTACCACCATCGCATACGGCGACTTGAGCTCGCGCGCCAGCACGATGGCGTGCTGCATGTACTGCCACGCCCGGCTCAAGTCACCTTGGGTCGTCTCACTCACGGAGAGGTTGTTGGCCGCCCACATCTCGTTCATCCGATCGCCCACCTGGCGCGCGGCGACCCACGCCCGCTGATACCACCGGATGGCTGCGCTGCCGTCACCCAACGCATCTTCGACGCGCCCCATGCCGAGTAGCGGCGTGATTTCGAGTTGAGTGCGGCCGCTGGCGTGGAAGAGCGCGAGTGCTCGCTCGTACTCTCGCCGCGCGCGCTCCTGGTTGCCCAGGCTGTGGAAGGCAAACCCCAGCGAGGTTCGCGCCCACGCCTCGTCAATCGGGGAATGAGTCCTCTGCGCGAGGAACAGCCGGCGTTCGAAGCAGCGAATCGCGTCATCGGAACGGCCCGCACTCCAGTGCGCGAATCCCTTGAAATTGACCGCTGGCATGAGTCCCATGGTGTCCGCGATGGACTCGGCGATCTGGAGGCCAGCGTCGATGTCGCGCTCGCCGCCGGCTCGGCCGAGCATGAACAGTGCCCGGCCGCGCTGGGTGATCGCTCGCCCCAGTAGCAACGAGTCGCCGGCCGCCTGAGCCCGGGTGATGTACGGGGGAAGAATGGTGAGAAGCGAATCATAGCGGCCGGCGGTGAAGAGCGCCTCGCATCGATCACGGAGGGAATCTGCCGCAGCGCCCGAAACCGCCGCGGGGGCGGCTTTCGCCGCGATCAGCAGGATGGAGGTCGCCGCCAGGGCCGAGGCACGCGCGACGCGGGCCACCAGATCGCAGATCCGTTTCCTGGCGGTCACCCCAGTGGCTCCCCGCGTGGTGGGGGTCTTGCGCGTCATCGCGTGGTGATGGGCCTGGCTGTCGTGGAAGTATACAACGGCCGCCCTGCAGGGGGTTGCACCAGATCCGTTTCCTGGCGGTCACCCCAGTGGCTCCCCGCGTGGTGGGGGTCTTGCGCGTCATCGCGTGGTGATGGGCCTGGCTGTCGTGGAAGTATACAACGGCCGCCCTGCAGGGGGTTG
>JBGPIA010000047.1:0-6254 GCA_041484665.1 Candidatus Krumholzibacteriia bacterium
ACCATTCACCTTGAGAAATAGGAGCGCCAGCGCCTGCAACTGCTCCGCGCTGAACGCGCTCAAGTAGTGCCCGCCTCCGAGGACCAGCAAGGGGGCGATGTAGAAGAGGCGACTCAGAGTCTTGATGACGCAACCGGCGAGGCCGAGGAACGCCGCAACCAGGGCGATGCTCCTGCTCACCGGCCGGAGCAAGTAGTAAAAGAGCGCTGTCGTGGCGATCTGGCACGCCATTTCGATGAGGTAGAGCGCGAACCCCAACTGAAACAAGCCACGATGCGCCAGTATGTTGGTCGCGGTGGCCGCGGCGTCCCCAGAGACAACAAGCCTGTCGCTAATGAACATCTCGGCGCATATTCCTGCCAGTATCGTGAGCAGGTAAAGCAGGCCAGCAATTCTGGCGGTGCGCCGCGGCGACGATTCTTTGATCCGTGCCGTCGTGACCGCTTCGTTCATGCTCTGCCTCCCGAGGAATAGGCCCGATACCAGTCCGCGTAAGAGTTAGCTGCACGCTCGGAAAGAGGGGCGCCACTTCCGGCTCTCGCGGTGCAGCCCTGCCCCCCCCCGCGACGCATGGCGCCACCGTGCCCGAAGCGAGTGCCGGCAGCCCCGGCAATGATGGGATCAGCGTGATGTCCGCCGGCGCGCGCACTCCAACTGCATGACGGGGAGTGTGGCCGTGCAGCCGGGGGCCCCAAAACCGATTGCGACGAGAGACGGGCCTTCGGGGTCGAGGCACGGTGGGGGCTGACGAACGGCGGCCTCAGAGCTCCTTACATTTGGCGGAACAGGTGGAGGAAGCTGCGGCTGACCGGCAGCACCTCCTTGCGGCCCTTCAAGTGGATGTCGGCCGTTTCGTTGTCACCGCGTGTGACATGGCTGATGGCCCGCAGATTGACCACTACCGATCGATGCACCTGCGCGAACTGCGCGGGATCGAGCTGGGCGACAAGATCTCTCAGCGCGATGCGGACCAGCGCTTCGCCGGGCTGGCCGGCGTCGTCGCGCCAGGCGACCAGCGTGTACTTCGTCTCGGAGCGCAGGTAGTCGATGTCGTCGACCGGGATCAGGCGCAGGGTCTGTCCGACCTGCGCGCGAATCCAGCGCAGCGGCGCCGGAGCCGCGCCGCTCTGCAGTTGCGCGAGCTGCGCGGCGAGCTGTTGCAGCAGCACCTCGGTGTTCAGCGCCGGCTGCGCCGCCTGCAGGCGGTCCTTGAGGCGCGCCACGGTCTCGGCTAGACGCGCCTGCTCCACTGGCTTCACCAGGTAGTCCAGTACTCCCTGGGCGAATGCCTGGACGGCGTACTGGTCGTAGGCGGTGACGAACACCAGATGCGCGCGGTGACCGATCTGGTGCGCCGCCTCGACGCCGGACATGCCCGGCATGTGCACGTCGAGAAAGCAGACGTCGGGTCGCAGGGCCTCGAATTGCTTGACGGCCTCGCGGCCGTTGCGCGGCTGCGCGACCACGTCCAGCTCGGGCCAGACCTCCGCCAGCTGGCGCGCCAGCGCCTCGCGCAGCAGCGGCTCGTCGTCGGCGATCAACGCGGTCGGGCGTGGCCGCATCAGTCCGCCGCTCGGCGCGCCGGGAATTCCAGCTCGGCGCAGACGCCCTCCGGCCGCTGTGCAGTCACTCGCAGCTCCACATCGCCGCCGAACGTCAGTTGGAGGCGCTCGCGCAGCGTGGAAAGGCCGGTGCCGAGCCCGGTGCCCGTCTGCCGCAGGCCCGCGCCGGTGTCCGTGACGCGCAGGAGACAGCGCTCGGCGCGCTGTTGCACGTAGATGTCGATGCGCCCCCCCTCCTCGCTGGGGTCGATGCCGTGGCGCACCGCGTTCTCCACGAGCGTCAGTAGCGTCATGGGCGGACACTGCAGCGTCAGCGCCGCCTCATCGACGTGCAGCGCGAACTGCAGCCGATCGGGCATACGCATGTGCATCAGCTCGAGGTACGCCTGGACGAGCTGCAGTTCCTGACCAAGCGTGGTGGCCGGCTCGTTCAGACGGGGTACCGCCGCGCGCAGATAGTTGATCAGGCTTTGCAACACGGCGGAGGCCTGCGGCGAACCCGCGTCGACGAGGGCCTGCACGTTGGCCAGCGTGTTGAACAGGAAATGGGGTGCGACCTGCGCCTGCAGCAGGCGCATGCGCGCGTCCAGCGCCTGGCGCTCGAGCTCGCTGCGTTCCAGGTCGAAGGCCAGCGCCTGTTCGCGCGCCAACGCCTCCTTCTGTCGCACCAGGGCCGAGAGGGCCGCCCAGGGCGCCACCAGCAGGCCGAGCCCGGTCAGCATCCCGAAGCCTTCCATGCGCGTCTTGACCTGCCAGAACCCCGGCGCGCCGGGAGCGGTCGCGAGCATGTAGATGATGAACGTGCCAAGCGGCATGGCCAGGGCTACACCCAGCACCTGCAGCGCCCAGCGCGCGATCCACCGGGGCAATCGCTTCGGCCATCTCTCGAACAGGCCGAACACCAGCATCGCGAAGAGACCGATGAACACCGTGCGGACGAGCAGGGACATCAGCCCAGACTGCCAGCCATGGCTCATCAGCAGGCCGAAGATCACTGAGATGGAGAGCGTAAACCGGACGCGCCGCCAGCTCAGGATCGACACCGAGACTCGCGGACTCTCAGGAACGGCAGTCGCAGTCATGGCACGAGGATAGTCCAGACCGGCGGCGGGAACACAAGGGGCGTTGGCGCGTCCGGCCAGGCTGCCGCTCTTTCGCGTGGATCGAGACCGGCTGGTGGATGGCGCTGACTCGAGTCGAACCTGCGGCGCGCGACGCTACGACTCACCATCCCACCCTGCGCACGATCTCCTGCGCGCATCCCGACGCGAGCGTGCGTGCGCCCCCACCGTGTCCGACAGGCCGATCAGCGGTACCTGGCCTTCGTGGCACCCCAGCTGTCTCTGTGGACCGCCACCGAGCTCTTGGTGATGACGTAAACGTTTCCTGCGGTGTCCGGCACGTAGAGGCAGTCTCTCGCACGGTCGTACGCAACACTGCTGGCCCCATGGGGACCATCGGCGAGCACCGAGGACGTTCCAGCGCTCGGATCGATGAGCCAGACCTCGTGATCGATGCTGCCATCGAACCGCTCAGCCGACACGGCCGTGTAAAAGAGACCTTGATTGTCCTGCGCCAGACCAAAGCCGCCGTGCGGCAGTGGTGCCACCATCGTGAACTGACCACCGTCGAGGCGAAACAGTCCCCATCCGGCGAGCGAACCGTCCGTGCTGCCGCACGTGTAGAGCTTCTCGTCCAGGCCGATCACCATGTCCGCGTACAAGCCATCACCGCCGGGGCCAGGGCCGCCGTTCACCAGGATCGCCGGCGTACCCGTGACGCGATCGATGCTGTAGAGACCTCGGCCATCCCCTACCCAGACAGTCGCGTAAAGCGTTCCGTCGGGCCCGAGCTTCGTGTACGTCCACTCGTAGGAGTCGGCATGTAACGTCGAATAGGAACCGTCGGCGGAGAGCGACACGATGCAATCGCACAGTGCCCGTCCTGCCCCAGAGCCGTCTCCCGAGTTCAGCAAGGTCAGATCGGTAGCGGGCGCCGACGACCATGGGGACATCGCGCCTTCGGGCGTGATGCGTCGGATGTCTCGAGATCCGCAGAGGTACAGATTGCCAGCCGCATCGAGTTCGATGTCCGACGACGAGAATCCAAGCAACGTCACGAAGGGGGCGTACGAGTACCCGGGCAGGTAAACAGTCACCGTACTCAAGCTTCCGCTCGCGCTCGACCATGGCGCCAACACCGCGAGCGCGCTGATCAGTACGATGCACGCCTTGAGACTCCGCATGGTCACCTCCGGATTTCCCGCCGATCGTGCCTGGCACTGCATGCAGCGCGAGCGTGGGAGCGTCGCAATGCGCGGCGGCAATTCCGCGCCTGATCACATCGACCAAAGGGCCGGGCCCGAGGACGGCCTGAATCCGGGGTTGTGCCTAGCGTTTCTCCAACGCCGATCCCTTGGAACTTGACGGCGTCATCGTGCTCACCCCGGACAACGACGTCCTACCGTCTCGTCGCCAGCGGCAGCTTATTACTGTCCCTCAAGTGTCCACGAACTGTCCGGCTCCCCACCGGAATTCTAGGCGCGGCACGCTACGGAGTCCATCCGTAAGACTGAGGCTCGCTCGAGCCCAGCAACGATGTGGCGCTTGCGACACCCCGCATCAGGGCACCCGCGCGCTGATCACCGGCACCATCCAGACCGCGTAACCGCGCGGGTCACGGATGTTGGCGATCATCTGTTCGAAGTACGCGATCGCCTCCTCGCGCGTGAACCGCGTGTACTCAGCGACCGGCTGCACGTAGCCATCGCGCCATGCTTCGAGGATCGCTGCGAAGGTCTCCCGCGGAACCCGGATCGTGTCGACGACGACATAGTCGACGGTGATGTCGGAGAGGCCGAGCGTCGAGAGAGCACCGAACGTATTGCGGCCGACGAACAGATCCGTCCCCGTCGCCTCCCCGAACTTCGCCGGGGCCTCGTGCCAGAAATCCCTGGGGTCGAGCGCGCCGCGCTGGAAGTGCAGCATCCCGTAGTCCTCGGAGATCAGGTGGAGACGCCCACCCCGGCGCGTCACCCGCGCGAGCTCCGCGAACACCTGGTCGGGATGCGGGATGGAATGGTTCACGTGGCGGCACACCGTCAGGTCGAACGTGCGATCCGGCATGTCGAGGCCGAAGACGCTTCGGTGCTCGAAACTCAGCCGCGGCGCCAGCCGGGCGTAGCGCGCCCTTGCGAGCTCGAGGTTCTGGTCCAGGATGTCGACCCCCAGCACGGTGGCACGCGGGAAGAGTTCGGCGAGCCGCCAGGAGATCTCCCCGGTGCCACAGCCCGCATCGAGGATGCGGAGATCGCCGTGCAGCGCGTAGCGGCGGATCAGCTCGACCTCCTGAGGCCAGATCGCTCGCGCCTGCGCATCCAGGGTGCGGACCATCGATTCGTCCGCCATCTGCTTCGCTTGTGGATTGAGATCGGTCATCGAACCCTCGTCGCCGCGGTCACACTGGGGTGCCCAGGCTCCCTATCGAGCCCGAATCCGGGGCCTGTCGTCAAACGCCCTCAGGCTGCGGAAGTGAGAGGTCAGCCGCGGCTCCCAGTGCGCTCCACTGCGGCGGGGAACAATGACGACTTGGGCCGCGGTAGCCGCCCTCGCAACGACCCACCCGGTCCTCGGTGCGTCGGGACCAGACCTTGGGACGTCGACATCCGTTCAACGCGAAGCGACGCTCGAGGATCCAGAATCAGACGAGCTCGAAGCCCTCGCCGGTGGTCGACGGACCGGTCGACACGGTAGCACCGCGACCGTACCCACGACAGCTGCTGGGGAAGCCAGCTCTTGTCGGCATGGAATCAGTTCAGCACGGCGACCCTGGCGATGCGCGAACCGTCTCCCTGCGTCAGCCGCACAAGGTAGATCCCCGGGGCGAGCCGATGGGCGGGCACAAACTCGACAGCGTGTCGGCCCGCGCCAAGAGATCCCACGTCCCGGGCGGCGCGTCGGCCGCCGAATGTTGCGGAGCCCAGGCCACCAACGCGCTGAACGCACCCACCCAGCACCACGCCCACCGGCGGGTCCGCTTTCGTCCATCTTGCACGATCATGCCCTCCGCTTGAGGCGGCCTGTCATGGACTCGCGTTCGCGCAGCCACGCAAGGATCGGCTCGCGGACGTGCTGCATGTTTCGTTTGAGCGCGGCGCACGCGGCATCGCAATCGCGCCGGCGCAGTGCAGCAATGGTCTCCCGATGGTCGGCGGTCGCGCGCTCGATGTTGCGCCGCTCACGCATGAGTGCCAGCTCGTAACTGCGCGTGCGGCGGATGGCATGCTCGATGAGTCCGCTTACCCTAATGTGCCTTGGCTGCGCGCAGCACCTCGACGGCACGCTCGAGCACGCGATCGGGCAGCGCTGGCGTCGAATCGGGGGCCGCCCCCACCACCTGCATGCGAAGTGTCGTTTGAAACGCTTTCTCGCTCCAGTGCTCCTCCTCTTCCATGGACAGAGTGACCGTCAGGCCGGAGTCGGGCCACACCCCTCCCCGTTCGGAGTCCATGCCTGGAATGTGACGCTCGAGAGGAACGCCCGACGGGCGCAGCGAAACCGAGGTCGTGAGCTTGAGCAGCCCGGGAGTGCGCTTGAGACGTATGAGGTCGAGCGAAACGCCCTTTCCAAACGATCGGCAGCCCAGGACCCTTGCTCGTCCGTTGTCCTGAAGGCTCGCCGCCAGGATCTCGGC
>JBGPIA010000048.1:0-5618 GCA_041484665.1 Candidatus Krumholzibacteriia bacterium
CGAGGGTAGCACACACGCGCGCCGCCGCCTCTACCGTCAGAGAACACTCCACGGCCC
This sequence comes from Candidatus Krumholzibacteriia bacterium, assembly GCA_041484665.1. Taxonomy (GTDB): domain Bacteria; phylum Krumholzibacteriota; class Krumholzibacteriia; order JAJRXK01; family JAJRXK01; genus JBGPIA01. The sequence goes on from JBGPIA010000048.1 coordinate 58, forward strand.
TCAACTATAGCCCGCGGGCGCGACTTGCTCAGGTCGCCCTGTCCGCGGGGCCAGCAACCGTGCCTTCAGCCGAGGTGCAGACCGGTCCCGCCAACGGACCCAAGCGCGCCCGCCGCGTGAACGACCGCCACCAAAGATGGGCACACCTGCCGCGCAGTAACTGCGAAGTGAACCGATCCTTGTGTCCGCGCTGCGGCGCACCCGGGATCGGGCTGTGCGAGGGCGCGCCGCGTGCGGGCGCAGCTCGCGGGGGCGTAGGCTGCGGTTCATTGCGACGCAGGCGGTGTCCTGATTCCGGAGGCGCTACCGGGCGAGGCTGTGGTCGGCCCGACCGGCACAACGGTGCGTCGGGCTTCACCCTGCGCCGGGCCTGTGGCACAGTGACGCCATGCCGTTGACCGCCGGCACCCGCCTGGGTCCCTACGAAATCGTCGCGCCGCTAGGCGCGGGCGGTATGGGGGAAGTATACCAAGCGCGCGACACGCGGCTCGGCCGACAGGTGGCGGTCAAGGTGCCACGCCCGGACCTGTCGATCAGCGCCGAATCCCGCGCGCGGCGCGCTCCCCCTGCCCGAATTGCTGCGGATCGGCGGCCAGATCGCGGACGCACTGGACCGCGCACACCGGGAGCGGATCATCCATCGGGACCTCAAGCCCGGGAACGTGATGCTGACGAAGACCGTCGCGAAGCTGTTGGACTTCGGGTTGGCGCGGGAGACGGCGGCGGGCCTTGCGGGAGGGAATCCTCGGACTGTGGGCGGGCTTACGTCACCGTTCAACAGTTCGGACACACTCACGGCCGCGGGGACAATTCTCGGCACGTTTGCCTATCTGGCGCCTGAGCAGCGTGCCGGCCAGGGGGCAGATGCTCGCCGCGACCCGTGGGCGCTGCGATGCGTGCTCTACGAGACGGCAAGCGGGCGTCGGGCGTTCGAGGGCACGAGCCAGGCGGCGCTGATCGGCGCGATCATGCACACCGAGCCGGCGCCGCTGAGTCAGCTCGCGCCGATGACTCCGCCGGAGCTGCAACGAGTCGTGTGTGCCTGCCTGGCCAAGGACCCCGACGAGCGCATCCAGGCAGTCCATGCAGGAACCCGGCATCCGCCTCCGTATCTCCACCGCTACTGGCTCGATTGCGCACGCCGCCCGCGTTCTCGAGCGCCGGGAGGGTTTCTTCGCGCTCCGCGCTCGCCATCCGCTGCGAGCGGTCTGCGGCGGGGCGCAGACACGCCCCCGCGCGAGGCGTATCGTCGACGGGGCGCGGAGAGAAGGCACTATCCACTGTCCAGGAAGCTGCGCACAAACTGAAGAAGTTGGAGCACGTCGGCGAAATTGGTGGCCAGCCCCAGGGAGACGCGGACGGCTCCGATCGCCTTGCTAGGAAGTGTCCGAATCTGTGACCGCGATGCGCTCCCGCGCATGCCCCGCCCGACATCGAAGGGCTCGGCAAGCTGGGCCGCCGTCAGCCCGTGGACGACCTCGGCCACCCCCGGATTACAGAAGCAGCCGGTGCGCAGCGAGATGCGGGCCTCATTCGCCAGCTCTTCGACGCGGTGGATGTCGAAGCGATCGCCGTCCACGCTCAGCAGGTTGAACGCTACCGTTGCACCGCGCGTCTCCATCCGCAGCGGCCCATGCACACACACCAGGGGCCGTCCGTTCGTGTGCTTCAGCTCGCGCAAGTTGTCCAGCAGCCACCCCGTTAAGCAGCGGACGCGCTCGTGGATCACGTCGATGCCGATCCGTGAGATGTGGCGCAGGCCAAGCTCGACCGCGGGTATGCTGAGATAGTTTACCGTGCCGTCCTCGTACGCTGCCGCATCGCCCGCGGGAACGTAGTTGCTCCTCTGGACGGACGCGATCTCGACGGTCCCCCCCGCAAACCACGGGCGGTGCAGCTTGGCGAGCATCCGTCGGCGCAGCAGCAGACAGCCGACCCCGGTGGGATACCCGAACATCTTGTAGAACGAGAGCGCGACGCAGTCTGGCTTCCAGCGCGAGAGGTCCAGGCGGTTGGTGGGCGCGAACGCGGCCGCGTCCAACAGCACGTCCCAGCCGGCAGCCTGCGCCGCGCCGATCAGCTCCAGGGGATGCTGCACGCCGCTGAAGTTCGACTGGGCCGGATAGGCAAAGAGGCCGCGCGCGTGCGTTTCCGTCGGCGCCAGCTCGTCGCGGAGGCGGTCGCAATCGATGCGCAGCTCGGGTGTCTGCAGCGGCGCGTAGCGGACGGCAGCGCCTCTTGCCTTCGCGAACTCACGGATGCCGTTCACCGAGTTGTGATTGTCGACCGTCAGCAGGTAGCCGGCCTTGGGTCCGAAGGGGTACGCCTCCCCCACGAGCTTGAGCGCCGCGCTCGCGTTGGCGGTGAAGATCGCGAGGTACTCCCGCGGCGAGGCATGGAAGTACTCGAGCACGCGGGCCCGGGTGCGCTCCACGGCCTCGGTCGTCGCCTGGGACGTGCGACTGTTGGAGTGCGGATTGCCGAGCACGCCAGCGGCCAACTCCGCGAAGTGGGCGCAAAGCTGCCGCTGAGCGTAGAGGCCACCCCCGGCGTAGTCCAGGTAGACGTGGCCCTGCCGATCCAGCCTTGCATACTCGCTGGCGCGCAGGTCGTCCAGGATGCTCGTGCCAGAATAGCCCGGGTAGCGGCGCAGAAACGCCGCTTCGGCCTTGGGGAGTTCCGGGCGGCACGGCGCGCGCCTCCCCCCACGGCCGGTCCGCCGCGAGCGGGGCTGCTGTTGTTGTCGGGTGGGCGAAGCGCCGCCCTGCGGATCTCGCCAACCACCAGGGTGAGATACCCGCTGCGAACGTGGTGCCGCCGAGTGATCCGACATGGTATCTTGTCCTCGAACAGCTCAACCGCGGGCTGCGCCTGGATGTTGCTGCAATGGGCCGGATTTGCTCGGCCGGGCGATGCGAGCGCGACCATGGATGCAGGCATTCCCGACTTCGACACGGTCTACTCCGCCTATCACGACCGGGTGTTGGAGTACGCCGCGAAGCTCATCGGTCGCGACGCGGCGGACGACATCGCCCAAGAGGTCTTCCTGAAGGTCAGCAGGAGCCTCGGCAGCCTCAGGGATCCATCGAAGCTGACCTCCTGGATCTACGCCATCACGATCAATACGGTGCGCGACGCGACGAAGCGTCGCTCCGCACAGCGCGACCCCATGCGCGGCTCGGCGAACGGCTCGACGCGCGCCCCGATGCGTGACCGCGCGCCCGGCTCCATTCGCGATTCCTCGGCCGTGGAGCCCGGTTCTGGGGGCAAGGATCGGGAGGGGAACGATGGCACGGCGGACTTCGCCGATACCGTATCGCGCACTCCCGAGGAGATCGCCATCCGTCACGAGATGGTGAGGTGCTACCTCGACTATGTGGAGCGCCTCCCCGCGAACTACTACGCGGTCTACGTCCTGCGCGAGTTCGAAGAGCTGTCCAACGAAGAGATCGCTCATCGCCTCTCCCTCTCCCTGGATACGGTGAAGATCCGACTCCACCGCGCGCGCGAGAAGCTCCACGAGGAGCTACGGCAGAACTGCCGTTGCTACCAGAACGAGCGCGGAGAGCTGATGGGCGAGCCCAAGGGCGACGAGCTCGCCTGAGGCCTTCGCTGCCGCGCGCGCTCTCCGGGGCGCCCGTGCGCGTTCCCGGGGGCGCCCGGGCGCGTTCCCCGTCGGCGGCCAGCGGGTTCTCCCTTGCGCCCAACGGGCTCTACGTCGCTTTGGACGCGACCCGCGATGTCCGCGGTCGCGCCGACGAGAGGCTGAACGGCACGTACAGCAGGCAGAACCGCGAACCTCCGGTCACCAGGGCGGCCGCGCCGAGGATCGTGATCAGCGACCCGTGGGCCTGGTGGGTGGCGAGCAGAAACAGCCCGGTGGGCAGAAGAATAAGGCCCAGCACCAGCCGTATGGCTCGGTCGGCCCCTCCGACATTGCGATGGAACATGGATCGCCTCCTTGGGTCTCGTTTGGCCTTCGATGGCCTTCTCTGGCCCTCTCTGGCCTTCACATGGGGAGACGACATCGGGGGGTCGAGGGATACATTCTCGCGTGATCGCTGCGCGGGCGCGAGCCATGGGGGTGGGCCGACCCGGCCGACCGGCCCGGGATCGTGGAGGCCAGGCCCTCCCATCCCTGGCCGGAGTTGTGCCAGTTGGTGCAGAACGCCGGGGGGGCGTCGTCGGTCGACAGCTGCGGTGCGACATCGCCCGCGCACGAGCTGGACCTGAACTGCAGCACGACGGCGCGCTTCCACCACCTGGTGTGCGCACACTCACAGGTCTTTGGAGGGTCGATGTCGTACGTTCCGGCAGCCGGGATGGTCACGGTCTGCGAGGAAAACGCGCAGAGCGCGTAGCCGGGCTTGATATAGTACAGCGACTTCGGGTCGCCGTCGGTGATGTACACGCCGACCGTGAGCGTGCACTCCGCGGCGAACGACATGACAATGTGAACCAACGTCACCTGGAATCCGAGCGGGCACTGCTCACACTGCACCCGCGGATCGAATCGCAAGCCATAGGCGCTCGGAGTCGCGAAGACGTTATACATCGCGCGCAGGCGAGGTGATTGCCGTCGTGAGCCTGCGCGCGCACTGACATCACAAAACTGCCTGTCACAGCTTTGATCTGCGCCCGACCGCCCGACACTTGAGCCGCCCGCCGCTTCCGGCGCGCGGCGCGAGGGCGCCATCTGAGGGCGCCACCTTGCGGTGAGGGGCCGAAATCCCCTACGCTCATGGACGCACCGGCCCCGAGGCCGCCTGCGCGTCCGACCCTCCCGGACGAGTCTACCCCCTCGTAGCATCGTCGCGGAGACCCGCCGTGTTCCGGCTGCCCGTGTTCCATTTGCCAGAGTTCCGGTTGCCCGTGGGCGCGTTGCCCGCGCGCGCAATCCTGCTGCGCTCGCTGGGATCGCCGGGCCCCCCGGGATGGTTGGGCTGGCCGGGCTGGTTGGTCCCGCTCGGCTGGCTGATCCTGCTGGCCTGCGCGACCGCCGCCTGCTCGGACACCGCGATGGACCCGCCCGAGCCGCATGGCTCGCTGTCGGGCCACGTCGTCCTCCGCGGCCGCCAGACCGACGACACGGGAGCCGTGGTCGCCGAGGTCACCGTCCCGGATGTTGACGGGCTCGCGGTGTTGCTGCGCGGCGGCGATGGCTCGCGCCGGCAGACGCCCACCACCGCCGGCCGGTATGAGTTCGATGCGCTTCCGCCGGGAGCCTACGTCGCTACCGCGGGCGCCGATTCCGCTGCGGACGTCTCCTCCGCACCGACGATGGTCACGACCTCCGCGGTCACGGTCCCAGGCGAGCTCGCCCTCGATTCGACTGCGGGAGTCACCACGTATCCGAACCCATTCCGCGGCGTCCCGGGCCTGGCCATCGAGTTCACCACGCGGGCCGCCGGGCCCGCAGTGGTCGAGGTGATCACGCCCGCCGGCGCTGTCGCGTGGAGGTATACGTACAACCCGGTGGCGGGATACCAGCACATCCACTGGATCGGCATCGACAACCAGTCGCAGCCCGTCCCCAACGGCCTCTATTGGGTCATCATCCG
>JBGPIA010000049.1:0-5456 GCA_041484665.1 Candidatus Krumholzibacteriia bacterium
CGAGCAGGCTGCCATCGGAAGGGCGCCGCCGGAGGCGTGACTGCCGAAGGATCCGTGGGCCAGCCCCACTCTCCCCCGCCCAAGCAGACCCAGCCCAGGCCAGCGCGGCGGCGAGGTCTGTCCGGGCCTAACGTCGCGCGCGCGCGCTCCCCGGCTGGAAGGGCGCGGCCCGGCACGATGCCGACGGCATGCGAAGACTTACGCGGCCACGCGGCTGTCCTGGGGCGCCGCCCGGCCCCGGCGCGACGGTCCTGCAGGGCCGCCGGCCGTCGGCGAGGTGCCAGCGCAGCTCAGTCACCACTCGAGGGCCGATACAAACACCTATCCGCCGAGGATGGCGCGCCACTCATCGGTGCTGCGGCGCCGGCGCCCGTTGGACATGATCTGCAATGGGAACTCCTCGACGAAGGAAAGGCGCGAGCCCTGCAGGGCTCCGCTCTCTTCTACTTCACCGAGGCATCAGGAGGAAGGCTCCGACAACTGACCGCTTACTCGGTGGTCAACGTATCGCGGCTGCTGACGCTGGATCGCAACTTCCTGACCGAGCGCATCGCAAGTCTCCCCCCGCAGGTGATTGCGGAAGTCGAGGTCGGCGTCCGGCCTGCGCTGTCGTTGTGACGTCGGCCAACGAGCGCTCGCGCGCAGGCCTCTCGTGGGTGGCCGTCCAGCGCGAATCCCCCGGGCGGGCAAAGTCGCGCGTTCGGCGGCCCCCAGGACGTCCGAGACCGCGCTCAGCGCAACACCACGACTCGCCGCGTCAGCTCGAGCTGCGGGCCGCCCGCGCGCACGATGTACACGCCAGCGGCGACGCGACGCCCGTTGCCATCGGAGCCATCCCAGGTGAACGCGTGCACTCCAGGCTGCACGTCGCCGCCGAACACGCGTTTGACCCGCCGGCCAGCCAGGTCGAAAACGTCCAGCACGACGGGCGTAGCTCGGGGCGTGGCCAAACTCAAGGTGGCGCGCCCCGCAAGCGGGTTTGGATAGGCGCTCAGCGCGTAGGCGACCGGTCGTGTGGAGGCGGGCTCCGGCTGGGGCGACGGTACTCCAGTGGCGACGGCCGGCTGATTGAACACGAGCAAGCCCGCCCCACCGTCAGCGACGAACACGTGTCCATTGGCCACGAACGCGCTGTGGGCGCTTCCCGGCGTTTCCAGGAACGACATCGCCTGCGGCGATGCTGGGTTCGATACGTCGAACATGGCGATCCCATCGCTCCCGTTCGTGACGTAGGCCTTCCAGCCGTCGACCGCCACGCCGGTAGCAAAGCCGTGCGTATCGACGGTGCCGACCAATACCGGCGAGGGGTCCAGCCGGACGATGGCCAGACCGGCGTCGCCGCAAGCGACGTAGGCGTACTGGTTGGCGACCTCCACGTCGGTGGCATTTCCCGGCAATGGAACGGTGCCGCTCAGCCCGAGTCCTGTCCGGCTTGTGTCGAAGATCAGCAATCCGCCCAGCCAATCGGCAACGTACGCACGGCTGGCGTCTGGTGCGGCGAACACGACGCTCCGCGGGTCGGTGACATCGCTCAGTTGGTCGATCAACGATGGCGACTGCGGGTCACGCCAATCGACCAACGCAATCGACGTCGCCGTCACGGCGACGACATAGCCAGCGGCGTCGATGTCGGCGGAACGGGCGCCAGTCGTGCCGAAGGGTCCATCGATGCTGAAGGTCTCGTAGACGAAGGAGCCGAGCAGGTCGACGAGGGACAGCCTGGAGTTACCCGCCACGACCGCCCAGTCTCCGTTCATACGAATGTCGACCGCGTTGCCCTGAAACCCTTCCAGCGCTCCTACCAGGGTGGGGGTGGATGGCGCGCTGACATCGACGACCGAGACCCCTGCGTAGCTGTCCGCAACGAAAGCCAGCGTCGCAACCTTGGCCGCGCCACGCTCGCCAGAGGCCGCGGGAGGCGGCGGGCCGTGGAGAATGGCGGCGAGGGCGTCGCCGGGGGTGTCTGCGCCGGCGCCGCCAGGAGGGATCGTCGTGACGCGGAACGAGTAGGTTCCGTAGCCGCCATTGTCATTGACGACGTACAGCGTGTGGGGTCCTGTGCGTGTCGCGACGTAGCTCGCGTACGGAAATCCGTTGGTCTCGACCTCTGGATGCGGATCACCGGGAGCCGATGTCCGCCCGTCCCAACCCGTCCCCTTGTTGAGGCACAGTTTCGCGTTTAGCGTGCCGGTGGCGGCGAACTCGAAGTAGTAGGTCGTGCCCGATTGGAGCACGACGTCCCAGGCGTCCACGAGATCGAACGCGGTGAAGCTCCGCGTTGTCGGGGCGCCGTCCACGCCGATCGTGCCCAGGCCCGCGTCCCATTCCATGCGAATCGGGGTCGGATTGGCGTACACGTGGAAGACGGCAGCCCGGTATGTGCCTGTCGCGAGCCCCCCGGGCGTGCAGTTGACGGTCAGCACGCCGACCTTGCCGTACTCAGCGTAGCAACTGGCCTGTGCGGTCAAGCCGCAATCCGGCCCCGGCGTGCTCGCGTTCACGCTTGCTGGACCTAAACCCGGCGCCTCGACCCGGCAGGCGAGCACTCCGCTCCGGGCACTGGGCTGCTGGAATTCGACCGTCCACGGGAAACCCGAGATGCTCATGGGCGGTTTCAAGATCGACTGCTGCGTGGGCAACACCTGCCAGCCGCAGCTGCGCAACTCGATGGTATCTTCGGGGAAGACGGGATTCGCCGACATGCTCGCCACCAGCAGGTACCAGTCGGTGGCTGGCACGACGAACGTGGCTGGCGTGACGGGTGAAGCCGGCGTTCCCAGAACGTCGAGGATCGCGTCGCCTGGGGAGAACCATGCGTTCCCCGGGGCGGCGTTCCGGAAGATACGCAGCCGGGACGGCTGCGGAGCGCTGGAGGTGTAGTACACGTCCTCTCTCGTACCTGCGTACAGGTAGGTTCGGAATACCCTGATCGGGGTAACCGTGTCGAGCCTGCCGCTCCAGTCGAATCCATTGCCGCCATAGCCATTCACGGCGGAGAGGTCCGTCGCCGTGATCCACCGGAGGACTCCCGTCGCCCCGGGCACCGCCGACTGGGCCGACATCCCATAGGCCATACCGGAGGACGTCCGCAGGTCGGCTGCCAGATAGGTGACGGAAGCCGGGGGCGCAGACGCCAGCACGTTCGAGAAGCAGCTCGGGAACGGGACGAAGCTGGTGCTGGAGGCCTGCAGCGTCCAGTCCGAGGTCAGGGCGGGGCTCCATGCGGCCATCACGCCCCAGTTCTGAGGCAGCGTCTGCGCGGTGTACAGGGCGCCTGGCGAAGCCAGGTTCGCCCCATTTGCTGTGTCGAAGAGCACGGATCCGGGGCAGACATGGTTGTTCACCGACTGGGCAGTGATCGAGTTCGACACGCACTGCTGCAACTGGGGTGTGGTCGCGACCACCCGGAAGGTGTTGTCGACCTGGTCGGCGGTCGTCGCGACATCGATGTTGAAGATGGGTCCGCCACCGCTGCCCACCGAGGCGATGGGCACGAATGCCGGGGGAGCGGTCGCTCGTTCGATCTGGAAGCCGGTGAATGGACCGCCGTCCCCCTGGCGGAACGTGGCGTGCACGGCCCCGCCGTTGTCGTCGGGCACGTCAGTGACGGACAGCAGGACCGGCTCCGGGTGTCCCAGCAATCCCGAGTTGGCGAAGCGCGTCGCGAAGACGTCATGAATGCTGCTCGAGCCCGTATTGCGCTGGTCCTGGAAGGCGATGATGGTCCCCTGTTCACTATCCGCGGCGAGGACCGGGTTGAACTGGTTGTGGGACTCGTTGCTGATGGCCACCCCGTTGGCCGCCCACAACGCGCCGCCGGAGCCATCGAGGTGCTGCGCATAGAGGTCGGACGAGCCGCCCAGGACGCGCAGGTCCTGCCAGGCGATCACCGCACCACCACTTCCGTCGGTTGCCAGGTCGGGACTCGCTTGGGCGAAAGCAGCCGTGCACACCGGGACTCCGTTGACGAGCCACAGCGGATTGCCGCTTCCGTTGACACGCTGGGCGAAGATATCGGGTCCCGACGCGAAGAAGTTGCGGTAGTCCTGCCACGCCAGGATCGCTCCACCCTGTCCGTCGGAGATCATTCTGGGGGTGATCAGCAAATCGGCGGCGACGCGAATCGGAACGCCATCGACAGCCCACAGGATGGCGCCCGAGTGATTGATGTGCTGGGCGTAGAGATCGGTGTGGGCCGAAGTGTTGCGCCTGTCCTCCCACGCGACGATCGCGCCGCCGGCACCGTCACTGACGATGATCGGTGCGAACTGCGCCGCGGAGTTGGTGCAGACCGGCACCCCGCTGGCCGACCACCTCAGTACCCCATTCCGTTCGATCCGCTGCACGTAGATGTCATTGTTCCCGTTTCGATCATCTTGCCAAGCGACGATGGCACCCTTGCCCCCGTCGCTGCAGACGACGGGGCCAGCCTGGATCCCAGCTCCGGTGTACACTGGAGCTCCGTTGGCGGGGCCGTACATCTGATCGCGGACGAAGCCCTGCATGAAGATGTCGTCGTTTCCATTGCGGGCGTCGGACCAGGTAGCAAAGGCCGTGTCCTCTGGGCGATAGTAGACCAACTTCACACCCTTCTGGTCCCCGGGGGCGTTACAGAGCGGCATGCCGTTGGGTGTCGTTTGGACGCTGCCGTGCCCATTGGTGAGGGCGGCGAAGATGTCGCTGTTGCCCGTGCCCCCTCGTGTGTCGACCCACGCGTAATAGAAGAAGCTAGCGCCGTCGTACGCGATGCACGTCGAGGCAGCGCCCGCCAGAGCGGTGCTGGTGCAGAGGGCGACGCCGTCGCTTGTCCAGAGCGCGGCGCCGGTGCGGTCGATTTGCTGCGCATAGATGCTGGGGACCGGGCCAAAGCGGTAGTCGGCCCAGACCATGGCCGCGCCTCCAAGGCCGTCGGAGGTGATCTTGACGTCGCTCTGGTCTCCGGTGGCTCCGCAGACAGGGTTGCCGTTGGCGACCCACTGCGCTGACGTGGGGGTCGGCAGCAGGCCGGCCAAGAGCAAGGCCAAGCAGCCGACGAATCTGAGCGAGTGCTTCCGAGTAGGGGCGCGCATGGATACCTCTTCCTGGTGGACCCGCCGGCCGGCGGGGGCCTTCCCGAGGGGGGGACTCGAAGCCCTCGGGGCCACCCCGGACACGCAGGCGGGGGCCCGCTGGTGGTCAATTCGGTCCCGCCACCGCTGGATCAGGCGAGGGGCCGCTTCCAAGAGGCCGCGCCCTGTTGGAACCCAGTTGGGACCCTGGTGGGACCGAGTGCATCTGAGACGAACGAGCCGCTGGGAAATCACGCGCCAATTGCAAACGCAGCGGTGCAACCCCCTGCAGGGCGGCCGTTGTATACTTCCACGACAGCCAGGCCCATCACCACGCGATGACGCGCAAGACCCCCACCACGCGGGGAGCCACTGGGGTGACCGCCAGGAAACGGATCTGGTGCAACC
>JBGPIA010000050.1:0-4496 GCA_041484665.1 Candidatus Krumholzibacteriia bacterium
CTGCGAGGAGATCCAGATCGGCCTGGGTGACCCGGAGCCGAGGCGGCTTGCGCATCTCCCTCTCCTCGGGGCCGGCCAATGGTGGCGGTTCGAGCAACTGCAGGAGCGAGCAGCGGCTCCGCGCGATCTGCGAGTGGTGGCTCCAACGGGCCACGATACCTTTTGGAAGCAGGAATTCCGCAGACTTATCCGAGTCGCCTAGCCTCCCCGGCCGGTGGCTGGTCGCTGGTTCAAATCGTGGGGGCGCTAGCAACGGCCTGTAGACCGCTGCTCGACTTCCGGTGGGAAGTCACAATCTGAGAACCTCGGGGAAGTCACCCGGATGGCTGCGGGACTCCAACGCGCGGGCTGGCGGGGCAGCATTGCCGGGCCGGCTGGCTCCCCGTTCAGGGTGAGTTTCTATGGGGCGGCCCCAACGCCGCCTCCATCTTCTCCAACCAGAAGCTCATGCCCATCGAGCACGCCGGCCGTGGATGACTTGAACGGATGGGCAATCGGGGGCGAGCTAGAATGTAGGAATTCGTTTAGCCTGGGTCAAGGGGTTCCTCGGACGACCCGGGCGGCGGCCAGGTTGATCCTATGGGCCGTCATCCGAAATCTCGCCGCCGAGGCGTCGGAATTGAGTATTGCGTCCCCGAATGTCCCATCGCGGTGATCTTGGAGAATTTTCGCCGGTATGCCGCAAGGGTCAGGCCGACCTTGCGCTTGAACAGGCGGCGAAAGAAGGTGGGGTCCTCATAGCCCACGATGTGGCCGATTTCCTCCACGCTGACGGTATCGGTTTCCAGGCGTTGTTTCGCCTCCTCCATGCGAACCGCGTGCACATAGTCCACCGGATGAAAGCCGGTCGCCGCCAGAAACCGCCGGGCGAAGGTGCGGGGCTTGAGGCCCGAATGAGCAATCATGCTGGCAACAGGATTCTGGCAAGCGTAATTCTCAGCTATCCAGTGTTGGCAGTCGGCGATGACGGCGTCGGTGTTCCCCACACGCGGCGTTATCACGGCAAAGGGCAACTGGCCGTCCGAGTGATCCGACAGGATGTGGATCTTGGCCGTTCTGATCGCATGCTGGGGCCCGCAAAGCCGGGCAATCAGGTAGAGCGCCAGTTCCTGCCAGGCGGTCACGCCCCCCGCCGTCACGATCCGATCTTGCTCACCGGCAACGCTCAAGATCGAATCCACGCGAAACTTCACCTTCGGATAATGTTCACGAAACAATTCGCGGTAGGCCCAATGTCCGGCTGCCTGCAGTCCGTCCAGAAGGCCCGCCTCGGCGAGCACCAGGGAGCCCGAGCAGACGGAACCGAGGATGGCGCCCTTGGCGTAGATTCGGTTCAGCCAATCGATCTCTCGCCCGTAGCGCCCGCGCGGCGGCGTGTCGATCGGCGTATACATATCGCAAACGATCGCGACATCGGTTTCATTTACCCGGTCGATGGCGTCATGCGGTTCGACCATCACACCGCCGAAGCAGCGGAACGGATCGGTGGTGGCGGCCACGATCCTGACGTCGAGCATCTTCTCCGCCGGATTCCCGCTGGTCAGTTCGGAATAGACCGCCCCTGCCGTACTCAGGACGTCATAGAGGCCATAGAGCACCGCGGGAGAGGTTTCCGCCGCGGCGAGCAGACAGATGCGCGGCAACTTCGCTTTGGATCTTGCCATCGGTCCTCCCAGGTCAGGGCGGTGTCACATTTGCCCCGTTAGTGTCCATTCTGCCTCTTACGAAAGCATGGCCTCAACCATATTCTTGAACCGTCATGATTTCGGATTTGCCGCGCCGGCCTGCGTTGCCGCGCGGCTAGCAAGGGAGACAAAGCATGACAAACCGACAAGCCGCTGCACGCGCGTCGTCCGGACAAAGTCTTGAAACGGCCGTAAAAGCGTTGCGCGCCAACCTGCGCGGCGAACTGCTCCAACCGGGTGACGAAGGCTATGACGGTGCGCGGCTCATCTGGAACGGCATGTTCGACAAGAAGCCGGCGCTCATCGCCCGCTGCAACGGCACCGCCGATACCGTCCACGCGGTCAATTTCGCGCGCGAGAACGGGCTTCTGACTGCGGTGCGGTGCGGCGGCCACAACTCAGCGGGCAGCGGTTCGTGCGACGGCGGCATCATGATCGATCTGTCACGGATGAACGCGGTCCGGGTCGATCCCAAGGCGCGGCGGGCGTGGGTGCAAGGCGGCGCAACCTGGGGCGATTTCGACCGCGAGGCGCAGGTTCACGGCCTGGCGACGCCGGGCGGCCTCGTCTCGGCGACGGGTGTGGGCGGGCTGACGCTCGCCGGCGGCCTCGGCTGGCTGCGCGGCAAGCATGGCCTCAGCCTCGACAACGTCCTGTCGGTCGACATCGTCACCGCGGACGGCCAGCTTCGCACCGCCAGCGCGGCCGAGAACAGCGATCTCTACTGGGCCGTGCGCGGTGGCGGCGGCAATTTCGGCGTCGTCACCTCGTTCGAGTTCCAGCTGCATCCGGTCGGGCCGGAGGTGATGTTCCTGGGTGCGATCTACCGGGCCGAGGACGCCACCCAGGTCATGAAGGGCTGGCGCGATTTCATGCCAACCGCGCCCGACGAGATCGGCGGAACGCTGGTCGAATTCTCCACTATCCCCACGGATCCGGAATATCCCGAGGAGACATGGGGCGCGCGGGTCATGGCCCTGGCCGGGGTTTGGGCGGGCCCGGCGCACGAGGGCGAACAAGCCGTCTGGCCGCTGCGCAAATTGGCCACGCCGATGCTGGATTTCAGCAGCCGGATGCCCTACTGCAGCGTTCAGAAGCTCTACGATGGGCTGTTCCCTAAGGGAGTTCATCGCGCCTACTTCAAATCCCTCTATCTCAACGACCTGGACGACCGGATGATCGACGAGATCGCGCCACGCGCCGCTGATCGCCCCTCCGACCTGACGCTCTGCTCGGTGTGGTATTTGGGCGGCGCCGTCGGCCGGGTGGCAGGCAACGCGACCGCCTTCGGCGAGCGCAACATGCGCTACATGCTGAGTATCGATTCGATCTGGAAGAATCCGGCCGACGACGAGCGCAACCTGTCCTGGTCGCGCGCCTTCTGGGGCGACATGAAGCATCATTCCGGCGGCCGCGCCTATCTCAACTTCGCGGGCCTCGGCGAGGAGGGCGAGGAGCTGGTGCGTAACAGCTATGGCGCCGCCAACTACAACCGCCTCGTCGCCTTGAAGACCAGATACGATCCGACAAACCTGTTTCGACTGAACCAGAACATCAAGCCAAGCCCGTGAGCCGAGCGATCAATGACGGAACACCACAAAGCGGCCATAGGGAAAACATGGACGCTACACGATGGCTGCCAGGCTCCACGGGCGGGCCGTCGGGGCAGCGTTGCCCCACGGGCCGTTCATCGAGCGGGATCGTGGCTCCAACGGGATTCGAACCCGTGTTTCAGCCTTGAGAGGGCGGGTACGAGAGCTGCTGCGGCGGGAACTTACGACGCGGTTGCCACCGGCGGTTGCCACCACGCGTTCGAGTGCGGAAGGGCTCCTGCCAATGCCGCCCAGCCCGGCGGACGGCGGCGTCTGACGCGGACGCGAGGGCGGGACCAGCGCGACGGCCCCGGCGGTGTCGCTGAGGGCGGGGAGCAGCGAGCGGCGGGACATCCGGGGGACACTCGTCCATGGCGGCCTCCCGGTCGGGCGGTGTGCGCGGCGGCCGGAGCAGAGGGGCCCGGCCCCTGGCCTGTTTCACGGACGGGGCCCTGCGGGGTCTCATGGGCATGAAAACCCAAGACGGCGTCCTGGTCCTGGCCGACATCTCGGGGTTCACGGCCTTCGTCACCGCGACCGAGCTCGAGCACGGGCCGCAGATCATCGGGACCCTGCTGGAGGCCGTCATGCGACGGCTCTCGCCCCCGTTGGAGATCCAGGAAGTCGAAGGCGACGCGGTCTTCGCCCTAGGCCCGGACGGCGCCCTCCTGCCCCCAGCCCGGCTCCTCAACGTCCTCCACTCGGCCTTCGCGGCCTTCAAGGAGGTCCAGCGGGAGCTGGCGGCCGACGAGTCGTGCTCGTGCAGCGCGTGCCGGAGCGTCGAGAGCCTGGACCTGAAGATGGTGGCCCACCACGGCCGCTTCCTCCGGCATGCGGTCGGGGGCCGCGCCCAGGTGGCCGGCGTGGACGTCATCCTCGCCCACCGGTTGCTCAAGAACGGGGTGACGACATCGCGCGCGTACGTGCTGCTCACGGACGCGCTGCTCGGATGGCTCGGTCTCGACCCGATCGAGCTCGGGCTCGTCGCGCGCGTGGAGTCCTACGAGCACCTGGGCGACGTCCGCTGCTTCGTGCGCGCGCTGGACGCCCCTGCGGACGGTGAAGTTCTGACCACGGGCGCCGAGGCGGACGCGCTGGAGGCGACGGCCGCCGCCTGATCGGCCTGTCACTATCGCCGGCGGCCGCCGGCGATCATCCGGCGGTGCGATGCGCCGCAATCTGGTCTCGCGCAGGTTCGCACGGTGGGTGAGCGCGCAAG
>JBGPIA010000051.1:0-3386 GCA_041484665.1 Candidatus Krumholzibacteriia bacterium
CGTCGGCGCCAGGAGCCGCTCGACGGGCAGGCCGTGCGCGCAGGCGCCCCGGCACGGCTGGGCCGCGCAGGACAGGCACGGGGAGGCGCTGGCGCCGAGCATGGCGTACTCGCTGCGGGCGAGCCTCATGTCGCCGTAATCCACCGCGTACATGCGGGCCCGCAGCACGTCGGCGATCGGCACCCCGTACGGGCAGGCGGCCAGGCAGTCCTGGCACGCGTGGCGGCAGTACGAGGTACCGTTCATCCGCGCGTAGCGCCGCAGCAGCGGCAGGTCCTCACCCGCCGCCGACTGCCAGCCCGAGGCCCCGAGGTACTCGTCGATGCTCTCCCGGCTCGTCATCGAGATGACGAGCGCGTCCACGTTCTTGCTCGAGAGCACCCAGCGAAACGCCGCCTGGGCGAAGGTGGCGCCGCCCCGCTCGAACGGACGCATGTCGTTGAGGCGCGCGCCCATGAGGGTCTTCATGGCGACGACGCCGACGCCCTTGGCCCGGGCCTTCTGCAGCACTCGCGGCAGGTCGGGCTGGCGGGCGATGAAGTCGAACGTGCGCGTGAACTGCTGGTGGAAGGCGGGGTCCTGGCCGAAGTTGTAGCCGACCAGCACCACGTCCACGGCGTCCGTGTCGAGGGCGTGGTCCAGGCAGGGGATCAGCCGACCGGCGTGGCCCGACATGCCCACGAAGCGGATCTTCCCCTCGCGCTTGGCGCGCGCGGTGAACTCGTGCCACTCGGGGTTCTTCAGCCGCTCGACGTCGTTGACGGCGTGGTTGAAGTAAACGTCGACGTAGTCCGTGCGCAGCCGCCGCAGGCTCTGCTCCAGCGTGCGCATCATCGCGTCGCGCCGGTCGCCCGCCCCCGCCATGACCTTGGATGCGATGTGGACCCGGTCGCGCTTGCCGCGCAGCGCGTCGCCGATGACCGTCTCCGACTCGCCCCCGTGGTAGCTGTCCGCGGTGTCGAAGTAGTTGATGCCGCGGTCGAGGGCGTGCCGGACGACGTCGCCCTCCCCAGCGCCCAGGCGGCTCCCGCCGAAGGAGATGTCGGACACCCGCAGCCCGGTGCGGCCGAGCGTCGCGTAGCGCCGCACCCGCGGCCCCGCCGGCTGGGCCGAGGCCCGCAGCGGCAGCATGCTCATCCCGAGGCCCGCGAGCGCCCCACGCTGCAGGAGCTCGCGGCGGCCCAGCCGATGGTTCTCGCCCGCTGGCTTCACGTGTCGGCCTCTCCCCGAACGGTACTGGACCCGAGCGGCCCTGTCCAGCCGAGCCGGCGCGCGGCGCCACCGCATAGGCGCACGAGCCCTTGGTAGTTCCGCTCCTCCGCGAGGACTTCCATCTGGAACCAGTGGAGCGTCGAGGCGGGCGCGATCTCACGCGGGAGCAGCAGCCCCGGGGTCAGGGCGAGGTTCAAGACCCTCGGGGTAGGCGGGACCTGGCCGCCGCACCCGGAGCGGGGCCTGTTCCTGCCCGAGGAGATCACGGTGGCGGGGCGGGCTC
The DNA here is from genome assembly GCA_041484665.1 of Candidatus Krumholzibacteriia bacterium. Taxonomy (GTDB): domain Bacteria; phylum Krumholzibacteriota; class Krumholzibacteriia; order JAJRXK01; family JAJRXK01; genus JBGPIA01. Next base: position 1,496 of record JBGPIA010000051.1, read on the forward strand.
CTACGCGGCAATCTCCCCCTTGAGCGGAAGCGTTCCGACCAGCGCGGATCCCGCTGGGGTCACCATCCAGTCGGTAGTCAGTACGCCGGCGAGCATTCCCGAGAGGGATGCTTGACCGGCGAACTCGTAGTAACGGCTATTTCCGTCGCACCGCGGCGTGAAGGTCCGCCCGCCGACCAACACCTCCCGGAGGATCTGCCGGGCGACAGCTGTCCCTCGCTGCAGGAGCCCCTGCCCGCCGGTCAGGCGTTCTTGGAGATCGTGGGTGAGCGGCTCACCGAGGGGTGGAACGCCCTGATCCTCGGCGACATCTATCCTCTTGACCGCGGTTTCGCGGCGGCGGAGGATGGCGCAGGGCCCGAGAGCGATCACGGCTCTGGGGCTCGCCTTGTCGCCCCCGGGCGTCCGTATCGCCGGCGGCGCGGGCACGATCACGGCGAGCGGGCCGCTCGCCAACGGAAGGGCGAGTCCACGTCGGGCGAGGGGGATCGAGTCTGATGACGCGCTTTGGCGACTACGCAACGAAGTACCAGACCATCCGCATGGAAAGGCGCGACGGCACCCTCCAGATGACTTTTCATACCAGCGGCGGGCCCCTGCAGTGGGGTCTCTTGCTCCACGGCAAATTTCCGCAGGCCTTCCGCGACGCGGGCCGCGATCCCGAGAACAGAGGAGAGGGGGCCACGTGGCACCACCCACCGACCGAGGAGAGACACGATGCGAATCGACACGATGAGACCAGATGCCCCCGTACACGTCGCCGCACCCGGCGAGGATGTCGAGCTTCGGATCGGCGAGCCTGGTATCGGCAGTTGTGCCACGACGCTCTCGGTGCCCCAGGCGGAGATGGTGCTGCATGCGCTCGGGCTCGCGATCGCCCAGGTCAGGGAGCGGCAGCGGCGCGAGGCGGAGCGCAGAGCGCACCTCGCTCAGGTCATCCTCGATACGGAAGTCGACAAGCACTGAGGCCACCCTCGGTATTTCGTCTTGACGTCCGACGGGGTGGGCGCATAGGAAGGACAAAGGCCGAGCCGACCGGGCGTCCAGGATCTGCTCTCACGGGGCAACCCTCGAGTGACACGATTGAGCGCCTCGAACGACAAGCCACCCACCTCGTGCGCTTTCTTGCGACGGGGGCCGACTCGCCGACCGTTCGAGCGCTGAGCTGCGGACGATTGAAACCACGCTCGAGGGTCTCCGTGGCGAGCAGGCGACAATCGAGAAGGCGGCGAAGCTCCCGCAGCCCCGGATGCACCCAGCCTGGGTCACGAACGAGCTCCAACGACTGGATGAGTTGCTGCGGCGGGATCCTCAGCGTGCCAAGGCCGAGATCCTGAAGGCCCGCGAGGGGGAGATCTTCGAGCGACTCCCCGGAGACCGGGTGCGGTGCTATGTCTGCGGCCATCGCTGCCTCCTCCCGCCCGGCCAGCGCGGCATCTGCAAGGTCCGCTCGAACGAGGACGGTCGCCTCAGTGCAGATCGCTCCTGACAGCCCCAAGCTCGCCGTGGTGATGGTCGGCCTGCCGGCGCGCGGAAAGAGCTACACCGCGCGCCGCATCGAGCGCTACCTGTCGTGGCTCGGCTACCGTACCCGCGTCTTCAACGTCGGCGAGTACCGGCGCGCGCGCGTCGGCGCCCACGTTCCGCACAGCTTCTTCGATCCCTACAACCCGCGGGGCGAAGAGGCGCGCCGGTTGGTTGCGATGGTGGCGCTCGAAGACATGGTGGCGTGGCTTTCGGACGACGGGCAGGTCGCGATCTACGACGCCACCAACAGCACGCGCGTGCGCCGCGCGATGGTGCGCGCGCGCTGCGAGAGCGCCGGCTTCCAGGTGCTGTTCGTCGAGATCCGTTGTGATGACCCGCACATCATCGAGGCCAACATTCGCAG
>JBGPIA010000052.1:0-3315 GCA_041484665.1 Candidatus Krumholzibacteriia bacterium
CGCCTGCCACCAGCCGTCCACCACGCCTGGCACCGTCAGCGCGGCCGGCCCGCCGCGCGCCGGGATGGCCTCACGGATCCCGCGCGCCGCGTACCACTCGATCGAGGCCGTGCGGGCCGAGCGCCCGGCGCCGCAGAGGGCGGTGAGCCGCGACGACGTCGCGTCGTAGATCAGCCAGAAGTTGTCGCCGCCCACGCCGTTCATGTGCGGGTAGACGACGGCGATGGTGGCGGCCGCGGCGATGGCGGCGTCGAGCGCATTGCCGCCCGCGCGAAGGGTCGCCACGCCCGAGGCGGAGGCCAGCGCGTGCGGCGAGGCAACCATGCCGCGGGGGGCCCGCGCCTCGAGCCAGCGTGTCGGGGCCATGCGGGAGATTCTACAGACGAAGGCGGGGTTGAGACACGAAACCCTCTCCCCCTAGGAGGGGAGAGGGTCGGGCCCCGCCTATTGGACCAAGATCCACTTGAGGAGTGGGATTCAGCCCGCTAGAGTGAGGGCAAGTGAGTGATCGGTTCGGATGAGGAGTTTCTGTCGCTTCCTCTTCTGTGATCGAGCTCCTCGCTGGCTCGCAGTCTTGCTTCTGCTTGAAGCAGTCGGCTATGCAGGTCTGATAGCAGGTCGTCCACTCGGCCTCGCGCCATGACCAGAACGCGCTCACCGGGTACTACATCCGGCACCGCGTCTTACAGGGGTCGCGTGCACTTGCTGAAGTCGCGAGAGCACCTCGAATCTCTCGGACTGCACTCCTCCTCATTCCCAACGCTGGAGGGCGCGAGCCGCAGCAGCACGAACACTGCCCGTCTCCGGACCCTCCTCCGGTTGCAAGTCGCCCGCCTGCACAGGGCGTCGTACTGGGGGGATATCCGTCACGCCGTCGGCGTGAAGGCAGGAGTCCCCGCGGAGAAGCTCGATGCCCTTGACGCCTACGAGGACTGCCCGCTGTTCAGCGAGCGGGAACGGGCGGCGCTCGCCTTCGCCGAGGAGGTCACGCGGGCCGAGGGCCACGTCTCGGACCCGTGTATTCGGCACTTGCGCATGCAGTTCTCGGAGGCCGGGGCCCTGGAACTGATGTTCGTGATTGGCTACCAGATCTTTGGGAACAGGTTCGCCAACGCCTTCAGACTCGCGCCCCGAGGATTCTCCTAGAGGTAGCGCGAAAGCATTCTTGGTCGTACACTGGATGTGACTGGCAAGCGTTCGTCAAGGAGGCTGATATGAAAAGGCCAGCATTGATATGGCTGCTGATCGCCGGATTGGCCCTCGGTTTTCTGGTCCTTCCTGCCGCACCGAGTTATGCTCAGCATCACGGACGTGGTGGAGTCTTCATCGGCGTAGGGCCCGGGTTCTGGTGGGGTCCGCCGCATCCTTACTGGTGGGGTCCGCCGTATCCTTACTATGGGTATCCGCCTCCGTACTACTACCCGCCAGGGCGGATTGTCGTGGAGCAGCCGCAGGTGTACGTGCAGCAGGCACCGGCACCTCCTTCGGCGCCCCCGATCGACTGGTATTACTGCCCGAGCGCCCAAGAGTATTACCCGCAGGTCCAAAGCTGCCCTGAGGCGTGGGTTCGGGTCCCGCCGAGGAATCCGTGAGGGCGAAAAGGGCCGTTCTACCGATCGCCACCTGTCTTCTACTGACAGCCTGCGCGACGGTGCCTGCAGGGCCGAGCGTCCTAGTGCTCCCGGGCACCGGGAGGAACTTCGAACAGTTCCAGGCCGATGACACCGTGTGTCGGCAATGGGCGCTGCAGCAGACCGGCACGACGCCCAACCAGGCCGGTGCGGCCAGCACCGTGACAGGCGCGGCGGTCGGCACGGCGGTGGGCGCCGGGCTCGGCGCCGCCATCGGTGCCGCCGCTGGCAGTCCGGCCACCGGTGCGGCCGTGGGCGCAGGCGTCGGAGTCCTCGGAGGGACGGCTGTGGGCGCCGGCAATGCTTACGGTGCCCGTGTGTCGGTGCAGAGGCGCTACGACAACGCGTATGTGCAGTGCATGTACGCAAAGGGCAATCAGGTGCCGGTCACGCGGGGCTCGCAGCCGGCGTACACCTCGTCGGGCGCTCCGCCACCACCGCTCCCGCCGGGCGTTCCACCTCCGCCTGCAGGATCGCCGCCGCCACCGCCGCCCGGACCCTCGCGGTAGTACCCGACCAAGGGCTCAATTCAGACGTAGTCTGCCGGATGCTGTTTCGGAAGGGCCGCCACCTGCGTCTGCGGGACCCAATCTCAGCTGGGGAGTCTCCGAAGGGCGCGGCCGGTTCGCAGGGGCCCGCAGGGGAGGCCGCATGTCACCCAGGACGCTCACCGTACGGTCCAGTCACTCACGCGGGAACCGTGGCGACCGGTCCAGGAGACTGAGCGGGGCGGGGCTCGTACACGCTGCCATCCCGGAGGAGCGCATAGAGGATGCCCGCCACCCGGCGGGCCAGCGCGACGACGGCGACCTGCTTGCCGCGGAGCGCGGCGCTGCGTCTCGCCCGAGCTGCGCTCGCGCGGCACGAGGCCGAGGTACGCCTCGACCTGGTGGGCGTGGCGGACGCGCTGGACATCATCGAGGGTGGCGACGAACGCGGTGGCGGTGACCGGGCCGATGCTGGGGACGGTGCGCAGACGCTGGACGCGCGCATCGTGGGCGGCGAGCTGCTCGAGGGCCTGGTCGGAGTACGCGAGCTGGGCGTTGAGGTGGCGCAGGATCGCGAGCAGAGGCGCGATCGTGGAACGCAGCTGGCCCGGCAGCGTCAGGGTGGCGACCCGCTGCACCCACGCCTCGGCACTGCCGGAGGGCACGCGGTAGCCCTGCTGGCGGAGGAGAGCGCGGATCAGGGCGATAGAGCGTGTCCCCGTCCGGACCACGGCGTCACGGACGGTCAGGCGGCCGCGCACATGCCGCTGGGGATCGGAGAGCCGATGCGCCGGGCGATAGGCACCAAGCAGGCAGGCGTCCGCCAGCGCGCGGGCATCTCGCCGGTCGGTCGTCACCTTGCGCGTGCGGGTCGCGTACATGGGCGCGAAGTTGGGATCGGCGACGATGCCCTCGTGGCCCAACCCCTCCACGCAGCGCGCGACCCACTCGCTGTCGGTCGAGGCCTCGAGCACGATGCGCGCCCGGGGCCGCTCCGCGAGCACGGCCGCGAAGCGCTCGGGCTCGGTGCGGATCCGTTGCTCGATCAGCTCGCCCCCCCTCCGCCAGGATACGAAATTGGCTTTCCTTCTTGTGCACGTCGATGCCAAGATGGTCCATGGCTGGCCTCTCCTCTCTGCGGCGTTGACCGCGGTGTGCCCTTGTGGGGCAGCCTATGCCACCACGTCAAGCGAGAG
>JBGPIA010000053.1:0-2757 GCA_041484665.1 Candidatus Krumholzibacteriia bacterium
AGACAGACCTGTGTATCCCGCCGCGTATTGGGACAAGGGCTGCGACGGTCTGCAGCATATCCCGACGGTGGTCGTGCTCATCGCTCCTGCGTTCTCCTTCCATCTTCGGTGGTTAGCCCCATTTGGGGGGTTTCCCGATGCCGGGATAGCCGGCGAGCCCTAGCAGTCTATCCCGGAGCCCTAAAAGTTCTGGCTGCAGGGCGGGGCGGGTCATGCGCCGAACATTCGGTCGGCGGGACTCCGGACGCCGCCCGGACCACGGTTGAGGACGTGCGTGTAGATCATGGTCGTGTTCACGTCCCGGTGGCCCAGCAGCTCCTGGACGGTGCGGATATCGTGGCCGTCCTCGAGCAGGTGGGTCGCGAAGGAGTGCCGGAGGGTGTGCGGGCTGGCCCGCTTGGGGACGCCGGCTCGCCAGACCGCCTGCTTGACGGCCCGCTGCAGGACCGACTCATGCAGGTGATGTCTCCGGCGCTGCCCCGTGCCCCGATCGGAATATGTCCGGGTCGCGGGGAAGACCCACTGCCAGACCCACTCGCGGCCGGCGTGTGGGTACTTCCGGGCCAGCGCCATGGGCAGCTCCACCCAGCCGGTTCCCGTGGCCAGGTCCTCCTTGTGCTGCGTCCGGACCCCGGCCAGGTGCCGGACGAGGTCGGCCTTGGCCATCGCGGGCAGCATGGTGATGCGGTCCTTGTCGCCCTTGCCCCCGCGGACGAGGAGCTGATTTGTCGCCAGGTCCACATCCTGGATTCGAAGCCGACAGCACTCGAGCACGCGCAGGCCCGCCCCGTAGAGCAAGCAGGCCATGAGTCGCGGCACGCCCTCGAGCTGCTGGAGCACCGCGCGCACCTCGTCCCGGGTCAGTACTACCGGCAGGCGCTGCGGGCGCCGGGCGCGCACGATGCCGTCGAGCCACGGCAGATCGATCTCCAGCACGTCGCGGTAGAGGAACAGGAGCGCGCTGAGAGCTTGGTTCTGGGTGAACGCGGCGACCCGGCCCTCGACCGCTAGGGAGGTGAGAAAGCCGGTGACCTCGGGAGCGCCCAGTGCCGCGGGATGACGCTTGCCGTGGAACAGGATGTACCGCCGGGCCCACGCGGTGTAGGCCTCTTCCGTGCGGGGGCTATAGCGCCGGAGTCGCAGGGCCTCCCGCATCCGATCGAGGAGGCGAGGCTTCGGGGCCTCCCGGGATCCAGCTTCGCAAACACCAGGCGAGGGGACGCGCTCGTGCGCGCCCACGTACACCGTTGCCCGACGCTGGAGGGTCATGCCGCTCTGCCCTGTCGTTCTGGGACGCCTGGACTATAGCGTGTGCCCGCCGCATCGGGCAACGATCCGCCCGCTGTAGCCGCCGAGATACGGGGCGGGCGGCGTCCGGCTTGACGCCACGCGGCGGTGCCGGGATACTCCGTGCATGCTCAGCGACGAAGGCCTCGACCTGATCTTCCGCAAGGCCCGCACGCATCGCGCCTGGCTCGACCGGCCGGTGCCCGACGCGCTGCTGCGCCAGGTATACGAGCTGGCCTGCCTCGGGCCGACCAGCGCCAACTGCAGCCCCATGCGCCTGCTGTTCGTGACGACGCGCGAGGCCAAGGAGCGGCTGCGGCCCTGCCTCAGCCCGGGCAACGTGGACAAGACCATGCAGGCGCCGGTCACCGCCATCGTCGGTCACGCTCTCGAGTTCTACGAGCAGCTCCCGCGGCTGTTCCCCACCGCCGACATGCGCGCGAACTACGTGGGCAAGCCCGAGCTGATCGCGGCCACCGCCTTCCGCAACGGCAGCCTGCAGGGGGCCTATCTGATGCTGGCGGCGCGGGCGCTCGGACTCGACTGCGGCGGGATGTCCGGCTTCGACAACGCGAAGGTGGACGCGGAGTTCTTCCCGGACAGCCGTGTCAGGTCCAACTTCCTGTGCAATCTCGGCTACGGCGACGCTGCTAAGGTCGCCCCCCGGGCCCCCCGGCTGCCGTTCGACGAAGTCTGCCGCTTCATCTAAAGGAGATCGCGTCATGGCATCCAAGCTCCTGGGAGCACACGTCAAGCGCAAGGAGGACCCGCGGCTGATCACGGGCACGTCGCAGTACGTCGGCGACATCGCGATGCCCGGCATGCAGCACGTGGCCTTCGTGCGGAGCCCGCACGCGCACGCCAAGGTCCGCGGCATCAAGACGACCGCCGCGCAGAAGTGCCCGGGGGTGGTGGCGGTGGTGACCGGCCAGGACCTCAAGCCGCACTGCGCGCCGATCCCTATCGCGACCGCCTCCGCCGAGGGCGGCGCCGCCGGCGAGGTCAAGCTCGGCCGTCAGCACTACCCGCTCTCGGTGGAGCGCGTGCGCTACGTGGGCGAGCCGGTGGCCGCGGTGATCGGCACCTCCGCCGAGGCCGCCGCCGATGCCGCCGCCCTGGTCGAGGTGGACTGGGAGCCGCTGCCCGCGGTGGCCGACGCCTTCACTGCGATGGCCGCTGGCGCGCCGCAGCTCTTCGACGACGCGCCGAAGAATATCGAGCACACCAACACGATCAAGGCGGGGGATCCCGACGCCGCGTTTGCGAAGGCGCACCGGGTGGTCAAGCAGCGCATGAACAGCCAGCGGCTCTCCGGCATTCCCATGGAGACACGCGCGGTGCTGGCCGCGCCCGACTTCGCGAGCGGCGGGCTCACGGTGTGGGCCACGCATCAGGCGCCTCACGTGCTCCGCGGCGGGCTGGCCGATGCGCTCAAGATGCCCCAGAACCAGATCCGGGTCATCTGCCCGG
>JBGPIA010000054.1:0-2570 GCA_041484665.1 Candidatus Krumholzibacteriia bacterium
CCAAGGTGGGCGACAGCTCGGCGACCGTGCTGTTCATGGGCGAGACCGGCACCGGCAAGGGCTTGCTGGCGCAGGTCGTGCACGAGATGTCGAACCGTCGCGACCACCCGTTCGTGCAGGTGAACTGCGCGGCGCTGCCCGAGCAGCTGCTGGAGAGCGAGCTGTTCGGCTACGTGCACGGCGCCTTCACCGGCGCCATGCGCGACAAGACCGGATTGTTCGAGGAGGCCGACGGCGGCACGATCTTCCTGGACGAGATCGAGAAGGTGCCCGAGTCGGTGCAGGCGAAGCTCCTGCACGTGCTCGACCGCGGCGAGATCCGGCCGGTCGGCGCCACCCGCAACCGCAGCGTGAACGCGCGCGTGATCTGCGCGACCGGCTGCGATCTGCGCGAGCGCATCAAGGACGGACGGTTCCTCGAGGATCTCTTCTACCGCCTCAACGACATCACCGTGCGCGTGCCGGCCCTGCGCGAGCGGCGCGAGGACATCCCGGTCCTGGCCCAGCACTTCCTGACCGTCTTCTCTCGCCAGATGGAGAAGTCGCTCAAGGGATTTGCCCCCGAGGTGCTGCGCGTCTTCCTCAACCACGAATGGCGCGGCAACGTGCGGGAGCTGGAGAAGGCGGTCAAGCGGATGGTCGTGCTCGCCGACGAGGGCGACACGCTCGGCCTGGCGCTGCTGCCCGAGGAGCTGCGTTCCGGTGCGACCGCCGATCCCGAGCGGACCGTGGGTCGGGCGCTGCGTTCGAACGTGGCGTTGCTCGAGCGCCGGATGATCGCCGAGGCGCTGGAGCGCGTGCGATGGAACAAGGCACGGGCGGCGCGCGAGCTGGGCCTCAGCTACCCGACGCTGCTCGCCAAGGTCCGCACGCTGAAGATCGAGCGCCGCCGCGGCGCCTGAAGCCCTCCCCGGGCCTTGAAATCCGTCATTATCTTGTCACGTCGATCATAAAGAACCTTGATAGCGAACCCCACGCTCCTCCGCCACTTACGTGACCGGGCGTGGGGTTCGCATTTTTGTTTCCTATTCACCGCCCGCAGGGACCCTTTCCGCCCCGCGCGGATCGATGGCGCCACGCCCCGCAAGGCGATGGCGTTCAACGTACTCGGGTGATTCTTCATCACCCGCCATTCCGTGGCACATCGGGTGCACTAGCGTCTGGCCGGAGGGGGGGACCTCCAGCAGAGCAACACGAAGCCAATCGCAGCATCTGGGCTAGCCGGTAACGTTCGGGCACAGGACGAGGGTACGAGCCCCGAACATCTCGACTACGCACCTGCCTGAACGACCGGCTAGCCTGGAGATTTCACCGAAAGACCTTTCCTGCCACGCAGGGATTCAGGACACCGGTCAATCGCGGCTCAGCCAAGCACTGGGGGATGTTCCGGCTTTGGCCGCGGGTCTTTTGGCCGGTGTCCTCATTTTTCCCCCCGCGGTGTCGCGCCGCCCCCACACCTGCGTCCCGCGCGCACGCTCACGGCCCATCCAGGCGCCCGGAGGGCGTGCTGACCCGAGCGCCGAACCCATTCGCCCGCAGCCGGATGGCCGCTCCCTTCCGCGCAGCGGAGGTCGTCGCACGTCTGGCATGTCGCTTGCCCTTCGGTCCATTGACCCGTCGCACGTTCAAGGACATCGATCGGAGGCAATCCCATGCGAGGTTCATGGCTACTACTGATCGCCGCGGTCGCCGGACTCAGCGGCTGCGATGACGAGACCGCCCCGCGGGATCTGAGCCCGCCGGCGGCGCCCCGCGGGTTCTACAGCGTCACCGGCGACCAGACGGTCTACCTGAACTGGCTGGGTAACACCGAGTCCGACGTGGCCGGCTACCGCATCTACCAGGCGCCGTGCGCCAGCGGCTCGGCCTGCCCGTACACGCGCATCGGCAGCACCAGCGGCACGACGTTCACGATCTCCGGTCTGTCCAATGGCGTCACCGCGTACTACGCCGTGGCCGCCTACGATCGCGCGGGCAACGAGAGCGACCTGAGCTACCAGACGGTCTTCGACACCCCACGGCCCGAGGGATTGGCGGCCAGGCTCTCCGACTACCTGACCAGCCCGGCGCTGGCCGGCTGGGATTTCTCGTCGGAGGTGGTGCGTCCCTGGGACGATGCCGAGACCGACGTCTTCTTCGGCTACAACGGCTCGATCTTCCAGATGTTCGTCCCCGACTTTCAGACCGACATCCAGGACGCCGGGTACGCCAGCACGCTGGATGCCGTAGACTTCGCGCCGAATGGCGGCTGGTCGCCGAGCGGCTCCGTGGAGCTGATCATGGGACACTGCTACGTGGTCTGGACCCGGGACAACCACTTCGCCAAGTTCCGGCTGAGCCAGTTCGTCCCCGGAAGCAGCGGCCCGCCGCGCGTGGAGTTCGACTGGGCGTACCAGGTGGCCGCCGGCAATCCCGAGCTCCGGGCGCGTCCGGCGCGCGAGGAAGGCGCGGGCCGCCGGCCGATCGCATGGATCCGATAGGGTGGGATGATGCGCTGGACGAGGTGGACGGGAATCGCCGCGGGGCTGCTGACCCTCACCGGCTGCGGCTACGCGTACCGATACCGGACG